>CACYGI010000010.1 GCA_902773925.1 uncultured Bacteroidia bacterium | reverse complement strand
CTACGGCGCAGAGGGTAAGCACATTTATGGAATGCTGACGAAGGAAGCGCTGCTGCATATCCTGCTCTCTCTGGTGCTGGCTGGGGCAATCATCTTTGCAGGCCGAAGCATCGTAGAGAACCTGCTTGGGGTTCCTTTCCAGACGCTGCTGGTGCCGCAGAGCATCGTGGCCATCGTAGCTGTGATCCTCTTTGTGCTGGTGATTTCGATTGTGGTTCCGGCCGAGCTCTATCAGCGGATTCCGGTCTATGCCGCATTAAAGAACTATACGGAGAATTCCCGCAACTGGAAATTGGGGTTGCTGGGTTTCCAGGTGCTTATCAACGTATTCCTGGTGGTGATGATGCTCATCATAGGTCGGCAATACCAGAAAGTGTCCCATGCCGATACAGGTTACGACTACAAGAATCTGTACTACTTTGACATGTTCGACGGAGACCGGCAGGCGTTGACGCGGGCACACCAGACACTGAAAAGTCTTCCGGAAGTAAGCGCTGTGGCAGCCGCCTACAATCTACCATTCCAGGGCTCCAGTGGAGACAATGTGTACCTGCCCGATGACGATCGCGAACTGTTCAATATCGCCGACCAGTATGAGTGCTCGAGCGATTTCTATGACCTGATGGGAATCCAGTTCCTGGAAGGCCGGGCACCCAAGGATTCCTCAGAAATCGTTGTGGATGAGAAGTTTGTGGCCAAGATGGCGGAGTTTACAGACTGGAGTGACGGCGCCGTTGGCAAGCAGGTGTTCATTACCGGACACGACCGATCACGCGATTCGGGGCTAAGTTATTTTACTATTTCCGGCGTGTACAAGAGTTACCTCATCGGAAACCTGACCGGCGTGGATCCGCGCCCCAGCGCACTGTTCTATGGCGAAATTGGCTCGATGAGTTCCTGGATGCCGCATACCTTCTTCAAGGTGCATCCGGAGGCATTGCCGAAGGTCCGGCAGGCGCTGGAGCAGGCCCTGGAAGGCCGCGAAATCAACATCGTCTCTTACGAAGAACAGATGCGGGCGGCGTATGACGACAGCAAGAAGATGCGAAATACGATGGCGCTGGGGGCCGTGTTCTCCCTGCTGATTGCACTGCTGGGGCTCATTGGTTTCATTAAGGACGAGAGTCTCCGGAGGTCAAAGGAAATGGCTGTGCGCAAGATCAACGGCGCCACCACCCGGGACATCCTGGGCGTGTTTGCCACCGACATTATGAAACTCTCCGCGGTGATGGCCGTCATCGCCTGCGTGGCCGCCTACTTTGTGGCCCATAAGTGGCTGGAGCAGTTTGCCGAGAAAGTCTCGCTGAATCCGCTCTATTTCATCGGCGGTGCCACTCTGGTGCTGTTGATTGTGCAGGGCGTGGTGGTGCTCAACTGCCTCCGCATTGCCCGGGCTTCTTATTTATGCAACTCCCAGCCCATACGTTTGGCCAGGTCTTTGGCGAAGGCGACATCCTTCTGGGGAAGGGTGAGCTGGAACGTATCCCGGGTGCCGTAGTGCGGACCTTCCGGCTCCATGAGCATGGCCGGTTCTGCTTGTTCTGCGCTGTATCCTGTTACCAGGGAACCGGGCTCCACCCACGGGTGCTTGACGGCCTCTGCCAGCGCACGCTTGACGAAGGCATTGATGGAAATGCCTGCCTCTGCTGCCAGGTTGGCGATGTCGCGATGCGTATCGGGAGCAATTCGGACGTTGAAAGCACCAGAAAAACTTTTTTGCGGTTTCCATCCGTGGTCACTGCAAAATGCGAGATAATCCTCTACCGCTTCGTGGAAGGAATCGGTGAGTTCCTGCATCGTCTTTCCTTCATAATTTACAAGACCATTAATGCCAAGTATCTCACCGAAAAGAAGATTATCCTCTTCGCTGAATTCAACTGATCCGAAATACCCTTTGTATTTAAGCGTTTTTACTTTGTTCTTCAATTTTTCCATCATCAAGTAATTGTCTATAAATGCGTTTCAATATATATTTAGGCATAATGTTTCCTGGATGCGGTTTGTGTACCAATATAGGTATGGACCCGTCACCGATAAAGATGGCTCTTGAGCCTGATGTCTTTCCCTTGACCTGCATTTTATATCCCAGACGACACAACAGTGTTACCAATTCATCGAACGTAAAGTCCGATGGTATCGACTTGAATCGCTCTATTAGTTTTTCTTTCGTTCCCATATGCAAAAGTAACTAAATTTTAGTTACAAACCAAGAAAAGAATGAAAAGTTATCTGAAATTTCTATCCCGCAATAAGCTCTACACCGCCATCGAGGCGGTGGGACTGGCCGTAAGCCTGGCGCACCATCCGGGTCTATATGGTACTGGTGAGCATTGCCTGCGTCATCGGTATCCCGCTGGCCGTCTGGGCCGCAAGGGTGTATCTGGAGCGGTTTGCGTATCGCGTTGAGAACTACGGATGGGTGTTTGTGGTGGCGGTAATCATTTCGCTGGGCATCGCCTTTGGTACCGTGCTATGGCAGACATTGAAGGCGGCAAAGACGAATCCGGCGATTGAACTGAAGAAGGAGTAGGCTTCATAAGCGGTTAACAGACACCAGCCCGTAATGGCTTAATCATAAACACAGTCATATCAGTCATCCAGACATCAACGGGAAGCGCTTGCAGATAGCAGGCGCTTCTTTTTTTTGATTTCTTATACGCGCGCGTGGATTATTTATTATTTTTGCAAGGATATGAAACAAAAAGAGATTCCGCTTACCAATCACGACCGTGAAATCCTCGCCCAGTATGACCAGCTGCTTCCCGTCTATATGCAGATGGCAGGGCTGGTCATCCGGCAGCTTAAAGATTTTTTCAATGAGTCCGGCATCATCGTGGCCGCCGTCGAGCATCGTGTCAAGACCCGCGAATCGCTTGCGGGCAAGCTGCGGCTCAAGGGCAGCAAGTACCACGACATTTTTGACATCACGGACCTGGTGGGCCTGCGCGTCATCACATTCTATATAGATGACGTGGATAAGGTCGCCTCGGTCCTCGAGCGTCTCTACGAGATAGACTGGACCAACTCCATCGACAAGCGCAAGGCCCACGAGATAGATAGCTTCGGCTATCTGTCGCTGCACTATATCTGCCGTATCCCGGAGTCTTCAGTGGCAGTGCCGGGACATCCGGAGGCCAACCGGATCCGTTTCGAAGTCCAGATGCGTACGGTCCTCCAGCATGCCTGGGCCAACATGAACCACGATACGGGCTACAAGAACGGCGTCGAGATTCCGCGCGTATATATGCGCGACATGAGCCGCCTGGCCGGCATGCTCGAGCTGGTGGACGACGAATTCAGCCGCATCCGCCGCGAGCTGACAGATTATCGCCGTCAGGTGCAGAGCCTGGTGGCTTCGGGCAATCTGTCCGAAGTAGAGCTCAACGGCGATTCGTTCCGCAGTTTCTTAAGCATAAAGCCGTTCGACCGCCTTACGCGTCGCATCGCCTCGATCAATCAGGCCGAGATCCAGCAGGTGGAGCTGCTGCCATTCCTGTCAGTGTTCATCTCGATGGGTTTCCGGACGCTGGGCGACCTGGCGACGCTGATCAAGGATTATTCGGAGGCCGCTTATCAGATAGCCTGCTTCCAGATAGGCCTGACGGACCTGGATATCCTTTCGTCTTCCATCGCTCCGCAGAATCTCTGTATCGCATATATACTTAAGAACGGAGGCGGCAGCGCCGGCCTCAAGACTATGCTCGACACTCTTAACGGCCCCTCGGAGGGCAACGCCATGATGGCGGAGTTCCTCGTGGAGCAGGCGAGTGAGATGGCATTTATGAATCAATAGGATTATGGCAAACAAACCTCTGGATACACAACTCCTGGACCGCGCGATAATCTTCGCGGTCAAGGCGCATTCCGGGACGGAGCGCCGCGGAAAGGGTTATCCCTATATAGTTCATCCCCTGGAAGCCGTGGAGATTGTCTCGACAATGACCTCCGACCAGGAGCTGCTCGCCGCAGCCGCACTTCACGATACGGTCGAAGATACTCCTGTCACGGTGGAGCAGATCCGGGCGGAGTTCGGCCCGCGCATCGCTTCGCTTGTGGCTGCCGAGAGTGACCAGGTCTTTGAAGGTGTGTCCGAATCGGACAGCTGGCACGACCGCAAGCAGGCGGCTATCGACCGGCTTGCCCGCGCCAGCCGCGAGGCTAAGATGGTCGCCCTTGGAGACAAGCTTTCCAATATGAGGGCTATCGCCAGGGATTATGCGATGCAGGGGGATGCTCTCTGGTCGCTCTTCCACGCCAAGGATCCCCGTGACCACGAGTGGCATTACCGGGGCCTGGCCGATTCGCTTCGCGAGCTGGAGGATACATTCGCCTTTAAGGAATTTGAACGATTGATCAATCAAGTATTTGCATAATGGAAGCTATAAAGATTTCACTTGACGACTATGTGCTTTCCGGTGGCGGCGCCAACGGCGAGAGCTATGATCACAAGACCGATCCCGCGGTGATGCTCAAGCTTTATTTCCCCGGCAAGATCACCCAACCGCTGGATGAGATGTGCCTCGCCCGCAAGGTCTATGATATGGGCATTCCCACGCCCGAGCCGGGTGATTACGTGGTGACCGAAGACGGCCGCTACGGCATCCGCTTCCGCCGCATCCTCGGCAAGAAGTCGTATTCGCGTGCCACCGGCGACGAGCCGGAAAAGGTCGGGCAGTTCGCTGCGGAATTTGCGCAGATGTGCAAGCAGCTTCACGCTACACACGTCAATACTTCTGTTTTCGAAAACGTCAAGGACCGCTACTTCCGTCTGCTGTCCGAGAATCCTTTTTTCACCAGGGAGGAGAAGGACCGTCTTACGCGTTTTATCGCCGATACTCCGGACGAGGATACGGCGGTGCACGGCGACCTGCAGTACAGCAACGCCATTTTCGTCGGCGATCAGCGTTACTTCATAGACCTGGGCGATTTCTGCTGGGGCAATCATCTTTTCGACGTGTCGATGGTCTATCTCTGCTGCTGCCTGAGCGACGAGGAGTTCATCAGCAATACATTCCATATGCCCAAGACACTCTCTACAAAGTTCTGGGAGTGCTTCGTCCCCGTTTATTTCGGCAATGGGGTTTCCATTAAGGAAGCCACGGAGCTGGTAAGTCCCTATGCCGGACTCAAGACCCTTATCATCGAACGTGATACCCGCAGGCCTATGCCGGAATTCCGCGAGGCGCTTGCTCCAATCCTCAGATAACAATGGCAAACAGTAAAAAGTCCGGAAGAAGGAAGGCGGTATTGCTGGTGTTTATCGCCGCCATGACTCTCGAAGCAACAGCTCTCATACAGTTTTATTACTCGCAGAAAAGCATCCGGACGGAGGCCAATAGGCGTGCAGAGAGCCAGCTTGAAGCCACCAACAATAGAATCCTGGACATCATCAACCAGGCTGAGGCGGCTGTCCGCAACAGCGTCTGGATCACCCAGTGGACGCTTGAACATCCCGACAGTATGTACCGCGTCAGCCAGCGGCTGGTGGAGGACAATCCTGTGGTGGTCGGTTCGACCGTGGCCCTTGTTCCCGGTTATGATAAGACCAGGCCGCTTTTCTCGCCGTACGTCTATTCCAACGAAGCGGGCGAACTGATCTTCCGTTCGCTTGCTACCGAAGAGTACGACTATCCTTCGCAGGAGTGGTTTACCCGTCCGCTCGAGCTGGGACAGGGATACTGGTCCGAGCCTTATGTGGACGATGGTGGCGGCGATATGCTGATGACCACTTTCTCCGTGCCCATTTATGATCGCAAGGGCCGCGCCGCAGCTGTCCTTACCGCAGACGTGTCCCTCGAGTGGCTCTCGTCCCTGGTTGCCGATGTCAAAGTCTATCCCAAGGCTTTCAGCCTGATGCTCAGCCGCAGTGGCCTGATAATGGTAAGTCCGGTCGAGACCCTGGCGATGAAAAGGACTCTCAAGGATTTTATCTCTACCCTGGATGATACTACCGGTCTGGCGGATCTTTCAGACATATTGCTTTCGGGCGAGTCCGGCAATATCCTGGTGGACTATAAGGGTTCTACAAGTTACGTGTACTTCTCTCCCGTGCCGCGCACAGGCTGGTCGATGTCCATAGTTATCCCCGAGAATGAGGTCTACGGAGGACTCCGGAAGATGGGTACTATCGTCCTTGTGATGCAGCTGCTGGGACTTGCGATGATCATAGTTATGCTTCGCGCCTTTATCCGCGAGCAGTCGCGTGCCAGGGATCTGGATATGACGCGCGAGCGCATCCAGAACGAGCTCCACGTGGCTACCGGCATCCAGATGTCGATGGTCCCCAAGACCTTCCCTCCGTTCCCGGAGAGACACGATCTGGATATGGCGGCGATCATCGTCCCTGCAAAGCAAGTGGGCGGCGACTTGTATGATTTCTTCATCCGCGACGAGAAGCTGTTCTTCTGCGTGGGTGATGTGAGCGGCAAGGGAGTCCCGGCCGCTCTGGTGATGGCCGTGACGCGTACTACGTTCCGCAATATCTCGTCGACCGAAGACAGCCCGGGCCGCATCGTACGGGCGATGAATGACGGTCTCTCGTCGATGAACGAGAGCAATATGTTCGTGACATTCTTCTGCGGCGTGCTGGATCTCAAGAACGGCGTCCTGCGCTATTGCAACGCCGGCCACAATCCGCCGCGCATCCTGACGGATGATATCTATACGCTCGAGGTCGAACCCAACCTTCCGCTGGGTATCATCGGCGGCAGCGAGTTCAAGGAGCAGGAGATACCTTTCCACTACGATGACGCCATCTGCCTCTATACCGACGGTCTTACCGAAGCCGAGAACTTCTATCACGAGCAGTTCGGCGAGGAACGTCTGGACAAGTGTCTCCGCGGCCGCAAGGGAGCCAAGGACCATCTTGACAATATAAAGCGTGAAGTGGACAGGTTCGTGGACGGCGCTCCCCAGAGCGACGACCTTACGGTCCTCTTCATCCACTATCTGCCTACCACGCTCCGGATGACCCTCCCCAACGATGTCAGCCAGATCGGCCGTATGCCAGGTTTTATATCCGATGCAATAAAGGCTTCGAAGCTCGATCCCCAGGTCGAGGACAGTCTCAACCTGGCACTCGAAGAGGCCGTGACCAATGTCATGATGTATGGCTATCCGAAGGGTACTTACGGCGAGGTGACGATAGCAGCCACCGTGACGGAAAAATCACTCGTATTTACGATTTCGGACAACGGCAAGGCGTTTGATCCTACCGTGCGTCCGGATGTAGATATCAATGCCCCGGTCGAAGAGCGGCCTGTCGGCGGACTTGGAATCCTCCTTATCCGCAAGATTATGGACAAGGTCTGGTATGAGCGCCGTGGCGAACGCAATGTTTTGATATTAACCAAAAATTACTGATAATAATGGAAGTAAAGATTGTAAGGGAAAACGGTGAAGTGACGGTCATTCTCTCAGGACGCCTTGACACACCTGCGTCGATGGAGATTGCGCCCCAGATGGACGAGCTGACCAATGAGGCAGGCGGCACCATCATTATGGATTGCTCGGATCTTTCGTATATCTCGAGCTCCGGACTCCGTATCTTCATCACTCTTCGCAAAGCTGCGGCTGTCAAGGGCGGCAAGATTATCGTGCGCAACATTTCGAGCGAGATCCGCAGTGTCTTTATGATGACCGGTTTCCTGAACCTCTTTGAGATTCAATGACCCGGGCGGCAACTGATGCTAATCTGCAGGCCGAAGCGAAAAATGTCATTTCGCTTTATGACCTGCAGGAGATTATTGCAGACAGGATAGGGAATATCGGTGCGTGGATTCGCGCAGAGGTCGCGGAGGCGCGCATCAGCAGCGGCCACCTGTATCTGGACCTCATTCAGAAAGAGGCCCCTATGCCCACTCTCGGCAAAACATCCTTTACCTCTGCAAGCGCTGAGCTTGCGCGGGCCCGGGGTGTCATCTGGCGCAGCCGGATGCATATCGTCGATGATTTTGTAAGGGAGACGGGCCGCACTGTCTCAAAGGGCCTGACGATCGTCTTTCACGCCGTGGTCCGCTACCACGCCATTTTCGGCCTGAGCCTGGATATAGATGCGATAGACAGCAGCTTTACTCTGGGCGAGCGGGAGAAGGAGCGCCGCGAGACGTTGCGCTATCTTGCGGATTCGGGTCTGCTCGAACGGCAGAAGTCCCTGGATATGCCTTTGCTCCCCGGTCGTATCGCAGTCATCTCTTCTGAGACTGCGGCCGGATTCGGAGATTTCTGCAAGCATCTGTCCGAAAACAAATACGGTTATACATTTGATATCAATCTGTTCCCTGCCGCAATGCAGGGCGAGGCGGCTCCAGCCAGTATCGCCCGTGCCCTGGAGGATGCGGCCGAGGAATGTTATGACCTGATTCTGGTGCTTCGCGGCGGAGGTTCGGAGACGGACCTGCAGTGCTATGATGACCGCGGACTCTGCGAGACGGTCTGCCATATGCCGGTCCCGGTGCTGTGCGCCGTGGGTCACGAACGCGACCATCATATCATCGATGATGCCGCATTCGTCTCCTTAAAGACTCCTACGGCTCTTGCCGACTTTCTCGTTGCGTTGGTTTATGATACCGAGTGCCAGATGTTTAACCTCAAGGATAATATCGTGGACGGCTTGAAAGAGCGCTGTGCCGCGCAGGAGGATGTTCTTAATCGGATGCGGGTCGGGCTTTGCCGCTCATTCCGCGTGATGGCGGAGGCTCCGGCCCGGCGGGTCGAATCGCTTCGCTCATCGATTGCCAGTGCGGCCCGGCAGAAAGCCTCCACGCAGATGGTTGACAGGTTGCAGGGCAGTATCGCGCACAGTCTGGTGCGCCGCTGCGATGCCCTTGAAGCAGATATCCGCCGCACGCGGGGCAATATCGTTTTCGCCCTGCGGGCGCAGGTTGATGCGCGCGACGCTCTTCTGGAGCAGCAACGCCTGCGGATCGAGGCCGCCAATCCCCAGAAGATTCTCCGTCAGGGATACGTTCTGGCCGTGGATGAGCGCGGCAATGTGCTCAAGGGCGTCACTTCGCGCGGCCGCGGAGAGAGTTTTATACTAAGGTTCGCCGACGGTCACTGGGACTGTACGGTCGATGAGGTCAAGCAACAATAAAAAGTCTTAAGATATGGAACTTATTACCAGCGAAAAGTATCAGAAAAATCTCCAGCGTCTGCAGGAGATCGAGGAGAAGGTCAAGGATCCCAACGTGGCCCTGCGGGAGATCGATTCGCTTATCGACGAGACAAAGACACTCGTCGCGGAGTGCTATCACTACACCCGCGGTCTTCGCTCCAAAGTCGAAGCCCTCGAGGTCTTTGACCCCGATGAGGAAGAGGAGGAGTAATCCCTGAACTTAAACCAGCGAGAGGGCGACGTCCATCATATGGGTGAACGTCGTCTGGCGCTCTTCGGCCGAGGATGCTTCACCCGTTACGATGTGGTCGGAAATGGTGAAGAGTGCCATCGCCTTGTTGCCGCTGGCTGCAGCGTTCATATAGAGGGCTGCGGCCTCCATCTCGACTGCAAGCACGCCCATATCCATCCATTTCTTGCCGAAGGCGGCAGGAGAATAGAAAACATCCGAAGAGAGCACGTTGCCGACCTTGTAGCGGTAGCCGAGCTCTTCGCAGGTATCTACTGACTTTCGGAGCAGGCCGAAGTCGGCGATGGGGGCGTAGGTGCCGGGGAGACCGTACTGAGCCGCGTAGTTGGAGTCGGTGCAGGCACCCATAGCGAGCACCAGGTCACCAAGCTTCAGATCCTTGTCATAGGCGCCTGCGGAGCCGATACGGATGATGGTCTTGACGCCGTAAAAATTGAAAAGCTCGTAGGTGTAGATGGCTATCGAAGGAATACCCATACCATGTCCCATGACGCTTACCGGACGGCCCTTGTAGGTGCCGGTAAAGCCGAGCATGCTGCGTATCGAATTGAAAAGGACGGGATTGTCCATGTAATTTTCAGCCATATGCTTGGTACGGAGCGGGTCGCCGGCCATTATGACGGTCTCTGCGATTTCGCCGTACTTGGCCCCGATGTGGGGAGTAGGGGTATTGCTCATATTCAAAATTTTGTATTTGGTGACAAAGTTAATAATTTTTGTCTAACAGCAATCTTTTAAGTAATTTTGCTGCGAATGCAGCCACAGCAGATACAGGACGGACAGTCCCTCGAATTTGCCTTTATGGGCGAGATAAAAGCCGGATTTCCTTCGCCCGCCGAAGATGTCCGCGAACGCCTCGACCTGGTGCGTATGCTCGTCCGCCATTCGGCCTCGACTTTCTTTTTCCGTATCGACGGCGTGTCGATGGTGGATGCCGATATGGACGAGGGTGATATCATCATCGTGGATCGTGCGGTCGCGCCGTATAACGGCTGCAAGGCGGTATGCTTCATTGACGGCGAATATACCGTCAAGCGCGTCGAGATGGGAGAGCGGGGCGCGGTCCTGTTGCCCTGCAACGAGCAGAATCACCGCTACAAGCCAATCCCCGTAGGTCCTGAGGATGATTTTCTGATCTGGGGCGTGGTTACCTGGATAGTCAAAAAGGCGTAGGATGTACGCTCTTGCCGACTGCAATAATTTCTTCGCCTCGTGCGAAAGGGTTTTCCGTCCCGACCTGGGCGGCCGCCCGGTCATCGTGCTGTCGAACAATGACGGCTGTACCGTCGCCCGGTCCAACGAGGCGAAAGCCCTCGGCATAAAGATGGGCGACCCGTATTTCAAGATCCGCGATATAGTCGAGCGCAACGGCGTGGCCGTATTCAGTTCCAACTTCGCACTCTATGGGGATATGTCCCGGCGCGTGCAGGAGGTCCTGCGGGCCTTTTCTCCTTCTGTCGAGCAATACTCGATAGACGAGGCGTTCCTCGACCTTAGCGGGATGGATGACATTGATTTCGATGCTTTCGCCAAGGAGGTCTCGCGGGCCTGCCGCCGCCTGACGGGGATTCCCGTTTCGGTCGGGGTGGCTCCGACCAAGACTCTGGCCAAGATCGCTTCCAAGCTATGCAAGCAGTATCCCAGGCTGCGGGGCGGCTGCTATATGCATCGGCCGCAGGATATTGCCAAAGTGCTGCGGCGCTTCCCGGTGGAGGATGTCTGGGGCGTCGGCCGCAAATCCGCGCGAAGGCTTTCACAGATGAACGTGCGCACGGCCTGGGATTATACGCAGTTGTCCGAAGTGCTGGTCCGCCGCACATTTGCCCTGCCCGGGCTTCGGATCTGGCAGGAGCTTCGCGGCATCCCGAGCATCGGATTCGAGGACGTGATCGAGCCTAAGCAGAGCATCTGCGTCTCGCGTTCGTTTGCGCACGAGATTACCGAGTCTGCTATTCTGGCAGAGCAGGTTGCAAATTTTGCCGTAGCGGCTGTCGATAAGTTGAGAAAGCAGGGCTCGCTCGCGCTCGAAATAGTCGTTTTCGCGATGACCAACCGTTTCCGCGAGGATGTTCCGCAGACCTCGGCGGGTATTTGCACGGTGCTGCCCGAAGCCACTGCGGACCATCGTGCCATCGTGCTTGCAGCGGTGGATGCCTGCCGCCGTCTGTTCCGTCACGGATTCGGCTATAAAAAGGCTGGCGTGGTCATTACGCGGCTCGTGCAGGCCGAAGGCTATACTCCGTCGCTGTTCGCCGACGGCGAATCTGCATTGCGCGAAGCACGTCTATCGGGCGCCATTGACAGCATCAACCGTTCGTTCGGCCCGGGTTCAATACTCTTCGCAGTGCAGGGCGACGGACATATCGCAATGGCCCGCGAACACCAGTCCCCGCATTACACGACCCTCTGGGAAGATCTTCCCAAGGTGAAGGTAAAGTAGGAGAGGATTCCTTCCGGTTCCTGTTGCTTATGGTTCGTTGGCCATCGAGAGGCCGACGCCGAACATCATATTGACGTGGTCAAGCGTGCCGCTGAAGTCCCAGTCTTCGAGGTACTGGTCGCTGGGCTTGTGATACCAGAGCGGGCGGGGGTATTTGTTGGGATGCTGCGGGTCTTTGAGGTCTTTGCCGGGCTCGATGACGACCGCAGGCACGCCGTGGCGGACGAAATTGAAGTGGTCCGAACGGAAGAACCAGCCGTCTGAGTTATCGTCATTGTAGAATACGTAGCGGCCCTGTGCCGCAGCGCAGGCTTCAAGATAACGTTCCAGATTGCGGCCGGGCCTGCCACCCAGGACCACGGCGTCGTAGGTCGCGGCATCCGGGGCGATGCAGTCGAAATTGATGCAGGCCACGGTTTTCTCCATCGGGAATGCCGGATGCTTGCAGTAGTATTCGGAGCCGAAGAGGCCGCTCTCCTCGAGCGTGGGAATCAAGAAGAGCATCGAACGGCCGGGGCGGCAGGGCAGGGAAGCGTATTTGCGTGCCAGCAGCAGGACAGCGGCCATACCCGAACCATTGTCGGCGGCGCCGTTGTAGATGGCATCGCCCGTCTCATCCGGGGTACCGAATCCGAAGTGATCCCAGTGCGCCGAGAATACCACTGCCTCGTCCGGTTTGACGCTGCCCCGAAGGACTCCGGCGACGTTGCGAGTCTCATTGATTACACAATTGATATTCAAGATTATATCGCCTTTTACCTTAAGTGGCAATGCACGAAATCCCGGATGCTTCGCGGCCTCACACGCGGCCTCGAAGTCCATTCCTGCGGCAGCGAATAATTTGCGGCAGCCGTCCTCGTGCAGCCAGCCCTTTACGGCCAGTTCGCCGGCATTGGCGGTCGCCTCGTCATAGAGCGAAAGGTTGCTTCCGGTATGGTTGGAGCAGACGCTCCAGTCGTAGCTCGCAGCCGCGGTATTGTGCAGCACCAGGCATCCGGCAGCACCCTTGCGCAGGGCCTCTTCGAACTTGTAGGTCCAGCGTCCGTAGTAGGTCATATTGCGGCCCTGGAACATTAGCTCGTCGTAGAATCCGGGATCATTGACCATCGAGATGACGATCTTGCCGCTGAGGTCGATGCCCTCGAAGTCGTTCCAGCCGAAGTCGGGAGCGTCGATGCCGAAACCGCAGAATACGAATTCAGCTCCCTTGAGCTCGATCTTGTCCGTGGCACGCGATGTCCAGATGACCAGATCGTCAGGCGCGGTGAGCGTTGCGCTGCGCCGTCCGCGGACCTTGATGCGGTCGTTCTTCAGGCGGCAGGTCGTGCTTACGGTCATCACTTTCTGGAAATAACTGCCGTCAAATGCCGGCTCCAGCCCGATGGCGCGCATTTCGTCGGCCAGATATTCGACTGTCTTGTCTTCGTACGGGGTCATCGGTTCGCGTCCGCCGAATTCGTCCGAGCCGAGGGTCTTGATCCAGCTGCGCATTAGCGCCTCTTCTTCGGCCGCGCTCAGCCTGACGGTCGGTTGCGCGCTGGCGTAGTTTATCGTTGCGAAGGATGCGACAATCGCTGCAAGGGCGAGGCGCATTATCGTTTTTCCGGTATTCATAAACGTATCGTGTTAATTGTTTTTCAGGATGAAATGGGGATTGTTGTCGATGTAGAGATGGCCGTTACTGGCGGCAGCTTCGGCACGCAGCACGCGCACGGCGTTTTCGTTATCTACGAGAGTATTGATGACCAGGCGCGAGGTAGAGTTCCACTGCGGCAGCGGATTGCTTTTGCCGGTGTAGTAGTCCGTCCGTTCGGCCGTGGCCAGAAATTCGCTTGCCGCGACGGTCACGGTACGCGTCGCCCAGTCGCCCGTCCACTTCTTGTTCTGGTAGATAACCGTGCCGTCCTTGCTGAGCGAATGCACGGCACTGGTAGTATAGGTCCCGCCGGAGTAGGTGTGGGTGATCTGCGTGTAGTAGCAGTCGATGCCGCTGACGCGCGAAAAGATGCTCTCGCCTCCGCTTGTCATCGAAAATTCGAAGAGCTGCAGCAGCTCGGCGTAGGTGATGCGATATACGTAGATAAGGTTGTTGAACGGGAATATCTCGTAAATATCGGCGACCGTAATGTCGCGGCGTTTCTGTCCGCTTGCCAGCGGAATTGTGGTGCGGATGCCTCCGGAGTTGAGGAATGCGACGTCCGCGCGGCCGATTGAGCGGGTTATGTCGCACATCCAGTTGGAAATAGTGGCTGCGCGGTCCCCGCTGCCGCTGATGTACCAGGAGGTGGCGCCGATGGTGATGTATCCGATGACGTCGTTGAACTGGGCGGATGTCTCTTCAAGGGCATTATCCAGGACCTTGAGGATGTCCTGGTCCAGGTCGTCGCTGTTCTGGCCGGCGCTGGTGTGAATGTCGCGGGATGCATCGACCGACGGAGTCTGGAGGTTTTCGACGCTGGTAAATGAGAGGTTGCCCCGGCCGTCCACCGTGAAACGCAGGTCAGCGCTGGCGTAGTGTTCGCAGTAGCGTCCTCCCTGGAGGTATGCCATCCCCATATCGGTGCGTCCACTCGCCGTCCGGTGCGAATGCCCGCCCAGCACCAGGTCTATCGCACCGCCGCGCCCGAGTTTGCCAGCGGCGGTCTCGGCTGCCTCGTGGGTGAGCAGGACGGTGGCATCGCACTGCTCCGATCTTTCCAGCTCTGCTGCTATCTCGCCGGCCGTTGAGTAGTCGCCGTCTATCGAGTAACCCAGTTCGCTGAAATGCGTTGGCAGGATGCTGCCGGCATAGCTGGCCGCATAGCCGATGATGCCGATGCGGACCTTTACGCTGTCGCCGGAATCGTTGAATGCGTATTTGTCAACTATGACATAGTCCCGGGTAAATGAGGCGCGGCTTCCGTCCTGATACAGGTTGGCGCAGACCACTGGCACGCCGCCGTCATAGTGGCGGCCCTCCCAGTCATAGCCGGGGACCGTGGCGTCGCTGTCGACGGTATTCTCGATGCCCCAGTCGAATTCGTGGTTGCCCAGGGCGACGGCATCATAGGCCATCCGGTCGATCGCGATGAATACCGGCTCTCCGTCGAGCAGGTTGGATACGCTTGCGCCCTGGTAGAGGTCGCCGCCGTCCAGCAGCAGGATCCGGTCCGGGTTGTAGCCGCCGTGGGCTGTGCGGTGATCGCGCACCTTGTCGGCGATGTAGGCCATGCGGTAATGGACCGTGGTGCCGTCGGTGCTCAGGATATGTCCGTGAATGTCCGTGGTCTCGATCAGCGGCAACAGGTATGCTCCCGGCTTGGTGGTCGTGCCGCTGATATCCGGCCAGTCCGGCTGCGGGTCGCAGGAGATCAGCACCCCGGCCATCACCAGAGCCGCCGCAACCGTCCTTATGAGCCAACAGCATCGACGCATAACGCGAAGATAAGTTTTTTTTCGCAATCTGGGACCATCCGCCTTTCCGGCAAAAGTTGTACTTTTGCGCCATGAAAAAATCGTGGTTGTATGTCGCGGCCGTCATTCTGGCCTGCAGCTGGCCTGCATCTCTTGCGGCGCAGGACACTCTAAGTCTGGTAGTTGTCTCTTCAGAACGGCGTTCATCGGTTCAAAATCTGACCACTCAGGAGGAACTTGTCACGGCTTCGCGCATTCCTGCGGCGCAGACCCGCACGCTCGAGCAGCTGCTGCGGCTCTGCCCGTCGATCGACATTCGCGAACGCGGAGGCAAGAGCATCCAGACCGACATCGGGATTCGCGGCGGCAGTCCCGACCAGACGATGATCCAGCTTAACGGGGTGGATTTTACCGATGCGCGGACCGGCCATCAGAGCCACAGCCTGCCGGTGGATTCGGACATTATCTCGGGGATGGACCTGATCGAGGGGATCGGAGGCAATACCGGCCTGACCGGGGCCGTCAATATCCGTACCCGCATCAGCGATGAGGATTTCCTGCGCGCAAACCTTTCCGGCGGCAGTTACGGCTATGCCTACGGCAATCTGAGCGGCCAGATACGTGCCTCGGAGCGGCTGACCGTATTCGGGGCGGGTTCCCTGCGGCGCAGCGACGGCTATCGTCCTTGCACTGATTTCATCAACTGGAATGCCTATGCGCGGGCCGTGTATGATGCCGGCGGTGCAGGTACTTTTGATGCGCAGGCGGGCTGGCAGAAGCGCGATTTCGGCGCGGCCGGGTTTTATTCCCTGGCATATCCGAATCAATTCGAAATGACTTCCACGGCGCTCGCCTCGCTGCGTTGGATGAAGAACGCGGGCCGGTTTTCGATGGCGGCGTGGGCGTCCTTCCGCAAGAATACGGACTGCTTCCAGCTCATCCGAGGCGACGAATCCCTCGTCCCGTACAACCACCACCTGACGGACAATTACGGCGCCCATTCATCTGTCGGTTATCTCTGGGCCGGCGGTACCACTTCGCTGGTGGCCGATTATGCGTGCAACTTCATCCTCAGCACGGTGCTGGGTGAACGGATCGCTCCCGGCGAGATTTCTCCCGAGCGGCTCGAAGTGCCCGGCTATGAGCGGCAGTACGAGTATATGAAGGTGCGCCATACGGGCGATGTTTTCCTGCGGCACGCGTGGAGCAGGGGAGCGTTAGGTCTTCAGGCTTCGGCCGGCGCCGCTTTCTCGCCTTATGGCACGGCTTCTCTGTGGAATGCGCACCTGGACTGGCGACCGTCGCCTCTCTGGCATCTGGATGCCGGGCTCTCGCAAACGATGCGCCTGCCGACATTTACGGATCTATATTATACCGCGCCGGGGCACAGGGGCAATCCCGATCTGCAGCCCGAAAAGGCGCTTACGGCCAAGGCCGGAGCTGTTTTTGCTCCGGGCAGGTTCGTCTTCGCCGCCACGGGCTTTTACCGCCGCGGGCTAAATGTCATCGACTGGGTGCGCGATGCCGCCGATGCGCCGTGGTGCTCGACGCAGATGACGCGGCTCGATACGTGGGGCGGTGATCTTCGTGCCGAATACCGGAGCGGGGGCTTGCTTCGCGGCGCGACGCTGCTCTATTCGCACCTGTGGTCGGACAAGGATAGCGCCGGTCTCATTTCAGAATATGCGCTCGATTATATGCGCAACAAGCTTTCGCTCGAAATGCTTCTTGCCTTTTTCGGCGACAGCCTGCAGCTGCAGCTCACCGGCACGCTCTACGACCGCGCCGGCAATTACGCCGCCGCCGACCATACGATGCAGAGTTACGAGCCGTATTTCCTGCTGGGCTGCAATCTGGGCTACGATACCGGCTGGCTGCGCCGCGGCACACTGCGCCTCTACCTCGAGGCCGAAAACCTCACCGACACCGCCTACTTCGATTTCGGCGGTCTGCCGATGCCCGGTCGCTGGCTCAGCGCAGGGGTGATGGTGAGGTGGTGAAGAAATGACCGGGAATAAAAATTGACGTGAGTTATTGAATCTTCATCATATCCGCCAATTGCAGGAAGTAGTCGTTGGACCAGATATCCAATTCGCCTGGATTGTTCAGGAAGGGGAGTACGTCCGCTTTGACGCGGGATATGTCAGCACTACCCAAGCGATCCCGTAAGGCCTCCTTGAACTCGTCAAGAGTCATATTATGACCGCTGAGTTGAAGAATCCTCTCGTGAAGGTGATTCCAGTCAAGAGGGATACCACGGCGTACATACCATTCAAAATCATACCAGTCTCTACCCTTAATCCTGTTCTTCCACGCCCTGAAAACCAAGGCGTGCATTTTGCCGGCATAAAGATCGGGGAGCGCCACACAGCGAGTCAGAAATGATTTTGGCTGCAGCAAGATCTTTTGTTCTGTCGCAAACTTCAGGGGTGGCATCGTATCCACTTCAATCTTCACCTTGATGGATCTTTCTGTCTGGAATGATATGTCATACACATCTGTTGTATCCTTCAGAAATGCCGATTCCACCTTGCCAAAGCTTTTCTTATCCTTCTTCTTGATTTCCACTTTGCGGCCAACCAAAGCAAACTGATCTATAACTGGCTGAAAGTATTGCTCGAAGTTAAATGACGCATCTTCCTTTATCAGGGTGAAATCCATATCCACGCTGAAGCGATTCAATCCGTGAAAGATACGCAAGCAAGTGCCACCATAAAAAGCAGCTTTATCGAAAAAACCGCCATCAGCAAGTCCGGCAAGAACAATCTGCTGGCTTACTTCATAAATGGCATTCCTACGCGCTGAAGCAGTACTTTGGTCATAGGCCGAAAGCATCTTTTCATATAGTTCGTTCATCGTTCAAGCAGTTTTATGATCGTTTCGATGGTTTGTGTCTTTTTGCCGGCACCGGCACATTGATGAAGGATATTGGCATTGAATTGACGGAATGCATCCATATCAAGGCGCAAATCTTCTTCCAGAAATACCTGAGCCTCTTTTTGATAACGCAGGTTTAAGCCGGAAGTATAACAGATTAAATCGCATAACGCCTTCTCAGGGCTTGCGATGATGAAGCTTGTTCCTTCCACCTCTTCTTGACGCAGTCCGATAGGGAAGTAGTCCCTGCCAACTCCAATGTATGAGAATCTGCCAAGTGAATTTTCAAACACGCGTGAATGCTTGAGAGTCATACTTTGGACCAGGTACACTTGCTCAGGGATAAGTCCATACCAGCGGAGGGCTGTATGCATAGATACATAAGAAGGGGAATAAAGGTGATTTGCCACAAGTTCATTGCTGATACGCCTGCCACTCCAAGCCGGGTTGACGATATATAACCCTCTCTTCAGGCGTAATAACTTACCACTATGCTCCAGAGAGGAGACCTTTTGATTTGAACCGGAAACATCGGGATACAAAGATGCAATTGTTTCCTTCGTGACCGGGACATTACCTAATATGTCTAAAACATCCTTCATGTCGCAAAAGTAGTAATAATTTGAATAGAAAATCAAGAAAAACTTCCTTTTCTGTGCAAAAATTTACTGTTTTTGGTTTGATTGGACAATCTACACGAAAGGTTGGCTCACAACGCTCTCTTATTTATTTGGCAATTTATTTGAAATATTGCCAGAAATAATTACATTTGCAAAAAAACAGAAATGGAGTATAGAAGCATCATAACTCCTAAGATGAGGGAGGTTGCAGATCACCTGATTGATTCGTTCGTTGGAATGGATCACTGTATCACCGCAAGTGGCAGGAATCTGGTCGTTGAGGTGCCTAAGGGTATGTGTGATCAGGTCCGGACGTCATTAAAACCGAAGTTTGATGATGTGGCGCTTATTCGGAATGCGTATGCTATGATTGATGACCTGCACGATTTTATCCTTGTCAAGCCTCTGGTTTCCGAGGCTCCGCTGCGCTATGAAGATGGTATAATGGTTCCCGCGTTGGAAAAACTACTTGTGGATCATGACGCAGATAAAGAGTATGCTTCACTGACTAATGAGGATATTCAAAGGGAGTATCAGCGAGCCTTCGAAGTCTATCCTGTCAACACTTCGCGGCTTCTCAGATATGCTGCTAGAAAAGGCGAGAAGGAGGAAACCTTGAAGCGTGTCAGTCAAATTGATCAGGATCGTGTAAAGATTATTAAAAGTATTCAGGATTTCTTTCTTAATGAGCCGGTAAAGAAGGCGTGGATGTTCGGTTCCTTCTCCAGAATGGAAGACGGGCCGGAAAGCGACATAGATATTCTGGTCGATTTGGATCATTCCGTTCCGGTGGGTCTTATCCAGTACGCAGGCATGGCCAATGAATTGGAAGGCATTCTCGGGAGAAAAGTTGACCTTGTCGCAGAAGGTTCAGTTAAACCCTTCGCCCAAGCCAACATTGACCACGACAAAGTCCTGATATATGAGAGAGCCTGAACGCGATAATGGAAGGCTTCTGGATATTGTTCAGGCTGCCAATAATATCATCTCATTCACCAAAGGGTACTCAATGGAGGAACTCTCTGCGGACAAATTACGTTATTTCGCTGTAGTGAAAAATGTCGAAATAATCGGAGAGGCGTCATATATGCTGTCTGCTGATTTCAAAAATAAGCATGCTGAAATTCCGTGGAGGGACATAATCAGAATGCGTCACGTCCTCGTTCATGGATATGCAACTGTGCTTCCCGAATTATTATGGCAAACGGCTCTTGCCGATGTCCCAAATCTCAAGACACAGATTGAGGTGATTATTGATAAGGCTGAGCGACGGGGTGATGGTGAGGTGTGAGAACCTGTGATGTTTGTCGGCCCCAGGTGGAGGGCGTCGAGTTTGCTTGTAATCATCGTTTTTATTTTCTACTTTCTTCCGACGGGTTGACTGGTCTGATGAATAGAATTGATGATCAAATAATAACTCTCGTATACTGTTGTTTATCTTAGTTTCGATGAAAAATGTTAAATTTGTAATTCACAAGATTCCGATAATACTACATTATACGAACTATGACGCCAGAGGAAAAAGCTCGCGAACTCATAGACAGAATGTTTACTGACGCTGGTTGGAAAGTTGTTTCCAGAGAGGAGTATTCTCCAAATCTTTCGGCTGCCGCTATAAAGGAAGGTATTTTGAAGGGAGGTAAGGAGGCTGATTATCTTTTGTTTATCAATGGCAAGGCCGTCGGAGTTCTGGAGGCAAAAAAAGCTTCAATCGATGTGACTTCGGACAAGGTTATCTCCCAGGCTGAAGGTTACACACATAGACTTACTAAATATTACCAGTATTTTGCTAATCCGCTGCCTATCGTCTATGTTTCTAATGGAAAAGTGACATACTTCAGGGAAAAAGACGGCAGTTACATTCTTGTGGGATGCATTCACACGCCAAAGAAAATCTGCAGAATCCTGGGAATCGAAGACGAGTTTGCGGGGCTCCCGACGCTGAAAAAGAAAGGATTGAGAGATTGCCAGTTCGAGGCTATTACTGAGTTGGAGAAGAGTTTTCGTGCCGGTCAGAACAGGGCATATATGGTTCTGGCAACTGGAGCGGGTAAAACTTATACTGCCTGTATGGCATCTTACCGCTTCCTCTCTTATACGCCCATGCGAAGAGTACTGTTTCTGGTAGACAGAAACAATCTCGGCAAACAGGCGGAAGATGAATTCGGAAAGTTCAAATTGACAGAGACCGGAGATGCCTTCAATACAATCTTTACCGTAAATCGACTAAAGAGCCAAGCGATTCCCAAAGACTCCAATGTCGTTATTTCTACCATTCAGAGACTCTTTTCTCTCTTGAAAGGAGAAGATATTGAGGAAACGGATGATGATGAAAACTACGACTGCGATGAGATTCCTACGCCAGTCGTGACTCTCCCGAACAACCCAACGCTTCCCAAGGATTTCTTCGATCTTATAATCGTTGATGAGTGTCATCGCTCAATTTACGGTTCCTGGCGTTCTGTACTGGAGTATTTCTCGTCAGCCCGAATCATAGGTCTTACCGCAACGCCAGCACCGGAAACAGAGGCGTTCTTCAATAACAACCGCGTAATCAACTATACTCTTGAGCGCTCCATAGCTGATGGCGTGAATGTGGACTATCGTGTTTATCGAATCAAAACAAAGGCGACAGAAGATGGGGGTGCCATCCGTGATGGCGAGAATTTCAAGCAAGTCACACGCTATACCGGCAAAGTTGAAAACGTCAAGAACAGCGGAGAAAAGACTTACACCGGGAACGAACTCAACAGGAGCATCGTCAATCCTTCGCAAATCAAGCTTGTGCTGGAGACTTACCGTGATGCCGTCTATACGGAAATGTTCAATGATCCGCAGCGTGAGCCCAATCTGGAATTTCTTCCGAAGACGTTAATCTTCGCCTTAAACGATGCTCATGCGAGTAATATCGTCAAGATTGCCAAGGAAGTCTTTGGGAAGGAGAATGACCCGCAGTTCGTTCAAAAGATTACATATTCGGCTGGAAATAGCAATGAACTTATCCGCCATTTCCGCAATGATAAGGAATTTCGCATAGCGGTAACCGTCACTCTCGTCGCTACGGGAACGGATGTCAAGCCCATTGAGGTTGTGATGTTTATGCGCGATATAGAGTCGGATTCTCTTTATACCCAAATGAAGGGAAGAGGTGTCAGGACAATTGGAGACGAGCAGCTTCGGATTGTTACGCCGAATGCTATCAGCAAGGACCTTTTCTATTTGGTTGATGCAGTAGGTGTAACCGAGCATGAAATGAAAGTGACCCGTCCAGGGACAGATCCAAAGCCGGCCACAATGACTCTGAAGGAGTTACTGGAACGTATCACACACGGCTATGTGGATGATGAGTATTTAAAGATTCTGGCCGGCAGGCTCTCCAGAATTCATAACAAATCGGATGAAAAGCAGCGTGAGAAGTTCAGGGAACTTGCCGGTGATAACATGAAAGACATCGCTTCTCGGATTTACGAAGCGCTAGCTACCGATTCTCTTCCTCTTTTTGTTGACATCAACGAACCGAACAACGAGAGAAAGAGGCTTGTGGCCTCCCTTGCAAACCATCCTGATGCTAGAAGCTACCTGCTCATACTAAATGCCGGGTTTGTAAAGATTCTTATGCCTGGAGAAGATGAACTGGTTTCTAAAGGGTTCTCGCTTGAGGAAGCATCCCAAACTACGGCTGCTTTCGAAAAGTACATCGCTGAAAATAAGGATGAAATTGAGGCGCTCCGCATTATATACAACAATCAGGGAGAGCCCCTTACTTATGCATTGTTGAAGGATCTGGATACACATCTTCGCTTCGCTAATTTCAAATTCAATCCATCGCTTCTTTGGAACACATATGCTCTTTTGCATCCGTCGGATGTCGTGAAGTTCACTACCAAAGACGAAAAAGATGCTATAACCAATATTATTCAATTGGTCCGTTTTGCATTTAATCATATTCCTAAATTGGAAAGCCTCAAGGGCGGCGCGGCCAAGTATTTCAACCTCTGGTGTGGCCAGACTTGGCGTGGCATTACAGAAACACAAAAGTCTTTGTTGGAGCAAGTCGTGAATTATATTGTCACCAACGGTTCTTGTACTATTGATGATATTAAGCAAGAAGATAAAACTCAAGCCGGACAAATCATTCAAGCATTTGGTAGCATGTCTCAGGCGAACGCCGTCCTGGCATCCTTGTCGCAATTTATGATTTATAGAAAATCCGCTTAAAAGATTATGGCCAAGCAGTCATCAGAACAAACGCTTATAAATAAAGTGTGGAAAGTGGCCGATGTCCTTGCTGGACAAGGCGTAGGATTCACAGATTACATTACCCAACTTACCTATCTTCTCTTTTTGAAGATGGATGACGAGAACGTGAGAACTTTTGGCGAAACATCTGCCATTCCAGATGGTTACCGTTGGGAGGACTTGATTGGTCTGGATGGCCTGGAATTGATTGCTCAGTATGAAAAAACGCTGAAGGTTCTAAGCGAACAGGATAATCTTATCGGAACCATATACACCAAGGCTCAGAACAAGATTGACAAACCTGTATATCTCCAGAAGGTGATTTCTCTCATAGATGAAGAGTCTTGGTTGGTGATGGATGGTGACGTAAAAGGCGCAATTTACGAGAGTATCTTAGAGAAGAATGGTAAAGACAAAAAGAGTGGGGCAGGACAGTATTTCACGCCTCGCTCTTTAATCAAGGCTATGGTGGATGTTACTCAGCCCAAGATTGGCGAGACCGTAGCAGACCCGGCTTGCGGTACTGGTGGATTCCTTCTGACCGCCTACGACTTTATGAAAGGTCAGACTGCCGATAAAGAGAAACGTCGTTTCCTTCGTGAAGAGGCTCTACACGGCATTGACAACACGCCTCTTGTGGTAACGTTGGCTTCTATGAATCTCTATCTTCACGGCATCGGTACAGACCGCAGCCCGATTGAATGCAGGGATTCTTTGGAAAGTGAACCTTCTACCTTGGTAGATGTCATCCTCGCAAATCCGCCGTTTGGCACCCGCCCTGCAGGATCCGTGGACATCAATCGTCCGGACTTTTACGTGGAGACAAAGAACAATCAGTTGAACTTCTTGCAGCATATGATGATTATGCTGAAGAATGGTGGTCGTGCGGCTGTGGTTCTCCCGGATAATGTACTGTTCGAAGGCGGTGCAGGCGAAACCATCCGCAAGAGGCTGCTGTCCGATTTCAACCTTCATACTATCCTGCGCCTGCCTACCGGTATTTTCTACGCTCAGGGTGTTAAAGCGAATGTTCTGTTCTTTAAGAAAGGTGAGAAGACCAGAGATGTATGGTTCTACGATTATAGAACTGGCATCAAGCACACGCTGGCCAACAACACGATGGAGCGCCATCATCTGGATGACTTCGTAGCCTGCTACAATGCCGACAATATCAATGCCCGCAAGGAGACCTGGAATGCAGAGACCAATCCCAACGGCCGCTGGCGCAAGTATCCCGTAAAGGACATTCTAGAGAGGGATAAGACCAGTCTGGACATCACGTGGATTAAGTTCCAGGATGATACAGACTATACGCTTGCCGAGCTGGTGTCCTCAATCGAGGAGAAGAGCAACAAGATTGCCGAGGCTGTTGCCAAGTTGAAAGAACTCATAGCTGGAATCGAGGAATAATGGATACGAAGAAACTGC
>CACYGI010000009.1 GCA_902773925.1 uncultured Bacteroidia bacterium | reverse complement strand
CATCACATAGGTGGCCTTTCAAGAGCAGCGACTGTGATTGAAGAACTATCTGAACAGACGGTTTGGAGGGGTTCAGCAGAGAGCGGACTACTGTCTCTCTCTACTCTGGCGACCGTTCAACGGCTCGGCTACATTATGGAGAATGTCCTGATGAATCAATCGCAGGCTAATGATCTTTACAATGAATTGAAGATAGTTTCTCCCAAGCTTAACCGGTTCCGGCTCTCAACCCGCAAGAACGTTGACGGCGCAATCCTGGATAAGCGCTGGAATATTATTGTTAATACCGAAATAGAAATAGATGACCTATGATCCCACGATCAGCCATTACACACTGGAACAAACAAGTTCCCTGGGAAGATATCGCCAATGTTGAGCAGGACCTTATTATTACAAGAGCCCTGACGGACATCTTCTCGGATGAATTCCTCGCATCAGAACTGGCTTTCCGCGGAGGCACGGCTCTTCATAAACTCTATCTTGCACCCCAACCAAGGTATTCTGAGGATATTGATCTGGTACAGATTAATCCCGGTCCCATCAAGCCTATTCTTTTCAGATTAGGGGAGGTCCTCAGTTACCTTCCGGACAAGGTTATAAAGCCTATACGATTCAATAATACGATGCTCTTCCGGATTCAGTCAGAAATCCCTCCGGTTGTTCAGATCCGTCTCAAGGTCGAGATTAACTGCTATGAGCATTTCAATGAACTCGGTCTTGTCAAGGTTCCATTCTCTTATGAGAGCCTCTGGGCTTCTGGTTCTTGCAATCTTACTACCTACAAACTGGAAGAGTTATTGGGAACAAAAATGCGTGCGCTATATCAGCGCAAGAAGGGTCGCGACCTATTCGACCTTGCGTATGCCCTTCAGAATGCTGAAGTGAATCCAGAAGAGGTTGTTCGTTGCTACAAACGTTATATCGGTTTCGTTGTGGAGATGCCTCCGACATACAAGCAGTTTATCGCAAATATGGAGGAGAAGATGATGGATCCAGATTTTATTGGAGATACAGAAAAACTGCTTCGCCCCGGGATTACATTTGAGCCAAAAGCCTCGTGGGATCTGGTTAAAGAAATACTAGTAGAATTAATCTCGTTATGAGTGATATAGATGAAACCCTGGATTCAAGATATAACTAATTGAATATCAGACTTTTATTTCCCGATGCAAAACTTCCTAAAAATGTTGCCTAGGACTTCCTCAGTGGAGACCTCGCCGGTGATGGTGCCGAGGTGGTGGAGGGCGGTGCGGAGTTCTTCGGCCAGAAGGTCGGTGGGGAGAGCCCCCGCGGCGGAAACGCCGGAAGCATCGCAAGCCGCGAGGCCCTCGCGGACGCGGCGAAGGGCGGCGGCGCCGGAGCGGATGGCGTCGAGATGGCGGGCGGAGGTGATGATAGTGGTCTCTTCGTTGACCAGGCCGGAGTAGAGCGCGGCGATCTCAGAGCGAAGGTCATCGATGCCGGTACCTTCGCGAGCCGACACCTGCAGAACGCGACAGGTACCCTTAAGTGAGCGGAGCCTTGCGGAGACCTCTTCCGGATCCGATACTGCGGCATCGACTTTATTGAGCAGGACGAAAACATTCTGCTGTGGAGCGAGCTCCCGCAGGATCGAGGCCACGGGCTCGAAAGCCACATCCCGGGGCTGCGAAAGGTCGTAAAGCACCAGCACGAGGGACGCATCAGCCAACTTGGCGCGGGCGCGGGCGATACCGATCCGCTCGATCTGGTCGCCGCCTTCGCGGATACCGGCCGTATCGACCAGGCGGAACAGCATTCCTCCGATATTGATGCATTCCTCGATAGTATCGCGCGTAGTGCCGGGAATGGGGGAGACGATGGCCCGATCCTCACCCGCAAGGGCATTGAGCAGCGTGCTCTTGCCCGAATTGGGCGCGCCCGCAATCACCGTAGGGATACCGTTGCGAAGCGCATTGCCAAGGCTGAAACTATCCGCCAGACGATCCAGATGCGCAAGCAGATCCTCCAGCAGGGCGGAGAGCCGGCCGCGGTCCGCAAACTCCACATCCTCTTCGGAGAAATCAAGCTCCAGCTCGATAAGCGAAGAAAGCTCGAGCAGCTGCCCGCGCATACGGGCGAGCTCGTCGCTGAATCCGCCGCGGAGCTGGCGCAGGGCCACATCGTGCGCGGCCTTGCTGCGGGCCGCGATCAGATCTGCGACCGCCTCCGCCTGCGAGAGATCCATCTTGCCAGAGAGGAATGCGCGACGCGTAAATTCGCCCGGAAGGGCCATCCTGACCCCGCCTTCGAGAAGAAGCTCGAGAATGCGAGAGATGATATACTGAGAAGCGTGGCAGGAAATCTCGACCGAATCTTCCCCGGTATAAGAGTGGGGCGCACGGAACACGCTCACGACCACCTCGTCCACGACCCGGTCCGAGCAGGAACGCTCGACGATAGAGCCATAGTGCATCGTATATCCTGCAGCATCGCGCAGGCTGCCGCGTCCGCGGAAAATACCGTCCACGCAGGCGACGGCATCCTCTCCGCTCACGCGGATCATAGCCACCGCGCCGCCGTGACCGGTAGCCGCAGCACATATCGTATCTTCGGACAGGAACGATGTCATACATCAGATTTTCTGCAAAAATATGCAAAAACGCGCTAAAAATAGTTAAATTTGAAATCTTATAACCAAAGAGATATGATCTCCTTCATAATAGCACTCGTGGCCCTTGTGGCAGGCTACTTCATCTACGGCAGATTCGTAGAACGGGTATTCGGGGCGGACGACCGTCCGACGCCGGCATACACCAGGTCCGACGGAGTGGACTATGTCGCACTTCCGGCCCGCAAGATCTTCATGATCCAGTTTCTCAACATCGCCGGCACAGGTCCCATCTTCGGTGCCATAATGGGCGCCAAATTCGGCCCGGCATCGTACCTCTGGATCGTCCTTGGCTGCATCTTCGCAGGCGCAGTGCACGACTATCTCTCCGGTATGCTGTCCGTCCGCCACGGCGGAGCAGGCCTGCCAGATCTGGTAGGGCACTATCTCGGCAAGCGCACCAAGATGCTGATGCTCAACTTCTCGATCATCCTTCTGCTGATTGTCGGAGCAGTATTCGTATTCAGCCCCGCGAAGATTCTCGGAGGCATCTGGGAGCCGCAGTTCATGGTCCACACCTTCGGACGCTATTCGTTCTGGATCATCATAATATTCCTGTACTACCTGGTCGCCACGCTCTTGCCGATAGACAAGATTATCGGCCGCATCTATCCGGTATTCGCATTTGCGCTGATATTTATGGCCCTGGCGATGATGGTCGTGCTCTTCAGCAAGTTCCCCGACATCCCCGAAGTATGGGAAGGCCTCAGCAAGACCGAGGGCGGGTCGCTTACCACCAACCCGATATTCCCGTGCCTGTTCATCTCCATCGCCTGCGGCGCGATAAGCGGCTTCCACGCCACGCAGAGCCCGCTGATGGCGCGCTGCATCAAGCACGAGAAGCAGGGCAGGCCGATATTCTACGGTGCGATGATAACCGAAGGCATCGTGGCGCTGATCTGGGCAGCCGTGGCAAGCTATTTCTTCTATGGCAATCCGATCCCCGGCTACCAGACCATTACCGGCGGGAGCGGTGTCCTTGGCGACGTGCCCTCGATAGTCAATCTCGTCTGCCACGACTGGCTGGGCGTCTTCGGCGGCATACTGGCGCTGCTGGGCGTGGTGGCGGCTCCGATAACCAGCGGCGATACGGCGCTTCGCAGCGCACGCCTGATCATCGCAGACTTCGCCCATCTCGACCAGAAGCCCATCCGCAAGCGCCTCTACATCTGCATTCCGATGTTCGCGGCAGTATTCGCCCTGTTGATGTGGGAGATGAAGGACGCCAACGGATTCGAGCGCATATGGAGCTGGTTCGGCTGGGCCAACCAGACCCTGTCGGTATTTACCCTGTGGGCCCTGACGGTCTATCTGGCCCGCGAACACAAGCTCTTCTGGATAACGCTTATACCTGCGGTATTTATGACCTGCGTCTGCACCACGTTCCTGATGTATTCGCCCATCGCAGTGCATCTGAGCCTGACCGCAGCCCGCATTATCGGCTGCGCGGCGGCGGCTCTCTCGATAGTACTCTTCTCCATTTGGTATAAGAAGAAGATATTGAAATCCTGAAAATTAAAGCAAGCCATATAAATAAGTACTTTATATTAAGTTATGAGATATAGATCCTTCTTCCGGCCAGCGCTTCTACTGCTTGCTATCCTGTCTCTGGCGGGCTGCAAGCCTGAGCTCGACTACGTGAGCGACTCGTTCGTTTCGGACCAGGCCACGATGAGCGAAGCAGGCGAGACACTGAGCGTCATCTTCAATTCGGAGAGCGGCCAAGCGACTCTCGACCTCAAGGCATCCGGCTCCTGGACCGCCGAATTCGTCAACGGCCGCGCATACTGGTGCACGCTGTCGCAGGACAAGGGCAAGAGCGGCGTCGCCACGCTGACATTCAAGGTCGAGGCCAACGGCGAATATGACGAGCGTTCGGCTTCCGTCGTATTTACCTGCGGCAAACTCCAGCGCACGGTGGTCATCGTCCAGAAGCAGCACGACTCGATAGTGCTCACCAGCGGCCGCGAGGATATAGCCTCCGACGGCGGCACGTTTACCGTCAAGGTGGCGACCAATATCGATTACAGTTACAGCATCGCGCCCGAGGCAGCCACGTGGATCCACGACCTTGGCACCAAGGGCCTTCGCAACGAGACCCTGACATTCGCCGTTGATGCCAATACCTCCCTGGAGCGTCGCAGCGGCGTGATAACATTCAGCAGCACGAAAGGCACCGAGACGGTGACGGTATATCAGAAGGGCGAAGTTCCGACGATCGTCGTCAGCGACGGCGAACTCACCCTGCAGCCCGAAGAGGGCGTCCTTCAGGTCGAGGTAGCCAGCAATATCGACGTGAGCTACGAGATCACGCCGGACTGCACCTGGCTGGAGGAAGTCCGCACCAGGACCATTTCGACGCGCACATATACCTTCGCCTTTACGCGCAACCACAGCCGCGAAGAGCGCAAATGCGAGATTGTATTCCGCAACAGCGAATATGACCGCACGGACACCGTCCGCATCATCCAGCAGAAGGCGGATATAGTCCGAAGCGATCTTTCGGTCCTGGTGCCCAGCTGCGGAGCGACCATCGCCATCCATACTTCACCGGCCGTCAGCGATGCCGCCCAGCTGCATCTGTCTGACCACTGGGCTCACATCGTAGGATTTGAAAAGGAAGAAGGCGGCTATGTCTTCTACGTCCGTTTCGACAAGACGCAGGAGAAGCGCTCGATGTACTGCGAGGTCTATATACCCGGATTCGATAATTCGGATCTCATCGGCTTTTTCCAGTTCAGCAACAGCCCTTCCTTCTCCTACAGCACGCCTCTTCGCCACGTAAAGGCCCCCGTCATAATGGAATCAGGGGCGGTCGTAATATGGGGCGACGGGACATTTGACCGCTACGAAGCGGATCTGGAGCACGAATACACGCAGGACTGCCTGCATCTCATTACCGTCGAAGGATTTATTTTCAACTCCGTGGAAATAGCAAAGCCACAGGACGGAATGTCGTACGATTTCTCAAAACTCAGGCAATGAAAAGGATCTGTTTAAGCGTTATACTCCTGCTGGCGGCAGCTTCCGCTATCAATGCAGCCATCGTCACCCCGCAGCGCAGCGCGGCTGTGGCGGCGTCATTTTTCGCAAGAAGCGCGGCCACCAAGAGCATCGCGCAGGGCGACGTTAAGCTTCTGAAGAGTTACCCCGTATCGGACGACTCTGCGGACGAGGCGCCTGCATTCTACGTGTACGGCAACAATAACGGAGGATTCGTAATGGTGGCCGGTGAAGAAGCGGCCCGGCCGGTCCTGGGTTACTCGGAGAGCGGCAGCTTCCCTACGGATGAACAGATGCCGGACGGAATGCGCGCACTGCTCCAGTGGTATGCCCAAGTGATAGGTTTCGCCCGCGAGCAGGGCTGGGAGCCGGATGCGCAGACCCGCCGGCAGTGGAACGATCCTGCATCGGCCGTTCAGAATTCGACGCCCGTGCTGCTCGAGACCGCCTCGTGGAACCAGTGGAAGCCCTTCAACGATATGTGCCCCAAAGTCAGCGGGGAGGAGTGCCCCTGCGGATGCGTAGCTACGGCAATGGGTATCATTATGCGATATCACAAGTGGCCCGATGCAGGCGTCGGTACGCTGCCCGGATACGAATTCGGATGGAACGGGATGAATTATATGCACAGCATCCCCGACCAGAAGCTCGGCCACAGCTACGACTGGGAAGCTATGCCTATGAGCTACAGCGGCAGTTATTCGCCTTACGCAGGACAGCAGGTCGCCCAGCTGATGTTTGACCTGGGCGTGATGAGCAATATGTCATACGCTCCGGAGGGTTCGGGAGCGGCCAGTGTCTGTCCGCTTTATCTGGCAAAGTATTTCAAGTACGACAAGCAGATCAGATATCTGGACCGCAGTGGAAGCACCAATGACGAGAGGTGGGAGATGTATGTCCGCAACGAGATCGATGAGGGCAGACCGGTATTTTACTGCGGCTTCGCGAGCAACGGCGGCCACGCATTCGTCCTGGACGGCTACCGTGACCGTTATTTCCATATCAACTACGGCTGGGGAGGAACCAGCAATAATTATTATACCTTAACGGTTGTTGACGGACATACCGAAGAGCTTCTCAGATACAATTCCGGGCAGGATATGGTTATCAACATAATGCCAGACAAGGGAGGAGAGCCTTACATTACCCTTTCGATCGATGGCCTCTTTTCCTTCGGATGGGATTTCCAGTCCGCCACGTTCCCCGTCGAAAGCATCCCTCTGTACAAGAATGTATTTACCTTCGACGGCGAGACCGAGCTTACATTTTGCCTCTACGACAAAAACCTCAATTACAAGGAGATTCTCTGCGAGCCGTTTATCGTCGGTGAGGGTTATCTTGTCAATACCCCGGCCGTAACCTGCAAGGCTCCTTCCAATGTGGCTCACGGCGATTATCTTCTGCTCTCAAGGCGCTCCAGCCTGGGAGGATGGGAACCCGTTGACTTTTATGAACGCTGGGGTTACTGCCAGTTCGACAGGGAGACTCTGCTGACGGATCTCATCAGCATCGGACATACTTATGGGGACGTAATCTGGGGCAGCAAGGACCCCGCTGAGTGGTCCAATTTCTATATAAAGGCCTTTAAGGACATCTACTGGGAGCTTCGCCTGAGCAATGGAGATGTACTGATGAAGAGCGGGGAATCGTCGAAGGATTATTACATTTACAGAGACCATTATTACAACGGCGAGTACTTCTTTACTTCGCTTTGCGAAACTGATCCTTACGACCTGGGCAATCCATACTTCCAGTTCAACCTTCCCGATGGGGACTATGTCCTGTACTTCCGCAAATTCGACGAAGAGATGACCGTCAATATCAAGCTCTGACGGCTACCTGCGCTCGAGAAGCACGACGTTCTCGACGTGCGTCGTGTGGGGGAACATATCTACCGGCTGGACGCGGAGGATGTCGTAATGCGGAGCAAATACGGCCAGGTCGCGGGCCTGCGTCGCGGGGTTGCAGCTGACATAGACCATCCGCTGCGGAGCAGCCTCCAGCAGGACGGCGGCCACGTCGGGATGGATGCCGGCGCGCGGCGGATCGAGCACGACGATATCCGGACTGCCCTGCGAGGCGATAAACCCGGAGGTCAGGATATCCTTCATATCGCCTGCGAAAAATACGGCGTTGTCAATACCGTTGACCGAAGCATTGACGCTGGCGTCCTCGATGGCCTCGGCGACATATTCGATACCAACGACGCGTGAGGCCAGCCGCGCAAGGAACAGCGCGATGGTGCCGGTGCCGGTGTAGAGGTCATAAATCAGAGGCTTGCGGCCGCCGGCAGCAGCCGCATCTCCATATCCGACAAAGTCGCGGACTACGCTGTAGAGACGGTAGGCCTGCGCCGAATTGGTCTGGTAGAAAGACTTTGGCCCGATCTTGAAGCGCAGATCCTCCATCCGCTCGTAGATGGCGTCGGCTCCTCGGTAAAGTGAGCACGCGAGGCCTTCCAGCGAATCATTGCACTTGCCATTAACGACGTAATAGAGCGAAGTAATCTCTGGGAAACGCTGCGATACGGCATCCAACAGGGCCTCACGCTCCTCCGGCATCGCAGCCGCGTCGGGGCCGAATACCACCAGCAGCATAATCTCTCCCGTAGAGGCCGTACGGACCATCAGATTGCGCAGAAATCCCTCCTGGGCCCGAAGATCGAAGAAGGCGAGATGATGCTCTAAAGCATACTGCTTGACGAAAAGCCGGATGACATTGGAAGGCTCTTTCTGGAGGTGGCAGTGACGGATATCAAGCACCTTGTCAAACATCCCGCTCACGTGGAAACCCAGGCCGCAGCGCTCCTCGTCGCAGAGGCCCTCGGGGTCCTCGCCCTCGAGGATCCAGCGGCGGCGCGAGAATGTATATTCCAGCTTGTTGCGATACTCTCGGGTAGCCTCAGAGCCAAGGATCGGACTCACTTCGGGGAGCTCCAGATGACCTATGCGGCGCAACTGGTCCTCGACCTGACGCTGCTTGAACTGCAGCTGGAGAGGATAGGGGAGCTGCTGCCACGAGCAGCCGCCGCAGATGCCGAAATGCTCGCAGAAAGGCTCGATACGGTCCGGCGAAGGCTCGACCAGCCTCACCATCCGTCCTTCCATATAGCCGCTGCGCACCCGCCCGACCTGCACGTCAACCACGTCGCCGGGAATGGTCTGCGGCACGAAAAGCACTTTGCCGTCGATATGCGCAAGCGACTTTCCCTCAGCGGCAACGGCTTCTATTCTTACTCCTTCCAGGAACGGTTTATTCTTTCTGCGGCCCATAATGCTATCAAAACAATTGCAGCACGAAGGTACGAAATTCTGCCTTTTTATCCACAAAATGCGCTCAAGACCGTTTTTTTTACTTAACTTAGCAGATATTTAACGTTAAACTCTAAACCTTTTAACAATGAAGAAACTTTTAACAGTTCTGGTAGCCGTTTTCGCATTCTCGTTTGCGGCTAACGCAGCCGATTATTCGCTCAACGAAAGCGCAATCGACGCAGTCATCGAAAATGCAGTTGAAGTCAATGCAGCAGTCGATGCAGAGTTCCCTGCAGCACTTCCCGCTACTCCGGCAATCCCCGCAGTCAGCCAGAAGAGCGACGGAGCCGCATTCGTTCTCACCATCTTCCTCGGCTGGTGCGGTATTCACCGTATGTACATGGGCTCCACCCCTGTGATGTGGCTCTGGTACCTGCTGCTGAACTTCGTTATCGTAGGTGAGGTCATCGTAACCATCGACTTCATCGTGGAGTTGATAGCGTTGATTGACGGCAGCGGCTTCGGCAAATACTACAACAACAGGAAACTGCTGATGTGGGCATGACATTCTGCCTGAGGCATATTTTGCCGGCAGTCCTGCTGCTCACTCTGGCCGGCGGCACGGCGGATGCCCAGAAACGGGTTTCCGCCGTCGCCACGGTGCAGTCAGTTTCGGCAGGCAAACTCAGTACGGTCACCAAAACCCTGTATTGCAATGCAAACGGCCGGATGGTGACCGTATTTGATTCTCCTTACAACTATTACCTTATCACCAATCCAAAAGGCGAGGCGCAGATCTACCTGCCCAAGACCAACGAAGTACTCCAGGAAGTCCGTGACTATCTGAGCAACAAGGACGAACTGATCTACCTCTTCCTCTCGGGGCGCATCGAAGACCTCGGCCTTGTGTACTACGGTTACAAGATAGTCTCCAGCGAGAACGAGGGCGACGGCATAGTCCGCAAGACCTACCGCACTGGCGAGACCGGCCGCATCCCGACGGTCACCGTAGTTACGCGCAATTTCCTTCCCATATATGTCGCCTACACCGATGCGGGCGGCAAGGTGGTCTCCAAGACCTATTTCACGCAGTACATCAACCTGCCCAGGTTCACGATGCCCGGCCGCGTCACTTCCATCGACTACAACGGCAAGGACTCCATCATCACGCGGACCACTTATTCTGATTTGAAAGTCGATGTCGCAGACCCGATGTTCGACTTCCAGGTACCCTCTGACGCACGAGTCGCGACCGACCCCACGGGCGGCAAATAGTATGAGACGCGCGGGCCTCATCATCCTTTTGCTCACACTTGCCCTTAATGCAGGTGCGCAGTCCGCCGTGACGCGTCCCCTTCGCACGATAGACTCCCTGATCCGCTCGAGCCGCATTTCGAGCGCCGGCCGCTACCACTTCGAAGATCCTTTCTGCGAGCCGGAGCAGATGCCCCGCATACCTCTTACCCTTAGCAGCGATCGCGCCTGCTGGAGCGCATCGCAGGATCTTGACTTCGTGCGGTATCTCATCGAAAGCGACCTTACACCTGATGCCGCAGCGCTGCTCTCTTCGGGCCGCTATTTTCCTTCCGACACGCTGGATTACCTCTGCGGCACGGTGCTCTTCACCCTTAAGGATCTCGACGCGGCAGGGGAGTATTTCTCCCGCGTGGGAAATGATTCCCCCTGGTACGATGAATCGCTCTTCTACGCGGTGGTCTGCGACTCTCATCTGAAGCAGTTCGAGCGCGGAGCAAACCGGCTCCAAAGCTACAGCGGGCAGATGCAGGAGATCGCTTCGCTGCAGAAGGCGGGCATCGCGCTGCTCGAGGACGACCCTCAGGCATACCTTGCATCGGCCGCGGGCTTCAGTCTCGAGGATTTCCGCCTCAAGGAGGCGGAGGAAACACTGCAGCACATCTATGATGAACGCTACCTCAAGCCGCGCAAGAGCCCGGTAGTGGCGGGCCTGATGTCGGCCATCATCCCCGGCTCGGGCAAGATATACGCAGGCTACACGGGTGAGGGTATTGCCTCGCTGCTGAGCGTCGGCACGATGGCCGCCGTTACCGCCGAAAACTGGGTCAAATACGGCCCGCGCAACTGGAAGACCATCCTTTTCGGCTCCCTCACGGGAGTATTTTACATTGCAAATATTTACGGCAGCTGCGTCTCCGTATCACTATATTACGACGAATTGCAGAATGCGCAAAATGCGACTGTTCTCTATCATATCCATATTCCTCTGCGTAAGTTTTTCCGCTGAAGCGCAATGCGACAGCCTCCGGCTTGAGGCTGCACTGCTCCAGCGCCAGGCTTATTACCAGGAGGATCCGGCGGCGGCCAGCGCGCTGCTGCTGGATAAGGCGCGCATACTGCTTTCGGCCGGTGAGCCGCAGCAGGCTTCGGCCACGCTTGCCCGCGTCCGCGCCTGGCTGCTCGATGAGACGCAGCTCCGCACGTACCGGCTGCTCCAGGAAGAAGCATATTACGGCTCAGGCGACTGGGAGAGTGCGCTCAGCTGTATAGATACGAGCGATACCGACATTCAGCATCTGGCGCTGGATGCACTGGTAATGGCCGCCAACCGGCGCTACGACCAGTCGAAAGCCCTGGCCCGGAGCTATATAGAGCAGACATTCCCCATAGAGGGCCAGGCTGATGCTCTTCAGCAGACAGATGATCTATTCCGTCACAAGCCGCGCTATACCAGCCAGAAGGCTGCGATGGCGCTCTCATTCCTGCCGCCCATAGGCCAGGCGATTGCCGGCCACACGCGCGAAGGATTCGGCGCACTGATCACCGAAGCCGCGGCGGCAGCATTTGCCGTATGGCAGATCATCGAAGGCTGCTACATCACGGGTATCCTGGGCGGAGGCATAATGCTCGAGATGGCCTATATGGACAATTTCAACAACACCCTCCGATATACCGAAGAAGCCAACAACCGCAACCGCGCCGAATTTCTCGGCAGACTCGAATCAATATTAAAAGCAAGATAAAATGAAACGCCTCGCATCAATCCTCGCAGTAGCGTTCGCGGCGCTCTGCATCAGCGCCTGCCTGCCAAGCCAGCAGGGTACCGCCACCTATTCGCTAATGGTCACCCAGACCTCCCGCCTGGTCAAGGCCAGCGGCGACATCCTTACTCTTGCAGAAACGCTCGAATCCGGTATGAATACCATCGCCTTCAACCACAACCGTACCTGGCAGAAGGACTGGGAGGGCGAAGACGAGGACTCGGCACTGGCATACGAAGACTATATTGCCAAGAACTCGTACCTGAAGGCCGTCGAAGCGGTTGACAGCCTGATCAACGAAATAAAGGCCGGAATACCGCCCGAAGGCCTGCATTCCGGCTCTTTCACTCTCTCGTACGACGTAGCCCTGTACCGTGGGACGACAGTCCTTGCAAAGGCCACCTACAATCTCTCGTACTCGGAAAAGTAACGGCTTAGATCATAAGGGCCGCCACCAGCGCAAGGATTGCGTAAAACTCAGGGAGCGCAGCGTAGATCATCGTATTGGTCTGGACATCATGTCCCTGGCTGATACCTATGATACCGTTGGCGCAGACCTGACCCTGACGGATTGCGGAGAAGAGGCAGACTGCACCGACAGCCAGACCCACTGCAAAATACAGGAAGCCGTTCTCAGCCATTACGTCGATACCCTTGGGCCACATCAGGAAAGCCACGAAGCCGTAGAGACCCTGCGTAGCGGGCATCGCAGAGAGAATCATGTAACTTGAAGACTTTTCGGGATTCTTCTTCAATGCACCTTCAGCCGCGTTGCCGGCGATGGTCGTACCAATTGAAGATCCGATACCGGCAAGGGCGAGCATCAGTGCAAGGCCGGTAAATCCGAGAATTGTTGATAACATAATCGTTGATATTATTAATTGTTATTATTTGTTGACAGTTGCACTCTCCTTGCGCAGCGGATTGAAGGCAATTCCCTTGCCCTCGTAGCCGCTGTTCTTGAAGTATTCGACGAATGTGAGACGAAGCGGATGGACGAACGCGCCAAGGCAGCTCATCGCCAGATTCAGCGCGTGTCCAAACACCAGGACCAGGATGCAAGGTATCCACAGCAGGAACATCGGCTGATCGCCGACGATCATCATACCCAGTTCGTTGAACGCACCGCCGAGCATGCCGCCGGCAAGACCGAGGGCATATAGACGGATATAGCTCAGCACGTCACCGAGGATGCCGGTAGCCATATTGTAGGTATCCCAGAGGCCTGCGCCGAAATTGATCAGCGGATTGCGTCCGGGCGTATTGAACAGGAATATGCTCAGCAGCGCAATCACGCCCACGGCGATAACGGCCCAGCGGGTGACCGTCGCATCCCAGACGCTCAGAAGCGCACCGGCCGCGATCGTAAGGCCGCCGATGATCAGGATCACCCAGCCCCAGGCGCTGATAGCCTTCGCTATGCCGAAGCGGCGGGTATATCCGATGGCCTTGATAACCATTGCCAGACATATATGCAGCACGCCTATGGCGATGGCCACGACCATCTGCAGGTCGTATGACGAGCCTGCCACCTCCAGCTTACCCGTGATAAGATACGGCTTGAGAGCCTGCGGGAACCAACTTGCCTCGGCAAGGTTGATACCGAAGAACGTCCCGAGCAGGATACCTATCACGAAGGTGCCGACTCCGAGCGTCGCCACGAGCTTACGGTGAGCCCGAAGGCCCATTATATTGACCTTGCGGAGCAGGAAACTGATGCCGATCAGCAGCAGGCCGTAACCCCCATCGCCCATACAGAATGCCCAGAAGAGCAGGAAGAACGGCGCCAGGATGGGCGTCGGATCGAACTCATCATATACCGGCATCCCGTACATTCCCGTCAATGTCTCGAAAAGACGGGCGAACCAGTTGTTCTTCAGGCGGATCGGAGGATTGTCCTCGCGGACGGCCTTTTCGCTTATGTAATAGACGCCCATACCGTCCAGGGCCTCTGCCATCCGGCTGTCGTCTGCCGTTGGAGCAAAACCCGTAAGGATCGTAATATGGTCTTCGGCTGCGGTCTGCGCGCCTGCGGCGGCAAGATAACGCTGCATATCGTCGAAATGGACGGCGAGACGCTGCTGCTGCGCGGGCAGGCAGCTTCGGAGGGCAAGCAGTGACGAGCGGGCCTCGAGAGACTCCTCATCCAGGGCCTTGAGGCAATCCTGCGCTCCCTGATAATCGTAAGCGGGGCAGGGGAGCTCCGGGCAGGGGATATCACTTTCTCCGGCCACGACGAACCACACCTGGTCCTCGCTCTGGCTGATGACCTCCAGCGGCCAGCGCTCCGCCCACTCGGGGGAGAAACGCTTCTTCGCCACATTATAGAAATGCAGGCGAACGCCGTCCGCTGCAAGGCGTGAGATATCTTCGGCACGGAACCGGCCCCAGGGCTGGAGCTGATCACATTCGCGCTCCAGAGCCTTGCGGCGAAGATCTATCGAGGCAAGGGCGCTCCGGCCATCGGCGACCTGCTGGATGATATCGATATCAGTATGCTCCGTCGCTTTGGCATCAGCGCGGGCCAAGAGGTCCTCATAATCCGCGTCAGCGGAGAAGTCGATCTTCTCCAGGGCGGAGACTGCCTGCTGGCAGCGGCGTATATCCTGCAGGATAGCCTCTGAATAGCTGTCCACCGGCTTTGCCGAGCGGCGGATATCCAGCAGGCCAAGCTCCTGCACCTTGAGAAGGAAATCCTCCTTCTCGCCGGAGAGCAGCAGGATGGTGTATTTGGTCATTTTCTCAATCATGACTGCTCCTCCTCTTCTTCGGCCTGATGACGGCTCTTGACTATCTTCTGCGAAGCCTTGGAAAGGTTCTCCTCATCCTCCATAAACCGCTTGATCTTGCGGATGGCCTCAAGATACCCGGGAATCTGCACCTTCTCGTAAAGGTTGACCTTCTGGGTGGTCTTCTTGCGCTGGAAATCGAGGATACGGCTCTTCTCGAGAATCACTTCGGACTCGATCCCGAGCTGCGCGAGGCGCTTGAGGATGGCCACGCCGTCCTGATACCAGAGCGGACGGGCGAACAGGTCGAAGGGCTTGACGTCGTAGATGACCTCCTCGAGCTCGGGAGTCTTGACGCCGGCGACCTTGACCGTGCGCAGCTTAACGTCCCGCACGGCTATCAGGCCCGGCTCGAACTCGTTCCAGAGGGCGGCCAGGTCGTCATAGTCCTTCATCATCCTTTCCAATTCATCCAGGATCCGTTCGCTTTCCGCCTTGGCGGCCTGCACGCTCACGCGAAGCGCCGACTCCTTGTTCTTGAGTGTCGGCAGCGCCTTTTCGCGCACTTTGAGCTGCTTGCCCAGCGCGGTCAGCGAGGTCTTGTTGTATTGAAATTTGATGGCCATCAGTTCTTCTTCATATATTTGTCAAGGATGGCCTGCTTGATACCTGTCTCGGCAGGGCTGAAATACTTGGCGAAAATCTCCCACGCCGTATCGAGCATCTCCGTGATGGAGAGATTGACGTCGATACTGAGGATTCGCGAAGCGTATTCTTTCGCATAGTCGAGGCAGCGCAAATCGTAATCGGAGAGGTCGAAACCATTCTCCAGCTTGGTCTTGGCATTCTGCGCGTCAGCATACAGACGGACCGAGGCGTTCATCACCTGCGAATGGTCTTCGCGGGTCTTCTTGTTCTGCACGAGCTGCTTGAGACGCGAGAGGCTGCGGAACGGGTCGATGATGACCTTGCCCGTGTCCGTATCCAGACGCAGGTAAAGCTGACCCTCGGTGATATAACCGGTGTTGTCCGGGATGGCGTGCGTGATATCGCCGTCATTGAGCGTGGTTACGGCAATGATGGTGATCGAACCGCCTTCGGGCAGCTGCACGGCCTTCTCGTAAATCTTCGCAAGGTCTGAATATAGCGAGCCCGGCATCGAATCCTTCGAAGGAATCTGGTCCATACGGTTCGAGACGATCGAGAGGGCGTCGGCGTAGAGCGTCATATCGGTCAGCAGCACAAGGACCTTCTCGTTGCGGTCCACCGCAAAATACTCGGCGGCCGTAAGGGCCATATCCGGGATGAGCAGACGCTCCACCGGCGGCTGGTCGGTCGTATTGACGAAGCTGATGATCTTGTCAAGGGCGCCCGCTTCCTCGAATGCGTGACGGAAATACAGGTAGTCGTCATTCGAGAGGCCCATTCCGCCGAGGATGATCTTGTCCACGTCAGCACGGAGGGCAACCATCGCCATCACCTGGTTGTAAGGCTGGTCCGGGTCTGCGAAGAAAGGAATCTTCTGGCCGGAGACCAGGGTATTGTTGAGGTCGATGCCCGCGATGCCGGTCGGGATCAGCTCCGAAGGCTGCTTGCGCTTGAACGGGTTGACCGAAGGGCCTCCGATCTGGCGCTTTTCGCCTTCGACAGCCGGACCGCCGTCGATGGGCTCGCCGTATGCATTGAAGAAACGGCCCGAGAGCGCATCGCTGACGTTGAGTGTCGGCGGCTCGCCGAAGAAATACACCTCCGCATCGGTAGGGATGCCCTCCGTGCCGGAGAAAACCTGCAACGTGACCAGCTCGCCCTTGATCTTGACGACCTGCGCGAGGCGGCCTGCAACAGTCGCCAGCTCGTCATTGCTGACGCCCTGCGCCCTCAGGGAGACGGTTGCCTTGGTAATCGACTCCAGGCGGGTATAAATCCGCTGAAAAGCTCTGCTACTGTTCATTGTCCAAAATATTACGGATTTGACGGAGGTAATTCTCAAACTGCTCCGAATGCATCTCGGAGTAATTCATCTGACGCAGGAGGTTGATGATCTCCTTGTAACGGGCTGCGCACTTCTCGTAGTCGCTGAAAGAGAACTTGTGGTCGCAGATCTCGAGCACCAGCGTCAGCATATATTCCTGACGGTCCATCGGGGTGATGGCGTCGATCTTGTCGAAAGCGTCCTGCTGGAGGATGACGAAGTCGATGAGCTCGCTCTTCCAGTAGAGCTCGTGGTAGGAGATGGGCACGCCGTCATCGCCCAGGATGTTGATCTGGTCGGCGACCTCCTTGCCGCGAAGGACTATGTTCTTGGCCTTGTGGACTTTCTCCACCCAATCGGGACTGATCTTGTCATTGAGGTAGGAGACGATCTCCGGATACTCGAGGTACTTGGAGTAGGACTCGATCGGGTTGATGGCCGGATAACGCTTCTTGTCGGCGCGGTTCTGCTCCAGGCAATAGAAGCAGCGCGCGGCCTTCTTGGTGGACTCGGTAACGGGCTCCTTGAGGTTACCGCCCGCAGGGGAAACGGTACCGATGAAGGTTACCGAACCGGTGTTGCCATTGCGCAGGCGGACGATGCCGGCGCGCGCGTAGAAATTGGATATGATGGCCGAGAGGTCCACGGGGAATGCATCAGCACCCGGAAGCTCCTCCATACGGTTGGACATTTCGCGAAGCGCCTGCGCCCAGCGGGAGGTCGAGTCGGCCAGCAGCAGCACCTTCATACCCATCGCGCGGTAATACTCGCAGATGGTCATCGCCGTATAGACCGAAGCCTCGCGGGCCGCAACCGGCATATTGGAAGTATTGCAGATGATGGTCGTACGCTCCATCAGCTTGCGGCCGGTGTGAGGGTCGTCCAGTTCGGGGAACTCCTTGAAAATCTCCACGACCTCGTTGGCACGCTCGCCGCAGGCCGCCATCACGATGACTTCGGCGTCGCCCTGCTGCGCGATGGCGTGCTGGAGCACTGTCTTGCCGCAGCCGAACGGGCCCGGGATAAAGCCGGTGCCGCCCTCCGCGATAGGATTCATCGTGTCGATGCAGCGCACGCCGGTCTCCATTATGCGGAACGGGCGCGGCTTCTCTTCGTATCCGCCGACAGCCACTTTGACGGGCCATTTCTGCCACATACAGACGTTCAGATCCTCGCCTTCGGCGGAAGTCAGAACGGCCACGGTCGTGTCGATATTGTATTCGCCTTCGGCGATGATGCTCTTGATGGTATAAGTGCCCTTGAAAGAGAAGGGGACCATTATCTTGTGAGGCAGCCAGCCTTCGCGGACTTCGCCCAGCCAGTCGGCGGCCTGGACCGTATCGCCCGCCTTGGCCAGCGGCGTGAAATGCCAGAGCTTCGTGTGGTCAAGCGGGGCAGTGTATTCGCCTCGCTGCAGGAAGACTCCAGTCATCGTGGCGAGATTGTTCTGCAGGCCGTCATAACTGCTGGAGAGCAGGCCGGGACCGAGGGTGGCCTCAAGCATATGGCCCTCGAATTCGACGCTGTTGCCCTGCCGCAGGCCGCGGGTGCTTTCGTACACCTGCACGAATGCATCCTTTCCAGTAACCTTGATGACCTCTGCCATCAGGCGCTGGTCGCCCGCGTGGACGTAGCATATCTCATTCTGCGAGACGTGGCCTTCGTAACGCACCGTAACCAGGTTGGAAATAATGCCTGTTACTATACCAGTACTTTTCATATCAATATCAATTTGTTTTCTTTTCAGGTGTATCCGTATCGAACTCCACGCCCTTGAACGTGCCGCGGACTTCGCTGACCAGATCGGCGAAGAGCTTGCGGCCGGTCTCGGGATCCAGGGCGTTCCAGCGCTGCACCAGGGCGGCATGCACCAGGAAGGAGAGTATCACGTCCATATCGAAGAGATGGCCGCGCACCAGATCCGACGCCTTTCCCCAGTAGAGCTGATCCAGCTGGCGCTCACGTCCGATGATGTCCTTGCAGGCAAATATCGCGATGAGCGCGGGGGCCTCTTCGAATGCATCCGGCAACACCGGTTCACCCTGCAGGAAAGCGACTTTCGCCTTGCGGACCGCAGCGTCGAAAGCGAAGTAATCGCGAAGGAAACGCGAACGGCTGCGGGCAACGAAGCGGTAGAAATGATGACGGATGTACTTCGGAGTGAATCCCGCCTCCAGCCAGTCGATCTTCCTACAATCCGCCGCCGAAAGCTGGCTGCGGATAAATGCGCTCACCCCTTCATAATCAAATGACTGGGGTGCGCCCGGTTGAACCAGGTCCGGAAGGGAAGCTATGATATACGGATAGTTGTCCATCACAGACCGAAGAGGATTTTGCGGGTAGCCGGACGCAGGTATGCGCCGATAAGTGAACTGAACTCTTCCTCGGTGATGTCGATGCGATAGCCGCCATCACGCGGGCCGATGCGGAATCCGCCGGGAAGTCCCTTGAGGTAGGAGATCTCAACGCCTGCGCCGAGGATAGTCGAAAGCTCGGCCGCATAGGAGGCGTCAATCTCCGACTTGAGAGAGTCGGGGAGGATGACATCGAGCTCACGCGCCTGCGTCTCGGATGCCTTGAAGGCTTTGACTACGGTCGCGAGAAGTTCGCGGACGAATGCCGGATCCGAGAATGCACGGGATACGGGCTGCGCTACTGCGCGAGCCACAACAGCGTTTTCGACCTGCTGCCTTACGGCAGAAATGGTCATGGTCGAAGCAAGTGCAATGTCATTTTCCGCAGTCTTGCGGATGCTCTCTGCACTCTTACGCGCTTCGGCCTCAATCTCTTCGGCCTTACGGCGAGCCTGGGCGATGATCTCATCAGCCTCCCGGCGTGCCTCGGCAATCAGCTCTCCGGCTTCCTGCCTGCCGCGTGACAAACCTTCATTGTACAGTTTGTCAGTAAGTTCTTGGAGTTTGTTCTGCATAAAATATCAGATATTCGAATGCTTGCTATTTATAAAAACGTAAAGGTACAAAACTAAGGCGAGATATTCAAGGATTCAAAGCCTTCGCTGGGCATAAAAAAATCCGGAGCCTTTCGGGCTCCGGATCATCATTATATGGCACAGTCTGTTAGCCGAGGAATCCGAGGAGGATACCGGCTGCGACCGCCGAACCGATGACGCCGGCCACGTTGGGGCCCATTGCGTGCATCAGAAGGTAATTGCTCTTGTCGTAGCTCAGACCGACGTTGTTGGAAACGCGGGCTGCATCAGGAACGGCCGAGACACCGGCGTTACCGATAAGCGGGTTGATCTTGTTGCCTTCCTTGAGGAAGAGGTTGAAGAACTTCACGAAGAGCACGCCTGCGAACGTAGCGATGACGAACGAGAGAGCGCCGATACCGAAGATCTTGACCGACTCGATACGGAGGAACTGGTCAGCCTGGGTGGATGCACCGACGGTGACACCGATAAGGATCGTGACGATATCGCAGAGCGGGCCGCTTGCAGTGTTGGCCAGACGCTTCGTAACACCGCTTTCCTTGAGGAGGTTACCGAAGAAGAGCATACCGAGCAGAGGGATACCCGAAGGCACGATGAATGCCGTGAGAAGGAAGCCCACGATGGGGAAGATCTTCTTCTCGACGGGAGATACGGCGCGCGGGGGCTTCATACGGATGAGGCGCTCCTTGTTGGTGGTAAGCAGTCGCATGATAGGCGGCTGGATGACCGGCACGAGTGCCATATACGAATAAGCCGAAACCGCGATGGCGCCCATCATATCAGGAGCCAGACGGGATGAAAGGAAGATGGCCGTCGGACCGTCGGCACCGCCGATGATACCGATAGCACCTGCCTGCGCAGCATCAAATCCAAGTGCAAGCGAGATGGCGTATGCACCGAAGATACCGAACTGTGCGGCAGCGCCGATCAGCAGCATCTTCGGATTTGAAATCAGGGCGGAGAAGTCGGTCATTGCGCCGATGCCGAGGAAAATAAGCGGGGGATAGAAGCCCTTCTGCACACCCTGGTAGAGGATGTTGAGCACGGAGCCTTCCTCATAGACGCCCACATTGAGTCCCTGGAAGAGCGGAATATTACCGATCAGGATACCGAATCCGATAGGAATGAGCAACATCGGCTCCCAATCCTTCTTGATGGCCAGGTAGATGAACACCAGACCGATCACGATCATGATCAGGTAGTTGAGATTGCAATTCGCAAATCCGGTAAAAGCCCAGAACTGTTTGAGGTTTGCAATGATGTTTTCCATACTTGACTATGCGCTATGCGATAACAGCCAGCTGGGCACCTTCGAGAACCGAATCACCCTTCTGGACCATAATTTTAGAAACAGTACCGTCAGCCGGAGCCTCGATGGAGTTCTCCATCTTCATTGCTTCGAGAATCAGGATGGTCTGGCCTTTCTTGACTGCGTCGCCTTCCTTTACGTTGATATTAAGGACAACGCCCGGAAGCGGAGAGGTGACCACGGTACCATTGCCGGTATTTGCCACGGGCTTGGAAACCTGGACTGCAGGAGCGGCACCCGGAGTCTCCGTGGGACGGTTGATGACAACCTTCGGGCGGGACTTGGTGATGGGCTTCTCGAACTCTACCTGGAAAGGCGTGCCGTTGACCTCGACCTTTGCGGTGGTCTCTTCCACTTCATCGATGGCAACGTCGTAGTTGTTGCCGTTGATTTTGAGTTTGTATTCTTTCATGATAATGATTGCTTGGGAGGGTTACTTTCTTTTGTTTACTTCAGGAAGCTGGCGCATGCCCTGTATGTGAGTACTCCAGGGAGTATAGGTACGGGCTGTACGCTGCAGAGTGACCACGTAGCTTTCTTCGTCGTGGGACTCCTCATCTTTCTTGTAGAGGTGCAGGGCCATTGCGATGGCGGCATAAGTCTCGGCTGAGACTTCGCCGTACTTGGTCTCTTCGACTGCAACCTTCGATACCTTGGCTTCCTTCTTCTTGCCGGCGCGGATATTGATAATGCCGATGAGCTTGAAGAGGAAGTAGAGGATGATCAGGGCGGAGAAGACGACCGACATTGCAGTGACTGCCATAACCCATCCGTAAGGATCGATCTCCTTCATCTTGACGGCCTTGCCGGCCTTGTCGATAGTGGCGTTGTTGGTGCTTGCCGAAGTATGGTCGAGGACTGCCCAGCCTTCGCCGGTCCCGTCGGTCGAACCGATACCGTCCTCAACGCGACCGTAGGAGACATTCTCCGGGAGGTCGTGACGGACCTTGATGCGGTCGATGATGGTCTGGCCGTCGCCCTTGACGAAAAGTATCTCGTCGGCACTCTCCAGATCGAAATTGACGTGGAAAGAACCCCTCCGGGGCTTGTTGTCAGCCCAGAAGATAACGTGCTGGCGGGGCTTGATCTTAGTCAGGACGTCGCCACCCGGAATCGAATATTTCGTCAGGTTGGCGGGATCGTCCGTGAGGAAGCAGCCCGAAAGGTCAACCGTACCGTAGGACGAGTTGAAAAGCTCGATCCACGAGTTCTGCTGACCGTAGTCATCCTGGAAGTCGTCGGTATTGATGACCAGGTATTCGTTGATACGCATAGCGTTCTGGCTCTGCGCAGCAGCGGAGAAGGTCATGCCAAGGAAAGCGGCAACCACCAGAATCAGTTTTATATGCTTCATCTGATTAAGCGTTTAAATGATTAGAGCGGGAGGTTGTCGTGCTTCTTTGCAGGATTGGTGAGCTTCTTGGTCTCAAGCTGCTGAAGGGCGCGGATGATGCGGAAACGGGTGTTGCGCGGCTCGATGACGTCATCGATGTATCCGTACTTGGCTGCATTGTAAGGGTTGCAGAAGAGATCGTCGTACTCCTTCTTCTTGGCCTCGGTGAGGGCTGCCTTCTTCTCGGGATCCTCCTCGGCCTTGATGTCCTTTGCATAGAGGACGGAGACTGCGCCGTCTGCCCCCATCACTGCGATGTTGGCCGTAGGCCAAGCGTAGTTGATGTCACCACGCAGCTGCTTGCAGCTCATCACGATGTGGCTTCCGCCATAAGACTTGCGCAGGGAGACGGTAACCTTGGGAACGGTAGCTTCGCCGTAAGCGTAGAGCAGCTTCGCTCCGTGGAGGATGATGCCGCCGTACTCCTGCTGCGTGCCCGGAAGGAAGCCCGGTACGTCGACCAGGGTGACCAGAGGGATATTGAATGCGTCGCAGAAACGGACGAAGCGGGCGGCTTTGCGCGAGGAGTTGATATCCAGGACGCCTGCCAGGACCTTGGGCTGGTTGGCGACAATACCGACAGCCGTGCCGCCGAAGCGTGCGAAACCGACGATGATGTTCTTTGCGTAATCCTTGTGGACCTCGAGGAACTTGCCGTCATCGACGATGGCTCCGATGACCTCATACATATCGTAAGGTGCGTTGGGGCTGTCGGGGATGATCTCGTTGAGAGAATCTTCGCAACGGTCGACGGGGTCGGTGGTGGGAACGTAATCAGGCTCCTGCATATTGTTCTGCGGGAGGTAGCTCATCAGCTCGCGGATGGTCTTGATGGCCTGCTCCTCATCGGGAACAGAGAAGTGTGCCACACCGCTCTTGCTTGCGTGGACGGATGCACCGCCGAGCTGCTCCTGGGTGACGACCTCGCCGAGCACCTGCTTGACGACTGCCGGACCGGTCAGGAACATATAGCTGGTACCTTCGGTCATAAGGGTAAAGTCCGTGAGGGCGGGGGAGTAGACGGCACCGCCTGCGCAGGGGCCGAGGATGGCCGAAATCTGCGGGACGACACCGGATGCAAGGATATTGCGCTGGAAAATCTCGGCATAACCTGCGAGTGCGTTGACACCTTCCTGGATACGTGCTCCACCGGAGTCATTGAGGCCGATGATCGGAGCGCCGACCTTCATTGCCATATCCATCACCTTGCAGATCTTCATTGCGAGAGTCTCGGAAAGCGAACCGCCGATAACGGTGAAGTCCTGTGCGAAGACATAGACCAGACGGCCTGCGATAGTACCGTAACCGGTGACCACGCCGTCGCCCAGGTATGACTTGCTCTCCATTCCGAAGTTGTGGCAACGGTGTGTCACAAACATATCGAACTCTTCGAAACTGCCTTCGTCGAGAAGCATGTTGATACGTTCGCGGGCAGTATACTTGCCTTGTGCGTGCTGTTTCTCAATGGCCTTTTCACCGCCACCGATGCGAGCCTTCTCCCTGAGTTGGGTAAGCTCTTTTACTTTTTCGAGTTGCTGACTCATTTTATTATTATGTTAGAATTATTTGCCTTTTTCACAGAGTTCGGTCAGTACGCCGATGGTGGACTTGGGATGCAGGAATGCGATATCGAGACCTTCTGCACCGCGGCGGGGAGCCTTGTCGATAAGGCGGATGCCCTTGCCTTCGACTTCGGCGAGTGCGTTGGCGACACCGTCAGCCACTGCAAATGCAAGGTGGTGGATGCCTTCGCCACGCTTCTCGATGAAGCCTGCGATGGTGCTCTCCGGGCAGGTGGGCTCGAGAAGCTCAAGCTTGGTCTGTCCGATTTTGAAGAATGCGGTGCGGACCTTCTGGTCAGCGACCTCTTCGATAGCATAGCATTTCAGTCCGAGGACATTCTCATAATAGGGAATGGACTCTTCGAGCGACTTGACTGCGATACCGAGATGCTCAATGTGTGTAAGTTCCATATCAGTAAATTTGGTTAAGGTTAATCCTGCATGTTGTGATAGACGTTCTGGACGTCTTCGTCCTCCTCGAGCTTGTCGAGAAGCTTGTCCAGGTCGGCGCGGTCCTCAGCCGAGAGCTGCTTCATCTCGCCGTTGGGGAAACGGTCGAAACCTGCCGAAATCATCTCGAAGCCCTGCTCCTCGATGTACTTCTGGATGGAGTTGAACGAAGTGTACTCACCGTAGATGTTGACTACTTCGAACGTGTTGCCGTCCTTGTCCTCCTGCTCGTCCACGAATACCTCGTCTGCGCCGTAGTCGATAAGCTCGAGCTCGAGCTCCTCTACGTCGATGGCGTCAGTCTTGCGGATCTTGAAGACGCACTTGTGGTCAAACATAAAGGCGACGCTGCCGGATGTGCCGAGCGAACCGCCGTGCTTGGTGAAATAACTGCGGATATTTGCGACCGTACGGTTGGTGTTGTCCGTTGCGGTCTCGACGAGAATGGCCACGCCGTGCGGGCCGTAACCCTCGTAAACGATCTCCTTGTAATCTGCCTGATCCTTCTCGGAGGCACGCTTGATGGCGCGCTCGATATTCTCCTTGGGCATGTTCTCGCCGCGTGCGGTCTGCAGGAGTGCACGGAGGCGCGGGTTGCCGGTCACGTCCGGACCGCCCTGCTTGACGGCGATGGTGATCTCCTTACCGATCTTGGTAAAGGTCTTGGCCATATGGCCCCAGCGCTTGAACTTGCGCTCTTTGCGGAATTCAAATGCTCTTCCCATATCTTACTTGTTCTGAATGCGTGCGATGTTCTTTGCAGCCTCGAGGCCTTCTGCGGTCTCGGCGTACTTGACCTCGATCTCATTGTAAAGTTCGAGAGCCTTTGCATCGTTGCCGAGCTCTTCCTCCACCAGGGCTGCCTTAGCCAGGTAGGTTGCACGGTAAGCGTTGTCAGCAAGTGCGGCCGCCTTGTAGTAGCAGCCGAGTGCGGTGCGGTAATCTTCGAGATTGACGTAAGCGTCACCCATGCAGCAGAGGGCGCGTCCCTTCTGGATCTCATCGCTGCCGTCGTACTTCTTGAGGTAGTCGATGGCGTCCTGGTTGAGATCCATATGCAGGGCGCAGATGCCAGCATAGAGATAGACCGACTTGCCTGCCTTCGAGCCGAACTCGTCGATGACCTGTGCGAAACCGAGGTGGTTGCCGTCACCGTTAAGAGCCTTCTCGTATTCGCCCTCGACGAAGTAATGCTCAGCATTGAACATCTGTCCCTGAGCCTCCTGGCGTGCGGGAGCTGCGATCCAGCGGTTGTATGCGAGGACTGCGGCGACTATCACCAGAGCAGCGATGCAAACCCAGCTGATCGGCTTGCCATATTTGTTGACTAAAGATTCGAACTTGGAAACAGCGTTTTCGGTCGTCTCCGCGGGAGTTTGGTTTTTCTGTGCCATTGTTGAAATTATAGTTATTTATTATACTTTCAGCTTCTTTTCCGTATATACGGAAATAAATCGTGCAAAATTACAACAAAAAATAGCCAACTGCAAACCTATATTTCGTAAATTTGCATCGCATAGAAGCAAACCATGTATCTCGAACGCATCATCCTGCACGATTTCAAGAATATCGCCGACGCGACGGTGGATCTCTCGCCGCGCATCAACTGCATTTCCGGCGCCAACGGCACCGGCAAGACCAACCTTCTGGATGCGGTGTACTACCTCTCGATGACCAAGAGCTACTTCTCGGCATCGGACCAGTTCGTGCTGCGCCACGGTTGCGAGGAGGCGGTGCTGACCGGATTCTACAGGATGGACGGCGGCCTTTCGGAAAAGTTTTCCGCCGTGGTGCGCAAGGGATCCAAGACGCTCATTCGCGGAGCCAAGGCCTACGGCCGCCTGGCAGACCACATCGGGCTGCTGCCGGTGGTGATGATCGCCCCTTCGGACGGCGCCCTTATCAATGATACCGGCGAGGAGCGCCGCAAATACCTCAACGCGATGATCTCGCAGGTGGACCGCGAATACCTGCGGCACATCCAGGCATACAATGCCCTGCTGCTGCGCCGCAACCGCATCCTTCGCGATGGCGGGGTGGATCTTCTGCTGGATACGGTTTCGGAGCAGATGGCTCCGCACGCCGATTACGTCCACGCGGCCCGCAGGCAGTTCTGCACCGAGCTTTCGCCGATCGCGGAACGGTTCGTCCGCCGCATCAGCGCATCCGAAGAGTCGGTCAGCCTGACTTACCGCTCCAACATGGCGGAGCAATCGTTCATCGAGATAATGGAAGCCAACCGCGAGAAGGACCGTGCGCTCGGATTTACGCTCGGCGGCCCCCAGCGCGACGAGCTGCACCTGCAGCTGGACGGTTATCCGCTGCGCAAATGCGGCTCCCAGGGGCAGCAGAAGACTTTCCTGATCGCACTCAAGCTCGCCCAGCACGAGTTTATGCGGGAGCGTTACCGGCTATCGCCGATATTGCTTCTGGACGACGTTTTCGACAAGCTGGACATGCAACGCGTCGAGAATCTGGTCTCGATGGTCGCGGATGACGGGTTCGGACAGATTTTCCTGACTGACTCCAACAAGGTCCGGCTCGATACGGTAGTCGACCGATTCCACCGCGAGAGCGCGCATTTCTTCGCCCGTGACGGACAGTACAACCGCATCTGAAGCCTGATATGCAACAGTCCAATACCAAATGCATCGGAGATCTGCTCCGCAAAATGGTCAAGGAGGAGCACTGGGACGAGGGCCTGATGAAGGTGCGTATCTTCGCCACCTGGGACGAGCTCCTGTGCGGCATGACCATTCCCCCGATGCCATTGGAGGAGGCAGCCGCGCAGACCACGATGAAGAAGTTCGAGGGCCGGGTCCTGACCTGCCGTATGCGCTCCTCGGTGATGCGCACGCAGCTTCAGTTCCAGGCCGTCAGACTACGCCGGCAGATCAACGAACGCCTCGGCGGACAGTATGTCGAACGGATAGTTCTCATCTGATGAGTACCGCACCCCATATCGTCATAGATTCCGGCATCCCATACATAAGCGGAGTTTTCGAGTCCTGCGGAGCGCGCGTAAGCTACCTTGCAGGCCGCGAGATCTGCCGCGCCGCCCTGAGCGATGCCTCGGCGGTGGTCGTGAGAACGCGCACCCGCTGCGACGCCGCCCTGCTGGAAGGCACTCCGGTCACGATCGTGGCTACCGCTACCGCGGGGACGGACCATATCGATATCCAATACTGCGCTTCTCACGGCATTCGCGTGGCTTCGGCCCCCGGATGCAATGCCGACGGGGTGAAGCAGTACGTCCTGACGGCGCTCTACGCCTTTGCCCGTCGCAAAGGGATCAATCTCCGGGGCCTTACGATGGGCGTTATCGGAGTGGGGCAGGTCGGATCACGGGTGGCCGACCTGGCATCGGCGCTGGGATTCCGCGTATTGCGCAACGACCCGCCCAGGGCGATCAGGGAGAGCACATTCGAGTCCGTGCCTCTAGAGCAGGTGCTCGCCGAGTCGGATATCGTGACGCTTCACATTCCCCTTTGGGAGGAAAATATCGGCTTCGCCTCCGGTGATTTTTTCGGCCGGATGAAGCAGGGGAGCATCTTTATCAATGCCGCCAGGGGCGAGGTCGTGGATGAAAACGCCCTCATACTGGCACGGTCCAATCTATCTGGACTGATACTTGACGTATGGGCAGGCGAGCCTTTGATAAACAAGCAATTGCTCAATATAGCAGATATTGCCACTCCGCATATCGCGGGGTACTCCGCGCAGGGCAAGATCAACGGGACCATAGCCGTGGTAAGAGCCGTCGCCGACCACTTCGGCATCGATCAGCTGAAGGACTTCAGCCTGCCACTGGCATCCCGTCCTCTGGCGCTGGATGCCTCAATGTCACAGCAGGCCATCACCGAAGCCCTCCTCGGGCGCTACGATATCTGGGCCGATGATACAGCCCTTCGCTGCGCACCCGGCTCGTTCGAGGCACTGCGCACCAACTATTCCTACCGGATAGATTTCTAAAAAATAACGGTGACCCATTGCTGAGTCACCGTCATAATTGCCGGAGGCAAAGCGTTTACCAGATACGGACGCGGTCCTCGGGAGCGACATAATAGCGGTCGCCGGGCTTGATATCGAATGCATCGTACCAGTAATCGCACTGCGCCAGACCGCCGTTGACTCTCAGGAATCCAACGGAGTGGACATCTGCCATCGTCAGGTAGTGCAGCAGCTCGGGCGAAGTCGTGCCTGCCCAGAGATTTGCATACGAGAGGAAGAAGCGCTGCTCCGGCGTGAAGCCGTTGTCGTCAGCGAGACGGCCGTGCTTGTCCTGCCACATCTGGAATGCATTGTAGGCGATATTGAGACCACCGTGGTCGGCGATATTCTCACCCAGGCAGAGGGCGCCGTTGGCGTGAAGCTCATCGGGAATAACCCAGAGGGTATTGAAATAATCGACCATCGCGTCGCAGGGCTTCTTGAACGCTTCGGCATCAGCCTCGGTCCACCAGGGGCTCAGATTGCCTTCCTTGTTGTACTGGCGGCCCTGATCGTCAAAGCCGTGAGTCATCTCGTGACCGATCACCACTCCGATCGAACCGTAATTGGCGGCAGCATCGGCAGCAAGGTCGAACAAAGGCGGCTGCAGGAAGCCTGCGGGGAAGCATATCTCATTGCTCGTAGGATTGTAATAAGCATTGACCGTCTGGGGCGACATCAACCACTCGGTGCGGTCGACCGGCTTCTCATAGCGCTTCTTGTAATTGAGTTCCCAGTAGAACTCGCTTGCCTTGCGGACATTCTCATAGAGGGAAAGGGCGGGATCCACCTTCAGGCCGCTCAGGTCATCCCATTTGTCGGGATAACCGACCTTTACGATAAATGAGGAAAGCTTGTCGATGGCGACGGCCTTGGTCTCCTCGGTCATCCACTCCTGAGCCTTGATACGCTCTGCAAGGGAGGCCTTCAGATTGCCGATGAGCTCCAGCATCTCGGCCTTTGCCTCCTTGGGGAAGAACTTCTTGACAAACATCTGGCCGACAGCATCCGACATCAGGCCGTTGACGAGGCTGACAGCCTCCTTCCAGCGCGGGGTCTGCTCCTGAGTGCCGAACATATTGCGGCTGTATTCGAAATTCTCATCGCGGAAAGCATCCGAGAGCAGGGAGCTGCCACCGGAGATGATATGCCACTGCCAGACAGTCTTCAGATCCTCGAGCGGGAGCTCCATCATCAGACGGCAACCCTCGACGACAGGTTCGATCTGACCCAGATCGACTACCTTCGTACGGTCATAGCGGTAATCCTTGAGATATGCGCTCCAGTCGAAGGGAGTGCAGAGATTGTTGAGCTCCTCCACTGTAATCTTGTGATAATTGGCCTCCGGGACGCGGCATTCCTCAAGTGAGTAATGCTTCGAAGCCAACTGGGTCTCAATCTCCCAGATACGCTCCATCTTGGCCTGGGCCACATCCTCCGGGAAACCACACAGCACGAACAGGTTGCGCATATGCTGACGGGTGACCTCGACGACGTGCTTGCTCTGGGGATCCTCCGAACTGTAGTAATCCTTGTTGGGAAGGCTCAGGCCCGACTGGCCGATGCCGACGATATTGTTGGACGCATCCTTCTCGTCAGGTCCGACCATCACATAGAAGAAGAGATTGTCGTGCTCGCGGGCGCAATAGCTGATAAACTCCTCCCGGGTGCCGATGGCGTCAATCTCGGCAAGATGGGCTGCCAGGGGAGCCGCACCTTCGCTGTTGAGACGATCCACGTCCATCTTCATATTGTAGAGATCGCCGATCTTCTGCTCGACCGTACCCCTCCTGTTGCTGCCGGCGGCAATACCCTGGATCAGCTCGGCGAGCTTGGTGGTATTCTCGTCGAAGACTTTGGTCGTGGTACCCCACATCGAGTACTCCTTCGGCTGGGGATTGTAATCGATCCAATGTCCGGTAGCGTAGGCTGCGAAATCATCGCCCGGGCTGACGCTGGTATCCATATAGTCATAATTGATGCCGGCCACCTTCTCGACCGGCTTCGGGCCGCACGAGGTAGCCAGCGCAACGCCGGCTGCGGCCATAAGTACAACTGTCTTGTTCATTTGAGAATCGTTATTATTTTGATTGTAGGTATTATTCATATCTCAGGTCAGAGCTGCTCATCAATTTGCGGGCCACGCCGCGAGATTGCGGCGACGATATTGATCAGAATATAAAGCACGAAAGCAAATACGATCGCAAGCGGCAGCACGGTATAGAAAAATCCGGCGCCAACAGTGCGGCCATGCAGCACCGCCAGCGGCAGCACGATCACGATAAAAGCGATGAAAAATACGGTCTCCATCGGAAAACGGTGCAGCGAGAGCTTCTTGCCCTTGAGCGAAAACATCGGGATGCGCGAAACCATCAGTACGCCCAGGACCACCGTCAGAAGCGGCAGGAACCACTGCTTATCGAGCAACGCGGTCACGAACGATGAGGTGCCCTGCTTGTCGCAGACCTGCGCGAAAGAGAGCAGGGGAGCGAGGATCATCGCGGCTGCCGGAACCGCCAGCCCGCGGAAATCAGTCTTCTGCTCAGGATCGATATTGAACCGTGCAAGACGCAGCGCCGCGCAGCAGGTATAGAAAAACGCCGCGTATGCGAAAACCGTATGGCCCACGCCAGAATACAGGTACCAGTTGAAGGCCATCAGTGCGGGGGCGAGGCCGAAACTAACCAGGTCCGAGAGCGAATCCAGCTGCTTGCCCAGCGGAGTGACCACGCCAAGCAGGCGGGCGAAAAGTCCGTCCAGAAAATCGAACAGGACCGAGCCCAGAAGGAACAGGAACGCGGGGACGTACTGGCCCCACATAGCGAGTACGCAGGCACTGATGCCGCACAGGAGGTTCATCAGCGTAATAGCGTCGGGAATGTACTTCTTCATAACAAAAAACAGGTGTATCCCTCTCAATGGATACACCTGTCAAAGATAGCTAAAAAATGGGCAGAATAATTACTTGATGCCGCACTTCTTCTTGATATCCTTCGGAAGAGCCTCCTTGTTGACGAGGAAGTCCATCGTCTTGTAGCGCAGGTATGCCTCGGAGATGTACCAGATACCCTCGTACTTGCTGGAGGTACCCCAGGAATTCTTGACCATATAGTACTTGGTACCGTTCTGGTCCTTTGCGATACCGAAGATATGCATACCGTGATCGTCCGTGGTGCTCTTGTCATCATAACCTTCCTGGCGGAGCTCAGGGGTGACGGTGATCTCCTTAACGGGACCCTTGACCTCGAACTTAGCGGTGGAAGAGGTGACGCCAAGCCAGCGTGCCTCGTCCGAACCGGCCTCGCGGGCCTTAGCGATGAACTCCGGATCCGGAGCCACGCCGATACCGTTGCGGGTAAAGCCCTGCTCGCTCACGTCTGCACCCCAGGCTACGGTGTAACCCTTCTCGATAGCGTGGTCGATGATCTCGATCATCTCATCCAGATGCACGTTGTAAGCGCTTTCCCAACGCCAGTTGTCACCGACCTCGACGGGGCTCATCTCATAGTAGGGAAGGTGGGTCCAGGAGGTGAAATCGATGTAGTCAGCGGGATCGATCTTGAGGGACTCGAAATAAGTCATAGGAGTGAACTGCTTGCCATCTACCGTGAACTCCTCGGGGAACTTGCCGAGATAAGCCTCGATGATGCCCTTGAGGGCTTCCTTCCAGACGGGAGTAAGCTTGCGGTTGGGGTTGGTGGCGATAGCCTGGACAAAGCCCTTGCAGCCGGCTGCGAGCTCTGCGTGGCGGTGCAGCTCAGTGCCATAGTTGAGACCGGGCATCTCGACGTTGGGCACGATACCGTGATCCTTCATCGAATAGAATACATCCTTGCAGGAGCTGCCCTGGCCGTAGCTCAGGTTGCCGTCGGTACGGATATACTTGACTGCGCGGTCAATGTAGGTGTTACCGACGATGAACATCTCTGAAAGGTCGATATCAGAGGTGGCGGTACCCTTGCGGATAGCCTCCGACTCGACGAATGAGAGGGCGGAGAAGCACCAGCAGGTACCGGAGCTTGCCTGGTTCTTGACTGAAGTGACAGGGTTGGCCTTTACCGTGGTAAAGACAAAACCCTCATCAGCCTTCTCCTTTTCGGCTTTCTGTGCAACTGCGTTAACGCAAATGAGCGCGGCAGCGGCGATGAGTAAAATCTTTTTCATATTGCAATAGAAATAAAGGGTTTTAAAAATTAAAATCACCGGGGGTGAATCCGGGCAGATCTCCGCTCGGAGGCAAAACGCTCTGCGCCAGAAGGCTTCCCAGACCAAGCTCGACCGTCTCGGAGACAGGAGCGATATAATCGTTGCGATAAATTGTCTTCATGGTCACAAAAGTTTAAAATTCGGTAAAATCAACACGTACGATATCGGCCAGGCTCACCTTTGCCGTCTTAATCTCCGTACAGGTCATTATCATTATGAACTCACCGGTCGATTTGTAGTAATGCCAATCCGTAGAGGTCAAAGGAAGGGGATTGGTAGTGCCGTCGCTCCAGTTCATCGAACGGCTGCCAAATGCCTCGCCGGTAAAGGTCGGGAAAGGATAGCCGTAAGACGTGTCGGTGATATTGGCATACAGTTTCAGCACGCTCGTAACGCCGGAAGAAACATACTTCTGGCAGCGGATGGAGAAGCCGCTTGCGTGAGGGCTTGCGGTAGTACCGATACCAAAGGCACTCGAAGTAGCATTCCACGAACACATATTGTTGGTAGAAGTCGTCTGGTCGAAGAAGCAGTAATGCGTCGAACCGGAGTTCTTGATGGTACCGTCACCTGAATAGCGGTTGCCGGTGAAGGGGAACCAAATCGTCTGGCTCTTGTGCTGGAGAATACGGCCCTTGTTGGTATCATCTACCGTAGTATTGTCTGCCGTGATGCCGCTGAGTACGGACTCGTAAGGAACGTGGTATCCGGGAGGGCAGGGATCGTGAACAGTCTTGGCCGAAGCGGACCAGCGGGTAAGGTCTTCCTCTGCGAGCCAGTCACCCGAACTGCGATAGATAAATGAAGTCGGGTGGGTAGTTGCATATTCGTCAGTACCCCTCTCGTCATTGGATGCCTCGTTCTTGATGGCCGTACCGGTAACCGCCATCAGATTCGTAGCGGTACGCTTGGCGGGAGCCGTAAACGGATCCTTTCGGCCATACTGGTAGAACAGGCCGCTGGAGAGGGCGGAGGTATTGGCTGCTGAAAGCGCACCGAGGTTGCGGTCCATCATCACAGCGCCGCTCGGCCAGGTCTGGTCAGCAACGCCGCCCTTGATGTACCAGATATGCCAGCTCCACAAGATCTGGCCGTTGATATCGCAGGCAGAAAGCAGGATGTTGCCGCTGGGAGCCGAATCCGGAATGCGGAAATACACATAGCCCTTGCTGTAAGCGACTTCGGATGCCAGGGAATATTTCTTGGGAGCCGTGGTGGTATTGACCGTCTCCCAGACTACGTCTGCAAATGCGACATCATCCAGAGCCTTGCGGCTGTTGCCCTTTACCGCAGGGAAGCGATAACTTCCGGGGCCGTCGACGATGTAGCAGTTGGCGGTCTCCTCTGCACCCAGATCGGTTGCAGGCATAGGATCCCAGGTGATGCGGTCATCGAGCACGCCGAGATCATAGTAAGTGCCGTTTACGAGAGAATTGGCTACCGAGGTGCGGATCGTACCCATTCGGCCGTCAGCAGTAATGAACGTGAAGGTAGCGTCCTTAGGCAGCGTGCACGCCATCACGGAAATGTTGTATTCGACGCCGCTGCCCTTGGTATTGACAAGCACTTTCCTGAAGCCGGAAGCGTTGCCGTACTTCTCGCCGGTTTCGGGAGTAATCTTGAAATTACCGGTAATGTTGGCATTGGGGTTATGCAACTGAACGAGGCTGATTGCCTCGCTGTTCAGCTCGAAATGCAGCATTGCGGTGGAATTGTTGAACGAAATGTTCTTGCTTCCGGGCTCGCTCTTTCCAACTGCCATATAGGTATTCTTGAAATTGCCGTCCTGGACTACGGGCACCGATGCATAAAGAATGTTCTTCGATACATAGGCGCTGTCCTGCCAGGGATAGAGGGCGTACAGCGTAGAGTCGGGGTGGATGCCCTGGACGGTGATGGTAGCGCGTGTCATACCGTCATATTCGGCGGGCACTTCACCGTAATAAGCGTCGTCGCCGTCCGAAATCCAGATGCCGTCACCGGCTTTCCATACCGGCTGCATACCGTCAATGGCGGTCTTGGATGCGTCAGCGCAATCGATGGTAATAGCTACGCCGGGGGTTTTCTCGGAAGTACCTGCCGGCCCCGTTATGGGCTGCTCTTCCATCCGTTCGCAGGCAAAGCCCGTGGCAATGGCTGCGAGGCAGACGAGAGGTCTGATTATGTTGTGAAACGTTTTCATCGTACAAGTTCGATTGACATTGTTTGCTCGCCGTGGTTAAGCGTAAGAACGTATTTACCCGGCTCGTACGAATTCATATCAAATGTTGCGCTGAGCGACGAAATGGTGCCTTTGCGAACCTCAGTGGCATCTGAAACCCTGACAAGGGAATACTTGGTGCCGGTGAAGGTATGCAGGTTGAATTTCTTGAGCCCTGCGTGGAACGTAGCCTTGGAGAAGCGGTGGATATCCATCGGCATCTGGCACTCAACCTGATCGTCGGGATTTTCAGCATTGAGGAAACGCTGCCACTTGGTAGCGCCGCTGACACGGTAGAGAGGTTCCATATAATCGCCATCCTCGATGGTGACGCTGTCAGGGACCTTGAGCGTCACGCTGCTCCACCAGGAATAGGACGAAGAGGAGAGAGAAGCGGAAAGGTTGTTCTCCCTGAGCAGGCACTTCATATTGCCGTTGCGGTCGAAGTGTCCGAAGTTGACCTCTACAGACTCCGAGCGGAATCCGTAATTGTAGAGCGCACCGAAACGGATGCTGAACTCCTTACCTGGGCTAACTGTTCCGGAAGTATAAATAACGCCGCGGTATTCAGTGCCGCTCTGGGTAGTGTGATAAAGTGCGAAATTGGCGACATAATCACCGCCTTCGTTGGGACGGACGCCTACAAAGGCGACATTACCGGAATTGTATGAACCGTAGAATGCACCTACGTAATAATAACCGTTGCTGCTTCCGTTCCAGCCCCAGTTGATAAGCAGGCGGCCCTGGGAATCGTAACCGTCAGCTATGAAACTGTGGCCTGTACCGCTTGGGTTGCTTGCCGACATCAGAACCGGATGGCCGCTGGCAATCTCGTTTTTGATGACATCACGCCAGGAATCGTCGCTCAGGAAAGTGCGGCTATACCTGATGTTGGCCTTGTCGAATCCGAAATAAGTTGCAAGTTTCGGAATACCGCCGGAGAGACTTGCGCTCGTCGCATCGTGACCGTACTTGGCCTGGCACATCTTACCGATATCGAAAATCAGCCTTGCAGCAGCGTCGGCCTGCTCCTCAGTATAGGTAGCGCCCTTATACTTGGGAATCATCAGATCCCACTCGTAATCGTAGCCGAGTTTGGTGGAAGGGATGGTGATGCCGCCCTTGGTATAGCCGGGGAGGGTACCTGTACCTGCCTTCGGATATTTGTAGAAGTAAAGGAGCTCGCTGATAGCCGTTGCGGTACAACCCGTGATGGTCTTCTGGCCTACGGAATCATACGGGCAGAAACGGTTGTAGGGAGTGCCCTGACCCCAGTCGGCCGTCTGAAGGTCCATTGATGCTGGGATGTCAAGCCTGAGCAGATGGTCTCCCCGGGGATCCCATCGGGAGAGCTCCTCTCTGGTGGCGGGCTCCGCCGACTTGCGGCGGTTCTCTATCTGGTAACGGTAAAGGTCGAGTATATCAGCCAGATTGACCGGCATATCATCGTAAGAAATGCTGCTCTCCTCGGACCAGGCCAGGACGGGGAGTGCCGCATCTATACCGGATACGATAACGAATCCGCCGCCTGCGCGGTTGAAGATATAGAAGGGAGCGCCCTCGGGCTGACGAAGATCGTCTTCATTGACACAGGAAAGCCTGACTCCCGCCTTCGTGCCGCTTGCAGCGGAAAGGAACGCCTCAGCCGTCTGCTGCGCTTTAGCGCGCGAAATGTTATTTGCCGCGTTAAGCACGAACGTGGAAGCCATCAGCAGCGCGAAGATCAGTATCGCGCAGCGTCTGAATAACAGTAAGCTTCTCTTCATTTTACTAATGTTAGAAATTCATTTTTCAAACTTCAAATTTAAGAAAAAAGTATGAACCCGACACACGGTCAGGCCCATACTTATTAACAATTATTCCCCTGAAAAGGTGTCAAATCTACTTTCTAATAGTTTTAGAACAACTTTAGGACGCCGTTCTCGAAGGTCGCGGTGATGACGCTCTCGCGCGAGAGCGAGCCGTCCAGCAGTTTGCGCGCAAGAGAGTCTATCAGTTCGCGCTGCAGCACGCGCTTGACAGGACGGGCGCCGTACGCCGGATCGTAGCCCTTGTCGCTCATATAGGAGATGAACTCCTCGGTGAAACTGATGGTGATACCCATCGAGGAGAGTTTCTCCTTGAGCTGTCCGGTCTGCAGCAGTACGATGTCGCGGATGTTCTCCTTTGTCAGCGGCTGGAACGTTATGATCTCGTCTATACGGTTGAGGAATTCGGGACGGAACGAGTCCTTGACCAGATCGGGCTTAAGGTTGGAGGTCATGATGAGGATGGTGTTCTTGAAATCCACCGTACGGCCCTTGTTGTCTGTCAGACGGCCGTCGTCCAGCACCTGAAGCAGCACGTTGAATACGTCCGGATGTGCCTTTTCGATCTCGTCGAGCAGGATGACGGAGTAAGGTTTGCGCCGCACGGCCTCGGTCAGCTGGCCGCCCTCGTCGTATCCGATATATCCCGGAGGCGCACCGACCAGTCGCGAGACTGTATGGCGTTCCTGGTATTCGCTCATATCGATACGGGTAAGCATGTTCTCGTCATTGAACAGGTACTCGGCAAGGGCCTTTGCCAGCTCTGTCTTACCGACGCCGGTGGTGCCCAGGAACATGAATGAGCCGATGGGGCGCTTTTCGTTCTGCAGGCCGGCGCGGCTGCGGCGCACGGCATTTGCCACGGCGCCGATGGCCTCATCCTGACCGATGACACGCCGGTGCAGGACTTCTTCGATATGCAGGAGCTTCTCCTTTTCGCTCTGGAGCATCTTGCCCACGGGAATGCCGGTCCACTTTGCTACCACCTCGGCGATATCGTTGTCGGTGACAGATTCGTTGACTATCGGGTTGCCGTTCTTCTCCTTGCGGGCGGTAAGCTCTTCGATGCGCTTGCGTGCGTCCTCGATCTTGCCGTAGCGCAGTTCCGCGACCTTGCCGTAGTCGCCGCGGCGCTCGGCCTCATCGGCCTCGAAACGGTATTGCTCGATCTTGCTGCGGTTGTCCTGTATCTCCTTAAGCAGGCTCTTTTCGCTTTCCCACTGCTTCATCAGGGTGTCGCGCCGCTTGCCTACGGTTGCGAGCTCTTCGGCGATGGCCTTGAGCTTCGGGGAATCTTCGCCGTCACGCTTGACTGCTTCTTTTTCGATCTCCAGCTGCTTGATACGGCGGTTGAGTTCGTCAATGCATTCCGGCACGGAATTCATCTCCAGACGGAGCTTCGAGGCGGCTTCGTCGATCAGGTCGATGGCTTTGTCCGGCAGGAAACGGTTGGTGATGTAGCGATGTGAAAGTTCGACTGCAGCGATGATCGCATCGTCTTCGATACGTACGCGATGGTGGTTTTCATAGCGCTCCTTAAGGCCCCGCAGGATAGCTATTGACTCAGCCGTATCCGGTTCGTCGACCATTACCATCTGGAAACGACGCTCGAGTGCCTTGTCCTGCTCGAAGTATTTCTGGTACTCTTCGAGAGTGGTCGAACCGATGGCCCTGAGTTCGCCGCGGGCCAGGGCGGGCTTCAGGATGTTGGCGGCATCCATCGCTCCGCTCGTACGGCCTGCGCCGACCAGCGTATGGATCTCATCGATAAACAGTATTATCTCGCCGTCACTTTCGGAAACGGCCTTGACCACGCCCTTGAGGCGCTCTTCGAATTCGCCCTGATATTTTGCACCTGCAATGAGCGCTCCCATATCAAGCGAATAGACTTCCTTGCTCTTGAGGTTCTCAGGCACGTCTCCGGCGACGATCCGCTGGGCGATGCCTTCGCTTATAGCTGTCTTGCCCACACCCGGCTCACCGACCAGGATAGGGTTGTTCTTGCTGCGGCGGCTCAGTATCTGAAGGACCCGGCGAATCTCGTCATCACGCCCGATCACGGGATCCAGCTTGCCCTCTCGCGCCTTTGCATTCAGATTCACGGCATAGCGGCCGAGAATTTCCAGGTTTTCTTTGTTCATATCTTTTTCTCCTTTTCGGCTCCATTCGGGAGCCATCCATACACCTCTCAATATACAAGCCATCCCCGAATAACTGACAAAATGTCATACCCTCCGCCGAGCTCTTCCTATGCCCGCCGGCTTCGCCTTCGCGCCTCGACCCGTGTTTACTGGGGCTCTGCCCCAAACCCCGCCGCTCCGGTGACACTATTGCACGAGCTAACGCTTCGTCACCTCCGCTAGCGCCTGATGGCGCTTTGCTTTTTGCACGCCTCACGGCTGTCCACCCCCGGACAAGTATAGGGGGACGGGGCCCGCCGGCAGCAAGTTATCGCGTCAGCGATGACGCCGATGACGGTGGGAGGGGCCGGAGCGAACGTAGTGAGCGGAGTCCTCTGAGAGGCAAGCTGCCGCCGCAGCGGAAGCCGGCGGGCAGAGGGAGGGCAGGGGATAAAAAAATGCCCTCCGGAGGGGGAGGGCATCTAAGGGGTTGCCGAATGGGGGTTATCGGCGGTAGGGGTTGCGGTGGCGCTTCTTGCGACCCTTGGTGACCAGAACGACGATGATGGCAGCGGCGGCAAGGACGATCACGACAATCGTCGAGACACCTGCATTGTCACCCTTGACGCGGGACCACATTGCCAGAAGCTTGTCCGTATCAGCACCCCAGTCGTGCTCCAGAGCGCAACGCTCGATAACAGCGCGGTCAGGATAGAGCACGGGATCTACGCGGACGGCGGAAGCCTCTTCGCCGAAGAAATAGCTCAGGTCAACCGGTTCGAGCTCCTCGTCGATCTGCGACTCAAGAACCTCGAGCGAACCATTTGCAGAAACATAACCGGTCTCCTCCATATTGCGGATGGCAATATCCGGACGGCACATAAAATCGATGAAATACGTAGCGGCCTTGATATTCTTGGCATACTTGGGAATCACCCAGCCGTCAAACCATACGGTACTGCCTTCCTCGGGAACCAGATAATCCAAATTGACACCAACCTCACCTGCCTCCTCGATAGCCCAGACTGCATCACCGCTCCAGTTGAGAGAGACCAGGCCACGGCCCTTGGTCATCTGCTCCTTGCCGAAATCAGCCTCCCAGCCCAGAACGCCGTCCTTGACCTGCTTCAGATAAGCCTCGACTGCGGCGATGGACTCATCCGAAGAATCGTGCATCAGATCCTCCAGGGTAACCGTCCCTTCCTTAAGCTCATTCTGCTTGAGATAGATCAGCACCGGACCGTAAACATCACGGGGAGCATCCTTGATAAGGACGCGGCCGGCAAACTTGGGATTGCGGATGATATCCCAGGTAGAAGCCTCCTCCAGAGTCACCTCGTCACTGTTGTAAAGGATACCGGTAGTACCCCACATATAGGCGACCGAATACTCATTGGCATCGATCGAGGGATTGATGCTGCGGAAGACACCCTGGATATACGGCGAACGGTTGAGCTCGATATAATTGATATCCTCCGGAATGGAGGCGAAATCAAGCGGCAGCAGCAGCCCGTTGTTGAGCATACGCTCGATGATATAGTCGGAAGGGCAGACGACATCATAATCCTCGTGGCCCTTCTCGATCTTGGAAAGCATCGTCTCGTTGACGTCAAAGGTCTGATAAACGACGTGGATTTCCTCGCCGGTCATCTCTTTGTACCACTCCTCGAACTCGGGGAGCACCGACTCGTCGATATAGTCGGACCAATTGTACACCTTCAGGACATCTGCACGCTCACCGGTGCAGGAAACGGCAGCCGCAATCAGCGCGGCGAATGCCAGCAGTTTGATTTTCATTTCTTATCGGAATTGTTACGGGATTGACGGATATTGATGACCAGCAGAACCACCAGGATGACGAGGAAAAGAATCGTCATCAGAGGCTTGAGCTCGGGCGTAAGGCCGCCCTTTCGCGCATCGGCGTAAATATAGGTCGAGAGCGTATCCAGACCGATCGTGCCGCGTGTAAAGAAGGTGACGGCAAAATCGTCCAGGCTCATCGTAAAGGACAGGATGAAACCGGAGATCATTCCGGGCCGCAGGGCGGGAATCATCACCTTGCGCAAAGCCTGCCTCGGCGTAGCTCCGAGATCCAGCGCAGCCTCATAGATATTGGGATTCATCTGCGAAAGCTTCGGCATCACATTGAGCACGACATAGGGCGTGCAGAAAGTGATATGCGCCAGGATGACCGTCAGGTAGCCCTGCGAAATATGCAGGAATACGAACAGCAGGAACAGCGAGACACCGGTGATTATGTCGGGATTGATCATCGGGATATTGTTGAGGAACGTCATCACCTGCTTCTTGCGGCCTTTCATATTGTAAATGCCGATAGCCGCGATGGTGCCGAGGAACGTGGCGACCGTGGAAGCGGCAAGGGCGATGAGCAGCGTATTCTGGACGGCCGAAAGCAGGCCCGAAGAATTCTGCATCGAACCGGTAAAGAGATTCGAATAAAGCTGCGTCGAAAAGCCGGTCCAGTTGCCGAGGCTCTTGGCCTCGGTAAACGAGAAGATGGCGATAAAAACAATCGGCGCGTAAAGCACGAGCAACAGCAGCCAGATATAGGCGCGCGCACCGAAGACTTTCAGCTTCGCATTCATCAGATGACCCCTCCCACAGCCTCATTATCAGCATCGCCCTTCTGCAGAAGGGTGGTGATGCCGATGATAACCAGCATTATCAGCGAAAGCGCGGCACCATAATTCCACATTGAATTATTGATATTCTCCTGGATAATGGTACCGAAAAGCTTGATCTTGTTGTTGGTCAGGAACTCCGAGATGGCAAAGGTCGAAACCGTAGGCATAAAGACCATCATCACGCCGCTCCAGACGCCAGGCATCGAAAGGGGCAGGGTCACCTTGCGGAACACCTCGGAAGGCTTCGCGCCCAGATCCTGCGCCGCCTCCGCGTAGGACTTATCCATCTTGTTGAGCACATTGTAGATGGGGTAAATCATAAACGGCAGGAAATCGTAGCACATACCGAAGAGCAGCGTCCCCTTGCCGAGCGGAACGCCGGCCATCGTGAAAAGCTCCGCGGTCGCGAGCGTACGCATAAGGGCGTTGATCCACATCGGCAGGATGAACAGCACCACCGTCACCGCACTGCGGTTGAGCTTCTTGTCAGCCAGGATATAGGCGGCGGGGTAGCCGAAAAGGATGCAGAGCAGCGTATTCTCGATAGCCACCTCGATTGACAGGGCGAACGTTCCCAAGGCATCCTTGTCGTAGAAGAATTTGCCCAGGCTGGCCAGCGAGAAATGCCCCGCATTGTCCTGCACCGAGTAGATGAGAATCATCACCAGGGGCAGCACTACGAAGAGCACCATAAAGATGAAGTAGGGCAGTGCCCAGACGGAGCGCTTACTCATCATCCTTTACCTTGGAAAGTTTGATATCCTTCGGGAGAATCTTTATGCCCACGAAGTCATTCTTATCCCAGATGTCATTGGTATCCACCCAGATCTTCTCGCCGCTTTCGGTGCGGACGGTAAGATGATAGTGGTTGCCCATATAGAGAATAAACTCGACGTTGCCGGTGGTCGTGGCATCATCGTCATGGTCGAGCAGATCGACGTTCTCGAAAGCGACTTCGACCCTGATCTTGTCACCCTTGACGAAGCCCTCGGTATCGCACTCGAACTCGGCGTCGAGGAATTCGACACGGCCTTCGCCCGTGACCTCGCCCTCATACACATTGGCGAAACGCTCCTTCTTCATCACCTGGATATCGTCCGGATCGATGTAGAGCATCACCTCGCTGCCCACAGGGTAGGGGTCATAATCCTGTATCATCAGCTCGTAACCGGTATCGGTATCCACCCACATCTCGTAGTGGACGCCCTTGAAGGTACACGAATTGACACGGGCACGGAACTGGCACTTCTCGGGATCGGTCGTGAAATAGATATCCTCCGGACGGACGACGACGTCCACCTTGACATCCTCGCCGAAGCCCTCGTCAACGCAGTCAAACTCGTGCTTGATGAAAGCCACGCGACGGTCACGGAGCATACGGCCCTTGAGGATATTGCTCTCGCCGATGAAGTCGGCAACGAAAGCATTTACAGGCTCGTTGTATATGTCTGCGGGGGTTCCGATCTGCTGGATCTTGCCCTCATTCATCACCACGATGGTATCCGAAAGAGTCAGAGCCTCCTCCTGATCGTGGGTCACGTATATGAAGGTGATGCCCAGCTTGCGGTGCATCTCCTTGAGCTCGATCTGCATATCCTTGCGCATCTTCAGGTCAAGGGCGGCGAGGGGCTCGTCGAGCAGCAGCACCTTGGGCTGGTTGATGATGGCGCGCGCGATGGCGATACGCTGCTGCTGGCCGCCGGAGAGGGTCTCCACGTCGCGGTCCTCGTAGTCGGACATCGCCACGAGCTTCAACACCTTGCGGACTCGCTTCTGGATCTCGTCCTCGGGAGTCTTCTTGAGCTTCAGGCCGAATGCGATATTGTCGTAAACGTCCAGATGCGGAAAGAGAGCATAGCGCTGAAAAACGGTGTTGAGCGGACGCTGATAAGGCGGAATGCCCGCGATGTCGCGGCCATCCATCATGATACGGCCCTCATCGGGCTGGAGGAAACCTGCAATGAGCCGCAGGATGGTGGTCTTGCCGCAGCCCGAAGGACCCAGCAGCGTAACGAACTCACCCTTGCGGATATACAAAGAGAGGTCCTCGAGCACTTTTTTGTCTCCGAAAGACTTCGAAATGTGCTCAAGATTGATGATGATATCTTTAGGCATCGCTTAGAACAGATCTACTGACAACTCGTAGCGGACGCCGACACCGAAGTAGGGGGCTTCCTCCAGAGAGTCATACATACCGAATGCATTGACGTGCAGGGCCTCGCCGGGATGGTACTCGAAGCAGGCGCCGGCCTTCCAGAAATTGAGGTCTGCGTCGGCCTTGCATACTGCATACTGGCCGTGCGCGGAGACCGTCCAGGATTCACCCAGAGGAACACCGCACTCGAGACGGTAGGTGCGTCCCCTGTCAAATCCGACCGGTGCATCGGAATCAAAATTATAAGCTATATCGTAGATATTGTAGAAATCCAATGTAACAACTGCAGCGCCGAGATCCAGCTGGCCATCGACCGAAAGCAGCCAGTCATAATGAGTCTTGGCTGTCTCGAATGCCGTGGCATTGGTCCTGAATGTAAAAGGACCGAAAGTGCCCTGATACTGGAACGAACCGGCGAAGAGTCCGCTTGCGAATGGCCTCTCACCGAAAGGCGAGGTCGAAGCCTGCAGGCTGAAGACGTGCGCGCCTTCGAGCAGATTCCAGGCCACCTTGCCGCCCCACTGATAGGCGGGGAGATTGTTCCAGAGATTGGAACTGAACCAGGGATGAACCTCCCAGTCCCAGGCATCATACTCGAAACCGCCGCAGGTCATCACATCCTTGCCCAGGGTGAAATCGAAATCACCGAGGGAGTAGGTGAAATTGAGGAACTGCAGGGCGTTGTTGGCGTTGGAGTATCCGAGTGACTTGAAAGGCCACGCCAGATCAATGTCGTGAATATCCGACAGACCAAAGAGATTGGCAGCAAAGGTAAAGGAAAGGTTTTCCGAAAAGTTACCCTCGATTAGGGTAAATAACGAAGTTTGACCGAGATCAAGCGTATACGGCGTGTAATTTAAATCAACACGGGGAATAAGGGTCATCTCGGCATGACTACCGAGACTTTCAGCCTCTTGCGAGTGCGCAAGGCAGCAAAGCGACATTGCTGCAGCGAAGACGAGTAGTTTCTTCATTTCTTTTCATAAAAAGGTATTAAGTCCAACATAGCGTGCCCGGTCCCCTTGCCGCCTTGCGCGCTGGTGCCGGGTCCGGACAACGCGGCAAAAGTAATAAAATAATTGTTAACTTCGCAGTATAAAAGTAAAACACTTACCTATAGTATATGAAAATCGTCTTTTTGGATGCAGCGACTCTGGGAGACAGCGCGCTGGATAGTATTGCCGCCCTGGGCGAGCTGAAATGTTATCCCTCAAGCACTCCGGAGGAGGCAAAGGAGCGGGTAGGGGACTGCGATGTCCTGATAGTCAATAAAGTACGTGTTGATCGCGAACTGCTTGCCGCAGCACCGCATCTGCGTCTGATCTGCGAAGCCGCCACGGGCGTCAACAACATCGACCTGGATGCAGCGGCAGAGCGGGGCATAACGGTTCGCAACGTGGCCGGATATTCGACCGACACAGTGGTCCAGGTGACCTTCACGCACCTTCTTTCGCTGTTTTCTCAGGCGCCATATTTCGACGCCCGCGTCAAGGACGGAACGTACACCGCCGGAGGCCTGTTCGTGGATCTTTCCCGCTCATTCGCGGAAATGAAAGGCAAGGTCCTGGGCATAGTAGGGATGGGCACCATCGGCCATAAGGTCGCGGACATCGCCACCGCATTCGGAATGGAAGTCATATACTATTCGACTTCCGGCACGGGGCACTGCACCGATTTCCCGTGCGTCGGGATCGAGGAACTGCTGCGCCGCTCGGATGCCATAACGATCCACGCGCCGCTCAACGGCCGCACCGACGGACTCATCGGTGAGGAAAAGCTGCGCCTGATGAAGCCTACGGCATTCGTGATCAATCTGGGACGCGGAGGCATAGTGGACGAGGCCGCCCTGGCCGCCGCTGTGGACGAGGGCATCATCGCCGGAGCCGCACTGGACGTATTCGTACGCGAGCCGCTGCCGGCGGACAGCCCGCTGCTCAATATGAAGCATCCCGAACGGATGCGATTCTCGCCTCATATGGGCTGGGCATCGGTCGAAGCCCGCGCACGCCTTGTTGCCGGCATCGCTGACAATATTGCAAAGGGAGGATTCTGAACGGGCCTCAGACGCTCCAGATGAGTATCCAGGCCGCAATCCCAAGAAGCAGGGTAACCACTACGCCGAAATCAGGACCGAAGCCGAAAGTACTGACAGTAATGTTGGTAAGGACAAAGGCGGCCAGCGCCATCAGGATGACTTTCTTGACGGGTTTGGCATCATTGCGCCGGCTCGGGATGTCAATGTTCCTGCCTACCATTACCACGCAGGCGATGGTTACAAAGCCCACAAGAAGAGCGAACCACTCACTGTCGGCGGGCGAGGGAGAGAATACTCTGCAAAGGACGCTAAGAAATAGGGAAGCTGCTACAGACAGAATGAAACGAACAACACCATTCCAATTGACATTTCTCACGATATCTATAGAAGTAACTGCCTGTTTTTGTGGCCCATAGCGGATTTGAACCGTTGACCTCTTGCCTGTCAAGCAAGCGCTCTAAACCAACTGAGCTAATGGACCTTTTGCCTAAAGCGGGTGCAAAGATACTAATAATTATATTTTTTCCAAAGATTTTGCAATCTCTTTCGCAAATCATTTTCTTTGGAGTTGTTGCCCGGCTCGTAGAAAACCGTGCCCGAGAGCTCTTCGGGGAGGAATTCCTGATCCACGAAATTGCCGTCAAAATCGTGTGCATATCGGTAATCACGGGCATATCCGAGCTCCTTCATCAGCTCGGTCGGCGCATTGCGCAGATGCAGCGGGACGCCGGGCGGGGTGCCTTCGGCGCGCACCCTCGCCAGGGCCGAATCGATGGCCATAATGGCCGAATTGCTCTTGGGCGAGGTGGCCAGATAGATGCAGGTCTCGGCCAGGATAATCCGGGCCTCCGGCATACCGATCTGGTGGACAGCGTCAAAGCACGACTGGGCGAGCAGGGCGGCATTTGGATTGGCAAGGCCGACATCCTCCGATGCCAGGATAAGCATACGCCGCGCGATAAAGAGCGGATCTTCGCCGCCGGCAAGCATACGCGCCATCCAGTAGATCGCCCCGTTGGGGTCGCTGCCGCGAATACTCTTGATGAACGCCGAAATGATATCGTAATGCTGCTCGCCGTTCTTATCGTAATAAGCCATATTTTCCTGCAGGCAGGAGGTGACCACGTCGTTGTCAATGACGATGGCCGCATCCTCGGCAAATGAACCGATAACGATATCCAGCACGTTGAGCAGCTTGCGCGCGTCGCCGCCGCTGAAACGGAAGAGAGCTTCTTTCTCCTTGACCTGTATATCCCTGGTTTTCAGATAGTTATCTTCGGCCAGGGCACGGCGCAGAAGCGCATCTAAGTCCTTGACTTCCAGTGATTTAAGGACATACACCTGGCAACGGGAGAGCAGGGGAGATATGACTTCGAATGAAGGATTCTCCGTAGTGGCTCCGATGAGCGTGACAGTGCCGCTCTCGACAGCTCCGAGCAGGGCGTCCTGCTGCGCCTTGTTGAAGCGGTGGATCTCGTCGATAAAGAGGATCGGCGAGCCTTTGGAGAAAATACTGTCGCGGTCGGCCTTCGAACGGTCGATGACTTCGCGGACCTCCTTGACGCCGGAACTCACAGCCGAGAGCGTATAGAACGGACGGTCAAGCGTGCCGGCGATAATCCTGGCAAGAGTCGTTTTGCCGACACCAGGCGGGCCCCAGAGGATGAAAGAGGAGATATTTCCGCTGTCTATCATCTTGCGGATAACGGCTCCATCTCCAACGAGATGCTCCTGACCGACATATTCCGCCAGCGTGCGCGGACGCATGCGCTCGGGGAGTGGAATCAAATTCTGTATCTGCGCCGCCATTATCTATTTAACATAATATAAATTGTGTTAAAAACGATATATACCTTATATAATGATTACTCGCTGAGTTTCTCAAGAATCATCCGTATTGCCGTATCGAGCTGAGGATCGCGCCCTTTCACGCGGTCTTCGAATGTATTGCGGACATATACGTCCGGCTTGACGCCGGAAAATTCGAGATCATCTCCCTTGAGACTGTAGCAGCCCCAGGCAGGAAGTCTCGTATATGAACCGTCCACAAGGCTGACGGCTGAAGTGAATATAATCCAGCGATATGTCTCCGTGCCGACGATCGGCGCAATGCCGAGCGTACTGATGGCGTTGGAGGTCACCTCCGAATCGCTAAGGCTGTGCTCGTTGACCAGAATGACAAGCGGCTTGTCCGCCGGCGTGACGTTTGGATGAGTCGTTGCGGGGAAATCGCGGAAGCTCCAGCGGAAATGCTGCTTCTGGCGCAGGAAGTCGATGACTTCCTTATGGACGTTGCCGCCATCGTTATATCTAAGGTCAAGTATCAGCGCGTCACGATTGACTGCATCGGTATGCATCTTGGTCAGGAAATCATTGAGATCGTTGCTTCCAAGAGCCCTCATATGGATGTACGCAATGCGTCCATTGCTCTGATTTTCAACGCTTTGGCGGCATCCATCCTCCCACGCAAGATACTGTAGATCAGATATTTGCCTCGAAGGCACGGTATGAATCAGCACTTCGTGCTCCTTGCCGCCGCGGGAGAGCGTCAGACGGACCTCTTCGCGCTTTGCAGCCGAAGCGAAATACTGCTCACGATTGGCCTTCGGATCAACCTTGGCACCGTCAACGGCCACCAAGACATCTCCCTTGCGGACATCCACTCCTACTCTGTCGGCAGGCGACCAGGGCAGCACGGACTCCACCTTATAAGGCTCTTTATCGCTGAAAATCAAGCCGGTACAAGCAGAGCTTGATGTTGTCTCGGTCTTCTCTTCAGCACCTTTGCTGACGAACCTCATATGCGATGAATTGAGCTCTCCGAGCATATCGTTGACCATCCCGCGAAGCTGCTTGCGGGTATGCAGATACGGCAGGAACGACTCGTAACGGGCACGGACTTCGTCCCAGTCAGCTCCGTGGAAATTGACATCGTAGTAATTCTGCGCGAGCGTCGACCAGGTCTCGTAGAACATCTGGCGGAATTCGTCGCCCAGCTGTTTGCGGACGTCAACGGCGACCTCTATCGTTTTGGCCGTCAGGCCGTCGGGATCCACCTTGCTCAGAGTCCCGTCGCGTCCGAGGCAGTAGAGCGCCTCTTTCGTAGCGAAGAATTTGCCCGGCTTAAGGCCTGCGACGGGCTTGGGAGCGGCATTCTCCTCGCTCAGATCGAGCGCATATACCTCACGCGTATTGGTCTGGTTGTAGAAGAGCTTCGCCTTGCCCTTACCCTCAAACACGAACAGTCCGCTCTGGCTGCCAGTCTTTACGACAGGCGTTATGCGGCGATATACATCCTTGAAATCGATCACCACGGCCGAATCGCCGGCAGGCTTTTCAGCCTTGCGGAAGAGCCCCGTGTAATAGGATGACTTGAACTTCGAATCATATTTGCGGAGCGGAAGCTTGACAATCTGCATATCTGCACCGCGCGGATAAGAGGTCTGCGTGCCGGAAGTCGTAAAGTAGAGATATTTGCCATCCGGGGTAAATACGGCTCCCTCTTCGCTCAGCGCCGAATTGGTCAGGTTGGTCAGCTTCTTCTCCTTCAGGTCATAAAGCATTATGTCGCATTCGAAACGGGTGATCGCATCGAAAGCCAGATAGCGGCCGTCATACGAAAAAACCGACTGGAACGGAATGTATGACCAGAATTCAGCCTCGGCGACCTTTTCGGTCACGTTCTTCTCGAAATCGTGGATCATCATGCTGTTGTTGCCGTCGATGAATGCGAACTTTCGGCCGTCGGGCGAAGCCGTAAGGCTCGAAAGGGTGCGGTCAGGCGCGAAGAGGACCTCCTCGCCGCCGGTCATATCCGCATTCATCTTGTAAAGGTTGTACCAGCCCTTGTTTGTGCGCAGATAGATGAGCGTCTTGCTGTCCGATGCCCACTCCACCTGGCTCACGCGCTCATCCGGCGGAGTCGGCATCCGCTGCAGGTAGCGGGCCTCCGCGTCGGAGACATAGAGCAGGCCGCGGATGACGAAAGCCATCTTTTTGCCGTCGGGCGAAATGGCTGCATCGTCGGGCTTCTGCTTCTCGAATGCGCGCTGCACGTCGATATTGCCGCCCGCGAGTGTGATCTGCGGCACGCAGTCCTCCCCGCTGCGGGGATCCAGCACGTGTATCTGATAGTCAAGCAGATAGACGATGGCCGAGCCGTCGAAGGATATCCGCGGATATTGGACCGAATGATTGAACGCGGTGAGCTGCTGCGTCTTGCCGTCTTCTGTCAGCTTCACGATATTGTCTTCACGGCAGGCCTCGTCGCTGACGTAGTAGATATTGCCGCTGCGGTCGACCATCGGCCAGGCGTCCTTGCCGATATAGGTCGTAAGGCTGCGGTAAGAGCCCTTGCGGGGATTCCACGCCAGCACGTCGGCATTGTGGTCACCTATATAATGCTTTCTGGTCGGGAAATAGATGCTCTCGCCGGATTCGTTGAAGTAGAATTCGCCATTGACCGGATTCTCTACCAGATTGACAACGGTCGTGAAATAACCGGGGAAAAGCCTCTGAGGCGTGCCGCCATCGACTGCGACGCGCCAGGTCGTGCGGCTCGCCACCTCGCGGTCCGACTCGAAGTAGATGTAGCGTGAATCAGGCGACCAGGATGCGGGGAAATCGTTTGACTCGTGGAATGTCAGCTGGCGCACCTCCCCTCCTCCGACCGGCATCACGAATACGTCCAGATTGCCGTTGATATCCGAACTGAATGCCAGGTAACGGCCGTCCGGCGAGACTACAGGATAGTCGGCATCGCCCTTCATCGAGAGCAGGCTCAGGGCCTGACCGCCGCTCGTGGCGACGCAGTACAGCCCGCCCTGATAGGCAAAATAGATGCTGCTGCCGTCAGGCGAAAGGCTCGGATTGGTGGCGAAACGAAGATTGTCGGCGCAGGTCACTCCTGCGGAAAGCAGGCAGAGCGCGACAGCTGAAAGGATTCTTTTCATAGTGGTTTCCCTGTTTAGACGATTACAAAATTATAAATAATCGCTACATTTGTACAAATAAAGATATCAACTGCATAATAAACCATTTTTTTATCTGATATGAAAAAACTGCTCCTCTCTCTGCTGCTTATGGCAGGCTTCTGCTTCGGTGCAGCGGCACAGACTGAGATTCCCGAGTCCGGCGAGACTGTCGCAAACACCGAAAAGGGAACGTTCAAGGTTTACTGCGAAATCGTTTCCAACGTCAGGAATCTTTTCTCCAACAAGACCAACGTAGAGTTCGATTTCGGACAGGCTTCAAAGTTCTGGTCCAATGACCGCCAGATCGTAGATGAGAACGGTCGCCCCATCACGTTCAATTCCGTCCTCGACGCTGTCAACTATATGTCGTACAGAGGTTGGGTTTTCGAACAGATGTACATCGTCCAGAGCATGTCCAAAGGCGATTCTGGTTCACCCGCTTACCACTGGATCATGTCCAAGGAGGTTTCCGATATTCCGGAGATCACGAAGGGCCTTTACACCCAGGCCAACTTTAAGTAATACTTGGGATACTTCACAGTTTTAACGGTGCCGGATACCACCTGGTTCCGGCGCCGTTAACATATTTCGAGATGAAAAAGAAAATATGTCGCGGAATACTCCGCCTTTTCGGATGGAAGATCCTCAATGATGTGCCGCAGGAAGACAAATGCGTCATCCTCGGCGTGCCGCATACCTCGATCTGGGATTTTGCGCTCGCGTGGCTGTATTACGGCGCCCAGGGCTGCAAGATGCGGTGCATGGTCAAGAAGGAGATGTTCTTCCCGCCCCTGGGCTGGCTGCTCCGCGCGATGGGCGCATTCCCCGTGGACCGGAGCCATTCCACCGGCCTGGTCAAGAGCATTGTCAAGGAAATGCAGACCTGCGAGCATTTCCACATCGGCATAGCGCCCGAAGGCACCCGCAAGCCGGTCCGCAAATGGAAGAGCGGATTCTACTACATCGCGCAGAAGGCGGGCATCCCCGTGTATATGGGCGTTATCGACTGGCGCACGAAGACCGTGGGCAATGCCGGCCGGTTCGAGATGACGGGCGATGCCTCAACCGATCTGCCCCGTCTGCAGCAGACCTACGAAGAGATGCACCTGACCGGAAAGCATCCCGGGAAATATCTTACCCACTAATAGAAAGGCAGGTTGTCAGGGCTGTTATGGCGGCTCTCCGGCGCTGGATCGGCCACGATGACCTTGTCAACGATGCTGCGTTCGTAGCCACGCCAGGGCAGCTTGCCCTTGTACTCCTTGTAATGGACGGTCACTCTCTGGCCGGTCAGGTCGCGCAGCTGGAGAGCCACGTCGGTGTCGGCCACTGAGAACTTGAAGTTCTTGGAAAGGACCGTGCCGCCGCTTGCGGACTTGTTGCCGTAGCCCGAGAGGATTATCTCACCCTCGTACGTCTTGAAGATGTAACCCGTATAGGTCAGCGAATTGAGCTCGCCAGTCTTGGTGCCGTCGCTGAAGACCCACCAGAATTTGAAATATGCGAATACGCCGAGTAGGACGATGATGAGAATCAGGGTAAGTGCTACCTTTTTGCCTTTTGCTGCCATTTCAGTGCTGTTTTAGGTTTTTCAAGCAGACAAAAGTACTAATTCCGCTCTTCTTATGCAACGCCCGGCGAATTTTTTGCATCTTTGCAGTACGATTCGAAAATCATTTGGGGATGTTCTGGTTTTGACAGCAAATGATGTCGGATGGTAAGCATGCCGAGCAAGGCGTCCTGCGCTCGTTAATCTTCGGACGCACGCCATAACTGGCAACAACAACTATGCACTCGCTGCGTAACCTACTGAGTACGTTACCTTAATCGCCCGGACAAGGTCCGTTGCGACGAGTATCCCGCAGGGGTTTAAGCCCGCTCTCCCCTGCCCCCGGGATATCATCCAAGCGGGATGCACGCACCGACTCCGCTACCGTGCGCCAAGATTTCGCGGATAAGGTCCGTATGGCCCGCCTGCCGGCAGTACGGTCCCGACAATCAAAGGCCGGATAAGTATGTAGAAAGCCCTCGGGCACGTTGTTTGGACGGCGGTTCGACTCCGCCCATCTCCACAAACAAAAGGCCGCCAGACGTAAGTCTGGCGGTCGTTTGCTTAAGTGTCCCCGCGGCAAGCGGCGGTAGAAATGGCCGACGCAGGTCGGGCAAATCCGCCTACCTCATCTTGACTACCGAACAATTGTCGACTTCTATGAAGAAATCAACCAAAAGAAGTGGCGGAGTTTATACCCGTCCTGTACAATTATGTATCTTTGCTCAAGTATGAATAATATCTTCCATATTCTTCACAGCCTAATTATTTCTATTGTTCAATGACCACGGATTATGAATAATTTCGCTGCCATCGATTTCGAAACGGCCAACGAGTGTCCCTCAAGCGTGTGCAGCGTGGGCGTGGTCGTCGTCCGCGGCGGTCTAATTGTCGATTCGTTTTACTCGCTGATTCATCCTGAGCCGGAATACCATAAGTGGTTCTGCCAGCAGGTACACGGATTGACGCAGGCCGATACGGAGGACGCGCCGGTTTTCCCGTTTGTCTGGGCGAAAATCGCCCCGCTGATCGAAGGTCTGCCACTCGTGGCGCACAACAGCCGCTTCGACGAAGGCTGCCTCAAGGCCGTCCATCAAGTCTATCAGATGGACTATCCGGATTACACGTTCTACGATACGCTGGCCGCCTCGCGCAGGTATTTCGGCCGCCGGCTGCCTAATCACCAGCTGCAGACCGTCGCCGCCGCCTGCGGCTATGACCTGCAGCAGCATCATCACGCTCTGGCCGACGCAGAAGCCTGCGCCCACATCGCCCTCCGCCTGCTTTAGGCTATACAAACAGGCACTCTATCAGGGACTGGCGTTCGGGGAGCAGTTTGCCTATCACCTGCTGAACCATCAGGGAGCGGAGGGCAGCATAATGCCCAGATGTGTCATCCTTAATCCAGTGCAGATTCCTGGATAGCTAAGCGAATCGTAGCGAGAGAGCTCGTATCAGGGATGGATCGTCAATATTAATTCTCTGGTACAAAAAAAATTTGCTTTGCAGCTTCTTATGAGCAGCTCTTGTCTTCACCACGTCCGGGCGAGCGAAAGGCCCTCCGAGATGCAGGCAGAGAGATTTGCTTCCAGCTCTGCAGGGGAGCCGTAATCAGTGTTTGTGGCTGCAATGGTGGTAAGTTCCCCAAGGTTCCAGAGGGTGCCGATGGCTCTCAGGTATGGCGTTGCCTGCTCCAGCGGGTCACCGGTGGCAATGGCAGAGCCTCTGGTGGTAATATAGAGCACCTTGGGTGCCTTGCAAAGACCCGAGCAAGACTTGCCGTCGTCGACAAAAGTAACCCCGAAAAGAGTAGTCTGCTCAAAGAAGCACTTCAGGACTGCGGGGAAACTCATATCCCAGAAAGGCGCCGCTATGAGAATGCGGTCGGCATCGGCAATGTTCTTTGCCGCCTCCAGAGCCCAGGGTGCAATGAGGCCGCTCTCCCGCTCAGCCAGCTTTACAGGCGAAAGCGGGACGACACCGTCCATCAGTGGCAGATCATACCGAGTAACAGAATATCTAAGCGCCAGCGCGTCGATTATTGGTTCGGAGATACGAAGTGTCCGGGAATCGCGCTGACGGACACAGGCATTGATGACGACAAGTTTACTCACAAAAAAACTATGTATCTATTATTAACTAATATTAGATACGGCAAATATAGGCATTTCCAGCCTGACTTGATAGCGAGTCAGACAAGGAAGCAGTTATTAAGGATTACTTGATTTTTCTGCTTATTATTAGAAATATTGGCAAAAAAGTGGTATGCTTACCCCAAATGGCGAGGATACTGCAGTCTATTCAATTATCACTTAATAAGAATAATTAATGAAAGCATAATAATGCTACATAGAACAATCATAACTAACCAGAAACGGATGATTCCCTTCTTTTTATCATAACCGAAGAAAGGATCGTTTTCATCTGTATCCAGACACTGAAAATTGAAATAACACGTTGATAGATTGATTGCGTGCTTATGCATCACATCACGAGTGAAATCATATCCATTTGCTATCAGATAATTTTCGAACCAGGATACAAGACCGTCCTGATTTTTCGCTATCAGCAGTTTGAGCAATTCATTTTCTCTTTTTGCTGAAATTGTGACTTTCTGTCCTTCAGAAAGCAAAGACAGACCATTCTCCGGATTGGCCAGTGGCTCAAGGTCGGACAAAGCAAAAGGCTGTGTCAATGGCTCCGGAGTATGAGTCTTTTCAAAAACGTCCAAAGCGTCTTCTACATTCATTTCCCCCATAAAAGAACTTTGAAGCAGTTTGGCGGCTGAAATCCTGTCTTTACGTCTATATAATAGATAAATCAGTTGAAACTCAATAAATTTCGGAATATGGAATAGAGTGTCCCCTTGTTTCAGGTCCCAGAAGCCGCTGGAAACATCGACCGCAACCCGAGTATTCTCTGTATCAATATGAATATGGCGGATATCCGGCTCTCTATCCAACTCACTGGTATCTTCGTCATTATTATCGGCATTATTTCTAATGTCATACTTTTTGGCCTTTGCCATAAAATCATTGAACTCTGCTCTGGTAAGAGGTTTACAATCATACTGCTCCCTATCGAATAAAGACCAGGATGAAGGTGCTATTTTATGCAATTCGGCATAGTCGATAACAACGCCGTCCTTATTATCAGCATCGTAAATAGAAAAGAACGGTTCATAATGAATATAGTCGTATCTGTCTGGATTATCATCTGAATATAAATAAATGGACACCTTCTGCATCTGTCCATCTTTATCCCTCATTTTGGCAAAACATTCGGGGGGCTCAGTCGATACATGCCCGGGGCGGTCCCATTGAACAGACAGAAGATATTTTTCCAAACGATTTGCAGCATCATCATCCGGAGTCGAATCATCAATACCGGCCAATTTATATAATTGGTCACCCATACATATCCACCGGTTAACGCAAAATATTATGACATTATCCTTCCGAGATAAAACCTTTGTGGAAGAATAATCGTTTTTAAGATTCTCCGCAATTATCTCATCGCTAAATTCCAGATATACATCATTTACTGGAGTGTCATCATCATCCTCCAAGTAAGCTTTTCCATCAGTCAAATAAAGCAGTTGACTGATTAAATCTCTGAAAATATACCAGTCATAGCGAGATGAGTGAATCAATATCCTGACTTCATAACCATTATCTTCCTTGGTAAGTTCAACTGCCCGAATAGACTTACCGGGCACGTAGAAATGCGATGTAGTCTCGCCGCAATCCGGAATCTCAATCCCAGGATGGAGAGTACTAATACTAGAACGGATACTAAGCGGCGATACCGTCTTGTCGGTTCTGATTGTTACACAAACGCTCATAGGGAAAAATATTAAAGTGCCTGCTTTATCAAACTTAAAATATACTCGTACTGATCGGCATCTTTTATTTGAATTCGGTAATCACCATTACCGTGATGACCTAAGTGAGAAACATCTACAGCCAAATTATTACCATCTTTGAGTTTGCCTTTCTCAAGATTAATGAATATGCATAATGAGCCTTTGAAAGGTTCTATGTCGCATACATTAGTGCCACTCTTTTTGAATGCCGCATATAATTTTGTGAACTTGATGGTTATTTCAGAATCAAGTTCAAGAATGCCATCACGGAACTTTTCATATAAAGCGTGAATACCTTCTGGAATATTCTTGAATAAGGACTCTTCCGAATATGGTACTGTCTTGCTGATAACCTCTTTGACATTATTCGAAGACTTCATCAAAGGAGAAATGCTAACCGCGTGTTTTGACTTTCCGATAGAGTTGAACATCAGCGTATCATTAGCATAACGTCGAACCTCCCATAGTTCGATAGAGAGATCCTTGAAATCAGTGGCCATTTTTTGTTTTTCACTAAATTCCCTGCAAATAAAGATAATGCGGGACTGTGACCAGTCGAAATCAGTTTTATTGAAGTTCGTTTTCTTGGCATTGTTATATGCCAGCACACACTCCGCCTGATTCTTCAGCATCTGGTTGAGATAAGAAACGCCTTGATCAAAAATGCTCGTAGATGATTCTTTCTTGTATTCTATGATAACGAAGGAATTGGTGGTTGCGTCGTAAGCTAACGTATCAAAACGCACATCCTGAACCGTAAGTTCAGTTTGAATGAACTCCAGATCCATCAACTGCTTCAGATTATTCTCAACTAAGGTTTGAATATCTTTTTCAAGCTTAAAGGGCTTCTCTTTTATAGCCGTTAGTTTTCCGTTAATGTGCTGATACAAAGTCATAGTATGTGAGTTAATAACAAATACAAATGTATTACTTTTATTGAGATTCTCGATCTCAATACCTTGTATACGTCCCATTATCCGAAGGAAGGCCCCTGGGCGCTGCCCGATGGATGGGTATGGACTAGTTTGGGTGAAATCTTCCATCACAATACAGGAAAAGCTCTTAATGCATCAGATCACGAAGGAATATTATTGTCGTACATAACCACATCAAATCTCTACTGGGATAGGTTTGAGTTGTCTAGCGTTAAAGAGATGCACTTCACCGAAGAGGAGATTGATAAATGTACGGTAAAGAAAGGTGACCTTTTAGTATGCGAAGGTGGTGATATTGGCCGGGCCGCGATTTGGAATCAAGAATACGATATTCGCATTCAGAATCACATTCATAGACTTCGTGGATTTGGGAGCATCAGCCAACGATTATTCATGTTCTGGTTGATGTTTATGAAGATTGAAGGTATGATTGGCGGCAAGGGTATTGGGCTGATGGGATTGTCATCCAGAGAGTTGGATAAAATGATGGTGCCGCTTCCTCCGATTAATGAAGAAAAGAGAATCGTTGAAAAAATCGATAGCCTTTTTAATTCAGTTGATGCTTTAGACTATGGGAAATCTTCTCTATCAGAGCAGATTTTTGCGGCCAAAGCAAAAATATTCGACTTGGCCATTCAGGGAAAACTGGTTCCACAAGACCCCTCTGATGAACCGGCTATAGAGCTTTTGAAACGTATTAATCCGACTTTCAAAGCTGCCGATAACCTCCATTATGAGGGTGATTTGCCTAATGGATGGGAATTATGCCATTTGGATGATGTGTGTGACATTCTTGATTCCCAGAGGAAACCAATAAATGCAGAGGAGCGCGCTATTCGGAATACAGCTGTGGGGACAAAATACCCATACTATGGAGCGACTGGGCAAGTGGACACAATCAATGACTATCTGTTTGATGGGGACTTTATTCTCCTCGGAGAGGATGGTGCACCATTCCTTGAACCTCATAGCCCAAAAGCTTATTCTGTATCTGGAAAAATTTGGGTAAATAATCACGCTCATATTTTGTCTCCAAAATGCAATCTAAAATACCTTCTTTATTATCTGAATTCAATCAATTACCATCCATTTGTCACAGGAACAACAAGGCTAAAATTGACTCAGGAAGCAATGAAAAGAATTACTATTTTACTTCCGCCGAAATTGGAACAATTGAGAATTATTTCTCAAATAGATGCCATGTTTAGTGTCCTAAATGGAATAACAGAAAGCATTGACGCCTCCTAGCTTGGAGGCGTCTTCATTTACCAAGTAACTACCTTGTCTACAATCTGTTGCTGTTCCGTCGCCGTTCGACGTAGGTAAATACGAGTTGTCTCAATACTTTCATGTCCCATTAGATCGGCGAGAAATGCAATGTCATTGTATCTATCTAAAAAATTCTTTGCAAATCTATGCCGGAAAGAATGTGGATACACCACTTTTGGATCAATGCCGTATTCTTTGGCAAAGTGCTTAAGTTGTTGTGCGATTCCACGGGCGGAGATGACATTCCCATAACGGTTCTTGAAAATGTAACCCGTCGTGACCGATTCCTGTGCGAGCCATTTAGCGGCTTCCTCACGTAGTTTCTTTGGGATGTACAGGCGCCGGATTTTTCCGCCCTTAGAATACAAGTCTAGATAACCAACTTCCACATGTTCAGCCTTTATTTTTAGTAGTTCACTGATTCTTGCACCAGTCGCCCCCATAAACCAGACGACAAAGTACCACTCCAGCAGACCATCCGATTTTAGTTTCCTTTTCAGAAACTTATAGTCGGCATCACTGATAACATTCTCCAGAAAGTTCTTTTGCTGAACTTTGATGAATTTCATCTTGAGCTTGTCCTTACGAATGAACTCCAGATACTTGTTTATTCCCTGAAGACGGAGATTGACTGTTTGCGGGCGGAAATGTTCCATGAGAAAGCCCTTGTAAGCCAAGAGATTCTCCTTGTTGATTTCGCCATAGTTTGTGAGAAAATGATTGACCGTCCACACATAAGATGTGACGGTGTTTTCGGACAAGTCTGACTTCTCCAAAAACGCTTGAAACTTTTGTACCATAAGCATTTGAAAAATGGTTATGGAGTGCAAAGTTACGGTCCGTAAGTCCCATTATCCGAAGGACGTGCCGTTCGAAGTGCCTGAGGGGTGGGTGTGGACTACGCTGGATACCATTGCTAGGTTTAGCGGAGGAAAAACCCCATCCATGGACGACAGGTCGAATTGGGAGAATGGGAAGCACTTATGGATTACATCTAAAGACATGAAATCAGAGGCCATATGTGATTCTCAGATAAAGCTCAGTGACATAGGATTACAGGGAATGATGATTTTTTCCCCGGGAACAATTCTGATGGTAAATAGAAGCGGAATACTTCGCCGTACACTTCCTCTGGGAGTGCTCCAAAAGGATGCGACTATCAACCAGGACCTAAAAGCGATTACACCTTATATAATCGGCCTGACGCCATACTTATTCTTTTGCCTTAAGGCCTTCGAACCAATTATCCTACAGGACTATAAAAAGGCAGGAACTACAGTAGATAATATCAATTTCGATCTTTTCGTTACGATTCCGATTCCTCTTCCGCCCATTCAAGAGCAATGGCGAATCGTCCAATCAATTCAGTCCTGGATGAAAGGAATCGTAGATATTGAGGAATCCAATGATGAGATTCTTAATACCATAGATTCGACAAAAAGCAAAATTCTTGAACTTGCTATAAAAGGAAAACTAGTGCCTCAAGATGCCTTAGATGAACCGGCCATAGAGCTATTGAAACGTATTAATCCGTCTTTCCAAGCTTCCGATAACCTCCATTATGAGGGCGTACTTCCATCAGGATGGACAGTTTGCTGTCTGGAGGATATTCTGGATTATGAGCAGCCCCAGGCCTACATAGTTAACTCAACTGATTACTCGTACACATATAAGACTCCTGTCCTTACTCCTGGGAAATCTTTTGTATTGGGATATACAGATGAATTATCGGGAATATGCAATCGTCTTCCCGTGATAATCTTCGATGATTTTACGACCGAATCCAAATATGTTGACTTTCCGTTTAAGGTCAAGTCATCTGCTATGAAAATCCTACGTGCACGAGGCGAGATAAATCTTAGATATGTGGCGATTTTTATGAGCATCACCCGGCTTGCTGGTGATACTCATAAAAGGTATTGGATTTCAGAGTATTCAAGAATAGCAATCCCTGTACCGCCTTTGCGTGAGCAAGACAGAATAGTATCCGAGGTGCAACAGCTCTTCTATCAACTAGATAACTTGGTTGCAAGTATTAGCGCCGATTAGAGAAATGGCTTGCCTAAACTCGGCGATTCTTGACAAGATTCTTTGTTGCTCCTCAAATGGCGGTATCATTACTGTCAATTCCAGAATATCTTTACGAGAAATGCCCGGGATAATCCCTCTTGCGGCCTTCTTAAGTGTCTCTATTGAAGCCTTGATGACGATTTCTAGATAGTCTGGTAAAATGTATTGAGGCACCTTGCTCCTTATAGCCATAAATTGCCTTGCGATATGGAGATTTCCTAAAGTGTTCAAAACGACTTCGCCGACCGTTCCTTTGCAAGACAATAAGATATCTCCCTCCTTTGAGATGACTTCCGGAGTTTCCGTCCAGCGATAGATACTGATGTGACCATCATCTATGCAACTAGCGCCAACTAAATAAGGCATACCATCTCCTTTAGCATTGCATCGATGGTTTTCTAAATCCCTGCCAGATAAAAGGTCGATAACACATTTCATTCGCGTTACTGCCCACCCTCTTGGGCACTCTTCATAATGGAGGTTATCGGAAGGTTGGAAACTGGGATTAATGCGCTTAAGGAGTTCTATGGCAGGTTCATCGGAGGAATCCTGCGGCACTAGTTTGCCGTGGATAGCCAGGTCCAGAATCTTACTCTTACTATCGCCAATCTTTGATAATAGGCTTTGTTGAGCGCTATCAATTCCATTAATAATGTCAAGCCATGTTTCGATGGCAATAACAATCCTTTTTTGCTCTTTTGTAGGAGGAATGGGGATAGGAGTGCTAACAATGATTTCCTTTGAAATGTTGGGTTGTGCTCCTCCTCCCGCTTTTCGTAAAAATTCATCCTTATGCGATATAAGGAAATAGAACAAGTATTTATTATCCACTCCATGAAACTCAGAACACGCACAACATGCCTGATTGGTCGTAGCCGGAAATGTCAATATGCCCACCTTCCCAATGGTAGCCCCGTACATCGCAATTAAAACACTTCCCGATGGATTCAATTTGACGGATGTTTCTTCTAATGCCTTCTCGGTAATGAATTCGGGGATGGTTGTGATGTAATTATCATTTAAGTCACCTGTCTTGAGCCACGGTATTGTCCCACCATAATAAGCTGAGACTCCTCGACTCGGAGTAGATCCGGATTGCCACTTTCCGACGTCAGATAGGAAACACCACGCCCACCCCTCCGGCACCTCAAAAGGTACGTCCTTCGGATAATGGGACGTATCACCAGCAGATTTGGACTTCTTGGGTGCCTTAATCTTACCCTCTTTGATGAGTTTTTCCTTCTCGGCACGGATGCGTTCGAGGAGCACGGACGCGGGCTCGTCATTCGGGTCCTGCGGAACCAGTTTCCCGTGAATGGCGAGGTCAAGAATCTTTTGACGCAGTTTCTTCGTATCCATTATTCCTCGATTCCAGCTATGAGTTCTTTCAACTTGGCAACAG
>CACYGI010000008.1 GCA_902773925.1 uncultured Bacteroidia bacterium | reverse complement strand
CCTTTTGGGAACAGCGATTAAGCACCTCTCTCTGATATAGGATTGTAGGGGCATGGAAGTCAAGTCTTAAGGATTTACCAAGAATTACCGCCATCTTTTCAGTTGAATTGATGGCGGCTTCTTTTTATACTACGGTTAACGATGTCTTATTTGGTTTTATTATTTTTGCAGAAAACGTATTTGAATGCTTGACAATAATACATATACTCAGTTGCTTGATTCTTTTATTGGCCAATACAAAAAAGAATGGGAGTTAAGCAAGTAGCCTGATACAAATTTACTCGCGTTATCTCGCTTTTACTTACTCGTTTTACTTGGTGTCATCAAGTTCTTTAACTTTTCTGGTATTTTCCAAGCAACACCATCTCCAGCATCATGTCCGTTAAGGCGGCCCCGCGTAAGGGTCGCCTTTGTTGTGGGTGTGGGAGGTAGTCGGATTTGCCCGGCCTGTGGCCGGCCATTTCCGAGACCGCTCGCCGCGGGGGCACTTAAGCAAAAGGCCGCCTGCCATATACCTGTCAGGCGATTTTTTTTGTGCCCCAACCTCCTTGAAGCAAGCTTCAGGAGGCCGGTGCACAAAAAAACCGTCAGACTTGCGTCTGACGGCCTTTTGTTTGTGGAGGTAGTCGGATTATAATCACAGTATGATTAGATATACACAAGTGGATAATAGACTTATAATCATACTTTTAAGTGGCCATGCCGTCACAAGGGCTGTCTTGAAATGATTAATCATACGGCTTATTCTGTAACGGGACGGATAGCAAGGCCTTCGGCACGATACGACACAGTCCTTACGATGGAACTTTCGCCAACCATGAGACAGTATCCATAAAACGGGGCGGCCTTAGGCATGGTGGAGGCCCAATAGATGCCTTGGCGGTAGGATTCATCCAGATCTTCATTCGTACTACTATGAATGGTACCGCTCCACGTCCCGGTGTATGGCAGGAAAATGTGATTGCCGTTCACCAGGTAGGTGACTATCATACCTTCATGGCCATTCAGGCTCTTATATTCCCACTTATAGTTTTCATTGTTCTTCGTGGCAACAAGTTCTTCGACCTCTTCGCGTGTTGGCATGCGCCAGGAGCCGCCCAGTATGACATGGGCGGCATCGTCCTCCGGATCCAGGGCCATCTTTCTGTCCGGTTCTCCTTCGCCTGCCCAGTGACACCAGCCCTGCCCGTCATAGTCCGGGTGAAAATACTTGGTAAAGCCGTGCAAAGTGCCGTCGCACATACTGTAATTGGTCCAGTCATAACCAGCCTCCATGCCTTCTTTCCAAGTTAGAGGATTGAGGCTTATATAATGGGGCTCAACCTCTCCCCAGGCAAAGAAGTCGCCTGGCTCTTCCGGCTTGTCTACGCCAAGGTTTCGGGTGCCCCATTTGACGGAGAGGCCAAGATCTATGCCGGTCAGGACATGATCAAAGTCCTCCTCGTAATAAGGTTCGTAGGCTATTGCCCAATTGGCGAACATGTAAGGATTAATCATAGCCTGCAAAGTCTTATCGGCCGACACATAATAGTCATAGGCATGTTGGCTGTCAGGGTAATAAACCTCGCCGACATGATTAAATCCCTGCAATATCAACATATTATGGGCAACCTCTACCGGGACTGATGTATCATCGCAATAGCAGATAACCAGACGGAGATTCCGCCCGTCCTGCGTCTCAAAATGATACTCCTCATTTAAGTATTCGGCTACCCAAAAAGCCTTGCACCAATAATCGCCTGTTTGGTATAACTCAGTGTTGTCATTATACCACCAATTCTTGCGCTGAACGTACTCTTCAACGTGGGAGAGGTTAGATCCCCAGTCCAGGCAGGGGTCAAGGACCAGGAGTCCGGCGTCGCGGTCTGCTTTCCAGGCGGCAAAATCCCCGGCAGGGCCGAAATAGGCCGGCTGCCACTTGGAGCGGGCAATGTCGAAGTAGAAGGTATTGTACTCCCCAGCGGTCATTGCCTTATGCGGGCAGATGCCCAAATCATCAAAAGAACCTTCCTTGTCTCCGCGAATCCACAGTGTCAAATCCTCACCATGCACAAGAGTGAAGAACTTGCGCTTCCCTTCGTCGGAAGGATAGAGTTTAAAAAGTACTCCTGAATATGCATCACTCACCCAACGATCTTCCTGCAAGGAAGGGTCCAGATACACGCCCTTTAGATATTGACCACCTATCATGGCCAGATTGGTATATCCCGCGTCATTTGGGATGTTGTCAACGATAACGTCTAATATGGAGCCTATTGCCTGGGGAGTCAGTTCTACCTTTGTGCCGCAAGTCACGGTAGCAGATGTCGTCCCCAGAGCCCAGGCAAAGCCAAAGGAAAGGCCGTCGCTGGTAATCTGCACGGTGGACAGTGAACTCTCCTCTCCAACTTTCCACGCCCGTACACCGTCACTTTTTCTATAGGCCGATTGCCATAGAACCAGGGTATAAGTTCCACCGGCGATATCTTCCAGCTTCAGTTCTTTTTTCTCGAAAGAGTTGCTTTCCACTCCCGATTTGGTCACCAGCGCACCTTTCTGGTCATAAACCAGAACGCTGTCAATAATGGTAAAATCGCCGGCAGCGGACAATTGGGCTGCCATATCCTCCTTAATGCCAAGTTCTTCGTACAGGCTTCCCGTATTGAAGGATACAATGATTGACTGTTTTTCCGGTTCGGGAGTGTCCTGAGGCTCTTTGTTACAGGAGCTAAAGACTGTTGCCATCAATGGAGCAAACAGCACTGAGGTCAGATAAAGGATCTTTTTCACAACGCTTAATATTTAATGAGTTAACTATCTGTTTTTTTGTTTGGCGGCCTGCTCCAGCTTGTCGTGCAGCAGGATGTTTTCACGGATGAAGCGGGCCAGTGTGCGATGACTGTCTGAAAGCCGCCAGCGATAATAGAAGATAAAGAGCAGTAATCCGACCACCACCAGTACGAAGGCGGCGGCAAGGGCGACAGTGAGGATAAACGTCAAATCTTTCATCTTTACCGCAATTATTCTGGTCATAAAAGTAGTGGGAAACACCCGAAGGCATTTCCCACTGCTTAAAAAATATGTCCCAATTTTTAAAAAACCGTTTCTTGTGACTCTTTCGCCGCTTTTCGGAACTCCGACGGCGACATGGAGTAGTGTTCGTGGAAGAGACGGTTGAAGGTACTGCGGCTGGGGATGCCGCTCATCTCGATAATGAAGCCCACGGGATCGTCGGTGGTAGAAAGCAGCTTGGCGGCGTGGCGGATGCGGTGGAGGTTGAGGAAGTCGGCAGGGGTGGTGTCGGCACATTCGCGCAAGGCAGCGTACACATACTGGTGGTTAGTGCCCAGGAGGCGGGCCAGTGTCTCGTGGTTGGTGTCGGCATCGGTATAGATGTCGGGGCGATTCATCAGTTCGCAGAGACGACGGTAAAGCTGCTGATTCTGCGAAAGTGTATCTGCCGGCTGGGCGGCAAGGGATTCCAGCGCCTCTTCTTCCTGATGTTCCTGCTGGCGGATGCGCTCATAGAGCTGACGGTTTTTCTGCGCTAACTGGCGGTTGTATCGGTAAATGCGCCAGATGATAAAGATAGCCATAAGCAGCAGAATGACGGTAGCGATGATGACAATGCGCTGCGTCGAAAGCGACTGCTGCTTTCTGACGATTTCCTCTTCCTGCCGCTTGATTTCTTGCAACTGCTGCACGTCGGCATTTCGCTCCTGCAGACGAAGCGAATCGGTCAGCTGCCGTATTTGGTCGGCCATAGCCAGCGCCTCTGCCGTGCGCCCGGCTTTTTGCAGGGCATCGTACTTATGCAGCAGCAGGGTCCTGACGTGGATGTTGGTGATAACGTCGCCATTTGCCCGTTTCATGGAATCGGCCTCATCGAACAGGCGGACGGCCTCGTCGTAACGACCCATGATGCTGAGACAGATACCTTCAGCAGTCTTGTCGGCAACATCCAGGTTTGGGGACTGTCGATGTTCGCGGAGGAGGGCTTCGGCCTGCGCTCGCTGTCCATTGGCAGCATAGGCCATCGCCTTACTGATGGTCACGTTGTTGCGACGCAACTGCACCACCCATTCAGGCGTATCTGGACACTGCGTCAGACGGTTCATGGCCGTGTCCATTATCGCATGAAGGGGCAGCGCCCTGGCTGCCATCCCGTTGTCGATATACAGGTCGCTCAGCGAAAGCAGCGAGTAAAAGATCGGGTCGATGTCGCTGAAACTGGTGGCCTGCCGAGTGTCCTCCATCAGGATGTCTATGCTTTGCAGCAGCAGGCGCTCTGCCTGGTCCAGATGGTGCAACTCACTTTCGCAGTCGGCCATCTGGGACAGCGCCCTGCACTTCATAGCCAGAGCATAGGGGCTTGTGCTATTGCCAGTAAATTCAAGGACTTCCCGGGCCAGGGCAAGGGATTTCCCGTATTCGCCATTGGCGTAGGTAACGTCAGCCAGAATCCAACGGACTGTGCAATAGTCGCTGCTGTCGGCAGTGGTGGTGATGGCGCGTCCCGCTCCCGCAGCAATGGCTTTCTCCGCGTAATAGGCCGCCATCCGCCGCAGGTCGGCATTCTCATAAATGCAGGCCTTGATGGTGTTGGCCTTTACCGTCGTGAACAAGCCGGCGCGCCGGGCACTGTCCACGCGCTCCAAGGCCGTGTCCATATCGCTGAATGCCAGATTCTGCAGTTCGTCGCTCAGGGCTATTGCCTCCTCGCTTCGGTCTGGCCTTGAGCAGGCCGCCGGCAGGATGACCAGTGCAAGGAAGAAAAGGCCATTAAGAATACGTTTCATCTGCGCAAAGTTACAGCAAAATAAGGCTTTTAACAACAATTTTGTTGTGGGAGGCAGTCGGATTTGCCCGACCTTCGGTCGGCCATTTCCGAGACCGCTCGCCGCGGGGGAGGGAAGCAAACTTCCGGAGGTAGTCGGATTTGCCCGACCTTCGGTCGGCCATTTCCGACAACCGCTCGCCGCGGGGGCACTTAAGCAAAAGGCCGCCTGACATGCCAATGTCAGGCGGCCTTTTGCTTGTGGAGGTAGTCGGATTCGAACCGGCGACCCTCTGCTTGCAAAGCAGATGCTCTACCAGCTGAGCTATACCCCCGAGAGCGGATGCAAAGATATATAATTTTCGTTAAATGCAACATTTTTTTTCAAAAAAAACAAAAAATAGCCTCGATTGCCCGCAAAGGGCATAATTTGCCTATATTTGTAGGCTTATAAACAATGAATATGGAAAAGTCTTTCAAGAGAACACTCGTCACCTGCGCGCTGCCCTATGCCAACGGCCCCGTGCACATCGGCCACCTGGCCGGAGTCTATGTACCTGCCGATATATATGTAAGGTACCTGCGAATGCGCGGACAGGACGTGCTGTTCATTTGCGGCAGCGACGAGCACGGAGTTCCGATCACCATCAAGGCGCGCCAGAACGGCTGTACGCCCCAGGACATCGTGGACCGCTACCACAAGGTCATCAAAGACTCTTTCAACGGACTGGGCATCAATTTCGACATATATTCACGCACCTCCTCGGCGGTCCACCACGAGGGGGCGGCGGAGTTTTTCCGTAAGCTCTACGATGAAGGCAAATTCATCACCCGTGAGACAGAGCAGTATTACGATCCTGAGGCAAAGCAGTTCCTCGCGGACCGCTATATCGTGGGCACCTGCCCCAAATGCGGCGCGGAAGGCGCTTACGGCGACCAGTGCGAGAAGTGCGGCAGCACCCTCAGCCCCGAGGAGCTCATCAATCCCCGCAGCAAGCTGAGCGGCGCGGCACCCGTCAAGAAGGCCACCACACACTGGTACCTCCCCCTGCAGGACTATGAGCAGTGGCTCTCGGAATGGATTCTCGAAGGACACAAGGAGTGGCGTACCAACGTGTACGGCCAGGTCAAGAGCTGGATTGACGGCGGCCTCCAGCCGCGTGCCGTCAGCCGCGACCTGGACTGGGGCGTGCCCGTGCCCATCGAGGGCGCCGAGGGCAAGGTGCTCTATGTATGGTTTGACGCGCCCATCGGCTACATCTCCAACACCCGCGAGCTCCTGCCACAGAGTTGGGAGAAGTGGTGGAAATCCCAGGATACCAAGCTCGTGCATTTCATCGGCAAGGACAATATCGTCTTCCACTGCATCGTCTTCCCCTCGATGCTCAAGGCCTACGGCGACGGCTACATCCTGCCCGAAAACGTCCCTGCCAACGAATTTCTCAACCTCGAGGGAGACAAGCTTTCCACCTCGCGCAACTGGGCCGTCTGGGTCCACGAATTCCTGCAGCAGATGCCTGGCTGCGAAGACGTGATGCGTTATGTCCTGACGGCAAATGCACCCGAGACCAAGGACAACGATTTCAGCTGGAAGGACTTCCAGATGCGCAACAACAGCGAGCTGGTTGCAGTTTTCGGCAACTTCGTCAACCGCGCCGTCGTCTTGACGGGCAAGTATTTCGGCGGCAAGGTCCCCGCCTGCGGGCCCCTGACGGATGTCGATAGCGCAGCATTGGCGGAGATTCCCGCCCTCCGCGCGTCGATGGAGGACAACCTGGACCACTACAAGTTCCGCGAGGCGCTCAAGGATGCGATGAATATCGCCCGCGTGGGCAACAAATACATCTCCGACACCGAGCCTTGGAAGGTCGCAAAGACCGATATGGAGCGTGCGGCGACCATTCTCAACATCTCGCTGCAGATCTGCGCCGATCTGGCTATCGCCTTTGAGCCCTTCACCCCGTTTGCAGCCCAAAGGCTGCGGCAGATGCTCAACGTAGGTATCATCGCCGGAGAGGACCATCGCCGCGGCGAGCAGCAGACCGTCAATACCTATCCCGAAGGCGAATATGCTGCCCTGCATACCGTCCACAGCGGCGATAAAGTCGCGGTCGAAGGCCTCTGCCTGCGCTGGGACGATCTCGGACGCAGCGACATCCTGCCCGCGGGCCACGCCATCGGCGAGGCGGCCCTGCTCTTTGCCAAGATCGAAGACGAGCCCATCAACGCGCAACTGGCACGTCTGGACGCCATTCGCAGCCAGCGCGAGGCCGAAGAAGCCGCCGCAGCAGCCAAGACCGTCACTCCCCAGAAGGAAGAATGCACGTTCGAGGATTTCGGCAAGATGGACATCCGCACTGCGACCGTACTCGAGGCAGAGCGCGTGCCCAAGACCGACAAGCTGCTCAAGCTCACCATCGACACGGGCATCGACCGCCGCGTCATCGTCAGCGGCATCGCAGAGCATTATAAGCCCGAAGAAATGGTCGGCCGCCAGATATGCATCCTCGCCAACCTCAAGCCCCGCGTGATCCGCGGCATCGAGAGTCACGGAATGATCCTGATGGCAAAGCAGAACGACGGTACGATGCGTGTCGTATCACCCGAAAAGACAGTCAGCAACGGAGCGGAAGTAGGTTAGTCCTGCTTCTTGTCCAGCTCCTGGCTCAGATATATCTTGAGTTTATTGTATGCCTGCAGCTCCCCGATAAGACGGAGCTGCAGTTGCATATCGCCGGAATGTTCGGCCTCGGCGATGCTGCGCGTGATGCGGGCGCACTGCTGCTCGACGATACGCTTCTTGTAGAGAGTCAGCAGCCGCGGCACGACCAGGCTCAGGCGGGCCTCCTCCGGCTCCAGCATACGCAAGTACTCCTTGATTTTGAGTTCGTGCGTGTCGAGCACGAAATCGAGGCACTGCTGCACGATGAGACGGTCTTCCATATCCTGGAAATGCCGTATCATGGCGTCCTGACGCTCGATGACCGTACCTGATTGTATCTGGGGGGCAAATCTGTAAAATTCATCATAGATGCGCCGGTAAAGGGGATTTTCGAAGGTGATCTCATCCTGCTCCATCGAGGCGCGGATATAATCGGCCACCGTCGTGGCCTGCGAGGCCGGATCCTGCCCCGGGAAGTAGAGCATATGGAATCCGAACTTGACCAGGCAATAAGCCAGCTCCCGCTCCTGGGCGGCCAGGAAAGAGTTGGTCAAAGGCGCCTCCTGCTGCAGCGGTTCGTCAGCCGCGCCCGCCGGCGGAGCCTCCTGCGGTCCGTTGGCCTGCGGGTCGTTATATCTCTCCGCGCGTTCACGGTTGCGGTCCAGCTCGCGTTTCTTTTCGCGCAGCTCTGCAATCTTGGCGAGGATATCGTCGCTCTTCTGGTCAAACCGTTCCGCAAGCGACTCGGCATATATCGTGCGGAGGATGGCATCTGGAATGACCGAAATCGAATGGATTATATCATTGATCATCCGTGCGCGCTGGATCGGGTCGCCGGATGCCTGGCGCGAAAGGATATCAGACTTGAAGGTGATGAAATCCACCGAATGCTCGGCGATATATTCTTCAACCTCGACGCGGGGATGTGCCTTCGCAAACGAATCCGGATCGTCCTCGGGCGGCAGAAGCACCACCTGCACGTTCATTCCCTCCTCGAGGATCAGGTCCGTTCCGCGCAGCGCAGCCTTTATGCCAGCCTCGTCGCCGTCGTAGATGAGCGTGATATTGGAGGTAAAGCGCTTTATCATGCGGATCTGCTCGACGGTGAGTGCCGTGCCCGAGGAGGCCACGACATTGCAGATGCCGGTCTGGTGCATCGAGATTACGTCCGCGTAACCCTCGACCAGTATGCACCTGTCCGCCTTGGCGATGGCGCTCTTGGCCTGGAATATGCCGTAGAGCGAACGGCTCTTGTCGTAAATCTCAGTCTGCGGGCTGTTGACATACTTGGCGACGGTCTTTTCGTGCGAGAGCGTGCGGCCTCCGAATGCTATCACACGGCCGCTGATGGAGTATATCGGGAACATCACCCTGTCGAAGAAACGGTCTGCCAGATCGCCGTTATCGCGCTCCAGGCACAGTCCGCTGTCCACAAGATATTCGCGCTTGTAGCCCTTTCGCAGGGCGTCATTGTGCAGGGCCTGGGTGCGGTCCGCAGCATAGCCGAGGCCGAACTTGCGGATCGTCTCGTCGGTGAACTTGCGCTCGCGGAAATAGCTCAGGCCGATATTGCGGCCGGTGTCGGTATTCCAGAGGATGTCCTGATAGAACTTCTGCGCGTACTCGGAGACGACCAGAAGGCTCTCGTATTTCATTCGGTGAGCGGCTTCTTCGGCCGTTTCTTCCTCCTCGACGATCTCGATATTGTACTTCTTGGCCAGATAGCGCAGCGCTTCGGGATAGCTCAGGTGCTCGTGGTCCATTATGAAACTGACCGCCGTACCCGCCTTGCCGCAGGAGAAGCACTTGAAGATGCCTTTGGTCGCAGAAACGCTCAGCGAGGGGTTCTTGTCCGCGTGGAACGGGCACAGGCCGAGGTAGTTGCTCCCGCGCTTGCGCAGGGCTACGAAATCGCCGATCACATCCTCGATGCGAACTGCGTCCATTATCCTGTCGACTGTAGCGCGGTCTATCATTGGGTTAAGAAGTGATTTTCAATCTGCGGCCGCCGGCGGCTGCAATATCCAGCGGCTGCCATGCGCTGCCTTCGAGCGTAAGGTCCAGGGTGGCATCCTGCTCGAATCCGATGGCGCCCCGGGGCAGCATCACAAGTCTGCCGAAGGCGGGAATCTGCACGCTGCCGCTGTAGCTCAGCTCGCCGAGGATGGATTTGACGCACGCCGAAAGCTCCTTTTCGATCTGCGCGCTTGTGCCGCGAACGTTATCGGCAAGCACATTGAGCAGCATCTCTCCGCCAAGAGGCGAGGATATACGACGAAAAGTCACCATCCGTCGGGGAGGGTTGACTGTCATTCGATCGTCCGAAATATTTGCGGGCAGTAACTCGGCAGAGAATATGCCTAAGCCTGGTACCTCAACCTTTTCGTAATCGACAATGATCTTCTTAATACAATCTGATAGAATGTCGATCTGCATAAGGTCTCACTCAGTGCCCGGAACAGGACTCGAACCTGCACAGCCTTGCGGCCACTAGTCCCTGAAACTAGCGCGTCTACCGATTTCGCCATCCGGGCTTTGGGATTGCAAAGATATAAAAAAAATGTAAATAATTTTGTCGGGACAGGAAAAATTTCTACATTTGCACTCCCAAACAAAAGGGAAGACCTTCCTCAATAGCTCAGTTGGTCAGAGCACCTGACTGTTAATCAGGGGGTCGTAGGTTCAAGTCCTACTTGAGGAGCGAAAAGCCTGACTCATCGGAGTCGGGCTTTTTTTATTATCTTTGCCTTGCCGGAGCGGGGCGCCTGCAGCAAGGATGTAATTCCGCCGACGGCAGGATTCAGATGAAAAGGCTTGTTATTCTCTTCGTATTTCTGCTGACAGCTGTTTCGGCTATGGGCCAGACGGCGCGCGAGATCATCGACCGTATGGATGCCGTGATGGCATCGCACGATGCGCTCAAGGAAGGTTTCATTATGACGATGGACCTCAAGATGCCAATCGTTGGGACTGTCTCGACCAGGACAAAGACATTGGGCGAGAAGTATCGTATGGAGATGAAGGTCGCCGGCAAGGATGCCATTTCATATATCGCAGGCACTACGCGCTGGACGTATATCCCCGAGGACAATACCGTCGAGATCGAGGCTTTCGACAAGGGCAAGGCCGCTTCTGCGGATGAGCAGCAGGGCGATATGGCGCTTTTCAAGTCCGCCACCGAGGGCTATGACCTTTCCATCAAGAAGGAGACCGCCGAGGCGTGGTACATTCACTGTAAAAAGTCAAAGTCCAACAAGGACAAGGATGCCCCCAAGGATATCGACATAGCCGTATCGAAGGCGGATTATTTTCCCTTAAGCCTTACCGCCAAGGCATCGATGGTGACTTTCACGATGCGTGAGATCGGTTTCGGCGTGAGCGAAGAGGAAGTGACCTTCGACATCGGCAAGTATCCCGGCATCAAGGTCGTCGACAAGCGCAAATAAGACAGTCTTTATTAAGCGTCTGCGAACACCCGGCCGTCATCCAGTGTGATGCGCAGCTTGGTGTACTGGCTGTGGAAGTCGTTCTGCAGCCGGTCGAGATAGCGTGCGCTCTCCCATTTGCACATCGGCAGATCGTGCAGCAGATAATTGCCGCAGGCCTCGGGGCGTGCCGCCGGTACTTCGTCCTGCTCCAGAATCCACTTCAGGCACCCGATCGTGAGGCGGCGCATGTCCTCGACTGTGTATGAGCCGCGCATTATGATGTACATTCCCGTCAGGCAGCCCATCGGTCCGACATATACCACGTCGGCGGCCGCTTCGCTGTTGCGGAACCAGGTGGCCATCAGGTGCTCCAGGCTGTGCATTGCGGCAGGCGCGACTGCCGGCTCCTTGTTAGGTTCGGTGATGCGCAGGTCGAAGGTCGTAAATCCGTCGTCCTCGCGTGAGACGTAGATCCCCGGTTTGAGGCGGGTATGGTCGATTGTAAAGCTCTGAATAACTTCCATTGTGCTGCAAAGGTGATATTGTTGTGTGCAAATCTACAAAAAAAGCGTTTTTTTAGCTAACTTGCGGCCCGATATGAAAAGAGTATTGCTTTTGGCTCTATACGTGCTGGCCATTTGTTCCTGCGCCGGCAAGAGCAACGACAAATCAGGTATCGAACTTCACGACGAGACAGATCTTGCCGGCCTTCGGGTGGCGACCCAGTCAGGTACCTGCTACGAGTTGGATCTGTCTTCCCGCAATGATATCGAACTTCAGACATACAACACGGAGAGCGACGTGCTGCAGGCCCTGATCAATGGCAAGGCCGACGTGATTGTCAATGATGAGGTGATTTATAACGCCGTAACCCGCCGGGACAACGGTGTCAAGATCGCAATGCTCGGAGAGAAGACTTTCCCGACGGGCTTCCTGTTCCGCCGGGACGACCGATACCTGGCGCAGGCTATGGATGCCGTGCAGCAGCGGATGGTGGCCGACGGCACGATGCAGGGTCTCAAGGAGTTCTGGCTCACGGACGCGTTTGCCGAGGCAGGGGAGTACGTGCATATTCCGGAGGAATCTACCGGGACGCCCCTTCGGGTCGCCACGAGTACGATGAGTGCGCCTATTTCTTTTCAGGTAAACGGTGAATGGTACGGCCTTGAGATAGATATTATCCGCGAACTTGGAAAGGCGCTCAACCGGCCTCTGGAGATCAAGGCTTACGAGATGGCTTCCGGTATCCTTGCCGTCAAGACGGGGCAGGCCGACATTATGTGCGGCTGTGTTTTCATTACGCCTGAGCGCAAGCAGGAGTTTCTCTTCTCCGAGCCGTATCACTATTATCGTCCCGCTTATTTCGTCATAGACGAGGAGGCCAATTTCGACCACGACGGCAGCCTTTTCGCCTGGCTCAAGAACAGCATCCGCCGCAATCTCATTCTCGAAGGTCGCTGGAAGTACATTGTAGATGGTCTGCTCAAGACCATCAAGATAACCCTGCTGTCCATCCTCTTCGGCTCGCTGCTGGGCGCCTGCATCTACCAGATGTCACGCAGCCGTCGCCGCTGGATGCGTTCGTTCGCGCACTTCTACAACAGCTTTATCGACGGTATTCCCGATCTGGTGCTGCTGCTCATAATGTTCTACATAGTATTTGCCGATTCGGGCATCTCCTCGGATACGGTGGCCATCGTTTCATTTTCGATGTTTTTCGCGGCCAGTGCCTGCGGCATTTATCGCTCCTCGCTGGCGGCGGTTCCGCCCGGGCAGATGCAGGCCGGTCTGGCGCTCGGTTTCACGCGGGTGCAGTCTTTTATGCATATAGTGCTGCCGCAGGCGCTCAGGCACGGTCTTCCGCTCTTCAAGGCGCAGTGCATCACTCTTCTCAAAGGTACGGCCATCGTGGGTTATATCGCCATCCAGGACCTTACCCGTGCAGGCGATATGATCCGCAGCCGCACCTTCGACGCGCTCATTCCGCTGCTCGTCGTTACCGTGCTCTACTTCCTGCTGGCATGGCTTCTTGGCCTGCTTTTGAATCTGGCATCTTCTAAAATTAAAGTCCTATGATCACGATATCCCATCTTACCAAGTCATTTACCGATCCTGACGGCAGTGTTCTCCAGGTGCTGAAGGATGTCAACTGCGTGATCAATCCCGGCGAGGTAATCACTGTCATAGGACCTTCGGGATCGGGCAAGAGTACCCTGCTCAAGGCTCTCAATCTGCTGGATCCGCCCACTGGCGGCAGCATCATTTTTGACGGGGAGGATATCCTTGCCAAAGGTTATCCGGTGCACAAGATGCGCCAGAGAGTGGGTATGGTGTTCCAGGATTTCAATCTTTTCGGGCATATGACGGTGCTCGAGAATGTCATCTACGCCCCCTGCAAGATCAAGAAGATGGATATCGCCCAGGCGCGCGAAATGGGCCTGACGCTGCTGCGCAAGGTCGGACTGATGGAGAAGGCGGATGCCTATCCTTCGAGCCTTTCGGGCGGCCAGAAGCAGCGTGTGGCTATCGCCCGCTGCCTTGCGATGGAGCCTGAGGTCATTCTGTTCGATGAGCCGACTTCCTCGCTCGACCCGACGATGGTGGGTGAGGTACTCAGCGTTATCCGGCACCTTGCCAAAGATGGAATGACGATGCTTATCGTTACGCACGAGATGAAGTTTGCGCGCGACGTGAGCACCCGCATCTTCTATATGCAGGACGGCGTTATCTACGAGGACGGTACTCCCGAACAGATATTCGAGACGCCGCGCCGCAGTGCTACCAAGGCATTTGTCCAGCGCATTCGCAAGGCCGTGTTCGAGGTCGGCAGCCACGATTTCGACTTCCTTAATATGGAAAGTCATATCCGGCAGTTCTGTATCAAGTACAATATTGCCGAGAAGAGCGACAATGCCCTGGTCCTGTGCAAGAAGGTGGTGAGGAATATTATGTCCGACTACTTCCCGATGACCATAAGGATCACGCACAGTGAGCTTTCGGAGGTTACGGCGCTTGATTTTATGGTCGAGAATCTCGATAAGTCGCCTCTGGAGGGGGCTGATCCTGCCCGGGTCGAGGAGATTCGCTCCCTGTGCCACAAGATCATCGAGGAGCCAACTTCCCGCGGTTTCCGTGTGAAATTGTTGATTTAAGCCGGATCGATAACCTGTACCGCATCCCCTTAATCCGCTGGAGCCTGTTGCAGGGTTTGGCAGATGTGGTCGATGTAGATGTCCTGAATCTGGGGGATCTCACCCAGGCCTTCGAGGCGGAGGTCCACCTGCAGGCCTTCGGCTTCGAGGGATTCTTTCCAGTCAATGGCGATATCGTTAGATGCGTGGTCTCCGGCCACGAATAGCAGCGGCACGAGTGTTACTTTGCGCGTTTTGGCCTCTTTGAGCTTTGCGAGCATCGTATCGAAGGTCGGATATCCTTCGAGGGTGGCAACGTGGAAGAGCGTATGTCCGGCCGAGGAGAGCATATAGTCAATCTGGCTGTAGGTGGCCGTGGCCGGAGTATGGGTCCCGTGCCCTACCAGAACGACATGCGCCTTCTTCCGGGCGTCGGCAGCATCGGCGTGACGCGCCGAGAGGATCTCCACTACCTTCTGGCAGTCCGTTACGTCGTAGAGCAGCGGTGTTCCGACCCGAATTTCTTCGAAAAATCCTTCCACGGAGGCTACGTCCCTTCGCAGAGATTCCATTTCTACTCCTTCGAGCAGCGTTGTGCTCTGCACGATGACGCGCTTGAAGCCGTCTGCGCGAAGACGGAGCAGGGCGTCAAGCGGCGTCTGCTTTTCGATGCCGCGCCCCTTCAGCCTGCGGATCACGATGCGGGAAGTGTAGGCTTCGCGGAATTCAAGATCCGGGAGGCACTCACGGGCCCTGGCGTTGATGGCGTCGATGGTCTTGGCTCGCGTCTCATCATACGTGGTGCCGAAGTGCACCATCAATAATGCAGTCTTTTCCTGCGCATTTGCGCAGATAGCCGACAGCAGCAGGCAAATGGTAAGGAAGGTAGTTTTCATAGGACACAAAGATAGTGAATTTTGAAGTCGCATTGTGCGACATCAAGTTGGGTCGAGGTTGTGGATTTAATCCAATTTGCTGGAATCTCAAAATGTTTTTGAGTAAAACCTGCTGGAATCTCAAAATGTTTGCATGTTCTTCCCTGGGTTTGCGACCTTCCAGACCGGGTGGAGGGATTAGCCCGCGCGGGGGCGCGGGCTTTTCCCTCGGTCACCGAGAGCAATCAGTTTTCAGGTGCGTGGCTTCGCCGCGCTTTTTGCATGCGTTCACGTCCTTGCAAGAGCTAGCTCTTGGCGGACGTGAGCGAATGCAAAAACGCCGCACAAGAGTGCGGCGCCTGAAAAAGATTGCATAGCGCGGTGAGTGAGGGATTCGAACCCCCGGTACGGTCGCCCGCACACCTGTTTTCGAGGCAGGCTCCTTAAACCACTCGGACAACTCACCAGAGTAAAAGGGGTAGGGACGATCGGATTCGAACCGATGACCTCTTCAATGTGACTGAAGCGCTCTAAACCAGCTGAGCTACGCCCCTTTGAAGTTGGGACTGCAAAAATAACAAAATTTGCCTTACTCCCAAAATTTTCACCTGCTCAGGAGAAAAAGCTCTCGACAGCCTTGAGGGCCTGGGGCAGGGCGAATACGACAACGCGGTCGTAAGGACGGATGCGCGTCTCGCCGGTGGGGATGATGGCCTCGCTGCCGCGGATGATACCGCCGATGACGGCATTTTCGGGGAAGTCGATATCCTTGATGATAGAGCTCGTTATCAGGCTGTTGGGCTTGACGATATACTCTATCACATCCGCGTCGGAGCCGTTGAGGACCTTGATGGTGCGCACTTTGTTGCTCAGGGTGAAACGGAAGATGCGCCCTGCGGTGATGAGCTTCTTGTTGACCATCGCGTCGATACCCATCTCCTCGGCCAGGGATATATACTCGATATTCTCAACCTCGGCGATAGTCTTGCTTACGCCCATTTTCTTGGCTGCAACGCAGGCCAGAATGTTGGTCTCGGAACTGGAGGTGACGGCGACGAAAGCGTCGCAGTTGCGCACATCCTCCTCGTAGAGGAAGTCTGAATTGCGGCCGTCCCCGTTGATGACCAGCGTCTTGCTGAGTCTCTCCGACAGGGCCTCGCAACGCTCGCGGTTGATCTCGATGATCTTGACGAACTCGATGTTGTTCTCGAACTTCTGCGCGACCATTTCGCCGATACGGCCGCCTCCGAGGATGGTCATACTGCGGATGGCGCGGCTTTCACGTCCCGAATAGCCCATCAGCTCGGCCGCAGCCTCCCGCCGTGCGACAAAGAATACCTGGTCCGACACCTTGAAGACGTCGTTGGGATTGGGAATAATGGTCTCTTCGCCGCGCGAAATGGCGACCGTCTTGAAGGGGATGCCGCCTTCGTGCGAGGAAATCATCTCGGCTAGGGTATGTCCGATCAGCGGGGAACTCTCGTAGAGCTTGAAGGCCATCAGCTGAAGCTGCCCGTTGGCGAAACTGAGAAATTCGGACATCTCTGTCTGCTGCAGCAGGTCGCTGATTTCAGCAGCCGTAAGGCTCTCGGGGCAAAATAGCAGGTCGATGCCCATCTCCTTGAAGATGAGCTTATTGTCCGGCAGCAGATACTCCGGATTGTTGACTCTTGCGGTGACTTTGCGTGCGCCGAGCTTCTTCGCTATGACGGCCGATACCACATTGACATCCTGCTCGCGCGCGGGGCATACGGCAACGAAAAGGTCCGCCCTGTCCACCTGTGCTTCCTTGAGCACTGCGACCGAGGTCGGGTTGCCCTGCACCGTCAGAACGTCCATAGTCTCGCTGACCGTCGCGAGATGGCTTTCATCCGAATCTATGATCGTCAGGTCGTGATAACCTGCGCTGAGCATCTTCGCGAGGTGACATCCGACCTCACCTGCTCCTGCTATAACAATTTTCATAGACGCAATATTACGAATTATATTTCAAATCGAGAGAATTTTCCTAATTTAGCATTTCCTAATCCGGAGGAGGTAGATTATGAGAACTATGATAGAAATGGAGCAGGTCCGAAAGGAATATCAGTCAGGAGAGCAGGCTGTCAAGGCTCTGGACGGCATTTCGCTCAGTATTGCAGAGAATGATTATGTAGCCATAATGGGCCCCTCGGGCTCGGGCAAGTCTACGCTGATGAATATCATCGGCTGTCTGGATACGCCTACCGGCGGGACGTACTCTCTTGACGGTGAGCGCGTGGATTCACTCTCGGATGAGAGTCTCTCGCGCATCCGCGGCCGCAAGATAGGGTTCGTCTTCCAGTCGTTCCACCTTCTGCCGCGGCTGACTGCACTTGAGAATGTCGCACTTCCGCTGGTCTATGCCGGAGTGCCCCGAGCCCGGCGCGAGGAGAGGGCGCGCGAGGCATTGGCCCGGGTCGGCCTTTCGCACCGGATGACGCACCTTCCGGGCAGTATGTCCGGAGGCCAGCGGCAGCGGGTCGCGGTTGCCAGGGCGCTGATAGCCCATCCTTCCATCATTCTGGCGGATGAGCCTACCGGCAATCTGGACACGGCCACTTCCGAGGAGATAATGCAGCTTTTCGGAGAGATTCACGCCAGCGGCAATACGGTCATCCTGGTGACGCACGAGGAGGATATCGCGCGCTACGCACATCGCATAGTGCGGTTGCGCGACGGACGTATAGAGTCAGATACTGGTTCGTAACAACATAAATGCAGCTAAAATGAAGATTTACACCAAAACCGGCGATCAGGGTACGACTTCCCTGGCTTATGGCGGACGCGTCAGCAAGACGCACAACCGCGTTGAGGCGTATGGAGATGCGGATGAGTTGATTTCGCATCTCGGTCTTTTGCGCAGCCTTTGCGATCAGGATGAGCGTATTGCTCCGTGTTCGGCGCCTCTTCGCGTTATCCAGGAGGATCTGATGCTCATTTCCGCGCATTTTGCATCCGAAGGCACCTCGCCTCATATCAAGCCATTCCCTCAGGAGCGGATTTCGGCGCTTGAGGAGATGATAGACCGTATGACGGATGAGATGCCGCCACTCTGTTCTTTCGTGCTGCCGGCCGGCCCGCGTGCAGCAGCCGAGTGCCACGTCGCCCGTACCGTATGCCGCCGCTGCGAACGCAGTGCACTTCGCATTGAGAGTCGCAACGAGGCCGACGAGACGGGCATACGCTATCTTAACAGGCTTTCAGATTACCTTTTCACTTTGGCCAGATATTTGTGCATTGCAGCCGGCAATGCGGAAGATTTCTGGATTCCGTAATAAAAAAGTTTGGGATATTGTTTTTTTGTATATATTTGCAACCCTTTTATGAGGGATATATACGAAAGGCACTAATAACTAAATACTTAAGGTTATGTATTGGACACTTGAGCTCGCATCGAAACTTGAAGACGCACCGTGGCCTGCAACCCGGGAGGAACTTATAGACTACGCAACCCGCAGCGGCGCGCCGCTCGAAGTTGTCGAGAACCTTGAAGACCTTGAAGATGACGGTGAGATCTACGAATCCATCGAAGACATCTGGCCTGATTACCCCACCAAGGACGATTTTCTGTTCAACGAGGAAGAATATTAGGCCAATAAGCTTACGGCTAATTGAGCAAACAATACGGCAGGGCTTTCGGGTCCTGCCGTATTGTTATTGCGTATTAAAGTAGAACAAAAAGCGTATAAAATTTGCCAAGTCTGGGGCTGGTTATTTTGAGCAACTTTATGGAATGATTTGATATTTATTATATTATTTGTATTTTTGCACTGTTATATATTATATGTATAATAGTGCAATTATTATGAATAAAGTAACTGTCGCCGGTATTGCCATTCCGTTGAGGGAATGGTCAAGAGATGAACAGAAAGGCGTCCCTGTCATTTATTCCTACAGTTATCGTTTCTATGACTTCTCATTTAAAGGTAGTCATATGATTATGTTGGAGTCGAATCAGAAGCATTCAACGCCTGTAACATGCAGAAAAACTGCCGATAGTTTAGAAGAGATATTCGGTCGTCAGGTTGTCTTTTACTTTAACAATCTTCTGTATTATCAGCGGAAGCGTTTGATAGAGCACGGGGTTTATTATATCTCCGGGGAAAGAGAGGCTTTCCTTCCGATGCTTATGGCATCTCTGGTAAAAAGGAATAAAGTATCGGCAAAACTCTCTGCTTCTGCCCAGTACCTGCTTATGGTTCACCTCCAGGCAGAGTCGATTGAGCACCGGACCCTTCAGGATTTGGCGGAGTCTTTTCCCTACTCTTATGTCAGCATTGCCAAGGCCGTCCAAAACATGGAAGAACTGGGACTATGCCGATATGAACGCGATTCAGCCGGAAATAAATCAATCGTATTCGTGTCGGCTGGAAAAGAATTATGGGAGAAATCGAGGCCCTTTATGTCTTCCCCTGTCAAAGACCGCTACTATTGTACTGGCCTGCCGGAAGGGAACTTCCCTTACTCTGGGATATCTGCACTTTCAATTTACTCCAATTTATCTCCGGATTCAGAGTTGACTGTGGCCGCGTATATCAAGGATTGGAAGAAAGAGCAGTTTGAAAACCTGAATACGTTTGAGGGCCCCCATATCGTAGAGTTTTGGAGATATCCTCTCATCGGCGATAAGGGCGTGGACAAATTATCTTTATATTTGAGTTTGGAGAACGACCCGGATCCCCGGGTCCAAAAAGAACTTGGATTAGTGTTTGAAAGTGTATGGAAGAGATCGTAAAAGGGGTTGACGTTTTCAGGGATGCATTTGCGCCCTTTTCCGATTCTTTCATTGTCATCGGCGGCAGTGCGTGCAGGGCAGTTATTCCTGATGGCGAAATCCGGCCCAGGAAGACGACAGATATTGATATGGTGCTGGTGCCTCAGGAATTGTCAGCGGGGTTTATCGGCACTTTCTGGAAGTTCATAAAGGAGGGCGGATACAAGTTCGCCTCCAGGAAGAACAATGACGGTGACAAGCGCTGTGTTTTCTATAGTTTCGTCGACGGCAAGGAGGGCTTTCCAGATCAGATAGAGCTTCTCTCAAAGCCCGATGAGCTCATAGGCATACCAGCGGATCATCATATCGAGTATATCGATACGGGAGAAGAGTATTCCCACCTGTCGGCCATTATCCTGGACAGTAACTACTATGATTATCTGACAGCTCACTTTGAGATGGTTGACGGAATCCGGTATGCATCTGCCGACGCCCTGGTGTGCCTGAAAGCACTGGCGTACTTGAATTTGCTTTCCGATAAGCAGGCTGGTAAAAAAGTGAATGCCAATGACATAAAAAAACACCGCAGAGACGTCATTATGGCTGCTGCCTATTTGCCTTCCGGAGAGCAGTATCAGGTGGGAGAAAGTATCCGTAAGATGCTTGATAAGTTCCTAATAGCTGTGAATGATTTTTCTGTAAGACAATCGCTCAAGAGTTCCCTGGGTATTGATGATACCATGTTGGATATCATTCTTGAAGTATTGGAAAAAGGATTTGTGTTATGAGAATCCAATTTGCATCCGACCTGCACCTGGAGTTTGCCGATAATTGGCGGTACTTGAAGCAGAACCCTTTGGAGAAGACAGGTGATATTCTGGTGTTGGCCGGAGATATCGGATATCTGGGTGATGACAATTATTCCGCCCATCCCTTCTGGGATTTGGTGTCACAGCAGTATGAGCAGGTGTTGGTTGTCCCCGGCAACCATGAATTCTATAAGTACTATGACATTGCGACGCTCCAGGAAGGAGAGCTGCTGCAGATACGGCCGAATGTGAAGGTTTACTACAACGCCGTTGTAACCCTGGGCGAAGTAGACTTCATACTTTCCACTATGTGGGCGCACATTCCCCTGCAAGATGCCTACGCTACGGAGTCTGGCGTGACGGACTTTCACAGGATTCTATACAAGGGCGAGACGCTCACCTTCGAGCTGTTCAACAAGGAGCATAAGCGATGCATGGATTTCCTGCGTGAGTCGTGTTCTTCGGCCAAGGCTCCTCACAGGGTGATTGTGACCCATCATGTGCCGTCGTTTGTTCTTTCATCTCCCGACTTCAAGGGTAGCCGGATCAACGGGGCCTTTACGGCCGAAGAGTACGACTTCGTGGAGAATTGTGGGGCCGACTATTGGATTTACGGGCATTCGCACCGGAACATTGACGCCGTGATTGGCAAGACACAGTGCGTTTCCAATCAGCTGGGATATGTGTTCTTTGGCGAACATCATGACTTCAACCCGGGCAGGTTTATTCTTTGACAACCAATTCAATGAGGATGAGTATTAAGATGTAATTTTTAGTATATTTGCATATCGTATTAAAAATTTAACTAGTAGCAGTATGGCTGAGAATCAGAAAAAAGGGTTGAAAGGTATTTACAAATTCCTCATTATTGCGGGTATCATTGTTCTTGCAATAGTGACGTGCCCTAGCGAAGAAGCCCATATGAAGGCTATCAAGGAGGCTGTCAGGAAAGAGAACATAAAAGAAGGCAATCCTTTTGGTGGTCTTTTTGGCTCCATATTAACCATGGGAGTGACCACAACGGATTACATCATTTTTAGTGTAGGGACAATTAACCATGGCGATAGCAAGTCTGAGACCGTCTCAATAGGCGCTTTCGGCAAGGTGTTTGTGCTTATGTAGTTTGTCTCTGCATCGTTTCATTCTCGAATCTCCGAGGGGGGATTCGAGGTTAACCGTGAAATGAAGTTGGACTTCCTCCGCAACCAATTTAACGAGGAAGAATATTAAGTCAATTAACTGACTGAAATACAGCCACTTAACAAATTTAACAGCAGGGCTTTCGGGTCCTGCCGTATTGTTTTTGTATTCTTTTTGATTCTCTCCATTAAGATTTTGCGATAGGCTGTGTCTTACTAAGAAAACAGGATTCAAATGAAGAGAATTGCATTGATGCTCATAGCCCTTGGGCTGAGCGCCCAGATGGGATTTGCGCAGGGAGGCAGGATTGTCTGTGACGAGACGTGTCGCATCGAATACCAGAAAACGGAGACTGCGCTCCCGAAACAGGCGGAAAAAGCGAAAGCTGCCGCAAATACGACTGCTGCAAAGACAACGGCGACAAAGACTGCAGCAGCAAAACCGGCTTCGAAGTCCGCAGACAAAACCCCGACACCAACCGTCCCGGGCTATGCCGTAGTATCGCCCGTCGGGCGGACAAGCGTAGAAATGATCACTCAGGCTCCGCGACTTGAGTCTCTGGAGGGTAAGACTATCGCCGTAGTCGGCGTCAGTTTCATGACAGGAGTCACGCATCCTGAGATCAAACGCCTCATTAAAGAGCATTACCCCTCGGCCAAAGTCCTGCTGCTGGATGAGATCGGCTTTTCCGGCCCCTATCCGGCTCCCGGGGTTACGCGCAAGCAGAACGAAGAATTCAAGCGTAATCTTCAGGACATGAATGTGGATGCCGTGATTTCCGGCAACGGTGGCTGCGGCCTGTGCACTCCCAAAGAGACCGGATCCTGCATCACGGCCGAATACCTCGGCATCCCTTCGGTAATCATCGCAGGTCCTGGTTTTGCCGATCAGGCCCGTTACACCGCCCGCAACAACGGCGTCCCGGTAATGCGCGTAGCGGAGTACCCCGGTGCCTTCGCTGCCGATTCCGAGGAGACTCTGCTCAAAAACACCCGGGAAATCCTCTGGCCGCAGATCGTCGAAGCCCTTACGAAGCCCATTACGGCCGATGAAATAGCCAAGGCCGAGAAAGACGGGAACGGCGACATCCGCGACGACGTATTCTATGGCACGCTGGAGGAGATAGACGATTATTTCCGCAAGCAGAACTGGACCGACGGCCTGCCTATCGTGCCTCCGACCTTCGACAAGGTTACGGAATATATGAAATATACGCCATACGGATATGATCAGACCGTGGCGGTGCTGCCTATCGCACACAGGGATACCAAAGCCTGGCACGTGGCTGTCAATGCCGTTATGGCGGGCTGCAAGCCTGAATATATGCCCATTCTGATCGCACTGACAAAAGGCCTTGGCGACGGCAATTTCCGCCGGACCCTGGCCAGCACCCACGCCTGGGCGCCATATTGTTGGATCAACGGACCCATTGCCCGGCAGCTCGGCATCGACTGCGGTCAGGGACAGATCAACGAAGAGGCCAACGTGGCCATCGGCAGGTTCTTGAACCTGGCCCTGATGAACCTCTGCGGATACTATGTCAAACAGGACCGTATGGGCACCTTCGGATACCCGATGCCCTGGTGCCTGGTGGAGGATGAGGAAGCCTGCAAACGTGTCGGATGGCAGCCCTATCACGTCCGCAAGGGTTTCTCCGAAAACGAAAGCGTCGTAACGCTGGGCTCCACGCTCCTCTGGGGCAATAATATGGCACCATCGACGACCGACCCGCAGAAAGTGATGGAATTGCTTGCCTGGGATATTTCCGAACGTTGCCAGTTTGCCCTTGGAAGCGGCAAGCAATTCACGTTCAGGACTATCCTTATGACAGAACCGGTCGCCGCCATCCTGTCCGGGAAATACCGTTCTCCGGAAGCATTGGAGAAGGCCCTCATCGGCGCCTCCCGCCGCCCGCTCAAGGAACGTGCATTTGCCAATTACTATGCAAATCCGGGCAGCCGCAAAGACGGAGGTGAGCACAACCTTCGGCAATATATGGCCCATCTCGGCAAGACGGAGGGCGCGAAGATGACCGCCACGCCGGCCTGGTACGACAGTCCGGAACGTGAGCAGAACACAATCCCGACGATGAAACCCGGAATGACCGCCATCCTCATCACCGGAGACAGCGCACGGAACAAGGTCCAGACGATGCCGGGAGGTGGCTATGCATCCGTCAAGGTGGAGCTGCCCGGGAATTGGGATGCATTATTGGAAGCACTTGGCTATGAGTAGATTTTGGCGGACTGCTTCCTTTGTCGCCGTTTTATCTTTCCTCCCTTTCGTCCTGTACGGTCAACTGGTCGACTCGACTTTCACATCATACGATTGGATCAGGCCCAGCGTCATTTCGGCCAAAACAAGCGTTCTGAGGGAAAGACGGGATACGAGTTTCTTCAATCCGTCTTCCGTGATGCTTCACGATGGCGCTTCGCTGGATGCCCTGTTGATGGAAATACCGGGTCTGTCGATTGATGCCAGGGGCGGTGTGAGTATCAACGGCCGGCCCGTCAGGGAACTTCTGGTCGAAGGACACAGGTATTTTGGGACGGATGTGGCGGCCGGACTCAGGAACATTCCCGCCCGTATCGTCGGGTCGGTAAAAACCTACGAAAAGGATTCAGACGTAGGGCAGATCACCGGTATCGACCAGGCTGACAAGGCGATGGTCATTGATATTTCCATAAAACAGAAATTCAAAAGACGCTTTAACAATTCCCTGAAGGCGGCGGTGGGATGGAAAGAAAAATATGACGGGAAATATAACGGAATGCTGATTTCCGGGCGGGGCATATATTCGGCCGTCGCCGGTTCCGGCAATTTGGGGGCGTTGCAGAAATCATCCGGAACAACGATTCGCAGCGGTCTTGGCGACAATTCTGACAAGAGGCAGTCCGAGGCCGGTTTCACTTCTTCACTCCAGAGTGGAAATACGGATATCAACGCCGGAATCCTGTATAAATCCACATCCAAAAACGTCAGTTTCACCGGACACGAGGATTATTATCGGACCAGCGGATACCATTACGCACAGAATGAGGGGCAGGAGAGCGAGCGGAACGACAACATCGAAGCGCAGGGTACGATCGAGTGGAAAAAGCGGGGCAAGTTTAAAATGATGGTCAAGCCCCTTATATCATTCACAAGGACCGGTTCAGTCGATTCGCTTTATGGCGAGTCATTCCGGGGAGACTCCCTGTCCCCCTATTATAGCAGTCTGCGACATTCGGTCGGGGAGGGGACTGTTTTCAAGGCAGGTTCATCTGTTATTTTCTCCAGGGTCATATCCCGCAAAGGGCGCTCGCTGTCTATCAATCTTGATGCTATCTACCATTCGGACAATCAGCAGGTGCGTGCCAGCACGGACGGTACGTTCCTGATCCGCGGCCGGACAATCACATCCTGGAAGGACCGGGAAAGCCGACTGAAATCCAACGGATGGGATACCAAAGCACAGGTGCTTTATAATGAGCCTTTTTCCAGACGACATTCGGTGCAACTCTCCTACAAACAGACCTGGGAAAGGGAATTCTTCAACAGGGACAACACAATTTATGACGATAAGATTCCCGTGACCGATGAAAGTCAGTGCGCGACCGGACGGTATGATTATCTGTCGGGGGATCTCTCATTTACATACCGAATGAATCTGAAGCGGATGAATCTCACGGCCGGCGTATCCGTCATTCCGCTGTATTCCCAATTCCGCTTCCTGCAGCAGGCCGGTGGGACAGATACTGCCAGTTTCCGGGTGTATGTATGCCCGAGAGTTGTCTGGAACTGGAATGCGGGTGAACATAATTCACTGAGATTCACCTACAGGGGATATGCCAGGCGGCCGTCTCTAAGGCAAATGATCCCCGTCGCCGCCAATACCAATCCCGTTTATATTCAGAACCCCAATCCGGGACTCAGGCCGTCGTTTAATCACGAAATGACACTGACTTGGAAGGTATCAGATGCGACAGGCTCAAAAGGCTTGTCCCTGGGTGCCAATTTCCAGTATGTCAAAGACGGCATATCCTCAATGGTTGAGAACAACCCGCAATCCAATGGCCGCATCGCAACTCCGGTCAATGTCGATGGCAATCTGTCCGCCGGGCTGGATATTTCTTCCCATTGGGTTGCGGGAGACTTTATGTTCAGCGGCCATCTCAACTCGGATTACACGCGCAAGCGCATTTACATCTTTAATGATGTGGAAAAGGTCTCGCAACTGGGCACTTTAAGAACGGGATTCATCAAACCGACAATTGTTGCTACATACCGCATCCCCCGGCTTGATGTCAATTTCCTTGCGGAATGCGAGCTGGCTGACTGTCGTCTGGATATGCGTCCTGATATGGATATAAGGCCCCGGGTGCTGTCGGTCGGAGCCGCTTTCACCTGGCAGCCGGGGATGGGATGGACCGTATCGGCTGATGCGCGGGCCAGCCGCCACAGAGGAGGCCCGTACGACTTTCTGAACAGAGACGAGCTGATGCTCAATACGAAGATAAGCAAGAGCATCCTGAAAGGAAAAATGGTTTTTCAGCTGGATGCAAGGGATATACTGCGCGATTTGCAGAATGGGGTATTTACGATGAATACGGACCGTCGGGGGCTCAGGATATACAACGGCGGGGCCTCGTATATTATTGGAAGACTGATGATCATTCTCTAAACAAATCTTATCTTTGTGCTGATGAACGGCCGGCACAAAGATTTTGCAGATATTGTGCGGATGTATCAGCAGCCCCTGTACTGGTATATCCGCCGTGTTGCGATTGTACACGAAGACGCAGAAGACATATTGCAGGAAACATTTATGAAGGCATACAGGCATATCTGGCAGCTTCGCAATCCTGGCTCTCTCAAGCCGTGGCTGATGCGTATCGCCACCAACGAACTGAACCGCCATTTCGGCCGTCGCCCTGTCGCCTCGTCAATGGAAGAACTTCCGGAGCAAGAATTGACTTCGCTACAGGAATCCACTGAAACGGATGTACCAAAGGCCGCTTCCGGGGCAATATCGGCGGCCCTTTTGAAAATGAGCCCCCTGCAGCGTCAGGTTTTCAGCCTTCGCTACTATGAGGAGATGGATTACGATGAGATTGCAAGGATAACGGGTGCGAGCAAAAACACGCTTATGGTCAGCCACCATCAGGCCCGGAAAAAAATCGAAAAGGAGATTGAAAATGGATAATATCGAAATGAAAGTCCCTCAGGGGTATTTTGAAGAAAGTTTCGCCCGCACGATGGCGGGTGTCGCCGCGATACGCAAAAAGAGACGGGCAGTCCTTGGCCTGGCCGCTGCAGTTGTCATTGTGGCCGGCGTCACTTTTTCTACCATCTGGATCGACAAAACCCAGAAAGAGAAAGAATACATTGCCTTTCAGGCCGAACTTGCAGATTTTGACATATTCCTTGAAATCAATTAGTAATGATATGAAAAAGTATCTCATTATGCTATGCTGCCTGTGCGGTATCCTTGCCGTTTCTTTCGCTCAGGTCCCTTCCGAGCGTATGAAGGCCATTCATATGGCCGCCGTCCGCATTGCCGACCGAATCGGTGTTGAGGAGCCCGCACGTTCCGAGTTTATTCAACTCTATCAGGCATTTAAGAAGGAAAGTGCAGCCATTCTGTCCGTCAAGCCGGCAGCGACCGGGAATACGGAGGATGATATCGAGGCCAAGATCTCCGCTGATTTCGAGAAAAGCGAAAAGATTCTTTCTCTCAGGAAGGCATACTACGAAAAATTTCGCACCATCCTGACCCCGTCTCAGATTCAGGCGATGTACGACATTGAAAAAGAATACAATGCCCGTAGGTGATAATGAATCGAATATCAATAGCTTAACAAAAGCCTCGGGAAACCGGGGCTTTTTTATGCATAAAAATGCTAAATTTGCGTCCGCTAAATTGATTAATGACCACATATGAAAGATTACTTTAAAAGTATGCTTTCGGCTGAAGAACTCGAACAGCTGAAGTATATACCCACATTACCGGAATTTGTAGAATGGATCGGAGAGAAATGGCAAGACCTTCCGGCGCTTTCAAATACTGTTGATACGATTACTTACGCACAAATGTGCGACATTATTGCCCGCAAGCGTGCCCTTCTCAACGGTCTTGGCCTTGAGAAAGGCGACACGGTGGCAGTGCTTGACGGCACCACCCCGGAGGCGGTGGAGATGTTCCTGGCCATCACAAGTGCCGGCTATGTGGCACTGATGCTGCCCAGCCAGCTTCCCGCACCCGCAATCGCCGGCTGCTGCATGAAGTTCAGGGTGAAGGCCCTCTTTGCCGGCAGGGATTATATGGAAGTGGCTTCCGGCGCTCCTTGCAAAGTCTTGGATATCAATGACTGCGCAGATGAGGCCGCGCCCGTGGCAACCGTAGACAAGAACGATCCGGCCGCTATTTTCTTCACCGGAGGCACTACCGGAGCGCCCAAAGGTGCCATTCTCCCTCACCGTGCACTTATGCGCGGCGCCCTCAACGGCGCCTATGCACCGACTCCAAGGCTCGGCTGCCACGTATATGCACACGTACTTCCGCTGAGCCACGTGTTCGGAATCATCTGCTCGACCCTTACCGTTCTCTACATCGGCGCACAGTGGACCGCTTGCGCAAACATCAAGGATACCATCTCCAAAATGCCCGTAATCAGGCCGACATGTATGGTGGCGGTGCCGGGCATCTGCGAAATCCTGTCGGGTCTGGTAAAGATGTACAGTCCCAAGTTCCTGGGCGGGCGTCTGAGATATATCATCTCCGGAGCCGCAAATGTCCCTCCGAAGCTTATAGCCGAGTTTGATTCCTTCGGCGTACAGCTCTTTGAGGGCTATGGAATGACCGAAGGAGCCAACCTTACCAGCGGCAACATCGATGTCAAGGAGCGCCCGACCTCAGTCGGCAAGATATACCCCGAACAGGAGACCAAGGTCGTGGACGGGGAGCTCTGGTTCCGTGGCGACAACACCTTCCTCGGATATTACGGCGAGCCGGAAAAAACGGCCGGGACGCTTACTGAAGACGGCTGGGTGCGCACCGGCGACCTGGTCCGTTTTGACGAAGACGGCTATATGTATATCGTGGGCCGCATCAAGAACCTCATCATTCTTTCCAATGGTGAAAATGTCAGTCCGGAGAGCATAGAGGAGCCTTTCTATAGTTGCGACAAGCTTCGTGACTGCCTTGTCCGCGAGGAGAAGGATGCGGATGGCCGCGGCTTGATTGCCATAGAGATATATCCCCGGATGGAAGAATTCGCAGGTACCCCCTGGGAGGAGGTAGAGAAGTATTTCCAGGGTGTTGTGGACGAGGTCAACGCCAAGCTCCCGTCCACCCACCGCGTGATGAAGGTGGCCGTGAGGAAAGAAGACTTCAAGCGCAGCGGAGCAATGAAGGTTCTTCGCAACCAATAATACGGCACCCACAATAACCAACTATTGCTTAAATATGAAAAGAACTGAGATTCTCGATACCCTCAAAGAGATTTTTGCTCAGATCCGCCCGTCGGTTGACCTGGAAATAATTGGTGAAGATTCGCAGCTGGTGCGCGACCTTGGGATGGATTCCCTGACGGTGCTTCTGCTCAGCCTTGCCGTGGAGAACAAATTCGGATTCAAATTCGAGGGTGCTCCGCAGTTTCTGACCGTGAAAGGGGTGATCGATTATATTGAGAACGTATGTCAGTAGATATTGTTACAGTCAAATCCCGCAGCCAGCTGCGGGATTTTATCCAATTTCCCGACAGGCTCTACAAAGATTGTGAGAACTGGGTCCCGGCCCTCCAGGGCGATGAATACGACACTTTCGATCCCGGCAAAAACGGCGCTTACGATTTTTGTGAGTCAGAATGTTTCCTGGCATATAAAGACGGCAAACTTGCGGGCCGCGTGGCCGCCATCATCAACCACAAGGCTGATGATGAGGGCAGGATAGTGCGTTTTGGCTGGCTGGATTTCGTTGAGGATAAAGAGGTTCTCAAAGCCCTTATCGATACCGTAGCGGAGTGGGGCAAGGCCCGTGACAGGGTAGAGATCCGCGGTCCGTGGGGATTTACCGATATGGACAAAGAGGGATTGCTGACAGATGGATTCGAACATCTGAGTCCTTTCACGTGCATCTACAACTATCCGTACTACTGCACGATGCTGGAGGAGCTTGGTTTTGAAAAAGATGTGGACTGGACGCAGAGGATCCTGGAGATCCCGCCGCAGCTTCCTTCGATGTTTCAGTACAATTCGCTGATTGAACAGCGATTCGGAGTCCGTGCGGTCGTGCCCGAATCAATGGCCCAGATGAACAAGCGTTACGGGATGGAAATATTCCACCTCTACAACGAGGCGTTTGCTCCGCTCCACGGATTCTCTCCATTGACAGACAAGCAGATCAAGAATTATCTGAAGACTTACGTCCCCATTCTGGACAAGGATTTCATATCCGTGGTGGTCAACAGCGATGACAAACCGGTCGGTTTTCTGTTTTGCGTTCCCACGCTGTCAAAGGCCATCAAGAAGGCGAGAGGCAAACTTTTTCCTTTCGGATTTATACATATCCTCAAGGCACTCAAGAAGAACGATACGCTGGAGGCCCTTCTGATCGGCGTGCTTCCCGAATATCAGTCCTGCGGCGTGCCGGCCCTGATGTTTAAGCAGCTGCACGAAGGCTGCCTCAGGCGCGGCATCAAGCACATTATAATGAATCCCCAGCTGGAGGACAACTATAAGGTACAGTCACTTTTCGGGGCATACGAAGTCCGGCCCTATATGCGCCGCCGAGCCTACAGGAAAGCCATCGATTAGGTGGCTTTTTTGTTATATATGTCTTTGATAATCCATCTTCTCGTGAAGGATACGGACGATCCGGATTGAATCGTTGTGTTTCTTGTAGAAGATGATATGATGTCCGACCTTAAATCCCAAGAGGCCGGGCTTAATGATATCATAAGTTTTTTCCTGGAACAAAGGCAGGCGGTCCAGGCTCTGGATGGAGGCATGGATTTGTCGATAATAGATGATAGCTTGATCCTTCGACCAGGTCTCAACGGTGTAGTCCCAGATGCCATCCAAATCAGAAATGGCCTTTCTGGATAATCTGATCTTAGCCATTGTCCCTCCGTTTTGCCTTCAACTCTTCCAAGTGGGTATCGAAGTCGAAGTCATTGACATACCCACTTGCTTCTCCTTCCTCAATGGCAGCACGGAGAGCTGTAATCTTTTGTTCGTCCTCTTCCAGCCTTCTGAGGCCGGCACGAATCACTTCGCTGGCGTTCGTGTACCTTCCTCCGTGGACACTGGCCTGGACAAAGGCGTCAAAATGAGGACCTAAAGCGACAGTTGTTGTTTTCATTTCAGTTCCGTCTTTGCCACAAATATAAGAAATATTCTTATATCTAAAAAATGGCGGTTAGGGATTATTGTGTTATATTTGCAACTCCATAACAAAAAATACCACTGACTCATATGAGTAAAACGACCAATCAACCTGCAAGGCGAGATTCATTCGCCAGTTCGTTCGGCGTGCTGGTAGCAATGGCCGGCTCGGCCGTAGGCCTTGGCAACCTCTGGCGCTTCCCATATCTAGTAGGACAGAATGGAGGAGCGGCCTTTATTCTCATTTATCTTGGTTTCGTCATACTTGCAGGCCTGCCGGTTATGCTATCCGAATTTGTCATCGGCCGACGCAGCCAGGCCAGCGCACGCAGCGCCTTCCAGAAGCTTGCGCCGGGCAGCCACTGGGGTATCACCGGTATTTTGGGCGTTATCTGCTGCGTATGTATTCTGGCCTTTTATTCCGTGGTAGGAGGCTGGGGTACGGAATACCTCTACAAGGCAGTATGTTTTGATTTTACCAATGGCGATGCAGAAAACCTCAAGACTCTGTTCTCTACATTATCTGCATCGGTATGGCGTCCGCTCGTCGGTCATACCATCTTTCTGGCTATGACGGCAGGTGTCGTGATCGCAGGTGTCAAGAACGGTATCGAGAAGTTCTCCAAGGTGATGATGCCGTTGCTGTTCCTCATCATTATCGCTATCGCAATCCGTTCGATGACTCTCCCGGGCAGCGGTCCGGGCGTAAGCTATATGTTCCGCCCCGACTGGTCGAAAGTGACGTCTCAGACATTTCTGGCGGCGCTTGGACAGGCATTTTTCTCCCTCTCGCTGGGTTCCTGTATGGTCGTTACCTATGCTTCCTATGTCAAGAAAGAAGCCAATATAGTCTCCCTCTGCGCGCAGACCGCAGTCGCAGATACGGCTTTCGCAATTTTAGCCGGATGTGCCATTATGCCGGCGGTATTCGCTTTCGGCATCAGCCCCGGCGAAGGCCCGAACCTGGTATTTGTTACCCTGCCGCATATTTTCAGTCAGATGCCTCTGGGCGGAATCATAGCGATAATCTTCTTCCTTGCCCTGCTGCTGGCAGCGCTGACCTCGTCCATTTCCATCCTTGAGGTGGTCGTGGCCTTCTGTATCGAGGAGTTCAAGATGAAGCGCAAGGCTGCAGTCGCGCTGGTATTTGCAGTGCTCTGGGTGCTGGGATGCCTGTGCTCCCTCTCGTTCGGCCCGCTCAGCGACTTCAAGATTATCGGCAAGACAATCTTCGACTTCTTCGACTTTGTCTCGGCCGACGTCCTGATGCTTATAGGCGGAATGCTCGCAGTCCTGTTTGTGGGCTGGAAGCTTGGCAAGAAGGTAGTCGTCGACGAGCTTTCCAACAGCGGCAAGCTCCATATCCCCGGATGGTTATTGAACATTATATTGTTCCTCATCCGGTTCGTCGCGCCCGCTGCTCTGCTTGCGATAGCCATTTTCCAGATTCACGAGTAAACGGTCTCCCTCTACCAGGCGGAGAGATCCGATCATAACGTCATTCACTGACCTGAATAACCTTGACTTTACATATAAAAAAGACCTGGGTCCGCGGGACTCAGGTCTTTTTATTTCAGCCTGAAAAATTACCAGCCGGTCGAGAACAGGCAGGGGGAGATGACCAGCGAGAACCAGCCCCAGAAGGCATTCCTGCTGCCGTTACCCTGCTTCAGCCTGACCATAGTCTCGGTACCGGACATATACGAAAGACCTGCCGTAAGGCTTATATCCTTAGTAAAAGTATATGAAGCCTGCAGGTCGATATCGTGACCGAGAGTCATTCCGAGATCCTTAAGTTTCGTGGAAACGGCCAGATAATGATAAGATGCACCGAGGCTCAGGCCGTTTACAGGGCTGCAGGTGATGCCTGCGAAAGCATTCTGCAGACCGGGCGAAAAGCCGTGGATATATGCACTCTCATAGTAGTAATCCATTATGCCGTAGAACTTTGAACGGGAGCCATAGACAGGGGAAAATCCCCTGGAGACCTCGTGATGGGGCATTCCGAACTCTCCGCCGTATATCTCCGGGATATAATCATCACCGCTCAGGAAGTCATAACCCAGAACTAAGCCGAACTTGTCTGAAGGATTGATGGAGGCTTTAGCGCTGGCCATCCAGGCATCAATCTTATATGCACCCATATATTGAGGATCTACGTCGTATCCCTTCTGCTTATAATAAGATGCTTCAAAAGTCAGGTACTTGGGATGGAAATTGATATATCCGCCGGCAAGGAACTGATAAACGTTCTTGACCTGGAGGTATGTCGAACCCGGAATGCCGGATTGAAGGCCGATGTTCATAATCAGCAGCGAGCCGCTCAGGGGAATGCGGGAAGCATCGTAATGATACCAGGCCATCTGCAGGTTCTTGTACGGCTGTGCGCCGCCGTTGTAGTATGTGCCGGAATAGACCATAGAGGCGTTCTGGTTGAAAGCGGCGCCTAAATGAAGTTTATGACCGTGTCCTTCGTAGCCTGCGCGCAGGATGTCGTGCGAAAGGGCTGCCATTGCAAAGTCATTGGTACCGATGATGCGCTCGTCGTCATAAGCCAGCGCTATGCGGCCTATCTGGGCGAAGAGGCCGCCGTTGGTGAACATCTTGACCCAGCCTTCGTACAGGCCGAGATTCATATTGTTGGAAGTCCCCCAGACCGCCTTGTTCTGGATGGTGGCCTTCATTTCGAGATTGGGCCGCTTGAATCCCACGTCAATGCGCGTACGGCCCATTATGAAGTATGATCGGCCGTCGTTCTGGATCGGAGTGTCGCTCTGGGGCAGACCGCCGTCGCAATACTCGCCGTGCGACATAAAGTTCAATCCGATGGTCAGCTGATTCTTGAGCGAGTCAGTCTGCGCATAGCTGAGGGCAGAAGCCGTCAGCAGGGCTACTGCGAGGATAATCTTTCTCATTTGGACTGTTCTATTATTCGAACTCGAAAATCTCGATGAAGCCGGTGAGCGAGAAGACGTTCTTGATATCGTCGTTGACGCTGCGCAGCACCACGCGGCTGCCGGTAGCCTTGGCGCCCTTGAGGATGCTGAGCAGGATGCGAAGACCGCTGGATGCAATGTACTCCAGGCCTTTGCAGTCAATGATGATATCCTTGCCTTCGCTCTGGTAGAGCGGTTTGAGCACCTTCTCTGCCTCTACTGCGGCTGCCGTATCCATTTCACCTTCGAGGGTGGCAACCATCTTGCCGTTGATTTCTTCTACTTTGATATTCATAATAATTGGAATTATAATTTCTTGGTAAGGGTAAGTATGTTCTTTCCGTCTATGCGTTCGTAATTGATCGAATCCATCAGTTCGCGCACAAGCAGGATCCCGAGCCCGCCGATCTGCCTTTCTTCGGCCGGAAGAGAGGTGTCGACCTTTGCCTTTGCCGTAGGATCGAACGGGACACCCGCATCGATGATCTGCACGCGCAGGCTCCTGGTGTCTGACATCAGCCGTATCTCGATATCGCCTTCGATCCCTTCGGGATAAGCGTAATCAATGACGTTGACCACGGCTTCTTCCACTGCCAGGCGGACTTCCCGGGGGTATGGCTTCATAAAATCGCTCAGGCGGGATACTTCGCTGACGCTGTTTTTGATGACGAGAGTCTTCGTAACTTCGCTCTCGAACTTCTTCTGCGTGTAGTGGAAGCAGAGCATCGTCAGGTCATCGCTCTGGACGGCGTCTCCGGTAAAGCCCTGCAGGGATTCACTTACGGTACTGATGATCTGTTCAGGACTGAGCCTGCGCTGGGCGCATCTGCCAAGGACTCCCTCTACGCGTTTGAGACCATATAGCCCGTGATCCACGTCTTTGGCTTCGGTAAGTCCGTCGGTATAGAGGAATACGGTGCTGTCCGATGCAAGAGTGGTCTCCTGGAGGCTGTATGCGGTATCTTCAAATACGCCTACGGGCAGGTTGGGGCGGCACTTCTCGATGCGGAGGCCGTCTGACTCCAGGATTATCGGGCTGTCGTGACCCGCATCGCAGTAACGAAGGATGCCGGTAGGCAGATCCAGCACTCCGATGAACAGGGTGACGAACATATTGTTATCATTGTTCTGGCAGGAAGACTCGTTGATGACCTGCATTATGCGGGCTGGATTGCTCTCGTGTGTCGAGGCTGACCTGAATTTGGAATGGGTTACGGCCATCAGCAGTGCGGCTGGCGCGCCCTTTCCGCTCACGTCGCCGATACAGAAGAACAACTTGTCATCGCGGATGAAATAGTCGTACAGGTCACCGCCCACCTCGCGGGCCGGGACCAGCAGGCCGCGGATATCTATGTCCTCCTGCTCCAGATGATGGTGGGGCAGCATACTCTGCTGGATCTCGCTGGCAACCTGAAGCTCGCCGCTGATGCGCGCATTCTGCTCGACGGCATTGCGCAGCTTTTTCTCGTTGCGGGAAAAACGGTTGATCATAAATGCCAGGATGGCGAGACCGGCAATGATAAACAGCATATTCTGCAGGCGCATCCGGCGCATTCGGGCAAACATCTCGTCAGTCCGGTAGACCTGCACCAGATGCCAGTGCGGTTCATTTTCCAGCGTGGTCGAATTGATCGAAAAGCCATCGACCGAAGAAGTCTCAAGTCCCTCGCTGATGGCCGTCAACACCCGGAGGACATCTTCGGGCGATGTCCGGCTCTCGGAAGGGCCTGCCACCAGATCCCCGTCCGCCGTAAGCAGCAGTCCGAAGGAAGAAGGCGAAGGCTGGTGCGCATTGAGGGTGTCGCCGAGCCACGAAAGATTGATGTCCAGGCCGCAGACTGCCGCCAGGCGTTCCCTGCGGTCCATAATAGGGTAGGAAAAGGTGGCCAGTTTCATCGAGTCCGGCCCATAGAAATAAGGGTCGGTCCAGGCGGGCTCAAGCGTCTGGACGACCTGCTGGAACTCTTTGTTATGCGTATAATCGTGATCCGGACCTGCAATCTGGCGGACAATTATGGTATCACCCTGTTTGCTGGCAAAAGGCTCGAACAGCCGGCCCTTGGACGGATAATAATCGGGTACGAATGCCAGGCAGCCTCCCACGACATTGGGATTGTCGTCGATGAGGCGCACCATTGCGGGGAAAACCGAATCCGGATTGTCGATACTGCGCTGGACATCCCAGAGGTTCTCCAACATAGTCGTCTCGGTAATCTGCAGCAGATGCTCTATGTCGCGGGCCATCGAACCCATTACCACCTGACTTCTGGTTTCCATCTCCTCGCTTATCATATTGCTTACGCGCTCGTATTGGGCGATGGAGATGATTTCCACCATCAGGGCGGCAATCACCACAATTCCCACGCGGGACATCCAATTTCTTTTCCTGCTGTCCATCAAACTGAGTTAACCAAAGAAGCCGAAGGCGGCGATCTGCCTCAGCATCTGAATGATATACTGGCTCGAAGTATCGCTCCACTGGAATCCCAGACGGTGCAGGACGGTACAGGTGTAGCGGTTGTCGCGTTCGATGATCACAGCCTTCTGGCCGTGAGCCGGATCCTCGTAAGCCAGCATCGCCGAGAGGAGTTTGGCCTTTTCGGGATCCTGTCCCGCGATGGCGACTGCCTTCTGGAACTCATCCATTTCCACGAACTTCATCGTGCCGCCGACCTTTTCCATAAGCTTCAGCACGTCGCCAAGCAGCTCCGTATGGTTGTTGAAAGGCATAAATACCGTACATTCCTTCGGGGTGGAGGCGAGCAGGACCACTGCCTTTGCCGTTTCGTCGATAGGAGACATCTCGGTAAGCTCGTCGTAGCTCTCGTAAGGGCAGCATCCCAGGGTGTAGAGCACCTTGAGGCGTCCCATATAGCTGTTGGAGTTGAAGTTGGCCTGGAACTCGCCGTCCGAGCTGCGGGGCGCAAGATTGCCCACGCGCATAATCTTGGCGCTCAGTCCGTGGTGTGCGACCGCATCCAGGATAAGCCTTTCGGCCAGGAACTTGGAGTGGATGTAACGGTTGTCCAGGAACTGTCCGAACCAGAGGTTGCGCTCGTTCTGGCGGGGCACCTGCGCGCCGTCGCCGCGATCGACCCATATCTCGGCCACTGACGTGGTGGAGACGTGTACCAGGCGTGCGCCGGTCTTGAAGCAGAACTCGACGCAGCTGCGTGCGCCGCCGATATTTACATCTTCGATATCCGTGCCCTTCGAGAAATGCTTCACGTTGGCCGCGCAGTTGAATACGGTATCGATGGCAGGGTAGCCCTCCGGAATAGCATCCGCGATAGCGGAGGTGACATCGCCGTTAGCGACCAGGATCCTGTTGCCGAAGAGCGGAGCAAACGATTTCTCGAAATAGTAGAACAGCAGGTTCTTCAGACGGTGCTCTGCGCTCGCCTGGTCCTTGCCGCGGACGAGGCAGGTGATGGTGGGTGCGTCGGAGTCTATCAGTTCGCGCAGAATGTGGATGCCCAGATAGCCGGTCGCGCCTGTCAGCAGAACATTGCCCAACTGCTGAGGTTCGCCTTTGAGGAACGTTGCGACGGTATTGTGATGCAGAATGGCGTCGATGCCGCTATAGTCGAACTCCTCGATAAGGGAATCGGCCTTTAGTTCGGAGACCTCTCCGCTGCCGATGAATTGTGCAAGCAGGCGCGGAGTAGGATGGTCGAATACATCTCCGTAAGCCACGTGCAGACCTGCTTTATCGGCCTCGATGATAACCTTGGTCACCATCAGCGAGGTGCCGCCGAGCTCGAAGAAGTTGTCCGTAGCGCCGACCTTTTCCATATTGAGGATGCCGACGAAAATATCGCAGAAGAGCTTCTCGGTGTCATTCGCAGGCGCGACATATTCGCGTTCCTCGACCTGGATCTGCGGAGCGGGCAGGGCGCGGCGGTTGACTTTCTGGTTCTGGTTGAGAGGAATGACGTCGAGCTGCATCGTTGCCGCAGGCACCATATAGGAAGGTTTGCGCTCGCGGATAAATGCGTTCAGAGCCTGGACGTCCAGCTTGCCGTCGAATACGACGTAAGCGGCGATGAATTTGCCGCCGTTCGGATAATCAAATGCCTGTACGGTCGCGTCCTTGATGCCCGCGAATTCGCGGATGACGGATTCGACCTCCTTGAGCTCGATGCGGAAGCCGCGGATCTTGACCTGGCCGTCGCTGCGTCCGATGAACTGGATGTTGCCGTCCGGGAGATAACGTACCACGTCGCCCGTGCGGTAGCAGCGCTTGCCGTCCCACTGGATAAAGGTCTCGGCGGTCTTCTCTGGCAGGTTGAGGTAGCCGCGGCTTACCTGAGGTCCGCTGATCAGCATCTCGCCGGCGGCGCCCAGAGGCAGGCGGTTCATATCCTTGTCAACTATGTAGAGCCTGAGGTTGTCGAGCGGCTTTCCGATAGGGACATTCTGCTCGAAGCCGTCAAGCGCATAGGTTGTCGTGAAAATCGTACACTCCGTAGGGCCATAGCCGTTGTGCAGCTTATAGTTCTGCGGAGGATTGAGAGGCAGGATCTTCTCGCCGCCCACGGACAGGTGGCGCAGCGAATGGTTGTCGCAGTTGATGGCGAACTGGCAGCCGACCTGCGTGGTCATAAACGAGTGGGTGATGCCCTCCTCATCGAAATACTTGTTGAGGTCGGGCAGGTTCAGGCGGATGTCGTCGCCGATGATGACCACTGCCGCACCCGTGGTAAGGGCGGGGTACATATCCATCATACAGGCGTCGAAGCCGTATGAAGCGTAAGCGGCCACCTTGTCGCCGGGCTTGAGGTCGTAATAATTCCTGTACCAGTTGCAGAATGCCACCAGGTTGGAATGCATCAGCTGGCAGCCCTTGGGCTTGCCGGTCGAACCCGAAGTATAGAGCAGGATGAACAGATCCTGGGGCTTGATGTCCGTCGACTTGAGCTTAAGCGAAGCATCGACATCGGTCAGATCCTTCGTCAGCAGCACGGGGCCCTTGTATCCGCCGACCTTCTCCACGAGCTCTTCATCGGCGATGAGCAGCTTGGCATCAGCATCCTGCATCATAAACTCGAGGCGGTCAGCAGGATAGCTCGGATCGAGCGGCTGATAAGCGCAGCCGGCCTTGAGCACGCCGATGGAGGCTACGACCATCCACTGGCTGCGGCCGATCAGGACCGAGACGACATTTTCCTTGCCGCCTTCGACCTTTGTCTGGATGAGGGCCGCGATGGAGTCCGTAAGACGGTCCACTTCCCTGTAAGTGAGCTTCGTATCGTGATAGACCACGGCCAGGTTGTCGGGATTCTCGGCGGCCTGCCGGCGGAACAGCGACACGATGGTCTGCGAGGCATCATATTCGACGGCTTTGGGATTGAAAGCGTCCAGCAACTTGATACCGGCTTCGTCTGTCAGCAAAATGCTCCGCAGGGGAGCGTCTGTGCCGGCTGAGGCAAATGCACTTACGGCGTTGCTTACGCTCTGTGCCAGGCTCTGCATAAGCGCCTCGCTGTACTGGCCGTTGTCGTATTCGAGGGAAACTCCGGGCGTTCCGCCCATATCCGTAATATAGAATGCAATCTTGAACTTGGGAACGTTGAGTTCCATTGTCTCGTCGGCAGTAATCGGTTTTCCGCCTACCCGGTAGTCGCTCAGGACGCCGATCTGATATGCGAACATTATATCGGCCTTGATGCCGAAATCGGCGGCGATGCGTGCAAAAGGATAATTCTCGTGCTCGAGAGTCTGCTCGAACGTTTCGGCGCTTTCGACAAGGAACTGGCCTATGCTCTGATTCTTGATTTGGGCATTGAGGGCCAGCGTATTGACGAACATACCCATTGTATTGGCGACCTTGAGATTGCTGCGGCCGTTGGAAATTGTCGTGATGCAGATCTGGTCGTTGCCGGAAAATCTTGCGAGGCTGTAGAATACCGCACTCAGCAGGACTGCCGAAGGCTTTACGCCCTGCGCCTTGGCGATGCGCTCGGCGTCTTCCCACTTGACTGGCGCCCATACACGGCCGTTTTCGCCCTGAGGGCGGGGATTGGTGAGGTCCGGAGCCAACTCCGTCACCTCTTCAACATCGCACAGCCGCTTCTTGAAGAATTCAGCGGCCTCGGCGAATGCCGCACTCTGCTCGGCTTCTTTCTGCTCGATGACGAAACGTGAGTAGGGGCACATTTCCGGCTCGATGTCCCTGCCGTCCATAATGGAGCATATTTCCTGTATAAACAGGTCATACGAATAGCCGTCGCATACCAGGTGATGTATGTCACAATATAGGTAGAGGGCTTTTTTGGTCTGTATGATGGCGTAGCGGAAGAGCCTGTCCTTTGACAGGTTGAACGGCGTTACGAATCCGTGGCGGAACGAAAGCGCTTCCTCTTCGGTCATATTCTTGATGTCGATTTCCACGGGTGTCCCGCGGTCCCCGACGGTCTGGACGACGCCGTTTTCTCCTGTCGAGAAATTGACGAACAGTGCGGGGTGGTTGGCCGTGGCCTTCTGTACTGCCGCCTTGAGAGCTTCAATATCGGTATCGACGGGGAAAGTCAGGCAGACGGGCGTGTTGTACAGAGTCGATGCAGGGTTCTTCATGCACTCGAAGTAAACACCTGTCTGGGAGTAGGACAGCGGAACGCTCCGCACGGCTTCATCATTATTGCCCGCGCCGGCATTCTTTGTCTTGCCGCTTCCTGCCTGGCCGTTTTTCTCCAGCATAGATGTAAGTATCTCGTTCTCGATGTCCTGGATGCTGCCGCCCTTTGCAAGCAGGCTCGTATCCATCTGAACTCCGTAACGTTTATATATCTGTGTGGCCAGCTTGATGGCCAGGATGGATGTGAGTCCTGCCATACGCAGGTCGGTGGTGAGGCCGAATGCGTCAGTGTTGACTACGCCTGAAACCATTTCTTTCAACTGCTGTTCCAGCACGTTGAGCGGAGCGGATGTTTCTTCTTCGGCCTCGATGCCGCTTCCGATGACGGGCTCGGGAAGTGCGCGGCGGTTGACTTTCTGGTTCTGGTTGAGAGGAATGGCATCCAGCTGCATCGTGGCGGCCGGCACCATATACGGCGGTTTCTGGTCCAGTATAAACTGATTCAGTGCCTTGACGTCCACCTTTTCGTCGGATACTACGTATGCTGCGATAAATTTTCCTCCTGTCGGATAGTCGAAAGCCTGGACGGTGGCGTCCTTGATGCCGGGGAACTGGCGGATGACGCTTTCTACCTCCTTCAGTTCGATGCGGAAACCGCGGATTTTGACCTGTCCGTCTTTTCGGCCAACGAATTCGATGTCTCCGTTTTCACGGTACCGGACAATGTCTCCGGTGCGGTAAATGCGTTTGCCGTTCCATTCGACGAAGGATGCCGCGGTCTTTTCGGGGAGATTGAGGTATCCCAGGCCGACCTGCGGTCCGGCAATTATCAGTTCGCCGGCGCAGCCCCAGGGGACCTGTTTCCCGAAACGGTTGATGATATGCAGTTCAGCGGTGTCGTTGGGCTTGCCGATAGGGATATTCGGTTCATACTTATCTACATAATGACTGCAGACGTACGCCGTAGTCTCGGTGGGGCCGTATGCGTTGAGCAGCCGGTATGCGGGCGGATTGAGGCTCATCAGTTTCTCACCGCCGGTACCGAGCCATTTCAGGCAGGGGATATCTGGGTAGTTGAGTACCATCTGGGTCGCCATCTGCGTGGTCATAAAGAAGTGGGTGATACCTTCCTGCTGAATGTAACGGTTGAGGCTTTCAAGGTCGAAACGGATATCATCCTGTATGATATGAATCGTAGCGCCGGCCCATACGCAGGCCCAGTAGTCGTGCTGGTATGCGTCAAATCCATATCCGGCGTAGGTGGCATAGCGCGATTCGGCTGTCAGGCCGATGTGCCCGACGTGGAAATTCATTAAGGCGCGGAAGTTCTCTTCGCTCAGCATCACGCCCTTGGGCTTGCCGGTAGTGCCGCTCGTATAGAGCAAAACGAGCAGGTTCTTCTCCGTGCAGGCCGCTGCGTCCTGCTTCATAAATTCCAGCCGCTCTTCCGGATAACTTGCATCCAGCGGCAACTGGATGAGACCGGCCTTGGCGATGGCAAGCGGTGCGAGGGCCATTTTCTCGTCTCTCGGGACTGAAAATCCGACCACACGCTCTCCGCAGCGGACGGTATATGAAGGGTCGATGGAATCGGTGAGGCGGTCAACCTCTGCAAATGTGAGGCGCTTGTCGCCCGCCACTACGAAGATATCATCGGGACGCTCTGCGACGTGCTGTTTGAAACGTTCGACAAGTGTCTGTTTGGGGGTTGGTTTCAATTCCGGATTAAGGGCGTTGAGCCACTCTATCTGCTCGCCTGTGGCGTATTCCAACTGACTTACAGTCTCGGCCGAAACCATTGAATGCAGGATGGCATCGTAGCATTTGGCCAATTCTGCCATAAATGCTTCCGAAAAATCTCCGGTGCCGTAGCCAAGTTTGAGGGAGTAAGCACCGTCATTTTCAAACAATTCGCCTGTCAGTTTCCATCCGGGAATGGCCTGCCTCAGGTCGTGGTGAGGTACGATGTCGTCCCCGAGACGGAGGCCCCGTCTGTTGCAATGGAGCGAGCCTTGATATACGAAGAGGACCTGATTGTTGAGGCCAAGGTCGTTTACGGCATCCTGATAATCATAGTACGGCATTTCCCGGGTCTTGCGCATCTGTTCTGTAAGAGACAGGAAGAGATCGCCGAGGTTCGCCTCCGCGGCCGCTTCGAGAAAGACCGGCAGCGTGCGGACCATCATCGAGAAAGTTTTGAACGTGCGGCGGTCGCTGCGTCCGAAATAGACCGTGCACCAGGCCGCCTTGGTTTCAGCGCCGTATGCAGCGAGCAACAGGCCCCAGGCAGCATGCATCAAAGTGCTCTTGCCGACGTTCCACCTGCGCATTATGGTCTGTATTTCATCCTGTGTAACTGTCAGGGGATAATCTTTATAAACAGTCAGGGAGGGTTTGCCCGAGAGGGTGGACTCCGGAAGCGGCAGAGAATCCGTATCCGCTGCGTCGCAGAATGTCTTGCCGTACCATTCCCTGGCTTCCGCCATTTTGGCTTCCTCAGCCCTCATTTCTTCCTCCATTTTCGCTACCGCTGCTCCGTCGATGGTTTCACCGGCCGGACGGCCTCCGTTGAAGCAGCGTTCTATATCGCGCAGGAGAACTGTCATCGAGAATCCGTCGGAGATGATGTGGTGGAAGTCCAGGTAGAGCCATGCCTTCCCGTCGGGGGCCTGATAGATCCGGCAACGGTAAAGTCTGTCGGAGTGGATGTCCATGGTCTTGCCTAAATCCGGCATCACCTCGTCAATCGAGCCTGTATTGATAAGCGGCACTGCCTCATCCATACCCGGGAATACCCCGCTTTCGGCTACCGGTGTGCCGTTTTCGTCCTCGACGATGCGTGATGCAATGTACGGGTGGGCGCAGAGGGCATCATAAACCGCCTTTCGGAGTAGCTGTAAGTCTGTGTCAGGCAGATCGAAGAGTACCGGATTCTGGAAATTGTTTTGTCCCTCCGGGTTGGACAGACAGTTGAAATATATGCCTTTCTGGCTGTTGGACAGAGATGATCTCATATACTCATAGCTCCTTGTAAAATGTAAATATAGGAAATAAATGCGTTATATGATGTTTTTCCTAAATTTGCCGTATGATTTATCTGGATACGTGCGTTGAGGGGATGGATTTAATCGCTGCGCTTGAGCAGGTTGGCGATTGGCGAGGCGAAGTTGCACTCCGTTATGTGAAAGATGACGACCGTCGTCTTTCTCTCTCGGTCTATATGCTGCTGCAAAATGCCCTGGAGCGCGAATATGGCATAACGGTCCGGCCTGAATTTGATTTCGGGCCGCACGGCAAACCGTTTCTGCGCGACTATCCCAATATCCATTTCAACCTGAGCCATTGCCGCGGCGCCGCTCTCTGCGTGGTCTCAGATGCGCCTGTGGGCTGCGATATCGAGCGGGTCGAGGCGAAGGTGGATATGGATGTTTGCAGATATTGCTGCAATGAAAACGAGGTCGAGGCTATCCTGCGTTCAGGCAATCCGCAGCTTGCTTTTTTCACGCTCTGGACGCGCAAGGAAGCGTTTCTCAAATACACCGGCGAAGGTCTCACCGACAATCTTCCGGGCCTTCTTCTCACTCCCGAGGCAGTCTCAGCCCGATTCGAGACATACACGGCCGAAGACGGCGCTCTGGTCTATACTGTCTGCCGGTAGAGTGCGGGGCCAGGCCGGCGGAGCCCTTACCGCCCTTCGAAACGGACCGAGGCGGTGTTGCCGTTGACATCCGTAATCACCAGGTGATGCGTCCCCTTCGACGGGACGACCTTGATCTTATGTTCGCCGTTTGAGGTCGTTCCAAGGAATGTGTCATCCATATTCCAGTATATGACGGCCGACGGGTCCGAATGCGCCGCGCTGAATATGACTCCGCGGCTTCGCGAATCCAGATCGACGGGCGATGCCACTATCATCCCGGCCTGCGGATAGATGATCTCTATCAATCCGCTCCCGGCTGCGCCCCGTAGCGTAGGGTGGAGCGGGGGAAGCCGCCTGTAATCGCTGTGCGAGCGCATATAGTACCATTCCTGCGCCGGCGGAAGTACGAACCACGACACGTTGCGGATCGCATCTATCGGGCAGCAGTCGCTGTTGACCTGCAAGGTGCCTTCCGGATTGAGATGCACTATGCGGTGATACGGGCAGTTGACGGGGCTTGCAGGTGCAAACGGCACAAGGACCGTGTCGGGCTTCATATCTGGATGCCCCTGCAGGCAAACATCCGACAGCGGATGGCCGCTCAGGGGGCAGGTCGCCACAGGATGGAGATCATTTTCGGGCATCTCGAACCAGCGCGTAGGGGGCAGCAGGTTGAACAGGTCGAACATCACCGGTGCGGCATAGCCCACGCCTGTCATCAGCGGGCGGCCTTCACCGTCGCAGTTGCCGGTCCATACGGCCACCACGTAATCGGGCGTCACGCCCACGCTCCAGGCATCGCGGTTGCCGTAGCTCGTGCCGGTCTTCCAGGCCACGCGCCGAGCCGAATGGAAGCTCTGCCAGTCGCCTTCCTCCTCGGGCCGCGTCACTCCCGTAAGCGTCTCGAGGGTGCACCAGGCCGCTCCGGCCGAAATGGGGAATCGCTTGATCACGGCGCGTTCTTCGTCCGTCCAGTCCTCTCCGGGCTTTGGGAATGCGTTCAGGCAGAGGACCATCCGACGGTAGGCGCCGGCAAGGTCGCGCAGCGTAATCTCAGCTCCGCCCAGGATGAGCGAAAGGCCGTAGGTCTCGCCGCCCCGCGTTATGGTGGTAAATCCCGCATCCTGCAGGATGCTTATGAAGCGCTCTATGCCGAATTGCTGCAGCATCCTGACCGACGGGACGTTGAGGGAGCGCTGGATGACGCTCGAGGCAGGCACCGCGCCGTCGAAAGAGTGATTGAAGTTGTGCGGTGAGAAATCCTCGAAATGGAACGGAGTATCGGCTATGAGCATCCCTGGCAGGATCGAACCTTCGTCCAGCATCGCGGCATAAAGCAGGGGCTTGAGCGTGCTGCCGCTGCTTCTGGGGGCCTTGACCACATCTACGGCGGCCGCCCGACGGGCCTCCGAGCCGCCATCGGCATTGCGGATGTTGCCTATATAGATGACCGGCTCGCCGCTGTGCACGTCCAGCACGATTGCGGCCAGATTGTACACGCCGTTTGTGGCAAATCGCTCCCAGTGCCGACTTACGACCTCCTCTGCACGCAGCTGCAGGCCATAATTCAGATGGCTCCGGTAGAGGCGGTCGCCGCCCTCCTTCCGCAGGGTTTCAAGATAGTGATATGCGATATCCGGCATCGGGTAGGGCTTGTCGGGCAGGGGCTCGTCGCAGGCGAGGAGATATTCCTCCTCATCTATATGGCCTGCCTTGAAAAGCTTCTCCAGCAGATGGTTGCGCTTTTGGAGCAGTCGCTCGCGGTTACGGCCCGGATGGATCAGTGCGGGGGCGTTGGGCAGCACTGCAAGCATCGCGCTCTCGGCCCACGAGAGATCTTCCGGCGAGCGGCCGAAATATCGCCAGGCTGCAGCCCGCAGGCCTATGACGTTGCTTCCGAAAGGAGCGTTGGACGCGTAGAGAGCCAGAATCTCGTCCTTCGTGCAGCGAAGCTCCAGGCGCGTGGCCAGAATGGCTTCGATTATCTTCTCGCTCAACACGCGGGGTCGCTCGCCCCGGCTCAGACGGATGGTCTGCATCGTAAGGGTGCTTGCTCCGCTGCGGATCCGTCCCTGCGTCAGATTGAGCCGGACGGCCCGCCCTACGGCGAGAATATCAACCCCCGGGTGATGGCGGAACCGCTTGTCTTCGAAGGTTATGACGGATATGGCAAATTTTTCGGGAACCGAATCGATCTGCGGGAAACGCCACTGTCCGTCGGAGGCTATGCGCGCGCCCATCAGCCGGCCGTCGCTGCTCTCCAGCACCGCGCTCAAAGGGCTGTCGAACAACTTCCGCGGCAGGGCGAAAGCATATATCGCCGCAAGCGTGGCGATTGTGACCGCCAGCACGATTTTGAGCGTTTTTTTATGAGAGGTTTTTGCCATATATTTTTAACTTTGCAAAAATACAAAATAAGAAGGCAATGAGAAAGATTCTTGCGGCTGCTTTGATAGCGGCAATCCTTCCGCTCCTGGTCTCCTGCGGCACTTCCGCCAGTCAGATAAGCGGGATTGAGATCGCTTCCGAGATGCGTTCTGACGATCCGCTGGTCATACATTTCCAGGACCCGATAACTGGCATTTCACACGCCAATGTTGCGGCTGCGGCTCAAAAGGCCGTATCATTCTCGCCGAAGATAGCATTCGACGCCGAGATGACCGATGCCAATACCCTGTGCATCTACCCGAAGGAGAAGCTTCCCTACGGCAAGACCTACAAGGTGACGGTCACTCCCGCTCCGCTCAATGGCGCAGAGGGCAGGTATGTGACCGAGGTGCGGACGCTTTTCCCGACGGTGCTGGTGGATTTCGGCCAGATAATGGTATCTGACGCGGAGCAGGCGGGCGATTACAACGTGACGGTCCGTTTCTCTTCGTCCGAGACGCTGGATGCGAAGTATCTCGAGAAGGGCTGCTCCGTCAAGGGCGGGCATCCCACTCTCCAGTGGTCGCACTCCGAAAGCGGTCAGGAGCACGAGCTGCTGATAGACGGCATCGTGTCGGCCGCCGTTCCTTCGGTTCTGGAAGTTAAGATATCCTGCCCCAAGTACAGTCTCGAGCGTGCCCGCGGTTACTCTATCCCTTCGACGGAAGTCTTCTCCGTCGTGGATTCTGATTTTGACGACGAGGCATACCGCTTTGATGTGACCTTCTCCGCCGCTCTCAAAAAGTCGCAGGATTTCGCGAGCCTGATTTCGATGCCCGGCGCCGGCAAGCTCACGTTCCGCGTGAACCGCAACATCCTCTCCATATTCCCCGCAACGCGCAGCACGGAAGGCCAGATGCTGACTGTCAGCAAGGCCATCCTCAGCGCTAAGGGCAGTAAGCTGGAAAAGGACTACGATCATTTCTTCGCCGCCAGCAGCGGGGAGCCGTACATCTCTTTCGTAAGCGGCGGTTCGGTCCTGCCTTCGGCCGGTATCCCGCTCTCGTTTAAGGCTGTCAACTATGCCAAAGTCGAGGTGCGCGTCAAGCGTATCTATGAGAATAACGTTCTCCAGTTCCTGCAGACCAACCGTCTTAACGAGCGTGACTGCTACACCGGGCGGGTCGCACGTACCGTTGTCGATACCGTTCTGGTGCTCGGCGGCGAGGAGTCTCCGCAGCTTCGCAAGCTCACGACCTACGGTCTCGACCTGCGGTCTCTCGTCGCCACCCGTACGGGTGATATCTACCGCATAGAGATCCGAGGCCTCGATCAGCTGACCGATTTTCTCGAGTCCCGATGGGAGAGCGACTATTATTTCGGTTCGTGGGAGGATTATGACGAGCGCGTGCGCAATATTCTCGTTTCCGACCTGAATGTCATCTGCAAGGCTTCCGGCGCAGGTCCCTGCACCGTTTTTGTCACCGACATCACCAGTGGCACCGCCGTTTCGGGCGCAAAGGTCACTGTCTATAACGATGTCAACCAGCCCCTGGCCTCTGGCAGCACGGATTCTGACGGCCGTTTCTCGTGCAATCTGGACGATGAGCCGCAGGCCGTCATCGTGACTCACGGACACGACAAGAGCTATCTCGGACTCAACAGCGGCTACAACATTTCACTCAGTAATTTCGATGTCTCGGGTGATGCGGTGTCCGGCGGTACCAAGGGCTACGTCTTCGGCGAGCGCGGAGTATGGCGCCCCGGCGACGAAGTGCACCTGACATTTATTTCTATGACGGATAAGGGGTCTCTGCCTTCCAACCATCCTGTGACTGCAGTCCTCAAGAACCCTCAGGGCCAGGTGATGCAGAAGCTGGTCAGCACGGACGGCCACGACGGGATGTACGCATTTGATTTCAAGACTTCCCCGGACGATCCTACTGGCAACTGGGAGGCCGTCGTTACGCTCGGCGCCCAAAGCTGGTCCAAAGCGGTCAAGATAGAGACCGTCAAGCCCAACAATATCATCATCAACCTCGATCTGAACGACGATCCTGCAGTGCCGATGGCATCTGTCCGAGGCGATATCAGCGCCAAATGGCTTGTCGGCAATCCTGCCAAGGATCTGGAGACCCGCGTCGAGGTGGCCCTGAGCAAGGCCCGCACTACGTTCAAGGGCTATGACAATTATACTTTCGAGGACGTTACGCGTTCATTCTATGCCGAAGAACGCAAGGTTTACAAGGGCACGACCGACGCTTCCGGCCGTATTCACTTTACGGCCAAGCTGGGCGAGGCCGCCCTTGCTCCGGGCTTCCTTAACGGTACCTTTACGACTCGCGTTTTCGAGAAGACCGGCGATTTCAGCATCGACCGCTTCACCACAAAGGTGTCGCCATTTGATACATATATAGGTCTGAGCGCCCCGGAGAAGGAAAATGACTGGGGCGAGATGTATCTCGACCAGCGCTCCGCCCACACATTCAGCGTCGTCGCGCTCGACAGCCGTGGCAAAGCCGCCGTAGGCCGCATCGAGGCCGAGGTGCAGGTGTATAAGCTGGGCTGGAGCTGGTGGTGGAATTCATCATCCGATGATCTGGCCTACTATGCGCGCGACTCCTACAAGACGCCTTTCGATACGTTCAATACCACTGTTTCCGGCGGCAAGGGTTCATTCAAGATTGATTTCTCCAAGGAGGAATCAGGGATGTACCTGATCCGCGTCTCCGATCTCGAAGGCGGTCACGCAGCTTCTAAGATCGTGATGGTAACCAGCGGCAATTCGATTCCTGCCGGCGGCAGCGAATCGGCCACCAGGCTGCATATGGTCATCGACAAGGAGCAGTACAACGTTGGCGAAACTGCCCGTCTGAAGGTTCCTTCGACCTCAGGTGCGCGCCTTCTCGTCTCGATCGAGAAACGCGACCGCGTGATGAAGAGCTTCTGGGTCAACTGTACAGGCGCCCAGACTGAGATTCCGATCCGCCTGGATGCGGATATGGCGCCCAATGTATATGCTTCTGTGATGCTCGTACAGCCTTACGGCAATACCGCAAATGACGCCCCCATCCGCCTGTTCGGAGTGCAGCGCATCAAGGTCGAGGATCCCTCGACGCACCTGCACCCCGTCGTGACCATTGCCGACGAGGTCCGCCCCGAGAGTGAAGTGACATTTACCGTCAAGGAAGAAAACGGCCGCCCGATGAGCTACGTCGTGGCTCTGGTGGACGAAGGCCTGCTCAGCCTGACCCGTTTCAAGACGCCCGAACCCTGGTCGTCATTCTACGCTACCGAGGCTCTCGGCGTCCGTACGTGGGATCTCTTCGACCTGGTCATAGGCGCATACGGAGCACGTATGGAGCGTCTTTTCGCCATCGGCGGTGACGAAGGCCTCGAAGGCCTCACCCCCGCCAGCCGCGCCGAGCGTTTCAAGCCCGTATCGCTCTTCTGCGGACCGTTTACCGTCAAGGCCCGCGGCACGGGCAAGCACACCGTCCCGCTGCCGCAGTATGTCGGCAACCTGCGGGTTATGGTCATCGCGACCGACGGCCGTGCTATGGGCTCCACCTCGCGCAATGTCTCGGTGACCAAGCCGGTAATGACGCTGGCCACCCTGCCGCGCGTTATCGGTACTCAGGAGGAGATAACAATGCCGGTCACCATATTTACTACAAAGGACAACGTAGGCCGCATCAATGTCGAATATACCGTAGAAGGACCGCTGTTGGCAGCCGGCCGCCAGAGTGCCGTGATCAATATGGATAAGGCTGACGAGAAGGTGGTCAACTTCTTCCTCAAGGCTACGGACGCCGAAGGTGTGGCCCATATTAAGGTCAAGGTCGAAGGGGCCGGAGATGTTTCGGTCAGTGAGGTCGAGATAGACGTACGCAATCCCAATCCTGACCTTACCTATTCGAAGTCCGTGCTTGTCGAAGGCGGCAAGAAGTCATCTGTTGATTTCACACCGGCTGGTGTTCCCGGCAGCACGACGGTCCGCGTAGAGGCTTCCACCATTCCTCCGGTGGATCTGGAGCGTCGCCTGTCTTACCTTATGCAATATCCTCACGGCTGCATCGAGCAGACAGTTTCTAGCGTGTTCCCGCAGCTGTATCTGGATGCCCTGATGGATCTGGGCGTCGAGGATAAGGCCCGTACTCAGGCCAATGTCATCGCAGCGATCGACAAGATGCCTTCATTTGCCATCTCCTCGGGCGGTATGACCTACTGGCCGGGTACTTCATCGCACAGCGGAGCGGCCCTCTGGGGTTCGATTTATGCAACTCACTTCCTGCTCGAGGCCCGTGCAAAGGGTTACGCAGTCCCCACCTCGATCATCAAGTCCAACCTCAAATATATCAAGCAGGTCGCTTCCGGTCACAGCTTTGCAAGCCTTGCCCGTGCGTATGCCTGCTATGTGCTGGCGCTTGCTTCCGAAGCGCCCCGCAGCGCGATGAACCGCCTGCGTGAGGAGCTCAGTGGCGCTCCCGCCGAGGCGTACTGGTTCCTTGCTGCGGCTTATGTCCTCGACGGCAAGAAGCCGGTCGCCCGTTCGATCGTGGCATCGGTTCCTTCCGGCGAAGAAAAGATAGATACCTTCTCTTATACCTATGATAGCAGGGAGCGCATCCTCGCCATAGCATCGATGACCTACAGCGCCCTGGACGAGAAGGCCGAGGCGTTCCGTTGCGTCAAGTCGCTTTCGGAACTCCTTTCCGACCGCGATCATTATATGTCGACCCAGACTACGGCCTGGGCTCTCAATGCGGTCACGCAGTATGCCAGTGCCAACGCTTCGGGCAAGATGGACCTTCGTGTCAAGGCCGGCGGCGTGGAATTCCCGCTTCGCGGCAGCTCGCCCGTAGCCGTCCACGAGTTCGTGCCTTCCTCCGCGCAGATCGGTTTAGAGTTTGAAAATGCAACGGAAGCTCCCGTATATGTGGTCATCTCCTCTCGCGGAAAGCCCGTCGTGGGCAAGGAAGAGGCTCATTCGAGCGGACTTGTGCTCAAGACATCATATCTGCTCTCGGACAGTACGCCGATCGATCCTTCGAAGATAGAGCAGGGGACTGACTTCTGGGTGGTCGTAAGTGTCGCCAATACGAGTGCTACGCGCGACTATACCAATCTCGCCTGCACGCTTCCGATGCCCTCGGGCTGGGAGTTCGACCGCACGATGAGGGATGATGAACTCTATCAGGATTTCCGCGATGACTGTGTCCATACATATTTCAATCTGGCTCACGGACAGGAAGGCGCCTTCCTGGTCAAGGCTACCGCCACCTATGCAGGCCGCTTCTACCTGCCGGCCTGCACCTGCGAGGCGATGTATGACCAGAGCGTGAGTGCCAATACCGAAGGCTGCTGGGTGAAAGTGGAGTAGGATACCATCCAGAATATGACTTGGAGCCGCCCCGATGGTCTTTTTGAGGCCGATTCAGGACGGCTCCAAAAATTTAATGAAAGTTTTTCGAAAAAAATTTGGAAGAAAAGAAAAAGTGTGTACCTTTGCAGTCCCGTTTCGGAAGGAGCGGGAGAGATGATTGAAATGATGGAAAAAACAAGTACAAGCAAGTACCGATTTTAACACGATTAAAATCAGAGCGAAGCGTAATTCTTTTAGAGTTAATAGAGAGATTCGGGGTCAAGCTAAAGATATAGAAATATACAATGAAGAGTTTGATCCTGGCTCAGGATGAACGCTAGCGGCAGGCTTAACACATGCAAGTCGAGGGGCAGCGCGAGA
>CACYGI010000007.1 GCA_902773925.1 uncultured Bacteroidia bacterium | reverse complement strand
GGCCGAACAGCTCGCTCTCAAACAGCGTTTCCGTTATGGCACCCGCATCCACGGCCACCATCGGCTTGCCGCTCCGGAGACTGTGTGCATGAATCTCCCGCGCCAGAACATCCTTGCCGGTACCGTTCTCGCCGGTAATCAGCACGGTGGCATCGGTGGGCGCTATCTTATCCAGTGTTTTGCGGATAGACTTCATGGCAGAAGACGAGCCCCAGAACATCGGGCTTTCAGCCGTCGTGGCCGCCTCCGACCGGGCATCCCTCTTCATCGCCTTCCTGGCCTTATCCCGGGCTGCAGTGAGAACCTCAATCAGTTTCTCATTATCCCACGGTTTCACGATGAAGTCGAATGCTCCACGCTTCATCCCTTCTACCGCCAGGGCAATATCGGCATAAGCCGTAAACAACACCACTTCCACTTCCGGTACCATCTTCTTGATTTCCACGGCCCAGTAGAGGCCCTCGTTGCCTGTGTTGATGCTCGTGTTGAAGTTCATATCCAGCAGCACCACATCCGGCCGGAACTGCTCCAGCGACGATACAAGGGTGGCCGGCGAAGAAATGGTCTTCACTTCCGCAAAATGCATCGGCAACAAGATCTCCAGCGCCCGGCGAATCCCCAGGTTGTCATCAACCACCAGTATTTTTCCAACTTTCGAAGCCATTGTCAAATCTGCCACTGTAAAAAACTTTTACAAAGATACCAATTTATTTGTCCAAAATGTAAAAGTGTGTTTGTCAAATAAATTGCCACTGACGCAAAAGAAGAAGCGCCTGCTGTCTGCAAACGCTTCCTGTTGATGTCTGGATGACTGGACTTGAACCAGCGACCTCCTGGTCCCTAACCAGGTGCGCTACCAACTGCGCCACATCCAGAGGAATGCCTTCCCGCGTGTATGCTTATTTCTTCTTCTGTCCGTAACGGCTGTAGAACTTATCAACACGACCTGCGGTATCGACCAGCTTCATCTTACCAGTGTAGAACGGGTGCGAAGTGTTCGAAATCTCAACCTTGACTACCGGGAACTCGACGCCGTCGATCTCGATGGTCTCCTTGGTGTTGACGCAGGAGCGGGTGATGAACACGTGCTCGTTGGACATATCCTTGAAAGCTACAAGACGGTAGGTTTCGGGATGAATACCATTCTTCATAATTGAGATTTTTTGTTATTGTTGTCTAAAAAAGCGTGCAAATGTAGAAATAAAAGCGGGAATTGCAAAATTTATTTTGACATTTTGAATCCTGCGTAGAACTGGTCATAGCTTTGCAGAAGCGTACCTATGCTCTGTACGGTGGCGTTATTGGCCTGCGAAGCGATGGACTTGAGGAGCTTCATCAGCGAGGTGGCGTCAAACAGAAGGCGGAGCTCGCCGGTGGACTCCTTGGCGACGACGGCCTTGACGGTCACAAGCTTGAAGAGCTTGAGGGTCACCTTGTCGGAGGACTGGTCATAAGCCCAGGTACCGTTGAAGGTCTTGGTACCGTATGTAAGCGCCAGGGTGCCGTCCTGCATAAAGTTGATCTTGAACAGGCCGCTCTTGATGCCGATCTTGGCAAGATACTCGTCCATCTTCTTCTCAAGTATGGACTGTGCTGCGGAAGCGGCCATAGTGGAGATGGCACTGCTCGAAGAACTGAGAGCGACTGCGCTGCTGCTGTAATTCCAGTCACCGACAATGTCAACGGAAGTCAGGGTGTTGGACGAGACGATGCCTGCGATGGTATTGACCAGACCACCGAGCGCGGAAGCCGTCGAGCCATCCGTCGTATTGCCGTTGTTGCCGCCGGCGATGCCTGTGACGGCGCCTGCGACCTGATTGAGGAGATTACCGAACTGAGCGTGTGATGCCGTTGAGATGAGCATCAGAGCAGCAAGAGTCAAAAGGAATTTTTTCATAACCGATTTTGTGAATTAATTTCTAACTTTGGCTCAAAATTATAAAAAAATATCAGATTATGTCACTGGTAGCATCTATTTCCGGTATTCGCGGCACAGTCGGAGGCCCAGCCGGAGAAGGTCTTTCACCCCTGGATATCGTCAGTTTCACCACGGCTTACGCCATTCAGCGCAAGGCGCGTTTCGCCGGTCGCAGGCTCAACATCGTAGTAGGCCGCGACGCCCGCATCTCGGGCCAGATGGTGGACCGCCTGGTGACCGGCACCCTGCTCGCCTGCGGCATCGACGTGACCGACATCGGACTCGCTTCGACCCCGACCACCGAGCTTGCCGTGATCCGCGAGAAGGCTGACGGCGGCATCATTCTCACCGCTTCGCACAATCCTATGGAATGGAACGCCCTTAAGCTGCTCAACGAGCAGGGCGAGTTCCTCGACGAAGTCGAAGGCAACGAGATAATCCGCATCGCCCGCGAAGGCGGATTCGTCTATCCCGGAGTCGAAGAGATGGGCCACCTTTGCGAAAAGGACTATACCCAGAGACATATCGACGATGTTCTCTCCTACCCGCTGGTCGATCTGAAGGCCATCCGCGCCGCCGGATTCAAGGCTGTGCTCGACCCGGTCAACTCCGTTGGCGGCATCATAATGCCCCGCCTGCTGGAGGCTCTGGGAGTAGAATGCATCACGATCAACGGCACCCCTGACGGGCATTTCGCCCACAATCCGGAGCCGCTTCCTGCCAACCTCGAAGGCCTCAGCGGCGAAGTCGTCCGCCAGAAGGCGGATATCGGCATCAGCGTCGATCCGGACGTCGACCGCCTCGCCCTGATCTGCGAAGACGGTTCGCCTTTCGGCGAAGAATACACCCTGGTCGCAGCGGCCGACTGGTTCCTGCAGCACCGCCAGGGCCCCACGGTCTCCAACCTTTCATCTTCGCGCGCCCTGCGCGACGTAACCGAGGCCCACGGCTGCGTCTACAAGTTCTCCAAGGTCGGCGAAAAGAATGTCACCACGCTGATGCACGAGATAGGCGCAGTCATCGGCGGCGAAGGCAACGGCGGCGTCATCGTCCCCGACTTCCACTGCGGCCGCGACGCCCTCATCGGCACGGCTCTCATCCTGAGCCTGCTTGCCCACCGCAAGTGCACGATGACCCGGCTGCGGGCCACCTACCCTCCTTATTATATTTCCAAGAACAAGATCCGCACGGCAGACCAGGCCCTCATCGGCCGCCTGCTGGATGCCGTTCACGATAAGTACAGGAACGAACGCTGCGATACCTCCGACGGCCTTCGCGTGGATTTCGAGGCTGACCGCCGCTGGGTAGTCCTGCGCAAATCCAACACCGAGCCCATCATCCGCATCTATGCCGAGGCCCCGACCGTGGAAGCGGCGGATGCCCTGGCCGGCGAAGTCATCGGCATCATCCAAGCAAATATGCCAGAGTAATGTTTTCGCTGCGGACCACACCTTTCCTCGAACAGCCTGACCTGACGCTGCAGAACGGGCGTCTGGCGGTGCTGTGCAACCACGCCGCCTGGCATCCCGACGAAGGAGCATACCTTTTCGAGCTGATCGCCCGCCGGGGCAACCTGGTCCGCGTCATAATGCCCGAACATTCGCTCTACGGCCAGGTTTGCGAAGGCGTCGAGACCGTCGAAGTCACGACCGAAGTTCCGGTCGAAGCCCTCTCGGGGATCGATGGCATCGTGGTCGAGCTGCAGGACGTCGGCAGCCGTTACAGCCGGTTCACACGCCTGCTCTACAACCTGATCGATACGCTCAACCGCAGGGTCCGCAACGTTTCACTCTACATCATCGACCGCAACATCCCCTCGGGCCGCCAGATCGAGGGCACGACGGGCAGTTTCGGACTGCCCCAGCGCCACGGCCTGACATTCGGCGAGATGGCCAATATGTTCTACAGCGAAGCCAACGCGCGCTTCCCGATCCATATCATAGCGGCCGGAGCCGAAGCCGTCAACAAAGAGCTGATGCCCTGGAGCATCCCTCCGTTCTCGGACTTCTGCGGCCTCTTCACCTCGCATTTCTACAGCGGACAGTGCCTTTGGATGGGCACCAATGTCAGCTACGGACACGGCACCACCCGTCCCTTCGAGCAGTTCGGAGCCCCGTTTATGGAGTCCCTTTTCAACTGGAACGAGCATAACGGGTATTCGGGATGGAACGAGCCGGGTCACCCGGCCGCAAGCCCCGGAGTGATGATGCGCTGGACCCGCTTCGTGCCCGAGTACGGCATCCACGCCGGAGAGACCTGCTTCGGATTCCAGCTGATGTTCGTCCCGGGAGCGCAGTACCACGCCTTCAACCACGCCCTGCGCCTGATCCGCTTCGTACGCGAGAATTGCCCCGAATTCCGCTTCAATGGAATGGAAGACCTGCTGGAGGACGAGGCCCTGATGTGCTACCTCAAGGGCGAGGTGGACTGGGACGTGACGCGCGAGTACATCAAGGCCGAGGAGCAGAAATGGCTTCGCAAATCGAAGAAATATCTGCTCTACGACGAGGCGCCCTGGCGCGTCAAATAATCTGTTTTCAACAGGTTCAGCCTGTTATTGTTGATATTTTCCTGCGCGGGCCAATCCGTCCGCCGGGTTTATTTGCTATCTTTGCAGTTACGACTAACTTGGGATGCCCAGTCTTTATATCATATCGGGATGCAACGGAGCCGGCAAGACAACAGCTTCTTACACGCTGCTGCCAGACCTGCTCAATTGCGACGAATACGTCAATTCCGATGAGATAGCAAAGGGACTTTCACCTTTCAACCCGTCGCTCGCGGCCATCAAGGCCTCGAAGCTGATGACCGAAAGGATTCACGAGCTTCTGGAAAAACGCGCCACCTTCGGGATCGAGACCACCCTGGCCACCAGGAGTCTCGCCCGGGTCATTACCGGTGCGCAGGCCATCGGATACCGCGTAACGCTGGTATTCTTCTGGCTCCAGGTACCGGAGCTGGCCATCCAGAGAGTGAAGCTGAGAGTGGCATCCGGTGGACATTCGGTGCCCGAAGAGACCATCATCCGACGCTATGGCGCCGGCATCGACAACCTCTTCCGCATCTACACGCCTATTGTTGATTACTGGATGATAATCGACAACTCCAACACTCCGAGCAAGCTCGTGGCCGAAGGCGGCCTGAGCGTCGTTACCAAACTTCATGATAAAACCGCGTACAACCAACTACTAAACTATGAGCGAGCAAGAGAGCAGGGATTTAAGGGATGAGATAATGACGGGGCTCGACAAAAGTTTCACGAGACTCGTCACCTCAAAAAAGAAAGACAATGCCGATATGGCCTTCGCCGAAAAGGGCGAGGTGTATATGGTACGTGCCGTTGAGATATGACGGAGACATATTTTGACCTGTTCGGGGTAACACCCGACAAGCTTGAACGCCTTATGGTGTCGGCTCTTTCCCGCGGTGGAGAGTATGCCGACATCTTCTTTGAATACACCACCACTGACGAGATGCTGCTGCGCGACCACGAGGTCAACTCGGTCGAGAGCACGGCAGACTACGGCGCGGGCATCCGCGTCATACGCGACGAGAAGACGGGCTACGCATTCTCCGAAAAGACCGATATGCGCGACCTGGAGAAAGCGGCCCTGTTTGCCGCAGGCATAGCGGACGCCCCGGCGGCGCAACGCACCGCGCCCGGACTCAGGCCCGTACAGTTCACCAACCACTACCCCATCCTGCAGGGCTGGGACGTATTTCCCCTGGCAAGGCGGAAGGGCTGGCTGACTGATCTGGACCGCAGGCTCTACGAAGCCTCGCCCTGTATCCGCAAGGTAACCTGTGCACTTGCGGTGAGCATCACCAAGGTGATGTTCTACAACTCCGAGGGAGATTTCTTCTGCGACCTGCGGCCGATGACCGCGGTCCACCTGACCTGCGTCGCGCAGAAAGACGGCAAGAGCGAGATGCTCTCCTATTCGCGAAGCTATCGCTCAGGCAGCGAAATGCTGACCGACGCCCTGCGCGACGGCATCGTCAGCTATATGGCCTCGCGCCTGGAGCCGATTTTCGAGGCAGGCCGGCCCAAGGGCGGACAGATGCCCGTGGTACTGGGCAGCGGCAGCTCCGGCATCCTGCTGCACGAAGCCATCGGCCACGCATTCGAAGCCGATTTCAACCGCAAGGGCATCAGCATTTTTGCGGAGCGGATGGGCCAGAAGATATGCAGCGAAAAGATAACCGTCGTAGATGACGGCACCGTCACCGGCAACCGCGGCGCACTCAACGTCGATGACGAAGGCATCATCGGCCAGAAGACCTATATGGTCACCGAGGGCGTGCTCACCTCATATCTGCACGACCGCATCAGCGCCCGGCATTACGGAGTCGCCCCGACCGGCAACGGCCGCCGCGAATCATTCCGCTACCAGCCGATTCCGCGAATGCGGGCTACCTATATGCTGGACGGCGACTGCACGGAGGAAGACCTCATCCGAAGCGTCCGCAAGGGCATATTCGTGGACAATTTCACCAACGGTGAAGTAGCCATCGGCGAAGGCGATTTCACGTTCTACGTCAAGAGCGGCTGGATGATCGAGGACGGACGGCTGACCGCTCCGGTCAAGGATATCAACATCATCGGCAACGGTCCGCAGGCGCTTGCCGACATCACCGGCGTGGCGGCAGGCAGCACCCTCGACGACAGCACCTGGATCTGCGGCAAAGACCAGTACTGCCCCGTCTCGTGCGGAATGCCGAGCGTCCTTGTCAGCAGTCTTACGGTAGGAGGATTGAGTCTATGATGGAAGAAGAACGCAAGATAGTGGCGGACGCCCTGCAGATGGCTCTCGATGCCGGAGTGGACGCAGCCCGTATGTGCATAGAGGCCACCCGTGAAAACAGCGTCACCGTGCTCGACGGCCGGGTTGACGGGATAATGAGCGCCTCGAGCCGCGCCCTCTATATGCAGCTGTTCGTGGACTCGCACTACGGCTCGTTCAACACCAACCGGCTGGACTACGGCGACCTGCGCGATTTTATCCGCAAGGCGGCCGAAAGCACCTCGATGGTGGCCAAAGACAAATGCCGCACCCTGCCCCGCCGGGAGCTCTGCTATGTGGGCGATGCCGCCTCGGAGCTGGAGCAGCACGACCCGCTACTCGAGCAGATGGATATCGACGAGCGCATCCGGCTCGCCCGCGACTGCGCCGAAGAGGTCCTCGGCCATCCGAAGCTGATCTCGGTCGAGACCGAATGGGGCGACAGCACCGAATACGATTACATAGCTGATACCGAGGGCCTTAGCGCTTCCAGCCTGCGTTCGGTATGCACTCTGAGCGCCAACTGCACGATCCGCGGACGCGGCGACGAAAAGCCCGAAGGCGGATGGTTTGACAGCGACGTATATATCGACAAGGTCCAGACCGAAGGCATCGGAGCAAAGGCACTTGAGCGGACGCTTGACAGCCTCGGAGCACGCCGTACGCGCTCCGGCGACTGGCCCCTGATAGTCGAGAACACCTGCTCCTCTCAGCTGGTCCATCCGCTGATCTCAGTGCTGACCGGAGCCGCCCTGCAGCAGGACAATTCATTCCTCAAGGATCATATCTCAGAGCAGCTTTTCCCCGAGACGGTAAATATCTGGGACCGGCCCCGCACCAGACACAACTACGGCTCGCGCTGCTATGACGACGAAGGTCTGGCCACGCGGGACCGGGCGGTGATCGACCACGGCCGCATAGCGACCTGCTTTATAAATACTTACTACGGCAATAAACTCGGTATGGACGTGACAGTCGAGGGTCCTGCCCTGCTTCGCTTCGAAAAAGACAACGATATTGCCAAAAAACCGCTTACTTTGCAGGATATGATGAAGGAGTTGGACAAGGGCATCCTCATCACCGGCTTCAACGGAGGCAACTTCAATCCAAGCACCGGAGATTTCTCCTACGGCGTGCGCGGATTCCTCTTCGAAGGCGGCCGCAAAGTCAGGCCCGTCAACGGCATGAACGTCACGGGCAACTTCATCCGCCTCTGGCAGGGATTCCTCCTCGCCGGCGATGACGCGCTTAAGTCCAACCGTTGGAGAATCCCTTCACTGGCATTCTCCGGCCTTTCATTCAGTGGAGAATAAAACATTACGATACTCATGAAGAAACCAAGTCTACTGCTTTCCATCTCACCCATCATCATCGCCATCGTGCTGTTGCTGGCCTGTGTCATGCTGTTCAGCGAAGACCTCTCTGGCGGAGCGGCGCAGATCGCACTGAGCATAACGCTCATCTATATTTCAGTCGTCGGCATCTTCTTCCTCAAGGTTCCCTGGGAGAAGATCGAAAAAGGCATCGGCCACAATATCGAGCAGTCCACGGGAGCCATCCTGATACTGCTGATGATCGGCGCCCTGACAGCCACCTGGATGCTCTCGGGCATCGTGCCTACGATGATTTACTACGGCCTGCAGATCATCCATCCCAAGGCATTCATCGTCGTGACATTCGTCCTCTGCAGCCTCGTATCGGTGCTGGCCGGCAGCTCTTGGACCACGGTCGGAACGGTCGGCGTGGCGATGCTCGGCGCAGGCACCCTGATCGGACTTCCCGCCGGCTGGGTGGCAGGTGCAGTGCTCTCCGGAGCATATCTCGGTGACAAGCTGTCCCCTCTTTCGGACACGGTCAACCTGGCAGCAGCCGTTTCCGGCACGGACCTTTATACGCACGTGCGCTACTCGATGTACACGGCGATTCCCGCATTCGTCATCTGCGCCATCGTCTATACCATCGTCGGACTGGTCGTTCCCATCTCCGGTGAAATGAATATGCAGGAGCAGCTGACCGCCATCCGCAGCGCGTTCAATATCTCGCCCTTCCTGCTGCTGGTTCCGTGCTTCACGTTCTTCCTGGTGGTCAAGAAGGTCCCCGCTACCATCACGCTCTTCTTCTCGGCCCTGATCGGCGGAGTGCTGACCTTCATCGTCCAGCCTGATATCGTGGCCCAGGTCACGGGCGGCCAGGGCGGATTCATCGCCGGCTTCAAGGCCCTGATCCAGATGATGGGCTCGCACGTGGATATCGAGACGGGCAATGCAATGCTCAACCGCCTCGCCTGCACCAGCGGTATGTCCCGAATGGTGGATACTATCTGGCTGGTCATCTGTATTATGGCCGTGGGCGGCGCACTCTCGGCAACCGGTATGATCGAGGTCATCACGGACCGTCTCCTGCGCGCCGTGCGCAGCACCGGTTCGGTCATCGCAACGACCATCGTCACCTGTATCGTGTGCAACTGCGTGCTCGCAGACCAGTATATGTCAGTGCTCCTGCCGGGCAATATGTTCAAGGATCTCTACCGCCGCAAACGGCTCGCGCCCGAAGTGCTCAGCCGTGCGCTGGGTGATTCGGCCACGGTCAGCTCGGTCCTCGTGCCCTGGAACACCTGCGCTCTGGTGCAGTCCAACGTGCTGGGTATGGCGACGCTCGCATATTTCCCCTTCACCATATTCTGCTTCATCACTCCGGTCATTTCCATAGTACTGGGCTATACCGGATTCAAGATTCACCACCTGCCGGAAGAAGCATCCGACCAGACCGCGCAGGAGGCATTAAGTGCATAAACAAATACCTACAGATATGAAAATCGCAGACGAAAAAGTAGTTTCCATCATCTACACCCTTACCGTGGACGGAGAGGTCCGCGACCACACGACCGTCGAGAATCCGCTCGAGTTCATTTTCGGCCTTGGCTATCTCCTGCCCAAGTTTGAAGCCAACCTGCTTGACAAGGAGCCGGGCGACAAGTTCGCATTTGTGCTTTCGGCCGAGGACGGCTACGGCAAATATGATCCGCAGGCAATAGTCGAGCTTCCCAAGAACATCTTTGAGATCGACGGCAAGATCCGCGAGGACCTGCTCGTTGTGGGCAATTCCATCCCGATGATGACCCGCGACGGCCGCGTAATGCCAGGCAAGGTTGTCGAGCTGCTCGAGCAGACTGTCAAGATGGACTTCAATCACGAACTGGCAGGCAAGGACCTCAACTTTACCGGCGAGGTCATCGCAGTGCGCGATGCTACCGACAAGGAGCTTACCGAAGGCCTGCACGGCGAACGCGCCGCACAGGGCTGCAGCGGTGATTGCTCATCGTGCGGCAGCGGCTGCCATTAAGATTCCGTCAAGGGCGCTGGAGACGATTCCTCCGGCGTAGCCTGCACCTTCACCGCAGGCATAGAGGCCTTCGAGGCCGGGAACGTGCATCGTCTCCTTTTCGCGTGGAATGCGGACTGGAGACGATGTTCTTGATTCGCAGGCAAGAAGCAGCGCATCATCGGTATAATAGCCCTTCATCATCCGCCCGAACTGCGGAAATGCTTCGCGCAGGCGTTCATATACGAACTGAGGCAGAAGCTCGTGCAGCGGTGCCGAGACCGTGCCCGGCTTGTACGAGCTGCGCGGCAGGGTGGCCGAAATGCGGCGGCGGCAGAAATCCATCATCCGCTGCGAAGGAGCCTTGATCGAGCCCGTCACATCGTACATACTGCGTTCGACGGCCTGCTGCCATTCGAGCAGAGCGAAAACTCCGTAACGGTCGTAATCCGGCACGTCACCCGGTTCCACCGAGCAGACTATGCCGGCATTGGCCCATTGCGAATTGCGCTGCGAATTGGACATACCGTTTAGCACCAGCTCTCCCTCGGCCGTTGCCGAAGGGACCAGCAGTCCGCCCGGGCACATACAGAATGAGAACACTCCGCGGCCTGCGGCCTGCGTGACCAGCGAATATTCGGCCGGCGGCATCCAGGGCTGATAGCGGCCGTGATACTGGATCCGGTTGATCAGGGCCTGCGGATGCTCGGCCCTCACGCCGAGGGCAAATCCCTTGACCTCCAGAGGCCAGCCTTTGGATGCGAAAAGATGATAGATATCCCTCGCCGAATGGCCGGTAGCCAGGATGACATCGGGCGCTTCGAAGCATTCCCCGCCCTGGCAGACGACCTTCCAGCGCGAAGAGCCGGCGCCCGTGGTGGGCTTTATATCGACCATACGGCAGCCGAAATGATACTCGCCACCGTGGGCCGTTATGCATTCGCGGATCCGCTCCACGATCAGCGGCAGGCGGTCGCTCCCGATATGCGGATGGGCATCCACCAGGATGGACTCGTCCGCGCCGAATGCCACGAGCTGCGAGAGCACCTCGCGATTGTCACCCTTCTTGGTCGAACGGGTAAAAAGTTTGCCGTCAGAAAATGTCCCCGCTCCTCCTTCGCCGAAACAGTAGTTCGAATCCGGATGAAGGCCGCGGCCGAGCGAAAGATCTGCGATATCGGCCTTGCGCTCGTGCACGTTGCGTCCACGCTCCAGGATCACGGGCTTGCGGCCCTCCATAAGCAGGCGCAGGGCGGCAAACATTCCCGCAGGGCCGGAGCCTACGATGATCACCGGTGCGGCATCTCTCACGTCGCGGTACGGCGCAGCACGGTAAATGCCCGTATCCTCCTCGCCGGCGAGGGTGGCCGCCACTCGGTAACGATAGACTATCGCATCGCGCGCATCGAGACTGCGGCGGACTATGCGCACGCTTCCCACGGCCGAAGGCTTGCAGCCCAGGGCCCGTGCGGCAGCAGTGCGAAGCTCCTCCTCGGAGGGCTCGTGACGCAGGTCGAATGCTATGTCAAACTCTTTCATCGGCAAGATATTCGGCGGCACGCGAGACCGGAGCCACCTCCAGCGGAGTCAGTTCGCCCCGCATATATTTGAACCAGCCTGTAACCGCGATCATCGCGGCATTGTCGGTCGTAAAGCGCAGTGCGGGCAGGTAGGTATTCCAGCCTCGGTTGCGGCCCTCTGTCGTGATGCGCTCGCGCAGCCCGCCGTTGGCCGAGACGCCGCCGGCAAGGGCAATCTCGCGGATGCCCGTCTCGCGCACGGCGATTATCAGCTTCTTGAGCAGGATATCAATCAGATCCTGCTGGAAGGAAGCGCATATATCGGCGATATTATTCTCTATAAATGAAGGATCCTCCTTAAGGCGGTCCCGCAGGAAATACAGCAGCGAAGTCTTGATGCCGCTGAAGCTGTAGTCCAGGCCGGGAATGTTGGGCTTGGCGAAACGGAATGCGCGGGGATTGCCTTCGCGGGCAAGCCGGTCGATGGCCGGTCCGCCCGGGTAACCCAGGCCGAGCACCTTGGCGCATTTGTCGAAGGCCTCGCCAACTGCATCGTCGATCGTACCGCCGAGTATCGTGAATTCGAGCGGCGCATCAACGCGCACTATCTGGGTGTGGCCGCCCGATACCAGCAGGCAGAGGAACGGATATTGCGGCTGGCGGTTTTCGGCTCCCTCGACTTTCACGAAATGCGAGAGGATATGCCCCTGGAGGTGGTTGACCTCGACCAGCGGCTTGCCCGTGGAGACCGAAAGGCCCTTGGCGAACGAAGTGCCTACGAGCAGCGAGCCGAGCAGGCCCGGGCCACGGGTAAATGCGATGGCATCCACTTCGTCCATCGTCACGCCCGCCTGGCGGAGCGCCTCGCTGACCACCGGAAGGATGTTCTGCTGGTGCGCACGCGAAGCCAGCTCGGGGATCACGCCTCCGTACTGGCGGTGCACTTCCTGCGAAGCCATCACGTTGGAAAGCAGCCATCCGTCGCGAAGGACGGCCGCGGAAGTATCGTCACACGAAGATTCGATACCGAGAATGGTCAACTTTGCGCTCATAGTGGCGCAAAAATAGAAATAATATTGCTAAATTTGAAGGTTTATAAGGAAACACTGCCATTTCGACATCTAAAAAAATAATCAACGCAGTACTGATCCTGCTGCTGATGATACCGCTGGGAGCGATGATCGCCATCCATATCCCAGCGGTGCAGACCGCTATTCTGCAGAAGGTGACCGGCGCGCTGAGCAGGAATTATGACGGCCGCGTCAATGTCGGAAGGATGTATTTCCATCCGCTGCAGTCGCTGGTGCTGCGCGACGTAGGCGTTTTCGAGGCATCGGGAGATACCCTGATCTGGCTGGACAAGGTCGCGCTCAATCTCAACGAGGGCGTGACCCTCGGCGGCGAGACGCTCGAGATCAACCGTCTGACTCTCGAAAACGGCGTGATGCACGTCCGTCAGATCGACACGACGCAGACCAACCTCTCCTACTTCATCTCCTGCCTTGGCAAGCCCGAAGAGGAGGAACAAGAGGAAAGCTCGTTCAGCCTTCCCTTCACGCATTACCGGCTCGACCGGCTGCTGCTCAACAATCTCTGCTTCTCATACGAAGATGAATTCACGCAGGACTTCCCGGGCTACTGCATAGACAGCCTGACCCTGCGCGCGGACGATCTCAACTACGGCACCGAGCGTCAGGCATCCCTCTCAGTCAAGTCCCTGCACGCGCGCGAGACTACGACCGGCGCGATGCTGGACTTCAGCTGTGGCTATGCTTTCCTCAGCGATTCGCTCGCGCGCATCGACCGCCTACGCCTGAGCGACGGGCTGAGCGAGATCAACCTGAACGGCCTCTACGCGATGTACGATTCGCCCGAGGCTTTCAACAATGTCGAGGACAGCGTCTCGCTTAGGCTCAGCCTCTCTCCTTCGACGATCGACCTGCGTTCGCTCCATCCCTTCGTCGGAGAGTCCGCCGGGATGACGCTTCGCGCAATGATCGAAGCCGACATTTCAGGAAGCATCTCGAATATCAATGTCAACCGCATCCGGCTCAGCTCAGAGAGCGGCCTTACAGACCTCAAGCTGAAAGGCTACATCCGCAGCCTGACGGATATCGACAATTCGTCCCTCAACCTGCACCTCTACGATTCATATACGGATGTTAAGGACCTCGGGAGGATGCTATCCGGTACACTTACGGATTTTGACCGCAGCAGCCTTTCTTCGCTCCCGCAGAACGAGAGGCTACTGACCGACGCCACGCTCAGCGGCAGCCTCCGCCATTTCATCGCAAAGGCCGACATCACGACCGTCCGTCTGGGCCAGCTGCACGCTGAGGCCGAAGGCGGATATGACGGCAGGGCTACGATGGTCCAGGGCAGCATCGCAGGACAGCACATTGACCTTGGCAAGATCATATCCGAGAGCAAGCTCGGCATCCTCGACTTCGACGCGGCGCTCCACTTTGCCGCCGCAGGCACCAATGCGGCAATGGCCATCGACCCCCTTCGCATCACCCGGCTCGATTACAACAACCATACATACGGCGATATCGAACTCACGGCATCGACCCCCGATATGAGCTCGTTTACGATAACGATGGACTGCGGCGACCCGCTTCTGGACCTTACCTTCAACGGCCTGATCCATCTCGACGCCAAGGGCGGCAACCGCTACATCGCAGACCTTGACATTCACAATCTGGATCTGAGCCGCGCCGGACTGGACAGCCGCAGCGAGTCATCCATCCAGGCCAACCTGGACGCGAACATCCTGCAGCAGGGCAGCCACATCACCGGCGAGCTGCAACTGGCGGGAATCACCGGCATTGTCGGCAACCTCCATTACTATATGGGCGGACTCGACGCCACGGCGCAAATGGAGGGCGAAGACTGGATACTCGACGTGCTCTCCGATGCCGGAGACATCCACTATCGCGGCACGGACAATTTCAAGGCGATCCTGGGCGATATCCAGGAGATTGTCGGGAAGCGCCTGCCCTACCTCGTCCCGCTCGTGCACGACTACGCCAACGATCCCGACGACGTGGACTACACCTGGCATCTGGACGCGACCGTGGGCAAGCCTCAGCCGATCCTGGATTACCTCAATACGGGCATCATCGTCGCAAGCGGTTCGCGCATCAGCGCATTCCAGCACCAGTGCGATTCGCTCCACCTCAAGATGGACGTTCCCTTCGCCGGAGCCGGCTCACTCTACGTCAAGGATATGAAGGCCAGCCTGGCGGCATACGACGGCCCGATGCGGCTCGCCGTAGGAGCCTCGCTCATCCAGGCAGGCGATATGCGTTTCGACAATGACTTACTCAATCTGGTAGTGGCAGACAACAGGGCCGACCTCGACATTAGTTTCGACAACGGCGATGGAGGCCAGAACGCCCACCTGATCACGCACGCCTCGGCGCTCCGGCCCATCGACGAAGGCCTCTCGCTGGCAGCCGCAATCGACAGTTCCATCATCGGCGTTGGCAACGGCATCGACTGGATCATCGAGCCGGCAAGGCTGAGCTACTCCGACCGCATTCTGGACATCCACGGCCTGAAGATCAGCAACGGCGGGCAGTACCTGAGCGCAAGCGGCGCCATCTCGCCCTCTGTAGAGGACACGGTCCGCGTTAATATGAACCGATTCGACATAGGCATTTTCAACGGCCTGGTGCCGCTGCCGTTCCCGGTCGAAGGCACCATTTCCGGCAAGGGGACCGGCTCCGCCCTGCTCTCCGACGCGCGAGGGATCAATCTGGATATGACGGGCTACGACCTGATGCTGGACCACACCGCATTCGGGCAGCTGGATGTTGACGGCAACTGGAATCCCGCCCTGGGCCGCTTTGATTTCAAGGTCGAAAATCTCAAAGACGGCCGTTACCCGCTGCTGCTGGACGGATTCTACCGGATGGCCGATTCGAACATCGACCTGAATGTCTCGCTCGACAGCCTCTCGACTCCGTTCATCAACAACCTGGTCCCTTCGCTCGCGGTGGATATGGGTGTCGGCTCGCTGAGCGGCGACATCGCAGTCCGGGGTCCTTTCGACAATCTGTCCATCCAAAGCCAGGGCGTGCGGTTCAATATGTTCGAGGCCACTTTCGCCTATACCAAAGTACCGTATATTTTCGACGGACCGTTCGAAGTCCGGACGGACGGAGTGTATTTCCCGTCGGTGGATATCTATGACCACGAAGGCCATACGGGCAAGATGCTAGGCAAGGTGCTGTTCAACGGTTTCGAGGACCTCTATATCGACCTCACCTTCCTGATGGACAATATGTTCGCCCTCAATACGACGGCCGAGGACAATTCCGTATTCTACGGACACGCTCACGCCAATGCCAACATCCACGCCATCGGTCCGCTCAGCAAGCTGTACGTCGATGTGCAGCTCAGTTCGCGGCAGGATAGCAACCTGCACGTGGCCATCGGCGGCACGAGCGAAGTCAACAATTCGATCCTGACGTACGTCGCCCCTGAGGAGCCTACGGTCGAGGATGATCCATACAGCGCATATCTCAAGCGCCGCGAAAAGGCCCGCGCCGAAAGCAACAGCCAGCTCGACGTACGCGTGCGCGCACACGCGACTCCCGATATCGAGATCATCCTTGACATCAATCCGGCCTACGGCGATATGCTCCGTGCATTCGGCAACGGAGACGTGGATATCCGCACGGGCGTGACGCCATTCGATATCAAGGGCAACTACGAGATCGACCGGGGCAGCTACAAGTTCGCCCTGATGGGCGTCACCTCCAAGGATTTCATCCTCAATTCGGGAAGCACCATCACCTTCAACGGCGATGTAATGAATTCGGATCTCAACCTGGATGCGATCTACCGTACCAAGGCTTCGATCAATACGCTCATCGCCGACTCGACCTCGACGGCGCGGCGCACCGTGGACTGCGGTATCGGCATCGGCGGCAAGCTGTCCAACCCGCAGCTGACCTTCTCCATCGACATCCCAGACCTCGACCCCACCACCGCAGGCCGCGTGGCGAGCGTGCTCAACACCGAGGAAAAGCGACTCAAGCAGGTGCTGGCGCTGCTGATTTCAGGCAGTTTCGTGCCGGACGAGCAGAGCGGCATCGTCAACAATACGACCATCCTCTACTCCAACCTTTCGGAGATCATGGCCAATCAGGTCAATACCATTTTCCGGCAGCTGGACATCCCGCTCGACCTGGGCTTCAATTACCAGCCGGGCAGCGACGGAATGGATATGTTTGACGTGGCAATCTCGACGCAGCTGTTCAACAACCGCGTGACAATCAACGGCAATATCGGCAACCAGAGATACCTCTCTTCGAGCACGAGCGAGATCGTGGGCAACGTGGACATCGACCTGAAGATGACGCCCAACGGCAATCTGCGGCTCAATATATTCTCACACGCGGCGGACCGTTTCAGCAACTATCTCGACCAGACCCAGCGCAACGGTATCGGCGTGGTCTATCAGCAGGAGTTCGACAGTTTCCGCGAGTTCCTCCGCAACCTGTTCTCACGCCGCAAGACGACGGCGCCCGACGCAGAGCCCGCTCCGGGTTCGGGCGGAGCGGCAAGAGAGACGACGTACAATATCCGTCTGGACGATTAGTCTATTATCTCTGATGAGATGCGGCCTATCAGCGCGCTGTCGTAGGGCCGCTCGATCCGGATGTAATTTTCGGTGTAACCGGCCATCATCCCGTTCTTCTCGGTGCTCTCGAACAGCACATTCGCACTGCGGCCGCGGTTGGCCTCGCGGAAACTCTCGTGCAGCGAGTGGCAGAGCTCTTCGAGGCGTGCGACGCGCTCTTCCTTGACTCTCTCGGGCACCTGTGCGGGCATTGCCGCCGCGCGGGTGCCGGTCCTTCGCGAATACGGGAAAACGTGCAGGAACGCGGGGCGCAGCTCTTCGAGGAACCGGTATGTCTGCTGGAATTCTTCTTCCGTCTCGCCGGGGAATCCGGTTATCACGTCTATGCCGAAAAAGACCCGTGTCCCCCGCTCTGCCGGGCTTTCCATCACATCGCGGATCATCGCTATTCGCGAAGCGAAAAATGCCGTGTCGTAACGCCGGCCCATCGCCCGAAGGATGCGGTCGCAGCCGGACTGGATGGGGATATGGAAATGCGGCAGGAACTTGGTGCCGGAGGCAATCCAGCGGACGATCTCTTCGGTGAGCAGGTTTGGCTCGATGGATGAGATACGGTAGCGCAATATGCCATCGACCTGCTCCAGGGCCTTCAGCAGATCCAGGAACGATTCGCCGGTCGTGCGGCCGAAATCGCCCGTATTGACTCCGGTCAGGACTATCTCGGTGTATCCGGCCGCGGCTATCTCGCGGGCCTGGCGGACTATATCGGCTATGGGAGCATTGCGGCTGTGGCCGCGGGCAATCGGGACCGTGCAGTAGCTGCAACGGTAGTCGCATCCGTCCTGCACCTTGAGGAACGAGCGTGTCCTTTCGCCAGACGAATAGGCTTCGAACATTTCGGTCACCGCATCGGCATCGCACGGCAGCACTATCTGCCTGCGCCTGCGGTACGCCTCGTCCAGAATGCGGCAGATATCGCCCTTGTCGCGCGTTCCGACCACCGCCGCGACGCCTTCGATGGCGGCTATCTCATCCGGCTTCAGCTGCGCGTAACATCCCGTCACGCCGATCAGGGCCTCGGGCCAGCGGCTATGCAGCCGGCGGATTATGTTGCGCCCTTTCTTGTCGGCCGTGGCGGTGACGCTGCACGTATTGACCACTATCAGGTCCGGCCGGACCGTGGTATCGACCACCTCGTATCCGAGGCTTTCCGCCTGGCGGGCGAATGTCGATGACTCGGAGAAGTTGAGCTTGCACCCGAGGGTGTGAAATGCTATGGTGGGCTTGCGGTCCATTCTATGCCTGGATTATAAAGACGCACGGACGCTTGCCTATGACCGGCACCTGATTGCGCCAGAGAGCGACGGTTTTCGTGCATATCATTGCCGTAGGAAGGGTTATGTCCGCCGCGATGCAGAGCCGCGTCGAAGGCTTGCAGGTGCTGAGGATATCGGCCAGCAGCGAGTCGTTGCGATACGGCGTCTCGATTATGATCTGGGCCTCGCCTTCGCGGGCCGAACGGCGTTCGCGCTCAGCAAGCGCCGCCCTGCGCTGCTCCGGCTTTACCGGCAGGTATCCTGCAAATGCAAAACACTGTCCGTTGAGTCCGGAGGACATCAGGGCCATCATCAGCGATGAGGGGCCGCTCTGCGGAATGACTTCCACGCCTTTACTGTGCGCCAGGGCGACCAGCTGCGCGCCCGGGTCGGCCACCGCGGGAAGGCCCGCTTCGGAAATCAGCGCGGCATCCCGGCTGCCAAGCAGGCAGGCAAGCGAGGATATCTCCTCGGGCGTAGAGTGCTCGTTGATCTCGTGTAATTCGAGCTCTTCGATGTGCCCCTTCAGGCCTGCCGCCGACAGGAACCTGCGCGCGGTGCGAAGCTCTTCGACGAAATACAGGTTGATGCCCTTAAGCAGGTCAAGCGTTGCCTGGGGCAGCACCTGCTGAGGAGGATATTCGCCAAGGGGCGTGGGTATCAGGTATAGCTTTCCGTTCATTTTCTTTTAGAATTGGACCCGAAGGCCGTCGTATGCCGGAAGGATGCCCTCGGGAAGCTCTGCGCAGAGCTCTTCGTGCGTAGGCAGCTGGTGCGAAAGGTGCGTCAGGAATGTCTGCTCCGCACCTACCCGCCTTGCCACTTCGATGGCTTCGGGCAGGGAGAAATGCGAGATGTGACGGGTGCGGCGCACGGTGTTGAGCACGAGCAGCCGGACACCCTCCAGCTTGCGGAAGGTCTCCTCCGGCAGACGGTTCGCATCCGTGATGTAGGCCAGCGGCCCGAAACGGAATCCGAGCACCGGCAACTTCGCGTGGTAGGCCCGCAGCGGGACTATCTCAACGCCGTCGATGCGGAAGGGCCTGTCATCGATCGTCCGCAGATCGAACTTCGGGATGCCGGGATATCTGAGGCTCTGGAATGCGTAGTAGAATGAGCGGCGCAGGCCCTTCTGTACGTCCGCCTCGCAATACACCGGGAACGGATGTTCGGCGCTGTAGCCGTCGCTCGGACGGTAATTGAAAGCGCGTACGTCATCCAGACCGCCGATATGGTCGATATGGGCGTGGGTCAGCAGGATGGCATCGGGCAGGACGATCCCCTCGCGCAACATCTGCGTCCGGAAATCCGGGCCCGCATCAATCACCAGCTCGAGTCCACGGCACCTTACGAGGGCCGAAGTTCGCAGGCGCTTGTCCCTCGGATCTTCAGAGCGGCACACGCTGCAGCTGCATCCAATCACCGGTACGCCCTGCGAGGTCCCGGTCCCCAGAAATATAATCTCATCTGACATATTATGCAAAGATAGGGATTTTTTGCCGGCTCTGTACCGGTTGCTGCCTTCAGTCGCCCAATGCGTGCAAATGTCACTGATTTTAACTATATTCGTCTCTGTAAAGAACTTGAATGTTTCACCGATAAAAGTTACGATTATGGACAACCGGCAGAATACAAGCTCGAAGCTGGCCGAGGTGGCCAGCTACAACGATCCGATCATCGCAGACATCAACAGGCTCTATCTCGAGGCAAACGGCATAGAGGCGACGGTCATGGGAGCGGATTCGCCCTACCCTTCGACCTTCCTGCAGCAGCCGGCCCGCCTGATGGTACTCGAATGTGATAAGGACAGGGCTCTCGAGATCCTCAGTCTCCGAGACCAGTCCTGTGATCTTCCCACCAGTCAGGATACTGAGGATTCTTAATGCCTGAGCGGCGCTGGCGGGTATAGTCGTTGAGCACGGCGATGACCTTCGGGCAGAGCACCAGAAGGGCGATCAGATTGAAGATACCGCAGATGCCCATCGTGATATCCGTCAACTCCCAGGCAGACTCCATCGAGATACAGGTACCTACGACCGACACGGCAAGCACGGCCAGGCGGAAGACCAGCATGGCCCATTTGTTCTTCGTAAAGAAACGAAGATTGGCCTCGCCATAATAGTAGGTACTGATAATCGTACTGAAGGCAAAGAAAAACAGCGCGACTGTAATGAACCAGCTGCCCGCGGGCCCCATCTGGCTGACCAGGGCCGCCTGCGTCAGCTCAATGCCACGTCCCGCCGCTCCGCTAAGGTCAACTCCGCTCAGCAGCAGGATGAAGGCCGTACACGAACAGATGACGATAGTATCGATAAACACGCCGAAAGCCTGAACAAGTCCCTGCTTGACGGGATGCGAGACCGAGGCCGAGGCCGCCGCATTGGGAGCCGAACCAAGACCAGCCTCATTGCTGAAAAGACCGCGGCGCACACCCTGCATCACGGCTGCGCCCATCACTCCTCCGGCGACCTGATTGACACCGAAAGCCGAATCGAAAATCAGGCTCAGCGCCTCGAGGATCCTGCCGATATTGAGGACCAGCACCACGAGCGCCACCAGCAGATAACCGATAGCCATAAACGGGACTACCACCGCCGTCACCTTGGCGATGCGATGGATACCTCCGAAAATGATGGCGCCCAACAGCAGCGCCACTCCTACGCCCACGATCTCATTGCCTATGCCGAACTGGCTGTTGAACGCCGAGCCGATGGTATTGCACTGCACCAGCGTAAAGCCGAAGGCAAACGTGAGAATGATCAGCACGGCTGAAATCACCGCCAGCACGCGGCTACCAAGACCTGACTCGATATAATAAGCCGGACCGCCGATGAACGTATCCTTGTCACGGCGCTTGTAAAGTTGGGCGAGCGTGGCCTCCATAAATCCGGTCGAGGCTCCCAGCAGGGCCGTGATCCACATCCAGAAGACAGCACCCGGGCCGCCGACGGTTATGGCCGTGGCCACGCCTGCAAGATTGCCCGTCCCCACGCGGCTGCCAAGCGAAACGGCGAATGCCTGGAACGATGAGACGTGCTTCTTGCCCGTGGGCTTGTCGCCGCTTCGGAAAAGAAGTCTGATACTGTCTCCGATCAGACGGAACTGGACGCCTTTTGTCCTGATGGTGAAATAAATGCCGCAACCGATCAGCAGGCCGATCATTACGTATGTATAAAGATAATTGTTGGCTGTCTTGAGAATCTCCAGCATAGATCGTGTCAGTTATTAAAGGCTACAAGTTAGTAATACTTAACGGGTCGTGCAAACCTGCGCTATAGCGCGAACTCGAAGAGCAGGTCAAAAAAGTTGGACGAATCGGGACCGAAGGCATCCGCACGCGCATATCTCACACCGGCCGAAAGGCCGAAATTCATTCGGAACAAATGGAAGTCCAGCAGCATATCCAATCCCGGCGAGCAGTGCACCCGGCAGGCCGAAGAGCTTGCTCCCGGCAGGCCCCAGCTGAAAGCGCAGTCCGTAAAGGGAGTCACGCGAAGACGCTTCAGATAGAGGAACTCAAACAGCGTGAAATCGCCGAGCCAAACGGGGAAGGCATAATCCAGCGAGAGCTTCAGATAATCCGAAGCCGAATTCAGACCGCTCTCGCCGCGGGGCAGCGAAGCCATCGAACTCAGGCCGATCAGCTGCTCGTCGCGGGTATTGTGCTCATATTCGGCCGCAAGCCGCAGGCCGTGGGTACGTCTCAGCGCCGGCAGATACATATACCCCGAGGTATAGAACGAAGCGGGGAAAAGCCCTCCGCCCGAGAGTCCCGCCTGAGCATAGGCTGAAACGCTGCAACCCAGTCGCGGCATCATTGCCGAAGGCGCCGTGGGCAGCATCTTGTAGTAACGCGCACCGAGCCGGACCTTGCTGCGGCCATAGACCGTCCCCTCCTCCGTCTCGTACTGCATATTGGAATATAACAGTCGCAGCGAAGGGATGAACGCGCGGTTCCAGCCGCTGTCATAGAGATTGAGCGGCAGATCTACCAGCAACGTAGTCTTGACTGACGGCCCGCCGAGCATCAGCGGATCGCGGTCAGTACCCATATAAGTGCGGCTGCGCTGCTCATCTCCGATGTCTGCCCGCAGCTCCCAGTCTAGACCTGCGGCATACGCCGTAAATGCGACGTGCCCGGCGACGCGTCCGCCGTGGAACGAAACGCCCAGCTTGGAGGTAAGCGTATTGAGGTCGTTCTGCGAATAAGCGACCGCACCGAACGAGGCGAACTCATAGAGATGATCCCCGGACATTGCCATTATGCGGTCCACGTCAAAATAGACCGGCGCCCAGCTGTGGAACTTGAACAGATGGCGAAGCTGGTTGTAAGGCTCGGAGGGATATGCCGTGCTGTCGCTGTATGCTGTAACTGGCTTCGCCGGCGGAGCGGCCTGCTCGTCGCGAAGATCTGCAAGAGCCTCGATTACGCGATCACGATGCCTGTGGCTGAAACGGAAACTGTTGCTGGCAAGCGAATCCGCCGCCGTTGCGACCAGCAGCTTGCCGTCGGTACCGACTGCCGACCACAGCAGGCGGCTGCCGTCGGCTGCGAAATACGGCTCATCCGCGCCATAGGGCGAAAAGACGATCTGCTCGAGCGAATCATACTCGGGGAACCAGGCATAGATATTCATCACCCCGTCCAGATCGCTCATAAAGTAGAGGCAGTCGGCCCCGGCCCGCAAATCGTGGATTGCCGCCCGTTGCTGCTCAACTGCGGTGGTCCAGACAAAGTTGCCGGCTTGGCCTGCGCGCCTCGCCAATTCATTTTTGCACGCATTCTGCTTTGCAAATAATGAACTTGTCTCGTCTCCACCAGGCTCTCGCTCAGCCGGCTCAAGCGCCAGCACGCCCATTCCGTCGGGGCCTATGGCCGAGCAGTAAAGCGTGTCGCCAAGAAGCGCAGGCTCCACCAGCTGGAAACAGCAGGGAGCCTCGACCACGGAAGTCTCTTCGCCAGATCGGCTGTCCAGCATTACGAGCTCCGTCACGCCATCGGTGCGGTAGCGGACAGCGGCGACGAGCGAGTCATCAATGGCAGCGGGATTGAAGTACTTCCCGTGGCCATCGCCCAGAGTCCCGCTCTGCAGCGAATACAGGTCCAGATAGCGAATTACCGAAAAACTCTCCAGCGAAGCCGTCCCGTCCATACGCGCTTCCGTCCAATAGATCCGCCCGCCGCGGGGAGCGCTCAGCTTCGAGCTGTAGCTGCTCATCCAGCGCAGATGCACGATCCGGCCATCGGGGCGGACTGCCACCATCTCGGCGGCATTGTCAAGACCCGAGCGGCGGCAGATGACCGAGCCGCAGAGCGGCGAAAGCTCATCCTCGACAAGCACCGGAGTAACATAATCCGTATAATAATCCGGCACTGCCGTCAGCGTATCGCAAGGCGTGAAATCCTCACGGGTGCCAAAATCCTCATCCCACATATGGCCGAAAAGAGCCGTCGCCCGATCGATCATGCTGCGGCGCGTGGGCACCGTACGCAGGCTGTCGGCGCGGAACTCATCCCAGACCGTATTGAGATTGTGCCCCTTTAGCCGGAAATATTCCCCCGACTGGCAATAATCACCAGTACGGATCATCTCCGAAGCCATAAGGGTATAACCCATCGCATATTTATCGATATTCTTGCGGCGGAACGAGCCGAGCTCGATACGGTCATAATTGGGCATTTTGCCCTGCAGGTAAAGAGCCCTCATATACGAGAGGAACTCTGCATTGCGGCCGCGGCCGGACTCCGAGAGCAGTGTCTCCGAGAGCACGGCATCGCCCTCCATCATCATCGAAGAGCCGAAAAGCGCGATCGCCAGCCCGGGCGAATTTTCGCCTATGGCATAAGACATCCAGCGCCACATTCCTCCGGTAAAATGCAGGCACTGCCCAACGTGCCGCAACTCGTGATTGGCAAGCTCGTTGAGCCAGGGCTGCGTCTGGGGTGCGTAAGGATCGGGCGAAGTGATCAGATTGACGATCTTCGGCGTCCAGGAGACCGCTCCGTTGCTCAGTACGGTATTGGTATGCAGCACAACGGGTATCGGACGGATATCGATCTTCAGAGCCTCAGAGACCTTCGGACATTCGGTCTCCAGCGCATTGAGATAGCAGCGCGCCAGCGAATCGGCCGAGGCTGGATAGACCAGCCGGAAATGCGGACTGCTCAGCTGCCGCCACCTGATGCCTGAAGGCTCATTGCCAAACGAATAATACTGCCCGTGCGCGGGAAGCGCCAGAAGCAGCATCGCGGCGGCAAATGCGGCGGCCCGAAACAGACTATACTTCGACGACTTCATTCAGATTGCAATACCAGATATAACCTTCTACCTTGCGGTAGCCCATTTTGCGAAGCAGGGAGGCATAGCGGCGGACCTGTCGGATATAGCTGTCCCGCTGCTCTGCACCGAACTTATAATCTATGACAATGGCGCGGCCATCCTCCAGAAGCACGCGGTCCGGACGGTGCACCATCGAGCCATCGAGGATCGTGACCTCATTGAGCACCCTGTGCGAGCCGTCAAACCAGTGGCGATCAGCAACGCCGCAGAGCAGCGAAGCGAAATACTCCACGCGATACTTCTCTTCGGAGGCAGGCACCTCGCCCCGGGCGACGGCTTCCCGCACCGCGATCTCAACGTCTGCAGGCGTATTGATGCGCGAGAGGATATCGTGATTGACTATGCCTTCCTCCCGGGAGAAAATATCCGCCCCCCTCAGGCGCAGCTTCAGGCGGTCGCCCGATGCGATAGAAACGAACGGCACCGGGATACCTGCTGCGGCTGGCTCTGCGGCGGCATCTATCTCTTCTTTCTCCGTACCCGAAGAATACATATCACGGGCATACATCTGCCCACGGAGGTGATCATAGAGCAGCGAAGCCACGCCCAGATACCTGGAGCTCATCTTACCATTCTTATTGAAATCGGGCTTGGGCGCGAAGATATACATCTCGCTTCTTGCGCGCGTCATTGCCACATAGGCGGTATTGACGGCATCCACGCAGAGCGAGGTCTTCTCCCTGCGATAATCCTCACTGAATATGGTCTTGTCGAGAGCCGTCGCAGCCTTGACAGGCACCAGTCCGGCCTCGCAGAATGGCTCCTGATCGGGCCGAGTCCAGATATACGGGGTCTTGTTGCCCGAGGGGGTAAACTGCTCGTCCAGGAACGGGAGCACCACCACTTCGAAAGCAAGTCCCTTGGCCTTGTGAATGGTCATCACGGTGACCGAATCATTGCTCTGCGGCGCATAGACAGACTTATCGTGGCCCGTATCATCCCACCATCGCATAAACCCGGCAAGATCCGAACCGTTGCGCGACATATAATCAAGCACCTCGTCCAGGAACGCATATACGAACAGAGCCTCGCTCTCGGGGACCGGGCCGGCGAGGCCGCGAAGCAGCCGGTCGCAACGCTCGTAGAGCGAAGAAGGAAGATCGCCGTCACCGACGGGGATAGGATCGTCCTCGCCAATCGAGAGCAGGCTGCGAAGGCGGAAGAGGTTGATGCGATCCGTCGGGTTGACGATATAGCGCAGGATACCTGTCAGACGGGCCACGCTGGGGACCGAATCTATCTTAAGGGCCTCCTCGGTGACCACTTTGTAGCCAAGAGAGAGAAGCCGGCGCGAAATCAGATCGCCCTCCTTGTTGGTACGCACCAGGAAAGCTATGTCGCAGGGCCTGTAAGTCGCGCTGAGCCGCTTCATCAGATCACCGATACGCGAAACAGCCGTATCCTTCCACGGGGTCTTGTCCTCGTCATTGCGGTCGATAAACTCGACGTGTACGAATCCCCGGCCCCGCTGGGAGTCCCGTCCCACCTTCTGAACGCTATCCTCATAATAGTGGCTGATGACCGCACCCTCTCCGGGCTTGAACTGACTGAGCAACTCTCCGACGCGGCTGAAGAACGAGTTGTTGAAATTGACTATCTCCTCGCTGCTTCGCCAGTTGCGATCCAGCGGCGGAGCGATATTTACCTGAGAGCCGAGGTCTTCCTGCACCTGGGAGGCGAGCAGGTTGAGATCCGAATTGCGCCAGCGGTAAATGCTCTGCTTGATATCGCCTACGATGAGCGAATCGTTGCCGCGTGCGAGACTCTCGCGCAGCAGCGGCAGGAAATTCATCCACTGCATCCGCGAGGTATCCTGAAACTCATCCAGCATAAAATGGTCGAAGCGCAGGCCGACCTTCTCATATATGAACGGCGTATCGCTGCCGTCGATTATGCGGTTGAGAATCTCGTTGGACTCGGAGAGCAGGACGAGATTGTTGTCACGAAGATAACTATTCAGCTGGCGGTAGAGGTCGGAGAAAATGCCGAGCCGGTAAAGCTCCGAACGCATCAGCGAGGCGGTATTGACCACCCGGGAATCCAGATTGGAATTGCCGGCTATCTCCCGCAGCCGTGCGTCCAGAAGGGCAAGCGACTCCCGGTCGCCGAAGGGCTGGCCGAGATCCCGCCTCATCAGGCGGAAATTCTCATTCATAAAGAGCTTTGCAATCTCCTTGAGATTGCCGCTCACATCCCATTTGCCACCCTCGTCCACTTCTTCCATCGAATAGCGCAGCAGCCACTCGAGCAGGTTTTCATTGCCCGGCTCGTCAAGGGACTCGAAGATCCCGTCAACCGCCTGATGCAGCACGGCCTGGGTATCGAGCTCCACGCCGTATGAGGCATACTGCCCTATCTCCCGCGCAAAGGATCGCATCACCATCTGGAAGAAGCGGTCGATGGTGCTGACCGAAAACTGCGAATAGTCGTGCAGGATGGCGATGAGCATCTCGCGGGCGCGGACGCTGTCCTTGCCTCCGCTGCGCGACTTTTCGTACAGCTGCTCGAGGATACGCTCCTTCATCTCGCGGGTCGCCTTGTTGGTAAATGTCACCGCGAGGATATGCTTGTATGCCTGGGGATCCTGGATCCCGCTCTCGGGCAGCAGGAGCGAAAGATACTCCGAAGCAAGGGTGTGAGTCTTGCCGCTGCCCGCCGAAGCCTTTATGATCTTGACGCTGCCCATATCCTATCTCTCCTTGCATAAATGGCGGAAATCGCAGTATTCGCATCTGCGGCTTTCGCGCGCCATAAAAGGTATATCGGGGTTGAAAATCTCGCGGAGCAGCTCTGCCAGATGACCGCCGAATTCGTCTATATCGCAGAACTGCGGCGGCAGGGAGATCTCCAGCTCATCCTTCTCCTGGAGCCCGTAAATATACGCGCCGGACTTCACCGAAGGATATTTGCGAGCATACAAAAGTGAGTAAAATGCCAGCTGCAGGGCTATCGAAGGACGATCCTTGTTATCGGGATCGAACATCTCCGAAATACTCTTATTGACTTTGCTCTTGTCCTTCGTCTTGCCGCTCTTGTAGTCTATGATACGGGTGATCCCGTTATCCTCACGCACCCCTTCCTGCACGGTGAACTGCGGCCGGTCGATGCGGTCCGCCACGCCGTAGAGATGCACACTGCGCCCCTCGTCGAACTCGAAGTCGCAGCTCAGGTGGACCTCCGTCCCTACCACGGTGAATGGAGCCACCTGCATATCGTGCGCGAGCACCTTATCGACATAATGCAGCACCAGCTCCATTATGATAATGTTGCGGCCGCTAACTTCACGGATGCGGACCTCTTCCGAAGCAAATGCACTGCGCACGGCCTGCTCCAGCCTCTGCCGGTCACCCCTGATCCGCTCTATCATCGCGGCCGTCACCTGATGGCCGCAGAGCGGCCGGTAAATGCTCTCCATCACGTAGTGGAACACGGTGCCGAACAAACGGCTGTCCACGGTCTCGCTCACGTCTTCCTCTTCGCCCAGTCCCATCACGTACTTGTAATAGAAGACCAGCGGACAGTTGATGTAGCAGTTGAGAGCCGAAGGCGACAATGCCTTGCGATCTTCCAGATAATGCCCGATCAGGAACTCCATCACGCGGGCATCCTTATCGACCTTGGAGGGCTCCTCCGAAGGGCTCTCGATGATGGGGAAAGAGACTTCTTCCTCCTTCAGGGGCACTTCGAAATGATACTTGAGCTGCTTGATAAACCGGCTCGGCTCACCGCTCTGCAGGCCGCCGGTACGGGAGTCATAGAGCAGCGTGATCCGCTCGGCCCGCGAGATGCTGCGGTAGAAATGATATGCCGCTACGGCGTCGCGAAGCTCGTAGGTAGGCAGGCCGAATGCAAAGCGAAGATTGTAAGGTATGAATGACCCGCTCACGGTCTGCCGGGGGAACGTGCCTTCCGAAACGGAGAGCATAAAGATATGCTTGAAATCGAGGCATCGCGTCTCCAGCGGTCCCATAATCTGCAAGCCCGAGAGCGGCTCACCCTCGAAGGGGATGCGCACCGTCTGCATCAACTGCATCAGCAGGCGGAATCGCGTCCTGAGCTTCATATTGATGCCGAAGCCCTCGATCCGGGAGATGATGCGGTCTATATGGCCCAGGAATTCGCGGTCGATGGGCGCCGCGCTCTCCGCAGCCGCGGCCACCACCTCGTGCAGATACTGCGAGAGGTTCTCGTCGTCCGCCGGACGGAATACCGCCGCAAACAATCCGCCGCACTCTGCGAGCAGGGACGCGGGGCAGTAAATTATGTTCTTCTCTATGATCTGTGCGCGGATCTGCGCGGCCTCGCTTTCGGCCGAGGCAAACAACGGATGATTGAGCAGATGCACCACGTCCCTGTGGTAGAATGCAGGTCCTTCCGCTGTGTCGCGGCGACGGCGGTGCATAGCCTCCAGCAGACGCAGGAGGGAAGCCGCGCCCGAAGCCGAGAGCGGATAACCCATCGTCACGTTGATGCTCTCGATCCGTTCGGGGACCGCGTCTATCATCGGCAGCAGCAGGTTCTCGTCCGGAAGGACGATGGCCGTCGTAAAGGGATCGAAACCTTCCCCGGCCGCCATATCGCTCAGAATATGGCTCACCACACGGGTCTGGGCCACGGCCGAAGGCACCGCCACCACGCGGAACTCTTGCTGCGGAGGCAGCGAGGGCGCAAGCCGGAACCTCGAAGGATAATCCCTGATATTGTCATTGATGAAGAGGGACGACTTGTTATTCTTGTCGCGCAGGCGCTCATCTTCGTAGTCCCAGTAGAAATCCGCATCCAGCCGGTCGCGGGCCACGTTCATCAGCAGCCGTTCGCAGCTGTTGAGAGCATTGAGGCCGACGAATACCAGCTGCCCGTAACCGCGCAGCCGTCCGATCAAGGCTTCGGCCGCCTCACCCTTGGCCACCAGTGCATCCGTCACCTGACGGCAAATCCCGCCTTCGTAGCACTCGCCGTCGGCGAGGAGCTCGTCGCGGAATCCGGAGTACAGATCGTAGAGGATCTTCCAGGTCGTGCGGAAGAGATGCTTCTTGTCGTCCTCGAAGGCCGGCTCTCCTCCGGCGAGGAAATGCTCCCAGAATTCGCGGATGGCCTGACGCTGATTCTCCGACTGGAACTCGAATCCGAAGTCGATCTCATTCAGGTCGCGGACGTTGGTAAAAAGCTTCTGCGCATCGACGCGGTATTTGTCTATATCATCGAAATCCGAGAGGAGGATGTCCCCCCAGTAAACGAATTCATCGAAAGATTCGGCGGGCTCGGCTCCGGGCCACATAAGGGCCGCATAGCGCAGGTAGAGCCGATAGAGCATGCCCACCTTGTCCGAAGGGCGCAATCCCGAGAGCTCGGCGAAAAGGTCGCTGATCGTAAGCGTCCGGGGCGCAAAGACCGGCCCCTTTGCCCGAAGGCCGAGGTATCTGCGGAAAAAGACGGCGGAGCGGCGGTTGGGAAATACGAGAGTGCATCCCCCTGGAGCGGACATATACTCCCGAAGGCAGACGTCGGCTACCTGGTCCAGAAAAGGCGTCATCAGATCCTCTCCCTCAGCTCTTCGGCGCGCTCGTCGTAGCCCGGCTTGCCGAGCAGCGCGAACATATTATTCTTGTAGGCTTCGACTCCCGGCTGGTCGAAAGGATTGACGCCCGAGACATACGCGCTCAGGGCACAGGCTTTCTCGAAGAAATATATCAGCTGGCCGAGATTGTACTCATCTATCTGCTCAATGGAGACGGTGATATTGGGCACGCCGGCATCGATATGCGCCAGACGGGTGCCGATGCGGGCCATCTCGTTGCAGTGATCGACAGCAGTCCCGCTGAGGTAATTGAGTCCGTCGGCATCGTCGGCGTCCTCTTCGACAAATGCCTCGCGGCGGCTGTTGGCCACCTGCAGCACCGTCTCGAAGATGATGCGGGCTCCGTCCTGGATATACTGTCCCAGCGAATGAAGATCCGTCGTGAAGACGGCCGATGCGGGGAAGATGCCCTTGCCCTCCTTGCCCTCGCTCTCGCCGAAAAGCTGCTTCCACCATTCGGCAAATTCGCGCAGGCGGGGATTGAAGGCCACCAGCATCTCTATGTCGAATCCCTTGTCGCGAAGCAGATTGCGCAGCGCGGCATAGCGGATGGCGGGATTGTCCCTCTCGGGCTCGTCGCAGATACGCTGGATGTGCCGTGCGCCCTCCATCATCGAGCGGATGTCCAGACCTGCAACTGCCATCGGCAGCAGGCCGACCGCGGTAAGCACCGAGAAGCGGCCGCCGATATCCGGCGGGATCGGGAAGGTGCGGTAGCCTTTGGCGGCAGCCATATCGCGAAGGGCGCCTTTGACTGGATCGGTAACGGCCACTATGCGCCGCGCCGCCTCCCCGCTGCCGTAACGCTGCTCCAGGTGCCGGCGCAGCATGCGGAATGCGACCGCAGGCTCGGTGGTGGTGCCGCTCTTTGAAATGACGATCACCGCCACGTCGCGCTTGCGAACGAGATCCATCAGGTCAGCGTAATACTCCTCGGAGAGATTGTGCCCTGCGAATACCACATCCGGGCCGTTTTTCTCGCCCAAAAGGGCGCGGAACGGATGGCTCATAGCCTCGATCATCGCGTGGGCTCCCAGATACGAGCCACCGATGCCGGTCACCACGACCAGGTCAACGCCCATCTGAGCCCAGTCAGCAGCTATCAGATCATACAAGTGCAGGTCGGCTTCGGTCGTCTCCTCGGGCAACTCGTTCCATCCCGTGAACTCGCTTCCGCGGCCGGTCTTGCTGTCCAGGGTCTGCAGGGCCTTGCGGGCCGCAGATACATATTCATCAAATTCACTTACTGTCACGAAAGGCTCGCAGCCGGAGATGTCGAGTTTGAGCATAGCGCTGAAGGTTATTTCTTATTCTTACAAAAATAACTAAAATCTGAGATAAATTGAGTATTTTTGCAAAGTAAAAACAGAAGAAATGTTCAAGAAGTTCAAAGTGTGGTTCAGTGCGCAGTCCGATACGACCAAGGGGCTCATCATAGTGGGCCTGATCTGCATCATCGGCATCATTCTCCGGTGGGACGCGGTAGTCGGCGGCATCCGTCACGGATTTGACTTCTATTCTGGCAAATAACAACGCTTATGGCACGCAAGAAGCCCACCGTAGCCCTCATATACGATTTTGACGGCACCCTCTCGCCCGGCAATATGCAGGAGTTCGGTTTTATCCAGGCCATCGGCAAGACGCCGCGCGAGTTCTGGGAGCTGAGCAACCGCAATCCCGACGGGCAGCAGGTCAACCATATCCTCTCCTATATGAAGCTGATGATCGAGGAGGCCCGCAAGGCCGGCATCGAGCTCACCCGCGAGAGTTTCAAGTCCTTCGGACGCAACATCGAGCTGCTCAACGGTGTCAGGGAGTGGTTTGCCCTGATCAACGACTACGGCAAGCGCCAGGGCGTGACCGTGGAGCACTACATCAACAGCTCCGGCCAGGCCGAGCTCATCGAGGGCAGCCCCATCGCACACGAGTTCAAGAAGATATTTGCCTGCTCCTTCTGGTACGACGACAACGGCACGGCAGTCTGGCCCGCCGTGGCTGTGGACTACACCGGCAAGACGCAGTTCCTCTTCAAGATCGCCAAGGGCATTATGGACATCAGCGACAACAAGAAAGTCAACGAGAGCCGCCGCGAGGAGGAGAAGCCCATCCCCTTCCCAAATATGATCTATTTCGGCGACGGAGAGACCGACGTGCCCTGTATGAAGATCGTCAAGATGTTCGGCGGCAACGCCATCGCCGTTTGGCAGGAGGGCAATGCCAAGCAGCACCGCACCGCGCTCAAGCTGCTGCGGCAGGACCGCGTCAACTTCATTTGCAAGGCGGATTATTCGGTCGGAGGCGAGATCTACAACGTCGTAACGGCCATCATAGACAAGATAAAGGCTGACGACCAGCTCGAGAAGCTTCGCAGCCAAAAAGGCAAGTATGGCAAAAAGTAGTTCATCCCGCCGCGGTACGCGCTGGCTGTACGTGCTGCTTTTCTTTCTCTACGTAGGCGCGATAGTCTATCTGTGCTTCGGCAATTTCTCCGCCCTGAGCAGCAAGATGCCGTTGACCATCCTGGGTATCCGGACGGACCGTATCGTGCACTTTCTGATGTTCTTTCCCTACATTTTCCTGGCTCAGGCAGCCTTCGCCGGCAAGAATCCGTGGAAGACTCTGGTCTGGGTGACCATCAGCGCGATTGCGCTGGCCTACGCGCTGGAGCTGCTTCAGGGCGTCGTCACCACCAGCCGCACCACCGATCCCTGGGACTTGAGCATCAATCTCTCGGCCGTCACCACCGCCACCCTTATAATGGCAATCGCCACCTCCCGCAGGGGAAGGTAGCGACCGTCATTTCAGCCGGAGGCTATATTTATTTACCAAGAAGCTCTTCGCTGCGGCGGATGAACGCGCCGAGCGCTTCGCCCTTGAGCATGCCGTTGGAAAGCAGGGCAAGGTCCGCGATCTGGCGCAGGAGCTGCGAATCGGTGGAGAGCCCGTCCACGCCGCGGCCATCCATACACTTGATGATCAGAGGATGCTGGGCGTTGATAAGGATGTTGTAGGACTCCGGCATCTCGCCATAGAAATTCATTCCTCCGCCGAGTGAAGCCATCTCGCGGTAACGACGCATAAATTCGCTCTGCGTGATAAGGATCGGCGCGGCGGTCTCGCCCAGATTGGCGACCTTCACCTCGTACTTGTATTCCTTCGGCAGAAGGTCCTCGAAGGTGGCCTGCAGCACCTTCTGCTGGTCTTCGGTGACCTCGAATGCCGTAGCGTCCTCCTTCGGTATGAGGCGGTCGGCCGAATCTGCGTCCACGCGCACGAAGCGGGCGTCCTTCAGCTTGTTCTCGAGCAGGTTGACGAAATGCGCGTCGAGCGGGCAGTCCATCAGCAGCACGTCGTAACCCCTGGCGCGGGCGGCCTCGATATACTGATACTGCTTCTGGGTGTCGGCGGCATAGAGATAGACGACCTTCTTGTCCTTGTCGGTCTGCTCCGCCTCGATGGTCTTGCGGTAATCCTCGTAGAGGAAATATTTGCCGTCGGTATTCTTGAAACGGGCGAACTTCAGGGCGCGCTCGCAGAACTTCTCGTCGGTTATCATACCGTACTCGATAAAGAGCTTGAGATTGTCCCACTTCGACTCGAACTCCTCGGTATTGTTGCGCGAGAGCTCTTCGAGGCGGTCGGCCACCTTGCGGGTGATGTAGCCCGAGATCTTCTTGACATTGGCATCTGACTGCAGGTAGCTTCGCGAGACGTTGAGCGGAATGTCTGGCGAGTCGATGACACCGTGCAGCAGAGTCAGGAACTCCGGCACGATCTCCTCAACGGAGTCGGTCACGAACATCTGGTTGCAGTAGAGCTGGATCTTGTTGCGGGCGATCTCTATCTGGTTCTTGATCTTGGGGAAGTACAGCACGCCCGTCAGGTTGAACGGATAGTCCACGTTGAGATGGATGTAGAACATCGGATCGTCGGCCATCGGATACAGGTGGCGGTAGAACTCCATATAGTCCTCGTCCTTGAGGTCGGAGGGCTTGCGGGTCCAGATGGGATCCATCGTATTGATGATATTGTCCTCCTCGGTGCTGACATATTTGCCGTCCTTCCATTCCTTCTTCTTGCCAAGGGCCACGGGGACCGGCATAAACTGGCAGAACTTGTGGAGCAGTGCTCCGGTGCGGCTTTCTTCGGCATACTCGCTGCTGTCCGGATCGAGGTACAGGATGATGGAGGTACCGCGCTCGCTGCGGCTGCCCTTGCCCATCTTGTACTCCGGATCGCCGTTACATTCCCAGCGGACCGGCTCGGCGCCTTCCTGCCACGAGAGAGTCTCTATGACGACCTTGGTCGAGACCATAAACGCCGAATAGAAGCCCAGGCCGAAGTGGCCGATGATGCCCTTCTGGTCCTTGTATTTCTCAAGGAATTCGCCCGCGCTCGAAAATGCGATCTGGTTGATGTAGCGGTCCACCTCATCGGCGGTCATACCGATACCGCGGTCGGTGATGGTGAGCGTCTTTGCCTTTTCGTCGGCATCGACGTGAATGGTCAGGTCACCCGTTTCGCCCTTGAATTCGCCGGACGAAGCCAGCGCCTTGAGCTTCTGCGTGGCATCGACCGCATTTGCTACGAGCTCGCGCACGAAAATATCCTTGTCCGAATAGAGGAACTGCTTGATGACCGGGAAAATGTTCTCGGTCGTCACGCCTATCTTGCCATTTGTCTTCATATCTTTTTGTCTTTATTGTTTCGTTTTGCGAAAGCCCTTTGGACAAAAAAAGAATACCAGCCGCGGCGCGTGCGACAAAATGGCAGGTCAGTCTGTATAGAATATGTGGCGGGGCGAATCCTGCTTAGGACAGAAGGTGATGCGCGAGCCTTCGGCCGAGACCTGCAGCAGCACAGGCGCGCCCATTATCAGCGGGAAATTGTCATCTCCGTGACCGGAATGCAGGCCGCAGCAGAGCGGAATCCCGAGCGGCTGCAGATACTTCGAGTAGAGCTCCTCGACGCTCGCGGCCATCACGTCGCCTTCGGCGGGATCTTCATCCTTCGGCGGACAGTCTTCGAAATCACCGAGAATCACGCCCCGGCAGCGGCCGAGAACCCCGCGAAGCATAAGGCTGTTGAACAGGCGGTCGAGCCGGTGCAGGTGCTCCCCCACCTCCTCTATGAAGAGGATCAGGTCATCCCCTTCGAGGAAGTCCTGACCGCTGCCGTAGAGGGGGTCGAAAGTGCAGATATTGCCCCCGACCAGGGTGCCGCGCGCCTCGCCCTCTATATTGCAGGGATGGGCGGGAACGATGTACTGCGGCAGGGCCTGCCCGGTGATGATCTCACGCAAGAGCTGCGCCGAGATGTCGCGGCCTTCGCCCGAGGCCAGGCTGCCGCACATTACTCCGTGCAGGGACATTACGCCCGAGCAGACGGCCATACTGTGCAGCGTGGTGATATCGCTGTAGCCGATTATCCACTTGGGATGAGCCTTGAGAAGCAACATATCCACCAGAGGCAGGAGATGGATGGCGCCGTAACCCCCGCGCGTGCAGAGGATGGCCTTGATGCTGTCATCTTCCAGGGCCCGGTTGAGATCCGCCGCACGCTCCTGCGGAGTGCCCGAATAGCAGCCGTTCCAGCTGCCGCCGACGTTCTCCCCGATGACGGGCTCGAATCCCCAGCTCTCGATCAGGCCTGCGGCCTGCGCTATCTTGAGACTGTCGAGTCTGTATGCCGGCTCCACGATTGCGATGCGGTCGCCCGGACGCAGCGCCGGAGGCATCACGTTGCCGCCGCGGACCTTGGGCTGCGCCGCCGATGCTGCCAGGCCCAGGCAAAGCAGCAGGAGTGCACTGAAAGTAAATCTGCGAAGGAGATTCATCCCTTTTACGGATTGATAAAAAAGAAGTGATTCCGTCGGGATTCGAACCCGAGACCCACAGCTTAGAAGGCTGTTGCTCTATCCAACTGAGCTACGGAACCATCGCTCAAAAGCGATGCGAAACTACTAAAAAAACACCAAAACTCAAAAAAGAGTGACTTTTGACTATTCCGGTGACAGTTCAATATTTGTTTTATGGCGCACAATTGCTACCTTAGCGTGCTTTAAAATGACCGCCCGACTATGAAGACCAAAGGTTATCTCGTACTCTCTCTCGCAGCCCTTCTGACATTTGCAGCCTGCGACAAGGAGATCATTCCCACCCCCGTTACTCCGGATGATGACAAGGACGCCAACGTTACCCTGGACTGCTCGTCATTCGTGCGCTACGCCACCGATAGCGAGTTCGCAGTCTATGTGACGCCTTCCTCCGGCACCACATACACGGCCAGCGTGCCTGCCAATGTCGAATGGGTGAGCGTCGCTTCGATCGGCGGGTCCGATGCAGGTTTCGTGCATTTCTCGCTTCAGAATAACACTACCGGCGTGACGCGCGCCACCACGGTCAGCATCAAATACGGCTCGAGCAAGTCAAAGAGCATAGAGATCCGTCAGTACGGCAAGACTAAGCCGGAGTTTGCAGAGCAGTGGGGCATCAGCGGCAAGGTCACCCGCTGGGTCAGCAACGACCGTCCGTACGAGTGGTATATAGACCAGGGCAACACCGGCAACTGCTCCGGCGTCAACTGCGGCCCTTCCTCCGTCACGATGGCCTGCAACTGGTACGACGGTTCCCTGCAGCTCAAGGCCCGTGAAGCCCGCGATACCTTCTTCAACAACGGCGGCTGGTGGTACACCTCCGATATCACCTCCTATATGAATATCAAGAAGATCAAGTGGCACAGCGCCTATATCACCGAGAGCTCCCTTATCTCCGAGATGGACAACGGCAACATCGCCATCCTCTGTCTGGATATGTATTATATTTCCGCCGGAGGCGCTGACGGACGCGTCGGCAAGTTCTACACGACGCAGGGTACGGGCTGGGGGCATTTCCTGGTGGTCAAGGGATATGTCCAGACAAGCAGCGGAGTGTATTTCGAGGTGTATGACCCCTACTCTCTCAACCGCACGGCCTCGGACGGCCTGCCCAGCGGCCGCGACCGCTACTACAAGTCAGCCGACATCATCAAGGCCACGGGGGTCTGGCACACGACGATGTACGTAGCCGAAAAATAGCCTGATTATTCGACAGGAATTATCATCTCCCGGAACCGGGCCATCCCGACGGTGGCAGGCTCCTGGATCTGGGTTATATTGCCTCCGTAGAGCGAGACAGGCTTGGGATCGATGACATAGACCGGGGTCTCAGCCCGCGCATAGCGGACCAGTCCCGCGGCCGGATAGACCACCAGCGAGGTACCTATGATAAGCAGGATATCCGCCTGCGCGACCTCGCGCGCCGCCTTCTCGATCATCGGCACCGCCTCTCCGAACCATACGATGTGCGGGCGCATCTGCACGCCGCGTGAATCCTTATCTCCAGGATTCAGGTCCCGGTAGCCGATATCCACCACGCCGCGGTCGCCGTCCACCTCCGGGTCGCGGTCCTCGGGCCTTGCCTTGGTCAGTTCGCCGTGCAGGTGAATGACATTGGTGCTGCCGGCACGCTCGTGCAGGTTATCTACGTTCTGCGTCACGACCACCACGTCAAACCAGTGCTCCAAAGAGGCGATTATCTCGTGCGCGCGGTTGGGGCTGGCAGTGGCCAGCTGGCGGCGGCGCTCATTGTAGAATTTGAGCATCAGGGCCTTGTCGTGGTACCATCCCTCGATCGAAGCTACCTGCTCCACGGGATAATTCTCCCAGAGTCCGTCATTGTCGCGATAGGTCTTGATGCCGCTCTCGGCGCTTACTCCCGCACCTGAAAGAACGACCAATTTCTGCTTCTTCATATTTGGACTTTTTATACGGCTAACCAGGAATAGAGGCCGCCGGCGATCGCCACTACGCCGAAGGCGGCTATTGCTATACCGCAAAGGCGGTTGAGCAGCAACAGATGCCGGATCCGGAATTTATTGCGGAAGCGGTTGATAAATGAGCACAGGATGTACCACCAGATGACGCAGCCAGTGATGACGCCCAGCGGGAGTACGACGGCCGCGAGGGGGCTGTCCAAAGTCGCAGGATTGAAATGGACGAAGGTGAAGAGGCTCAGCAGCAGGACCATCGCGCCGGGATTGGTGATGGCCATCAGGAAACCCTGCAGGCCGTCCGTGATATAGCCGGACTTGCGCATCGGCTTGGGATGGCGCATCTGCTTGATGGGGTTCTTGAATATGATGCTCACGCCGAATGCGGTGATGATCACGCCGCCGGCGAGAATCACGGCGATGCGGTTCTGATCGATGAAGTCGTTGATGAATGCCAGCGAGAAGAGCGCCAGGATCGCATAGATCATATCCGAGAAGGCCGTTCCGATGCCCAGCGAAATGCCGGACCACTTGCCCTTGCTGATGGTCTTCTGGATGCAGAGCACACCGATTGGCCCGAGCGGAATCGAACCCGCCAGCCCTACAGCCACAGCCTTGAAAAAGTCTATTATCATCGCCCGAGTCTATATCGTTGCAAAGTTAAAGAAAATTCTCTCTATCTTTGTGGAGCCTGCTACAATTTTTGCAGGCCAATGACGATGAATCTACGTAATCCCAAATCAGCCGCCTGGCTATTCGTTATACTTTTTGCCGTCCTCGCCTCAGTGCCGTTCCTCATTCCGGGGACGGGTTTCCTGGCAGTCCTTTCATTCGCACCGCTGTTCCTTCTGGAGCATACGATCCGCACCGGCGGCCTGCGCCGCGGTTGGTGGTACGGGTTTGCGGCGTTCCTGCTTTTCAATATCGCCACCACCTGGTGGGTATGGAATGTCTCGCCGGCCGGAGCCATCGCCGCCCTGACGGCCAATACCATCCAGATGAGCGTGATCTTCGCCCTTTTGCGGCTTACGCGCTCCTGGGCCATCAAGGCTGCCGAGGCGTTTCCTCGCCGGGCCGGGGTGCTCAACGCCCTGCCCTACGTGTTTTTCATAGCGCTCTGGCTGGGATGGGAGCACTGCTACTGCGAGGTCGAGCTTTCGTGGCCCTGGCTGATTCTGGGGCACGCGCTGGCTACGGCTCCGCGCCTGGCGCAGTGGTATGAAGTCACCGGTCCGCTAGGTGGTTCGTTGTGGATCCTCGCCGGCGGCCTTCTGGTATTTGCTGCCATCCGCGCCGCAGCCGAGCACCGTGCGAAGGCCCTCCGCGCATTTGGCATCGCCGCATCGTGCTTCATCCTGGTCCCCGCGCTGCTCTCGCTCATCCGCTATCACAGCTGGCAGGAGAATGGCGAGCCGGTCGAGGTGCTGGCCGTCCAGCCCAACGTCGATCCGTTTATGAAGTACGGCATCGTCCCGCAGGCGCGTCTGGACGAGCAGCTGCTTTCGCAGGCCGAAGGCGCCCTGACGCCCGACACGCGCTACCTTATCACTCCTGAGACATTTACCTACAGCATAGACATCGACCATCCCTACAATAGTCCTTCGTGGCAGGCTTACAGCGCATTTCTGGCCACTCGGCCGGAGCTTACGATGGTGCTCGGCTCGCGGACCATCCGGCAGCTGCCCGCAGGACCGCGTCCTTCGCGCACGGCACGGCAGACACCCTCGGGCTGGTACGAGGTCTATAACAGCGCCATTATGGCCGGAGTCAATGCCCCCTACGTCTATTACCACAAGGCGAAGCTCGTCCCGGGCGTAGAGTCGATGCCGCGCATCATTTCCGTTTTCGCTCCGATCATTGAGTACTTCGGGGGCGCGGCCACCGGTCACGGCAGGATGGACAGGATTATCGCCCTGCAGGGCGCGGACGGCCACCGCTTCGGCGTGATGATATGCTACGATTCGGCTTATGGGGATTTTTCGAGCCAGGCGGCTGCTGACGGAGCCGACCTTCTGGCTGTCATTACCAATGACGGCTGGTGGGGCGACACGCCCGGATACCGGCAGCATTTCCGCCTCGCCTCGCTGCGGGCCATAGAGAACCGCCGCGACGTTGTGCAGTGCGCCAATACCGGAATGTCGGGATTTATCAACCAGAGGGGCGACGTACTTAGCCATACCGGCTGGTGGACCAGCGAGACGCTGCTCGGGGTGATGCACGCCCGGAGCGACGTGACGTTCTTCTCACGTCACGGGGATATCATAGGCCGCACGGCTTCGATCCTCGGGCCTATTTTGCTCCTGCTTCTTGCTTTGCTTCCGCTCTGGGGTAAGCGATGCGGTTGTGGTAGATCTGCATCAAAGAACGCTTGAGCGACTCCTTGACGAGGGAGATGTCCCGGATCGAGAGATCCGATTCCTGAAGCTGTCCGTCGCTGACCTTGGATTCGACTATCTTATCGACAAGCGTCGAGATGCTCTGCTCGTCGTAATCGGGCAGCGTGCGGGACGCAGCCTCCACGCTGTCGGCGATCATCAATATGGCTTCTTCCTTTGTGTGCGGCAGGACGCCGTGATACGAGAATGCAGCCTTGTCTTCGGGGTCGCCGCCGGCATTGCAGTACTGGGCGTAGAAATACCTGGTCAGCGAGGTGCCGTGATGCGAGTTGATGAATGCGCTTATCTCTGCGGGAAGGCCGAATTTGCGGGCGAATGCCAGACCGTCATCCACGTGCGCGATTATGTCGTGCGCGCTCTGCTGGGGCGTGAGGCCGGCGTGATAGGTATCCGCTGCGCCGCGGGCCTGGTTCTCGACGAAGCAGAGAGGATTGGCCATCTTGCCGATATCGTGGTAGAGCGCGCCTGCGCGGATGGTCATCGGGTCGGCGCCGACTTCACGCGCCGCGTCTTCGGCCAGATTGGCTACCTGCAGGCAGTGCTGGAAGGTGCCGGGCGCCCGCCGCGCAAGCTCGCGCAGGACGGTCGAGTTGGTGTCGGTCAGCTCCCACATCCGCGTCTGCGACGTAAATCCGAATATCCTCTCGATCAGGAATACGAACGGGTAAGCTATGACGGTGAAGATGCCGTTAACTGCCATTGCAAGCACTGCGAAACGGTTCCATACCCAGGCGTCGCCCGAATACAGGACGTGGAATGCGAAGTATATGATCGCGGCGCTGGCGAATACTACCAGGGCGTTGATGAACTGGCTGAATCCGCGGTTGAACCTTGCGTGCGAGCCGAGCACGAGCGCGCCGGATACTGCGTTGATCAGGTAGAGCTGAAGGCCTTCGCCGCTCATCACGAGCATCGGCAGCAGGATAATCCAGTAGAGGGGCACGGTGACGTTGCGGCGGAAGAATGCGCCGATGTAGAGCGCCAGTACCGGGAAGGGGAACGCCAGCAGGAAATGGCGGTTGAACTCGCCCAGGAATACCGTCAGCAGGAATACCGCCAGGGCCATGAACAATACGAACAGTAGCTTGCGGAAGTCCTCAAGGATGCCGCTGCCCGCACAGTAAACGGCTATGTAGAGCATCAGCATCATCACGATGACAAGGAGTATGTGGCTCAGCAGGGTGATGATCTCTCCCCCGCCCCTGAAGTTGCTCTCATATTCGGCCTTGTAGGAGTCCAGCAGCTGGGCTACGTCCTCGGTCACCAACTCGCCCTTGGTGACTATGAGCTGGCCGTCGTATATCATCCCCTTGGTCGGGGAAATGTGCTTGATGGCTTCTTCGTGCATCAGCTGCGTCATACTCTCGTCCAGGATGAGGTTGGGAACGATGTATCCGGTGAGCGAGAAGCGGCTTTCCATCTCGTCTATGTCCGACTTGGGGAATGCGTAACGCAGCTCCGAGAGCAGGCGGATGCGGGCCGCCTCGAGCGAATAGACTTCCTGCGCGGGGACCTCGCTCATACGCTTGCCGCGCTTGACCATTATCACGCGGTCGGAACCGAGCCGGTCGGAGGATTCGGCGGCTACGCCTACTTCGTACGTGGAAGAGATCAGGTCTATGGCCTGCTTCAATATAGCCTCCGGAATATCTTCGCTGCGGTTAAGCGCTGCGATCTGCGCCTTGCGGACGTCATCGTCGTAGTTGTAGCAGGAGACTATCTCGGAGGAGCGCTTCTCCATCTCGGAGAGGATCTCCTCGCTGGTCTTGAGGATCGGGAAGTCGATGCGGGCGACAAGGTCCTCGTACACCCACGGGTGCCCCTTCTGGTAGTGGTAGTTGAACCTTCCGGTCGATGGGAAGAAGAGTATCATCACCAGCGCGGTGACGGCAAATGCGATATATGGTCTGTATTTTTTCATTTTCAAGGTCGGACTTGTCCTGCAAATTTAACAAAAGCGCACAAAAAATCAGTTTTTTTGTTTGCACAGAAAAAAAATATATCTACATTTGCAGTCCCAAACCAAAAGGGCAATGCTTCCTTAGCTCAGTTGGTAGAGCACCTGACTCTTAATCAGGGTGTCTAGGGTTCGAGCCCCTAAGGGAGCACCGGGAAGGTAACCTCGCGGTTACCTTCCTTTTTTCTGCCCACTTCCCGCTGCCTCGGCACGTCCCCGGTCCTGCTCCGGCCCTTCCCCGCACAATCAGTATGTAAGCGTACCTACCGTCCCATTTTTAGGGACGATAGGTACAAAAACGGCCATTTTCGCGCCCATCGTCCCTGTTTTCGGGACGATAGGTGCAGTTGAAGGGAATTAGGCTATCTTTGCTGGAAATTCGATTCGTATGGCCTGCAATCCTGACTTTGTGCAATACATCATCGACCAGTGCTCGGGCGCCGGAGAGATCGCCGTCAAAAAGATGATGGGAGACTACTGCGCCTACTGCGACGGGGTACTCTTCGGCCTGATCTGCGACAACAACTTGTACATCAAAGTGACCGAACCCGGGCGTGCCCTGCTGAAGGAGGTCATCCTGCGTCCGCCCTACGAAGGCGCCAGAGACTACTTCTACATCAGCGACGTAGATGACAGCGACTACCTCTCGGCCCTGATCAAAGCCACCATCCGTCAAATCATCGGATAGTGGTTTACATCCCGTTAATCAGTCCCATAACCATAGCCCTCATAACCTCTTGCTCATCTGCCACGTAGGGCGTTCTGGACAATATCATACGGGCAATCCTGACGCGACCGCCGTCTTTGGAGATTTGCTGAAAGTAAGGTTTGCCATATTCCGGCCAGACCAGTTCGGCTTTATCGTTCGTGCCGTCCAGCACCACATAGACGACGACCACCCAGCCCTGGTCGGTATCGTATTTCCTGCAGTCGCTTACCTTCATCTTCATTTTATTATCTTTCACCGTTACGGTGCCCTTCTCGAAGTCCATATCACACCTCGTGATTTCAACCGAAGGGACGTGCATCTGCCTTGAAAGGATAGCGTGATCCTCGTAGGAAACGTACCTGGGAGTGACAATGGCTTCCATTGCCTCGACATACATACGGCCGCTGTAGTTCAGCGGATTGGTGCTCTGCGCTGATGCGATTACAAAGCCGGCCAGCGCAAGAATAATGGTGATAATGCTCTTTTTCATTGTATTTGTGAATGTTACGGTTGTTTAATCTATTTTTGCCATATCGAATGGTTTTGGCAAAAATAACCGGACCTTCAGCAGAAAAAGAGCAGAAGCTGCTTAATGTAGAATATTTTTGAAGATTTTCTCCCCTATTATTTCCTCCAACTCAAGAGGCGAAAGGAAGCAGTCTTGATCATCTCCGTAGTTCCAACGGGACGTTATTGAGAGAATCTCCTTTGTCGGGGAGACACAGACTGCAATTAAGGACAGCCCGTAATCATCCTTCGGTAAGGCCGACCCCGGCAATCTCGGGATATTGACCATATCGGAGCGTTCCAGGAAATAGAACGAGTCCTTACCATACCGCGTATGTTCATTGTACGCCTCTTCGGAGAGGATAATGCACCAGTCCGGGGCATATTCCCTGTAAGGAAGGACATCGCTGTAACTATCAATCTTGACAGCTTTATATGAGACCTCAGACGGTGTTTGATAGGGCTCCGCCGAAAGGTCCAGACAGAGAGACGATTCCACGAATTCACGGCTCTGGCCGTTGAAGTCCTCATCGAAGAAGTAAAAAGCCGGATGGTCCTCAATGATATGAAGGAATACGTTCAGCTGTTCACAATCCCTGTCGTCGTTCAGGGAAAGATCCCCCTCCTTTATCCATCGGCGGATACCTGGCAGAAACTTGCCCGCAGGCCCCTGAAGGCGCGGGACGGATGTGACAAGTGAGCATCCGATATTCTCACAACGTGTCGGGCCTAATTGTACAAACTGCCCCTCTATCGTGTAATAAGAAAGAGATCCGGGTTCCAGACTATCGGCAGATATTTCTTTGATTGACTTGATTGTCTTTACCATGTACTTTGTTTCAGCATTATTATAAGTATAAATTGAGTTATACTTTCTTCACATTCTCACACAATGTCACGGAATCAGGCTCATTCCAGTTGCTCATCAGAGCGTCATAGTTGAGTTTTATCCATTCTTTGACTTTGGCAAATTCCTCAGCCGTGACAAAATCCATAGACCCGCGAATCCGTCTGGGATTTTTATCAACCGATACGGTCAGGGCCCCGTTCTCAGGTGTGAGGTAATAGATAACTGGTTCTGAAGTGGACATCTTGCTTCGTACAATAAGATCTTTTTCCAGACCAGTTATTTGCGGACCAAATCGGTGTTCATCGAACTTAGCGTGCTCTATTTCATCGCGGACGTTGATGAGCAGATGCATCAATTGCTGCTTCATTTCGGGTGGAATCGGCAAAGATGCCGGCATTACGTTCGTCATATAGGAGAACTCGTGCGCTTCGTCGTACTGACTGTATTTATGCAAATCAATCTTCCCACGCAGTATCGTATAAGCGTCTTCCTCGAACTCCGCTTTTCCGCCGAATGGTTTGCCATATCTTGAACAGCGACTTCCTTTATCTGCAACATCCTCCGGTGTTGGAGGGCATTCCATTACAATTCCAAGTGTCACGGTGTTATTGAAGACAACTTCTACGCAGTCCCCCGGTTTGAACCGGCACTGATCCGGCCTGCGTCCCGGGAAGTATTCGTCCTGCTCGCGGGCTTGGGGATCTTCGAATTCGGAGCAGAGCGTCTCCGAGATGAAGTCACCTTCATCGTCATATAACCAGCGGCGATATGCATTATCAGCGACATCTCGGTCGTAAGGACAAGCTTCAATGATGAAGCAATAAATATCCGGCTCCCATCCAAAGCCACGAATCTTTTCTTCTGCGGCCTCCTTCGTCGGATAGTAAAACTGTTCGGCCTCATAGATATGGAATGACGGATATTGAGCGACAAAAGGCCCGCGCTTGATTCTGAGACGGTAAATTAGATTATCCATATATGATTAAGCGGTGTTTTTGAATGTTATAGTTTAATCTATTTCTGCCCAATCGAATGGCTTTGGCAAAAATAATCCAGGCTTCCGCAGAAAACCGGCGGGAGAGGTGGAAGTAAAGCTGTGTGTTATTGAATTAATGGTTTATTTTAGGTGAATTGCAGTTGTTGTGCCGGTCTCCGTCACACCATTGGATATGTTCTTTGTTATTATGGTTTGGTAGACGGTTTTGTTTGAATATGAATAACTCCACTCAAGGTTATCCTGTATTGTTCCTGTGAGTCTTCCATAAGAATCATAGATATAGGATATTATCCTGCTGGGAGCAGAATAAGTGCTGTCTATGCGTACACCATTGATAATCTGGTAAGAGGAAACTGTCTCAGCATAATCCTTTGGATCACAATAAGTGCCATCCAAATTGAAATGGATTCCATCAACCACGAACGCATAGCCCCCACCAACGGACGAACCTGAACTTGAACTGCTGCCGGTTTTCCCTTCCAGCTTAGCCACTCGGCTCTTGAGGGATTTAATCTCCTCCTGCAATTGTAAAACCAACTTACGGAGTTCTTTGTCGGACATATTCTCCAAACTGTCGGCGCACGAATTATTGATGGCCACTCCAATGATAAATGCGACAATGATTGCCCCGAGATTAATTAATGATCTTTTCATATCGGAATAGTATAAATGTTTAATTTTTTCTGCCAAATCGAATGGCATTGGCAATAATAAAGAACAATTATTAATTATGAAATACCCTCTATCGCAATAATCCGGCAGATGGTTGATCCAAGCTGGTATTCTTCGCCGGCTGCGAGGAGAACCACCCGATGAAATCATCGTACTCCCCACCCTTCAGGGCATCCTCAACGGCATCACCTGCGCAAATTATAATATCCACCCCCTCCGGCACCCGCAAGTCACGATGATGACCGTGAGTATCGGAGAAGGTGAAGATGGTATGGCCGTTTATAGTTATCATTCAAGAATCTTAATATACTTCTCTATGAACTCAGGCGACATATACGATGTCAAATCCTCCCATCTAAGAGCGATAATATGGTTTTGGCCCTCTACAAGATTTTTCTTGAAGTCTTCAAATTCCTTTTTGGGGCCAGGATTTGCATCAGGGAAAATGAAAACCGTGTATGCATTCTCATCAGCTTTCAAGGCATTTCTAAATAGCTGATAATGCTTATTAAAGGAATTCTTTGGATCCGAGGATTCTTTCTCTGAATATGAAAGAATATTATGTTTACAATCGTTCGTAAAAAAGCAACTCTTTTTCAGTAAATCCTTATAACCCTTTTCTATATAAGCACAATGATTTGCGATGGAATACGGTGATGTCTTTTTGTTTTTTGTCCATCCTCCAAACGAGTCCTCTGTATATTTTATCTCAAAATAAATCCTTTTTTCTTCATCGTGGATGAAGAAATCAAACTGACTATTCTCGCCTTTCCCTTTGTATTTGGCATATTCTTTAAAGGTCTGTTTAGTCTTAGAATCCTCATACTCAAACTGACACAAAGCTTTTTCCGATATATTGATTCCTACTGTCTCCTTAACAAATCTCACCATTTCCTCATTTGCATAGCCCAAACGAGACTTAGGTTCAGTCACGCTCATCATAGAGCGGAAGAAATTATAGCACAACACTTGCGAAGAATTCAGATGTCTAGCTAATGTATGGGGGTTCCCGATAAGCATCTCAAAATCAACTTGCCCTACAAGGACATTGAATCTGCTTATAACATCGATTTCGCTCTCACCTTCTCTAAGATCTATAATGTACCCATGTCTTGCGGGTTCCCCATTCTTATAGCTCTGAGTGAAACCCAGACTACGAGTTGAATCTAATTTCCTCAGATATTCTGTAAGGCCTTTATCCCACTTCCTTTTAAAATCGCACTTTCTCATAATTATTAATTGTATTTAGAGTATATCATTTCAACTGTTTTAGCGATGCTTTCCCTCACCTCCGCCGGTTCGAGGACTTCGACGTCGTCGCCGTAGTAGAGGACGTCGTGGATGAAGTCGTAGTTGGGGATGAGGTGGTAGCTGAAGATGGAGTAGTCGGCGGTCTTTTCAGTTTCTTTCTGGCTGGAGTGCAGCGGGAGGGTGCGGAAGTAGTTGGCCTGGCGGGCGCAGACCTTGAGCTTGATGCGCGCCGGTTTCTCGCCTTCGTAAAGCAGGACGCCGTAACGGGTGCTGAAGAAACTGTAAGCATTGAAGCTCTTCGGAACCTTGAAAGATTTCTCGCTCACGGAAACCGAATTCATCCGATCCAACGCAAAGGAATGCGGCTCCGGGTATCCGCCTTTATGCGCTCTGGCGAATAAATACCAGCGGCGCTTGTACTCCTTGAGGCAGAAAGGCTCGAGAAGAAAATCGCGCGGCTCCGCCATCGTAAATCCCTGATAATTCACCTCCAGCATCCGCTCGTCGCGGATCGCCCGGATACAGTCCGTCAGGAATCGATGGCTGGAAGGTTCGCTCTCGAACAAAATGCGCGAACGCAGGCTGGCGCTTTCATTGACCAGATTATTAAGGCTGAGCGCCTCCATCATCCAGTCGTGCAACCCGCTGGAACCGATTTCCCCCTTGTTGTCGATCTTATAGGTATTATTCCGGCGGTCGCACACGATGTCGATACCGAAGATTTCGGAAATGGCCGCCACGTGATTCGCGAAAGTGCGCGGTGCCAGCTCTTTCTGTTCATTATTGATGCTGCTGCGCAGCCATAAATCTCCGATCTGCTTAAAGGTAAGATGCCCGCGGCTCTGGAGCGTCTCGAGGAGCCAAATGTAAGATTTGAAATAATTTTTTGCCATAACTGACCACAAAGATAGCCACATCTTCGGCAGAATTATGGCAGAATTAAAAAAAAGTTAAAAAAATTTAGCTTCGGCCACAATTTTGCCGAACAGCCGGCTATCATTGCAGTCTAAAACTCTTTGACATATGAAACTAGCAATTGTCGGTTCTCGTGAATTCGAGAACTACGACCTCCTCTGCGCCGAGGTCGCCAAAATCCAAGCGACGCAGAAAATTGATCTGATTGTGTCGGGCGGTGCGAAAGGTGCCGACACCCTTGCGAAGAAATTCGCCGCCAGAAACAGGATTCCTCTGATGGAATTCTGTCCCGACTATGACCGCTACGGGCGGGGTGCTCCGCTCCAGAGAAACACACTGATTGTCCGGAATTCCGATACGGTTCTCGCCTTTGTGGCGGCCACCTCCAAGGGAACCTGGGACACCATCCGGAAGGCTCAGGCCGCCGGGAAGAAAGTAATTATTGTCAGAGTATGAGGATTATCGAAACTATGTGCCGCATCGCGGAAAAGATGCGGGAAGACGACGAAAATCCGAGAAGCGGAATGTACTTTGGCAATATGGAAAAGGCCGCCGATGAAATCGATGCGCTGGGGAGAGAGCTCGGGCTCTCTCCCACCCAGGTGGTCTTACTGACTGCAATAATGCGAAAAGACTCCGCATCCGGCATTGGACCGCACATCCTTGCCAATTCGATAGGGATCAATTATCTGAAATTATTAACCTACCACAATGAGTTCGAGGATCTCCGCAGGAAGGGATACATCCGCATTGACAAGAAAGGATTTTTTTCTATTTCCAAAACGACCCTCAACAGCCTGATTATGGATAAGCCCGTCGAACAGGGCCCGCCGACCGGGCTTGGCTCCAAAGACCTGCTGGTCAGGATTAAAAAGGCTCTCGATTTACGCGAGGAAGATCAATGCACCACGGCTGAAATGATCGAGGAATTGAATGCGCTGATGGAGATCAATCCGCAGACCAGCGTAGCACGGGAAATACTTCATATTAAAGAAGACCTTCCCCCGGCAGAATGTGTCATCCTCTACGGAATGGTTTATCTCTATTACTTCGAAGATGACGATATGGTCGGATGGCACAATCTCAATCATTACGTAAATGATGAAGAGCTTGCTATCTTGCGAACTGACTACAAACTCGAGCGTCTTAAGCTCCAGAAAAACGGAATTCTGGAATTTGCGGGCCGCAACAGTTTTCTGGAAAAAGATTACTTCAAACTAAATGATGAAGTGAAGGATAAGATTTTTTCCGATGTCGGAGGGATTCGCCGAAAAGAACAATCGGTCACCGCATCCAGAAAACTTGCAGCCGGAGAAATCGTGCAGAAAACGCTTTTCTACAACGAAACGGAACAGCGGCAAATTGCACAATTGAAGGAGCTGATGAGCGAGAAGCGTTTCGATGAAATCCGCGCGAAAATGAAGGACAAAGGGCTCCGGACCGGTTTCACCTGCCTGTTTTATGGCGGGCCCGGCACCGGCAAGACCGAGACTGTTTATCAGATTGCACGGCAGAGCAGCCGGGATTTATTTGTGATTGACGTATCGCAGATCAAGAGCTGCTGGGTCGGCGAAAGCGAAAAGAATATCAAGAAGGTTTTTGAAAAGTACCGGGAGGCCGTTAAGGCCGGCGGCAATATCCCCATTCTCCTGTTTAACGAGGCAGATGCCATTTTCGGTATCAGGCGCAAAGGCGCAGAGGGCGCGGTTGACAAGATGGAGAATTCGATTCAGAATATCATACTGCAGGAAATGGAGGATCTCGATGGGATCCTCATCGCCACGACCAATCTTTCGTCCAATCTGGACAAAGCCTTTGAACGTCGTTTTCTCTATAAGGTTCGCTTCGACAAGCCGTCCCGCGAAGCCCGGTTTTCCATCTGGCGGACAATGCTCCCCAGCCTCACCCGTGAGGAAGCTGACATCCTGGCCGGCGACTTTGATTTCTCCGGCGGACAGATAGAGAACATCGTCCGCAAACGCGAAGTCCGCTCCATCATCGATTCCACCGAGCCCGGTTTTGACGAAATCCGCGCCTTCTGCTCCGAAGAACTCATCGAAGATGGCACGGGGAGAAGGAAGATAGGGTTTTGACAATCAAGCTTTTTTTGTTAAATTTGTACATTAGTAAAACAATCGAATGAACATCCCCTCTTCTTAAATATAGTCCCTCTTTCGCAGCCATCCGATAGTAAGGTAAAATCGAAGATAGGAACTAGGTAGACGTATTTAAGGAAATATAACTATACTCCACAAAAAACTATTTGCTTATGCCTAAAAAGTACAATCAAAAAGATATTGAAAAAAAGGTCATAGAATGTATAACTAGTTGCCCAGAGAATTTATATCAACAGAAATTTGTTAACTATAGCAGCAAAACAAGAGATACTCACCGACCTTATTCAGAAATTATATCTGAAGTACTTCTTAATAATCTTCATTTATATTCTATCCCTTCTATAACTCGAGAAACCTCATATAAGACTAAAAGTCACAGTACACCACGTGTTCCACCCTCTTCATCTAACAGAGATGAAGAAAGAACAGCTATACTATTATTTAAAAGCAAACGTACTTTTGAAGACTTTGGAACGATAATAGATTACCAAGTACCTCTAAAAAATAACAATAAGAATAAAAAAGTAGGCAAGATTGATTTATTATCCATAAAGGATGATAATTTTTTCATTCTTGAACTGAAAATAAAGGATAATAAAAATGACGGCTTGCTTCTAAGTGCTCTAGAAGCATATACATATTCAAAAATCATAGATGCTGACAAATTAAAAAAAGATTATAACATTTCACCATCTTGTAAAATTGTTCCGGCTCCTCTCATTTTTAAAGGTAGTAGACCTTTCAATGAATTTCAAAGTGATGAATATCCATTACTTCATCGACTTATGGATGAATTGGGTATTATGGTCTTTACCTTAGATGAAAAATTATTAGATGATCTCTCTAAATGACCATCACCATCCATCGCGGCAATCAGATCGGGGGCTGCATTACTGAGATAGTCTCGTCGAAGGGGACGAGAATTTTCGTTGACCTGGGACATAATCTGCCCAAGGACGGGCAGGAGTCCGAGGACGAATACGCTTCGGATGAGGCCATCGCCAGCCTGATCGGCGATGCCCGGGCCATCTTCTACACCCATATGCACGGCGATCACGTCGAGCTGTTCCAGTACGTGCCGGACGGCATTGACCAGTACATCGGCCCGCTTGCGCTCAAGATTATGAAGGCCAAGTACGACCACATGACTTATGCCGATGATTTAAAAGAAAATAGCCTGAAATGCCTGAAGAAGCTGGAGCCGTTTAAGACATACTCTAAAGGGCGCCCCATTACCATTGACGATATCACCGTCACGCCTTTCCAAGTCAGCCATTCCTCTGCCGATTCGTATATGCTCAAGATCAAGTGTGACGGGAAGACGATCCTGCACACCGGAGACTTCCGCGGCCACGGATATATGGGCGAAGGCATTTACAAAGTCATAGACAAATACCATATTGCCGGACACGTCGATATTCTCATCACCGAAGGCACCAATGTGAACAACACAAGCAAATCAATGTGCCCCGAGTCCGAACTGAAGGAAAAATTCAAGGAGGAGTTCCGACAGTATAAGAATATCTTCGTTCTGTGCACTTCCACTGACGCAGACCGCCTTGAGTCGATTTACAGCGCGAATAAAGAGTCTGTGCGGAGGCCCTTTATTGTTGATACCTACCAGAAAGAAATAATAGGGCTTATCTCCGAGCAGGCCGAAGCAGGGAGAAGGCTCTACCATTTCGGACCATACAAGATTTACCCGTATAGCCCAACAAACAAGAAGATGGACTATATGATGCGCCGCCACGGCTTTGTGATGCTGATTCGGTCCAGCGGGAGGTTCCAGTCCTACCTGGATGTGATTCTTCCTTTCTGCAAGCCGGAAGAGACGTGCCTCATCTATTCACAATTCCACGGGTATATTGATAAGCGGGAAGGCAATTCTGCTTTCAACCAGAATCTGTATGACTTTGTAGAGCAATTCCGCGAAAAAGGATGCGCCTTCAAAATAATTCACACTTCCGGTCACGCTTCCCGGCAGGACTTGATACGGCTCTGCGAGCAGGTCAACCCCAAAGTCATCATTCCCATCCATAAGGACGGGAATGCCGATTTTGCCTCGATCCTACCGGATGAGTTGCGGATGCGAGTCTGCAAATTTGACTACAGCAAAGACAGAGTAGATATCTTCTTCGATCCAGCGCAGAAGTTCCACGCCTCGTGCTGGTGCCAGGCGATGGGCGCATCCGCCAGAGGATACCGCCTCTACAGCGAAGACACGGACAAATAACCAACCCCTATGAACCCCATATCGCAGCGATTGCTGAGTCAGCAGCTTATTTGTCCGCAGTTTGACAGGCCGGAGGAGGTGGTCGGCTGGATGGGCGCGGTTCAGGCGCAGGACCATAAGGGGATGCGCTGGGCCGTGGCGATGCGGACGAGGAAGCCTTCGCTCATAGCGTTCGAGGAAGCCTTCAATGCAGGCAGGATCGTCCGGTTCCATCTGATGCGGGGCACCTGGCAGCTGATTGCGGCCGAGGATTACTGGCCGTTCATCAATCTCTGTGCGCCTAAGGCAATCGCCGTCACCTGGGGCTGGATGGCCAGCAACCGCATCAGCATTGCGGACGACGAGCTCTGCCGCATCCGCGAAATTATCTGCCGCATAGTGGGCGACCGTCGCAGCGCCACCAAGGAAGACATCGTCCAGGGCCTGGCCGAACGCGACATCCGGATGGACGACCACCGGCTCTCGTACCACCTGCGGATGGCCGAATTTGCAGGCACGCTCTGCAGCGGAGATCTGCTGCCGCTACGCGCCTCATACGCGCTTTCGGCCGATAAACTGCCCGCACTAGCGACGATGGATCGCGACGAGGCACTGATGCGCTTTGCGCGCAAATATTTCCGCCACAGCCAGCCCGCAACGCTGGATGACTTCGCCTGGTGGAGCGGGCTCAACCTGAGCGACTGCCGCAGGGGCATTGCCCTTCTGGGCGACTGGCTGCACGCCGAGAAATGGCACGGCCGCGAATTCTACCTGACCGATGATGCCCGCACGCGCGGATTTCAGCGGGGCCGCTGCATCCTTCTCCCACCCTACGACGAATACCTGATCAGCTACAAGAGCCGCGAGATCGTCCTGCATCCCGACCACACCCACCGCGCCCACAACAACTCCGGCAATTTCTGGCCGGTATTCCTGCTGGACGGACAGGTGGCAGGCAACTGGACCGCCACAGGCGGCCGCGTAAGCATCGACCCCTTCAGCCCGGATTTCACCCCGGACCCAAAGAGCCTCGACGCCGAAGCCGCACGCTATCTCTCCATCTCTTCAACCTGTTTCAAATAGAAGAAGGCTTCCAGGCTTATCTTCTTTATGCGATTCAGTTTGTTGAGAGACTGATTCAGTATGTTATCGGCAATGAGGGCCTCGTCCATCTCAGGACTGTAGTGGGAGACAGTATTGTTTTTGCCCCGAAGGAGTCTGGTCAGGTAAGCCACTTTAGCGGCATCGCGAACGGCTTTCTCCATTGAATAGCTCTCGATAATGATAAACCCGTCAACTCGCCGTGCCCCACTGGTAAGGTATTCATATTCCTGACGTGACAACCCTCCGTGGAGACAGATATTGAGTGCGGTGTTGTATGCATCATCCAGAACATCATCGGGCGTGAGGTTATTCAGGTTACGATATCCTAATTCAATCGGCACTATGTTCTGGAAGGTTTTCCGGACGATGGATAAATCATCAATTCGGTCCATGATGGAACTTATATCGAAGAGTTGTTTCATGATTTCCATCGAGCAAGATTTATTACCTTTAAAGAACGGGATCCCAGTGGTATGCGGAGCGAAAGCAGTAATCTTATCACCAAGCATATCATCAATGCTTGGACACAGGACCATTACGGGTTCTCCTTCTATTTTGAGGAGAGGACTATCAATGGGAAGGTTCACGACCTTATTGTATGCGACATTTTCATATAGAACATCGAGAAGGATCGTGCCGCTGGGATAACCTGATGGATAAGAAACTTCGTATCTATATTCGGCATGGGATTTTGGAACTCCAGTGCGGTTTTTTCGTTCTATCTCCCTAACTGTCGTGAAGCCGTATTCTTCTGCATTCTTACCCAAGTACTCCCGAATGTCAAGGCCCGGAGGACATACAATATCCACATCTATCGAAAGTCGCCTGGACGTATTCAGATGAAGCATAAGGGCAGTACCTCCCTTAAATACGAACGGGCAGCCGGAAATCTTCAATGATTCCAGCAAAGAGAAGGCTCGGATTGATTTCTCAATAAGGGAGACATCTTTGATGTTGGGATACTGGGAGCGCAGGGACTCAATCCAACGGGCAGTGCGGCTTTCGGAACTAATCATTATCCTGGCAGTCTATATTGTTGAGAATGGTTTGTATCTGGCCGACACATCTGCGGCGGCGGGCGTAACGCTTGAGCTTTGGCATAGAGATGCGGCAGTCACGAAGTACTTTCTCATAGATAGTGAATACTTCGGAGCCCTGAAGATAATCGAATTCCGGATTCACAGCAATGTCCACAAGAACTTTTTCGACTGTGGGAACAACTACACCATCAATTGTCTCCAACGGAGATTCGGTATATAGCGGGTTCACCACAATACAGTCCCGGCCGGAGCCGTATTTGTAGTAATCGTCTTTAGTGGGCTTGAACAGAACGGCCTTGTCCGGGAATAATTCGCGGATGGCGTCAAAAAATGTCTGCACAAGAAAACGCTCTACATCTACAATGATCATTTTCACATTTGGCACATGAAGCATAAAAGGAACGACCCCGGCGGCATCCCATACACAAAAATCGGCAAGAGGATAGCGTTGTTTAAGCTTTCGGGCTAAATCTGCTGTTTCAGGTTCAGGGAGCAGCAGACATTTATACTTGCCCTCTTGAGGCAAAGAATACTCTCCCCACCCACTCTTTACCAGACGACCAGAGGATACGAGCCTGGCGAGAAGGGTATTAAGACTGGCATCATTGATGTCGCTACAGCAATGTAGATACTGCGCGAGCTCCTTCTTCTTGAAGGAGCCACGATGGATCGTAGCGAAGCTGATTATATTATCACTTACCTGCATAGTGACATTGTTTTATGCAAAAGTATAACAAATACGGCACATAATCAAGAAATGTGCCGAAAATGTTTTACTTTTTTGATGGAATTCCCAGACAATTGGGCCAAACGTCTGCCGGAGGAGAGATGCCTTACCAGCTCTCGCCGTCGGTGAAGTCGTCGTCGTGGTGGCGGTTTTTCTCCTGCCAGAAGAGTTCGTCGCGGGCGCTGTCGAAGACTGATTTGTGATGGCGGCTGGATCGGCCGAGGAAATAGCCGCCCATCATACCGGTCAGAAAGCCCGCCGCGACGCCTGAATCGTCGCTCCGGTCCGCGTCATCGCTTTCGATCTCCTCCACCTCAGGCGCTTGCGGCTCAGTGCCGTTCTTCTTCTTACTCTTAAGGACCGGGTAAATCATCGCGACAAAAAATGCAACGCACAAGACCCACACCAAGATGGCGGATTTGTCGCCGGTGCCTAAAAGCAGGGAAATAGGATATGCCACTACAGCAAGGCCGAGCGCGATCAAAAACAGGAAATAGATAATCAGCCCGAGCCAGCTCTTCTTCGGCTTGTCGGCCTTTCCAGCCTTCGCGGTCTTCTTCGAGAAATTAGCGGATCCGATCCATATCAGACGCCCCTTTTCAAAAGCATCCGGGACACGGAAAGAAAGCTCACGGGAGGCGAACCGGACAGTGCACAGCCCCTCGTCCACGGCCGTCACGACGCCCTCCCCGTACTGATGACTCATAACCTTGTCGCCCTTGTGAAGAATGAATTCAGCCATAATGAATCGGTATCTAACGTTACTTAGCAAAGATACTAATTTTTTGGGGATTCTGATACGGGACGAAATGAAGCCGCGGAGTCTATTACAAATAAATTGTTATCTTTGCGATGAGATTATAAAACGCGGCAAGGATGAGGTAGTTCGCTAAGTGCAAAGTCCCCGCCCCGAGCCTCACCGAAAGGTAAACATCCGCCGCGTAATCTTGGGGCAAAAACATACAGGAGGTCACTTGGCCTCCTGTTTTGTTTTAGTTCTTTGTACCGACCCAGCTTGTGGGGTACTTGTGGGGTACTTGTGGGGTGGACCAGTTTTGGTTGGATGCTTTGCCTGGTGAGCATCTTCGACAGGCAAGGCTAATTGAGCACTGTGGTCCGGTCCCCCGCTACACTTCCTCCAGATATTCGATGGTTTTGCCGGTGCGGCGGGCGTAGTCGATTTCGCTGCGCGTGCTCTGGCCGATATAGCCGCCCACGTTGATCACGTAGATGCCGTCTGCCAAATCGATTTTGCGCTTGTGCATATCGTCCAGCATCTCCTTCGTGCCCTCGGTCCAGACCTCATCGTCGCCGCTGTGGCCGAAAAGTCCGACGCTGATAACGATATTGCCCGCGAGGGTCAGGCGCTTCTGCGCCTCAATAAACTGCTCCTTGAAGCGGGTGCTGCCGCAAAGGGTGATGACGGGGTATTTGCCTATCATTGTCAGGTACTTTAATCAATTAGGTTGAAACCAAAAATCTGATCGATTATAGGGAAAATGCTTATACTCACGCGTACTTATAATGCAAAAATACGGTTCCTCGTTATTACCTCCGGAATAATCACACAGGCATCGGCACTTCCGCTGGAACTGGGCACTATCGACCCGAAAGACTCTACTGATCGGAGTCTTTTGTTCTGGAGGCTGAATTGACCTTCTTATACGTGCTTTCGTTGAAGAAACTCTCTCCTACGAGTGTGTTGGAGTCTTGAATCTTGAACAACATTTCTGCACCGTCATGAGTGTGGATATAGACATATCCTTTGTCGATGCGATACGTGGCAGGGAATTTCATGCCCAAGGTGGTGATGTTGCAGGAACTATTACCCACAAACTCGATCTGGTCATACAGCCCGCCGCTTTCATTCACATAGGTGCCAGACACCCTGCTGCAGGATGCCAAAAGGATTACAGCGAAGAGGATTACAAATGCTCTTTTCATGGTTGGAAGATTGATGCTAATTTTCACTCTTGATAAAGCGCCAGGGCTTCTCGTCGGCTTTGCCCTTTCCATCGTTAAGATTGATGCGTTTGTCCTGCTTTCTGATCGGAATAACACTTTCAGGCTCATCGACCCACCTCATGGTAAGCCCATTCCCTGCGATGCTGTTGTATCCGAAAAGGTCTTCCCATAGGTATGTGGGATTCTTGATAACCTCGCCACCGATTTCATATCGGTATGAGCGGATCAGGAAGGATGCACGGTATTTCTGCTCTTCGTTTTCAAAGGTGTAATCAACACCGGAACGATGCGGATACAGGGAGCCATCTTTTGGGAAGTACGGAACGCCTTTTCCTTTGTGATACATATTGGCATCGCGCTGCCAGCTTCCCTTGGAATCTTCTTCCACGAAAAGGTAGAACTCGATCTCAACCGGATAGATGCGGGTTTCCCCATTGACCAAGAAATAGCCGCCATATAGGGCTACTTCAGCTATGGACCAGAATTGATCCTGAATAGTGTTTTCATCGGCCCTTCTAGGGTCAAATGCTGCAATAACTTCTGATAGTGTTTTCATTATGCTTCTTCTTTGGGGCACTCGTAAACATCGGCAAGGACGTTCCAGGTCACACAGTGGAGAGCGCCGCCATCCCGGGCCAGCTCTTCACATCCTTGCACCTGGATGACTTTGCAGTCTGGGTAGAACTGCTGGATCTGCTGCAGGGCCAGCGGGTCTTCCTTCGTGTGCAGGCCAGGTACAAAGATAGTGTTTTTTACGCGAAGGAAATTCAGGTAGGCCCATGATAGCTTGTTGAGTCTCGGGGTGTTAAACTCCAATTCATCAACAACGAAGTGCGGGGCAAGTGCCTCCAGCAGCTTTTTGCGGAAGCCTGGATCGGTGTTGATGTAATTGTTCATCAGAACGCGGTTCCCTTCGATCCATTGCACCATACCGTCTGAATGGCCGAAGATTTCATAGCGGTCCCAGGGAATGATGACCAGTTCGGCAAAGAAAAGATTCTCCAGTTCATCGACCAATGCCTCCCGGGATTCTCCTTGAAGATTTTGTCGGTCATTATGACCTTGTTGCCACACTGGATTACATTTCCTCCATCCATTACGATGTCCGTGGTGATGCAGTTCAGTTCTAAGTCCTTACAAATAGCTTTGTATGGAGGAATCCACCCCCGGTAACGCTTCAAGTAATCCGGATTGTATTGGTACTGCAGGAAGAGATCTTTCTCCAATTGAATGGGCATATAGTCCCTTGCCCAGATGTAATTGTCATTCTCGGTTCTGGGGAGCCAGGCGAAGTCTATTCCATGACATTTTAGATTCTCGACAATAAGCATCGAAAGAGGCATGTAATAGCTCAGGCCTTTCGCTAGGTACACTTTGTTGGTCTGGTTATCTTGGATCATAGTTCTGTGTTTTAGAGTTTATTTTATAACCGTGTTCTGCAGCAATCCGGTCCCACTCCTCGGCCTTTGCCTTATCGACCTTGATGCCGATACCCTTCCTATAACACCTAGCAAGGTTGTGCTCTGCGCAAGCACCGGCTTTGTTTTCAACAGCCTTTGAAAACCATTTGAACGCGTTTTCATAGTCAACGGTCACACCTATCCCATCCTCGTAGCATAGGCCGAGTTCGTTCATGGCCATCTCATTGTCCAGGTCGGCGCCCATGAATGCATAGAGAAGGCCTCGCTCAATGTTCTGGTACTTATCGTTGCTGAACAGGTAGATATCGGCCAAATTCCCCATTGCATCCGGGCATCCTCCTTTGGCACTTTTCTCAAACCAGTATATGGCCCAGCGTTTACTCTTCCGGAGCCCTAATCCATACATATAGGCAAAGCCGATATCATTCATAGCGCCAGGATAGCCTCTCTCCACCAGGTCCCAGAGAATAATGAGACTGGCCTTGTTATCTCGTTCGCCGAACCATCCTGTAGAGAGACCATATGAAAGGGTTTTACCTGCCTTGAAGCTGCCCAAATCGTAGGCTTCCTCCAGATACTCCCTTCCCTCCAGAGGCTTGCCATCAGAAATCAATTCCATCGCGCGAGCATAGAGAACTTCTGTTTCCTCCTCTTGGTCAAACTCCTCCACTTTATGCGGTGGAACCAACATCGCATGGGAATAAATTCTAACTTCAATTGTTGGATCAATAATTGCTGGTTTTTTCATAATATTTATATTTAATTATTTAATAATCAGTGGTTTACAAAAACCAGCGACAAAGATAAGCGGTCCTTTTGAGACCGCCAAACGGAATTTGTTAAAAGATGTTAAAGGATCGTAAAAAATATCCCGTCCCAATCAAGGGGCGGGACAGGTGGGACACAGAAAACGCTCACCGAAGTGAGCGCCTTTCCTATAAATCTTCGCCGTGGGCTTGATTGTGCAGATTGTCGTAGTACAAGCCTATCTGATAGCGGCCATAGTTTTCGTGAATCATGAACCAAACGCTGCCATCGGCCAATGAACTCATACCGTCCATTAATGTTGCGAGAAACTTATATACCTTTTCCGGATCGGGTTCAACATTCTCATCTTGCCCCAGCCCCATCTTCTGCATTTCGGCCATCATTTCTGCCTGTAGGGCTTCCTGCTGGTCCTGAGGAGCATCCATCGCCTTTATGGCGTACTCCTTCAGTTTCGCCAGCTGCTCTGCCGTGAAAAACTCTGAGAATTTATCCATCAAGGCGTTCATAAAGGCGACGCGATCACGGTCTGCATCATAGTAGCAGAAACTTGCTTGGTACCGTTTATTCTTGACCGAAATCTCATATGAGATATCATCCTCCTCCGGTATCTCCTCATTCATGCTGAGATCTGCATATTTCCCCGTATTCTTGAACTGACCAAGTAGTCGGTTGAATTCAGTCCTAATGCCTTCCTCTGAAGTGTACGGGAATGCAACATACACGCGGTCAACCAAGTTATGATTCGTATGGATATAGACATCAACCGGCTTTCCATTGAACTGGCCCTTATAGCCTTCAGTAAGGGAACTATAGGTAAAACCCTTGGCCTTTAGCTTTGCTGCGAACTGGGCTTCGGTGCCATCAATAGGAATCCCCAGGAACTTGAGGGGGCCGCCATCCTGGGCGAAACACACTGCGGAAAACAGTGTAAGGAGTGCTATTAATATGGTCTTTTTCATCGGAGCCTGAAGTGAAATAATTTGATGTTTTTTGCTATTTCTATTTTTTGACTGTCTTAACATACGGTCCGAAAAAATCTTTGAATTTGATGATGTTATCATAAATCCACTGGAATTGATTCGGCCAGTCATGCTGATCCATAAAGTCGCTGCTGATGGCAAGATTGACGCAACTGCTCTTTTTGTCATCAAGACGGAGCCATTCCACCTCTTCAGACAGTTCTTTCAATGACTGTTCGTATGCAGCATTGTATATCTGGTCGTAGTATTTCTTAGCATTGTTGCCCTCAATCCAGAACTGAACAGAAATGGTCTTCTGGATGGAGTTAAGACTGGCCGAGAGATGGAAATCAGAGCGACCGATAGCAAAATTGGTCCAGTGCTGAGGAGCAGGCTTCTGAACATGAATCGGCGACTTAGGCTTTCCAACAACATAATCCTTGAAAGCAGTCCAGTAGTCTAACTGGCGTGATTTAGTTGCTGTCATTTCTTCCTCATCTACCTGGCGCCGGACATTCTTAGACCAACCATTCGGCTTCGCCACGATCTTGAAGTTCGGAGCCGCATCACTATCGCCTATACGAAATAGCTCGACCTCTATCGCAAAGAAGTTGAACTTTTCATCGGTGATACTATTGAGCCAGTCCACAGAGGCTCGATGCTCTTCCTGGAAGCTTGGTGCAATCCAGATAAAAGCAGCAGCACTAAGTCCTGCGCAATATGTAATCACCTGCCCCAGGTGCTTGTGATCTGTTTGCTCAAGCTGATTCTCAATAACAACGTGAGAATTGGTGCGAAGGTCGCGGCAAAGGATATCGGCACGGAAACTGCCGACGTGCTCCTCCCTTCCGATAACCTCAAGCTCCATACCGATTGTACTGCCGAGAAGAGCAATATTGTTTTCTTCCGATAGCCAGGGGGTGAAATCTTTTGCTTCATCCTCCCAGTAATCACGAAGATCTACTTTTTCAAGTCTTGCAAGTGTCTTCATATGTGGGAAATCGCTTATTTATGCAAATTTAAGCATTTTTCGTGAAACGCTACTGTCCCGTCCCATAGTTGACGTGGGACAGGTGGGACAGTTAACAGTCAGCAATAGTCCTCCAACACATCGCCGCCGGTCCATTCCCTTCCCAGGGATTCTGCAAAGTATTTCTGTGCCCCTTCCTCGGTGAAGAATGTGCGGATGCTTTTGTGAACAAAGAATCCGTCTTGGAAGTAAACCTCTGAAAGAGCATAGTTCGTAACACCGGAAATCTCTGTGACTACAGCCAGATGTGTTCCATCTTCGGCCATCGCCGCATCATACACCGGCGACTCTCCCCATCGGTTCCTCGTATAGATGGCACCCTTCGGCAGGCGGACAAGATAATCCTGCAGTGGCGTGTCCGTGATCTCCTGCGGAATTTGCGGGAACTCTGTCGGCGTCTTCCAGTCCAACTGCTTTGCACCTGTCGTCAGAGAGTCTTTTAGGTCGTGTTCTTCTTCCCAAATCAGGCGATTCATTTCCTCAACCTCGGCCTTCTGCTGCGCCCAAGGTTTGTAATACAGAAGATGTTGGTCACCGTTCCACTTACGGGCCTCGGCAATTTCCTCGTCTGAGAATACCCAATCCCCGGGACCTTTGCCAGTTCCCTGAAGCTTACTGTCTCTTTTGGACCAGTCATCGATGTGCTTCTTGCAGGCGGCTGCCTCTTCTTTGGTGACGGTCTTCATCCAGCTAACATCCGGCGGCAGAGCTTTAGCCCGGAGGATCGATGGATTCTCGATGAACGCCTCGACGCTACCACATAGATATATGATTTTCTTTCGTGTAGCATCATTATTCAGGGCGTTTTCTAATCGGGTGAGCCAGCGGAGATTCTCTGGGCGGTTATTACAACGGTTGATATCGATGTGGTCCACCACCATATACAACTGTGGTTCCGGTCCGTGGTAGGCCGTGCATACTACTTGATGGACACGAATACTACCCGCCAGAATCATATAACCTGTCCGTTCATCTTTGGCGCCGAAAGTCCAGACATTATCCCACTTACTTAGACGAGAACCAGGTTTGGGAAGACGGCAGATGGCACCATTGTCTCGGACCAGGTACTGTCGGTCCTTGTATTCGCACTGCATCTCGCGGTCGAATATCTCAAGCATATTCTTGGTTTCCATACTACTGCTCTTTCTGCTCGTTTGGAATCAGATCCAAATGTGCGTCAAGGATGACGCATATACGGGATAGAATGTCCACACCAGTGGAGTATTTGCCCTGCTCGATGCGGGAGAGGTTGGCCGCATCAATACCGGTGAGGAGAGCCAAATCACGCGCTTCCATTTTTTTTGCCTCACGTAGTTCCTTGATGCGCTTGCCAATACGGACGCGCTCGGCCTGACGGTTACCGGAATCCATGCCCATCGACGGTACAGCATTGAGAAGGAAATCGCGGCTGATGCGGTTTACCATCTGTTCTTTGTCGTCAGAGAAGTTCCGATCAAATATGAATTCGATTAGGTGAAGGACGTAGTTCTTGTACTCGTCACTATCATACTTTGCCAGATCTGACCACATTGTAAAAATCTCCCCATCGGGAGTTCGAACCTCAACCTCTTGTGCTTCGAGGATTTGGGCACACGACTTTGTCGGAGTGTCCATGAATTTTCTCAAGTTCTTATCCATATTTCTGATGCCGTATTTGTAAGTGTTGCCGCCACCTTTTAAGTGTTGAACTTGATACAAAGATATGAAATCCTTTTCTGATTGGCAAATAAACCAATTGAGAATTATTTTAAGATGGTGATAAAGCAATGAGAGTTATCCCACGATATGCAGTAAATGGCCAACTTCAAAGGAACGGCAATTATATCTCATAAATTGATAGCCAACTTTCTATAAACAAGCACAATAAAAACAGTTAAGGTATGATTTACGGTTACATCAGAGTCAGCAGCGACAAACAGACAGTTGAAAATCAAAGGTTTGAAATAAACAACTTTTGCTCCCGGGAATCTATGACTATTGACGGGTGGATTGAGGAGACCATTAGCGGGACCAAAAACTACAACAAGCGCCAACTGGGAAAGCTCTTGAAGCGTATCCAGAAGGATGACCTCATCATCTGTGCGGAACTCTCCCGCCTGGGCAGAAACCTGTTTATGATTATGGAGATCCTAAACATCTGTATGACAAAGGAATGCCGAGTATGGACAATCAAGGACAATTACCGGCTTGGCGAGGATATCCAGAGCAAAGTGCTTGCCTTTGCTTTTGGCCTTTCCGCCGAGATTGAACGCAATCTTATTAGCCAGCGGACTAAAGAGGCGTTGGCCAGGAGGAAAGCCGAAGGAACGGACCTTGGGCGTAAGAAAGGTGTTAGAAACAAAGTACTTAACAAAATCTGTATGAGCAGGCATATATTCATTATTAAGCAATTAGCCGAAGGTATGAGCATTCCGGAAATTGCTAAAAAGATTAAAGTAGCCAGAGGTACGCTCTACAGATACTTAGCATATACTGGAATTAGGATTCCAACTAAAATCTCAAGTGAACGCTGGAATCGTGGCATATATTGACCACGGTTCAGGAATACCGTCCATTTTTTGAAGACTAATTCTGGCAAGAAAGGTGCTGGAATGCCCGTGGTCAGAAATCCTCAATTCAATTTTAAGGAGCGCTTGATGTAGTCTGGCGTGATTTTCTTTGGCAATGTGTCTGCTGCCTTGAGTGACAGCTTGTTGATAAAGCGGACTTCCTCTCCTGTCAAACCGTCATTACGCATCAGGAGGAGCAGGTCTTCCAAATAATCGCTGGAGAGAATTTTGTTATTGAGCCAGGCTTTGATGATGGAATAAGCCTCGCGGCGGCTTCTCTCACCATCTGGATCTACGGTGTCTTTGAAAAGCTTTGTTTTAATTGTCTGATACACCGGCTCAAACTGCTTGCTCACGGCGATAGGCTTCTCGTTTTCTTCTGCCTCGAAAAGCCCCAGCGCATCTTCGGCGCTAATAGAAATAGGATTCAGGTCATCAGTCTGCCCTAACTTGAATACAAAGTCGTTGCCTTTCTTCCCACAAAGAATCACGCCATGTATAGGTTTATCTACTTCGCGACCGATGCGTGAACGGTGCGGGATTTCCATCGCTTCTTGATAAATATATGTATTCTTTACGCGGTCCAGGATGCGGCGGTATTTAGTGTCCCATGACAACTCTTCGCTGGTAGCTAACTCCTTTCGGTATCTCTCCTTGAAGAATGCATTGAGCTGCTCGTCGCTTGTGAGAGCCTTGGTATCCTCACCCATGATAGCGTGAATCATCGCCATTTTCAGCGTAGAGATTTGCTTTGTCCTAGTCTCTTGTTCACCAATATCAGTTGGGAAGTAGTTGTAGATGTATAACTTATCGAACATCTTCTTGTTGATACGGTTGATACGTCCGATTCGCTGGATGACACGGGTGGGATTGTAAGGGATGTCGTAATTAAAGACCGTACCAGCGCGGTGGAGGTTGTATCCTTCGGATATGGCGTCAGTGGCAATCAGAATCTGGTAGTCATCTTTCTGGAAGTCCTTTTTTAGACCAGCATCGAAATTCTCGCGTATGGTTTTCTTACTGGTAGTGGAACTGTCTCCAGAGGTATATTTGAAGATGCCGAGATCCTCATCTTTCAGGGCCTCGCCCAAATAGTTGGCTGTATCTGCAAACTCCGTGAAAACTACAATCTTACGCTTGGGATCACTGGTGCGGAGGAAACGGAGCTGTGCTTTGAATTCTGTGAGTTTGTGGTCAAAGCGGATGACTTGTTCCTTACCGAACCACTCTTCCCTAATTGCACGAAGGAGGGTCAAGTCGGAAAGCATATCTGCAATATATTCATCACGCTTGATGTACTTCATGTCAATCTCGAAGAAACCACGGTCGGTGTACTTCTCAAATGCTTCCTCAATTTCCTGACTCAGGTCATCATCAGTTGTTTCGTAAAATTCCTCCACATCGGGCAAGGAGCCTTTCTTATACACAGGAATTTTATCGCGCTTCTCAATCCAGCGCAGGATGCTTTCCGATGACTGAATCATCGAGTTAAGGGACTGTTTGAAAGCAGCCACGGAGCTT
>CACYGI010000006.1 GCA_902773925.1 uncultured Bacteroidia bacterium | reverse complement strand
TAGCGGTGAGGATCCACCTCTTCCCATACCGAACAGAGAAGTTAAGCTCACCAGCGCCGATGGTACTGCTACACCAAGTGGGAGAGTAGGTTGCCGCCAAACTTGAACCCCCGAGCATCGATGATGCCCGGGGGTTTTTTTGTGCCTTTTGTCATTCTGAGGACGCAGGCCGAAGAATCTATCGCCTGTGGAATAGATCTTTCGCTTCGCTCAAGATGACATGGAGAGTAGCTGGCTGCGCGTAGCCTGGTGGAGCCGAGATAGTTATACTATTTGCTAAGCCGCGAGGCGTGCAAAAGTATAACTTCGAGGCGCGTGGGCGTAGCCGGCGGTCAGAGGGAAGGCGCAGGAGATACATCTTGTAATACACTCTGGGCGCTACCCGCTGCGCCTTCCGGTAGCGGAAGTGATGGTTAAGTCTAAAGCCGGCGGGTACACTTTTGTTATTCTGTGGATGGAGGCTGAAGATTCTTTTATTTTATTCCGAGGGTGAGGCAATTATTTTGTAATTTTGTCAGATGTTTTTTTAGAGTATTTTGTTCGATGAAATATAATTTTGACGAGATCATAGACCGCAGGCCGTCGCTGGCCAAGAAATACGCAGGAATGAAGGGCGAATTCGGGAGGGAGGACCTCTTTCCGATGTGGATTGCAGATATGGACTTCCGTGCGCCGGACTGCATCATCAAGCCCCTCGTAGAGAGGATAGAGCACGGCATCTATGGCTACAGTGTCGCGCCGGACAGCTACTGGCAGTCCATCATTGACTGGGAAAAGACCGAGCACGACTGGGACATCATCCGCGAAGAGATGGCATTTGCCAACGGCGGCATCCGCGCAGAGGCATACGTGCTCTTCCATTTCACGCAGCCTGGAGACTACGTCCTGGCCCAGCCGCCTGTATATAAGCCCTTCCTCACCAAGCCCGAAGCCAACGGCCGCAAGGTAGTGATGAACCCGCTCAAATTTATCGACGGACACTACCAGATGGATTTCGAGGACCTGGAAAACAAGCTGAAGGAATACCATCCCCGTCTGATGATCCTCTGCAACCCCCAGAATCCCGTAGGCCACGTCTGGACCAGGGAAGACCTGCAGCGCGTAGCCGCCCTCTGCTGCAAGTACGGCACGCTGGTAATGTCAGACGAGCTTCATTCGGACATGCCGCTCTTCGGCCACCAGTACACCCCGTTTGCAACGGTAAGCAAGGAAGCCCGCGACAACTGCGTCGTCCTTACTGCTCCCTCCAAGACATTCAATATCGCCGGCATCATCGCTTCCACATTCGTCGTACCCAATCCCCGCCTGCGCGAAGGATTCTTCGCGATGCTGGAGGCCAACGAATTCAGCGACCCGTATTTCATGGCATTCATCGCCACCGAGATGGCCTTCCGCTACGGCCGTCAGTGGCGCGACCAGATGCTCCGCTATGTCGAAGGCAATGTAGATTACGCCTGCGACTTCCTTGAGAAATACGTCCCCGCCATCAAGCCCGTGCGCCCGATGAGCTCCTACGTCCTGTGGCTCGACTGCACCGGCATATCCAGTGACCACGACAAGGTGATGGACTTCTTCCTCGACAAGGCCCACGTCGCGATGAATGACGGCAAGGGCTACGGTCCCGGCGGAGAATGTCACGTACGGATGAACCTGGGCACGCCCCGCGCCAATGTCGTCCACGGCCTGGAGCTTATCCGTCAAGCATACGAACAACTCCCCAAATAAATACTTATGGGCAAAAAGGTTAAGATAGGCCTGCTGCCTAAAGTTATTATCGCGATAGCTCTGGGTATAGGCTGCTCATTCTTCTTTCCGCAATGGGCGGTACGCACGGCCCTGACATTCAACGGCATCTTCAGCAACTTCCTGGGACTCTTTATCCCGCTGCTGATCATCGGTCTAATAGCTCCCGGCATAGCGGAGCTGGGGCGCGGGGCCGGCCGGCTGCTCGCTATCACCACGGCACTTGCATATTTCTCGACGGTACTGGCAGGCACCTTCTCCTACGCGATATGCAGCTGGGTCTATCCCCGCTACCTTGTGAAGTCCCTCGCCGCACTGGGCAACGTCGAAATGGCGGGAGGACTCGAGCCGTTCTTCACCATCGATATGCCACCGTTAATGAGCGTTATGACGGCCCTTATAATGGCATTCCTGCTGGGCCTGTCGATGATACATATCAAGGGACACGCGCTGAAGGACGTGATGATAGACTTCCGTGACGTGGTATATCGCGTCATCCACAAGGTCATCATCCCGCTGCTGCCCTTCTTCATCTTCGGCATATTCCTCCAGATGGGTGCCGAAGGCAGGGTGGCCCCGGTACTTGGTATGTTCGTCAAGATCATACTGATCATCTTCGCGATGCACGTCACCTTCCTGGTACTCCAGTTCTGCATCGCCGGAGCCATCGCCCGCAAGCGGCCCATCAAGGCCCTCGTGACGATGCTTCCTGCCTACGTGACGGCTCTCGGTACGCAATCTTCGGCTGCCACGATCCCCGTCACCCTGGCGCAGACCAAGAAGAACGGCGTACGCAGCGAAGTGGCTGATTTCACCGTCCCCCTGTGCGCGACGATTCATCTCTCGTGCAGCATCCTCAAGATCGTAGCCTGCGCGCTGGCCATCTCGATGAGTATGGGTCAGGACGTCAGCTTCTCAACGTATTTCGGATTTATCCTGATGCTCGGCATAACGATGGTCGCGGCACCAGGCGTCCCCGGAGGCGCGATAATGGCATCTCTGGGCCTGCTCGCCTCGATGCTCGGCTTCGACTCCAATATGCAGGGCCTGATGATTGCTCTCTACATCGCGATGGACAGCTTCGGCACGGCCGGCAACGTTACCGGCGACGGCGCCATCTCGATGATCGTCAACACCATTAAATTCAAGAATCCTAAAGAATCGAAGGATGAAAACTAAACTTGCAATCGTCTGCATCTTATTGGCCTGCGGCGCCATAGGCTATGGCGTGTACAGGCTCGCTTTCAGCTCGGCTGAGCTGCGCGACGGCTCTTACGAAGTCGTAATCTGCGCGACCGGCGATGTCCACGGCGCATACTTCGAGAAAGGTTACCGCGGTGAGGAGAGGCACAAGTCTTCGCTCGCGCGCGTAGCCACATTCATAGAAAATGTCCGCGCCAACGGCAAAAACCCGATCGTCCTGGATCTCGGCGACGCCTACCAGGGCGATATGGCATCCTACTACTACAATTACGTGGATACCGTCTCGGAGCATATTTTCGCCTCGATGACAAAATACATCGGCTACGACGCTTACGTGGTCGGCAACCACGACATCGAGACCGGCCACGCTGTATATGACCGAGTCCGCCGCGACCTTGGCAAGCCTTACCTGGCGGCAAATGCGATCCGCACCGGCGAAGGCGAAGAGGCAGGCCTCCCGTATTTCGATGATTACACGATGATCGACCGCGACGGCATCCGCATCGCCGTCATCGGTATGACCAATGCCAATATCGGCAACTGGCTCAGCGACTCGCTCTGGTACGGAATGGAGTTCAGCATCATTTCCGACATCGCACAGCAGATGGTGGACAGCGTTCAGGCGGCGCATCGGCCGCACGTCACGGTGCTGGCCATCCATAGCGGCAGGGGAGATGGCAGCGGCCCGGATATCGAGAACGAAGGCCTCTACCTCGCACGCACGCTGCGCGGAGTGGATGTAGTCCTGTGCAGCCACGACCATAAGGTGGTGCCCGACGCGCCCTACAATCCCAACGGCCCCATCGTCCTGCTTGATGCAGGCAACAAGGCCCGCAACATCAACGTTGCCGTAGTCAAGTTCCTGGTCAAGGACGGCGAAGTGCGGCGCAAGATAGTCGAGGGAGATGTATTCAATCTCTCCGACGTCGAGCCCTCGGCAGCGTTCGAAGAGCGCTTCAGCAGCCATTATGCCGCAGTGGATTCATTTGCAGACCTGCCGGTCTGCACCATCATGGACACCATCCGTTTCGATGTGAGTCTCGAAAAGCCTTCGGCATATTTGACGCTCATCCACGAAGTGCAGCTGGAGGCGACCGGCGCGGACGTTTCATTTACCGCACCGCTTACGACCCGTGGATTCATCGCCCCGGGCGTGCTGACGCAGGCAGATGTGACGGAGCTCTACCGTTTCGAAAACAAGCTGGTCACGATCACGATGACCGGCCGGCAGATCCGGGATTACCTCGAATTCTCCTACGGCAACCAGATTGCAGGTGAGGGCCCCACGTACAATTACGATTCGGCGGCGGGCATCAAATATCGCGTCAACCGCAAGGCGGCCAAAGGACGGCGGGTGAGCATCACTTCGATGGCTGACGGCAGCAAGTTCGATCCGGAGCGGGAATATACCGTGGCGATCAATTCTTACCGCGTGAACGGCGGCGGATATCTGCTTCGCGACGGGGCGGGCATCGATCCGGACACGATCGAGCCGCTGGCTGAATACGGCGAGGTCCGCACCTTGCTGCGCGAATATCTCTCAGCCAAAGGCGAATACACTCCGCATAAGGCAGATAATTGGCGTTTTGTAAAATAAATTATTACTTTTGTAGAACAATAACAGGACAAATGGACGAGAATGGCATCGTAGAAGGACTTAAAACGAAGATCGCGACTCTGATCTCCCGTTACGAGACGCTTCGGGGACAGAACGAGACCCTCGCTGCGCAGTTGGAAGCCTGCCGTGCCGATTTGTCAGATAAAGAAGAAAAGCTTAAACAACAGAAACAGAAACTGGACAACTTGCAATTGACTTTAGCATTTACGGGAGCCGGGGGCGACAAGTCCGAGGCCAAACGTAAGATCGCACGGTTGATCAAAGATGTTGACAAATGCATGGAGATGCTGGGAGAGTAGGTTATGGAGCAGCAGAACATTTCGATCAAGATAGCGGGGAAGGAGTTTCCCCTGACGATAGACCGGGACGACGAGGAAGTGGTGCGCATGGCGGCCGAGAGGATCGGGGAGATGGTGGCGGAGGTAACAGACCGGTATGAGAATGTGGATATGTGCGATGTGCTGAGCGTTATTTTACTTGGAGAAGAAAAGAAGCTTATAGACCTGCAGCGACGCTACAACGGGGATTCCGAAGGAGTCTTCCAGCAGCTGAAGGACCTTGATATACAGCTCGAAGAGTATCTGCTTAGCCGTTAGCCCGCTAATTTGCCAAAATCAACACTTAAAACTTAATCGAGCCAACTCGGTCGTTGAAGACAGGCCTGGGTGACCCTTCGGGGGATTCAATTATATTGGACGTTGGAAGTCTGAGACGCATATACCGGAGCTCAAATCTTTATTATAAAGATTTTTGATAATAACGCGGGCTGGCGGCTATTTATTCGATTGCAAGTGTCTGGAAGACAGATTGGACTTTTATACAGACACTTTATATGAGCATAACAATCATTATCATCGCAGTCATAGTAACTGCCCTCGTGAGCGTGGGCGTGATGTACATCCTTCAGCGTACGGCACTTCGCAAGAAGGCTGACCAGATCGTCAAGGCGGCCGAGCAGGAAGGAGAGAGCATCAAGAAGGAAAAGATTTTCCAGGCCAAGGAGAAATTCCTGCAGCTCAAGAGCGAGCACGAGACATTTATCAATGAAAAGAACGCGCAGATGCAGCAGGCGGAAAATCGCCTCAAGCAGCGCGAGATGCAGATCAACCAGCAGAATTCCGAACTTGGACGCAAATCACGTGAGGTCGAGACGATGCGTGAAAATCTCAAGGTCCAGACGGAGATTGCCGCCAAGAAGAGCGAAGAGTATGAGAAGCTGCGCGAGCAGGTCATCGTCAAGCTCGAGGAAGTTGCGGCGATGACGGCCGAGGAGGCCCGCAACCAGCTTGTCGAGACAATGCGCTCGGAGGCTCAGTCGCAGGCGCAGGCCTACATCAATGACGTGATCGACGAGGCGCGCCTGACCGCCGGCAAGGAGGCCAAGCGTATCGTTATCAATACCATCCAGCGAATGGCTCCCGAGACCGCCATTGAGAATGCCGTCACGGTATTCAATATCGAAAGTGATGAGATCAAGGGCCGCATCATCGGACGCGAGGGTCGTAATATCCGCGCGCTCGAGGCCGCAACGGGTGTCGAGATTGTCGTAGATGATACGCCTGAGGCCATCCTCCTCTCGTCGTTCGATCCGGTCCGCCGCGAGGTGGCCCGCCTGGCGCTTCACCAGCTCGTGACCGACGGCCGTATCCATCCGGCACGCATCGAGGAGGTCGTAGCCAAGGTCCAGAAGCAGCTCGAAGAGGAGATTATGGAGACCGGTAAGCGCACCTGCATCGACCTGGGCATCCACGGCCTGCACGTAGAGCTTGTCAGGCTCATCGGCCGTATGAAGTATCGTTCGTCCTACGGACAGAATCTGCTCCAGCACTCGCGCGAGGTCGCAAATATTTGCGCCACGATGGCTGCCGAGCTCGGTCTCAATACCAAGATTGCCAAGCGCGCAGGTCTGCTGCACGATATAGGCAAGGTCTCGGACGAGGATCCGGAGCTGCCGCACGCTCTGCTGGGTATGAAGCTGGCGGAGAAGTACAAGGAGAAGCCGGAGGTCTGCAATGCCATCGGCGCTCACCACGAGGAGGTCGAGATGACGTCGCTCATCGCTCCGCTGGTGCTCGTGGGCGATGCCATTTCGGGCGCACGTCCGGGTGCCCGCCGCGAGGTCATCGAGTCTTATCTCAAGCGCCTCAAGGATATGGAGGAGATCGCTCTCTCGTATCCCGGCGTTACCAAGACCTATGCTATCCAGGCCGGTCGCGAGCTTCGCGTCATCGTCGGCGCCGAGGATGTCACCGACAAGCAGTGCGAGGAGCTTTCGACTGAGATTGCAAAGAAAATCCAGGATGAGATGGTTTATCCGGGCCAGATCAAGATCACAGTTATCCGTGAGACCCGTGCCGTCGCATTCGCTAAATAATCGACAACTATGGCAGAAGAGAAGAAAATCGATATCGAGTTGCGCCCGGAGATTGCGCGCGGTATCTATTCCAATCTGGCGATTATTTCACATTCGCCGAGTGAGTTTACGCTGGACTTCGTCCAGATGCTTCCCGGTATGGCCAAGCCTTCGGTCGGCGGCCGTGTCATTATGACTCCCGAGCACACCAAGCGCCTGCTCAAGGCCCTTATGGACAATGTGCAGCGCTACGAGAGCCAGTTCGGCGAGATCCGTCTGCGCGACAACACCACTCCCTTCACGCCCCCTATGGGTTTCAAGGGCGAAGCCTGACTATTGCTCAAAACAAAAAAGCCGGTCCTTTATGGAACCGGCTTTTTGTTTGCGCAGCTACGCTTTCTATTCATTCACCTTGATATCGCTGATATCGTTGATCGTGAACTGCAGGTTGCCCTGGTAGAGAGTCAGGATGCCGGTCAGATCGACCGTAGCGGTGCCGTTCAGCACGGACTCGGGAATCTCCAGATCCGCGAACTTGCAATAACCGCTCGTGCGAAGCTGGATAGTCGTATTGCCCATCTTGAAATACTGGCTCACCGAATAAGCAGCCTTCTCGACGCCGGGGTATGAACCGTCCTCACGATAGTCGCCCAGAGTCTTGCCCGTGTAATTGTTGCCGCTGCCCACGCGGAAAGCATCCCAGCGACCTGAGGTCAGATACTCGGTCATCTTCTCCTTGGACATAGCCCAGGTCGTTATGCCGGCCGTAGGATCGCCCGGAACGTTCGAAGGGGAGAGGAAGACGCGGTTGGTATATGACTTGGTATCCTGCTTCGAATCCAGATACAGCAGCACGAAAGTCTCGTCGGCATACTTAAGCCCCTTGAGGGTGACGTACTTGCCGAGGAAATGATTGGTCTTCTGGGTGGAATTCTTGTAGGGAAGCTCCATCTCGGTGACCACCACCGGCTCGGGAGGCGTAAGGACGGAACCCTTGACCTTTATGACGTGGCGGTCTATAAGAAGCTTATTCTCCAGGAATGCAGTCTCGTAGTCGCCCGTAGGGTCGGTAAAACCGATGCCGATCATACCGTTGCCGCTGTTGTTCTTGCCGTACATACCGACGGTAAGGCCATTGAGCCTGACATAGAGATGCTGGCCGAGAGGATAATCATTGTAGAGACCGTTGCGGCCCATCTTGAGCTCGATACCGCCAGTCTCGTCCTGGATATAAAGCGTCTTGTAGAAATTGCCGGGCTGGTCGGTAGTCGAGACGACACCTTCGAGAATCAGCTCCCGGCGGATATCGACCGGGCCGGTCTTGTAGAGGCCCGCAACCTCGGCTACGGTCATATTGGGCACTAGAGTCTCGCCCTGTTCGGCAGCGGGTTCGGGATAATTGAACGTGAAAACAGGCGTGAATTCATCCTTGAGGGACGTGCAGGCGCCCAGCAGAAACAGGGCTGATGCGATAATTAAAATCTTTTTCATAGCCTTAGAATCTGAAATAAATGTTCAACATATAATTGAAGCCGCTCATATAGAAGTACTTCGGATCGAACTTATAGTAGCGGTCGTAATTGTCGCTCGTGATAAGGCGCGTCTGCTCGTAGCCGCCCGTGATGACGTCGCGGTTGTTGAGGATATTCTTGAGCTCAAGCGAGAAACCTATATTGTAAGTGCGCTTGATATACCAGGACTTGCCGACGCTCGCATTGAGCAGGAACTGGGACGGCAGACGGATCTGGGAGGCCATATAGGTGATCTCCTGCGGAGTGATGATACCGTCCGGGCCGGCGCAGGCCATCTCAGTGCGGTAGAGCGGGTTCATATCCAGATATGACTTGTCGAAATACTGGGCGTTCACTTCGAAGAACCAGTACGAATTGGTGCGGTAATTAAGGGCGAGAGCCGCAGCGATCTGGGGAGTGCCCTCCACATAGTGCTGGACGGTCTTTTCGACGATATAATTGCCGTCACTATCGACCGGATAGTAGATCGAACCGTCATCCATCTTCTCCTGCTTATAGATGGGATGCGACTGCCAGTACTTCACGGGCTGGTTGTCGATTACCAGCTCGGCGCTGTTGTCGATAGTCTGCGTCACCATCGGAGTGGAGTTGTAGGTGTAGTCGCCATAGCTCAAGACAGCCGAAGCGGTCAGACCCTGGAGCCACAGCGGAACGCGGATACCCGCCTCCACGCCGATATGCTGCTGGTCGATCTTACTCATCGCGAAATTGGTGTAAGACTTCTGCGAGTCATCATAGAAGCTCGTCACGTCGCACTTGTCCACGATCTGCGTATGGAAAGCGGTAACGCGGGCGTTGACGCCGTTGCCGTTATACTGATAGGTAATATCGGAGGTGAAGGTGCGCATATTGGTCAGGTTGGGGTTGATCGTATTGCGCGTGCGGGCCGAAATAAACGTCTGGTTGAAAGTCGGTGCATCAGAGAAATAACCGACGTTGGCTGCAATGCGGTGGTTGCTACCTATAATATAAGAAGCATTGGTCTTGAATGCGAAGGTGTAGAAGTGCTGGATCTCCGACATACCCTTGGAGGTGACCGGATTGCCCTGGGCATCGTAGCGAGTCAGGACCTCGCCCTTATACACGATCTCCTTGCCGTTGTCGTCCAGACCTGCGAAGAGGCCCTTGCGGTAGAGACCCTCGCGCCAGAGCGAATTGTAACCCTGCGAAAGGCCGAAATTGAGCTTGAAGCGGCCGAAATCGAAGTCATTGTCAATCCAGAGGAAGGTGTAACGCACCACGGCGTTGTAGTTGTAGCCGTAGAGGTCGCCCTGGCGGATCTTCTGCGCTTCGCCGTTGGCGAGGAAATAATCCAGGTCGTTTTGCGCCATTGCCTCGGAAGCGGCGTGGTCACGCTCTGCAAACTGGTCCACGTTGAGGAAATAATCACCGCCCAGAAGATCTTTCATCTTCTTATAGTTGCGCGCCTTGTCATAGCGACCGAAGAAACCTGAGCGCAGCATATAGCGGTTGGAGAAACGCTTGTAGAAGTGGGCTGCGATATTTATGTCGTTCTGGTCCACGTGGCGCTCCTCGAGGGCGTATTTGGAACGGCCGTCCGTCGTAGCGCGGTTGACGTCATAGAGATGGTCCCAGTCGATGTGCTGGTATCTGTCGTACGGCTTGCCGTGCTGCGACCACATCTCGTAAGCCCAGTCATACTTGTCGTGGTTGAGGCGGCCGTAGTCGTCATCCTCCATATAGGCGTAGCTCGGCAGGTTGCGGTAGTAGTCCGGGCGCGGGTCGGGCGCATCATACCAGTCGAGTGCCGAGTAGCCGTTCTTGCCGGTGCGCCAGAGGATCGTGATGCCCGATTCGAACGAATCATTGGGCGTATAGACGTGCTCGAGCAGCGTTACGGGCTCGAAGGTGCGGCGGACGCGCGAATTGCGCATCTTGCCGGCCTGGTAGCCCCAGTTCGAGTTGTACATATTGTCGCCCATCAGGTCATAAACCTCCTGCGTCGAAGCATTCTGCGCTCCGCGCTCGCCCGGCGCGGCAAAGGTCACCAGCGAAAGGCGGTGGACGTCATCGAAGTTCTTCGAAATACCTGCATAGTAGGAGAAAGAACGGTAGTAAACGCCCTTCACCCAGTCATTGCCGCCCAGGCGGGCGGAAACGTTGAAGGCGTAGGAGATGCCGTTGTCCATTTCTCCGGAGGAGTAGGAGGCCATCAGTCGCATACGGTAGAGGGCGCTGTTGCTCAGTGCGCTGAAACGCCAGCCCTTGCGCACGTTGTACGGCGTAGCGAGGATGTTGGTCACGCCGTTGTAGCGGCCGAGCGAGGTGAAGTGCGGATCCAGACCGAGCGTGGTCTCCTTCGCGCGCATAGCCTCATTCAGGCCGGACCAGAGAGAGTAGGGCGAATAACCCGTAATCGCGTCGTTGAGCTTGATGCCCGCCAGCAGCACGTCGTTGGATTCGCTGTTGTAGCCCCTGTTCTTGAAACGGACGGAGCTGAAGCCGTATCCCGCGACGCTGGAGAAGACATCGTTGGCGTCAAACATAATCGTAGGATTGTCCGAGTAGCTCGCGTCGGCCATATCCAGGTCCGAAACGACGTCCTCGTCGGTGATCGTAACCACGCGTTCGGCCGTCATCGAGATGAAGAACATGTCCTTGATAAATCCCTTGTCCACGGTCACGAAAACTCTGGACTGGATGAATTCTTCGGCATTGACGATCATATCGTAAATGCCGTCGGCGAGTCCCTCGATCAGGAAGGTACCATCCTGCGCCGTGGTGCAAGTTTCGATCGTCACGCCTTTCTGGAGGAGCGTGATCTCGGCGCCGGCGATGGGAATGCGTCCCTGACGGTTGACCACCGTTCCCTTCACACCGCCCGTCGGCATAGTCTGGGCGAGTGCGGCGAAGGTCGTCAGCAGCAGAACCGTCAAAAGTGTCAGTGTCTTTTTCATATGGTTTATTTGCTTATTACAATATAGGTCGGATAGTGGTCTGAAAATCCGTTGATGAATGCGCCTCCGGAGAAAGTGCGGAAGGGATAACCCTTATACTGGCCTTTCTGGGTGGTCATAAACGGCTTCTTGAAAACGCGGCCGTGGTAGGTGTCCTTGACGATGCGCCGAAGCTGCAGCGTGCCTTCGGGTGCCTTTGCCAGGTTGTAATTGACCAGTATCTGGTCGAAAATGCTCCAGACGCCCTGGTAGCAGAGTGTGCCGTAGCCGTCTTTGAGCATCCGGTAGAACGGATTGTAGAAATCCTCTTCGCCGACGTCTTCAAGATTTTCGCGGCCGTGCAGCCAGACCTCCATGCTCTCGTTGAACGGGTCGTCATTCATATCGCCCATTACGGCTATCTTGATGCCGGGATACTCCTGCATCAGGCGCATTGCGTCCTTGTAGATGATCTCGGCGCCGAGACTGCGAAGGTCAGAACCCTTGCCGCCGATGCGCGAAGGCAGGTGCGTCACGTAGAAGGCGAACATCTCGCCGTCGATCGTGCCGCGCACCATCAGGATGTCGCGGGTGCGGAAATAGTCCTGCTCCGCCTGAGTGAGCGTGATGGCCACATTTGTACCTTCGAATGAGAAGGGGATGGACTGGCTCTCGATCAGGGTGAACTCCTCGGGCTTGTAGAGAAGCGCGACGTCCACGCCGCGGCGGTCCGGCCCGTCGTAATGCACTATCTGGTAGTTGGCCTCGGCGATGGCGGGCTCGGCCACGAGGTCCTCGATCACCAGGCGGTTTTCGATCTCGCTGATGCCGAGGATGGTGTGCCACTTGCCGTTGTCTTCCTTCATCGCGTGGATGACCTTGGCCATATTGTGAAGCTTCTTCGCGTACTTGGCCTCGGTCCACTCATTCTTGCCGTCAGGCAGGAACTCCTGGTCGTTCTTTGCCGGGTCGTCGTACGTGTCGAAAAGGTTCTCGAGGTTGTAGAAACCGATGACGTAGCTCCGCCTGCCGGTGTCCTTGCCGAAGGCCGGCAGGAGCATCAGACAGGTGAGCAGAAATGTCAGAAGTGTTTTCTTCATCGCTATTTATTGTTGTTCCACCAGGATTCCAGAGTGCTTTCGACCCTGGCCGCCTGGTCGTTTCCGATTTTCTTGGGTAGATTGCAGAAAAAGTCAAATCCCGTAAGCTCTTCCAGTGCGTCGAGAGTCATCGCCTGCTGCATCACCGTAGCGTCGCTGTTGGTATAGCGCCGATGCTCGAAATAGAATCCGATGCCCAGGTAGCCGCCGGTCGAAGGGGAGGGCGTGCCGTTCTTCGAATAGCCGAGCAGCGCCTTGAAATAGCCCGTCGGAACGGTGACGGCCTTGCCGTAATTGTCGTATGCATATTCTTCGCTGCCCTTTATCGTGCAGCCCGTAACGACGTATAGCGTATCGACTTTCTTTGACCAGTCCCGGACCATCCCTTCGAGCTTCGCCCACGCGTAGGAGTTGAGCTCGCCCAGCTGCGGCGTCATATTGGTGCCGTAGAAGGTCTGGAGGTTGGACTCGTAACTCAGGCGGTCGGCCGAGGGGCACTGATGACCGCGCGAGAATGACCGGCCGAGGTTGCTCCGGCGGAATGCGCCGTAGAGCACCGGCTGGTAATTGAACGGGTATTTGGGATCGATATCCCATTCGTCCGTGCGTCCGCCGTTGCTGATGTACCAGGAGTTGAGGGGGTATGCGACCCAGTGGGCCACAAGTGCATCCTTGTCCCAGTACATCGAGTAGTTGCGGACTTCGCGGCCGTTGATCGGGGCACTGTGGGTGACGAAATACAGCCCGTCGCTGTCTGATGTGGCGGGTAGCTCGAGCCATTCGGGGGCAGGCTCGTTGACGAGCGTCGTGGGCAGGTCGCCGGTGCCGCCCTGCTGGGCCTTTGCCTGCTGGACGAACATGCACGAATCCGCCTGCGTGCCGCTGCGCAGCACCAGCCAGAGTCTGCGGGCCTCGAAAGAGTTGTTGGCCGTCCAGCCCAGGACTATGTCCTTGCGGGGGCCCGAGCCGCTGATCGTGGCATTGTCCCGCTCGCCCAGATAGCCCCACTGGGTGAAGTCCTCCTCGGTCGCATCGGGGAATGAGATGCTCAGCTCCCACTGGCCGGTGGCAGTGACCGTGACGAACTGGTTGGAAGAGGGGTATTCGGCTTCTCCCTTGCGGATGCTTACGCTGACGGGATCCTCCTGCGGCTTGTCGCAGGATACGGCCGCGATGCCGGCGGCAAATACCGTCAGCATCACGGGGATTATCCTGTAACGTAAGCTGCGCATATCTTAGTCAACCTTGTTGAGGCCGAATACTACGCTGCGGTAGCCGGCGCTCGTGGAGGTGAATGTCAGGGTCGCCTCGGTCGTAAGTGCCGCATTGAACTCGATCGTGTAATAATCCGAGTCGGCGAGCTTGGTGATCGTGAACGGCGAGTTGTTGTTGACGCCGGCGTTGGTCGCTGCGGTGACGGTCTTCTTGTCGAGGCCGCCGCCGGTGATCTCGATCACACCTGCCTTGTTGGACCAGCCCAGGGCGTAGAATCCGATCTTGGCCGTTCCTGCGGGAACCTTGACCGATGCCGTGCCGACCTTGCTGCTCGTGCCGAGCTTGAATGCCGGATAACTGGCGCCGCTGATGACAACCTCTGCGTCATAGCCGCTGGTGCCGACCGTCCACGTGAGCGTGCTGGTGAAGGGATGCGTAGCGGTAATGTCGCCGCCCGGGGTGGGAGTGTCTCCGCCCTCGAGGCTCTCGATAGTACCGTTGATCATCTCGATCTTGCTTTCGCCGGTGCCGGCGTTGGTATATGTGGTCTTCGTGCCGTAGATGGAGATGGTCGCGCCGTTTACGAGCTTGCTCTTCCACTGGTCGATGTTGGAGCAGCCGTACACATAGACGGTGCCCGTTGCGTCGGTCACGTCGAAGTTGCCGTACTGGGTGTTGATGTTGCCCCCGACGGTGCCCTTCAGTCGGTAGTAGTTGCCGTCATTGTCGGGCAGAAGGAGGAAGTCCGCGACGCTGATGTCGATGATCGTGGCCGGAGTCGAACCGCCTTCAATCTTCTCGATAGTACCGTCGACCATCTCTATCTTGGAGTTGCCGTTCTTGTCCGTGTAGGTGGTCTTGGGGCCGTAGATGGTGATGCTGTTGCCCGCCTTGAGCTGGTCCTTCCAGTCGGCGACGTTCGTACAGCCGTACACATACACGGTCGAAGTGCCGTCGGTGACGTCGAAGTTGCCGTACTGGGTGTTGATCGCACCGCTGATCGTGCCGCTGATGCGGTAGTTGTTGCCGTCGTCATCGGGCAGCTGGAGGAATCCGGCGATGCTGATGTCGATGATGGTGGACGGGGTAGGAGGCGTGCTGCCCTCTGTGATGCTCTCGATCGTACCGTCCTTCATCTCTATCTTGGTCTCGCCGGTGGTCTTGTTGGTGTAGGTGGTCTTTGGACCGTAGATGGAGATGCTGTTGCCCTTCTTGAGCTTGTCAACCCATTCGGAGACATTGGTGCAGCCATAGACATACACGGTCGAGGTGCCGTCGGTGACGTCGAAGTTGCCGTACTGGGTGTTGATGGCGCCGGTGATGGTACCCTTGATGCGGTAGTTGTTGCCATCGTCATCGGGCAGCTGGAGGAAGTCTGCGATGCTGATGTCGATGATGGTCTCGGGAGGAATGATGCCGCCGGCCTCGATGTTCTCGATAAGGCCGTTCTTCATCTCGACCTTGCCGTTGAACGTATCCTTCGTGCCGGTTATGGAGATGATGTTGCCCTTCTTGAGCATGCTGGTCCACTGGCTGACGTTGACGCAACCATAGACATAGACCGTACCGGTCTCGTCCACGACGTCGAAGTTGCCGTACTGGGTGTTGATCGAGCCGCTGATAGTACCCTTGAGACGGTATGTGTTGCCGTCGTTGTCCTTGAGCTTCGCAAAATCCGCGCAGGAGATGTTGATGACTTCGTCGTCATCTCCGTCCGGACCGTTCTGGTACATGATCATGTGGGTCTTGCTGATGCCGGCATCGATGATGATCTCGGCACGGCGGGTAAAGCCGGTGTTTTCGGGGACGGTGATGTTGACCTGGACGGGAAGCAGGGATGCCTCGCCGCCTTCAATGTCAAAACTTGCCCATTCGGGAATGCCAGTGATGGTCCACGCGCGGGTGCTCTGCACCGTAATGCGCTTGGTCTCACCTTTGACGTCAAACTTGAGTGAATCTTCATCTGCCTGACGTGTCACCAGAAGGTCGGACTCCAGGAACGGAACCTCCGGATTGCACCCTGACAGTGCAAATGCTGCAGCGCAAAGGAAGATAACGAGCAACTGTTTGATTTTCATAATTGTATTGGATGATAGTGAATATTTTTCGACGTTTTCGGATGTTTCGGTCTATAAAATACAAATGTATCCAAAAAACCGGGGTTTTTGCTGACACTTCGAGTTATTTTATCAACAATCAGATAACAATCGGTTTTTTGTGTAACTTTGCAGCGGAATCGGGTTCTCGCGATTAATAGGGAATCCTGTGTAAATCAGGAGCTATGCCCGTAGCTGTGAGTTCCGTTTTTGCTTCCGGTATTATGTGCCACTGACCTTCGGGACGGGAAGGCACCGGAAGAGGAACAAGCCAGAAGACCTGCCCGTTTCCGTTATTCGCAGCTTTCGGGAACAAGAGCATGGGAATTACCGTGATGGGCCGGCTTGTGCCGTCACTGTTTCTCTTTTTGTCCTCTTGCTGCTGTTTTTTGAAGTTAAACTGTACAACTGTGTTTGTATGAAAAAACAGTATCAAGTAGTTACGGCCGAAGAGGCCGTGCGGGTTATCAAGTCAGGTGACCACGTCCATATCAGCTCGGTGTCGAACGTACCCCAGTGTCTTGTGAAGGCACTTTGCGATCGCGGCCGCGCCGGTGAGTTGAAAAACGTTTATATCCATCACCTGCATACGGAAGGAGCAGCACCTTATGTCAATCCGGAGTTCGAGGGTATCTTCCAGCACAATGCGTTCTTCGTTGGTGCAAATGTCCGCCAGAGCGTCCAGAAAGGCCTTGCGGATTATATTCCGGTCTTCCTTGGAGAGACCTCGCGACTTTACCGCGAAGGCTATATTAAGTGTAATGTGGCAATGATTCAGGTGAGTCCGCCGGATAAATTCGGATATGTATCCCTCGGTCCGTCGGTCGATGCTACGCTGGCCGCTATGGAGTGTGCAGAATTTACCATCGCGGTAGTCAACCGCAACGTTCCCCGGTCGATGGGCGATTCTCTGATCCATATCAGCAAGATCAATTATTTCGTCGAGGACGATACGCCACTGCTGTCGGTAGAGATGCCCGAACCGAATGAGGTCGAGAAGACTATCGGACGCTACTGCGCCGAGCTGATTGAGGACGGTGCCTGCCTCCAGATGGGTATCGGTTCCATTCCGAATGCGATTCTCTCTTGTCTGGGTAACCATAAGGATCTTGGTATCCACACTGAGATGTTTTCTGACGGTATCCTGCCGCTTATCAAGAAGGGCGTCATCACCGGTATGCGCAAGAAGCTCGACCGTGGCAAGATTGTTTCGACTTTTGTGATGGGATCGCAGAAGATATACAACTTCATCGACGGCAATCCTCTGGTGGCTATGAAGGATGTCGAATATACCAACGATCCGTTCATCATAGCACAGCAGCCCAGGATGACATCCATCAATTCGGCCATTCAGATTGACCTTTCGGGTCAGGTCTGTGCCGATTCGCTTGGCGAAAGAATTTACTCCGGAGTCGGCGGTCAGATCGATTATGTATACGGTGCGTCGCGTTCGCGCGGTGGTAAAGCGATTATTGCGATGCCGTCCACGACCCGCAAGGGGATAAACAAGATAGTTCCTGCCCTTGACCTGGGCTCAGGTGCTGTCACCACGCGCAATCATATTCACTGGTTCGTAACCGAATACGGAGCCGTCAACCTTTACGGCCGTTCGCTTCAGGAACGTGCCAAACTCATCATTTCAGTGGCGCATCCGCAGTTCCAGGAAGGGCTTGAAGAGGCTGCTTTCCACCGCTTCGGTCCGCACTATCATTACATTTGCAGTCACAACGTTTTTTAATAGATTATTATGGCAGGTATTAATTTCTGGGACAGCATCTTCGAGGTGCTTTTCCTCCTCTGTTTTGCGGTAAGCTGGCCGGTGTCCATCGCCAAGTCCCTGCGGACGAAAGTGGTGATAGGCAAGAGTCCCTTATTTATGTCTCTCGTCATCCTTGGATATATATTTGGAATCATACACAAACTGTTGCACAACTACGATTTTGTCATCTGGCTGTACGTCTTCAACGCGATACTCGTATCGGTTGACCTTTGCCTGTATTTCGTTTATGTCGGCCGAAACAAGAGGGATCTTATGTCAAAAGAGACAAAATCTTGAAGTCACTTTTCTATGTAATTACGGTCAGTTGGTGCAATTTTATACCGGTTAATCACGCCGCTTGCTGCTGAGATGCCCGGGCGGGCGTCTCAACATCTGCGCGGGGCCTGGTGGAACCGAGATAATTATATTATTTGCAAAGCACTAGTGCGTTCAAAAATATGACTTCGAGGCGCGTAGGGGCGAAGCTGAAGTTAGCGCGTCTCTTCCTTATAAATCTCGTCGAATATAGTGCGGAGTCGGGGAGTGTCGGCGATAATCTTGCGCAGGGCCGCAAGCCGTTCGGCATTGTCTGATTCCGGAATCCATAGCTTCAGATAGCCGCCTTCGCCGTACTTCTCCTTAAGGTGTGAATGCGTCCGTTCCCACTGTCCTTCGCGGTCCAGTTGAGGCTCGTGGCTCAGTCCGAACTGCACTGTCCTGCGGATGATGGTCATAGGCTCGATGATGCGGTCAGCCTCCGCCAAAAGCCTTCCATATATGCTTCTGGGGGCTGTCTTAGCCGAAGCCCGATGATCCTCCGCCGCCTGTGCGATGGTCTCGATCTGGTCGGGAGTGAAATACTCGCGCAGTCGGGAATCCTCCCTGATGATCCGTCCGGAAACTGTATGATGATGCTCGCGACCTTCGCAGATGCCGGTATCGTGATAAGCAGCCGCCGTGTACAGCATCATACGGTCCACATCGTAGAAATCAGCCAGATGCATCGCTTGTGAGATGACCGTCTCAACGTGATTGCGATCGTGCCCGCGGTCGAAGTGGTCGTATCTTGTAATGATGTTTTGCTTGATATATTGCAGCAGGTCGAGAGACTTGATGAACTGAAGGTCTGCAGGCAGCCAGCGGACCGAATAGAGTTTGCCGGGAGCGAGCCAGCAGGCAGCGCTGTGACTGCTCAGATGCATAGCGTGGGCAGGATCTGCGAGGCGGCTTTCGAAGCAGTGCATCCGAAGATGAAACTCCGGATAATCCCACTCGAGAATGCTCAGAAGGCCCTTCAGGGTGATATCCACGTCGAGCTCTTCGCGCAATTCGCGCACTGCCGCATCGCCTGCATTCTCGCCGCTTTCGATCTTTCCGCCCGGGAACTCCCACCAGCCGTCCCACGGTCCCCCGAGCCTCCTTGTGGCCAGCACCTTCGCCCCGTCAAAAATAACCGCCGCCGCCACTTCTACCGTTTTCTTCTGCCCGTTGACCTTCATCGCTCTATCCGTTTTTATGCGTTTCTAAACGTTTCTACTGAAAATTTAAACGTTTATACTCGTTTAAACGATGCAAAGTTAATTTTTTACGTGTTATATTTGCACCAGCGACTGACAGATCTGTTTGCGCCGGTTTAAACTTCCGTCCGCAAGAGCAGTCTGATAACTATTACAGTGTACTGACACTATGAACCGAGCCTGCAGTTTTTTTCGTCTGATATTATGCCTGGCATTGCTGCTGCCGACCGTTTGGGATGCGTCCGCGCAGCGCGGCAAATTGAAATTCAGCGTAACGCTGCAGGAGGCCGGCACCAACGAGCCGGTCGGATTCGCCACCATCTCGCTCACCAAAAAAGGCGCTGACAAGCCGGCGTATTATTCGCTTTCCAACTCTGAAGGATTCGTAGAAATAGGTAACATCAACCCCGGTACATATATTATAAAGGCCGAGCTGCTCGGGTACAAGCCGTGGACCCTCGAGAAGGAGCTAAATGAAAACCTCGTCCTCGGCGTGGAACGCATGCAGGTGGACAGCGAGACGCTCGATGCCGCCCGTATATCAGCGGACCTGAACCCGGTCGAGGTCAAGCAGGACACCCTCGAATACAGCGCCAACTACTTCAAGTCCAATGATACAGATATGCTCGTGGACCTTATCAAAAAGCTCCCGGGCGTCGAGGTGGACGATGACGGCAAGATCACCATCAACGGCGAGACCATCAAGAAGATAACCATCGACGGCAAGACATTCTTCCTCAACGATCCGAAGATCGCCTCGCAGAATATCCCGGCCAAGGTCATCAACAAGATCAAGCTCATCGAAAAGAAGTCCGAGCAGGCCGAATTTACCGGCATCGATGACGGCGAACGTGAGACGGTCATCGACCTGAGTTTCAATCCCGGCCGCATGCGCGGTCTGTTCGCCAATGCCACGGTGGCCGGCGGACACGACATCCCGAGCGGCGGCCAGACGTCCGAGCTGGGTGCGGTAATCGACGACTGGCGCTACTTCGGCAATGCATTCGTGGGAAAGTTTACGCAGAACAACCAGCTCGCGGCGATCCTCAGCGGCAACAATACCAACAACCAGGGCGCGACCGACAATACTGCCAACGCGATGGCGGGGATGCGCAATGCCCAGGTTACTGGCAACGGCATCAATACCTCCTGGATGGCCGGCGCCAACGGCACCTGGATGCTGTTCGGCGGCAAGATGGAACTTTCGGCCAACTATGTCTATACATTAGGTGACAAATATGTCGAAAACGGCAGCTTCACGCGCCGCTACTACGACGCATACGACCTGGAGACGGACAACAACGGCGTGCACGACACCCGCACCCAGGGCCACCGCATCGGCATCAGGATGAAGCACGATTTCTCGAAAAACACCTCGCTCATCTTCGAGCCAGAATTCAACTTCGGCAAGGGAACGTTCGACGAGCGGACGGATTTCTCGACGCAGTCGGCATATTCCACGGGCACGGTGCTCGACAATACCGGTTTTCGGAGCAGCATCGGCGGCAATTTGAACTATTCGACGGCAGGCCACCTGACTTTCCGCCAGAAGATATTGATTCCCGGACGTACATTTACATTCCGGCTGGATTATAACCTGAGCCATAACGGCAGCGACGGCTACAACCAGTCCCAGACGCGGATGTATTCATACGACGAAGGCGAGCAGTATCTGGATTCGCTGGTCAACCAGCGGTACACGCGCACCGCCGATACGCGTTCGGTCACGGGCAGATTTACCTACACGGAGCCTATCGGCAACGGATTCTACCTGCAGGCCAACTACAATATCAGCTGGCGCCTCAGCGAGTCGGTCAAGGATACGTACCGCAGCGGCATTTTCGATCCCGAAAGGTTCCTTCACGAGCCCTATTATAATACGGAAGGGGAGGAGTACGATATCACTTACTCCAACAACATCATCAACCGTTCGCTGACGCAGCGCGTCGGAGGAAGTCTCCTCTACCAGAAGAAGAAAACCCAGATACAGCTGGGTTTCGCAGGCGTGCCTACAAAGACGCACAATGAGACGACGCGCCGCGGCCGCACCGACACTTACGACCGTACCGTGACCAACTGGGCGCCCCAGGCAATGTTCCGCCACGATATAAACACGTCCAGCAATATCCGCATCAACTACCGCGGAAGTTCGTCGCAGCCTTCACTGACGCAGCTGATGCCGGTCCCGGACAATTCCAATCCTCTGCGCATATCCTTCGGTAATCCTTACCTGAAGCCCACTTTCCAGCACCGTCTGACGGCAGATTACCGTTTTACCAACCGCAAGGCTCACCGGACCATCAGTGTCCGGCTCAACGGAACGGCCAACCAGGACCCCATCGTCAACGCTACCTGGCGTGACAACGGCGGTGTGCAGTACTCGATGCCGTTCAACGGCCACAATACCTATTCGGGAAGCCTTCAGACCTATATCAATTCGCCCATAGCGCGTTCCAAGTTCCAGATTTACGACCAGATATCGCTCAACTACAACTACCGTTCGTCCTATACCGGACGCAACGGCAGGATTGATACCAACAAATACTACAGCGACGGCGAATTCGATTATGTGCTCTTCAACGAGGATTACGAAGACATAGATGTCTCGCCGGACTTCCTGCGCAGCATCACCAACTCATTCGCGGTCACCGAGCAGTTGCGCCTGACCTACCGTTCGGACAATTTTGAAGCTGTCGTCAACGGCCGCACCCGGATGAACAATACGTACGTGATGACCGATACGATGAAGGTGACGACCCATTTCAACAATCAGGTGTCGGGCCGCATCAACTGGACCCAGGAGCGCCTCGGCCTGACCGTCGAGAGCCAGATCACGTACAAGTGGTATATGAACTACGAGAAGGCACAGCCCTCCGAGACGGTCTGGACGGCGCAGATATCCAAGACAGTGCTTAAGCGCAAGGGCATCATTTCGCTGCGCGCCTATGACATACTCGGCCTCGAAAAGTCGGTCTCCGTCCGTGACGAGGATGCTTATTATCGCGAGACGGTCAGCAACACCCTCGGCCGCTACATCATCCTTTCATTCACCTACCGCTTCAATGACAACCGCAATGCGCGCGGCGGTCGCGGCGGCTATGGCGGCTTCGGCGGTCCCGGCGGCTTCGGTGGCCGGAGATAACCAAGCCGGCTTGCGCGTGGCCTGGTGGAGCCGAGATAGTTATATTATTTGCTAAGCCGCGAGGCGTGCAAAAATATAACTTCGAGGCGCGAAGGGCGGAGCCGGCGGTCAATGGGGGCTGACCTCGCGGCGAAGCCGGAGGCGGCCCGTTGGAACAATTATTGAATTAAAGGCTTAAGAAAAATTCAATGCCATATGAAAAGGCTTATCGCATATATCGAAGCGGTCGTCGCGTGCATCACGATATCGGTGACCGCAGCAGCAGATGAAACGGACCTCGTCCTTACCTCGCAATGGCGCCAGTACGAACAGGCAGCCAAGGCAGACCGGCCCGCAGAGATGGAGCGGATACTTGACGAGATACTCTCCAAGGCCGAAAAAGACCGTCTCGACATCGACTATTTCCGCGCCAGCCGCCTCAAGATAGACGTAGTCGTCTCGCGCAACTGGAAGCTGCGGGACAGTATCCGAAGCCAGGTCACGGCCTCAGTAGAGCGGTACGACTCCCCGATGGTAACCCTCGCGTGGATGCGCGAGATAACCCGAAGCAACTCATCAGAGATGCTCGAATTTGTCGGAAAGCGCCGCAGCGAACTTGCAGCCGGACGCACTCCCGGCCTCTGGAGCGAGATAGGCTCATACCTTGGCGGAGCACTCGCGGACTATATCTCCGATGATGCCGAATACGCCCTCTGGATGCTAATGGGACGACGCAGTTTCAATGCCCTCAATCCTCAGGCAGACGATGTGTACAAAGCCCTCTCTGCGGCTATCGCGGACCGTTATCCCCAGCGACCGGCACTGGACTATTACGTGGTATCCAAAGTAAGCATCGACAAAGGCCGTCGGGCAAAGATGGATTCGCTGGCCCGACTCTACAGCGGGACGGCCGCGGGTCTGTTCTCGGCAGCCGCGGTGCTGAGGCTTCAATTCAACGAACTCGAACAGACAAAAGCGTCGCAGCAAAGCTACATAGCCCTGCAGGGCATCTGCCGTTCTTTCGAAAAGCAAAGGGCCGCATTTACCGGAAGGGAAAAAGACATAGCCTCGCGCATCGATGATATCGAAAGATTGCTCAAGACGCTCGAGGGCAGCGACATAACCCTTGGCATCGCGGCAGACACTCTCTATATCGGCCTTCGCAACCTTGCGAAAGTAAGCCTGCGGCTCTTCGATAGCGCGGGCGAGCAGCAGCTTCGCGAATGGACGATGAATAACGCCGCAGCGTCATTCTACGTGCGTGACACACTGAGGCTTGCATTGCCTTCGCTCGATGATGGCGAATACCTGATCAAGGCCACCGGCGAAGATGCGGAAGCCGTTACCCGCTACGGCCGCTACCGTATTGCCCTTTCGCAGCGCCAGGACGGCCGCGGCATCTGCCTGTACGCGGCAGAGGGCCTCAGCGGCAAGCCGCTCAGCAGTGCGATCGTCCATTTGCTCGAGGGCGAGCAAATAGTAGGGCAGGACACCCTCGGCACGGGAGGATTCTGTCCTTTGCCGCACTCAATGGGCGATCAGATCCGCAAAAAGACCCGCAACTGGCGCGTCTATGTGACCTCGAAGGCTGCCGACGGCACGCTAATGCAGTCCTCTCCCATAGATGTATCGTACCGCAGATACGGCTCGGTCAGCGACGAAGATCCGCTGATGGGCTGCCTGCTCACCGACCGGGGCGCATACAATCCGGGCGATACCGTCCGCTACAAAGTGATCACGTGGCGCGGCACGCTGGTCGGGAAACGCCGGATCGAACCCTCTGCGACCATTTCGGTCACGATAACCGATCCCGAAGGCAACGAGTGCGGCTCATTGACTCACCTGACGGGAGAAATGGGCAGCGCCGAAGGCTCTTTCGTCCTGCCCGAAGGCGGCCGACGGGGCCTGTTCAGACTCACGCTCCAGAGCGAAGGCAGATATGTGGCCTCGGGCAGCGTGAGGGTTGAGGACGCAGTACTTCCCACATTCGAGATCCAGTTTGACAGGGACGAGCGGATGCACCTGCCGGGTGATACTGTCAGTATCAGCGGCCGCATCGTACGCTACTCAGGCCACGCCACGGCACCCTCCTCGGTCAGCGCAATGATCCGCCGATGGAGTCTCATTTACAACGAAGAAATGCCTGTTGAGGTGGCCGCCGACGGCTCTTTCAGCCTGCAGTTCGTGCCAAGTGAATACGGCCAGTACTATATAAGGTTACGCGTGGTGGATACCGGCGGAGAGACCTGCGAAGAATACGCCTCTTGCTACGTCAACCGCAATGTATCGCTGACGCTTGATATCGCCGATCTCAAACGCGGATTTTTCTATATCGATGAGAATGAAGAACTCTCTGATGATGATCTTCCTTCCTTCGATGGGCCTCAGAGCCGGATACTCGTCGAAGATCAGGCCCGTCTGACGTTCAATACCGAGCGGCCCGGTGTCCGTGGTACCGTGCAGTTCAGTCTGAGCGACTGGCAGGGCCGCGAGATAAAGCGCTACGAGACTCCGCTCGGCCAGGAATATGTGCTTGATATGCATTCCCTGCCTTCGGGTCTCTACCGCATCGAGGTTATCTCGGCTGGCGATGAGTGGCGCGAAAAATGGTTCCTGCGCCCCGATCAGCAATTCTGCCTGCTTCGTCTCAAGCCCGGAGAAACGGTCCTCGATATGCCTCTGAGTCTGTTGGTGATGGCGGACGGGGAGACCATCGCGGAGGACGGTACGTTCGATGTCACAATCGGCGGCTGTTGCGGTCCGCGCTGGTGGGCGGTGACCCTCTACGGGCCCGACCGCGCCGTATATGCCGTGCATAACGTGAAGATTGACGGCCGCCGCGGGGCGAAAAGTTCGCTCAGGACCATTTCTTTCAAATGCCTGGAAGAAATGCCGGCGCTTCTGTCGGTCAACCTGTTCTCATTTAAGGACTACAGCTGCTCGCAGTATGACTATACGTTCCGTCGCGAGACGAATCAGGATGTCCTGCCGCTGGAGATGGAGCCTCTTCGGGGCCCGCTTCGCCCGCGCAGCGAATACACCGTTACGCTCAGGACCGAGCCCGGGGCTGAAGTTGCCGTGGCTATATTTGACAAGAGTCTCGATGCCATCCGGCCCAATAAGTGGCACGCTTTGCGGGCCGCGCTGCCCTCGGTTGATTACCTGTATTCTTCAACTTCCGCAGGTTTCGTGACCGGTATCGGCGGCGAGCCGGATGACGGATTCAGGTACAGGGCCCTCGGCGGCAGCGTAAACGGGGTGGCGTTTTATTCTGTCGAAGAATCTATGGTCAGGAAGGAGATGGTAAATGATGCCGCTGCGACCAAATCGTCCGCTTCGGACGAAGAATCAGCGCAGCCGATCATTCTTCGCGAGAAAATGGAGACTGCACTGGCATTCTATCCGATGCTGCGCGCCGACGGCGACGGGCGGCTGAGCTTCAGATTCCGTACTTCTGACAAGCTCTCGACTTACTACGTGCAGATGTTTGCCCACTCGAAGGATTTCCGCAATGCGGTCTGCTGCGAAGAAACTATCGTCTCGCTGCCCATCCTGCTGCAGATGGAGCCGCCGCGCTATATGTTTGAAGGTGATACCTGCCGCCTGAGCCTTACCGTATCCAACAGCCTCGAGCGTGAGGCTTCGGGTACTCTTTTTACCGAACGCCGTCTTGGCGCGAAGATTCTGGACAGGACTGAATCGCGCATCTCCATAGACGCCGGAGGACATTTCGTGCAGGATATTCTGATTACTGTCCCCGGAGCTGATTCGCGCGGCACTTTTGCAAAAGCGATGACCATTACGGCGCGATTCGAAGAGGATGAAGGACTCGGCGATGCTCTCAAGGCTGAAATAGAGCTTTATCCCGATAAGCAGAAGATCCGGGAAGCCTATTCCAGGGTACTTCCTGCTGCGGCTGATCTTGATGCCGCCGTTGAGGAATTGCGGAGCCGTTTCGTAAATGTGCAGCCGCAGGGCGAGCCGGAGGTCGTATCGCTGATCGATCTGATCCGTGAGGCTGTGCCCGAGCACGTCGAGGTTCGTGGCCGGGATGTGCTCTCGCTGACCGAGAGCTACTATTCGATGGTCCTCTCTTCGACTCTCAATCCCGTCTGCGAACCAGAGGGCAGGGGCAACGACCCTTCGCAGCTGATGCGTCGGATTCTGGCCTGCCGCAATGATGACGGCGGCTTCGCGTGGTTCGAAGGTTTGCAGTCCAACCGCATCATCACGGCGGTGGTGCTCGAGCGGATGGCCCGCCTGCGCAACCGCGGCTATGACATACCTGACCTGAGTTCGACCGTCCGCTGGCTTGACAAATCAATGGTTACGCCCATCGAGTACTGGCGCTGCGGCTTGAGCGTCGAGCAGTATGGCTATGTTCGTTCATTCTATCCTGAGGTGCCGTTCGAGATGCCTTCGGACAAGGCCGCAAAGAAGGCGGTCAGGCAGACCTGTAAGGATCTGAGGGCCTGGCTGGTCCCTTCCTCACGTGACGGACGCGGACTTGAAGGCCGTATCCTTGCCAAGGCGCGCCGCCTCCGTACGCTGCAGAATCTCTCGCAGCTGCCTGGCGGTACCGAGCTGGCCAAGGCCTGGGGTATCAATTGGTTTACCCGCCGCAAGCTTGCCAATTCGCAGCGCGCGGATGTCCTTTCGCTGCTCGGCTACGCAGTCGCGCATCGTGACGGAGGCTGGTATTACCCCAATGCCGTAATGCCCTGGCGCGGTCTGCTGGAGGGCGAGGCTTATGCTCACGCATTGCTCTGCGAGGTGCTTTCGACTTACGCGCAGAGCGAGGAGGGGGTTAAGGCTCTCGCCAAATGGAAATATTCCGAACCTCGTCCGGATGTGGTCGCCGACGGCATCCGCCTGTGGCTTATGCTTCAGAACGAGACGCAGCAGTGGACCTCCGAGCCGGCTTTCGTGGATGCCATCGATGCTGTCCTGGGAGGCTCTGACGAGGTGCTTGAGACGCGTATCGTCACTCTCTGGGGCGAAGGAGAGATGCCATTTGCCGATGTGCGTCCCTCTGGCGACGGCTTTACCATCCAGCGGCGATTCCTTCGTGAGAAGTCCCGTTCCTATGTCTCAGGCAACGCTACCGGCGAGACGGGAGTTACGCTTGCAGGCTGGGAGGAGATTGCCGATGGAGATGTGATCAGCCGCGGTGACAAGATTCGCGCCGAGTACCGTGTCTGGAGTCAGGAGAACCGCAGTTTCGTATGCCTGAGCGCTCCCCGTGAGGCTGCCCTGCGTCCCGTGGACCAGCTCTCAGGACCGTATTCGTGGTATTTCGGCGGATACCGCGACGTACAGAAGTCGCAGACGCTCTACTGGTTCGAAAGCTGGCCGGAGGAAAGCACCGTCATCTCGGAGACCTTCTTCGCCGTCCTGGACGGCGTATTCAAGGCTCCGACAGTCAGCATCGAATCCCTCTACGCATCCCACTGGCGCGCAGTAGCAGGCTTCCCCGGCCCGCTGGAAGTGGTCCGCTGAGTGAATTGACGGTATCTGGAATCAAAAAAACGCCCTTGTGGAATTGGTCGGCGAGGGCGTATCTTTGTGAAATGAAATTAATGATGGAAACTGAAAGGATTGTACTCCGTCCCTGGTGTGAAAGTGACGCCGTAGCATTGTTTAAATATGCTTCTGATCAGGATGTGGGGCCGTGTGCAGGATGGCCGCCGCATAAGTCAGTAGAGGAAAGTCTGGAAGTGATCCAGACCGTTTTCCGCAATGATACCACTTGGGCGATAGAACTCAAGGCGACGGGCGAAGCCATCGGCGCAATAGGCTATCTGCCTTGTGAGGGCAACAATCTTCCGTCTCGCGAGGGGGAGCCGCTGTTAGGCTATTGGGTGGGAAAACCCTATTGGAACCAGGGCATTTGCACTGAGGCGCTTGGTCTGATGATTGACCATATCCGCCGGACAACGGATATCCCGTCACTGATCAGCAGTCACTTCATAGATAACCCTGCCAGCGGCCGGGTTATGGAGAAGTGCGGTTTCATCCCCACCGGCGAGACCTGTGTCGATGCATCCCTTGCCGGTTCCGACCGTCCTATGCGAGTCCTGAGATTAGAGATAAAACGATAAACTTTCCCGTTCACTGTGACTATCGTCCCATTTTTGGGACGGTGGGCACGCTTTTTTTAAATTTTATCTAGTGAACAATCTGCAATCACCCTCTTTTTGTCGCCTGATGGTTTATATTTCTGTTATACCTTGGCGACATAAGACAAAAGCAAATGAGAATCAAAAACCATTATCTAGTTACTACGGCGCACTTGGAGAGCGGGTTGTGGTTTGTGCAGGAAGAGGATTTTCCAATAGGGATGAATTACGTCGCAATACAAGCGTTTTGTTCGAACATCTCTATCGAGGCTTTTATTCTTATGTCTAATCACGTGCATTTTATACTGTATGGAAAGAACTCATCGGTTAACGACTTCATAAATGGATTTAAGTGTAGATATTCAAAGTATCTGCGGCAAAAATACGGGCAGAAAGAGTTCCTGAGGAAAAACGATGTAGATATTCAGACGATTTACGAAGAAAAAGAGTCCCTCGAAAGGGCAATCGCATATGTTCAGATGAACTGTGTCGCGGCAAATATTTGTTCTCATCCTACGCAATACCTCTGGGGAACCGGTAACGCCTTTTTTAACACAATGCCTCTGACAGGGGATCTGCTAGGAGAGATGTCATTCCGACGCATACGCAACCTACTCCGTTCCTCGAATCAAACCCTGCCTTCAGAATGGATTATCAACGGATATGGATTCATTGACCCTCGTTCGTTTGTGGATGTCGAAAGCGTTGAGTCGCTATATCGTACACCCCAAAGGATGAATTATTTCCTCAATAGTTCTTCCAAAGCCAAAAGAATCCTAACAACAGATGATAACCGCCCCACATTCCGGGATCAGATAATCACAAGCGCATCATCCGATATTATATCAAGTCTATTTAGAAAAACCAATTTTCTCGAACTTACCGAAAAGGAGAAGACTGAATATCTAAGACAACTCAAGTTTAGATTCTGCGCCAATATCAATCAGATGGCGCGTATTACAGGAATGACATACGGAGAGGTGACCAGGCTGCTCGACAATGTGACTACATAGATTGCTTTTTATTGACGTAAGTGTTCATATCGTCCCATTTTCGGGGACGATGATGACATTTTCCGCCTTTTTTGCGACTATCGTCCCTGTTTTTGGGACGATAGGTACAGTATGGGGATATTCTATGCCGGGGCGGAGCGAGTCGGCGGCGGGGAATGAATGCCGGAGGTAGGCGGTACTCAGGGTTCGACCTGGCGGCGGATGCTCTCGTCGTGGATGGTTTCCATCAGGGCCGTGACGTAGTCGGGGTCCAGGCCTTTCTCGCGGGCCAGACGGGCGCGGTCGGCAATGATCTCCCTGTAGCGGCCGCTCTGGAGCAGGGGAAGGTCATTGGACTTCTTGTAGCGGCCTATACTGTCGGTGATCTCCTGGCGGGCAGCGAGCAGCTCGATCATTTCCCGGTCAAGGGCATCGATGCGGCCTCGAAGCGCGGAGACCTCGCTGGGCATAGGGGCATCTTCGCGGCGGTGCAGGGACTTCAGCGTCAGTTCCAGCTCCTTCGGAGTCAGCTGCTGGCCGCGGTCCGAAAGCGCCGAGGCAGGGTCTATGTGGGACTCAATCAGCAGGCCGTCGAAATCCAGGTCCAGAGCCTGCTGGGCAAGCGGTCCTACAAGGTCGCGGCGGCCTCCGATATGGCTCGGGTCGCAAACCATCGTAACGTCAGGCCAGAGACGGCGCATCTCAATGGGAAGGTTCCACAGCGGAGCATTTCGGCAGGAACTGCCTCCGATCCACGAAAAGCCGCGATGGATAAGGCCGATCCGGCGCAGTCCCGACTCGAGGAAACGCTCTACCGCACCGCACCAGAGGCTCAGATCCGGGCTGACGGGATTTTTGATCAGCAACTGTACGCCGGTGCCTTTGAGAGCTTCGGCAATCTCCTGGACGGCAAATGGGCTGGCTGTCGTGCGGGCGCCGATCCAGAGCAGGTCGGTATGGGCCGCAAGGGCAGCCTCGACGTGGTGCGGCGTAGCGACCTCCGTGGCAATCCGCAGGCCGTAAAGCTCGCGAGCCTCCTGCATCCATTCAAAAGCGATGCTGCCGACTCCCTCGAATCCCCCGGGCCGGGTGCGGGGTTTCCACACGCCTGCGCGGAAATAGCGCACGCCAATGCGGCTGAGCGCTTCCGCCGTGCCCAAGACTTGTTCGCGATTTTCTGCTGCGCAGGGACCTGCGATAACGAAGGGTCTGTCCTGCCCAATGCCCTCGAGGCTTAATTTGCCGATTGCCATATTCATCAGGTCAAAGGTACGAAAAAAACGCAACTGCCCAACGGCCGTAACGGGCAATTTGCTATCTTTGTAAGTATGGAACTCTTATTTACGCAGGATATCGGCGGGATCAGGCAGATGCTGCCCCGGCCGGGCAGGGTGTTCGTCATACTGGACGATGCGCTCGAAACGCTGACGCCCGCTTTTGAAGGCTGCAACATCATCCGTATTCACGCCAGCGAAGGAGGCAAGACGATGGAGACCGTCCTTCGCATCGCCGAGCGGCTCAGCGGCCTGGGCGCAGATCGAGACAGTTTCCTGCTCGGTGTGGGCGGAGGCATCACCTGCGACCTGACCGGATTCACTGCGGCCATCTACAAGCGCGGGGTAAGATTTGCCTTCGTGCCCACCACCCTTCTGGCCCAGGCGGACGCTTCGATCGGCGGCAAGAACGGCGTCAATTTCCAGGGTTTCAAAAATATCCTCGGCACCATCCGGCAGCCCGAATGGGTCTGCATCTGCACGGAGCTTTTGCGCACGCTGCCCCTTCGATACTGGAGGGAAGGCATCGCCGAAATGCTCAAGACTTTTGCCATTTACGACGCTGCGAGCTACCGCCAAACGCTTGATTTCTTCGCGGTTTCAGAGCCTGATATATGGCTAAACTCCAGTGTATTATCTATGCTTATCTCACGTTGTACTGAGATAAAGATGGGCGTCATCTCCCGCGACGAACAGGAGTGCGGCGAAAGGCGTCTTCTCAATCTCGGACACACCTTCGCGCACGCTATCGAGAAGGTTTCAGGTGCAACGGCCGACGGCCGCGACGGCCTGCTTCACGGAGAAGCCGTGGCCATCGGAATGGTCCTTGCGGCCCGCGTTGCCGAGGCCGTAAACCTGTGCGAGCGGGGACTCGCTGACGAGCTGGCTGGGGACCTTCGTTCGGTCGGTCTGCCCGTTTCGTGCGAGCTTCCTGCGGACGGACTGACCCGCGCCATCGCAGCCGACAAGAAGGTCTCTTCGGATGCGATCCACCTCATACTTCCGGCAGCAATCGGCGACGTGCGCGACGTGATGATGCCCCTGACGCAACTCCAATCCCTAATCCATTCCCTGCTGAGATGACCCTTCAAGCCCTCGACAAGCGTATCTGCATCAGCTTCGGCGAGAGTTCTCAGGCCCGCCTTCTCCTGATAGACTCACCCCTCAGCGCCGCCGCTGCAGGGTTGATAGAGATCCGGGGGGATCTGTGCCGGATGGAAGACAGCCTTCTGGAGGCATTGCTGCTCAAGTATCCGAATATTATTTTCACCTATCGCAGCTGCGCCGAGGATGAAGATACCGCGCTTCGGCAAATGCTGCTTGCAGTGCGATGCGGAGCGGCATACATCGACATTGACGCCTGCGCACCGGCGCGGCATCTGCAGGCAGTCAAAGAAGCTATCTCCACCAGCGGCTCTGCGACTGGCCTGATCGTCTCGCGGCATTTCCCGGGCCAAATGCCTTCTTGTGAGGAGCTGGAAGTCTCTTTCAGCCAATGCCTCAGCCTTGGCGCGGATATAGTCAAGATTGCCGCCACGGCAAATGACACCGCCGAGGCCTCTCGCATCCTGCGACTCTACACCCCCGGGCGCAAGGGCCGGCTCCTGGCTTTTGCGATGGGTGAAGCAGGACAGTTTACGCGGAGCGTAATGCTCTCTCTGGGAGCACCTTTTACCTACTGCTCCGCCGGCGTGGCGACAGCTCCGGGGCAGTACAGTGCCACGCAGATGCAAGCCCTTCTGAATGAGCGCCAATATGGCTTTGCCGTCCCACGGGCCAGCCAGTGCGGACTCATACGCGAAATGCACGAACAGGGCTCAGCCACGCGCAGCCTCCCGTGCTCCAAAAGCATCGCGCAGCGGGCGATCGTAGCTGCCGCAATAGTGCGTGGCAAGAGTATCTTAAGGGGATATACAGAGTGCGACGATACGCTATCGGCGATCGCATTTGCCAAGGCCTGCGGCTGCACGGTGAAAGAGGGCGCCCCGGGTCTTGAGATAACAAGCCCCGGCATTGACTGCTGGGAGCTTCCCTCGAGGATCGAATGCGGAGAGTCAGGCATCCTCGCGCGTTTGCTGATGCCGCTGCTTGCATACCTTTCTTCGCGCAACCATCAGACTTATACGCTGCTGGGCAAGGGCACCCTCAACGGCCGGGATATGAAGGATACTTTCGACAATCTGCGCGCCGCAGGCATAAAATGCTCACCGCAATACCGCTGCGGCGGGGAGTTCCTGCCCGCAGACATCTGCGCCGGCGAAGATTTCGGGAGCTACGCCGATCTTACACTCAGCGGCCGGGGCGGATCACAGATCGTCTCGGGGATGCTGATGCTGCTGCCGCTGCTGCGCAAAGATATCCGGCTAAACGTCATCCTGGCAGTCAGTACCCCGTATATCCGGCTTACCATCGAGACCATCAGTCACTTCGGTATCCGTGTAGAAACGTGTAAAAACGTTTCGCAAACGTCTGGAAACGTTTCATTTATCATTCCTTCAGGACAGTCCTATACTTCGGCCGAGATGGATATCGAGCCCGACTGGAGCAGCGCGGCGCCTCTTATCGCAGCTGCGGCGCTGGCTTCGCGCGAGGGCGGAGAGGCCGAAGGCGCCAAGCTATACCTCGAAGGACTTCGCACCGGCACCTCACAGGCGGATGAAGCCCTGATGCAGGTCGCCGGGACGAAGGAGCCGTTTACATTCGACGCGACAGATTGTCCTGACCTGTTCCCCATCCTCGTAACGCTGGCTGTATTCCGCCACGGGCAAAGCCGCATCAGGGGCGTCGGCCGGCTCAGAAGCAAAGAGAGCAACCGCGCCGAAAACATCGTCTGCGAATGGTCCCGCCTGGGATTCAGGCTGTATATCGAAGATGATACCCTTATCATCGACGGGGATGGAGGATTCCAACCTCACGCTATGGGCGGCGGCGCAGTCCTGTGCAGCTGCCACAACGACCACCGGATTGCGATGGCCCTCATCGTCACGGCTATGTTTTCTCCACTGGAGGTAAGGCTCGACGATATAGGCTGCATCAGCAAATCTTTTCCTAACTTTGTAACAACGCTGGGCATCCGGCAATAACCACAACGGTAATGAACTCATTCGGCAATAAATTCAAAGTAACCATCTTCGGCGAATCACACGGACCGCTCACAGGCATTGTCATCGACGGCGTCAAGCCCGGGATGAAGCTCCGCGCCCTGGATTTCGCTAAGGATCTTCGCCGTCGCAGGGACGGTGATATCGCCAGCCTTGCCAAATGCACTTCCGCGCGCAAGGAGAAGGACATCCCGCAGATTGTCTCGGGACTCTACAAGGGCTATACTACCGGCGCTCCGCTGACCATAGTATTTGCCAACGAAGATACCCGCAGTGAGGACTACGCAGAGTTCCGCACTCTGCCCCGGCCTTCACACGCTGATTTTGCCGCCGACCGCAAATACGAAGGATTTAACGACATTCGCGGAGGCGGAATGTTTTCCGGCAGGATGACTCTGCCGCTGGTCGCCGCCGGGACCGTCGCCCGCAAGATGCTCGCGCAGGCCCTGCCCGCCATCAGGATTTCGGCCAGGATCAAGAGCATCGGCGGCAGCAGTGAAACGCGCCTCTGGTCCTCTATTATCGAAACGGCTGCGGCCAATCAGGATTCGGTCGGCGGTTGCATCGAGTGCACCGCCAGCGGCATTCCTGTGGGAGTCGGAGAGCCGTTTTTCGACTCGCTCGAGTCGCAAATAGCCCATCTTGCATTTTCCGTCCCGGGCGTAAAAGCCATCAGTTTCGGCGACGGTGCCAGCTGCGGAGCAATGTACGGATCGGATTTCAACGACCATCTGGTCGATACAGACGGCCAGACCGATACCAACCATAACGGCGGTATAAACGGTGGCATCACCAATGGCAATCCGATCGTTTTCCAGGTGCAGATCCGCCCGACGGCGAGCATCTCACAGCCGCAGGCGACCATCAATCTCTCGAACGGTCAGCCGGCCGAGATTTCGATCCGCGGCCGCCACGACACCTGCATCGCCCTTCGCTGCCCCGTCATCATCGAATCCGTCGCAGCCATCGCCCTTGCCGACCTGCTTTAGGACAGGATTCAGCCTGCCTCCTTGCAGTGTCTAAGTGTACCTATCGTCCCGAAAACAGGGACGATAGTCGCAAAAAAGGCGGAAAATGTCATCATCGTCCCTGAAAATGGGACGATAGGCGCAGTTTTCGTATATTTGCCGTATGATACGTAAAGCTGAAGCAAGGGACCTGGATGCAGTCAATGATCTGCTGGGACAGGTCTTGAGGGTCCATCACGAGGGGCGTCCGGACCTTTTCCGCCCGGAGGGCAAGAAGTATTCGGATGAAGAACTGTTGGGCATTTTTGCCGATCCTCTCACTCCTGTATTCGTCTACGAAGAATGCGACAGGGTGCTCGGATATGCTTTCTGTGTGCTGCAGAAGCAGGAAAGCCTCAGCCTGATGCCTCTAAAGACGCTTTACATCGATGATCTATGCGTGGATGAGAAGGCCCGCGGCCGGCACGTCGGGAAGGCCCTTTTCGAGTATGTAAGGGAGTTTGCCCGCGAGCAGGGCTGCTACAATATCACTCTGCACGTATGGGAGTGCAATCCCGGTGCAATGTCTTTCTACCGCAGCCTCGGGATGCTGCCTCAGTACACATCTATGGAAATGCTCTGTCAGTGATGTTCAAGGTCGGACCGATACAGAGTACGCCTCCGGAAGAGTTTTCGTCGGAGCTTCAGCGCAAGGTCTATGAGACTTTCGCTGCATTGGATATTCCATTCGAAAGAGTCGATACGGACCCCGGCATTACGATGGAAGACTGCAGTCACATCTCCACTAAGATAGGCGTGCGTATCGTCAAGACTGTATTTCTCTGCAACCGCCAGCAGACGGAGTTCTACCTGTATGTGACGAGCGATGACAAGCCCTTCGTGACCCGCGAATTCTGTGGCGCGCTCGGCATTCCGAGGGTGTCATTTGCTCCTGCTGACAAACTCTGGGAGTTGACAGGAGTACTGGTCGGGGCAACGACCATCCTCAGCGCCGCGATACCTGCCTCCTCGCAAGTGCATCTGGTGATGGATAAGGATATCGCCTGCGGCGAATGGTTCGCCTGCACGGACGGTACCGCCACCTGCTTTGTCAAGATCCGTACGGAAGATCTGCTCGGGAAATATCTCCCCGCCACCGGCCACGACCTGCGGCTGATCTGAACCCAATCATTCACCAGCGCCGCCGGCCATATCCAGTATCGGGTCGGCTGCGGAAAATGTGCCATAGACCTGCTCGGAAGCGGCGCGGCAGCCCCCGTTGCACTGCTTCAGGTGAGGGCAGCTCAGGCAGCGCTCCGGGACGGCGCCATACCTCTCAGTAACAGCGGGATCAGTAAGGATTTCTCCTACCGGCCGCTCGTAGATATTACCCAGCACGTGCGGAGAATGATTGCAGAAACGCACCTCGCCCCGATAATTTACCGCCACCGGTCGGCTGAGCAGATCAGTACTGCACCAGGCGAACTTGATATGCGGGAATGGGGCCGTGTCCATCAGGCACAGCGGCGTACACACCCCGCTTACGAAATGCATCGAAGGATGCGCTGCGGCAAACGCCTCGACGGCGGCAAAAGCCTGATGAAGCGTCTCCCGATCAGGCACGAGCGATGCGGCATTCTTGAGCCCGAGGCCTCCGATATTGAAACGGTTGACCATCACGCTGGCAACGCCGAGCGAATGAATCATTTCCAGCGTAGCTGCAATACCCGGAGCATTGACGCGGGTTATGACAAGCACGGCAAAGGCTCCCTGCGGCATCAGGGCGGCCACGCGAGAGAGAGCGTCAGTCGACTTGCGCCACGACCCTGCAACGCCCGTCAGGGCATCGTGCACAGACTCCTCCGCGCTCAGCAGCGGAATCTGAATCGCCCCTACGCCGAGGCTGTGAAAGGCATCAAGCGCCACGGGCGAGAGCAGCGTACCGTTGGTCAGCACATTTACTCGGCTGCCGCCAAAACGGGCCGTCATCACCAGATCGTGCACGTTGCGAAGCAGCAGCGGCTCTCCGCCAGAGAATGAAATGGTCCCGACAGCGGCCTGTGAAAGAAGTCGGCGCAACGTGCGCCGGGCCAGGGCAGGATCGGGAGCCTCAATCGGCGAGTTCCCGTCGCGCCAGTAATTGTAGCAGAAATGGCACGACTGATTGCAAGCGTCAGTCAGCTCGTAAACTACATTGCCGATCGACGTGCGAGCCGGCATCAGATGATGTTGAGGTAAGTCGTACCCACCACGACCTCTGTCTGAGAGCCATCCTCAGCGGTGACGATACCAGCGACGCTCACGCCGGCGTGTCCCCGGTAATCAGTATCGACAAGGGTAAACTCGAACTCCGCCTGAGGAGCATCCTGCGAGACTTCAAAGCTCACGCTCTGGATCAGCTCATCCTGGCGCTCCGTGGCCGTGATGCGGCAGATGTAACGGGTGTAGGAATGATTGCGGATGGTAACTTTGACCGTATCCGAGGGCTTCACCCTGCTCGAATCGTCCAGAGCCGTCACGCTGACCATATCCGAAGGAGCCACAGTATCATAGCAGGTCACCACGGGCTCGTAGCAGGTCACCTGGACCGGGCCGTTGCACGAGCAGGCCGAAAGCATCGCCCAGGCCGTGAGCATCACGCCTCCCATACGGTACTTGGCTCGGATGGCGCGGCCGTTGCGTCCTCGGGACAGGAACACCCACAGCGAAACTGCGGCAAAGGCCACTGCTGCGGCTATGTAAACGAATAAAAACTTGACTTTCATAGCGTGGGAATATTATTTGCCGCCAGGGCGGCCAGCATACAGATCAGGACAAGTGCTTCGGCAAGCTGCTCCAGCGCACCGAGGCAATCTCCGGTATAGCCGCCTATGCGGCTACAAAAATAATGCCTTGCGGCCAGAAGCAGCAGCGCCAGCGGCACGGGGATCGCGGCGCACCAGGGGCTGAAAAGCAGGCAGGCCGCGCAGAGCGGGAGAAGTCCGAAAAACAGTACGCCTGCAACCTGCAGCGCGCCGCAACGCTTCTCCAGAGGCTTGCCGCGGGCAGCTTCACCCTCGCGCACGTAGTCGGCGGTGAAGATCAGGCAGCCGGATGTCATCCTGGCGAGCGAATGTACAAGGATGAAAACGGTCAGTGCCACACGCCAGTCGGCGCAGCGGGAGGCCGAAAGAACCGAATGGAGCAACGCGCCTTTGAGCAGCGTCATCAGGATCAGGCCCATCGTGCCGAAAGTGCCGTTGCGGCTGTCCTTCATTATGGCAAGGATGGAATCACGGTCGCGTCCTCCGCCGAATCCGTCCAGAACATCCGCCCATCCGTCCTCGTGGTAGCACCCCGTGGCAAGGGCCCCTGCCGCAAGGGCGAAAGCGACGCCCAGGAGCGTACCGCCCAGCGCCAGACCGGCCTCGTAAGCCAGGAAACAGATCGCGCCGATCACCCAGCCGACGAGCGGGAACAGCGCCAGGGCGCGGTCGGACTCCTGCGCGGAGACGCTTTTGAGGCGCGGAACGGGGATGCGGCTGTAGCGCATCAGTGCTATGAAAAATATTTTCATTAGAGAGACAAAGATAAACAAGATTTCGCCGGATTCTGCTATATTTGTCATCTGGTATCAAATATTTGATAAAATGAAAAAGCTTCTAATCCTCAGTCTCGCCCTTACGGCCGTCCTGGCGCTGCCGCTTTCAGCACAGGAAAACGACAAGCACAACACCAACACGACCCAACGGATGCTTGAGGAACAGCTGTTCTTCACGCGTATGTCCGACATCTGCTATGTGGACTTCGTCCGCATAACGGGACCCGCACGCGCCGTTCAGACCCCGACCGGCTGCGCATTCAAGGATTCGCTTTTAAACAACAAGCTTAAGTTCTATTCGTACCTCTTCTTCCCGAACGAGGTCGAGCAGGGGAGCAAATACCCGCTGATCATCCTTTCGCACGGCGGCATCCACAGCCAGATGCCCACGAGCTACGTGCATATCCTGCGCGAGCTGGTAGCCCAGGGCTATATAGTCGCCTGCCCCGAATACCGCGGCTCGACCGGCTATGGCAAGAGCTTCTACGAGGCCATCGATTACGGCGGCCTGGAGAACGAAGACGCACTGGCGCTGCGCGATTATATGGTGGAATGCTACAGCGTAGTGGACGAGAGCCGCATCGGCCTGGTCGGCTGGAGCCACGGAGGCATGATCTCGCTGATGAATATCCTCAATTATCCGGACAAATACACCTGCGCCTATGCAGGCGTTCCCGTGAGCGACGTGGCTTACCGTCTCTCATATCAGGAGAAGTCATATATCAGGAATTTCACCCAGCCTTACCACGTCAATGCGACCCCGGAGGAGGCGCCCGAGGAGTATGCGCGCCGTTCGCCCGTCACCCACGCTTCGAAGCTCTGCCGGCCGCTGATGATAACGACCTGCATCAATGACGATGACGTGAGCTGGACCGAAGTCAAGCGGATGATTGACGCGCTGGAAGCCGCAGGTAAGGATTTCGAGTACAAGATCTACCCGAAGATGGAGGGTGCGCACTCTTTCGAGCGCATCGACATCAAGGAGGCGAGCGATATCCGTTTCGAAACGTATAAGTTCCTCGCCCGCTACCTCAAGCCCGCACATCCCTTCAGCAATACCGACGAGCTGCGCAAGGCGGGATATAAGTTCTACTAACATTCAACCGCCCGCACTTGGCTCCGCAATTCGACAAAATCATCAACGCCCGTGACCTTGGAGGCCTGCCGGCCGCCGGAGGTCGTCTGATTCGCCACGGCTTGCTGTTGCGTACCGCTTCGCTCAATGAAGCGACGGACGCCGATGTCAGGATGCTTCAGGAGAAGTACAACCTGAAACGGATCTTTGATTTCCGGACACTCGAGGAGATCCAGCGTCAGCCGGACCGCGAAGTGCCCGGCGCCGAGCATATCAGCCTGCCGACACTGGACGTCGAGGCGGAGCGGCGCAGCGGTGATGCAGTCCCGGAGGAATTCTTTGCCGATGTCCCCAAATACATAGTGCATATGTCATTTCACGGCGTGGTCCAGAGGACGGCATCACAACTTTATCCTTCGCTCGTGCAGAGTGAATATTCGCAGCTTCAGTATTCGGTATTCCTCAACCTCATCCTCCAGACGGAGGAGGGGGCCGTGCTCTGGCACTGCTCGCAGGGCAAGGACCGCACCGGCATAGGGGCGGCATTCGTACTGGCCGCACTCGGAGCCGAACGCGAGACGATAGTGTCGGATTTTGACCATTCCAACATCGTGTACCGCGAACTTATAGAGGATTATTCGCACCGCATCCTGGAGCAGGGCGGCGGCGAGAACGAATTGAATGTCGTCCGCGCTTTTCTCGGAGCCCACACGGGCAATTTCTGCCGCGTGCTGGACTATATAGACCGTGAGTGGGGCTCGCTCCACAACTATCTGAATACCTGCCTGAGCCTCACCGACGAGGATATGGAAGTCCTTCGGGAGAGGTATCTGGAGTAATTATTTATCTTTTAGAAATTGAACGGTGAGTCGCCGCCGGGAGAGGCAGCGTCCCAGATGCCGTCCTTGGAGCCCAGATTCTCGGTATTGCCCGAGGCGGCAAATGCCGTGGGCGTCTCGATGGAGATAATCTCGGTTATTGGCTGAATATACGGAGTCATAACGGCTTCCAAGTTAGCAATAAAAACCTATTCTACCAAAAGAGCCTCTTCTACGGCGTCCAGGATGTCTTCATTACGCAGTCCGCGGCGGAGGATCGTGCCGTCGGGGCCGAAAAGGATGGTGTAGGGGATGGTGGTGAAGCTGTAGGTATTCAGAGGGATATCCTTGGCGTCCAGAATCTGCGGCCAGCTGAGCTCGTATTCCTCGATGGCATTGAGCGAATTCTCGCGGCGGTCGCCGACAGCCACGCCTATGACTTCGAATCTGCTGTTGTCGAATATCCTGAGCGATGCCCGCAGGTAGGGATATACCAGGCGGCAGGGGCGGCTCCACGAGGACCAGAAGTTGACGAGGGTATATTTGCCGCGGCCGACATAATCAGCCAGATGGGCGTCGCTGCCGTCGGCGTTGCCTCCCTCGACGGTGAAGTCCGTAAACATTTCGCCTTCCTGCGTTTTGTAGAATTGCTGCTGGCGCTCATATGCCTGAGCGATGGGAGGAAATTCGCGGACATCCTTCGAGACGATGGAGTAGCGCCGCGCAAAGAGCGCAGTATCGCAGCCGTAGAGATCCGAAAGTGCCAGGGCGCCCAGCAGGTCGCGCTTATGAGCCAAAAGCACCGAATCGGCAAAGGCGAGCTGGATATCGCGATAAAAAGCAAAGATGCTGTCAATCTGCGGCTCTGCGCCGGGAACTATGCCGCCGCCCTTGATAAGGCCCTTTTCGCGAATCTCGGCCATTCGCTGGCTTGAAATCTCCTTGATGCGTGCCTGATATTCGTTGCTCTCATCCAGCAGTGGAGTACCGCTCGGCATACGCTGATCCAGATCGACGCTTACCGTACCGGGCTCGAGGATGAAGCGGACGCGGTTGCGGCCCTGGCCCAGATAGACGTAGGTGGCCTTTTCCAGTTCGCCTGCAAATGTGAATTGCGAATCCGCGACCTTTGTCACGGAGAGCGTATCGTCGGCTACGAGATCCACCAGATACAGCTCGACACCGTCGGGTACGTGAAGCGTACCGTTGATCGTATAGCTGCCCCCGGTACAGGAGGTCAGGATGGCGGCGCACATAAGGGCCGCGAATATCATTTTCTTCATATCAATTCTGTTTTGGCGGAGCCAAAGGTACTTAATTATTGCGAATGTTGTATCGCGCTTTTAGAGGCTGATGACAAGCTGCGTCGCTGCGGTCAGCAGCACCATTGCCGTTTCGGCGAGGCGGTTGATCCGTACGGCCTTCTGCATATCGGCCGTGGTCAGCTCCCGGGGATTGTCGCCGATCGTAGGCTTTTCGATCCTCTCTCCGAAATAGACGTGCGTCCCGCCGAACTGGCAGTCGAGGATGGCGGCAAGGGCTGCCTCGGGGTGCCCCGAATTGGGACTCAGGTGCCTGCAGCCGTTGCGGTGGACCGTGGGGATGAGATGCAATCGGCCGGCGACGAGAAGCATCAGCAGGGCGGTGAGTCTTGCCGGGATACATCCTGCAGCATCGTCAATCTTTGCTGCCACCCGTCCGAAGAGCAGATATCGCTCCGTGCGGTAGCCTATCATCGAATCGAGGGTGTTGATCATCTTGTACGTGACCATCCCGGGAATGCCCAGCAGGGCCAGCCAGAAAAGCGGCGCGATGACTCCGTCGTTGAGGTTCTCGGCAAGCGTCTCAAGCGCTGCGGTGCGTACTTCCTGCGCCGTGAGTTGCGATGTGTCACGACCTACGATGCGCGCGACCTGCGCCCGGCCCTCTTCGAGGCTGCGGTCCGTTGCCCGGAAAGTCTCGCGGACCTCGCGGATGAGCGTGGTGCCTGCAAGGCAGAAAAATATCAATACGGCCTCGACGATCATTTCCGGCCAGGTAAGATCCCAACTGCAGGTGGCGATGCGCATCCAGTGCGGCATCCATCCTCCACCGTGGCCGATCTCGGGCAGAAGTGCTGTGGCTCCCAGACTCACCGAGGCAAGGTGGACCGCCTGCAGCAGAGCCTGCGTCGCAACCCAGGTCAGGAGGATGAGGGCGATGGAGAGCAGTGCGCCTTTTGCGATGCGGTGACCGCCGCGGTTGAGGCGCTTTTCGCCGAAGGCGATCAGACGTCCGAACCCTACGACCGGGTGGGGAAGCCACGCCGGATCGCCGCCGATAATGTCCGCCGTCCAGCCTGCGAGGAGTCTGAGTATCCTATTCATTTATTAGTTGAGATAAACGAATTTAATCCGCTGAGTAGTATCTTATTAAACTCCGGCTTTTGTGTAGCGATCCGGAAGCATCCCTCGTCCAGGCCGGGGAAATTCGAGGCGTCGCGGATGAGGACTCCCTGCTCGCGGGCGAGATAATCCTTAAGCTCAGCCGCCGTGCTATTTTCTGTTCGGCAGAGGAAGAAATGGGTATGCGTCGGAGCTACCCGCAAGCCTTCGAGACTGGCGATGCTCTCGCGCAATCTGCGGCACTCCTCGAGCAGTCCGTCGAGGCCGGACAGTCTCCCGCGGGTTTGCGAAGATGAGCCGATCTCCTCTGCGAAGAACATCCCGGCCGCGACGGCCAGGGCATTGACCGACCAGGGCATCCGGCAGCTGCGGACGCGCTCAAGCAGACGGGCGCTGCCGGTAATCCATCCGAGCCGCAGGCCCGGCACTGCGTGACTCTTGGTCAGCGAATGCAGCACGAGCAGGTTGGGGTGAGCGGCCAGCTCTGCCGGTGAAGGCAGGGGGTATCGGGTGAAAGCGGCGTAGGACTGATCCATCACGAAGATGCACCCGGGATGCGAGGCTATCAGCCGCTCGACAAGCTCGTTGGCGTAGATATGCCCCGTAGGATTGCAGGGATTGCAGATCCAGCACATCTGCGTGCCATCGGGGATTTGCGCCTCGCTGATAATACCATCTCCGCTGAAAAGATCCGCCTGCGCGAAAATGTGTTTCACGAAATGGCCGTGCTGGTGGCAGGCGTCAGAATATTCGCTGAAAGCAGGCTGGAAGATCGCGCTTCGGCTGCCGGCAAATGCCTGTGCAATAAGATAGATGGCCTCGGTCGCCCCGCCGCTTACGCAGACTGTCCCCGGAGCGAGGCCGTAAGCCTCCTCGAGTCGCGCTTCGAGCGTGTGTGGCGCCGGTTCGGGATAGTGCAACAGATCGTCGAAGTGGCCGCGCAGGTAATCCAAAAGCGCGGAATTATCCGCGCCGTAGTAAACATTTGAACTGAAGTCCGCACTTATATGGCCGTAGCGCCAGCGGTCATCACCGTGTCCGTAGATCATCGCTCCTCCTTAAGAATGCTGTAGAGCAGGTCCATATCGATATGAGAGCGGACGCGATCGGCCAGAAGGTCGTACTGGCTCTCCTTGTATGCGTGGTAATCGAAAGTACCTGCGCCGGCCTTACCGGCCTTCCCCAGATGGGGCTCCAGCAGCAGGTCGATGAAAGCCTGATTGTCCAGGATGCCGTGCAGATAGGTGCCCATACATTTGCCATCGGCCATATAGCCGTCCGACGTGCCGTCCTCCAGATCGCAGAGATGCGCGGGCACGGTGGCAGCAGCCTCGTCAGGCGTAGTGACTCCCATATGGATCTCGTAGCCCTCCAGAGGGAATGCTGAGCCTTCCTGAGAAGCGTCCGAGGCGAGGCGGAAATGCACCTGGCGGGTGACCTTCTCCCGGCTGATCTCGGTCACAAGCGGGAGCAGTCCGAGCCCCGGAAGCGAATCCAGGGGGCCTTCGACGTGATGCGGGTCGCGGATGAGGCGTCCCAGCATCTGGTAGCCTCCGCAGATCCCGAGGATGGTCGCGCCTGCGCGGCGGGCCTCCAGAATGGCCTGTGCCAGACCGCTGCGGCGAAGCTCGTGCAGATCATCCAGAGTGCTCTTGCTGCCCGGGAGTATCACGATATCCGCCTTGGCGATCTCTTCGCTCTGTCCGCTGTAGAACAGGTGTACTCTCGGATCGCGCTCAAGCGCGTTGAAATCGGTGAAATTGCTGATATGATGAAGCAGCACGACGGCTACGTTGATCAGTCCCTCGCGGGCGGCGGCGGATTTGGCCGAAAGGGCCACCGAATCCTCCTCCTCGATATGTACGTCCTTCAGATACGGCACTACGCCGAGTACCGGTATGCCGCAAAGCTCCTCAAGCATCCTGCGGCCCTCCTCGAAAAGCCTCAGATCGCCGCGGAACTTATTGATGATGATGCCCTTGACGTATGAGCGCTCCCTGGGGTCCAGGAGCATCAGCGAGCCATAGACGCTTGCGAAAACACCTCCGCGGTCGATGTCTCCCACGAGGATTATGTCAGCCCCGGCGTGCATCGCCATCGGCACGTTGACAAGGTCCGAATCCTTGAGGTTGATCTCGGCCAGGCTGCCGGCGCCCTCCATCACAATGGGGTTGTAGCGGGCGGCCAGTCGGTCGAAGGCGGCATTGACCGCGGTCCGGAGCTCCTGCCGGCCTTCCTTGCGGAAATAGTCGTATGCGTCGCGGTTGCCGATGGGGCGGCCGTTCAGTACGACCTGTGAGGTATGGTCGCTCTGGGGCTTGAGCAGCAGCGGATTCATATCGGTATGGCAGGGGACTCCGGCTGCCTCGGCCTGCACCGCCTGCGCGCGGCCTATCTCAAGACCCTCAGGTGTCGCGTAGGAGTTGAGGGCCATATTTTGCGCCTTGAATGGCGCGGGATGATAGCCGTCCTGCAGGAAAATGCGGCACAGGGCCGTAGCAAGGACGCTCTTGCCGACATCGCTGCCGGTCCCGGCCAGCATCACGGGATGCAGGCGTTTAAGCTCCGATGATCCCTGCCTATCCATTATTTGGCTGGTTTGCGCTTGTAGGCGAATGACTGCCAGCGTTCCTCCGGCCAGCCCTGCCGCTGCAGGTCGTATCGCGCCAGAGTGAACAGCAGGTCCGAAAGGCGGTTGATATACTGAAGTATCTCCTGCGGCAGCGGGTCCTGCCGGTGCAATGTCCAGAGGTGACGCTCGGCGCGCCGGCAAACGGTCCTTGCGAGCTGAAGATGCGCCGCGGCGGGTGTGCCTCCCGGCAGCAGGAATGCTTCGCTTGTGCCCGAAAGCTCCGTGAAACGGTCGATCAGCTCTTCGCAGCCGCTGACCAGATCCTGCGGCAGGCTGTTCGGATTGGTTTCGCGCTTGGCCGAAGGCGTGGCAACTAGGCTCATAACGCTCATCATATCGCGCTGGATGCCGTGCAGGATCTCCTGCAGAGGGTCATCGGCCGGAAGCAGAGTCCGCACGATGCCCAGAGTCGCGTTCAGCTCGTCCAGGGTGCCGTTGGCTTCGATGCGGATGTCGTCTTTGGCAACGCGCTCTCCGCCGTGGATGCCGGTCATTCCCTTGTCTCCGGTTCGTGTGTAGATGCGTTTCATTGCGCGCCTTTTCTATTTTCTGCAAAATTACGCAAAATAATCCTTGCATCAAGGCCGGTTGTTTTTTTCTTCTTATATTTGTGAGTATGAAACACACTATCATCATTACCGGCGGCGCAGGTTTTATCGGGAGCCACGTAGTACGCCTTTTCGTTAACCGTTATCCCGATTATCGGATCATCAACCTTGACAAGCTGACTTACGCCGGCAATCTGGCTAACCTCGCCGACATAGAGGACCGGCCCAATTACCGTTTCGTCAAGATGGACATCTGCGATTTCGAGGGGGTTCTCGCCCTGATGCAGCAGGAGCAGGTGGACGGCATCATCCATCTGGCCGCAGAGTCGCACGTGGACCGCAGCATCAAGGATCCATTTACTTTCGCCCAGACCAACGTGATGGGCACCCTGTCGCTTTTGCAGGCTGCCAAGGTCGCCTGGGACGGCCGTTGGGAGGGCAAGCGTTTCTACCACATCTCGACTGACGAGGTGTACGGGGCCCTGGAGATGACCGACCCCGAAGGCATCGAGCCGCCCTTCACGACGAAGGCCTCCAGCGGCAGCCATCATCTGGCCTACGGCAGCAAGTTCTTTACGGAGGATCTGAAGTATCAGCCGCACAGCCCCTACAGCGCTGCCAAGGCCTCGTCCGACCATTTCGTACGCGCATTCCACGATACCTACGGGATGCCTACGATCGTGACCAATTGCTCCAACAATTACGGCCCGTATCAGTTCCCCGAGAAGCTTATTCCTCTGTTTATCAACAATATCCGTCACCGCAAGCCGCTGCCCGTCTATGGCCGTGGCGAGAATGTCCGCGACTGGCTCTACGTCGAGGACCACGCGCGTGCCATCGACCTGATTTTCCACGAGGGCAAGGTAGGGGAGACCTACAATATCGGCGGCTTCAACGAATGGAAGAATATCGACATCATCAAGGTCCTCATCAACACCGTTGACCGTATGCTCGGCCGCAGGGAGGGTGAGGATATGGATCTGATTACCTACGTCACCGACCGCGCCGGCCACGACCTGCGCTATGCCATCGACAGCACCAAGCTCCAGCGGGAGCTCGGATGGGAGCCTTCGCTGCAGTTCGAGGAGGGCATAGAGAAGACCGTCCGCTGGTATCTGGACAATCAGCAGTGGATGGACCGCGTCACCAGCGGCGACTACCAGAAGTATTACGAAGAGATGTATAAGGGAAGATAGCGCAGGGCGCTCCTACGCATCTATCTCGATCGATACGGGGCAGTGGTCTGAACCCTGTATCTGGTCGAGTATGTCGCATCCGGTGACTTTGGCGTCAAACGGGCGGGAGACCAGGAAATAGTCGATGCGCCATCCCAGGTTGCGCTCACGGGCGTTGCCCCAGTAAGCCCACCACGAATACTTGCGGGTATCGGGATTGGCCTCGCGCCAGACGTCGGCAAGTCCGATGCCCTTGAGCTGGCGGAAGGCGTCGCGCTCCTCGTCCGAGAAGCCTGCGCTGTGCCGGTTGCCCTTAGGGTCGTGGATGTCGATCTCCTCGGCGGCGACATTGAGGTCTCCGCAAATCACCACGCCCTTGCGCGCCATCAGACCGCTCAGATATTCGCGCAGCGCCTGCTCCCATTGCAGGCGGAAATCGATGCGCAGCAGTCCGCGCTGCGAATTGGGGACATAGACATTGACCAGGTAGAAATCTGCAAACTCGAGAGTCACCGTGCGCCCTTCGGCGTCAAATTCGGCCCGACCGATGCCGGTGCTGACCGAATGCGGCTCGATGCGCGAGAAAATAGCCGTGCCCGAGTAGCCTTTCTTCTGCGCATAATGCCAGTAGGAGCCGTATCCGGGCAGATCGAATGGGATGAGGCCCTCCTGGAGCTTGGTCTCCTGCAGGCAGATGCAGTCGTAATCGCCGGAGGCAAAGAACTCCCCGCAGCCCTTGCCCAGGGCTGCGCGAAGTCCGTTTACATTCCACGAAAGAAGCTTCATAAACCGTCGGTGCGCTATGCCAGCTTGAATGAATCCTTCAGTCCGACGGTCTTGTTCATTATCAGATGGCCGTCAGTCGAATCGGGATCCTTGACGAAATAGCCGACGCGTTCGAACTGGACTGCGATGCCGCTGTTGTCATCCATCAGTGCGGGCTCTGCCCAGCCGTCGGTGACCACGAGGCTCTCCGGGTTGAGGAACTCCTTGTAATCGCGGTCCTCGGGGATGCCGCCCATATCTGCCTCGGTAAAGAGGCGGTCGTAGAGCCGGCATTCGAACTTGCGCGCGTGCTCTGCGCTGACCCAGTGGATCGTGCCCTTGACCGAGCGCCACTGTCCGCTCTGCGGATGGGTGTCGGGATCATAGGTGCACTCGAGGGCCGTGACCTTGCCGTCCTGGTCCTTGATGACCTTGTTGCAGCGCACGATATATGTGTATTTGAGGCGGACTTCTCCGTCCGGCTTGAGCCGGAAATACTTCTTCGGTGCATCCTCCATAAAGTCCGCGCGGTCGATGAGCAGCTCTCCGGTGAAGGGGATGCGGCGCTTTGGCCCGTCGGGAAATGCGGGATTGAGCGGGGCTTCGAACCATTCGGTGCGGCCCTTTTCCCAGTTGGTCAGGATGATGCGGATCGGATCGCCCGTGACGGCCATATAGCGGTTGGCGCGTGCGTTGAGGTCCGTGCGGACGCAGGACTCCAGGCCTCCGATATCCATAAGCTGGTCGCGCTTGGTGACGCCTATCTGCTCGCAGAATGCCTTGATGGCCTCTGGCGTATAGCCGCGGCGGCGCACGCCGCACAGCGTCGGCATCCGGGGATCATCCCAGCCCGAGACATAACCCTTCTCGACGAGCTCCAGCAGCTTGCGCTTGCTCATCAGGGTATATGTGAGGTTGAGGCGGGCGAACTCGTACTGATGCGACGGGAAGATGCCCAGGGTCTCGATGAACCAGTCATACAGGGGACGGTGGACGTCAAACTCCATCGTGCAGATAGAGTGGGTGATATTCTCTATGGAGTCGCACTGGCCGTGGGTGTAGTCGTACATCGGGTAGATGCACCACTTGTCGCCGGTGCGGTGATGGCTTGCGTGCTTGATGCGGTAGAGGATGGGATCGCGGAACATCATATTGGGATGTGCCATATCGATCTTGGCGCGGAGGACCTTTTCGCCGTCGGCGTATTTGCCGTCGCGCATCTCGCGGAACAGGCGAAGATTCTCCTCGACGCTGCGGTTGCGGTAGGGGCTGTCCTTGCCGGGCTCGCTGATGGTGCCGCGGCCTGCGCGGATCTCCTCCAGTGACTGGTCATCCACGTATGCCTGCCCGCGCTGGATCATCATCTCGGCCCACTCGTAGAGCTGGTCGAAATAATCCGATGCATAAAGCTCCTTCTCCCACTGGAAACCAAGCCAGTGGATGTCTTCCTTGATGGCATCGACGTACTCGACGTCCTCCTTCGTAGGGTTGGTGTCGTCGTAGCGCAGATTGGTCTTGCCGCCATACTTCATCGCCAGGCCGAAATTGATGCACAGGCTCTTGGCGTGGCCAAGATGCAGGTAGCCGTTCGGCTCGGGAGGGAAGCGCGTGAGGATGGATTTGTACTTGCCTGAAGCCAGGTCGGCTTCGATGATCTCCTCGAGGAAATTGAGTTTGCGTGCGGGCTCCGCGACGGGAGCGTTGGTCTCTTCTGCCATTTTTCAAGTGTATTTTCACAAAAATACGGAAAATCTGCGTTTTTGTCTCGCAGCGGCATAAATTTTATATAAATTTACCGAAAAATACAGAAAATAATGGTGAGATCTATGACCGGTTTCGGCAAGGCCGAAGCCAATCTTGAAGGCGGACGGCTACGCGTCGAAATCCGCTCTCTCAACGGCAAGAACGCCGACGTAACTCTCAAAACCCAGCTTATCCCCAAAGACCGCGAGATGGATCTGCGCCGCAAGGTGGCGGAGGTGCTGGTGCGCGGCAATATCGATATCTTCGTGACCTGGGAGCCTTCCGCGGCTACGGCTTCAGCTTCGCTCGACACGGCTGCGGCTGCGGCTTATCTCTCGCAGCTCCGGACCCTGGCGACTGACAGCGGCCTGCCGGATCCCGCCTCCGATGCGCTTGGCTCGGCGACTCTGATCGCTTCCGCGCTGCGCCTTCCCGAAGTCGTGAGCGCCGGCACGAAGGAGGTCATAACGGATGATAACTGGCCGCTGGTTGAGGCGGCATTTGACGAGGCTCTCGCTGCCCTGGATGCGTTCCGGGTTAAGGAAGGCGCCGTGCTGCGCGACGATCTGGCAGCCAAAGTGGACCGCATTCTCGATTTTTCGAAGCAGGTCGAATCATTCGAGGCAGAGCGTACTGCGTCGGTCCGCGAGAAGATTCTCGCCCGTTTTGCGGAGCTGCAGATCAGCCCCGACCCCTCGCGCCTCGAGCAGGAGATGATTTTCTATCTCGAGAAGCTGGATATCAACGAAGAGCGCGTGCGTCTGCGCCAGCACTGCAAGTATTTTATGGAGACGCTCGACGGCACTGAGCATCCCGGCCGCAAGCTGGGCTTCATCGCCCAGGAGATGGGCCGCGAGATCAATACCACCGGCTCGAAGGCCAACCACGGCGAGATGCAGCGGCTGGTGACCTGTATGAAGGACGAACTGGAGAAGATCAAAGAACAAACCCTCAATATCCTATAGTATGAAAAAGCAAGTATTCATTGCGTTTGCTTCCCTGCTTTGCCTGCTTTCGACCGCCAGTGCGGTCCAGGCACGCGAAGAGGCACGACTGCTGCGTTTTCCGGCCGTCGGAGGTGACAACATCGTCTTCTCCTATGCCGGCGACCTGTACCGCGTGGGCATTGACGGCGGCGAGGCTGTCAAGCTGACTTCCCACGTGGGTTACGAATCTTTCGCCCGCATTTCGCCGGATGGCAAGACCATCGCTTTCACCGGCCAGTATGACGGCAATACCGAAGTCTATACGATGCCTGTCACCGGCGGCAGCCCCGTCCGCGTTACGTGGACCGCGCTCGTCGGCCGTGACAATATCGGCGAGCGAATGGGCCCCAACAATATCGTTATGTGCTGGAGTCCGGACGGCAGCAGGATCGTCTATCGCAGCAAGAGCCACTGCTTCTCAGGCCTGCGCGCACAGCTGCGTACGGTTCCCGCGACGGGCGGCACCCCGACCGACATTCCTACGTCGGAGGGCGGTTTCTGCTCTTATTCGCCTGACGGCAAATATCTTGCGATGAACCGTATGTTCCGCGAGTTCCGTACCTGGAAGTATTACCGCGGCGGCCAGGCGGATGATATCTGGATCAATGAAGTCGGTACGACCAATCTTCGCAAGATTACGGACAATGACGCCCAGGACATCTTTCCGATGTGGGTGGGCGATGATATCTACTATCTCTCGGACCGCGACCGCACGATGAATCTTTTCGTCTATCACAATGCAACGGGCAAGACAGAGAAGGTGACCGATTTCAAGGAGTATGACTGCAAGTATCCTTCTTTCTCGCAGGATTATATCGTCTTCGAGAATGGCGGATATATTTATAAGTATGCCGTCAAGACGGGCAAGACAGAGAAGGTGACCGTATATCTGGCGGATGACGGTGTCTATGGCCGCAATGTCTATCGCAATGTCGGGGACCAGGTTTCGGCTTACACGCTTTCGCCCGATGGCAACCGCGTCCTGATGATCGCCCGCGGCGACCTGTTCTCGCTGCCTGCTGTCAACGGGCCCGTCTATAACGTGACGCGCACTCCGGGCGCTCACGAACGCGACGTGGACTGGTCTCCCGACGGCTCGAAGGTGGCTTATCTTTCGGATGTCAGCGGTGAATATCAGGTCTATGTGGCGCCTTCCTCCGACCTGACGAAGGGCAAGGCTGTCACTTCTTTCAAGGATGGATATCCCAATGGAATGAGCTGGTCGCCCGATGGCAAGACCATCTATCTGACCAATGACAAGCGCGAGGTCTGGGCCATTGATGCCGAGCGTGGCAAGGAGCGCCTGGTGCTCAAGGCTGACGGGGCTTCGTATTCCGGCCTGACGCTTTCGCCTGACGGCGCCTGGGCTGCCTATACGCACGCCCTGGACAATGATATGAGCGCGCTGTTCCTTTACAACATTGCCTCGGGCAAGGCTTATCAGGTCACCGACGGCTGGTTCGATGCTTCTTCGCCTGTTTTCTCGCAGGATGGCAAGTATCTGTTCTTCACCTCGGTCCGTGATTTCCGCCCGACTTATTCGCAGGTCGAATGGAATTCTTCGTTCTCGCTCTCGAGTTATGTGTATGTCGTTTCGCTGGCGGCTGATACGCCCGATCTGACGCAGCTTTCCGAAGATGAGTACAAGGCTGTCGAGACCCCGAAGAAAGATGATTCCAAGAAGGATGGTCCGAAGAAGGACGCTCCCGCAAAGGATGCTCCGAAGGAGGGCGGGATCAAGCCGGTCAAGGTTGATATCGATGGCATCGGCCAGCGCATCAGCCAGCTTCCTCTGCCTGCAGGCGGTTATCGGTTGATTCTTGCCGATTTCGGCAAATTGTTCTATATGACCTACGGTGGCCCCGGCGGCCCGATGGGTGGCGGCGAACGTACGCTCAAGGCTCTGGATCTGAAGACTCTCAAGAGCGGCGACGCAGGCAAGTATTTCCCGATCAGCTTTACTCCCGACCACAAGAAGGCGCTGGTCCGCGACGGCGGCAAGTATTATGTCGCGCAGTTTGGCGCAGGCGGCGTTCAGGGTCGTCTGGAGAATGCGGTTCCGACTTCCGCGATGGATATGGAGCTTGACCGCCAGGCTGAGTGGAAGCAGATTTTCGACGAGAGCTGGCGCATCTACCGCGACGGATTCTATGTCACCAATATGCACGGCGTGAATTGGAAGAAGATGCACGATAAGTATGCGGCTCTTCTGCCGTATGTCCGTCACCGCGATGACCTGACCTACCTGATCGGCGAGATGATCGGCGAGCTGAATGTGGGTCACGCTTATATCACCTCCGGTGAAAAGCCTGCTGCGGAGCGTATTCCGACCGGCCTGCTCGGCGGCAAATACAGCCGTGACGCTGCTACGGGCGCTTTCCGTATCGATAAGATTTTCCGCGGCGCGCAGTGGGATGCTTCGCTTCACGTTCCTCTGACCGAGGCCGGCGTGGATGCCAAGGTGGGCGAGTATATCACTGAGGTCAACGGTATTCCCGCAGCCCGTCTCCACGACGTGCACGAGGCTCTTGTCGGCAAGGTCGGCAAGACGGTCTCCCTGGTGATTGCTTCGGATGCGCGTGGTAACGGTGCCCGCAAGGTCTTCGTCAAGCCGATCGCCGATGAAGGCAAGCTGGCTTATTATGATTGGGTGCAGCGCAATATCGATATCGTGACTGAGGCTTCGGACGGTCAGATTGGTTATATCCATATCCCCGATATGGGACGCGACGGTCTGATTATGTTTACCAAGATGTATTACAATCAGCTCGACCGCAAGGCCCTGATTATCGATGACCGTATGAATGGCGGCGGCAATGTCTCCCCGATGATTCTGGAGCGCCTGCAGCGTGAGGTTTACCGTATGTCGATGTATCGCAACGGCCGCAACAAGCAGGTTCCCAACGAGGCGTTCTATGGCCCGAAGGTTTGTCTTATCGACAAGTATTCGTCTTCCGACGGCGACCTCTTCCCGTACGGTTTCCGCAAGCTGGGCCTCGGCAAGCTTGTCGGCAAGCGTTCCTGGGGCGGTATCGTGGGTATTACCAGCAGCAAGCGTTTCCTGGACGGGCAGGAGATGACCACGCCGTTCTTTACGTCGTATTCGACCGACGGCGAGTGGATTATCGAAGGCCACGGTGTCGATCCTGACATCGACATTGATATCAATCCTTTCGAGGATTATCTCGGCACCGATGCCCAGCTGCTCAAGGCCGTTTCCATCCTCAAGGACGAACTTAAATCTTATAAACCCCTTCCCGGCACTCCCAAGGCACCGGTCAAGAACAAGTAACCCTGTCCTTCTGCAATAAGAAAGCCCCCCGGCGTGATGCCGAGGGGCTTTTTTTCTGTCGGTCTGCGGAAGCCGGCTGCGCGGAGCCTGGTGGAGCCGGCGCCTGATTAGTCTTCTTCGAAGTGGAATTTCAGGCTGAAGGATTTGGAGCCGCTCTTGAGGTGAATCCATTCGATATCCTCGTTGTTATCTTTCTTGGTCTCTTTGGTAAATGTCCAGGTCTCGTTGAGGTAGGTGTAGTCGTCTATCTTGATGGTGCACTCATTGGTGCTCTTGATAGTCATCTTGCCGGTGATGTAATAGTGGATACCAAATTTGTCCGGCTTGCCGCCCCACTTGTCGCCATCGAGAACGACCTGGAATTTGAGGGTACTGCCTTTCTTACCTTCAAATGCGGGCTTCTCGACGTGGACAGCCACGAGGGCCTTGGCCTCTTCGGAGTTCTTGTCTGCGTCATAGACCCAGTATCCGATACTGTTCTTGATATGGGGGTCTAATGAGGTGTAGTCGTCAATCAGGTCGTCGAGATTGCAGGAGAAGAAAAGCGGCAGCATTGCCAGCAGTACAAAGATTTTTTTCATAGGATATTGGTTTAGGATATTTGTTCAAAGTTACGCCAGTTTTACGGCTGTGCCGGAGGCGGTGACCATCAGCATTCCGCCGTTCTCGCCAAGGACCTCGTAGTCGATGTCGATGCCCACGACGGCAGCATCAGCGCCTTTCTGACGCGCGCGATCCTCCATCTCCTGCATTGCCTGGGTGCGGGCCTTGATCAGCTCCTCTTCGTAAGAGCCGCTGCGCCCGCCGATGAAGTTGCGGATGCTTGCTGCGAAGTCGCGGATGAAATTGACGCCGGAGATGACCTCTCCGAAAACAACGCCCTTATACTCGGCGATAGTCCGGCCCTCGATGGTCGGGGTGGTGGTAAGAATCATAGCAGTATCGGTTAGATGCCACAAAGATAATGATTATTTCCGCCCCCGCCAAACTGCCCTTTTCGTGTCCGGATTGACCGCCGGCTGCCCACGCGCCTCGAAGTTATACTTTTGCACGCCTGACGGCTTAGCAAATAGTATAACTATCTCGGCTCCACCAGGCTCCGCTCAGCAGGTTTGCTCGGAACCCCATATTGTCATTCTGAAGCCGCAGGCTGAAGAATCTATCACTTTGGGAATAGAACCTTCACTTCGCTCTAGAAGCTACACGAGGGAGGGGAAGGCCTGGAAGATGGTCAGAAGAGAGATCAGTTCGTCTTTCAGTCCATGCCGTACGAAGTTCTTCATTTCGCCTTCGGTAAGATCGCCCAAACCGCTGATCAGACTCTTTTCAGTGATATCCCGGACAGCCGTGATGCATTTGTCCAGGTATTCCTCAATAGGCATTCCCATCCGGGACTCCACGATTGCCTTATTGATGGATGTCCTTTCTTTCAGGAAGAACCAGCAGTCGAATACGTCTCGGCTGGTGATCTCGGTCCGGTCAAGGAGGGCGCACAGTTTGTGGGCGAACATATCTTCCTTCACCATTACACGCATCTGCAGGCCGAGATAATTGCGGATTTCATAGTGATTGTCGAAAAGGCGGTTGGATATCTCGATCTTGAGTTTGCGCTCTCCGATACCATAATCAAGCACGATGATGATACCATAGTGCTTGATGGCTTCGTCGTGAATCTTGCCGTATTTCAGGATAATATTACGGACACGCTCATAGACCCCGGTCTCTTTCTCTGGATCCAACAAGTTGAAGTCCAGATCCGTCGAGAAGCGCGGCAGATTGTGAAAGAACATTGCGGCGGTACCGCCTTTGAAAGCCAGTATAGATGAAAGTAGCGCATCGGAGAAGATGTCCTTCAGCAGCTGCAGCATGAAGAATTTATGCTTGTTCGTATCCATTATCCGAGAATTTTTGAAACCCGCTGCTCGAGCGTTTTGCTGTTGTAGATAGGAAGAAGAGCAAGTACCTTCTCTTTATCCAGAGAGGGGGGATTGTCGAAATAATAATTGCTATCCAGATACAAAGTATCCAGGAAGGCTCTTTCCGGAGAAGCGATATTGACATTGCCTTGGCAGATGATGCCCCTCGTGTCAATCAGGATTTCACCCTTGATCTTCCGGTATCGGTACACCTTTCCGTCGATTTCAAGGCTCCTGCTTAGATTCCCCACAGAGGTAATCTCATCGCTGTACTGGAAGACAATCCCAGCCCGCTGAAGCACATACTCCAAGGAAATATAGGACGGTGTATAAAGCAGGCAGGCAAGCTCCTTCTCATCATAACCAGGCTTCGCGTAGATTCCCTTACGGGGATTGAGGACTTCGCCCTTCTTGACATAGCCGATCATCCTGCTCTTCACTATATCCCGTTCCAGCCCCTGGCCATAAGCCATAGCAATCCCCTGCATAGTGAAAACACTTGCCTTGTCCTTGTAAATATCCAGAAGAAGTCGGTTTTGTGAACTCATAGTAGTGCTGTACATTACTTTCAGTTCACAAAAATACAAAAAGATATTTAAAACAACAAAACTTCCTGCACTAAAATACACGGCCATGGCCCTTTGGTCCCGACAGTACTGCTAATCTGAGACGGGACGAATAGATTGCCCGCGGAAGCGATCGTCGGCGCTCCGGTTGTAGCCGAAGTACGAATTGAAGTTCACGTCTCGCGCCATAGCCGGATAGTTCGTATTTAGGGAAGATGATCAATAGTAACCGTAGGAGTCCACAGAGTTGAGGTAGTTGCCGCTCCGGCAGCCGGCGGTCAAGGGCCAGGACCTGCGTCTTTTAATGTAAAGTGTTTACAACCCGTTTTTTAGAAATTCCCGCAGACTGATGTGCTGGATCCCCTCATCGTCACTGCGTGAAACCAACGGCGTCATTGAGATGACATACTTGGGATAATTGTCGGCTATTGCTTTGAGCGTTCCGAATTCCCGCTGGCGGGTCTCGTCGCTTCCGATTATGTATGAGGCCTGGATGTACACGCGCCTCTTGTTTTTGACACAGACGAAATCTACCTCGCCGGCATGCAGCTGCCCGACATTCACTTTGTAGCCGTCGTGGATAAGCTGGTGATATACGATACTCTCGATAACCTTCTCTATATCTTTGTCACGGTTGGTTTCGACGCAAGAATTTCTGATGCCGCTATCCTCGAAGTAATACTTGTTTTTGGACTGAAGGAGCTTCTTTCCGCGCATATCGAAACGCGGAACCTCTGTCACGATGTATGCGTCGCAAAGGTATTTCAGGTATTTAAGGACAAGTTCGATGGATACCGGGCTCTTCTGTCCCTTCATGTAATTGGAAATACTGGTGGCCGATACCGGCTTCCCGGTACTGTCGGCAAGGAAGCGTACCAGGTTGTACAGGAATGAAACGTTTCTGATTTTATGTTTAAGGATGATGTCCTTGACAAGGGCTGTATTCAAAACGTCCTGGGCGTATGAATACACCTCGTTTTCATCGTGGATGTCGAACTTGACAAGCCCCGGAAGGCCTCCGGAGTTAATATAAATGGACAAGGCTTCATCTCCGTCTTCCAACTTATGGAAACGGATGAAATCATTGTATGTCAAGGTCTGTATGTAAATCTCGTGGTAGCGTGCGCTCAATAGAGTGGACAAGTCGCTTGAAAGGGTCTCGGCGTTGCTGCCGGTAAGAACCAGGTCAGTGTTCGGTTCTGTCCTCCAGTGCCTGACACTCTTTTCAAATGCATTGATCTCCTGAACCTCATCTATCAGGATATAGTTCCTTTTATCCGGAGTGTGCCTTTCTTCCAGATACTTGTTAAGATCCTTATCGGTGACAATATCGTCCCACTCCTTTTTTTCCTTATTGATGTATATGACGTTATTGTCTTCCGAAACAGACAGCAGGTCTCTCAGTGACATGAGGATATAACTCTTTCCCACGCGCCGCTGGCCCGTGAGAACGACGATGGTTTCTTTTCCGAAGTAGTGTTGTACCTCCGCAAGGTACTCTGGTCTTTTTAGTATTTCCATAGCGCAAATCTAATAAATATCTCTTGTATAGCCAAGGAAATTTGAGAATAATTAAACTTTCTAAGTTATATCTGATAAAAATTGGATATTGCTACGATGTTGTTCTATACTGCGGTGGGGAATTATCACTATATTTGCAGACGAAAATTTCGAATCTTAATGATGAAACGTTTACTTGTTCTTATGATTTTGGCCTTGCCGGTGCTGCAGTCCTGTGCAAATATGGACTACGACATTTCGGATGGCTTCAATAAGGAAATCAAGCTCTTCGAGAAGGAGATTTCCGTTCCGGCCGGCAATATCGGTCCCTTTACCCTGGATTATGCCCTCGGTTCGGTAAAGAATATCGAAGGAGTGGGGGCGTTGCTCGACGAGTTTCTCAAGGTAGATACTCTGGGCAACCTTGTGTTCGAGGCATCAGGCCCCATTTTAAAGAAGAATGTCTATGAGATCGCATCGCAGATGGATGACACGACAGTGCCCTCGACCTGGACTTACAGCTATTCGAGCGGCTATGTCGGCGGCCTGGCGGTAATGCTCGGTTACCTTAATTTGCAGCCCGTCGATCAGACGCTCTCGATCGTTGCCTCCAATCCCCTCAGCGTATTGGTCGAGGCAGGATGCGATGCAAAGATTTCCTTCCAGGACTATAGCGTTCCGGCCATTACGCTCGATACTCTCAGCAATTTCCGTATGGAGAGAAGGGCAGACTCCCAGGAGCTCTACAGCATCGAATTTTCGAATGATGTAACCTCGACCGTTGCGGGCATTACCTTCGAAAATATTGTTTTCAATATGCCGGCGGATCCCGTCTCGAAGATCAGCGATCCGGACGAAAACGTATTCTTCGATATCTCATACCGCCATAAGGCGGGAATTGCGCCCACCAGCGTTTTCAATCTGCCCCTTGGCGACATTTCACTCAAGTTCGAAAGCCTGCCGGTCGGCCAGTTCAATCTCAGCAAATGCGACATTTCATTCGAACTGGAAAGCACCGTTCCCATTACCGTCTGTGTCGAAGAGGTCAAGGTGATGAAGCACTCGGACGATCCTTCGGCAGATGTCCAGCCCGATCCCAATATCGCGATAGAATCCGGGTTCGTCGTCAACGGCGGCTCCCCTGAGCACCCTGCCACGACACCTGTCAAGGTGACGATTGAGGCCCTCGAGGGCACCATCCCCGATATCGAGGGAGTCATTCTGTCAATTTCTTTGGAAGGCCCTGAGGGACTCCCCGTCACGGGTCTGAATGTCCATCAGGGCGTAACGGTCAAAAATGCATCCGTCAAGCTTTCGGGCGGTATAACAATTCCTAATAAGTTAGAGTTATGAAAAAGATCAGCATAGCAATAGCAGCACTTCTGCTGACCGCGACTATATCTGTCGCACAGACATTCCATCAGGCACTCTTTCTTGACGGATACCGCCTCGCATACCGGTACAATCCCGCACTGCAGAATGAGGGCGGGATGCTGAGCGCCGGGCAATTCGAAAATCTGACGCGCAACAATTTCGGCGCAGGCAGCTTCCTTTATCCTATGGATGGCGAGGTGGTTACGGCCCTGCATCCTTCAATAAGCGCGGATCAGTTCCTCTCGAGCCTGCCGCAGGATCTCTATCTGAACGGCAGCATCAATTACAATCTCTTCTCCTACGGCTGGCGCAATGGCAACGCTTACAGCACCCTGGAGGCAAATGTCCGCGCCGCCTATTCGGCCACTTTGCCAAAAGAGATTTTTGAAATAGTGAAGAAGGGCACCTCCGAAATGAATTACGACCTGCGGGGCTTCGGCGTTTCGGCGGCAGCCTATGCGGAAATTGCCTACGGCTATTCATATAAGATAAATGACTGGCTGACGGCGGGTGGCCGCGCAAAGCTTCTGCTTGGCATCGACAAAGTCAATTACAACCTTACCCGAATGGATATGACTCTCTCGGGCGATGTCTATATGGCTGATATCGAGGCCAATCTGGATCTTACCAGCCGCTGGAACAAGATTGTCCCCGACGAGGAAGGTTATCTCAATCTGATGAGCCTCAGCGCAAAGGATAAGTGGAAGCTGCCTTCCGGCGCAGGCCTGGCAGTGGATCTGGGCATCGTCGCTACGCCTGTCGATGGCCTTACCCTGAGCGCATCGCTGCTCGATCTGGGTGGAATGCTCTGGTATTACGGCAATGCAGGCCGCTCCCGGGGCAATATCACATTTACCGGCGTAGATGGCCTCACGATCGAAGATATAGAGGAGGGCAGGATTGCCGAGCAATTCAACGGAGTAAAGGATGAATTCCTCAATTCACTTAAGCTTAAGGCCGAAGGCGATAAGGTCGCTCTCGAGAGCATTCCGTTCAATGTCAATTGCGGCGTGCGTTACGATATGCCCTTCTACAAGCCTCTCGCCATCGGCGCTACGGCCGGTTATTTCCACCAGAGCGGGATGTCATACAGCGAAGTCCGCGGCTCCCTGGCGTGGAATCATTTCCCCTGGCTGGGGGTTACCGCTGACGCCGGCATCGGCACCTTCGGCCCGGTCTGGGGTGCGGCCGTCAATCTGGCTATTTGCCGTTTCCGCGTGAGCGTCGGCTACGAAGACGGTTTCGGCGGCACGGTGCCTTACAACGGCTGGCCGATCAAGGCCAACGACAAGTCGCTCACACTTGGTCTGAGTTACGATCTTTAATCCTATGAAACGATTCTTTACAAGCATACTCCTCTCGGCCGCGCTTCTTTGCACTTTTAGCTGCAAGAGCGTCGATCCCCGTATGGATTCAAGTGATTTTGTAGTAATTACTGACGTGGTGCCCGATGTCATCCTGGAAATCCGCTATTTCAGCACTTACAATTTCATCGGCCAGAGGGTCGAAGGCTATCTGGCCCCCACGGCTTTGCTTACGCGTGAGGCCGCTGACAGCCTGCGTGCGGTCAGTGATGACTTGATGGCTCTGGGATACCGCCTGAAAATATATGATGCCTACCGTCCTCAGTGTGCGGTGGATCATTTCGTGCGCTGGGCGGAGGATGCCACGGACCTTGCGATGATGCCGTGCTTCTATCCGAACGTGGAAAAGAGCCGCCTTTTCGAGCTTGAGTATATCATGGAGAAGTCGGGCCATACCCGCGGCTCGACCGTGGATCTGACGCTGGTCGATATGGCAACGGGCAAGGATGTGGATATGGGAGGACCGTTCGACTGGTTTGGCGAGGAAAGCCATCCGGATTTCTGCGGTGACCCCGAGACCGGTATCTACGATGCCTCGGACTGCACTTCGCCGCTCAAGATAACCGCCGAGCAATTCGCCAACCGTATGATCCTGCGTGGCGCGATGATTCGCCACGGCTTCAAGACGCTTGAAAGCGAATGGTGGCACTTCACCCTCAAGAACGAACCCTATCCCGACACCTATTTCACCTTCCCGATAGAGCTGAAATAGTGTAGCAGCCGGCTGCGCGGAGCTTGGTGGAGCCGAGATAGTTTCATTATTTGCAAAGCTTTTAGCGTGCAAAAATGAAACTTCGAGGCGCGAAGGCGAAGCCGGCGGTCAAAAAAACGGCCCTGGAATAGTTCCGGGGCCGTTTTGTGTACTGAGAAGTCCGGGCTTAGAGCTTCGGGCCCTCGGCGACAAGCGCCTTGCCCTCGGCATTGCCGGTAAACTTGCTGAAATTCTTGATAAAGCGGCCTGCCAGATCCTCAGCCTTTGCCTGCCACTGAGCGGGATCGGCATAGGTATCGCGAGGATCGAGGATACCCTTATCGACACCGGGAAGCTCAGTAGGAACTTCGAGATTGAAGATAGGAATATGCTTGGTCGGAGCCTTGTCGATGCTGCCGTCGAGGATCGCATCGATGATACCGCGGGTATCCTTGATGGAGATACGCTTGCCCGTACCGTTCCAACCAGTATTGACCAGATAAGCCGTAGCGCCGCTCTGCTGCATACGCTTGACCAGCTCCTCGCCGTACTTGGTCGGGTGGAGCGAAAGGAATGCAGCGCCGAAGCAAGCCGAGAAGGTCGGGGTCGGCTCGGTGATACCGCGCTCGGTACCAGCCAGCTTTGCGGTAAAGCCGCTAAGGAAATAATACTTGGTCTGGCCGGGGGTAAGCTTCGAAACCGGCGGCAGGACGCCGAATGCATCCGCACTCAGGAAGATAACCTTGGTAGCCGGGCCGGCCTTCGAAATAGGCTTGACGATATTCTCGATATGGTAAATAGGATATGAGACGCGGGTATTCTCGGTTACGCTCTTGTCCGCGAAATCGAGATGGCCCGCTGCATCGACCGTAACATTCTCCAGCAGCGCATCACGGCGGATAGCATTGTAGATATCCGGCTCGCTGTCCTTATCCAGATTGATAACCTTCGCGTAGCAGCCGCCTTCGAAATTGAAGACGCCCTCGTCATCCCAGCCGTGCTCGTCGTCGCCGATCAGCGCGCGCTTCGGATCAGTGCTGAGGGTGGTCTTGCCGGTGCCGCTCAGGCCGAAGAAGATGGCCGTCTTGCCGTCTTTGCCAACATTTGCGGAGCAGTGCATAGCTGCGATGCCCTTCAGCGGAAGCAGGTAATTCATATAGGAGAACATACCTTTCTTCATCTCGCCGCCGTACCAGGTATTGATGATGACCTGCATTTTCTCGGTGAGGTTGAAAACAACTGCGGTCTCCGAATTGAGCCCGAGCTCCTTATAATTGTCAACCTTAGCCTTGGATGCCGTCAGGACCACAAAATCGGGTTCGCCGAAATTCTTCAGCTCCTCCTCGGTCGGACGGATGAACATATTGCGTACGAAATGAGCCTGCCAAGCCACTTCCATAATGAAGCGGATCTTGATGCGGGTGGCTTCGTTGGCGCCGCAGAATGCGTCCACTACATAGAGATCCTTGCCGGAGAGCTCGCCTGCGGCAATCTCGCGCAGCTGCTTCCAAGCCTCGGGGGTGACGGGCTTGTTGTCATTCTTGTATTCGTCAGATGTCCACCACACGGTATCGCGGGTCACGTCGTCCATCACCCAGAACTTGTCCTTGGGCGAACGGCCGGTATAGACGCCGGTCATCACGTTGACCGCACCGAGCTCGGTGACCACTCCGCGGTCGAAACCTGTAAGAGAAGGATCCGTCTCGGCCTTGTAGAGATCATCATAGGAAGGGTTGTAGAAGACTTTGCCGACGTTGGTGATGCCGTAGCGGCTCAAATCGAAATTACTCATTGCAATGATTTTTGAAGTTTTTTTGTGGCCGCAAAGGTACGAATTATTTGTTTATCTTTGTAACGATATGCTTGAGACGCTAAAGAAATACTGGGGTTATGAGTCGTTCAGACCTTTACAGCAGGAGATTATCACATCGCTGCTGGAGGGCCGCGATACGCTTGCCATCCTGCCCACGGGTGGTGGCAAGTCCGTCTGCTTTCAGGTCCCGGCTATGATGCGGGAGGGCATCTGCCTTGTCATTTCGCCGCTCGTGGCGTTGATGAAGGACCAGATCCAGAATCTTTCGCGTCGCGGCATAAAGGCGCTCACGGTGCATTCGGGTATGACTGCGCGCGAGATTGACATCACGCTTGACAACGCCATTTACGGCCAGTACAAGTTCCTGTACGTTTCGCCCGAGCGGCTGCAGAGCAATCTTTTCCGCACGCGGCTGCAGATGATGGATGTCTGTATGATTGTGGTCGATGAGGCGCACTGCATCTCGCAGTGGGGCTATGATTTCCGCCCGGACTATCTGGAGATAGCGGCCATCAGGCCCATCGCAGGGGAGAATGTGCCGATTGCGGCGCTGACTGCCACGGCTACGCCCAAGGTCGCGGAAGATATTATGGCAAAGCTCAATTTCCGCAAGCCGAATCTGATCCGCGGCAGCTTCGTGCGCCCCAATCTCTCGTACCGTTTCCGCAAGGCGGAAGATAAGCTTGGCAAATTGCTGGAGGTCTGCAATGCCTTGACAGGCAGCGGTATAGTGTATGCGAGCAAGCGGCGCGGCACGGAGGATCTTGCGCGTTTCCTGCAGTCGCAGTCCATCAGCGCAGATTGCTATCACGCCGGGATGGACCGCGCGCGGCGCAATGAGGTGCAGGATGCGTGGATGCGGGGCGACGTGCGGATTATCGTGGCTACCAATGCATTCGGTATGGGCATCGACAAGCCTGACGTGCGCTTCGTGTGCCACTATGATATGCCTTCCACGCTTGAGGGTTACTTCCAGGAAGCTGGCCGTGCAGGCCGCGACGGGGAGCAGGCTTGGGCCGTGCTTCTGTGGAATGACAGTGACGTACGCCGCCTGCGGCAGATCGTCCGTACGACATTTCCGCCACTGGAGTACATCCGCGACATATACCAGAAGGTATTCCAGTATCTCAATATCGCCTATGAGGAGGGCAAGGGCACGAGCCGCAAATTCGTCATCGAGGAGTTCGCCCGCCATTACCGGCTCAATGCCGCGACGGCTTACAGCGCCGTCAAATATATCGAGCAGTCCGGGTACTGGACCCTGACCGAGGAGATGGACATCCCTTCGAAACTCAATTTCCGCATTTCGCGGGACGCGCTGTATCGCATCCAGCTCTCCAATTACGGGCTCGACACGTTCATCAAGGTCCTGATGCGTACCTATACCGGCCTTTTCAGCGGCTACGTCCCCATCGACGAGGAGCGCATCGCGCGCAACGGGCATTACGCCGTTGATGTGGTCCGTGAGAGGCTCGAGTACCTTGCCCGCCGGGATATTGTCAATTACATCCCCGGCTTCAAGGCCTCCCTGCTGCACCTGACGCTCGAACGCCTCACCGAGGACAATCTGCGTCTGCCCCAGTCCGAGTACCGCGAACGCATCGAGCGTCACACCTCCCATCTCGAGGCAATGATCTCAGTCGCCCAGGCCCCCGACTCCGAACGCGTCCCTATGATGCTCTCCTACTTCGGCGAAGAATAACCCCGCCGTCTCCGTGACTACTCTCATTCTTATAATTGTAGCGGCGGGGTTTGGGGCAGAGCCCCAGTAAACACCAATCGAGGCGCGTAGGCAGCCGGCAAGGTGCACTTACCGTCCCTGAAACCGGGACGATGGCCGCAAAAAAGGCCGAAAATGACCGTATCGTCCCTCCTTTTGGGACGATACGTACACTTCATTCTTGTCAAGCCGGCTGCGCGTAGCCTGGTGGAGCCGAGATACATTCATTATTTGCTAAGCCGCGAGGCGTGCCTAGCGCCGTCGGGCGCTAGCGAAGGTGACGAAGCGTTAGCTCGTGCAATAGTGTCACCGAAGCGGCGGGGTTTGGGGCAGAGCCCCAGTAAACACAGTATGTTCGAGGCGCGTGGGCAGCCGGCGGTTGGTAAACAAAAAAGATGGCCTCGCGGGGCGGGGCCATCTGTGAGATATGCGGCGAAGCGAATTACCTTCTGTTGGAACCCATTGCGAGGGCGATACCTCCGTAGAGCGCGTGATTGGTAGCGACGGCATTGATGACCAGGAAGCTAAGCGGCTGGATCGAGAGGCCGATGCCGTAATTGAACTGGTGAACGCGCGTACCGGGAGTCACGTCGTAATCGTGATACAGCGAAATGCTGCTGTCCGAAGTCGAGATATTGATCGAAGAACCGTCGGTGATACCATCATTGGTCTGCGAATAACCTGCCACAGGCATAATGCGGAGCCAGTAGGTAATAGGAATCTGGTAACCGGCATTGATGCAGAAAGCCTCGTTGTCGTGATACAGCTCATCAGTGATATGACTGTCAAACTTATGCTGCGGGGAAGCCCAGACGAAATCGACATAGACGCCGCCGATAACTGCGTTTACACCCCAGCCGAAACGTGCATAAGGATTATTATCGGACTGCTTGAAGGGCATAAAGCCGCTGCGGCCGACCTGACCGATATTGAAACCGACCTCGAAACGTCTTCCGTTGTCATCGAAATCAAAAGAACGCGCATTTGCGCTGAAAGCGATAAGCGCAAGAGCGATGATAGTAAAAACCTTCTTCATAATCTAAATGTGTTATCAAAATTTGGGCGAAGTTAATCATTTTATAAAGAAAATGGCTAATCCCACTCGAAAAGACGGGAAGTCTCCTGGCGGGGAAGAGCCACAAGGCGGACGCCATTGCCTCCGACAAGATCCAGTGCCTGCCGGGCCGAAGCAGTCGCAAGGGCAGGGGTATTATTGTGCTCACTCAGATGGCAAAGAAAAACATCCTGCAGTCCCGAATGCCAGCTCCGCTGCAGCAGGACGGCGGTCTGGTCATTTGCCAGATGACCGTGACCGTTGCGGATACGCGCCTTCAGCTCCGGCGTATAAGGGCCATTGAGCAGCATCTGGAGATCATAATTGGACTCCACGATAAGATGATCTGCCATCGAGGCATAATACACGGCTTCGTCGGTAGGGGCTCCGATATCGGTCATAAAAGTAAAGCGGTGACCTTCGCTGCAGATATGATACCCGACCGTATCCACGGCATCGTGCGGCACCTCGAAAGGCGTGATACTGAATCCGCAGACAGCCGTGGTCTGACCCTTCTCGAGGATGTGACGCTCCGAACGGATGCGCCCTGAAACGGAGAAATGATGCTCAAGCGCTTGGAACAGCTCCCGGGTGCCATAAACCGGCTTATGGCTGCGCTCGACATACGTCCCGAGACTCTTGATATGATCCCAGTGATCGTGCGAGACGAGAATCAGGCTCACCGCGTCCAGGTCTATGCCGAAACCGCTGAGGCGCTTCTTGACGGTGCGTGCGCCGATACCGAAATCTATGATGATCGAACTTTCGCTGTTGCCTATATAATAGCAATTGCCGTTGCTGCCGCTTGAAAGACTTACAAATCGTACCATTCTAACTAATCTTGCTGAAATCCTCAATCTCACTCCTTGCGGGGAGATTGGCCTGAAGAAGAGCGTTTTCGGGGGCTGAAAGCTGCGGGTCGCGGTCGAGGATGCTCTGCGCGAGGCTGCGTGCCTGTGCGAGCATCGGCGAATCCTTCGCCAGATTGGCAATCTTGAGGTCTATGGCAAGACCGCTCTGGCGGGTGCCCTCGAAATCGCCTGGGCCGCGCATCTTGAGATCCGCCTCGGCCAGCTGGAAACCGTCATTGGTCTGGCACATCAGCTCGATGCGCTTGCGCGACTCGTCGCTCAGCTTATAGCCGGTCATCAGGATGCAATATGACTTCTCGCTGCCCCGGCCCACGCGCCCGCGAAGCTGGTGCAGCTGTGAAAGACCGAACCGTTCGGCGCTCTGGATGACCATCACCGAAGCGTTGGGGACGTCCACGCCGACCTCGATCACCGAAGTCGCGACAAGGATGTGTGCCTTGCCCTTGGCAAACAGGTCCATATCGAACGCCTTGTTCTCCGCGCTCTGGCGGCCGTGCACCACGGCGGTTACGTATTTCGGTGCCGGGAACTCCTCCGTAATGGTCATATATCCGTCCTGGAGATTCTTGTAGTCCATCTTGGCGGACTCTTCGATAAGCGGATAGACCATAAACACCTGCCGTCCTTCGGCAATCTGCCGGCGCATAAATTCGTAGAGCTTTCCCAGCTGGTGGTCGGTCCAGTGGACCGTCACGACCGGTTTGCGGCCGGGCGGCATTTCATCCAGCACCGAAACGTCCAGGTCGCCGTACAGTGTCATCGCCAACGTGCGGGGGATGGGCGTGGCGGTCATTACGAGGATGTGCGGCCAGACCCGGGATTTGCGCCAGAGGCGCGAACGCTGCTCCACGCCGAAGCGGTGCTGTTCGTCAATGACGGCAAGGCCCAGACGCTTGAAGCAGACATCATCCTCGATCAGGGCGTGAGTGCCGAAAATCAGGTGGATCGAGCCGTCCTCGAGGCCCTGGTGGATTGCGCGCCGCTCTGCGGCGCGGGTATTGCCGGTAAGCAGGGCGGCCTTGACCCCGGTCCCCTCGATATATTTGAAAACGCCGTTATAATGCTGATTGGCAAGGACTTCGGTGGGCGCCATAATGCAGGCCTGATAGCCGTTGTCGATGGCCATCATCGCCGCGAGAATGGCGACCAGCGTCTTGCCGCTGCCCACGTCGCCCTGTAGCAGACGATTCATCTGCATCCCCGAAAGGACGTCCTTGCGGATCTCGTGAAGCACGCGCTTCTGGGCCCCGGTAAGCGGAAATCGAAGATTGGCGTAGGTGCCGTTGAAAGCAGGCCCTATCTTCTCGAATATCAGACCGTTGATGCTGCGCATACGGACGGTTTTCTGCCTCAGCAGGGAAAGCTGGAGGTAGAAAAGCTCTTCGAACTTGAGCCGCTCCGTTGCCCGGTTCAGCTGCCGCGCATCCTGCGGAAAATGAATGTTGAGCAGCGCGTCGCGAAGAGGGCAGAGGTGCCGCGACTGGACGATATATGCCGGGAGAGTCTCCGTTACGGCCGGCAGCACTTTCTCGAGCAGGGCGGCCTCGAGTTTGGCGAAAGCCTTGTTGCTCAGTCCTCCGTTGCGGAGCTTTTCAGTGCTGGTATAAATGCCTACCAGGTGTCCGCTCAGGCTCGAAGCGCCTTCGGTCGCCGGTTCGATCTCAGGATGCACGAAATTGAACGTGCCGTTGAAAAGCGACGGCTTGCCGAAAACGATATATTCGCCGTCCTTCTTGAGGCGGTCGGCGACCCATTTGATGCCCTGGAAAAATACCAGCTGCACCGTGCCCGTGCCGTCGGTAAAATCGACCACCAGGCGGCGTTTGCGCTCCGCGCCGGTCAGGTCGAAACGGGTGACGCGGCCGCGAAGCTGGATGTAGGCCGCTTCGGAATCAATCTCCCGTATCGAATAGAACTTCGAACGGTCCACGTACCTGAACGGAAAAGTGTAGAGCATATCGCGGAAAGTGAAGATCCCCAGCTCTTTGCCAAGAAGCTCCGCACGGCGCGGTCCTACGCCGGGCAGGAACTTTATCTCGCTGTCCAAAATGCTCTGCATAGCGCAAATTTACGGATAAATTATTAACTTGCGTTTTCAAACCAAAAGAATATGGCACAAAAGACAATCATAGGCATTACCCAGGGCGATACCAACGGCATAGGATACGAAGTCATCATTAAGGCCTTCTCGGACGGCCGTATGTTCGATTCGTGCATCCCGGTGCTTTACGGTTCGTCCAGGTTTTTCGGCATATATCGCAAGCTTGTCCCGGAGACGGAGCAGCTGGCCACAAATATCATCAATTCGGCGGCGGACGCCCGCCCCAAGCGTATCAATATCATCAACTGTGTCCCGGACAATCTGGCCATCGATATCGGTCAGCCTACGCTGGACGGTGGCAAGGCTTCGGTCATCGCGCTTGACGCGGCCATTGCCGATCTCAAGGCAGGCGCCATCGATGCACTTGTCACGGCTCCGTTCAACAAGTACCTGGTCGCGAGCGCATCGTTCAAGTTCCCCGGCCATACCGAGTACCTGACCAATGCGTTCAATGCCAAAGAGAGCCTGATGCTGCTTTGCTCCAAGCATCTTCGCGTAGGTGTGCTGACCAATCACCTGCCCATCTCAAAGGTCGCCGAGGCCATCCGCAAGGATTTGATCGTGAGTAAGCTGCAGCTGATGAACCGCACTCTCGTCCGCGATTTCGCCGTCGTGCGGCCCAAGATTGCCGTGCTCGGTCTCAATCCTCACGCAGGCGATAACGGTACCCTCGGAACGGAGGAGGTCGACCATATCATTCCCGCCATCAATGAGGCTTACCAGCAGGGTGTCCTGGCATTCGGACCGTTCTCTCCTGACGGATTCTTCAGCACCGGTATGCAGACGAAGTTTGACGCTGTGCTTGCGATGTATCACGATCAGGGCCTGATTCCTTTCAAGGCGCTCTCATTCGACGACGGTGTCAATTTTACCGCAGGTCTGCCTATCGTGCGCACTTCGCCCGATCACGGTACGGCTTTCGATATCGCAGGCAAGTGCCTCGCCAATCCGGGGCCGATGATTACAGCCATCCACGCGGCCGTAGATATCTGCCACAACCGCGTCAAATATGACGAGCTCACGAGCAATCCTCTGGAGATCCGTCATTTCGAAGGTCCCAAGCACGAGAAGACCATTCTTCCCGAATAGTCCCCGTTATGGAGCGTCAGCCCATTGTGATGTACACTGACGGCGCCTGCTCGGGCAATCCCGGGCCGGGCGGCTACGGTACTATCCTGCGCTGCGGTTCGCTCGAGAAGGAGTTCTCCTGCGGTTACCGCCGTACGACCAACAACCGGATGGAGCTTTTGGCCGTTATCGTCGGACTCGAAGCCATCCGCTGGGAGAATGCCGACGTTACTGTCTGGAGTGATTCGTCGTACGTGGTGGATTCGGTAGAGAAGGGGTGGGTCTTCTCCTGGGAGAAGAAGGATTTCGCGCGGAAGGCCAATCCGGACCTATGGATCCGCTTCCTCGCCCTGTACCGCCGCCACCGGGTACGTTTCCACTGGATCCGCGGCCATAACGGCCATCCCGAGAACGAGCGCTGCGACCGCCTCGCCGTCGCCGCCTCCGCCTCCCCAACCCTCGACGACACCGGCTACAGCGACTGAGCAGAATACTACTTTTGTTATCTTGAGCGTAGCGAAGGATCTATCGCTCCGCACGGAAAGCAGCGTTCTTTCGGCGGAACTTCTCTCGCGCCTGCGGCGCTCGCTACGGCCCCTCCCATACCAGCCTACGTCCCTGCTGCGCAGGAACTTGTCTGGCACGGGCCCCTCCCCCTGCCCTGGTCCGGGGGTGGACAAGCCCGCCGAAAGAACCTGCGTTTCCGATGCTCCGCTTGAGCCGGCTGCGCGAAGCCTGGTGGAGCCGAGAAGGTTATACTATTTGCTAAGCCGAAGGGCGTGCAAAAGTATAACTTCGAGGCGCGAAGGCGAAGCCGGCGGTATTAAGTAGTAAGAATGAATAATATTGAAGGCTGACCCTCGCGCAGGGCCAGCCTTCTTTTAGTCACGAATGAAGATATGCTATTACTCCTCGGGATTCTTGGAGTGATAGTAGTCGAGAGGTTCGCCATTGATGGCTGCACGCGTATGGTTCATCCAAATCTGGCGGACGGTAGGAAGTTCGAGAAGACCGTACGGAAGGATCGTATTGTCATTGCAGAACAGACCGGAGCCTGCTGCGCCGAAATAATTCTTCCAGCTGCAATCCTCGACCTCGCCCTCTTCATTGGCCTCGGCCTGAAGCTGCTCGAAAGAATAATTCTTGCCGATAAACTTCTCCGGAAGATCGTCGCCTGCCATATCATTGTGGCCGTGGTCACCGTTGATGGACATCAGAGGATGCAGATAGACCTTCTTGTTGGAAGTGGTCAGACCGGCAGCCTTCATACGCTCATAGACGTGAGTCTTGAAATTCTCCATCATATCGACGGTACCGACAAAATAGTTCGGACTGTAAGCCTGAAGCGCCTCCTCCAGCTGGGTGTAGCGGACATTGGCCTTGTAGGTATCGTATGAATCAGGATTACCGTGGCCCATAAAAGCGACCAGATCCTTGCTTGCCTTATCCTTGTAGAGATCGTTCAGAGCCTTTGCCGTAGCATTGACATCCTCTTCGGCATCCTGCAGAAGGGGAACACCGAGCTTGAGGACAACCTTTGACAGATAATCATCATCCAGGTCGCCGTTGGCATTGTTGGCGAAATCCTTGATGTAATTGATGACGCGGGTGTACTCCTCGCCGGGGATGACCTGCAGGGACTGAACGACGATCTCGCGGTACTGGACGCTCTTCTGTGCGAAAGCCGTAAGCCAGAACGGCGGAGCATAATAATTGCGGATTTCCGCGCCGTCTTCGACATTCTCGCCGGCAGCTGCACGGTTGATGCAGATAGCCGATGAGTAGGAGAGGAACACGTCATAACCGGGGAAAGCCTTCTTATAAGCATCGACGGTCGTGTCGAAAGCCTCGAAAGCCTGCTGCCAGGTCGAGCCGAAAGCGACGAGCAGGATAACCTTGTCATTCTGCTTCTCGGATTTGACCTTCTGGTTGACGGTCAGCTGATAAGCCAGATAATTGTACTGGATATCCAGATCCTGGCAAGATGAGAGACCGAAAGTCATCATCGCTGCAAGGGCAGCGAGCAGAGAAAATCTAATCTTCTTCATTTTGTTTTGAATGATTTGAGTTGATAATGTTGGTTTTGTATTTCTTAAGTGATTTTCCACTGTTGAAACGGATCGTTATACTGCCGTAAATGGTGCGGCCGGGCGTCGTCGTGCCGAGGTGCAGACCGTGCGGAGTGCGGTCCACGTAATCGAAAATATTGTCTATACCTGCCTCCAGGCGAAGGCTGGTGCGGCCCTTGAGCGCCGGTTCGCAAGATCCGGTCAGCCGCCAGAGATTATAGCCCTTGCCATTCCCGTCCAGCTGATAATAACGCGTAGAAGACATTCTGCCGTATAGGCCGGAGCCCCAGCGCGTGCCTCTGGCGCTCTTGTGATTCCACGTCACGAAACAGTTGCCCTTGTGATGCGCAGTGCCGTCGATGATGACCTCGTGCATACGGTCGTGCTCGCTGTCATACTGGTTGGCATCCGTGTCGAGCCAGCTGTATCCCAGGCCGAAAGCCCATTCCTTCAGGGTATAGCGCACATTGACGTCCACGCCCCTGGTCCGTGCGTCCTCGATATTCTGGTACTGGCGCGTCCGGATGGGGTCATAGCGTGCGATATATTCGTCCGGCGCAAGATAATTGGGAATGGTGACCAGTGCGATCATGTCCCGCACGTAGTTGTAATAGGCCGTCGCGGTGATGCTCAGCCCACCAGCGGTATATTCTCCGCCAAATGAGAAATAATCGCTGCTCTGCGGGCGAAGGTCGCCCTTGCCGATATAGAGGTACGTGCCGCCCATCTGCCGCACATAGCAGTAATAGAGTTCCTTGGGCGTGGGAGTCTTGAAGCCGCGGCTCCAAGTCGCGCGCAGGCGCCAGGGTTCGCCAAGGCCCAGCATAGCTGAAATCTTGGGCGTCAGATGCAGTCCGAACTGGCGGTTCCAGGTAAGGCGCAGGCCGCCAGCAAGCTGTATCTGGCTTGCGCGGCCGAAATCGTGCTTCCATTCGTCCTGAACATATGTGGCTGCCGTATGGTCGCTGGCCGTCTTGCCTGCGACGCGGTTGGGTGCGTGCAGCCAGTCGTAGCGGTATTCGGCTCCGGTATTGAGCCTGTGCCCGCCTTCGAGCGTAAATACGCCCTTGAGGGCGGCCATCGTGCGCTGCTGGTCGCTTTCCAGTTCGCTCTGGCCCGCGAGATACGGGAAATACGGGTAATAAATGGTCCCGGCGCTCTTTTCGTAGTCTTCGACCAGCGTCATCGCCGTGAAATAATACAGGTAGGCGTGACGGTTCCAGTCCAGGTCGAAAGTCACGCCGTCGTAGGCTCCGATTTTCCATTTCGCGCCGAGCGAAGCCGAAGCATTGCTGTAAGTCAGGTCGTACGTATGCACGTCGTAGCGCGGATATTTGCCGTTGGGACGGTATATGCGCTTGCCGTAAATGCTGCCTTCGGCGTACATTTCGAGGTTCTTGCCGGGCTCATAGACCAGTCTTTCGGCGACCTGCCAGTTGGTATGGCGGTTGACGGTCTTGTTCTGCGAATCCGTTACCGGATCTTCGCCGGCAGCCGTATGCTCGACCGAGGTGTTCTGCCAGCCGTCGCTGTGCTGCAGCTGGAAATTGGTCATCGAGGTGAAGCGGCCATAATGGAGGCCGACTGCGTTGTGCTGACGGATATCGACGTACGATCCGAACCGCGATACGTTCTCCAGCAGCAGGCCTTCTTCGCGGTGCTTGCGTGTAATGACGTTGATCACGCCGGCAATGGCGTCGCTGCCGTAGAGTGCTGAGGATGCTCCCTTGACGATTTCGATTTTCTCAATGTTATTGGGATCGATCAGCGAGAGGTCGTTCTCGCCGCCGACGTCGCCGTGGATGCGCTTGCCGTCAATGAGTATCAGGATGTAGCTGTTGCCCAGGCCGTTCATCTGGATATGCGAGCCCATATCGTCTTCGTTGAATGCGAAGGAGGCCGTGAGGCTGCCGAGAATGTCTTCGAGCGACCGGCCGGAGAAGTTCTGCAGCATGCGCGAGGTGATGACCTCGGTCTGGACGGGGACGTCTTTCAGGACGTGATGAGTGCCGGTGGCCGTAATTACGACCTCCTGCAATGTGTCCTGAAGGCTGGCCTGTGCCGCCGCAGGAAATGTGATGGTGCTCAGAAGCACCGTCAGGGCCAATGCCCTGCTGAGTCTTTTCATTTCCGCTCTCGCTTGTTCCTGAACGCGCGTAACAATGTCTCCCGGCCGGTCTTCTGACTTGCTCCCGTCCGCCTGGCCTTCCCGTACTCAGGGCTTTTCCCCTTGGGGGATGCGGCCCTTTTCCAGTGGCTTCGTCAGGCTGACGAATCGTGGAGTTTACAGCTGCAGGTACAGTCCCGGATTTGCACCGGGTTCCCATTCGCCGGAAAACGCCGCAAAGATAATGAAAATTCCCCGACCCTGACACGCAAACCCGCCCTTTTTGTACTCGCTCTGACCGCCGGCTGCCCACGCGCCTCAAAGTTTCATTTTTGCACGCCTGTCGGCTTTGCAAATAATGAAACTTCTCGGCTCCACCAGGCACCGCGCAGCCGGCTGAGCGGTCGTCGGCTACAATTCCTGTCATTCTGAGCGAAGCGAAGAATCTATTCCCTGGTCGATAGATCCTTCGGCCTGCGGCCACAGGATGACAAAGAGGGGCAAGGCCTCAGGATGACAAAAGGAGGATGAAGTGTGCCTATCGTCCCAAAAACAGGGACGATAGGCACGTTTTAAGCCTTTTTTGCGACTATCGTCCCAATTTTAGGGACGATAGGTACGCTTTGGCGGCTTAAGCGGAGCAGCGGAAACGCAGGTTCTTCCGGCGGGCTTGTCCACCCCCGGACCAGGGCAGGGGGAGGGGCCCGTGCCAGACTAGTTCCTGCGCAGCAGGGACGAAGGCTGGTATGGGAGGGGCCGTAGCGAGCGCCGAAGGCGCGAGAGAAGTTCCGCCGGAAGAACGCTGCTTTCCGTGCGGAGCGATAGATCCTTCGGCCTGCGGCCTCAGGATGACAAGGAGGGGCAAGGCCTCAGGATTACAAGGTGAGAATCTCAGGAAGACATTCGGGGAGGTACTAAGGGTATAAAAAAGCGAGGATGTCCGCTTGGGGCATCCTCGCTAAGTTGTACGTGTTAAGTCTTACAGCAGGTGGAAGGTTGCGGTAAGGCCGGCCATGACGATGGAGACCATCGACATAAGCTTGATAAGGATGTTGAGGGACGGGCCGGAGGTATCCTTGAAAGGATCGCCGACGGTGTCACCGACCACGGTAGCGTGGTGGCACTCACTACCCTTGCCGCCGAAATGACCTTCCTCAACATACTTCTTGGCGTTATCCCAGGCACCGCCCGAGTTGGACATAAACACTGCCAGGACGAAGCCAGCACCAAGACCGCCGAAGAGCACGCCGATAACTCCGGCAACACCGAGGACCAGACCGACGATAACCGGAGCTGCGATAGCCACGATAGCCGGAATAACCATCTCGTGCTGTGCGCCCTTGGTCGAAATCTCGACGCAACGGCTGTAGTCAGGAGTACCCTCACCGGTGAGGATGCCCTTAATCTCGCGGAACTGGCGACGGACCTCGACGACCATCTTCTGGGCTGCACGACCGACTGCATTCATAGTCATACCGCAGAAGAGGAACGCCATCATAGCACCAATGAAGATACCGGCAAGCAGGGCCGGATTCATAATGCTCACGTTATAGTGATTGAGAATATCCAGGATATTTGCCTGGGAAGCTGCGATCAGATCACCGCCTACGCCGACGACCTTCTCGCCGACGCGCTCAAGGGCAATCTTGATCTCCTCGATATAGGAAGCGATCAGAGCCAGAGCCGTAAGGGCGGCCGAGCCGATTGCGAAGCCCTTGCCCGTAGCTGCGGTAGTATTGCCAAGAGCGTCGAGCACGTCAGTGCGCTCGCGGACCTGAGGCTCCAGACCGGACATCTCGGCGTTGCCGCCTGCATTGTCTGCGATAGGGCCGTAAGCATCAGTAGCCAGGGTAATACCGAGGGTGCTGAGCATACCGACTGCGGCGATAGCCACGCCGTAGAGGCCGAGCGAAAGATTCTGTGCCGAAACCAGATGCTGGATATCAAAACCGATAGCGCAGAGGTAGGAGAGGATGATCGCGCAGGCAATCGTGATGACCGGAATGGCGGTCGAGATCATACCCAGGCCGATACCGCCGATGATGACTGTAGCAGGACCGGTCTCAGATGCACCTGCAAGCTTCTGAGTAGGCTTGTAGGAATGAGAAGTGTAGTACTCGGTAGCCTTGCCGATGACAACGCCTGCGATGAGGCCGGAGACCACTGATAGCGAGAAATGCCACCAGTTGTTGTCCTTCGTGCCGAAAACAAGCGCCAGGACGCCGAAAGAAGCGATACCGCTGAGGATAGCTGCGAGGTTCGTACCGACGCTCATAGACTTGAGCAGCTGGCCCATACCTGCGCCTTCCTTCGTGCGGACGGTGAAAATGCCGAGGATGGACAGCACCACGCCGACTGCTGCGATCAGCATCGGAGCGATGATGGCCTTGATCTGCATGGCCTCACCATCCTGGAAGAATGCGGCAGCACCGAGTGCCATGGTCGAAAGGATCGAACCGCAATATGACTCATAGAGGTCTGCACCCATACCTGCGACGTCACCGACATTGTCACCGACGTTGTCCGCGATGGTAGCCGGGTTGCGGGGATCATCCTCGGGAAGGTCAGCCTCGACCTTGCCGACGAGGTCTGCTCCGACGTCTGCAGCCTTGGTATAGATACCGCCGCCCACGCGGGCGAAGAGAGCCTGCGTCGAAGCACCCATACCGAATGTAAGCATGGTAGTGGTGATGGTGACAAGCTTCTGGGCTGCGGAAGTGTCGTGTACGAAAGCATTGAGAAGAATGTACCAAAGGGCGATGTCGAGCAGCCCCAGACCGACAACCGTCAGACCCATGACCGCGCCCGAGCGGAACGCGACCTTAAGGCCCGAATTGAGGCTGCGGCGGGCGGCGTTAGCCGTGCGGCCGGATGCGAAAGTAGCCGTACGCATGCCGATGTAACCTGCCAGGCCGGAGAAGAAACCGCCGGTAAGGAAAGCAAACGGCACCCAGGAGTTCTGGACGTTAAATCCGTAAGCCAGTACTGCAAAGAAAATCGCCAGTACGATAAAAACGATGATCACGACCTTGTACTGCTGCTTGAGGTAAGCCATAGCTCCCTGGCGCACGTACAGCGCGATCTGCTTCATTGTGGGGGTACCTTCGTCTTCTTTCTTCATCTGCTTGTAGAAGATGAATGCGAAGAGCAGCGCTATGAGTGAGGCTGCCGGTACCGCATAAAATAAAGAATCCATAGTTGTTTATGTTGAACTAATAAATGCAATTCGGGGCCGCAAATATACGAAAATAATTGCTACTTTTGTCTCGCCAATCGATTTAGTGATATGTTTGAGAATTTGATGGACCGCCTTGAAAGCTCGTTCAAGCTTCTCAAGGGGCAGGGTAAGATAACGGAAATCAATATTTCCGAGACGATGAAGGACGTCCGCAAGGCACTGCTGGACGCAGACGTAAGTTTCAAGGTCGCAAAGAATTTCTGCGACCAGGTCAAGCAGAAAGCCATAGGTCAGGACGTCATCCGTTCGGTGCGCCCGGGCCAGCAGATGGTCAAGATAGTACACGACGAACTGGTCGCCCTGATGGGCGGCGAAGCCGTCGATATCAATGTCAAAGGCCAGCCTGCGGTAGTGCTCGTCGCCGGTCTCAACGGTTCGGGTAAGACCACATTCTGCGGCAAGCTCGCCCTCAATCTCAAGGAGAAGAAGGGCCGCAAGGTGCTGGTAGCCGCCTGCGATACGTTCCGCCCCGCGGCGATCGCGCAGCTGCAGACCCTCTGCTCCCAGATAGGAGTCGAGTGTTACACCGAAGAGGGAGTCAAGGATCCGATCAGCATAGCGCAGAATGCCATAGCACGCGCGCGCCGCGAGGAATACCAGGTGGTCATAGTCGATACGGCCGGCCGCCTTGCAGTCGATGACGAGCTGATGGACGAGATATCTGCCCTGCACAGCACCGTCAAGCCCACGGAGACACTGTTCGTCGTGGATGCGATGACCGGTCAGGATGCAGTCGAGACGGCCCGCATCTTCAACGAGAGGCTGGATTTCGACGGAGTCGTGCTGACCAAGATGGACGGCGATACCCGCGGCGGTGCGGCCCTTTCGATACGCGCCGTTGTCGGAAAACCTATTAAATATATAAGCGCCGGCGAGAAGATGGAGGCGCTCGACATCTTCTATCCTTCGCGAATCGCAGACCGCATCCTCGGTATGGGCGACGTGGTCTCGCTGGTCGAAAAGGCACAGGAGCAGATTGATGAAGAGGAAGCCCGCCGCCTGCACAAGAAGATCGCCAACGACCGTTTCGATCTCAACGACTTCTACAAGCAGATACAGCAGATCAAGAAGATGGGCAACATCAAAGATCTGGCATCGATGATTCCCGGCGTCGGCAAGGCCATCAAGGACGTGGACCTGGACAACGACTCCTTCAAGAGCGTGGAGGCCATCATCCAGTCGATGACGCCATACGAGCGCGAGAACCCCACGATGATCAACGGCAACCGCCGCAAACGCATCGCGGCCGGCAGCGGCACCTCCGTAGTGGAGGTCAACCGCCTGCTCAAGCAGTTCGAAGGCACGCGCAAGGTGATGAAGCAGGTCTCCACCGGCAACATTCCCGGCCGTATGGGAATGATGAAGAAGAAAAAACGCAGATAAAGCATTATTATATGGACATTACCGTCGTCAAAGCAGGACTCTCGTACGGAGCTGATATTCCCGGATCGGAAAAGGCCCCCGACGCTCTCGAGCAGAAGGGCCTTCTGGGCACCGTTGCTTCCCTCGGCCACAGGATCGAGACAGTCTCCATCCTGCAGTCGGAGCTGCCTGATGAGCACCGGTTCAGGGATTCGCTTCGCGTCAAATGGGCGGGCGAGATACTCGAGGTGACCAACAGGATATACGAGGCGGTTGACGGCGCGTATGAGGCCGGAAGGTTCCCGTTCATCATCGGCGGCGACCAGTCGGCGGCCCTGGGCTCTCTCAAGGCCACCTGCAACCGCTACTCCGACGCTGCGGTGGTCTGGATCGGCTCTCACGCCAATATGAACTCTTACCAGACCAGCCCTTCGGCCAATTTCCACGGGATGGTGCTTGCGTCGATGACGGGCCTGAGCGACAGCCGCTTCGAGGACAACCTGCAGCGTTTCCTCAACCCGCGCAACCTCATTCTCGTGGGAACGCGCTCGGTGGATGAGGACGAGCAGAAGATCCTGCTGGAGCAGAAAGTCAATGAGATCCCCTGCCGCAAGGTTATCGGCTGCGGCGCAACGGGCCGCGGCAACAGCGCGATAGAGAGCATAATGACCATCATCCGCCGCCGCAAGGCGAAACGGATCCACCTGAGCATCGACGTGAGCGTTATGGACCCGGTGTTTGCACCTGCGGTCAATGTGCCCGTCGAAGACGGCCTCTCGCCCGAAGATCTCTACGGCCTGGTCCGCTGCCTTGCCTCTACCGGGATGCTCTGCTGCGTCGATCTGCTCGAATACAACCCGCTTCGCGACGAAGACGGCCTTACGGCTGCTTCGATAGAATCCGTAATGTACGGTCTTTGGGGATAACAATATGAAAAAAGCGTCAGAACAGCCCAAATATCCGCGACTCGAGATCAGCGAGCCGAATCTGCTGCACAATATTTCGCATTTCCGCTCGAAACTGATGCCCGAGACGGCGATGCTCGTGCTGCTCAAGGCCAATGCCTACGGATTCGGAATGGATGTGCTGGCAGACGAGCTGCAGGACCTCGGGCTGGTGGATTATTTCGGCATCGCATACGCCAAAGAAGGCATACAGCTGCGCAGCCGCGGCATCCGCCTTCCCATCATAGCATTTACCGCAGGTGTGGACTCGTATCCCGAGTTTATCAATTACGGCATCGAGCCGAACCTGCCTGATATGTACTCCGTGCGCCTTTTCCGCGACTGCGTGAAAGCCCGCGGCCTCAAGCACATTCCCGCTCAGATAAAGATCGATACCGGAATGCACCGCACCGGATTTATGGAGCGCGACCTTCCGGAGTTGATGGATTTCCTGGCAAAGGACGATACCATCTACGTCAAGGGCATATATTCGCATCTTGCGGCCGCAGATACCCCGGCGATGGACGCCTTCTCCCTCGAGCAGGCGGCTCTGTTCGACAGGCTCTCGTCGCAGATACATTCGTTCCTCGGCTATCAGCCGATCCGCCACCTCTACAATACCGCCGGCATTGAGCGTTTCGCGGAGCTGTATCCGCAGTACCAGTACGACATGGTACGGCTCGGCATCGGAATGTACGGCATAGAGACGATGCCGCGCGAGGACGTGCGTCCGATTGCAACGCTCAAGGTCAAGGTCGTGCAGATCAAGCACCTGAGCCCCGAAGACGGCACGGTGGGTTATGACCGCCGCGGCAAGATCGAGCGGCCTTCGGTGATAGCTACCGTCGATATCGGATATGCCGACGGCATCGACCGCCGCCTGGGCAACGGGCGCGGGCATTTCCTGGTCAACGGCCAGATGGTTCCGACCATCGGCAATATCTGCATGGACGCCGTGATGCTCGACGTGACCGGCGTAGATGTGAAGGAAGGCGATATCGTTACCATTTTCGGCGCCAATCCGCGTATCGAAGATATCGCGACGCAGCTCGACACCATTCCCTACGAAGTTGCGACCTCGGTCAGCAGCCGTGTCATCCGTACCATAGTTAGATAGCGGGCGCATCGAAAATTTGACTATATTTGCAGTTTGATATGACATTGCTTCTGATATTCCTCTTCGGCGCCCTGGCCATCTCTTTCCTGTGCTCGATACTGGAGGCTTCGCTGATGTCCACGCCGATCTCCTTCATCACTATGAAGGAGGAGGAGGGCTCGAAGCTTGCCAGTCGCTTCAAACAGTACAAGCAGGATACCTCCAAGCCCATCACGGCCATTCTCTGCCTCAATACCATCGCCAATACGGTCGGTGCGGTAGGAGTCGGCAGCCAGGCGCAGAAGCTTTTCCCTTCGCCCTGGATAGGTGTGGTAAGTGCGCTTACCACGCTTCTGATCCTCGTTTTCGCGGAGATTATCCCGAAGACCATCGGTGCCACGCGCTGGCGCAATCTGATGCCTTTTACGACCCGGCTGCTGGACGTGCTGATATTCATTATGTGGCCTTTCGTGGTCGTATTCCAGCGCCTTACGGAGCTTATAACCCCGCGCGACCTGCAGGATCCGACGGTCTCCCGCGATGAGGTGAGCGCTATCGCAAATGTGGCCGAGGAGGACGGCGACCTCGAGGAGGAGGAGAACAAGATCATCCAGAACCTCATCAATATGGACGAGATGACGGCCGCCGATGCGATGACTCCGCGCGTGGTCTGCGACATCGCGTCCGAATCGATGAGCATCAAGGCATTCTACCGGGACAAGAGTTTCAGGCATCACAGCCGCATCCCGGTCTATGCCCGTGACGACGAATACATCACCGGATACATACTCCGCATGGAGGCGCTTCAGCTGATGGCGGACGACAAGTTTGACGAGACCCTCGCGTCCATCCGCCGCGACATCGCTTCGTTCAATGAAGATACGCCGCTGGATACCGTCTGGGAGGAAATGCTGCATCAGGATGAGCAGATTGCCGTGATCATCAATGAGTACGGCAGCTTCCAGGGCATCGTGACGCTCGAGGATATCATCGAGATGCTGCTTGACCGCGAGATCGTGGACGAGCAGGATGTCGTGCGCGATATGCAGCAGCTTGCGATGGAGAAGTGGAAGAACGTAAAGGCCCAGAGCCGCAAGTCGGCCCTCGGCAAGCCGGCTGCGGCAAAGCGCCCTGCGTCAGAGTAGAGTAGTCTCCGGCGCAACACCGTTACGCCTATGAGCAAGCCCAAGATATTCGTGGCCGGGATTGGTCCCGGTAGTCCCGCTGACATCACCCCGGCGGTGATAGAGGCTGTCCGTCAGTCGGATGTCATCATCGGATACAAGTATTATTTCCAGTTTGTCGAGCCTTATCTGGGGCCCGGTACCGAGTGTATCGATACGGGTATGAAAAAGGAGCGTGAACGCGCCGTCCAGACTTTCGAGCAGGCCGAGGCGGGTCATACCGTATGTATGATCAGCTCCGGTGACGCCGGTATCTACGGGATGGCGCCCCTCATTATGGAGATGAGCCTGGAGCGGGGCAGTGACGTCGAGATAGAGGTTCTCCCCGGCATCAGCGCCTTCCAGAAGGCGGCTTCCCTGCTCGGCGCTCCGGTGGGCCACGATTTCTGTGTTATCTCGCTCTCGGACCTGATGACTCCCTGGGAGACTATCGACCGCCGCATCCGTGCCGCGGCCGAGTCCGATTTCGTGACGGCCGTGTATAATCCCCGGAGTTCGCAGCGGTTCTGGCAGCTGTACCGCCTGCAGGAGATATTCCTGCAATATCGTGCGGCCTCTACACCTGTGGGTTATGTGCGTCAGGCAGGCCGCGACGGCCAGGCCGTCACTCTGACCACTCTCGGTGAGCTCGATCCCGAGCAGATAGATATGTTTACCGTTATCATTATCGGTAACTCTCAGTCCTACGTGTCCGGCGGCCGATTTATCACCCCGCGCGGGTATTATCGGGATTCTGATGATATCGCTGAATCTTCAAAGCCCGGGCAGGAGATAATGATCGAGAGTTTCAAGACGATAATGGGGGAGATCCATAACAAGGATCTGGAGATGGGCCATCTCTGGGCTCTGCTGCACGCGATACATACTACCGCCGACTTTGAGATGCAGGACATCCTCAAGGTCGATGAAGGCGCGGTGGAGACACTCTACCAGGCATTTGCCGAAGGACGCATAGACACGATCATCACGGATGTGACGATGGCCGCGGCGGGCATCCGCAAGGGCGCTCTGCAGCGGCTCGGGGTTCAGGTCAAATGCTACCTGAGCGATCCTCGTACGGCTGACCTTGCAGCTGAAAATGGCATCACCCGCACTCAGGCTGGCATCCGCCTGGCAGTCGAAGAGCATCCCGGCGCGCTGTATGTATTTGGCAACGCCCCCACTGCCCTGATGGAGCTCTGCAATCTCACGCGCCGCGGCGCAGCTCATCCTGCAGGCATCATAGCCGCTCCGGTCGGTTTCGTGCACGTTCGGGAGAGCAAGCATATGGCAAAGGCCCTGCGCGATGTTCCCAAGCTGATAATCGATGGCCGAAAGGGCGGCAGCAACCTGGCGGCGACGCTCGTCAATGCGATTCTGTGCTACGACGATGCGGCCTGCCTCAAACCCGGTCGCGATGTCTGACCAGCATTTTGACGTAATCGGCCTGACTGACGGACGCGAACCGTTTTTCCCGCCGCAGGTGATGCAGATCATCGCCTCGGCCGGCGTGTTCTCGGGAGGCGTGCGTCATCATCAGATCGTGGAGCACCTTCTGCCGCCGCAGGCCCGCTGGATTGATATCACCGTGCCGCTGGACGAGGTTTTCGCGCGCTATGAAGGCATACCGCACATAGTTGTTTTCGCCTCGGGCGACCCGCTATTTTTCGGCTTCGCCAACACCATCCGCCGCCGTCTGCCGCAGGCTTCGCTGCGCGTTTTTCCAGCCGAAAATTCGCTCCAGATGCTCGCTCACCGCCTGCTTCTGGATTATCACGATATGAAATGTATCTCGCTCACGGGCCGTCCCTGGGATACCTTTGACGAGTCGCTGATACTCGGACTGCCGCTCGTCGGCGCCCTGACAGACAACGTCCACACCCCGGCAGCCGCAGCTCAGCGGATGTTGGAGTATGGCTACGACAATTATCGGATGAGCGTAGGCGTGCGCCTCGGAAATAATTCGCTCGAGACTCTCTGGAGCGGTCCGCTCGCTGAGGCCGCCGGTCGGCAGTTTGATACTCCCAACTGCTTCATTATAGAGCAGACCGAGGCTCGTCCGCGTCCCTTCGGCATACCTGAAGAGGATTTCGCGCTGCTTGACGGCCGGGTCAATATGATCACCAAGATGCCCGTGCGCCTGCTTGCTCTGCAGATGATGGGCCTTCGCGGCCGCAAGTGCCTCTGGGATGTGGGATTCTGCACGGGCAGCGTATCGATCGAGGCCCGGCTGCAATTCCCGCACCTTAAGGTCTGTGCCTTCGAGATCCGCGAAGCCGGCCGCGCTCTTATGGAGGATAACAGCCGCCGCCACGGTGCTCCGGGCATCGAGGTCAGCATAGGGGATTTCCTCAAGGCGGATATCAGCGACGTGCCGCGTCCCGATGCGGTGTTTATCGGAGGCCACGGTGGCCGATTGGAAGAGATGATGCGCCGCATCGACAGCGTGCTTCTGCCGGGCGGAGTGATAGTTTTCAATTCCGTCAGCGACGAAAGTCTCGAAATGTTCATCCGTGCCGCAGAGGCAGTCGGCCGCCGCATAAGCGGCCGGCAGAGAGTCGCCCTCGAAGGCCACAATCCTATCACAATTCTTCGTGCCGAATGAAAACAGTCATAATAACCGTATCAGCTTCAGCGCTTCCGCTGGCCCGTCGCATCCGTGATTTCCTCTCCGACGCGGGTGAGGTCTCGATCTGCAGCCACGACGGCGCAGAGCCGGATTGCGCGGCTACGGGCCCGTATCACGCATTTCTCAAACGCGAATGGGACTTTCTCGACCGCGTCATTTTTATCGGGGCGATGGGTATCTGCGTTCGCAGCATCGCGCCTGCACTCAAGGATAAGCACCGCGATCCGGCAGTGGTCTGTATCGACAGCACCGGCCGCTTCGTGATTCCGGTCCTCTCGGGTCATATCGGCGGGGCAAATGAGCTTGCAACCCGTCTGGCCGCGCTTCTGGGGACCGAGGCTGCCGTCACCACGCAGAGCGACAACGAGGGCCTCTGGGCGCTTGATACGCTGGCGCAGCGTTTCGGCTGGAGGACCGATATCAGCCACGCGGACCTTAACGAGTGCATCTTCCGGTTCGTCGGACGTCGCCCCACGGCGCTTCTGCTCGAAGTGCGGGATGAAGGGACCGGTTATCTCGAAAAGACGCTTCCCCCTCACGTGCGCGTTTGCTATAGCGAAGCAGAGCTTGCACAGGCCCCGTGCGAACTGCTTATTACGGTCAGTCCGCGCCTTATCAAGGCCGATGTGCCGCATTTGGCATTCTTCCCGCCGGTGCTGCATCTGGGTGTCGGTTGCCGCCGCCAGTGCTCTGAGGAAGGGGTGGCAGATTATATAGCGCAGCAGCTGCTCCAGGCTGGTTTCAATCCCAATGCGATTGCTTCCGTGGATACGGCGGAGATCAAGCGCGACGAGCCGCTTATCGCGTCGCTTTGCTCTGTCTGGAGCTGGGCCGCTAAAAAGATATTCACATCTGATGAGCTGTCACAAATAGATGTTCCCAATCCGTCTGAAAAGTCGAAAGAGGCAACCGGAAGCCCGAGCGTCGCGGAGGCTTCGGCCATCCTTGCCTCCGGCTTCGGTCCGCTGTTCATCGAGAAACGCAAATGCCGCCAGAGCGAGGGCAATGACTTTACTTTCGCACTGTGCCTGGATGCTTCTCGCGCGCGCATAGGCCATATCGAGATAGTAGGGGCGGGGCCGGGCGATCCGGATCTTGTCTCTGTGCGCGGCCGCAAATTCCTGGAGCAGGCGGACCTGATCCTCTATGCGGGCAGCCTTGTTCCGGTCGAGCTGACTTATTGTGCCAAGCCGGGAGCCGTGGTCCGCAGCTCGGCGGATATGGACCTCGAGGAGCAGTTCGCCCTGATGAAGGAGTTTTATGACCGCGGCCAGTTGGTCGTGCGCCTGCATACGGGCGATCCGTGCATTTACGGGGCAATCCAGGAGCAGATGGCGTACTTTGACCGGTACGGTATGCGTTATCATATCACGCCCGGCATTTCTTCGTTCCAGGCTGCGGCCGCTGCGCTCCGCTCGCAGTTTACGATCCCCGAAAAGGTGCAGACCATCATCCTGACGCGCGGCGAGGGCCGTACTCCGATGCCCGAGCGCGAGAAACTGAGTCTGCTGGCCCGTTCGCAGAGTACGATGTGCATCTTCCTGAGCGCAGGGATTGTCGAGGAGGTGCAGGCCGAACTTCTGAAGGAATATCCTCCCCAGACGCCCGTGGCGGCCTGCTACAAGCTGACCTGGAAGGACGAGCGCATCTATCGCGGCGAGCTTCGCGACCTGGCCCGCATAGTGCGGGACAACGGCCTGACGCTGACCACGATGCTTGTCATCGGCGAAGCTATCGGCAACCGCGAGGGTCTTTCGAGGCTTTATGCCCACGAGTTCAAACATCTGTTCCGCCCGTAGGATATGATTCTCATTTTCGGCGGAACGACTGAGGGGCGGCTTGCCCTGCGCGTGCTGGATGCGGCCGGGACGCCGTTTTTCTATTCGACGAAAGATGGCAGCCAGCAGGTTTCCGCTCTCAACGTGACGCTGCTCAGCGGGGCGATGGACGAGGTGCAGATGGCTGATTTCTGCCGCGAAAATGATATCCGGCTCATCGTGGATGCAGCACATCCCTTTGCCTCGCAACTTCACGCGACCGTATCTTCCGTGGCCTCGGAGTTGTCGCTTCCTGTGGTGCGCGTTGAGCGGCAGTATCCTGAGCACGACAGCCGTATCCGCTGGTGCCGGGATTATGAAGAGGCTGTCAATCGCCTCGAATCCGATGGCGTTACTCGTCTGCTGGCCCTTACCGGAGTGCGTACCATTCCTTCGCTCAAGCCCTTCTGGAGCCGTCACGAATGTTATATGAGGATTCTGGACCGCGATTCGTCGCGTCAGGAGGCTCTTCGCGATGGTTTTGACCCAGCGTTTCTGCTCTATTATGCCCAGGATGATGTGGCCCGCCTGATCGATGAGATCCGGCCGCAGGCTATCCTTACGAAGGAAAGCGGCGAGAGCGGCGGGTTTGAAGGCAAAGTTGCGGCCGCGCTCGATGCCGGGATCGCAGTCTATGCGGTGCAGCGTCCGCCGATGCCCGAGGGGTTTGAGACCGTTACCGGTGAATTCGGCCTGCGTAAGGCTGTCGAGCGGCTGCTGCCCGGATTTTTCCCGCTGCGAAGCGGATTTACTACAGGTGCGTGTGCTACGGCTGCTTCGCGTGCCGCTCTGCTCGCGTTGCTTGGCCGCCCCGTGGGCGAAACGGTGAGCATCACATTTCCCGACGAGGAGGTGCTTGCCCTGCCGGTTACCGATATCAAAGTCTCTGACGGCCAGGCCAGTGCCGCCGTTATCAAGGATGCGGGCGATGATCCTGACGTGACAGGCGGGATGGCGGTCGTCGCGACGGTGCGGTTTTCGCCCGGGCCGGGTATCCGGTTGCTTCGCGGCGAAGGGGTGGGGGTTGTGACGCTTCCCGGTCTTGGCCTGGCGGTCGGCGGTCCTGCCATCAACCGCGTCCCGCGTCAGATGATCACCGAGACTCTCTCGGAGCTCTATGACGGCGGCCTGGAGGTGGAGATTTCCGTGCCCGGCGGACGCGAGATTGCCCTTAAGACTTTCAATCCGAAGGTCGGCGTGGTGGATGGCATTTCCATCATCGGGACTTCCGGTGTCGTCCGTCCTTTTTCGCACGAAGCGTTCGTTGATGCCATCCGAAAGGAGGTAGAGGTCTTCGTGGCCTGCTGCCAGAATGATTCTTCCCAGCCCGGCGGGGCGGGTAAATGCGAAGGGCTCGCCGAGGTGCCGCTGGTTCTCAATTCAGGCGCTCGCAGCGAAGCATTCCTCAAGGCCCTTTACGTCGATCTGCCGCCACAGGCTTTCGTGCATTATGGCAATTATATAGGGGATACGCTGCGGGTGGCCGGTGAATGCGGCGTTCGCAGCGTAGTTATAGGTGTGATGATTGGAAAGGCCGTCAAACTGGCTGAAGGACATCTTGATACGCACAGCCGCGTCGTCACGGTCAATCACGAATTCCTGCAGTCTCTGGCCCGCGAAGCCGGTTGCTCCGATGAAGCGCTTCTGGCTCTCGGCCGGATGAGCCTCGCCCGCGAGATCTGGACTCTCACTGAGCCGGATCTTTCGCTGATGCTTCGGGCCGTGCACGAGCGGTGCCTTGCGGTCTGCCGTGCAGCATTTGCCGAAGGCAGTCTTAAGCTTCTGCTTATCTCGGAGGACGGACGTCTATACGGAGACTAGCCGTTCAGCTGGCGGCTCAGCTTGTCTATCATCTCGTCGAGCATCGTAAAGAGGACTGGCGCAGTCTCGGGGGTTACGTGCTCGCAGATGACGGCATTGCCGACCGTCGCCGGGACGTCGGCGAGCTTTTTCTGGAGATTCCGGCCTTTGGCGGTCAGCGTGACAATCATCTGCCGGGCGTCACGGGTTCCCTTTTCGCGCAGCAGCAGACCTTCATTTTCCATACGCTTGAGCAGCGGGGTGACCGTATTGGTCTCGAGGTAGAGGCGCTTTGCGATGTCGTTGACCGGCTGCGCGTCCTTCTCCCACAGGACCAGCAGCACCAGGTACTGAGGATAGGTCAGACCGTGCGCCGCAAGCGGCTGGTGGTATGTCTGCGTGAGAAGGCGCGAAGCGGTGTAGAGCCGGAAGCAGAGCTGGTTGTCCAGTTTGAATTCCTCTTTGATCATAGCATCTTTTCGATGTCCTTGGCGATTTCCTCGGGTTTGGTTGTGGGCGGGTAGCGCTTGATGTCGCCGCCGTCGCGGCTGATCAGGAATTTGGTGAAGTTCCAGCGGATGTCGCTGTCCTTGGTCATGCTCTTGCTCAGGCCTTTGAGCATTTTGGCGGTAGCCTTGGCTTTCAGGCCTTTGTACTCTTCGTCGGGTGCCTGGCTCTTGAGGAATTCGAATACGGGCTCGGCGTTGGGGCCGTTGACCTCTGTCTTGGCCATCAGCGGGAATGTGACGCCGTGGTTGAGACGGCAGAACTCGGCGATCTCTTCGTTGGAGCCGGGCTCCTGGCCGGCAAACTGGTCGCAGGGGAAACCGAGGATAACCAGGCCCTGGTCCTTGTACTTCTGATAGAGCTCCTCGAGTCCGTCATACTGCGGAGTGAATCCGCACTTCGATGCGGTGTTGACAATCATCAGGACTTTGCCTTCGAACTGCGCGAAATCGACTTCCGCGCCTCTGTTGTCCTTGGTTTTGAAATCGTAAATCTTTGACATATCACTGAGATTTTGTGCAATTGCCGGCAGCACCATCAGTGCCGCCAGCAATGTGAATAATATTTTTTTGTACATATCAGAGCTGCTTTACAAGCCAGTTCTGAAGGCCGATCTTGTCGATAAGGGCGAGCTGCTCTTCGTCCCAGTAGAGATCTTCTTCCTCGTCGAGCAGGTATGCCTTGGTGATGTCGTAGGTCGTAGGGTCGCAGGCCAGGGCGGGCATTGCCTTGAGCAGGTCCTCTACGCCCTTCCTCTGGAGCTTGAGGTCAGCTTCGAGGTATGCCTTGGGATCTTCGATCAGCTTTGCCTTGCTGCAGACGTTGATCTCGGGAACGCAGCCAAGGTCGAACAGGCGGTCGGTGTATTTCTCGACCCAGCCCATCTCCTCGTTGTAATGGTCGATGTACTTCTGGCCGAGGCTTTTGAAGCCCTGGCTTACGAAGAGCTGGCCCTGCATTTTGTGTACAAATGCGCTTGCCGCGAGTTCATTCACAATCATCTGTGAAATCTGAATGGTGTTGGTAAAGTCCATGATTCTGTAGTATTTAGTTTGTTTATTATTTCTGTTTGTGTCGTTTGCGATACAAATGTAGCAATTTATTTTTATATCGCAAGCGATATTTTAATTTTTTATAAAAAATTTTCCAGCGGGTGGCTTGTGCCGGAGGCCGGGCCTCTGTTATCGCATTATGAGGAAGATGTAGGCGGCGTAGATAAGTATGAAAAGGAGGCCTTTGTACCTTGTGAGCTCGCGGCGGCGAGGTGGAAGCGTCGAGAGGAGCAGCAGGATGGAGGAGATGGCGACTGCCATCACGCCGTAGAGATTGACGTGGTCCACGCCCAGAGGACCGATCGCGGCGCTTGCTCCGATGATAAGCAGGATATTGGAGATGTTGGAGCCGATGATGTTGCCGATGGCCATCTGGTTGCGGCCCTTGAGGGCTGCGACGATGCAGACGGCCAGCTCCGGAGCGGAGGTGCCGCCTGCCATTATGGTATTGGCGATGATGCTTTCGCTTACGTGGAGGGCCTGCGCGATGAGAACGCCCTTATCGACGAACAGATGTCCGCCCAGTACCAGTGACGCCAGGCCGCCTATGACCATCAGGATACTGAGCCAGAGAGGCTTCTGTCCGCTGCTTGCTTTGGACTCTGTCTCTGTGGCAGATGCGGAATCACCGTCTGTGCGGAAACTGTACCACAGGTATGCTGCGAATGCTGCCAGCAGGATGCCGCCTTCGATGCGCGAAATGGTCCCCGCCTGAAGTGCTCCGCCCTGTAACGAAATGGCGAAAATTGCGAATATGAGCGATGCCGCGATGCACAGCGGGATGTCGCGCCGGACATTGGCCCGTGTGAATGCCAGCGGGGAGATCAGAGCCGTCACTCCGAGGATCAGCAGGGTATTGAACAGATTGGAGCCTACGACGTTGCCGACAGCTATGTCTGCGCTGCCGCGAATGGCTCCGAGCACGCTCACGACGAGCTCCGGCATCGAGGTCCCGATGCCCACGATCGTGGCGCCGATCAGGAACTCTGACAGCCCGAAACGCCGGGCCATCGCCGATGCTCCTTCGACAAGCGCTTCGGCTCCGGTGATGACCATCGCCAGTCCCAATATGAATAGCAGCACGGTTACGCCCATAGTCCAATCTTTAAACCCGACAAATATACGAATTAATTCCCGCCCTTCTGCTCCGTCGGCTGCCCACGCGCCTCGAAGTTATACTTTTGCACGCCTCGCGGCTTAGCAAATAGTATAACTATCTCGGCTCCACCAGGCTTCGCGCAGCCGACGGGTGGGATGAAAAGGAAGCAAAAAGACGCGGCGGGGTTATGGATTATATCTGGAATAATTGTTATCTTTACAGATTATAATTAAGACGCATTATGACAGTTCACGTAACAAGCGAAACTTCACGGCTGCGAGAGGTCGTGCTCGGACTGCCGGACTCGATGGGGCCCGTTCCCGCACCTGACGAGACATTTGATGCAAAATCTTATGAGTCAGCCATAAACGGTATATATCCGAAAGAAGCGGACGTCCGCCGCGAGATGGATGCATTCAAGGCGGTCCTTGAGAAGTACGGAGTCAAGGTCCACCGTCCCGCGCCTGTCAGGGACTGCAACCAGGTATTCTCCCGCGACGTGGGATTCGTCATCGATGACAAGATAGTAGTATCCAATATCATCCCTGACCGCCAGAACGAGATTGACGCATACGATTCCATTTACAGCAAGATACACTACAAGCAGATCTACAACCTCCCGGAGACGGTCCACGTCGAAGGCGGAGACGTGATCCTCTACGGCGATATGATATTCCTCGGCCAGTATGCATTCGAGGACTATCCTGATGTCAAGACCGCACGCACCAACCGCCTCGCGTACCATTATCTCGATATGCTTTTTCCGCATAAGCGCATCATCCCGCTCAACCTGCGCAAAGACGACCACAATCCGCGCGAAGGCATTCTCCATCTGGACTGTACGTTTATGCCGGTGGGCCGTGACAAAGCCATCATTTACCGTCAGGGCTTCCTCAATCCGCGCGACGCCAACCATCTCATAGAGCTCTTCGGGCCGCAAAACGTATTCGAGCTTACCACGGACGAGATGTACACTATGAACTCCAACGTATTCTCCATCTCGGAGGATGTCGTTGTCATCGAAGAGCACTTCACACGCCTTGGCGAGCACCTTCGCAATGCCTGGGGTATGACCGTCGAGACCGTCCCCTACGCAGAGATCTCCAAGATGGGAGGCCTGCTCCGCTGTTCGACACTTCCTTTAATAAGAGACTGATATGTCAAGACTTGCAATGATCGCCTTCGGCGGAAATGCGCTTCTGCGCGCCGGCCAGGAAGGCACTTACGAGCAACAGCTGCAGAACGTCGAGCAGACCTGCAGCCAGCTCCAGCCGCTGATCGAACGCGGCTATGATATAGTAATAGGCCACGGCAACGGCCCCCAGGTAGGCAATGCGCTCCTGCGCCACGAAGCCGGCAAAAAAATGTTCGGCCTGCAGGCAATGCCGATGGACTTCTGCGGATCAGAGACGCAGGGCTCCATCGCCTATATGATAGAGACTGCGATGGAACGCGTACTTCGCCGCGCCGGCAGCGACCGCCGTGTCGTATCTCTGGTCACCCGCGTCCAAGTCGATGCCGCAGATCCTATGTTCAGCAATCCGACCAAGCCCGTTGGCCCGTATTACACGGCCGATGAGATCAAAGGTAAGCCCGGAGCCTGGAAAGAAGATCCCCAGGGACGCGGCTGGCGCAAGGTAGTAGCCTCGCCCAAGCCCATCGGCATCTGCAACATCGACCTGGTGGAACGCCTCGCCCGTGAAGGCTGCGTAGTGGTGACCGTCGGAGGCGGCGGTATCCCCGTAGTGGCGGCCGACGGCGGACTCAAGGGCGTCGAGGCAGTCATTGACAAGGACCTGGCCAGCGCTCTTGCGGCAGTACGGATGAAAGCTGACGAATTCTACATCCTTACGGACGTCCCCAAGGTCTATATCAATTTCCGTAAGCCGGGCGAAAAGGCACTTGACGCGATAAGCGTCGCAGAGGCGAAGGAATACCTCGCGCAGGGGCAATTTGCCGAAGGCTCGATGGCACCCAAGGTGCGCGCCGGCATAATGTTCGTGGAGGCCACCGGCGGCCGATGCATCATAACCGAGGCGGGGCAGCTCGGCAATTCTGCCTGCGGAACGGCAATAATACCTTAAACAGATATGGCAATCAATCTCAAAAACCGCAACTTCCTCAAGTTGCTCGATTTCACTCCGGCAGAGATCACATACCTGCTCGATCTTGCCGCTGAGCTCAAGAAAACGAAGAAAAACGGAACCGAGGTACAGCACCTCAAGGGCAAGAACATCGCCCTGATTTTCGAAAAGACATCAACCCGCACCCGCTGCGCATTCGAGGTCGGCGCATTCGACCAGGGCGCGCGCGTGACCTACCTGGGCCCGACCGGTTCACAGATCGGCATCAAGGAGTCCATGAAGGACACGGCCCGCGTGCTCGGCCGGATGTATGACGGTATCGAATACCGCGGCTTCGCTCAGAAGACTGTCGAAGAGCTCGCCGAATATGCAGGCGTCCCCGTCTGGAACGGCCTTACCAACGAGTTCCACCCGACTCAGATCCTGGCGGACTTCCTGACGATGCGAGAGCATACCTCCAAGCCGCTCAACCAGGTCTCCTACGCCTATCTTGGCGATGCCCGCTTCAATATGGGCAATTCGCTGCTCGTGGGCGGCGCAAAGCTCGGGATGGACGTGCGTATCGTGGCTCCGAAGGCTCTATGGCCCACGCAGGAACTTGTCGATACTTGCCGCGCTATCGCCGCTCAGACCGGCGCCCGCATCACCCTTACCGACGATGCGGCAGAAGGCGTACGCGGCTGCGATTTCATCTATACCGACGTCTGGGTATCGATGGGCGAGCCCGCCGAGGTCTGGAAGGAGCGCATCTCGCTGCTCAAGCCTTACCAGGTAAATGCCGCCCTGATGGCTGCTACCGGCAATCCCGACTGCAAGTTCATGCACTGTCTGCCTTCGTATCACAATCTGGAGACCCAGGTCGGCCGTGACGTCCACGAGAAGTTCGGACTTGACGGCATCGAGGTCACCGAGGAAGTCTTCGAGAGCAAGGCAAGCATTGTCTTTGACGAGGCCGAAAACCGTATGCACACGATCAAGGCCGTGATGGTCGCAACCCTCGGAGACTGATCATCTTCCGTCTTTTTTTGAGGCTTAAAAAAATAGAGGCATCCCAAACGGGATGCCTCTTTTGGTTAGTGTAAACTACTCGATTATTCTGCGAGTTTGTAGAGCTGGATAGCCTTCTGGTTGGTGTAGGTAGATGACTTAAAGTACCTGAAGCGCATCTGATTGCTTGCTGAATTGAAGCGCAGGTGTGCTCCACCGGCTCCTACGATTGCGATATCATCCGCAGAATCGAAACTTAACGTATTAGCGAACTTCGTAGTTGCATTGGCCGTGAGGCCATTGGCATCTGAATTCTGGCCGATGTAATATCCGCTTGCAGACTTGATGGTGTATCCTTCTACATCACTGTCATATGCGATGGTAAAGGCCGAAGCCCGGACGCTCTCTGTCGCTTCGATCCTGTTGCTTTCGATTGTAACTGCGACATAGTCATTAACTGCATCGAGAGTTCCCAGCGAACCGTCAAATGCCAGATTGCCGTCACCGTAAACGATCAGGTAAGTACCGTCCCAGCTGTTGGGAGCGGCGGTGACCTTCTCGAAGTAAAGCGTGCCGGAAGGAATCTCGGAGACCGTGATCGTGCAGGTCAGGGTTGCTGCTGTGTACTGCTCGGTCTCGGGAGCGGTCATCGTCAGGGTGCAGGTGCCTGCGCTCTTGGCCTCGACAAAGCCGACTGCAACGGGCGAGAGGAATGCGACGTTGCTGTTGTCGATGGAGTAGGAAACGGTTGCGCCCGAATTAGCGGTAGCGCCGACCTCCCAGGTATCGCCGACATACATCTGCTTGGTGGTGAGAGCACTGATCTCGCCGGCCATCTTGCCGCTTACGGTGATGTCGTTGTCCGAAATGATCGAGATCTGGTGGTTACCACTATAGTAGATCGGGTAGCCGTAGAGGCTGATATTTGCATTAGTACTGTACGCCTGTGCGACAGCTGTAGCCGAAGCAGTACGGATGGTTGCAGCAGTATTGTCCTGCATAATGCTGCCGTCTCGGTCCGAACCGCCGAAGCCGTCGGTGACGGTAACATTCTTGATGCAGATGCGGCGGCAAGCAAGATCATCGTAGTTCTCCTCGAGTGATGCAGTGGTAACTTCCGTCACGGGGATGTCACTGCTGACGGAAGTCTGACCCTCGAAGCTGAATGTTGTCACCTCGGCGATACCGTTGCTGTAGTTGTAACCGGAAACGGTAATGGTACCGTCGAGAGTGGTGCCGGGTACTACGTCGAAATCCAGACCGCTGATGCCGTAGCAGTAGATTGCTGCGCCTGCATCTTCGAGGTAGAAGTTGAACTTGCTGTTGTTCTCGATAACACCCGTAATGACTGCATTCTCGAGGATGACGCTACCGGAGTAAGGAGCTTTACTTGTAGCTGCCAGCAGTTTCGGCTTGAGGGTGGCAAGACCGAGATCGGTCGGAGTCGGGGTGCTCTTGACAGTGATGTCGGCATCCCAGCCGATCATAAGGCGGCCTTCGACATCGGCTCCGGTCGGCTTGTAGAATGAAGGGATACAGATCAGGTCGATCACGCTGCCCTGGATGTAGCTTTCGGTGACGCTTGAAGCGGAAGCCGTGCGGACGCCGACAGTGTACTGGCCTTCGACAAGCGTACCTTCGCGGTCAGAGCCGCCGAAACCGTCGCCGATGGTGACATCCGACAGCTTGACGCGGCGGCAGAGGTAGGTCTGGAAACCGTCGCCGGCAAAATCAGCGAGCGAGACGCTCTGCTCGGGAAGCGTGGCAGTGCTCTTGCTGCCGCTGAATTCAAACTTGGTCACCTCCGGGATACCGTTGTAGTTGTAACCGCGGCCGGTGATGGTACCGGTGAGGCAGTCACCTACTGCAAGACCGTTTTCGGAGATGTTGTAGCAGTAAACGCCGGCCTCTGCATCCTCAAGGTAGAAGTGAAGGCCGTTTTCGCTGATTGAAGTCACGATGGCATTGGTAACCTCTGCGGTGAAGTCGGTAGCTGTGGTGTAGGTGAGAAGCTTCTCCTGGAGAGCCTTCAGGCCGGTGATACCAGCCTCGACGACTGTCAGGTTGTATGAAGCGCTGGCAGCCTTGTAAACGTCGCTTTCCTCTGCCGTAGCGGTGATGGTCGTGGTACCGGGCTCGACGAGCGTTACCGCACCCGTGGTGGCATCGACAGTCGCTACCTCAGGGTTGCTGCTGGTGTAGGTGACCGGGGTCATTGCGCCCTCTACCGTCGGAGCGTTGAATGTCTCACCTATCGTAGCTGTCAGATCGTACGTGGGGATAGGGAATGAGAGCTGCTGTGCAGTGCGGCCGTCCTCGACGTAGGTGACGCGGATACCTTGGAATACCAGACGGTGGTTCTTGTCCGTACCGGTGCAGTAGAAGGTGACCTTGCTGCTGTTGATGCCGTTCAGGGTATAGTTCGTACCTCTGGGAACGTCAATGTTGTCAGAGAGCTCGGTATTGGTGCCGATGGTGTAGGCGAAGGTAGCATCCGTGCTGCCGATCATCAGCTGTACGCCCTTGATCTGGTCGCCCGTTGTGGACTCTATGGTCAGGACACCGCCGGTAGTCTGGCCTGAGCCGGCCTGATAGAGACGGACTTCGCTGCTGTTTGCATTGTAAGCGGGAGCAGTGGCAGCGCCGCCCTGAGCGGTGGAGTAATAGATGCTGCTGTTGCCGATATTGCCGTAGAGGTAATTGTTGTATGCCTCGGCCTCATCTGCGGTGAACACCGGAGTGGTGACCGTGTAGTAATTGTAGCCAAGACGGCTGTCGATATCGCCGAAGTCATAGATCTTGCCTGCCTCGAGCGTGACCTCACCGTAGATGGTGGCGTGAGCGTTGCCGGTAACGGCAAAATCCAGACAGTTATAAGTACCGGGGAAGATGCCGATGTAGTAAGTGCCGGGCGCCGCATTGTCGGGCTTGACCCTCATACTGGTCGCGACTATCGGCTGAAGTTCCAATTCATATACACTTGCGGCAGAAACGGGGTCTGTAGAGGGGGTTACGACTGCAGAAGTGTAGAATTTTTCATTTTCTCCGCAAAACAGAGCAATCAATTCGTGGGATTCGGTCGTAGTGAAGCGGATGATGGCGGTCAGGCAGTCGAAAGAGAGAGTCTTGCTGTCCGATCCGGCATAACCGACATAAGCTTCGGTGAGAGTCCCCTTGAAAACATTTGTCATGCGAGTGATGCTGAATGAACGGTTGTCATCGTGTTTGGTGACTTCGCAATTGTTGTCAGCGCCGCCGCTGGCAATTGCAAAATAGCGGTCGGAACTGGGGTTGAGGCTGCTGGCGGTAAATTCTGCCGTTGCCATTCCATCGTAAGTGGACGCAATGGCTACCTCTTCGAAGTTGGCCTCGACGTCCATCAGAGCGATGCAGTCGTTGGTGTTCCAGTATGCGTGGAACTCATCATCGACTGAGATCTTGGTGATATCGCACGCATTCGCGGTGAAAGTAACACCTTCGTTGTTGTCAGGGAGAACATCAATCCCATTCTGGGTGCAGGAAGCGGCTGCAGCTATCGTTGCAGCGGCGCAGAAAAATGCAAGAATCTTTTTCATAGCTTACCAGGGGAATTGATCGTGATCAAAATCTTTCATCGAACCGGACTGGCAGAGGACACCGCTCTGCTGCAGCTCCGCGATCTCAGTCTCGGGCGCGCGGTAGGCCGTCCGGGACTGCAAGTCATTTGTTTTACGGATCATAGTTAGAGAAATAGGTTTATTGTTTTTGATAGTTGTTTAAGAATATAACTCGTTCCACATTTATATTCTGCGCAATTTAGACCTTTTTTTCGATATAAATTTCATTTATATCAAAAACTTATCAACACCTTATACTCTTACCCTCCCACCGGCTTCGCCTTCGGCCCTCACCCTAGCTGCCCGAACGCAAAGCGGTCACGGAAACCCGCCTTTTTGTGCCCGCTTTTGATTTTATCTCAATCCGGGCACAAACTCGGCCCTTTTTGTGCCCGCTTTGGACTACACCCATAACTTACGCCCCGGAAGGCGCTACGCATCAGAGTGTCATCTAAGGGGTATCGCCCGCGCCTTCCCCTTCGTTTTGACCCCGAAGGTGCAGGAAACCCTCATTTGAAGCAACGCTGGAGACACCTTGCTGCGCCTTCCCTCTGACAGCCGGCTACTCCTCCAAGGCAGGTATTCTACGCACCTTCTCCGATGTAGATTGCCGGAGAATCGCAAAATAGTGTGCTCGACTTCGGGATAGTCACTACCGAGACAAGACTATAGATAAGGCAGTGATTTCGAGGCTACAGCGCAGATGCTATAAAGTAATTTCAATGGACTATCGTCAAAATGTTGTGATTACTGGGAAGAACTTATTATCATTATCGGGTTGGAACAACAAGATGATGGCTCAATGAAAAAGTTGAAAGAAAGGGGATGCGCCCGGACTGCAGGTACTTCTATAAAATCTGTTTCATCACTGGGGAAAATAAATGAAGGGATACTTCCTTCGATAAAAATAATTGTTCCATCGACAAGAAAATAGCCGAGAATTGATTTCAATTCTTGCGAACATAGTGCTCGTTCGCAAAGGAAGGATAATGTCTCTTGTTGATTACTCTTCTTGCTGCTCAGGATAAAAGAACCCGCCTCTTGCTGCTTGATTCGATTGGACAACAAATAACTCATATTCTTTACAAGGGAAGAATCGGCAATAATATATTTCGAAACCTTCCTTTTATTCGGAATAAGAGAATTAGAAAAAAACAACGATCTGCATCTCGGCAGTGGTTCGTATCGTTGAGTAGTAATGGAGGAAGGATAAATTACTTTCCAACGTATCATCTTCCCTGTTGCGGAAGATCCATTTGAGTTGTAGTACTTGAAATAGTCATTTAATCCTTTCATTGAAAAAACCGGCCATATGGCAGGAGGTTCTGACTCAATTGAAAAACCGGTGTTTGTCCGCTTTAATCGCCATTGAGGATTCTCTATATCAACACTAATCTTTTGACCCAAAAAATAGTAGAAAAAGTTCTCATATGAGAAAATGAGTTCATTGTCCGTAGGCAGAAAGAAATCTGGGATATATCCAGTAAAGAAAAAGGGATATCCATTAATTAGGAAACAATTATAACGTTTCCCATTCTTGACTGGAATTCCGCTGAGTTGTACATCATAGACTTCGGATCCATCATTATCAGTAATTTGAACATTGAAAAAACAATCGGTAACAAAGAGATTGCAATATGGAAGGGTCTCTTGCCTAAAGATTAGGCTTTGCATCTCACTTTTTATTTCGGGAGGGATAAAATACTCCCTTGCTTTGATCGAAATCATCTCAGAATGATTCGTTTGCCCCGAAACAGTGAATGAGATAAGCAGTAGTATAATTGATACTCTTTTCATAGGTGATACTCTTTTCATAGGCCCACATATGTTCCACTATCTACATGCCACAAATAATATTTAGGAATGGCTATGTTGTTTTTTCTCAAATAATCATTGATTGTATTAACAAACTTTCTATCATCGTCGCTGGCATGGAGAGTAAACGGGTGACTATGGGTTATTTCACGAATAGTGTAGCCATTTAACAGTTGCCCTTGAAATCTTATCACAGTTTATCATACACCGGATAATAAGTATAAGTAAGTAAATAATGGCCGTTTACATAGAGACGATTAAACTTTTCCGCCCATATTGAATCCCTTTCTTTGATAATGTTGAAAACTTTGAAATGGCCAATGGAATCAACAAAATAACGCTGGTGAAAAGTCATTCCGCCATAATGTTGACCAGATAAGGCAAGAGTATCTTGAACATTCTCTGAAATGAAAACTATAGCAAAATCAGTATCAAGATAACGCCATTCTGGCGTAACAAATGAAAACTTTTCATCAATCGAAACAGCCTGGTCACTCCTAGATAAGGAATCAAAATAGGCATATAATGAATGTACCTTTTCAATGTCTGTCTCGACTAAACTACCAGTGCTACTTTTTATTAATAGATCTGGGCTATATTCCATTATACGTGTAACCGTCCATGGCATGATTCCTTTTATGTAGTAAACGATATACTCAGTATATGGACAGTCCTCCGTTATATTCTTTGGATTATTGCAATACGTCAAAAAGAACAACGTCAATAATAGAGGGATGACTATATGTCTATGTTTTATATGATTAAAATTTTTCATTTTGCTCTCTTATAATAATTTCGATAAAGTATGGATCAAGGTTATTTGTTATATAAACTTTTGCTTTGTAATTACTTCTGGTTGTTTGAGCGTTCCTAATTTCCCTATGCCGTCTCGCCGTCCTCTGTTCTCTTCCAGTTATTACCCGTTCTTCTTCTTTTTTCCAGAATTGATCACTAGATCCTATTATGTGATCCTTCAGGTATTGTCGTTTGATGAAATCATCTTTTGCGTTCATAAAGTCCGTATCATAACGGACGGCGTGTTCAACTTCATGATCCAAAATAGTTGCAGGAGATAGCCATAGGAGATAGCCATAGATAATGGTTAGTTTCCAGAATCTGGTTGGGAGACCAGTAGATAGTGTTTTCTTCTCTGACAAATTGACTTATATTGTGTTTTATATCTGTTTCTCTAATTATATAAACGGTATTAGACTTTTCCAGTTTTGCCAAGTTATCAGATGTTTTCCTATCATTCATATACTTAACGGTTGCTGCAAAAGCATTCTTAAATGAGGTAGATGCATCCTTTGCAAATACTATTCTTGTCCCACCCTCATCATAAAAGGAGACAGGATTACCTGCGCAATAGATATATGGACTCATCCAATAATACTTCTCCGAAAGAGCATCCTGCGTCGTCCACCGTCCGGAGAAGTCGTCGTACAACCTCGCTCCGAAGTCGACAAGTCCGATACCTCCGATAACCTGTATCTCCTTGTGTCAGTTTCATCTTCAAGTATATTAGCGCGACAAATTAATTGCTGTCTAACATACCATGATAATAAGCGTTCTGTAGTATATTAATTATACCATAAATAATCACCATTTACATAGAGACTATCAAACTCTTCTGCCCATATTGAATTCCTTTCTTTAATAATGTTGAATACTTTGAAATGTCCAATGGAATCAACAAAATAACGCTGGTGAAAAGTCATTCCGCCATGATGTTGACCAGATAAGGCAAGAGTATCTTGAACATTCTCTGAAAAGAAAACTACAGCTAAATCAGTTATAAGATAACGCCATTCCGGCGTTAAAAATGAAAACTTTTCATCAATCGAAACAGACCTGTCACTTCTAGATAGGGAATCAAAATAGGTATATAATGAATGTACCTTTTCAATGTCTGTCTCGACTAAACTATCAGTGCTACATTTTATTAATAAATCTGGGCTATAAGGGATTATACGTGTAACCGTCCATGGCATGTTTCCTTTTATGTAGTAAACGATATACTCAGTATATGGACAGTCCTCCGTTATATTCTTTGGATTATTACAATACGTCAAAAAGAACAACGCCAATAATAGCGGGAGGACTATATGTCTATGTTTTATATAATTAAAATTTTTCATTTTGCTCTCTCAATCATTTCGATTATCCTTTGTTGATTATCTGATCATTTTACAGCAGTCAATAAAACGATACACTTTTGGGGTAGAAATCAGTATTAATCCTTTCATTTTTACCACGCTTGTGCGGATGGCCGGATGCGGGAGGAATATGTGAAAGGATCGGATTCCTGGGCGAGGGAAGCCGTACAGCAGAGCAGGAAGACCAGAGAGGCGGCAGCTCTAATCAGTGCGCCTCGAAAATTGACAGGCAATGCATTCATAGCGCAGCAGAGTATAAATGTTAATAAACGATAACTTCCCAAATAT
>CACYGI010000005.1 GCA_902773925.1 uncultured Bacteroidia bacterium | reverse complement strand
CACCTCCTGGGCTACGAGTTCCCGCACCACTTCACCCGTCTCTTCAAGAAGGTGACGGGGATTACGCCTATGAGGTTTCTGGGGAAATAGTCAAACCGTTATGTTCGATGGCCGAAAAAGGGCTGCATCGGGAAATAGCAAGCCCGGGCAATCATTGCTGATTACCCAGGAAAGTATCCTTTTTCGAGTGCATCGAGGACTATTTGCTGGAACGGCGGAATAATGCGCCCATCCAGGGTCTGAATGTATATGGCCCGGATGGCGGCAAATGGCAGAATCTCCTCTTCGATATCCTCAACCCGACGGTCTGTCCCGAAATACCCCTTCAAGAAGGTGTCCCAAAACCGTATGGAGGTAGCCTTGTCCATATGGTTCAGCAACTTCATCGGCTCTTCACGCATGAGAATATAGTCTTCCGGATTTATAGTCTTTGTGTTATTCATATGCTCATTACGGATTTATGACAGGGACTACTTTCCTTTGAACGTGTATCCGGCTTTCTCAATGGCGGTGCGGATGGCTTTCGCAGTGGTGGCAGTGCCTACCTTTGAATAGATTTACAGCGAATGCAAGTAATATCAGAATGGTTAAAACAGCGGCGCAGATCAGTTTGAAAAGATCAGGCAGAGCCGCCTCATCAGCGCAGCAGGCCCCGGCGCCGGCCAGCGGTTTAACATCAATACCTATGGCATTTACCAAAAGGCCGAAAAGGATGGAAAAGCCGACTATAACCAGCAGATAAATCCACGTAAAACTCCTACCCAAAGCCTTTCTTACAACCAGGATGGAGCCCAGATTGACGGCAGGCCCGGCCATAAGCATTACCAGCGCCGCGCCCGGGGAGAGGCCCTTCATAATCAGAGCCGCGGCCACAGGGATGCTGCCGGTCGAGCAGACGTACATAGGCACTGCTACAATCAGAATGACCAGCATCTGAAGCAGCGGCTGGTTGCCGAAATGAAGGAAAAATTCGTCAGGGACCGCTACCTGAATGAGCGCCGCCAATATCAGGCCGATTATCAGCCTTCCGCCGATCTCGCTGATCATCTCGAAAAAGGCGTATTTGAGCACGCGCCAGATCTTGTTTCCGGTCTCCTTGCCGACGGAGTCGCCTGAGGTAATCTCAATGTCATCTTCAGGTACGAGGCGATTGATCAGCAGTCCGCCGCACACACCTGTGACAAGGGCTGTGACAGGCCGGATAATGGCAAAACCAAGGCCCATCAGCGAAAAGGTGGCCAGAATGGAATCTATGCCTGTCTGGGGCGTGGCAATCAGGAATGAGGCGACGGCACCCTTGGAGGCCTTTTCTTTGCGCAGGCCGATGGCCGTGGGGATTACCCCGCAGGAGCAGAGCGGCAGAGGGACGCCCACCAATGCGGCCCAGAGGACCGCAAGCTTGTTATCCTTCGACAGATATTTCCGATAAAAACCCTGGGGTACGAACACGTGCAGGATACCCGCAATGAGAAAGCCCAGCAGCAGATACGGAGCCATCTCACATACAACGTTCAGCAATGACCAAAGAAATGTTTTCATATTCGCAAAGGTATCCTATCACCCCTGCCCCGTCAATACCAACAAATTGGTATTCGCCTCGCCGACAACGGCGAAAAAGTCATATGGCTGGTTTATTATTCTCCTTGTTCTTTAACAAAGCAGGCCACCAGGCCGTAGGTGATCGTGGGACGGATCCAGATTTCTACCATCAGATAGGTGGAGTATTCGTTGGGGGACTCCAGAAGAATATCGATGTTATAGAGGGTGGCAATGAGCATATCCACGATGAAAATCATCCACAGGTTGCACTTGGAATAGGTTTTCCAGTCCTTGCGGGCATAGAAATAGGTAAGCATCAGGATGAGTGCCACCGAGAGAGTAAGGCAAGTCAGATGAAGCGGGTAGTTGGCCAGCTGCGGGGCAAACAGGATGTCGCGCAGCAGCACCGTAACGCCCACGTTCAGGGTGCACCAGTAGTTGAACTGTTTGGTGGTGATACCCCATTTGAAGAAATACATCAGCATCATCACCACGCAGGCAATGTAGAATATGTTGAGCACCAGCTCCGGCCAGGTGTTCTCAAACCCCAGCTTTATTACTCCGAAAATCATTGTGCCTACGGAAATGGCTGCCGCCAGGATGGTGACAATGATGTTGAAAACGTCCGATTTGTTTTTGAATCTGATTTCCATACCAGTATATCTGTTCAACTCTTATGTTCTAATTATGCGAAATGAAGCCGGTTATCAGCTTGAAGACGGGCTCGTAGCTGTCCCAACGGATGGTTTTGATGTTGTCGGCCGGGGTATGGTAGTGCTGGAATGCGCTGCCTTCCTGGTTCTCCAGAAAGATGCAGGGGACGCCGCGGACGGCGAATGGATAGTGGTCGCTGTTGGCGGCCAGCTCCCCGCGGTTCAGCGCCTCGAAGAGATGCTGATCCTCATTTACCTGCTCAAAGAGGCCATATTTCGCCATCCCGGCATCGCTCACTTCGCAATACTGGACGGGATTGTCGTCGCCGATCATATCGATGTTGAACAGGTAAATGATCTGTTCCAGCGCGACGAGGGGATGCTCGGCAAAGTAGGTAGAACCGCGCAGATTGGCGTCTTCGCCCGAGAATGCCACGAAATACATATCGTATTCGGGCTTGCTGCGGGCATAATGCGCCGCCAGGGTAACGATGGCTGCCGTGCCGGAGGCGTTGTCATTTGCCCCGGGGTAATAGACTTTGCGGCCCAGGTTGCCCAGGTGGTCATAGTGTGCAGTGAAAACGTAGCAGCTGTCGTGACGGCGCCCTTCGACCTTCGCGATCACATTGAAAAGCTCATAATCTTTAAGGAACTCATTTTCAACGTTCACCTTCACGCTTTTCACGCCATCGATCGCTTCCGGCGTCACCCAGATGATGGGCTTGTCCACCACCTTCTCTCCGTAGGCCTTGAAAAACTTGATCGGCGCTGCCCAGGTGTAGAGCAGGCCGGCATTGGGGCAGGCTCCGGCCTTCTGCAACTTGGAAAACACGTTGCGGTGACGGTACGTAAACCAGAAGTCGCAGCATACCAGGCAGCCGGCATTTTCCGGTTTCTCCAAATCCTCGAGCAGCCGGTCGCCGTCGAAATTCAGCGTATCTACGTGATACACCGGGAACTCGCCCTTTACGCCAGGAGAATACTCCCGCATCGAGAAATCGACTCCCGCGCGGAGCTTTTTACCATCAGCCCGCATTTCTATAGCTCCGCAAAATGTATTTATGTCAATGGTGAATGGCTGGATCGTCACCTCGTCCACCCCTGCCCTGCGGAATTCCTTCTCCAGATACTTCCCGGCCTTGTTGGCGCCTCCCCGCGCGTATCCGCGGCCCTGATATTTTGCGCTGCTGAGTTCCTTGACCACCCGCTTGAAATGCGGCAGATCCTGCGCACTGAGCTGCAGGGCAGCAAATGCCAGCAAAATGACTAAAAAGCGTTTCATATTACCTATTCTCTTATACTTACAGACTCTTACGCTGTTCTCCAGACGTAATGGCTCTAGCAAAGTTACATATAATTACCCGAAATGATTCGCCTTTTCGGCTTACTGCCGTATGCAGGGCCGGAATAAAACCCGCCGACAACGGCGAAAAAAAGTAGGGAGAAAAAGCAAAAAATAGGGAGAAAAATATTCAGATCTTCATGGAACTAAGGGTGGAAGATGGCGGGTCCGGCAGCTATAGGAAGTCATCTCAAACAGCCCTAAGTGTGCCTATCCTTTGTGCCGGCTTTTCTTCCTGGCCCAGGTGTTGGCCAGGATTACTGCGGCGACGGAGAGGGCCGCTACGCAGGCGATGAAGATGTTCGAGGCCAGGGCTGAGTCCTTCAGCAGGAACAGGAAGCCCAGCGGCGCCAGGGAGAAATGGAAGCAGGCCACTATGAGCCGCAGCCGGCGGATGTCATACTGTTGCTGCTTCTTCGGGGAGGAAGTGTTGTATCCGGCAATGAACCCGTCGCATCGGCCCCGCAGGTACGCGACACCCGCGAGGACCAGCACCGCGGCCAAAGCAATAATCCAAAAAATCATAACACTTTTTATTGCCGCGGCAATTTAATAACTATTCTTTTATTTGGTCTGAATAATCGCACAATCTGACTCGAAAAACAATATATTCGCACCCAATTTATCGATTTTCGATTATTAGTTTTTTTATCAAATAACCAACCGCATTGTGAAATCCATCAAGTTCTCCCTGCTCCTGCTGCTTGCAGGACTCGTGACCGCCGGTTTCCTGCGAAAAGGATCCGGAATCCAAGGCGACGCTCTTCGCAGATCCCATCTGGTTCCCGGAAGCCAGCTTGTATTATTTCGAAGACGGCAAGCTGTATCGTACCCGTCAGGTATATATTTGGTCCAGAAATGTTTCTCCTGCGGAAGATGACGGTCTGCCTTTCAAATTCGGCGAAGGCGGCAGTGGCGGATTTGACCCCGATACGTACACGATGGACGTAACGGCATACACCATGTACTGCGGAGAGAACGCCCAAAATCATACGGAAGCCTGGGCAGCGACACACACCTTCCGCGCCCTTGCCCTTCCTACCCGCTGCGTGGCTATCAAGTAAAACTGTACTTACTATATTTATGAAATCAGGCCTCTCAGATTTCTGAGGGGCCTTTTTCTGTTCGGGTAGCGGCAATTATGACAAATTCGCGAGGGCGAAAATCAATATTTAATCTTGAAATAATCGAGCAACACCTTATAGTGGTCCTGCGCCGTGAGACAGGTATCAGTGAGATAGCCGTTGACGCTTCCCCATTCTCTCAGGCCTCTATAGTAGAATAGTTTGAGCTCCTCAGTAATGATGAAGGGCACTATCCCGCAGGCAAGGCATTCCTTGAACATAATGAGTCGCCCCACCCTGCCGTTTCCATCCTGGAATGGGTGGATAGCCTCAAACTTGTGATGGAAGTCAAGAATATCCTCCAGGGACTTTGACGCTTTTGCATTATATGCCGAAAGAAGGGCCTTCATCCTCTCGTGAACCTCTTCCGGCGGGCAGGTGGCATTCCCTCCTACCTCATTTGGCAGCTTCTTGTAATCCCCGACATTGAACCAGGACTTGCGGCTGTCTGATGTCCCAGCCTTGAGAATCCTGTGAATCTCCTTGATAAAAGGCTCGGAGAGTTTATCCTCCGCCCGGTCTATGATAAGGTCAATACAACGGAAATGATTGCTCGTCTCGACGATATCATCGACATTGATACTCTCGTCTGCAATGCCGATCGTATTTGTCTCGAAGATATAACGGGTCTGCTCGTGTGTCAGGCGGCTTCCCTCAATATGATTGGAGTTATAAGTAAGGTCAATCTGGGTGCGATGATAGATGCCCCCGCTGATCCTGCCCTCCTTCTCCTCGCGGAGCCTTCGCAACAGCGGACTTGCCTTCGGCTTGCCCTTGCGTGGCAACTGCGCGTCCGCAGGAATGCTCCACGTCTTGCCCACAAGCACGGCCCCGACAATCTTCCCGCCCGCGCACCAGTTCCTGACCGTGCGCTCCGCAAGATCATGCTGCCTGGCAAACTCATTAACAGAAATATATTCCATCCCTATCGGCAAATAAATTGATTTATCGAGTACAAATATAGTAAAACTTGCCGATATCGGCAAGAAATGAAGTTGCATATTAACCTTTTGATGAAGAATTTATGGTATCGAAAGATTAACGCCTGTATCGATAATTTTCGGTACAGGCGTAGAAATAGTATGATTAGTTAAAAATCTATTTTTCTATTTCTGCGTTGGGTTGCTCTTCGATAAGCAAGTCGTTCTTGATCATTTCTTCTAAATTAATGGGGGGCATTACCACGGGGTTTAACACAGTCCCTTCAGTCTTGGCATGAATAACACCACGTATAGTACCGACAGAGATAAATCCCATATAGCGTAAGAAGTCAACTGGAATCTTCCCTTCTTTTTTAATCGCTTCGAAACCATTAGGAGCTATATCGTAATAACAAGCCAGCTGCACGACCAATAGAAGTTTATCGTTTTGGACATAGTTTACACTAATGACATTTCTTACCTGATTAAGATCAGACCGAACATTGTAGCCACAATTAGTGTTGACCATTACTTCCTGTCCATTCACGAAATTGTCAGGGAATAATGCAAACTGAACGGTCTCTATGCGCGAGATGCGGTATGGAATAGCTTGTATCATGCTCCTCGTCTATAATATGAAGGATTATGAGATATAAAGAAAAGCACTGGGACATTAGGGCCCGGTGATGAAACAGAAGAAATTAAGGGCGAGTAAACGAAATGTGTAAAGTATGGACGTGGGTACAATGCCCCTAACTGATTGATAACCTTTGAATTTGGCTTTATTCTGGAGGCCGACGTATTTTGAACGAAATGTGACATTGGCTTTACAAAAGCTTTACGTGAGGGCCCCATTTGAACGCCGCGTTTAGACGCCTTTTAGACGGATCCTTTACAAAGACCTTACATATTCCCCTAAAAAGAGCTTAAAACCCGCTCAGCGGCCTTTATTTGGCTTCTGGGCGGGCTTCTTTGTATGGTGTTCAAATGGTAGTTGAAACCTGGTTGAATAGGCGCTTCGGAGGGGGGCTTTCGGGATGGAACCGCTGGGCGCGTTCTGGGGTTAGGGTTATGTTTACGGTTATGTTTAGGGTTATGATTTGTGGGACTCGTAAAAACGAAATGTGCGTGTTAGGGTTACGTTTAGGGTTACGTTTCTGTGAAAAAAAATGCACTCAACGGGATAGCAAATAACAAAAAATGCCCGAAAAATGCAGAAAAAAGGCGTTGAAGCATACCCAAAATAACATTGATTTTGGCGTTTTGAGGGGGCTAAAGTGCTGTGGGATAAGGGGGAAAAGCTAAATATCGTTTAGAAAAGTGTGTGTGCTGGCTTGAAACGCTTATTTTTGCTCTTCGGGAGGGAACATGTGGGTTGTAGATTCATTGATTTCCGTTAGTTCTCTCAAGAACCGCTTGGTTGCCGACCTGTTGACTACACATAGTTTCTTGGAACGGAGTAATGCAAAATGTCCCTTTGGAATGACAAATACAGGAATGTCTTCAAGATCCTCCTCCTGGATGTCTGTTTCATCAGGATTGAGGTAGGAGTTTATCTCTATGATGCGATTGTGATATTCCTTCTCTGCGTAGGTGTTCACAACAAACTCTCCCCCTTCAATCTCGAACATAAGATTGAAAGACTCCCCATTGAATTGAATGACCTTTATCCCATTTTCGGAGTGCCGGCATCCAAGTACCAACCCACCAAGTGTAATATCGGTCACCATGCCGGAAGAAACAAGTGACCTAAAGAAATCATTTGAGATAGGAATTGGCATGGATAATCGTTTGCAAAAATATATTCGGGAGAATAAGCTTCTTTTGGATCTGACTCAAGGCGGTTTTTTTGAGTGTGACGAACACTCTGCTCGACTTATTGGGCCTAATGGCGAAGTGCTTCAGGAAATCAAGCCAATCCCTTTGTTTATCAACGGGAAATGCGTAGATGATATGACCTTGGAAGAATTCCAAGAGTGGGAACGAACCCAACCCCATCAGTTACTTGCGGATGATGGGGATGGGGCCGTTAGAGTATTCCTTGAGGACGCAACCAAGGACCAGATCAATGTGCCTGATTGATGCTTTCGGGATGCGGATGGGGGCGTGGATCTGCCGGCCATCCGGATAAGTATCCCGATTGGAAGAATAGGCAATGATGGAGTCTCCGTCATCCTGAATCTTTTTTGTGATCCGGAATTCTGGGGTCTCTATAACATAGTTCCTGCCATTAATAAGGAGGGACTGATCCTCTACCCTCTTGAGGGCAAGGATAGATCCGCTTGGATATTCAATCATCGAGTCTCCATAGTGGCGAATGGCTGCGGTAGCCTCAGGGAACCAGTCGCCGGCATCGATCCATTCTGCCACATGACCGACTGGTGTATTAGTGTCGGCCACTATATCGTGATTGCCACCGATTGAATCCACATCATAGAGAGGAATTTTTTTTCTAATAGGCTTGCAAGATAAATCAAAATGACTTATATCAAACTCCTTTACAAACCCATCAATAAACTTATCGGACAAACCTCGATTACCATTGATAATATTATTCAGTTGCTGAGGAAGGATATTGAGCCTACGGGCGATCTCTGCGCGTGAGAGGCCCTTAGCCTTGAGTTTTTCAAGCTCGGCTACAAACCACTGCTTTTTTATTTGGCCCACCTCTTCCATAATGCAAAAAAGTTTATAAAAGTATTGCAGATAAATCAAAAAGACTTATATTTGCAAAAAACTTGACGCGGTTAAGCTGCGTGCAAAAATACGAATAAATCAGAAATGAACAACTAATTTCTTGTAATATGAGGACATACATCAAAGTATCCGACCATCTGAGAAGGGATCTCATCAGCAGATTCAAAGTAACCCGGGCATCCGTCTGGGCTGCTCTCAACTACATCACCCGCGGAGGCCGCGGACCGGCAATCCGGCAGTATGCATTGGATCACGGCGGGGCCATCGTGGAAGAGGACTTCATCCCGAACTGCAGGACAGAGCATACCGGCGATGAGATGATCCAGACTTTCCCCGGCGGAATCCAGGTACGTATCAGCAAAGTAGGCAGCGAAGCCAAGATCCTGAAAAATGGGAAAGTAACCGAGCGCTATGATGCAGTTACTCTCCAGGGCTGGAGCAATCTTCTGAGTCGTGCCCAGGACCTTTCTGCCAGGCAGGTGGCAAAATCCATAGCCAGGCATTAAGATACGCCAAGGGCCAGGCGTTCTCTAGTTTTTTCATAAGAGAAGTGTTAAGGGTTTAAGAGGTGGCCCGGGGGAGGTAGCTCAGTGGTAGAGCTTGCATTCACAAACGCTAAATGCTGAAGCGTATGGTCGGCGGTTCGAATCCGTCCCTCCCTGCAAAAGATATTGTAATGGAATACTTAGGAAACATAATAGCGGTAACAGTTGACGAACTGACCAGAGACAATGATGGTGCCCCGGTCATGTCCTATACCAACTATAAGCAATTGAGTTGGAAAGGGAGGTTCAACGTCCTCCGCCAAGGCAAGGGCCTGGGGCATAACGCTCTGATTGAATATGCGTCCCTGCCGGCCAGATTCAAGGAGCGTTTTGTTGCCAAGTATGGAAACCCAGAGGATATGCTGAACCGGGATAAGGACGCGCTCCGGATGGATATGGAGGCGCGTGAGTTCTTTGAGAATTACGAGCTCTCCGACGGCTCACACATCAAGTCGGACAAGATTGATGAGTATGTAATCAACGCCTCCGTGTTGAACCGGCTGCTTGAGCTGAGCAACCTCCAGCGCTCCAGACGGAATATGTCCGGGAACCGGACGCCGATTTGCTGGGAGGCCATCTATAACACCTGCGAGATCCTCCGGGATGAATATCGGCATACCCTCCCAAAGAATGAAGCCAGGCTCCGTGATAAACTCAGGATATACAAGGCCGAGGGGTATGCCTGCCTGGTGAGCGGGAAGCTGACCAACGGCAACGCCTTGAAGATTACGGCCGAGGCCGGGCGCCAGATCATCGCCCTCAAGCGGAGCAAGACCCCGGTCTATTCCAACCAGCAGCTATTTGAAAAGTTCAATGAGATAGCCGCCATCAAAGGATGGAAACCTCTCAAGTCCACCAATGCCCTTGTGGCGTTCCTGAACCGCCCGGAGATTGAGATCCAGTGGAAGGATGCCCAGCTGGGCGATAAGGCCGCAAAGATGCTCTATGCCCGTCAGAATTCCACCATCCTGCCCGCCGTTCGGGATGCTCTCTGGTATGGTGATGGTACCAAGCTCAACCTCTATTATAAGACCTTCCAGGGCGGCAAGTGGGTGCCGGCATCCCTGCAGGTGTTCGAGGTGGTGGACGCCTCTTCCGAAGTGCTCCTGGGCTACAACATTTCCAACGTGGAGAATTTCGAGAGTATGTATGAAGCATATCGCAATGCCATCGAATTCTCCGGACGTCTGCCGGAAGAGCTGGTCTTCGATAACCAGGGCGGCACCAAGAGGGCGGATGCCTCCGAATGGCTCAAGAAAATATCTCGCCTCAGCCGTCCCACCCAGCCTTACAACGGTCCTTCCAAGACCATTGAGAACATTTTCAGCCGCTTCCAGTCACAGGTATTGCATCAGTTCTGGTTCTTCACCGGCGGCAACATTACGGCTAAGTCCGACCGTTCCAAGCAGGATCTGGACTTCATTATGGCCAACATCCAGAACCTCCCCACCTATCAGGAACTTGTGGAGCTTTACCCGAAGCTCCGGGATCAGTGGAACAATATGCTGCATCCGAAGTATCTGGTTCCCCGCATCCAGTATTATATGTCCACGCAGAACGCCCAGGCAATCGTGGTGAATGATGCCGTAAAGCGTGACCTGTTCTGGATAACGGCCCCGAGGCCTTGCACGTTCACCCCTTATGGCCTGGTCATCACCATTAAGGGCCAAAAGTATCAGTATGAGGTTCTGGACAAAGAAGGGTTCCCGGATCTTGACTGGAGGGCAATGAACACCGGCCGGCAGTTCTACGTGAGTTATGACCCCCGGGAGATGTCCACGATCCGGCTATATACCAAGGATGACTACGGATACCAGTTCGTGACGGAGGCCAAGCCTTATGTCCAGATCCATCGTGCCCTCCGCGACCAGACCGAGGCCGAGCGAAGCTTCATCAGGAAGATGGAAGAGGCCATCAAGGAAGACCGCGTCCGGAGGCAGCTTGAAAGTGTGGCTCTTGAACTCGAGTTCGGCACCGCCCCTGAGCAGAGCGGCCTTGCCCGCCCGGGCTTGAAGGGAGTCTCCCAGAAGACCTATGAGCGGATGGCCGACAGGCAGGCAGCAGCGGTTTACCCGGCTTCCGTCGGCCAGATGGACAAAGCCGTCAGCAATATGACCTATGATGAAGTGTCCGCCCTTGACAGACTATAATCCTTAAACAACAACTATATGTTATCACTAGAGCAAAAAACACAGATTACCCAGACCTTGAAGACCTATATCAAGCGTTTCAAGAGCCAGAACCAAGCGGTGAACTCCCTGAAAGGAATATCCGCAGCTACGGTATCACAGATGCTTAACAGTAAATGGGACAACATATCTGAGGATATGTGGCTCAAGCTCCAGGCGCAGATTGCCCAACCCACCGGGTGGAAGGTCTGCCAGACCCGGGCTTTCCTGGATGTAATGACTTTTTTGTCCTTCGCGAAGAAGGAATCCTCCGTCGTCTGGGTGACCGGCCCCGCCGGCATCGGCAAGACCACCGCCGCCCGGATCTTCGCAAGCGATCGCAAGAATGTCTTTGTGCTCCCTTGCTCAGAGGATATGCACAAGGCCGACTTCGTGAGAGAGCTCGCCGCCAAGATCGGCGTGAATGCCAACGGTCAGACCGTCCGGGAAACGCTCCAGTCCATCATCAAGCAGCTGGTTACACTGGACAGTCCGCTGCTGGTCTTCGACGAGGGGGACAAACTGACGGACAGTGTGCTTTATTACTACGTGTCCCTGTATAACGCCCTTGAGGACAAATGCGGAATGGTTTTTCTCTCCACTCCCTATATGGAAAAGAGGGTCCGGGCCGGCGTCCAGAAGGGCAAAAAGGGATATGATGAGCTGGACTCCCGTATCTCGAGGCGCTTTGTCCCGCTGTCTTCGGTGAACAAAGTGGAGATTGAGGCCATCTGCAGGGCCAATGGCCTGGAGGATGAAGCAGCTATCAGGGCTGTCCAGGTCGAAGCCTCCGGATGCGGCAATGACCTCCGGAGGGTGAAGGAATCGGTCAAGAAAGAGCGCAGTAAGATTGCCGCCAGGGCAACTGCTGCACAAGCATAGTTAAACCCCGTTCAAACGGTATTCAAATGGCGAAATCCCTTTCATCCGCGCAAGTCCTTGGCATCAGGAACAAGACCATTACCCTTTCCGGGGAATGGGGGGCCTGTATTGGGGAGATGGCACGTCACGGGGTTGTCTTCATTTGGGGGAACTCCGGCAACGGTAAGACCTCGGCCATTATGCAGCTCTGCAGGGAGCTTGCAATCGGGCAAGGGATGAAAGGGCTTTTCCTTTCGCTGGAAGAGGGATATGACGTGAGCATCCAAAACGCCATCCGGCGGTTCGGTATGCAGGAGTGCAAGTCCCGTTTCCAGGTTATTGACAGCTGCTCACTCCAGGAACTCACAGAAAGGCTCTCCAAGCCCCGTTCGGAGGAGTTTGTGGTGATTGACTCAATCCAATACCTGGAGCTCAGCTATAAACAATATAAGGCCTTTAAGGAGCGTTTTCGGAGCAAGTTGATTATCCTCATCAGCCACGCGGACGGAAAGCAGCCGGAAGGCCGGGCTGCCAGGGCCATCCGGTATGATGCGGGGCTCAAGATCTGGATTGAAGGCTACAAGGCTTTCTCCAAGGGACGTTACATCGGCCACAAGGGGGAAGCGGTCATCTGGAAGAAAGGCGCAAAGGAATACTGGGGAATGATAAACACTGACAACGATGAACAAGATTAGGAACTTCGGGCGCTTTTATGCGCTGCTGAAAAAGCATCCGGCGATTGAAAAGGATGAAATTGTCCTGCAATTCACCGACGGCCGGACCACCCACCTCCGCGAGATGAAGGCGGCGGAATACATAGAGATGTGCGACACCATTGAGGGGAAGCCGCGCCCGACCACGGCCCCTGATGACCAGGAACTCAGACGGGCCAGATCTTCTGTCTTGCTACGCATCGGCCGTCTTGGCATCAACACCATTGATAACTGGGAAGAAATTGACCGGTTTTGTCTCTCGCCTAAAATCGCCGGCAAGCGTTTCTGTCAGATGGACATTGATGAGCTCCGTACCTTGGTAAGGAAGCTTGAAAGCATCCTGAACCGCGGGGGGCTGAAATACATCCAGGAGCAGAACCGCCAGGAGGAAGACCGACAGGCTGACGCTATGATCCAAGCCACACTCCAATCCCTGGGAGCACGAATGTATGACCCGAAATACCTGAACTGATATAACTATAAATTGAGACCACAATGAATATCGACAACATTGAAAAATGCCAGATTCTTCTGGAAAAACGTGCCTCCCTTAAGCAGGCGGCGATGATCATGGGGGAACTTCCGTACAGTGCCTTTATAACCATTCAGAGCGCGTCACGCGGTGCCATCAAAGTTGATCTGGTGGATGAAGAGTTGAACCTGGCCCTCCAGGATGCAATTGAGGCAAGGATCAAGGCCATCGAAAAACAGATTGAACATTTATAACAATAACAAAAACCCACGAGGCAATGGAAGAGAACAAGAAAACCCAGACCGTTGAAATGACGGAGGAGCAGCTGGCCCGGTTCCGGGCATTTGAAGAGGCAGAAGCCAAAAAGGCTGCAGAACTGAAAAAAAAGGAGGACCGTCAGGTCTATGACGAGTTGGTAGACAACGCCATCGAAGATGCCTTTCCCAAGCTCAAGAGTGTCAGTGACAGCCTGACTATGGCCAAGAAAAGTGTGCTGAGCACTTTTACTACGATTTTGGAAATGAAGAGGGAGGTCCTGCAGCTGACCAAAGAACGCCAGCGTTCGCATACTTTCACCCATTCAGGCGGCAGGCTCCGCATCACCATCGGTGCCCACAAGTGCGACGGCTGGAAGGATACAGTCACTGACGGCGTGCAGATGGTAAAGGAAGCCTGTATGGATCTTATCAAGGATGACACCACCCGCGCCCTGGTCAATCAGATAATGGCCCTGATGTCCCCTGATAAGGAGGGTAACCTGAAGGCGGCCAAGGCGCTCCAGCTCCGAAGGCTGGCGGATGAGCTGCACAATGAGCGCATCAGTGAGGGCGTCCAGATAATCGAAGAGGCATACATCCCGTCAACCTCCAAGACTTACATCTATGGGGAGATAAAGGATGAGCAGACCGGCGCATGGAAGTCCATTCCCCTTGGTATGACGGAAGCATAAAAACAGAACTATCTATGGGAAAGAAAAGAAGGGGCAGAAGTTACAGGAAACGGGTCCTGGAGATAAACAGGATATATGATGAACACGTCAGGTCAGGGCTTTCAAACAGGGAGATCTGGCTGAGATACATCTATCCGATCTATGCCATCAGCGAGAGGACGTTTTACAACATCCTCAAAGCCACTGTCCCTTCTCCCCAGGATGATACTGATTATCCAACCCTTTTTGATGAGTATGGCAAGCCGTGATACAGTCGAAGGTCTCAAACGGAAGATACTGAAAGACATCAGTGTCGAAGCCTCATCGGAATTTGACCGGAACTTTGAGACGCAGTCCTTTTTCGGCCAGGCATGGCAGAGGCATAAGAGTCCAAAGCGGGCCGGGGAACATATCCTTATGCATACCGGAGCCCTGAGGCGCAGCATATCGGCCAAGGCCGATGAAGACAGCATCACCTTCCGGACGACTCTTCCCTATGCGGCCATCCATAATGAAGGCGGGGAAATCAAGGTGACGGCCAGGATGAAGCGATATTTCTGGGCGATGTATTACAAGGCCAATGGCGGCCTTGGACGCCGGAAGGACGGCACCCTTCGCCAGGATAAGAAGAATACCAGACTGTCCACTGAGGCGGAATTTTGGAAGCATATGGCGCTTATGAAGGTGGGCTCAACCGTGAAGATTCCCCGCCGCCGGTTTCTGGGTACCCACCCGAACCTTGAAAAAGAGGTGACGGCCATCATCGAAAGGAGACTGAATGAGTTTTATTCCAACCCTGACAATTTCAAGAAATGATAACAGAACTTTATACAGCCATCGCCGCCGCCCTCAGAGAGGTGGAAGACGGCATCATCCAACACATTGATCTCTGGAACCAGAACGTGGAATTCATCGAAGAGGATGAGGCCTGGGACCGCCCGGCCGTCTTCGTTGAGTTCGGAGAGATCGTCTGGGATCCATACAAGGGCCCGGCAAACGGCATGACGGGGAAGGGGGATGTCCTCCTGCATATTGTGACGGACTGGAAGGGTTCCGCCGCCGACGGTGCCTACACCCAGGAAGAGACGCTGGCCGACTATGAGCTTTCCAATAAGATCTATGAGGCAATGCTTGACCTTCGCGGCACCACGTTCCGGAACGTCTCTCTTGCCCGCACTCTGACGAACCACAACCATCAGGAGCTGCTGGAGAATATCGAAGTGTATAAGGTAACCTATGAGCGTGCGTTATGAGAGGAAGTGACAATTACGAGAAGCTGAAGGCGGCGGGATTCGTGATCGTCCGCCCGGACGACCAGCCGCAGCCGCGGATCAAGCAGTGGGTCGGTGACGGTGCCTGGCGGACGCTGGAGAACTACCCCTCCAAGGCCGCCCGCGACCGCGCCCTGGCCGCTATGCTGGAGAACCCGAAAACTGTAAATCTTTAGCCATGGACAAGGAACTGTTAACAAAAGCACGTAATCTTGATGACCGGATTAACGGACTGAAGAATAGTCTGGAGAGGCTGAAAATACATGCCATGCCGTCAAGTTCGCTGAAGATTGAAGTCGAGCAGTACTACGGGGATATGGGCCGCAGCTTTACCAACAAAGAAGAGTTCAAAGAAGACATCGCCGACCTTCTTTTCGATGTCATCGTGTCGACTCTGGAGAGTCAGATAACCCTCCTTGAGAAGCAGCTGGAAGACTTGTTAACCGCAAAGCCCAGAAATGCCGTTATCTGGACCGGATATACAATAAAGAGTGCCAGCAGAACAATGGCCCATTTGTCTGCTGCAAAGCGAAACGGGAGCTGGTTAAGAACCTTGATAAATGCCCGAAGGAATAAAAAGAATCCGTCACCTCAGCCAGAAGTGACGTTTTTTTTGTGATATGCTTTGAATTAAAGAAAAATAGCTATATTTGCAACAGGCTATGCTGGGTGGCGCGGTATATCCAAGCCTTGATAGCCTAAAATGGGGGGAACCCCATTTTTTTTATGCCCACGCGTCTGTGAGGAGTTCCCGTAAATGTGCTTTCAATTCTTGTTTGCTTCCATACATAAAGTCATCTTTTGTAATACAGACAAACACACCATGATATGTCATATAGCAGCGCTCGAAGCCCCCACCCACAAAGTCCGTTTTGCGGCCAACCAGTTTATTGACAATCTTTTCTATTGGTAATGGGTGACTCCCCATCTTACTCTCAAGGTCAAAGACAAGCGCCTGACAGTGCTGCCCATTGACCCCTTTACTGAACCCGTTTGTGATTCCGTTCGGTCCTTCTGGGGTCTTTCGGTCAGCCAGTAAATTCCCAATCGTATATTCTGGGTTACTAACGTTGGGAATGAGAACGTGCTTCCTGATTGTCATTGTCTCATCGGGGAATGCCGCTAACAGTTCCCGTGCAATTCGGATATTCTCATCAAGTTCTTTGGGATCAGCTGATTTGCTGATTAACAATCTCTGCCCCATTTTATCATCAGGTTTGAATTCTGATTGTTCGGCACACTGCTTTCGTACCAAAAGACATTCTCCGCACAGGTCTGTTTCAGGGATGGACTTGGCAAGATTTAGCTTCTTTGAGCAATTATTGCATTTGGAGAGAGTGTAGGGATTGTAATCCGGGAAGGTCTTGCCCTGTTTGCCGGAGTTGAAGCGGAACATGCCTTTCGTGTCTTTGACCAAGGCTTCGCGGCCTCGGCGGTAGGCTTCTGACCGGTCAGTCGCAGGGTACTTGTCCTTGAGTACCTGGACTACGGTGCAGCGGCAGTTCCACCCATTCGGCGGGTAGTATTCATCCCAGAAAGGATCTGACATCGGAAGGGTGATACCATTGAGGGCGGCGTGTTCCGGCCGGACCTTATCGTCGCCGGCCGTCCGGTACTGAAGGTAGTAATCATCCCCGTCCTCTTCGTAGGCCTCCCATTTGGCAGCCATCTCGGCCGAAGCTTCGGCGTAGTTGTATTCGGCTCGAAGGTAGTTCTGATTGTAGGTTCTGTCGATGGATTGAACGTCGTTTAAAAACCGTTCAAACGTCTTTCTCTCTCCGTTTTCATCCAGGAGTGAAGGGAAAGCCTCATTCAGTTCGTGAAAAGTCTTCATCCCCGAGAAGATCCAATCGGACTCCTGGAGACGGGAGCGCATCCCGTCGGACATCTCGACCTGTCGAAAGGCATTGTCCATCACCTGGGCGTGGCTGTCAATGAATTTGGTGACCTCGGGATGCTCGAGCAACTCTATCCGGAGGGCTGCCCCATCCTCATGGAAGAGAGCTTCCATCATACTGCCGAACTGCTTTTCAAGCATTGAGGTATTCGGGACCTCGCCGGAGCCCATATCATAAATGAGTTTACCTCGCTCATCGGAAAGGTATCTGTCCAGATATGCGGCATCAAGGAATTCCTTTGGGAAGGATTTGCCGGCAAGGATGCCAGCTATCATTTCAGCCCGGAACTCTACAGCCTGCCCCGCCCCGTATTTAGAAAGGATCCGTTTGACATCATCTTCTTTTAAGTCATCGAAACGGTCATGGATCATTTCTTTCGGGGATAGTGGGTATTGCTTCTGGAAAGAAAAGTCAATATAATGCCCAAGTTCATGGAGTATAAGATTACCCTGAACAAGATTGCCAGATTCGGCTTGCATCTGCCCCTGTTTGTCAAAGCCGCCATATTTTTTTGCGGCCCGGTTGGTATTGATCCTCACTTGCCCAAATTGGTCATTATATTTAGCGATGACACCTTTACCAAGGTCCATCTCGACGAGGGCGGGCAGTTTGAACCCTTTTCTTAGAAGCAGTTCCCCGGCCTCCGCCGCCTGCTTCCTTGCTTCCGCATCATGCAGGACAGAGGCCCAGGCCTTAGCCTCGGCACGGTAATCACGGCTATCTTTAGAGCTTGATAGATGGAGAAATGTGTCGCCAAGGATGAGCGCATACCTTCGGTGCAGCCCCTCGTAGTCAGAGGGGCTCAGTCGAAAAAACCCGGCCGGCTGTTTTTCTGGGTATTGCCTTCATCATTCCCGGAAACGGGCGACGGGGAGAGCGGGTTCTGACGGCGTTCACCTACCGGAAGGCCATACTTATCCTCAAAGTAGCTGCCGTCCACCTCATAGTTATTGAGGATCATTTCCTCAAAGGACTTCTGCTGCTCCGGCGTATAATCGATGGGCTCGTCCCAGCCGAAGTGCAGCCCCTTGAGAGGGAAGCCCAGCTTCACCATCTTGGGGAGCAGCTGGTCGTTCACCGTGTCGCGCACCAGATCCGCTATCTCATAGATAAGGTTTTCCAAGATCTTGTAATGGACTTGTGACTGCGACAGGCTGGCGCCATCCTCTATGGTCATAGTGACGAAGAGCACCAACTTGGAAAGCTCTGAGTTCGCCCGGTCTATGCGTTTGTCATAAACGTTGTAGGCATCTCCGCGGGAACTCTCCTTCAACTCGATTTCAGACTCAGAGGGAAGTACAGCCCAGGCTTTTGAGCCCATGTTCTCCATCATTTTACCCAGTTGGTCGATATCCTTCTGGTCGCGGCTGGTGGTCTTGGCCACGCGGATGGGCAAGCCGAACATTTCTGCGAAGGAGTCCCAGAAAGCGAGGGCATATTTCTTGGGGATTGTCTGGATGGCGGCCTTGAGATACAGGCCCAGGTCATCCGGAGCACCCACTTCCACCAACCAGTCAGAATAAGGCGGCTGCCGGTAGTCGATGCCTGATTGCCAACTTTCACCGGCGTTGATTGTCACGCGGCCATACTCCGGTACAACGTGCTTGCGGGGGATGAGTTTGACCTCGTCAAAAGACAGCGTACCGTCCTCCCGGGTTATGACGTTCCCGAGTTCTATGAGGGAATGGCCCCAGTACCGGGCCTGCAGGACATACTTGATGAATTGTTTGAACCAGGCCGTTTCAAGGTACTTGAGCGCACCATCATCCTTGTCTCCCTCATCGTTGGTCAATTTGAAAGACTTGGATATGATAAATCCCTGCAGCTGACCGATGCAACCGGAGAGATGAAGGTCAAGGTCGACATCCCTGTATATGTCGTAAAGACGCTGCCGGCTGGGGTTATCCACGTTCAGGGCCATCTGATGAGCCTGCCGCCAGGATGCAAGATCCCGCTGGGTGAGCATATCAGTCTGCCGCTGAAGATCAATGACGATTTTCTGGAACCGCTTCCGGTCCTTCTCTTTGGACAGGTCAAGCTTGCTGCCGTCCTGGAGCGTCAGTTCCCCGGGGAGGTCAAGCTGCTGCAGAACCTCCATTCCCGTGGCTGCTATGTGTCCGGAAAAAAGTTTCCGGAAAGAATCAATCACTCTCATACTAATAGCTGTTGTCAACGCACGGCTTTGAACCATACCGGACGGAGGGAGCCGCGCTTTCCCCTGATTCATCCGCAGCCAGAGGCAGATCTGGTATTACCTTGCCGGACTGAACATCCTTAAGCCAGGCTATCGCCCTCTCGTATCGCTCCTTGCGTATGTCCATACCCATTCTGTTGGGCAAGGAAGCCACCATGTGATACAAGGCGATATCTATCGCGCACATCAGCACCTGGCGATTGCGGTCAAGGCCGGTGGCCGTAAATATTTTGCCGGTATCATACTTTGGCCTGAGACATCCTGCTATCTCCTCGAGTGCCTCGAGTTCCGCATTCTCGCGATTCATGGGATCGGCTTGAGTAACCACCTTCATGGCCGCCTCTCCGATGACGATCTTATAGTCGTACTCTTCAATGAACATAGAAACCTCCTTTGGCGCTTATTTCGCGATGTACAGGGCAATCTTCTCTATGTCCTGGATAGTCGTGCCACTTTTGAACCGCCGTTGTGAAACGAGGCGTTTCAGGTTCTTTTTGGGGATGACCTTCAGTTTGCCTTTGTATAGAATGACATAATAGGTCATGTCGAAAAGAGCAGAGAGCCGCTTCGCCTTACGGACTGCCTTTTTGTAGCGGGCTGCCCAAATGCAGTCCTTGATAAGTTTGATCCATTCCCGAAACATATCACCAAATGTTTTTTGCCGAGGGCCTTGCTCCCATCAGCGGTTTGAAAATTGATTGCCGGGCGTTCCTCTGGAGATGCCAGATGGCACCTTCATCAGCGTCCGGTGCATCATCGTGGGCGGAACTCCCCTTGGCCAGTGCAAGGGTCTGGTCGATGCCGGCCTGCATATCCGGCGTATCCTTTAATTCTATATTATAGAAGACATATCCGCGCTCCCACAGCGGGGAGATGTCCGTAATTCTCTGCAGTTTGTCGGGCTTCTTTCTCTTATCTCCGGAAATAGGAAGCTGATACCCCCGGCGCTCGCCTTCGGCGGCGAACTCATCCAGGATGATGTCCTGAAGAAAATTGGCTTCCATCATAAACCGGACGGACACATCCTCAGGAAGCCTCTCATAAAGGTTGTAGAGCCAATTAACCATTCCGCCGATAGTATCCTGACGGACATAACAGTCGATAAGGTGCAGCTCCGTCCCTTTCTTGCCCCAGAGTCTTGAGGCCTTGTAGTCGTTGGAAGTCTTGGCCTTGAAGGAGGGATCAGTATAACATATCAGCTCATCATACTGGTTCAGAGGGAGCATTTTCTTGTAGCGGATCCATTCATGCTTGAAGATCTTGCCCTGGGTTATAGGGTTGTGCATGAACTCCCTGTTCCATTCGATGTATCCCATGAAGTCTGCTGCCTCCCGGGCCTCTTCCTTGGTCCACTTGTCTTTCCATACGGGATTCCCATCTTTGTCCAGGGCTTTTACCATGGAGACATGGACTCCTTTGATCTTGCTGATGTTGTACAAGACGGAGCACTTGGAGAAGAGGTTGCCCACCATGATGAAGCGGCCACGGCCGACATCCAGCGCACCAAAGAGGGCGCTGCGTACCCATGCCGTCAGGTCTTCCACGCGGGATGGATTCCTGCTAAGCTCGTCATCATCCAGATCATCGCAGACGATATAGTCCGGCCGGACGTTCCTGAACCGGAGACCTCGCGGTGACTGGCCGCGTCCGAGGGCGTTGAAGATGACACCGTCCTTTGTCTTGAAGTACCCTTCCGACCAGTCGCCGATACCTTTCTGGGCGCCAAAGTCGGCAATATAGCGTTGGTTGAATTCCAGCTCCGCCTGGATGGATGAAAGCAGTTCGATAGCGCTGTCCTCCGCCTTGCCCACGATGACCATATAATGAATCTTATCCTGTGGCTTGAGCCAGAGTGGAACAAAGATGTCTATATGGGTGGACTTTGCGTGGCCGCGTGGCCACATGAAGAGGGCTTTGAGGTTATGGGAGTCACGGATCTTGTAGGCAGCCTTATTATGGAAGTCGGCATTGTGGATGATGTGCTTTTCCCCATCCTCATCCTCCCGGGTGACATAATGAGGGAAATAATACTCACAGAACTCATCGTAATGGGCCAGAAGACGGCGGATGCGCCGTTCTTTCTCCGCCGGCGATTCGTTGCGGTTGATAATGCCGGTGGATGACTGGACCTCTTTACAATGTTCCCGCCATTTCTCAAGGGCCTCTTTTATGTCAGCCTTTGAACTCATGCCTTACCGATATGCTCAGCGATATACTGGTCCTGCAGACGGTTGACCTTACGCATGAATTCCGGCGTGACCTCCTGGTCAGTGGCTGACTTGTACTCGAGCCATTTGGAGAAAGCCATAAAAACCTCAATGGTGTCCACGATGCTGGCCTTTTTGTCCAGCTTCTCGATGACGGAGGCCATTTTGGAGAGTTTGTCGCCCAGACCGGCGGCCGCCATCGGGTCATCTGACTCTTTGACTTTCTCAATAAGGTCGTTGATGGTTCCAAGGAGCTTGTTTACAAGCTCCGGGCGCGTTATGTTCTGGGCGGCCCTGGTTTCCTTCCAGCCCCCGTCCTGACACCATCGTGAGATGGTGGGGCGGGAGACGCCAATTTGTTCGGCGATCTGTTCCATTCCTATGCCGGACATGTAAAGCGTTTTGGCGACCGCTTTTTTGTTTTCGGATTCTTTCTTTGTCATACGTACAGAAGCGTTTTTACAGCGGCAAATTTGCATACGCCCGGGGAGACGGACAAAAAAGTGTGCAGCGCTTTCAGAGTTCTCTGCAATGGTTTCACAGATGTCTGTAACGGTTGCACACTTATTTTGCGGTTATCCGGCCCATAGTTAAAATTGCGACGTATTGAGCCCGGAAAACCGGGAAATAAAACGAAAAGACATGGGGAAAAGAGTAAGAATTTCTAATGAGCGCCTGAACTGTTACGGCACTCGTATCCTGACCGACGGGCTGGACATCTCCCAGTACCAGCGTAACCCCGTGCTCTTGCTAATGCACGAGCGGGGAAAGGTCATCGGATATGTCAAGGACATCAAGAAAGAGAATGGGGAGGTCACCGGCGAACTGGAGTTTGACGAAGCCTCTTCGGAGAGCATCCGCGTGAAAAAACAGTTTGAATTCGGGAGCCTCAAAATGGTCAGCGCCGGTATTGACATTCTGGAAATGAGCGAGGATCCTGCACTCCTGGTACAGGGACAGACGAGTCCCACGGTTACCAAGAGCAAACTCTATGAGGTGTCCGTCGTGGATATCGGTGGTAATGATGACGCTTTGGTACTCACCAAAGATGGCACCACCCTGGAACTTGCAAAGGACGGGAGCAACCCGCTTCCGCTATTGAATAACAAACCTTCTAAACATTTAAAGGAAATGGAATTAAAAGAACTCGCCCTTATGTTAGGGCTTGAGGCCACGGCCGACGAGAGCGCGGTCAAGGCCCGCATCCAGTTGCTTAAGAAGGCGGAAGAGGATTGCAAGACCCTCCGCGAAGAGAAGCAGCAGATGACTCTTTCGGCCATCACGCAGGCCGTTGACACCGGTATCGCCGAGAACAAGATCCCGGCAGACAAGAAAGATCATTTCATCAACCTGGGCAAGGCTGCCGGTCTGGAATCCCTTAAGGAGACCATCGCCGCCATGTCTCCCAAGGGGAAGATCAGCCAGGTGCTTACAAAAGGCACCGAAAAGCCCCAGGGCGAAGCCACCTTCACCAAGCTGAGTGAAGTCCCCGCAGACAAACTCATGGCCCTGCGCAAGGATGACCGTGAGACCTACATCAAGTTGTTCAGGGCCGAATATGGCTTTGAGCCGACTTTCGACGAAGAGTAAATTATCAAACCAAACCATTATGAAGAATATCATCTCTATTATGCTTGCGCTCCTGTTCAACTGCGTAGTGGGAGCCTTCGCCGGCGGAGCTGTGGGAATCAGCCCGGTTGCCGGCGCCATGGTGGCCAACGGGATCTCCGGAATCGTAGGTCTCTTTGCCCCCGTCTCCATGTCCGGCATTCTCCGCGCCGGTGTCCTTACCGAAGTCTGGACCGGCGAGCTGGTCAAGACCCTTCGTGCCGGCCTTGAAGCTTCCTGGCTGGACGGCATTCCTGATGCTTCGTCCGTCGTCAAAAACGATGTCATCCATCTTGTGGATGTGGGAGTGGATCCTGACGTGCTGGTGAACAATACTACTTACCCTATTGCGATCCAGGAACTCCCCGATGGCGATATTTCCATCAGCCTTGATAAGTTCCAGACCAAGGTAACTCCCATCACTGATGATGAGCTCTATGCCTCTTCTTATGATAAGATGGCAAGGGTGAAGGAGTCCCATGCCAACTCTATCAATGACGGCAAGTTCGCCAAGGCTGCCCACGCCATTGCTTCGGGAACCAACTTTGTGGTGACAACGGGATCCACCGATCCGAATACCGGTCGAAAGAAGCTTACCATTGCCGATCTTATAGCCTTGAAGGCCAAATTCGACAAGATGAAGGTGCCTGCCGTTGGCCGCCGCCTTGTACTTACTACAGATCACGTGAACGACCTTCTGGGTGTCAGTGAAACTTTCACTCGCCAGTACAATCTGGACAATGTGAACGGACGTGTTGCACGCCTCTTCGGCTTCGATATCTATGAGTTTGCTAATTGCCCCGTGTACACTTCTGCGGGCGTGAAGCAGGCTCTTGGAACAGCCGAATCCGGAAACAAGTTTCAGGCATCCTTCGCCTTCTACGCGCCGCGTGTGTTCAAGGCAACCGGTTCCACAAAGATGTATTTCCACGAGGCCAAGAACGACCCTCAGAACCAGCGCAACCTCATCAACTTCCGTCACTATTTCCTTGCCATGATGAAGAAAGCGGATGCATCCGTAGCCCTTGTCAATGGTTATGAGGATGGTGCCGCCCCGGTCATCACCGGTGACGAACTGATTGACGGGCTGTCCGCCGAGGCCGGTACCACCAGGCGTACCTTCAACACCTCGAATGGTGCAGCCATTGAGGCACAGTCCAACGCGGACTGGCTGGGCGTGTCCGTCGGCTCCGGCAACAAGGTGACGTTCACCCGTCAGGCTTATGCTTATGACGCGACCAATACCGAGAACGCACCTCGTCAGGCACTCGTCACCCTGACCATCCCTAATACATCCGCCTCCCTGACCGTAACGGTCAAGCAGAACATGGCGGCTGAAGCCTAAACCGAAACGATGCAGAAGGAGCGGGGCCGATAAGCCCCGCCCCGCACTGCATCTGAATAGAAACCACCAGTATTATGACTGAAATCATACTTGGAGTAATAGCAATCGTGACCGCTCCGTTAGCGGCTTGGCTGACGTCACGTCTGCTCAAGGCCAAATACACCCAGGAGGTGGAAAAGCTCAAGGCAGAAGTGCAGCAGATGAAGTCGGATGTCCGGTCTCGTGAACTCGACAACGATCGCAAGTCAATCGAAATGGTGATGGAGCTTGTCGTCGAGCCTTTACGCAAGGAGATGAAGTCCCTACAACGAAAGATAGATCGCTTTACCAATGCAGTTGAACAAATACCATCGTGTCCTCATTCTGCCAATTGCCCTGTTTCTCGTGAGTTGCAGCGCGAGCCGGAATTTGACCAGCCAATCCCTGAACCGGAAGGAAATAAAACTTCTGGCCGAAGAAGTCGGAAGGCTGGAGGAAAGCATCCTTTCCGTCAGAAAGGAAATCCTTCAGCTGGACTTGTCGTCTGTCCGGAAGACGGACCTTTCGGAGACGGAGAATGTGGAGACGGTCACGGAGACTTTTGATACTGATAAACCGACGGATCCGGCAACGGGAACCCCTCCTCTCCAGTCAAGAACGACCGAGCGCCGGGGGAATCGCCGGGAAAGCACGGCCAATGAGCATACACAAGTCATATCAACTGTCAATGCGGAAGATCGTGACACGGTCAGGACCGTCTTGGAAAGCGAGCATCTTGAGGTGGTGGAATCGAAGGTTGAATCAACAGAGAACATCAGGGAACAGACACAGAAGAAAGGCATTCCATGGTGGCAGAAAACTTTGATGTATGCCGGAATGACTGCCATCCTGTATGTTGCCGTGCGTCTGTTCCTTAAGTTTTACAAGCCCGGATTTGCGGGTGTTTTATCGAAGATCAAACAACTTTTAAACAGTATTTCAAGATGAAAAATTACGTAAACGGCAGTGATCTCCTGATGAAAGTAGCCGGTGGTGCCGTTGGTCACTGTACCTCCCACACTGCGACTTTCAATACGGAGACCAAGGACGTAGCCGTCAAGCCGGCTGCAGATGTACAGGCATCCTCCACTTCCCTGTACAAGAACAAGAGGGTGACCGGCCTTTCCGTTCAGGTTAAGGCCGATGGTCTCTGCTTCTATCGAGAGAGTGAATCCGGCCTCAAGGTCATCCTTGCCGCCTGGGCTCTGGGACAGTCTGTCAATGTCTCGCTCTTTGAGCGTGAGAATGACACCGATCCCTACGTGTCCGGCAAGTTCATTATCTCATCTCTGGAGAACACCGCCCCTGCAGGGGAGGACGCGACCTATTCCATCACCCTGGACAATGACGGTCCCGTCGAGGTGGATACAACCAAGCTCGACCTTCTGGCCGACGCCCAGCCCGGAGAGTAAGTCATGAAGAAGATTTTCTATAAAGGACGTGAGATCCCTTGCCGGATGACAATGGGAGCCATGGTTCGCTTCAAGAGAGAGACCGGCCGCGATGTGGCTGAAATAACCGACGGAGACATCGCAGATCTGATCCTCCTGTTATGGTGCTGCATCAAGAGTGCCTGTAATGCCGATGGGGAGACCTTTGAGGAATCCTTTGAAATGTTTGCCGACTCACTGGATGCTGATATCCTGCAGGAATTCAGTGCAGGACTTGCCTCTCAGTCTGAAGACGGCGTGCAAAAAAAAAGTCCGAAGAAAAAGAAATAACTCCGGACATTGAAACACTTCTGGGAATTGCAGTGGGGCGCGTGGGGATGAGTCGTAAGGACTTTGAGCAATGCACCCCACTGGAGTTTACCAGGATTGTAGAGAAACACAACGCACTGGAAGAGGTGCGCATCCGTGAGGGATGGGAAAGGACCAGGATCGAGGTCGTCTCAGTGGCCAACCTTTTCAGCAAACATCCCGTGAACGCCAGAAAGGCATTCCCCCTGCCGTGGGACAATGATGAAACAAAGGAAGAAAAAACTACAACTCAGGGAACAAGCAGCCCTGAAAGAATGAAGGAAGTGATGGCAAAACTTAACGGAGAATGATGGGCCCTTTTGCCTCATCAATTCTCTTCCAAGTGGCTTTCCAGACAGGGATCGAGATAATAACGGTGGCGATAAGAATCAAGCAAGTAAGAGGGGCCATGCAGAATAAGTCCCAGGTGGCGTTTGCAAGAGCGACGATATTATCTATGAATTCGACCATAATTGACACAAACATAAGAAAATAATTTCAAATAACAATACCAATGGCGCAAGAAGTCACCATACGGATTAAAGTAAATGATAACTTCAAGGATGTAACGGTCGACGCAAGATCCCTGGGTAAAGCCATCGATCAAGTGACTGACAGTTCCAAAGGGTTATCATCTTCTTTCGTGAAGTTCGCATCCATATCGCAGATTGCGGAGGGTGCAGCAGCCGCCATCGGGCAACTTCACGGTGTATTTAAGGAATTGACAGGTGCTTATGAAGTCCAGTCTGTTGCCGAAACCCGCCTGACACAGGCGATGTCTAACACAATGGGGGCCACCGATGAAGAGGTTCAGGCCATTAAGGACTTATGCTCTGCGCAGCAGCAATTGGGCGTAATCGGTGATGAGGTCCAGCTGGCCGCCGCCCAGGAACTTGCTACTTATTTGGAGTATTCCGATTCCTTGAAGGCCATCATTCCGGTAATGAACGATATGGCCGCGCAGCAGTATGGCCTGGGCGCTTCTGCAGAGAACGTGACACAGATTGCTACTATGCTGGGAAAGGTAATGAACGGTCAAACGGAGGCTCTTTCCCGCTATGGGTACAAATTCGATGAAGCCCAGAAGCGAATCCTGCAATACGGGACAGAGGCCGAACGCGCCGCCGTTCTTGTGGATGTAGTCGGTCAATCGGTCGGTGGCATGAACGAAGCTTTGGCGCAGACACCTGTCGGTAAAATGAAGCAGATGTCCAACAAACTAGGGGACATTAAAGAGGAATTGGGCAGGGTTGCGCAGAGTGTTATGCCGGTCCTTTCTGGTTTCCATGCACTGGGGCAGACCGCTACGACGGCAACTAAATTGTTGACCGCGTTGAGAGCTATTGATATAGCGACCCTGAAAGCGAAAGTACAGTCCCTCGGCCTTGCGGCAGCACAGAAAATGCAAGCTATGGCCCAACGTTTATTGGCTGCAGCAGGTTATCAGGCTGCAGCAGGAACAACGGCCCTTAAAGCAGCCACAGTGGCATTATATGGAGCCCTTTCCTTGGGATTGACTGTGGCCATTCAAGCTGTCATTGAACTCCTGTCCAGACTCTTCAATAGATCGAAAGATGCTGCTGCCGGGATCGAAGAGGCGAATGAGGCTCAGGATGCATTCAAGAGCGCTGCAGCCAATGCAACAGCTGAAATTTCCGCCGAAATAGTCAATCTTGAACGCTTGATTAAAAGCAAAAAAAACGCAGGTCGTGCTGTTGCCGATCTAAACAATAAGTATGGCAAAATCTTCGGCATGCACAAAACGGCTGCGGAATGGTATGATGTTCTTACGAAGAAATCTGCTGTGTATGCCAAACAAATAGGTTTTGAGGCACAGGCCAAGGTACTGGCGTCCCAAATAGCAGCTAAAGAGCTTGAGAAAGAAGAGAAGAAAAACCGAATGGCTGAATTGGAAAAAAAAGCGGTCTATCTAATAAAAAAATATGGAGATGACTATTATCACTCAGATCAATTTAAGGAAGATAGAAAAAAATGGACGGCGCTTAAAGGCGAAGTCGATGCTATCAACAAAGAACTTGAGCCCCTGAATGTATCCTTTGGCGCTTGTACCAAAAAAATGGCTGAAGCAGCTGATGAATTGGGCATTGTTGCGGACGGGGCAAATGACGTAGACCACAAGACCAGAAATCTGTCAGACGATCTGGCTGATTATCGCAAAAGTATTCAAGCGGCGATCGATAAGAATCGGGTATTTGGCAACACCTCAGACGAGATCAATGTCGAGTTGTCGGCCATGGAGTCGGGCATCAGTTCATTAATTACAAAATATGGCCTCAAAAATGCCGCCATTCAAGAGTTGATAGCGGAATATCAAAACCTTAAATCTGCCCGGCAGCAGGCTGTAATGGCGGATAATTTAAACAACAGCATATCACCGATTAAAACACCGGCTAAACTTACCGGTCAAGCTGTAACGCGCGAAAGTATTCTACCGCCTGACAACGAGTATCGTCAGGCCCTTTTGCTTTACAATAACCTGAAAGGGCAATTATCATCTTCAGACATACCATTCTTTGATAAAGAGAAGATTAAGGCGGCTATTAAAACGCTCAATGATGAATGGCATTTTGATAAGTTTGAGGAAATTATACCGGAAAGTGGCCTTTCAAAAGCGACCAATTCCATAAGTGAATTGTCCGGGGCCATGCGTAGTCTTCGTGGAATTGTCGATGAAACGACGGCAAGCTGGCTTGAGTGGGGAGCTAATCTTCTGTCAGTTATCGGGCAGGTGCTACCAAAGCTGGCGACACTATTTACAGCAAACGCTGCTGTCGCCCAAACTGAAGGTGCTGCGGCAGTGGCAAGTATTCCCTACGTCGGTCCCGTAATGGCCGTGGCTGCCATCGCCTCTATCGCCGCAGCTATAGCCTCGATCCCGAAATTCGCCAATGGTGGTATCGCATATGGCCCCACTCTCGGTCTCTTCGGAGAGTACCCTGGGGCTGCCAATAACCCCGAAGTGGTAGCCCCGCTTAATAGATTGCGGGAAATGATAGAACCGTCTTCCGGTTTCGGCCAGGTCGAATTCAAGATCGATGGCTATGCGCTAAAAGGTATTCTAAAGAAAGTCAACCGTCTCGATTATCGCAACAATGGCTAAATACCTTCGATATTATACGGAGTTCCTATCTAAAGAGGGACACACCATACGCGCTGAAATACTGCAGGAAGCATCCAGTGCCTTCAGCCCATTGGAGCTGGGCATTGGGAGCGGAGAATCACCATTGACCATAACTTGGTCTGAAACCGATAAAATAGAGCCGATACAAGGTTCTACTGCAACACTTATCGTCAACTCAGCCAGTGATCGGCAGTTATTGCATTTAGCCTCTGTTGTCGAGGTTGGTGAAGTGCGTCTGGATGTTTATCGTGACAATCTCCTATGGTGGTCCGGTACGCTTGACAGCGAGCCTTACGAAGAGCCGTATACATCTGCCTCTAACTATGATGTATCCCTGGTATTTAGTGACTTCGGAGCACTTAACCGTATTAAATGGTCACGTACAGGGCGAGAGAGTTTTGAGGATATACTCACAGCTTGCCTGACTGCTAGCGGAATAAATTACATTCGCCGGGAGGATCATATTTCAACTCACGAAAGTTATTATGCTTCAGGGGCACTAATTGATTTAGCAAGAATCACCCTAAACAATGGGAATTTTTACGATGAGGAAGGCGAAGCATTGTCCGGCTTTGAAGTTCTGAAAGGCATCCTGCAGCCATTTGCCTTGCGCGTAATTCAACGTGCCGGCGTCATTCATCTCTATGACATTAATTGTGTCGCTTCTATGAATGCGGAAGATGTTGAGTGGGCAGGCAATGATGCAGCCATATCTCATGATGCAGTATATAATAACGCAACTGTACGATTCTCCCCCTACGCTGAAGATACAATCATCGAGGGGAATGTTACAGTTAACGAACGGCTTACCGAAGGGAGAGTTATTAAGACGTCATATGATGCACTTCATCCAGATGATGTCCTTGACGGTTTCCGCGTCCGCTATGGGGGTAATATCATTGCAGAAGGCGTTACCGTCGAGCATGATGCCGTCATGTTCGAGATAGAGAGTGCCTATTCAGGAAGCGACGCTTCCGGGGTGTTGTGGTGCTTAAAAGCAGGCGACGACTCACTTGACGGCGGAAGCTGCCGGCAGCTTGTTAGAAATGCTCAGCCCTGCTTTTATCAGGGCGACAATATAAGCATATTTGTAGGACAGAAGATTGCGACTTTTCCTCTTCAGTATTTAAACTATGTAACCCCAGTCAGTGGAGTTCATGATCAGTTTAAACTGCGATTAAATCTTGATTTGCTTTTTGATGTGCGCTACAATCCATTCGAGGAGGCCGGCAAGTACAACGAGAAGGATAATTATGATAAGATGATGGACAAATGCAAATTTGTCTATGTCCCGATAATGGTGAGACTGCTTGACGCTCCCGGGGGAAATTGTCTATATCATCTTGCGAACAGTGGTCTTGTACATGGAGAAAAAAAGTATTCGGCTCCCAGCGGAACAAGATGGGTATCAGGTGATGGAAATCCCGGCTGCCTTTTTCTTGCATATTATGATCACGAAGACCGCAAAAGCAAGATTGGTGTAGGAGGATGGTCGACGAACCGACGTTGCATAGGTGCCTACAGAGATGAGTTGCCTGATTCCTGGAGTAAAATGGAGGCGGGCGAATATGTGAGCCTTCCTCCTGCAGGTGGATATCTCGAATTCAGTATATACTCCGGATTCCATATCCGTAATAGAAACATCGTTACAAGTATATATGACTATGTCCGATGGGTTGCATATAAGGATGCGAAAATAACTCTCGTAAAGAAAAACGGCCTTGCAATAGAGATGTGTGATCAGGAGGATACGGCACACATCAACTCTTATGCTCAAGAGGAATATTCTGTTGATACAATCATCGGAACTCCTTCTGACAACGTACCGGCAGTGACCGGCCGAGGGATAATATACAACAGCTTCTCCATGATGGCTGAAAAGTTTACACGAGGAGATGTTCATGATCGCCTGGAGAAACTTCTGCTTGGAACGATTTACAGTCAGTATGCCGAAAGAAAGCTGAAGCTTTCCGGAACAATTAAATTACTATCGCCCATCGTCCTTGGCGATTCTCCTCGAATAAATGGCAAGTTCCTCCTTGTCGCGGATACCCAGAACTTATATGAGGATACGAGCGAGGTGGTTATGACTGAATTTGGACCAGACGAATACAGGGATATCGCTTATGAGTAAAACATTTCATAATAAAACAACTGTAGTAGCAGCCAGACCGCGCAGTAAACATTTGCGCGAAACGGGTGGATACTACACAGCCATAGCTGCTAATAAGAACGCCTCCTCGGCCGCTCAAACAGCAATTAAAGATGGAATGAACAGATATTTCGAAGAAATATTGGATTCCAATTCTGCGATTGCCGGAATCAAAGCGCTGTATGATCATTACATCATACAATCTCCGGCGAATGAGGGCCAAAGCGAGGAGATAAAAAATATATCGGAAATACTCCGGCATTTATCCCTCCGGATTCTAAATCCGGGAACAGAGAATGCATCCACTGTACTTGTGTCAGATATAACTTTCTGCTCACTGCGCAATATTGTTGCAGGTGGGGTGGCCGACAACAGCTACAACCAGGGAGGAAGCATCGCTTCATTGTTGGATGTTGATCTGGATGAGAATCTGGCAAACGGTCATGTTTTGGTATATAATTCTCTCACAAGTCATTGGGAGAACCGGACCATATCCACCGACAATATCCACATATCATTAAACGGGTCATCGCCGATTTCGTCCGGAAGTTTATCTTTCTATGCTCCGGTTTCATCTGGAAGTGCCGGGCAGATTCTTTCGTCATCAGGGCCATCGGGCATACCGTCTTGGATGGACGCATCTGCCCTTAGGGTTAGTTACGCAGCGGTAGCGGCTTCAGCCACCATGGCCGATTATGCCACCTCTGCCGGATATGCCACGAAGGACGGCCTCGGAAGGACCATATCATCGACATATCTTACCGCTCATCAGGATATATCGGGTAAGGCGGATAAGGTCACATCGCCTACGAGCGGCCATTTCGCCGCTCTCGATGCTAACGGCAATCTGGTTGACAGCGGGTACCAGCACTCTGATTATATCACTTCTCACCAGGATATATCCGGTAAAGCCGACAAGGTGGCCTCGGCGACGAGCGGTCACTTCGCAGCACTCGATGCTAACGGCAACCTAGTTGACAGTGGCCACCAGCACTCTGATTATATCACTTCTCATCAGGACATATCCGGCAAAGCGGACAAGGTGGTCTCGGCGACGAGCGGTCACTTCGCCGCCCTTGATGCTTATGGCAATCTGGTTGACAGCGGCCACCAGCATTCAGACTACCTTACCCCAGCGTCGCTCTCCGGCTATATGACGCTTGCAACGGACCAGACCGTAACGGGCAAAAAGACCTTCACGGACGGAAATCTGGAGATTCGGGCTACGGTCGATTCAAGTTCGTCCGATTACTGGGCTGCGTACTACACGCGGATATACAACCGCTGGTGGGCTGACGGCACGTGGCACGGCGGTACAGCCTGGGGCAATACGGCCATCCGCAACTCCATTTGCTTTCCTTACGGCAGCGATCCGGATCTTGGCGATCTGCGTACAAACATCTGTGTCGGACATATCCGTGGCGGCGCAAATTACAGTTACGGATTCGGCATAGGCTACGAGGTGGCCGATGCCGTGAACGGCAATTACCTCCAGCCGATGATGATGTTGCGAAAGAACGGAGATCTATACATCAACGGAAATATCTACCCTAATTGGGGAGCTACCTATGTCCTTACAAGTGGTAACTTTACCCAGGTGGCTCACCCATTACACGGCGCCCTGGACAGTTATATGTGGTGCGATTACATTATGGCCGCATCGTATGTAAAGGTCGGCCGCTATGGGGATTCAACGGGCGATAGGTATATCTATTTCGGAGCAACGGATAACAACTATATCCAGTTTACGCTGTCATCGGAATTTGCCTTCACGCACTCGATTGTCCCTGCAGCAGCAGGCCGAAGCCTTGGCGTATCAACTAATCCCTGGTCATATATATACGGTGTGGATGGTTCATTTTCCGGCAATATCATGGTGGCAGGGAATATAACGGCTGCTGGCAATGTCACTGCGGGTTCCGCTTCTGACAGAAGGCTCAAGCGCAATCTGAGGGAATTGACCGATTATGATGCCCTGACGACACTAAATGCCCTGCGTCCTGTCGCTTTCGAATGGAATGACATAGCCGGAGCGCTCGGCGGACTTATGGGGCAAGGGCAGGGATTCATAGCTGATGAGTTCAAGGCAATCGTTCCCAATGCAAGTCGAAAGATTTGGGGAGAATATGATGCCATCGACTATACTGCCGTAGTTCCATACTTGGTGCGAGGCTGGCAACTGCTCATGGAACGAATAAAAGCGCTTGAATCGAGGCTGGGGAGGATCTGATATGAGTCTGAACAATGGATTACTTTTGGCACCACTGCTCATAGAGGAAATATGTTCTGCGCTGGGTGTAAATTCCCGAAACCTGGGGGTTCTGTGCCAGTCTGCCAATATTAACATATTCGCAAAGTATAAGCCGCTCTCCCTTACAGGAGATGAGCAGCTGTCAGATGCATTGATCCTGAATGCTCGCTACGGATTGCATGCAATAGCTACAAGCATTCGATCTAACCTTCGCACGATGGAACTGACATGGACATACAATGGTGCACGTAATCCGTACAATAGAGAACTCGACTTTCATCGTTACTATAATGCGGCACCATGCCCGTTTATGCAGGCTAACGGAGAGTCGCTGGAACTCGACATAATCAGTGGTGACTCGCAACCTGCATTATTCTATCTATTGATGGCTTCAGGCGCTTTGGCGAACAAAGCTTTTTCATCAGCAAGCGGAATATCCTCCAGCAGTCCGGCGGTCCCCTCAGATAGGCTGGCCTACTGCATTACCGCAGAAGAGCTTGGCTTTTGGGATGGCGGAGCTTATCATGAATTGTTGGCAGATGGAACAACAACGCACCTTGGATTAATCATATTTAACAATAACGGCAATTATGTGGATTCAGTATGGGCAAGGGCTCCGCTGGCGATCCTGCCTCAGCGGGACAATGATATGTTCATCATCCCGCTTGACGGCCTTGTGCTGCAGGAAGGCACATATACCGCCATATATTGTGCCCGCGTTGTTGAAGAAGGGCACACATATTACCTGCCGGTATTCAATGATTCTCGCTATCCGGCAAGGGTTCCGCTGGAAGTTGGAGGTTTTGAGAACTATGTCCAGGCACGTTTAGGCTTAGCCGCCTCGGTTGGTGATAATCCTGCTATTTCTATCACAACAGGAAGTAATTCATTGTTCATTGTAATGCGTTTATACAATAATGGGCCCAATACCATACGCATTACTGGAGGTTTTAATGAAAAATTTACTTTGGTGGCAAGGGTTACGGGCAATGTAGTGGACAATACGGGCAATGTCAGCATAGATAGAACGCAAACCACGGCACAACTTATATCCCCATCATCGGGACAACAGGTATCAGTGGCACCCGGTGGATATATCGATCTCATTTATTCTCTTTCGAATATATGGAGCAACAATTCTTCCACTTCCCCGTCCCGCATCGATAGTGGTTCACTAACGATCGGGGGTGCTCTAATGTACAGCGGAACCAGGGAGTATACCTGGAGAACGATTGATCAAAGAATTCTAACAGTAACATATCAACAATAACAAAACAATGAAGAATAAAGACATTATGGTTTTAGTCTCCAATGGAGTGATGACTATTACTACGCATTCTGTTTCAAGCGACCATGCTTTTCAGATTTTTCTCTTTCGTAAAGCGCTGAAAAAGGCATTAACAGATCTTATGATGGCCGAACAGGCTCTTGTTAAAGAAGCCGGCATAGAGGACGGACCAGCTTTCGATGCCAAACTTGCCAAATTGAGACAGGATGGTCCGAGTGCAGAGCTTGAGGCGGCAGAGGATAAACTGAAAAGATATGTTGCCATGCATGAAGCTTTGGATAACGAAGATGTTCGCCTGGATGGAATAAAAGCCATTCCTTACGAACAATGGCGCTTACTTCAGCAGGAAAACAAAGCAGTTACAATTGGTGGCAGAACGGTAGATGCACTTTCGGGAGAAGTAGAAATAATTCTGGAGAACATCTTATGGGAAGCACCCAGTGAATAATAACACACTAAAACAACTATAGTATGAACGTAATTAAAACCATTGCCGCAAGTGCATTTAGCGGCCAGTTTGAAAAAACCGCAACAAACAAGTTTAAAGTCTCCGGTACATTTACAACAAACAAAGAGAAGGTGCTCATGCAGCTCTCCGCTTCCGTTTTTGCTCCAGATGGTCGTCAATTGTGTAGTGTGACGGCTTATCGTCCCGGTGGTTCAGATTCGATGCGCTATAACATCCATGATGCCGGTGGAAGCGAAGTGGCCAGCGTTGCTTCTTGCGTAGAAGAAGTTGTTACAAATATTGAAACCGAGCTCAAAGAATAGTCGCATTATGTCGAAGTACTTCCACTTAAAAGAATTGATACATAGTCATAAAGCAGCCACGCTGAGAATTGATAATACACCCGATTTCGCTGAGGTTGAGCACTTGCGCATCTTGACAGAACGCATTCTTGATCCGCTTAGGCAGGCCTGGGGCAGTGGTATCGTGGTCAGCAGCGGCTATCGTTGCGAGAGCCTGAACAGGGCCGTAGGCGGCTCATCAACCTCGGCGCACCTTCGGGGTTATGCTGCTGACTTGTCTCCGGTCAACGGCAAGGTGGACGAGTTCATTGCCTTCGCCCTCAAGTGGGCCAGGGATAACCGGATCAAGTTCGACCAGATGATTGACGAGAGCGGCGGCAGGACTGGCTCACACTGGTTGCATGTAGGATTGTATAATAACGCCGGGCAGCAGCGAGGGCAAGTTTTCAGTCTAAAGAAATGAGACAGGGTAATTCTCGTGCCCTTTAAAGATCATTTAAAATCCGTTTTAAGATAATTTAATCAAGTGTTATGGTACGAAAAAAAAGAATAGGCAATGATCTTGTCGTACGTTGGCGGATAAAAAACAAACCCACCGGCGAAGCATATGATTTGGAAGGAAGGAATCTGCGGTTAACCATGACTTGCTCAGAGATGGTTATCATTGTTGATGACTATGCAATAAATGGTAATACCATTGAATACTCTTTTCTTGGCCGCAAACAGAAATATACGGGACTATACGTTTTGACGCTCGTAGAAGAAAGAGGCCGTGAGGGCCTGCTGACACTCGATACAAAAGAGGCATTTCAACTTGTACCTCACAGCTGGCAGGAAAATGAAGAATCTGATGATGGCGCTCTGGGTATTGAGACTATAGATTTGGTTAGTGAAATAAACGGCGGCGTGCCTGGAGAGAGTGCATATAAGACAGCCTGCCGACATGGATTTGTCGGAACGGAACAGGAGTGGCTCACTTCACTGGAGGCTAAAGTTACAAGGCCAAGCATCGAAAATGCACTTGGATATATGCCTTACGAGAGACCTGAATCGGGTATCCCTTCGACCGACTTGGCACAAGGGGTTATCCCTGATGTTTCAAATTTCATCACCAAGTCGGTAGATGATCTTACGAACTACTACCTCAAGGAAGACACCTACACGAAGGCGGAGGTTGCGGCCCTCATTAGGGCGATTCAGCAGTTCCATTACGAGGTAGCGGCGAACACTTCCGATGTTACCAAACCACAGAGCAATGTCCTGTATCTCATCGGCCCTACCGGGAGTGGTGCGGATAAGTACGAGGAGTATGTGTATCCTGACGTTGAGACAGGATGGGTGAAGATTGGTGACACCTCGATTGACCTGTCGGGCTATGTTACGACTTCTACCCTTAATACCGCCCTTGCGGATTACACGACCACCGCAGACCTCACGACACTATTAGCGGCTAAATACGAGAAACCTTCAAGTGGAATACCCGAGAGTGACCTTTCCTCTGCTGTCGCTTCAAAGATAAATATCTGGGCTAAGGGTTCTGGAGATGGTAGTGCCGTCTTGGGTGGTAGTAGCTCTTCTGCGGCGGGTGCTCATAGTGTCGCAGAAGGATATAAAACTGTAGCTAATGGTGACAATTCGCATGCAGAGGGCAAAGAAACACAATCTTCAGGATTATACTCACATTCTGAAGGGGCTGCATCCGAGGCCGCTGGTGTATATTCCCATGCCGAAGGAAACGCATCTTATGCACGAGGCAGTGCATCTCATACCGAAGGATTCAACTGTGCGGCAGAATCTTACACATCCAACACGAAATCGGCAGGTTCCATAACCACTCATGCTGCATATTCCCACGCAGAGGGCAATGCCAGCGTGGCGGCCGGTCTTGCCTCTCATTCAGAAGGCAAGAAAACTTTTGCACAAGGGAATAGCTCTCATGCTGAAGGAAACTATACAGAAGCCAAAAATGAGTCAGAACACGCACAAGGACAGTACAATAAGTCCAACAAAGCAAACGCGACCTTTGGCAACGCAGGCAACACTATCCACTCGGTAGGTATCGGTACAGGTACTAATGACCGTAAAAACGCAATCGAGGTAATGCAGAACGGAGATATTTACATTATAGGTATTGGCGGATACGATGGGACTAATCCATCTTCGGCTTCTTCATTGCAGGATATTCTTAGGCGAGTGGAATCATCACTACCAGCGTAAAGCCATCAACACGAGCAGCCATCAATCAAGTTATTGATGGCTGCTTTAATTGTGTGTGCGTAATAAAAATCACATTTCGATTTTTACGACAAGAATCACATTTCGATTTTATAATAAGCACATTTTGTTTTGCTGATTATAAAATCTGTACGGAAGAAAAAGTCTCGTCATTCTCGAGGATATAATCAGAAATGTTCTTATACTCAAGAATAGGGACTTTCCCAATAGCGAGAGAAAGCTTAACAAGCTTGCTTATCTTGTGGTCAAAGTTACCGTTGAGAAGCTGAGAAATATAACCTTTACTGCAGCCAAGATAACTCGCGAGTTGAGAACTGTTTTTGTCGGTTTTTTCCATGAAGGAGATCAGTTCTCTATAAAGGTCTGTTTGGAGTTTGGCAATCCAGTAACCTTCACTTTTTAGGAGTTCTTCTCTTTTCATTGCATTTAGTGTTTTGGGACTCTTGTTTCAAATATTGTTCCTTGAGGGACCGAAATCTTCTATAGTCTTTTTTCTGTTGATTCTTATACCCGCCTATTATAATGATCTTTCCTCCAAATTTTGAAATACCATATACTCGTAAGTCGCCATCTTTGAACTCATACTCCTTTACGATTTCCTTTTTTGGAGTTATATCTTTGAACTTAGTATTAGGCAAAGACCTATTTTTTGCTACTTCTTCCATGTAAAAATAGATCTTATGCAGGTTTTTTAAGTACTTACTCTCCAATTTATTCTCGAATGTATCGAATGGTGCGATGCCATCGACAACCAGTTTCTCAAATGTCTGATTTCCCCGAACTGCTTCAATATTTTGGAGTGCAAATTTAGACATAAAAAAGTTAAGTTCAAACTAAACCATATAATTTTAATACTCTCGCCTCTTAAGTGAGACGGGATACACAAAGATAGGGATTTAAACGAACTCAACAAAGAGAGAATAGAAACTATGCTGAATTCTATTCTAATTTATCTTTAAAGTAATCAAGCAACGATTTACCGTTTTCATGCTCCTAAAGGCAGTTGTTATAGAAAGTCACAGAGGGGACAATTGAGGCATCATTGGCTCGGACGAATCAAATGTGAATAATGTCGGTCATGAAAGGATCGTAAATCCTTTGAGTGAATCGCTCTATTAGGAAATCCAAGATCTTTCTATTGCTTTGTGAATTCAGTTTCGTGACGTTGTCAATGAATTTAGAGACACCCATATCTGTAATCAACGCCAAACTGCTCTCTAATTGATTTACTGACAGAAGAAGAACATTTTTATCGTTGATAATATCGTGATGACCGGTCTTAAAATCACGGTAGCTTTGTGCAATTTGAACAATTCGCTTCTTATACTCAGGTGTATTGATATAGCCATCCTCAAGTGTTACGAGGCAAGCAAATTGTCTTTTGTCAGCATCGTATTCCAGTCCGGGGATGATACCCTGTTTGTAGTCTTCGTAGCAGACAAAAATCTTCCCCAGGTCTATCCCCAGAAGGATAAGGTCTTTCGTTAGACCCTCCTCCAACGATTCAATTATGTCATGCTTATTTTTACCAGAGAAGGGCTGACCGTCAACAATCTGTTTAATGAGATTATCGTCCACCTCTACGGCATGCTTCCCTGCAATTGATATGCGCTTTAGTTTGCAATCCAGGAAGCAGATACCCTCGCTGTCCCAGAGAATCCAATCGGAGGTTTTCAGACTTCCTTGCTTTCCTGCTTTATAGGTTATCTCACGGCAAAAACTGATGATAGAGTCGCCTAAAGCCGTCTCAAGAAGCATTCCGACATAGTTCTCAAAGTTCGTGGCGAACTCCTGTCGAATAACAGAATGATTGGGAACCTCCAGCGTATAATATAATCCATCCAGCAGTGCCGCCAGGATATAATCAGGAATCACACAGCAGTAACCGTCGAAGCAACGAATCAGTGGATAGCGGACATGAGGGGCATCATTGTAATAGTTAAAGATTCTGTCGCTCTCATAACTACAGTAATCCTTGCAAAGTAGCTTTAAATCGGCCAATTCAAGACTAATATCACTCAACGCCCTCCGTATTGCCGGAATATAGCCCGATTTCCTAAATTGAGTCTTCAGCAGATCCTTCTCTTTGTAATGAATATGACCATTGCTGAATGAGCAATAAACATATAAAGCAGCACGGAAATAGTAGTCTAGAGAAAAACCCAGTTCTTTCTGCACAACAGTCCTGATGCTCTCTGAATCATATAGATAAAGATACCTGTAGATGCTCACCAATGCATTTCCGGGCAGATTCATATTGGTCTGGTTGAACACATATGAGACAAACCATACCAAAGGCTCCTTTTCCGATTGCATCTTATGAACCTCGTCGTTCAGTTCTGCAACTGGCTTGAAGATTTTGTACCGATCATTCTGCTTCCGTAGTGAAAGCTCTCCTGGCAGTTCTGTGCAGTGTAGAATCGAATTGATGATTAGAAAATCGGCGAAATACAGTTCAATGGCATTATACTCCGGATTCTCTACATCCTGAATGGTAGATCTTTCCTGTCCGGAGATTATGAACCTAACGTAAATGCTAATTACATCCAAGCTGTCAAATACATTGTACTTCGACAACTTGTTCAAGACCGGTTTTATTTCGCGATAGTGATCCACTCGCTATTAGCTTGAAATGTCTGTTCAAATCATTAAACGTATCCGCCCCTCGGACTTGACGAAGGTCTCGGGATGGGCCATAATCACCGCATAGACCTGCTTGTCCGTCACCGGCGTCCGGTCCCGGCGGGTATAAAGCCCCCGCGCATTGATCTCCCTAGCAATCTGCCCCACCTTCATCCCGTAACCGGAACTGACCAGAAGATATACTATGGCTTCGGGGAGGGACATAATATGCAAATATATAGAATTCTGCGTAACTTCGCCAAAGGAATCAAACATCAGCCACAATTTATGTTGCCTCAAGTCGGGCAAGAAGAATGTTTGCCTAGTCTCCCTCCACACCAACGCATCTGGATTCAAGCGTATTCACAGAGCTTTCCACTAAGGTGCGCTCTCTGAACGGTATCAAGGTCGTTTTGAATAATCTCGGTTAGAAAGTTCCTCAATCTGCAATTCATATGGTCAGGGCATTTTAGGGTGAGTATAAGTGCTCTACTAGTTGTTCTTTCTTGCAAGGCACAAGAGGTGCCATATGAGGTCGAGGCAATAATCTCAAAGATTATGGGCAAGGAGAGACTTTAGAAGCATCTCTATCGTTTTCTCTCTGGTTCTCTTTTTCAATTCACAAGTCCAGATGGTCAAAACTCGCCATCCATCTTCATTGAGCTCTTTTTCATTGCGAGCATCACGATCTTTGTTCGATCTTATTTTGTCTAGCCAGAAGCTTGTATTCGTCTTGGGGATGACAAAATCCCTACATCCTTCGTGGCCGTGCCAAAAACAGCCGTTTATAAAGATTACCGTCTTGTACTTTGGAAGTACGATATCCGGTTTCCCGGGAAGGTCTTTAACGTGTAGCCTATAGCGGAATCCCTGATGCCACAAAGCCTGGCGCACAAACTGCTCCGGTTTTGTATTCTTGGACCGGATATGCGACATGCAATCATGCCGCTGCTGGGGCGTCATTACATCAGACATATCAATATCCTATAAGGACAATTCCTTTGAGTGGCAGCTGGAGGCGACCGTTGATATAGAGCGTTTCGAAGAAATTGAAGATATTTTCAAAATCAGGATTCCCCCTATAATTATTTCGCACGGCAATCATCAGGTAGTCGATACCGTACATCATGCAGGCTTGGAATACATCCTTCAGGAATTGGTTGTTCGAATAAGCCCGCCCGGCCTCGACTTCCAGAACTATGCGGCCATCAGCGCTTACAGCGTCAGCATCAAAGAACTTGTCTATCTTGTTGTTCATGCTAAACAAAACAGGGACTTTGATTTTGTCGTCAGCTGCTTTGCTCTCTTCGATCCTGAACCCCAGAGCCTTCAACTCCGGGGCAATCGTCTTCAGAACTTCATCGCTCTTCAGGGTATGAGTTGGCGAATCAATCTCACTAATATGGCGATCAAAACAGTCTATTACTTGTTTGATTGTTTCGTCAATCCCAACAGAACGGGGAAATAATTGATATCGGAGCTTATGTCTGTTATTTAGGAAAACCTTTTTTACGCAAGAACTGGAGGTTGAGCCAGAAGGTGTACTTGTAAGTGTCTGTAAGCGGCTTTTTGCCAGTAACGACATCATTCATCACTTTCCACTTCCAGTCCTCAAGATTACGTTTTCTGCGGTCCCAATCAACCATCTCTTTGATCAAATCCAATGTGATATCATCAGCTTGGACACCGGATTCCTGCCGCTTCTTTTCTTTCTTAGCCTCCAAGGCCTCCCTTGCTTCTCGATCCCGTTCCGCAAGCTCATCGGCTTCGTCCAGGAGCTCGATATTGTTCTGACAGACTATCTCATAGATAGCCATCGCTCGTTTGCGGTCGGTTTCAGTAATCAAATGGTTGTACTTAAGCTTATGTGCGGTGTCGCGGGCTGCACTCTGGTAATGGATTGCGAGGAATCCGGAGGACTGGCCCCAGTCCGCAATCTTGTTCCATAACGAAGGTGGGATGGAACGAATGATGCCTATTTCGTGCTCGTAGGTACCATTCCCGCTTTGGTCCTCCCCGGACACACGTCTAACCGGTGGATTGGAAGAATCAATCAAGTCGTCTTTAATCTGGGCGAGGTCATAGGCAAAAGTGTGTTCTTTGACCATGTTCCAGCATTCCTCTTTCTTTGCCCATTCGATATAATGTGAACCAACGGAATTCTTGATGATGAATTCGTTTACTTGAACCATTAAATCAAAAATGAAATCAGAGAGGGCCGGGGACAGCTGCTGGGCTTTCCAGATTTTATACAAATCGAGTTCGCCGTCAGTTATCTTGGTTAATAGCGCGATGGTGTAAGGCACCGTTACATTCTTGAGTTCGCCGATGTGAACAGCGCTCGCCTTGGTACCATAACGCTTGTCAGCAGTTTTGAAGAGAATAGCCTTGGCGATAGTGTCCTCAAAGTATACGTTGTTAATCTTCTTGAGGGTCTCGGGAAGGTTGTTGTTTATGAAACGAGCATAGTTCTTTTCGTTACCACGTGCAACAATATGAGGGCCGATAACGAGTTTCTTGCCTTCGTACACCTCTTCGTAGGCATTGATATACTTGGCAATATCTGTCTTTGTGAGAACTTGTCCTTTGGGGTACTTTTTGTCGAAAGCATCCTGACGCGACTTTGTGAAGCCTTCCTTTTGCCGAAGTGTCTTATATTGGCCCCGGGCACGTTCGAAGAACCAGTAAGTTTGCAAAGGACTGTCGGATGACAGTGGTGTAAGAATGTATCTTGAAAGTTTCTCAAACTCGATAAGTGCCTGGTTGTTTGCCGTGAAGTCGGCATCGTTGACTTTGTTCTGGGTATTCGCATACCTAGAGATTCTCGATACTATCTCGTTGAACTGCTCCTGCTTTTTTATAACCGAGATCTTCATCTGAACATAGATGCTCGAGATGTCGGCCTTGTCTTTCTTCTGGGTATAGTATATCGAAGCAGTCGTCTGTCCACCATTGACTATCTGCAGATTGTTAATTCTGCTTATGAAATGACCGCTTTCGTCCAGCTCTATATGGTCAGCAGTTGCGGCCAGACCGTTATTATACGCAAAGAACATATGAGGTTCGGTTTTGATTGTCTCACGTATGCCTTTGTTAATCTTGCCATTGAATTGAAGGAAGGAACGGACATTCTGCTCGAGCAGTCTGGAACCAAAACGCTCATACAGATTGGCAAGACAGGTCCCTGGAATAATGGCCACATAAGCTTGGTATTCTTCGTTGTCGGTGCTTGCCGGCAGGCAGGGGACCACTGCTTTTTCTTCATCAAAATCTATTTCAATCGGGACGTGGGATGCTTCTGAAATCTGGAACAGGTAGTTGATATCCAGAATTCTATAGAAGATTTTATTGCCGTTCAAACTGATTGATTGGGGAATCTCTCCTTTGTATTCTCCATTTGTCAGGATAAACGCATTGACACGGACAAGATTATCCTTCAACTCTTGGTATGAACCTAATGTATGTGCGAATTCGAAAATCGGAGATGATTCAGCAACATCATCTTCATAGTTGTTGTATGTCGCTTTCCGGAAGAAGTTGGTAATGCGAGTGACCGCTTGGTCTATATCTTTCTTATAAATGACCGGAATCTCTTCTTCCGGACGGTAAATGGTGATAAAGAGATCTACCGTTTCATAATTGTCGGAAATGGCGTAGCCGTTGATTTTATGGGTCTTTTTGGTGCCAAAGTCTTTTTCATCATAGGCAACAGTAGTGTTCTCGGTTTCTCCGGCCTCGGAAAGCAAATCCAGGAACAAGCGGGTGAATGTCTGTTCCTGGGTGTCACCCTCTTCGTTTGCGAGTTGCCGGGAAGTAACCTCTTGACAAAGCTGCAGGTAGTATTTCTCTATATCAGTCATACTATTTGATAGTGTTGAAAACTGAAGATTCGGATTTGATGTACCCAGTGCAGGCAGACAGAACGATGGAGTATGTCAGATTGCCTACGCCTGTCCTGAGGTCACTCTCTTTGATGCGGGGGAAATCTCCCTCAATGCGGAAAAGGGTTTCTCCACGGACCTTGTAAGCGCGGAAGGCGTACAATGCTTCGTCTTCATCAAAATAGCCCGCTGTAATGAGCCGCTCATTGAACTTGGATAAAGCGGCAGGGTCATTCTCAAGGTCACGGCGCAACTTGTATATCTTGTCAGGAAGCGATTCTCCGTTCTTCTTGGTGATTTCGACGGAGCAGTGGTACAAAAAAAGGTTCTCGAACAAACTCTCATCCAGCTGCCTTTCGCTGTTGATGGTAACTTCCTGAGGATTGCTTGTGGCCGTTGTCTTAACTTCGACCGCCCAAGAATCTCCCATAAAATCCCTTTGTGCGGCATCAACACCTACCCAATAGTCTAACGCTTCATATGCCGGGAACACCTTCTTTGTAATCAGCTTCCGGAGGAATGTCAATTCGCCATAGAGACCTTGCTGCTGCGACGGAGAAAGTCCCTCAGTGCCGGCTTTGTCAAACAGATTGCGCCATTTGTCCAGTTGGTTGATAACACTCTTGATCATCTCCTCTTCGGACTCCATGCTCTTGACGGTATTAATCAGGCTTTCGCACAAGCAGGAGAATGTATCCCTCTGAGCTGGAGCAAGAAGCTGAATCAGCAGCATCTTGGAGTTGACAAGGCTGGCGTCGTTGTATATGCCAACCTTGAGCTTCTTCAGATTGGAGAAAGGCGTGGTGTCTATCCTTATTTCTTCTGGATATGAGAACGAAATGCCATATCCGCGTTCGTCACTGGCATAGGTGGCGAAGATATGATAAGGGATGCTGCTGTCATAGAGACGTTTGACAATCCCCATCGTGTGCTGGGCTTCCATCTGCGCCCAGAGGTCGAGCATATGGTTATTCATTGTCATAAGTGTTATCGTTGGTTTCGTCAAAGTTGTTCTCGTCTTCTGCATACTCTTCCACTTGGTTGACTACATAACTATAGGCGATGTCAGTTCTGTTGGTTGAAGGGAATGCTATGACCAGACCGATGAAAGGAATTCCGTTATCAGGCAGCGAGCTGTCTGCACCACGTGGGTTCAATGGATATATCATCAAAAGAGGCTGTGTCCTGGGTCGATACTCCTCTCTGACAATATCAGGCGCAGGATAACTTTCTTTCCAAGGTTTGGCGGTGCCTTTCTTCCGCTCTATTGTCACCTTAAGAGCTTCTTTCAGAATAGCCTTGTCCAAGTCCATAAATTCATCTGTCCTGTCACCTACAATATGGTTCTTTCTGATATAGTAAGATTCGGACCCGTTCCCGGAACGTGTATCTGAAGCAGCAGTACGGAAGAAATTGTTGGCATCATATTTCTCTGCGAACTTATAGTGGGAACCTCGTTCGCAGACAGATCGGGACATGAGGGCAACATTCCATTCGGTCAACTCGCCAGACTGTGCAAGAGTTTCTATGTATTCGCAAATCAGATCAAAGTTAACCTTGACCAGTTGCTTGCCAACTTTGAACTTGTGAAAGTAATCCAAAATGTCCTCCAGCGGGACGCCGCGCCATAAGAAGCATTCTTTGTGGCCATCAGGACGTTCAGGTTCGGGCAGGGGAGACAACAAGTCTTCAGTGTAGCGAAGGTTGTCTGCTCGTACTTGTTCATCCATTTGCAACTGGTATGTTTCAACAAGACGAGAAGCCCAAGAGACCTGAACATTCTTGGTGTAACGCATCTTAGACAGCGAGGTAATCTGGAGACAACCAGGGTGAGATCTGACTTTAAGGGCATACTTGTCCGGGGTGCTGCGAGCTTCTGCGAGATAGTTGAATTCTGCACGCAATTCTTCACTGGCCATCGTAATATGGCGGAACCATCCATTGAGCTCCGGACTGGTGAAAAGGCGGCATAAATCTACGTATCCAGGGCGGTATCCGAACCAGCGGCCCATCTGCATCAGCGTGTCGTACATCTTGGAAGCGCGGAGGAAATAGCTGACCGACAAACCCTCAAGTGTAAGGCCTCGTGACAGTTTATCACCGCCGATGGCTATGACAGAGACACCAGTTTCTTCGTGCTCATAATAAGTGAGAACGTCACCAGAGCTGCCGTTGATAGACTTGACTTCGATTTTTTGAACAGCCTTGAACAGAAGGGGCTTGATCTCCTCCCATGTATGGACCCTGATCCGATTGTCAATATCTTTGAGCGAAGATGCCTTGATTTCTTCTGTAACAGTCTTGTAGGACTTATACAAAGGGGTATCCTCTTCGAAAATACACCGGAGCTCTTCCAATACGATCGGATCTCCCGCCTCGATTTCTGACTTGTAATAGCCGAATAGCTTTTCCACCAACTCCTTAATGGCATTTTGCCAGATCTGGAATCTCGTTATGTGAATAAGCATCGAGTTGTGCTTGTTCCCTTGTCCTCTGGCCATCCGGATGGCGCAGGTGATAATGAAGCATTTAAGAGCAGTCCGCAAAGAGTCCGGAATCTGATCATACATCGGTAGCGGATCATTCTTCTTATGCTTCTCAGGGACAAAGTCAGAATAATCATCAATCGTATGGACAATCGGCAACAGATCATCGTTGGATTCATCAGGAATCACAGATGTACCGAAAACCTTTTCCGGGCCGATATAGTTGTCCGGAGCTTGCAGGTTGATGATGAAATCTCTCGGGAACAAATCGTCATTAGCCAAAGGAATGAAGATATTGGCGAAAGGAGTGGCTGTATACCCGACATATGCTGATTTGGCGAATTGGGAGATTATCTGCCTGATCTGCTGGTTGATTTTGGTCGGATCAAACTCTTTCTTGTTTGTGTTGATAGAGGCGTTGTCAGCCTCATCATCGATAACTAGAAGCGATTTCGTTGTTATCTTGCTATCACCAGCATGCGTATGAAGCCAAGCATAAAGGCGTTTCAACACCGATACGTTCTTCTTGACAACAAGGAGAAAAGGGGTTGGTGTGTCGAAGTTAATACCAAGTGAATCTGCTCGCCCCTGGGTGAAATCGCCCTTTTCCTCACTAGTTGTGATGGAATTGGCTATAGCGTGTTTGAACCCTTTATAGCAACCTACACCGATCTTTTGAGAAAGCCCTTCTTCATACTTTCTCACGTATTGCGTGTCAAAGCCAAGGAAACCTTCATCAAGGCGGGTTTGTGTCTGGCTGCGGAGATTGTTGTGTATGCCGGCGAGAACAACAATGAAATTAAACCCGGCATCGGCCGCCTTGCAAATAAGCCCGGTGTAATTAGCCGTTTTGCCGGATTGTACCTGGCCAACAACAAGACCTTTCTTGCCAATCTGCACGTTCTCCATCTGTGGATTGAACAAGTGGTCCAATACCTCGTCGGTAAGGGTGTCCAGATGGGCGGTAACAGCATCGGGGAAGTGCTTGTCCTTTTTCAGATACTTCACATAACGAGTCCAGAAATCCCAATCCGTACTTTGGTTGGCTTTGAACTCTTTCAACCATGGCATACGCCGTTCACGACCTTCCAGAATCTTGAAGTCGTCTATCTGAGTGGCATAGTTTGCAAGGAGAGTATTCTTGAGAAGTTCTTTATCGACGTCGGGATAAATCATCGTGGCCTGACTGACGGCCGTAACGATATCTTTATCCGTAACTGGAGCCAGAGTCTTCAGAATTTCCTCGGCTATGTTATATGCGGTATTGAAATGGTCCTGCATAGTGTTATAATGAATCGATTAGTTCTTCAAAATTGTTGAAAGGCTCAATGTTCTTGATTTCGTTCCTGGCTTGTTCTGGAGAAAGGCCGGCGTTAATTTTAGTCTCGTACAGAGTCTCAGCAAGTGACTTGAGCGCATCCATATCAAATCCCTCAAAAGCATCCTTCTGTGTGCTTTCCATTTCAACCTGGTTGGCATACACTGCTTTGGTGGGGATTGCCTCCTCTATGATGCGCAGAAGCGTTTCTATCGCCTTGTCAGGATTCTCGTGTGCCATTTCGCGAACTCGTAGTATCAACTCGTTATTACGGTTTACCACAAATGACCATTTTCCGTCCTTGCGTTTGTCTTCCCATAGCGGCTGGAAAGAAGTCCCAGCCCGCTGCTTGAGAATACGACCACGGTGCTTGTATACTTCTACACCGGTGCGGCGAGCTTTTCTGGCGTACGACTCCAGCACATCGCGACATCCTGAAGGAGGATACGCTTGGGATTTCTTGATATCGATTTTCCACTCGGAATCCTGAGTGTTCGGAATATCGACCTGAACACGGACCAGCTTATATGGGTCTTCTTGTTTGAACATTCCCAACCAATTCCCGGCAAGAAGGAGACGCTTGCCACGGTAAATATAAAAACCTTGATGTGCGTTCCATCCATTCATTCCTTCTGCAGCCAAATACGCTTTCTCTGAGGAGAAATTCTTTTTATGGGGAAGGATGTAGCCACGTACAGTCACACCACCATTCAGATGATCTTCAGGCATCACTTGAATCTTGCTCTCTGTCGGGCAGAATGGATTCCAAGGTTCAATTTCGTGTCCGCACCAATAGAGTTTTACAGACTTTGCTTCTATGAAGCGATGGAATGTCATTGCAATATGGTTCTTGACCCGATCCATGGATCTGGAGAACTTCTCGTGAGCATTGAGATCGTTTTCTGAAATAGTCGAACGGACGACCCTGTCCATATCATTCCAAATTACTATTGTTCCGGACTCTACATCATCAAGGGCAGAAGAGAAATCGTCAGGCATCCATTTCAAAAGGTCCCACGTGTCGTTCTGAGCGACATAGTCCAAATCCCATGTCCAATATGCGGGATTGTTATCTTTACGCTTACTGAACACGGTGACTTTGCGACATTGTGAGAACGAGGCTGTCTTCAAGCCAAGGCCAAAGCGGCCAAGGTCCTTTTCACTTCTTTCCTCGTTGGGATTCTGGGAACCGGGGCGCATTGCCTGGATGGTTTCTGAACTGGTCATACCATGGCCGTCATCCTTGATGGTGATGACAGACTGGCCACCTCGCCAGAAACGGTCTATCCATATGTTCTTGGCGTCTGCAGATATGGAGTTGTCGATAATGTCGGCAACAGCCGTCTCCAGAGAGTACCCGATAGCGCGGAAGGTCTCGACCATAGACGAGGCCTTCGGTGCAGCGGATGCGGTTTCAATTCTGCTATAGTCCATAGGCTATTCGTGCTCCAATTGCGATTGCAGGGCAATTGCCATGTGGTATGACATCATTACAGGGACGGCGTTTCCTATCTGCATAAATACCGATGTACGGCTGCCTTCAAAGAAGTAATCATCAGGGAATGATTGGAGACGAGCGGCCTCCCTAACTGAGATCGAGCGGGCATTCTCTATGGTTGGCTTCTTTGATGGGAATATGTAATAATGGCCATCCATGGCTATGTGCGCAACAACCGTATGGCAGCAGCCTTGGGGATCGACCACACTGAAGCGGTTCAGGAAGGAGCTCGTATTCTTGTGGGTCTGAAGCCTAGGAGGAAGTTTCGCGTAATTCAGGCGGCGTTTATGCTTCCACTCGTTGATGGCAATACAATATATTTCCCGGTCACGAACATTGTTGTTCCTCGTAACGTGTTGCGTTGTAAAATTAAAAGTACCTCTGATTCCGGTGCTGTTGAGATACTCCATTTCCTCAAGGGGACGGGTATATTGGACAAGTTCACATAGCTTCCCATCTCCACTTCTTCGCTCCGGCAGGTCAGCAAATATATCCCGACGAGTTTTGTACTTGTTCGGAATCTTAGTGAGCTCCGGGTAATGGTAACCTGTAGGGATATTGTTGTCGTCTTCTCTGCGCCAGCCAACGATAATCATTCGATGGCGGTGTTGCAAGACCTCATAATCAGATGCAACCTGCTCATGAGCTTCCACTTCGTATCCCATTCCATCCGCTATACGTTTCAGGTCGTCAAAAGGCTTGACCATATCCGCTGTTTGCGCAGTGGTGATGCCCATAACATTCTCGAAAACAAACATCTTGGGACGGAAGTGTTCAATGAAGCGAAGATAGAAACGGTACAGATAATTCCTGGGATCTTTCTTTACATATTCACCCATCTTGGCTCTACCGGCTATCGAATAAGCTTGACAGGGAGGGCCACCAATGATGATGTCAATGGGTTCGCAACCGGCAAGAGCATCAAGACGGGCCGTAATGTCAGCCATCGTTTCCTCACCGATAGTGGCTTGAATAACCCGGTTGGTAACTTCAGGCGGGACTTGATTCCAAAGTGCTGAACCATCAGTACCTTCTCGTTTATTGCGAAGGTAGTTTTCGTATATATCAAGCTGGTTGTTCTCACGCAGATAATGAAAAGCCGCCCGCGTTCTCAGGGTATCACAAGCGTCTTTTTTCATTTCAACGTGAGCGATTGGAACGTATCCAGCTTTAATAAAACCTTCAGACAATCCGCCGGCACCAGCGAAAAAATCAATAAATCTTTTTGGCATAAGGTCTTTACTCCTTGTGAACCTCAAATTTACATTTTTTTATCGAATTTGAGGAATTGCAAATAGGATTAATTCCTAACTTATTGAATATCAGTTCTTGTTTTAACTTATTTCAACATTCAATCTTTTGCCTCTAAATCGGAATTTCATCTATCTATCTATTTCGTAATAATCATCACCGTGCTGAAACTGACATCTGGGACCATTTGTTGCCTATCCTTGGGTCAGAGGGTCGCGGTTGTCGATAAATTAAGAACACGAGGGGTTTTTCCCCTATCTGAAGGTTTGGTCAAATGTTCGTGGCGGAAGGGAGCGTGTACTTATCTATCACGAGCAGGAATCCTATCTTGTGAATATTGAAAAGCGAGACACTTTTGCAGTGCTCTGGACAGCATATCCCGTTGATAGCGGGCACACTTATCGCAAGTTGATGAAAGACTATGAGGCGCATAAAAAAGCAAGGACCGCCGAATGACGATCCCGTTACTCCTTCAACAACTTGGTTGATGAGCTGTTGCAAATATGGTTACTTTTTTCGGATCCTGCAAACTTTTTGCTAAAAAGTAAACTATTTGTCTCTGTTGGTAAACCATTATTTTTCATAAGAAGATTGTCGCGGCAAGGTGCCACCTAATTGTCATTGTTTACAGATTTGCTAACTTTGCTAAAAATATTCTACCCACTACTATGACCCCCAAATCCCTCCTCCCCTTTCTTTTATTCGCCATTACCGCCTGCAGTAACAATGGGCCTGTTCAGTTGATTAAGTTTTCGGGGATGAAGGGGAATGTCAAGATGGTTAAGGAGTTTGTTTACGGTGCGACTGAAAAGTTCGGTGAGGTTGTGCCTGGCGAACTTGATGATGTCTATATCTACGAATACGACAAGAAGGGCAATCAGACGGTTTACAGCGCCTACAATGATGAAGGAGTGTGCACCTATAAGATGGAATCTATTTTTGACGATAGAGTGCTGGAATCCCAGACAATTTATGTCAAGGCCACCGACAGCAAGACCGAGAACCGGGTTATTGAGCGTGGCGAAGACTACTGTAAGTGGTTGTGCGACATCGGCACTGATGATCAATATACGATGACTGACTATTATAATGGCGAATTCACCAAATCCGTTGATGCGGACGGCAACGTTCTGACCAATATCGCCTATGACAGCAAAGGCCGCCTTATCGATCAGATGTTATACTCTGACGGAGAATTGTTTTACCGCCTGTTTCAGAAATTCGATAAGGACAATAATGTTATCGAGGTAACTCATTTTATACCCGACGGCGGGGAATTAGTTATGACATACTCATACCCCGAATATGACAAAAAGGGCAACTGGATCACTCAGTACACCTGGATTGACGGCAAGGTCACTAATGTAATCAAGCGCGAAATCACGTATCGCTAGTTATCTAAAATTTAATTAAAATAAATTTGGTTTATATTATAAACTTGTTTATCTTTGTATCGCGGTTAAGGCAGACTGCGCAGCTGCGTTTAAGCGCAATAACGAGCTAAATACCTGATACAATGGAACAAGACAAAGAAATGACGGCTCAGCGGAGCCTTCAGCTCATCAGCGAAACCTTCAACAACAGTCGCAAGGAGATCCTTCGGGGCAGCGCCAAGTATTTTATGCTTTGGGGAGCGCTACTGACGGTTGTTTCCCTTGTTATCTACTTTTTGTGGCATCTTACCGGGAAGCCTGAGTGGAACTTCCTCTGGTTTGCCATGCCTGTCATCGGCTACCCCATCGCCGCACTGATGGGGAAATACAGTAAGGCCATACCTCAGAACGAAGTGAGCAAGATGCTCAGCAGCGTGTGGGGTGTTTTCGGCGCATTTGCCATCACGCTCAGCCTCATTGCCCTCTTCCTGATCCCTATGCGCGTTACGCTTATCATCGTTATCATTCTGGGCCTGGCCGAATGTATCTCAGGAGCTCTGCTGAAAAACTGGCCTACGATCATCGGAGGTTTCCTGCTGGGAGTCGGCGGCGCCGTTTTCGCCTTGCTGGTAAATGGCGAAGCGCAGCTGCTGATATTCACCCTGGGCGGCGTTCTGCTGCTCGCGACAGGATGCATCGTGAAACTACAGTACAAGTAATCTATGTTCCCCAAGTTAGATCCGCTGCTGCACTCGGAGCTCCGATTGGCCGTGATGTCCATCCTCTCAGGGGTGGATGAGGCCGATTTTACCTTCCTGAAAAATCAGACTGGCGCCACCTCAGGAAATCTCAGCGTGCAGATAGACAAACTCACCGCCGCCGGCTATATCACGGTGGAAAAAGGCTTCAGGGGCAAGATGCCCCGTACGACCTGCAGGATAACTCCTTCAGGCCGCGAGGCTTTTAATCAATATGTAGAAGCACTGAAAGAATACCTTTCGTAAAGTAATTTATCGTACGTATTATGAAAAATATTGCCAAGACCATTATAATGGGCTTGTTAGCCGTCGTATGGCTTTCCGGAGCCAATGCGTGGGCGCAGGCCGGAGCACTTGAGCAGGGTGCCAAGTCCATAAAGAAACTGGATGAGGGACTCTACTATATGGAATACAAAGGTGATGATGGCTTTGCCGGTCTCGTGCAAAACGGAGGCGGCCGCAGCGCCGCTGAATTGGCCGGATACGTCAAGCGTTTCATCATCGAAGGATTTTCTCAACCTACGTCCTGGGTCCCGAGGCCGATGGATTACGGTTGCACCGCCCTGACGGTTCGCACGCCCGAGGGTGGCGTGATGATGGGTCGCAATTTCGATTTCAACTCGGCTACAGGCATCATTCTGCACACGGTTCCTGAGCAGGGTTATGAGACCTATACCACTTTCAATATCGACTTCTTCGGTTTCGGGGAGGGCTGGGTTCCCGAAGGCGGCAATAATCAGTATATGGCACTGGCCGTGCTGTTTTTCGCTCTGGATGGAATAAATGAAAAGGGCCTTGCCGTCGCAGACCTGATGGCCGGAGACAAGGTCCAGACAAAGCAGGAGAGCGGAAAGCCTGCCCTCACCACCACGACGGCCATCTGCTACCTGCTGAAGAATGCCGCGACCGTGGATGAGGCGCTGGATCTGCTGCGCGGCATTGATATGCATTCTGACATCGGCTCTGCTCATCATTACGCCATCTCCGATGCCACCGGCCGAAGCGTGGTCGTGGAGTATGTGAACAACCAGATGGAGGTGGTCGAATCAGCCGCTGTCGCCAATCATTACCTGTGCGAAGCCAAGCGGAACGTGGGCCTGAAAGAGGGAGACCGCCGATATGAATCTCTTTGCAGTCAGTTGGATGCCACAGGCGGGGTGATGGATAAAGGACGGCTCACTCAGGCGATCGCCTCCGTTTCCGCTCCGCAAAGGGAAGACCGTTACATGGGCACCATATGGACGCTTGTCATGGACTTGACCCACCCTTCTGTGACCTATTACTACCGCCGCAATTTCGATAAACCGTTGCACTTCGAGTTTGAGCGGAAATGAGATAAAAAGAACTCGTGAGCGGCACTCACGAGTTCTTTCTTTTGATAGCCGTGGCGGGAGTCAGTCTTTCTCAACCTCCGGATGCTCCACTGAGATGGGTTCGCCTTTCCGGGCCAGATAGAACATATAGAGCACGACGGGCTTCGTGCCGCGGTTCTCGCCGCGATGGACGGTGCCGACCATCTCTACGATCGCCTCGCCTTTGTGGAAGGTGCGCTCGCTTCCGTCCTGGCTGACGATGGTCAGTTCGCCCTCGGCCAGAATGCCGAAATTGATCACCGGATGGTCGTGCCACGAGAGCTTCTGCCCTGCCGGAATCTCTATTTTCACGGACACCAATTCAGGCCTGCCCGCCGGATAATCCGGCAGCTGCACCCCATCCCAGCTCTGGCTGGTTCGAAACAATTCGGTCTTTTTCATTTGCTGCAAGCTATAATTACCCCTTCCCCTGCTCCGGCATCAGCCGGCGGACGAGCTTTTTGTCGCTGTAGAATCTGCCTGCCACTACGCGCACTACGGTGTAGGCGGGAATGGCCGCCAGCATTCCCCAGATGCCGCCGATATGGCCGGCGATGAGGATGACGATGAAGATCTCGAGCGGAGTGGCCTTGATGCTCGTCGAGTAGATGAGCGGCTGCAGGATGAAGTTGTCAATGAGCTGGACGCAGAGCATAATGATGAGCACTATCAGGGCGAAAACCCAGATATTGACATCCAGGCCGATGCCGGCTCCGTACTTCAGCACGACGCAGAGCAGCACGCCGATAACCTCCCCGAGGAGCGGACCGACATACGGGATGATATTGAGGATGCCGGCCAGGAAGCCGATGCTGATGGCATAGCCGATACTCACCCGGGCGATGAGCCACAGCCCGAGGAAATCTACGAGCGCGACGCAGAGCATCTCCAGCACCAGGCCCACGAAATAACGCGACAGGAGCCGTTCGCTGTCATTGATGGCCGCACGGACAGAACCTTCCAGATGATCAGGAGTGAGAGCAGCGACGATATTGGCAAACAGATTGTCATCCTTGAGAAAGAAGAAGGATATAAATGCGACTGAGAACAGGCCGATGGCCAGGCTGCCGACCGCCGAGGCGACGGAGCCCAGGATGCCGCTGATGCTGACATCGCTGAACGCACCTTTCATATAGTCCATTACCACCCCTACCGCATCGTAATCGGGACTCAGTCCGGGGATGACGCTGACTATCCAGGAGTTGATGTTATTGATCACATTGCCTTCGGGCAGCCGCATATTGCTGAATACAGATGCCTCGCGGAAAACGCCTGTTACGACCGGCACGAGCCGCGTAGCAACCAGCGCTAAGAGAGCGAATATTATGAGGATCGTCAAAACCGCCAGCAGCCAGTCAGGCGCGGATTTGCCACCGATTGAGACTTTGCGCATCAGCCGCACCAGCGGTTTGCCGATAAGCGAAATGATAAAAGCCAGAACGATATAGACGAGCACATTGCTGAAATACCAGCACGCGAAAGCGATTATCGCCAATATTCCCAGCTTGATCACATATCCGGCCAGACGGTCGATATTCTTGAGTTGCGAGTTTTCCATACGATAAATTTGTCCGTAAATATAGTTCATTTTGGCCACGGATATACCTTTGGATGCCAGTGCCTACAGCACTATCTTCCCTTTGCGCAGAATGGGCTCCTGAAGCGCGGGCGGGATTATGTGCCGGATGGCGGAGGCGACAGCGTTGAGCTTCGCCTGGTGAATGTAGTCGCTTCGGATGACCAATGAGACCGTTCGGCTGGGGACGGGATCTGTGATGGGGCGCAGACAGGTCTGCTGGCTGTACATTATCAGATCGGTATGCGTCTCTGGAATGATGGTGATGCCGCCGTTGCAGTTGACCACCTGAATGAGGATGCCCACGCGGCCACCCTCGAAGAAGCGGTCGTAAGCGATATCATCGCCGCCTGACTCGCCGATCTTCCACTGCCTGAGGCCGTCCCGAATGATCCAGACTGACTGGCCAAGCAGATCGCCGGTCTTTATGCTCTTCAGGTCGTAGGCGTGATTTTCGGGCGAAACATAGGCCAGGAAACGCTCGTGATACAGCGGGATCTCCAGCAGGTCCGGTTCATTCACCGGAGAGGCCATAATCCCGATATCAACCTCGGCCTTGCGGAGTTTCTCCTTGATCGTGCTGCTGAGCATCTCCTCCGTCTGCAGGGAAATGCCCGGATAATGCTCCCCAAGATAACTGAAGATGCCCGGGATCAGAACCGGCGCTACTGTCGAAATGAGAGCCAGGCGGAGCGGTCCCGAAAGAATCTCCTTCTCAGAACGGGTCATCTCGGCAATCTGCTCCACGTTGTAGATCACCACCTTCGCGCGGTCGATAACCCTGCGTCCGATTGCGGTCGGAACGACGGGATGCGATTCGCGGTCGAAAATGCGGACGTCAAGCTCCTCCTCCAGCTTCTTAACCATCAGGCTCAGCGTGGATTGCGTCAGGTTGCAGGCTTCGGCTGCCCGGCCGAAATGCCTGTAGTCATCTATGGCGATGATGTACCTCAGCTGCTGAATTGTCATAACTCTTTTGATTGATATTTTCAATGCGAAGATAAACAATTTCGTATTGATAAATGTATTTTCGCAAAATAACTTTGCCCCGACAAATACGACTGGACGTGAATTGGAAGATCATAACCTGGTACATCGGCATCGCTCTGCTTCTGGTAGCTGCGCTGATGGCACTCTCAGGCATCATAGCGTTGTTCACGCCCGAGGACGAGAGTCTCATGCCACTGCTCTACTCCGCCTTCCTCTCGGCGACCTTGGGTTACTTTCTTCTCATCTTCGTGGGAAAAGGCCGGGGCAAGATGAACTTCCGGGACGGCAATTGCATCGTCGTGGGCGCGTGGGTATTTTCGTGCATCTTCGGAATGCTGCCATACCTGTTCTATGGCGGGGAGTTTACGCCGATTAACGCCCTTTTCGAAAGTGTATCCGGATTCACGACCACAGGTGCCTCCATCCTCAAAAATGTCGAAGCACTCCCTCGGGGCCTCCAGTTCTGGCGCATTTCGACCGCCTGGGTGGGTGGCGTCGGGATCGTAACTCTCTTCTCTATGCTGGCCGTCAGAATCGACAAATCAGTCCTTGCCGGCGCTGAAATATCAACCGTCGCGCGGGACACCATCGCAGGCGAAAAGAACATCAGTTTCGCCAGCCGGATGCTGATCACCTACGTCCTGCTGACCATCACGTCCTTTGTAGCCCTCAAATTGACCGGCCTGAGCTGGTTTGACTCAATCACCGACGCCATGTCCGCCTGCAGCACCTGCGGGTTCTGCACGCGCAACAACAGTATCGCATTCTATGCCAACCCCGCCGCGGAGATTGTACTGACATTCACTATGATAGCGGCCGGCACGCACTTCGGAATCCTGTTTCTGGCCTTTTCCCGCCTCAAACCCAAGTATATCTTTAAGTCCGAGACAATCGCCGTATTCCTCTCCCTGATCGCGCTGGCTATCGCCGTGGTGACGACAGACCTAATGGTCAGCGGCGGCTACTCCTCTTTCGGCGATGCGCTTCGTGACGCATCCTTCCAGGTCGCCTCCATCTCTACTACAACCGGATTTGCGACACGCGACACCACCCTGTGGCCTCCGCTGAGCATCGCTATACTTATCCTGTGTTCGCTAATCTGCGGCAGTTCGGGATCGACTTCGGGCGGCATAAAGATTGACCGGGTAGTACTGGCCGTCAAGGGTATTCACCGCAAGGTGGCTCACTCCATCAGCCCCAACAGTATCCAGAAGGTCCGCGTAGGCGGGCGGGTACGCTCCGACCAGCAGGTGAGCGACGCATTCAGTTTCATCTTCTCTTATCTGCTGATAATGGCGCTCTTCGCCGCCATCAATATCGCATTCGGGCTTGATTTCACCACGGGTGTGACCGCTTCGATCGCCGCCATAGGCAATGTCGGCCCGGGATTCGGCGAAGTAGGCTCGATGTCCAACTATGCCGACCTTCCGGATATTCTAAAGTGCACCGGGCTGATAGAAATGCTCATAGGCCGGCTGGAGATATTCCCGATTCTATACCTGGTCTATACTTTCAAAGGCTCCCTGAGAATGGCAAGAGTAAAACTCCTCGCCGGCCGCAGGGCATAGCTCAGGAGCACAAAACAAAAAGAGCGGCCATCAACTGGTCGCTCTTTCCTGCAAGTCGCGGCTTGCGCGATATCTGCTAGAGGTCGAACTTCAGACCAATGAGCGCTGCAAAGACATCATCCCACTTGAAGGGACGCTTCCAGTGAAGGAAATCGCCCCCGTAGTACTCGTTGTCGTCAAGAGTGTTGAACCTGTTGTTCAGACCGTTGTCCTGGAGCTCGAGAGCGAGCTTGACCGACGGTGAAAGACGGAAGTCGAGACCTGCACCGGCGCGGACTGCGGGACCGAAATAACCGGTACTGTTTTCAACAGCGAAACGATAGTTGGCACCTGCACCCAGGAAAACATAAGGGTTCAGGAAACGGGTATCGCTGTAGCCGAAGATGTTGCAGATATCAAGAACTGCATCGACTCCAAGCTGGAGATAAGTGAAATTGACAGCTTCAGTGCCCTTCGGGAAATTGCCGGTAGGGCCGCTCAGCGAGGCGCGAAGACCGAGCCACGGCTTAACGCTGTACGCGACATTGACCGATGCGTTGGGAAGGATGTGCTTGAAGCTGCTGATGTTCCAGCTGTTGGAAGTCATATAGCCTGCTCCGCCGAAAACCTCCACGGAGAACTTCGGAGCGAAAGTGTCCTGTGCCTTCGAGCTGAATGCCAGGGCGAAGACTGCAAATACGATGAGAACGACCTTTTTCATATGCATACTATTTGGTTTTACTCTTTACAAACTGCAAATATACTACTTATTATTGAGAATAGCAAGTCTTTTTTTATTTCGTCTGCGATACAGCGCGCCAATGGCCGAGGCCACGATAATGCCGCCTGCGATGGCGACCGTTATCTTGATTGCCACGAAGCCCTGCGTCGCCGCGAGGCGAAGATTATTGGCTACCAGGTGATATGCCGTCCAGAAGATGCCGCCTCCGGGAACCAGCGGGATGATGCCGCAGATGAGGAACACCGTCACCGGGCAGCGCTGCAGCCCCGAAAGGATATGGCTGCTGCCGGCCACAACCAGCGCGGCCAAAAACGATGCCCCGACCACCGAAAACGGTGTGCAGCGGTTGACAAGCAGATACATCCCCCAGCCGAGCATTGCGGCGACTGCGCTCGTAAGGTAATACCTGCGCGGAGCGCCGAACAGCGCCGAGAATCCTACCGTACCGATAAACGCCGCAGGCAGCTGGATATACCAGGCCGCAGTGAAGGCATCCACGGCAGGCGACCCCAGATCGACAAGGCCGCCGGAAAGTGCTCCGTAGAAAATCAGCGCCAGCATCACACCCACTGCGATACAGAGGAACACCAGGAATGCATCCACGAGCCTCGTCGTACCGGCTATATAATCCTCATTTGCAAGATCCCGGATACCGTTGGTAAATGGAACTCCAGGCACCAGGGCGATTATCGTCGCGATGATCATATTGGGCAGGTGGAGCGGCGCCTGCGGCGCGATAAATACTGACAGCTGGTACGCGAGGATGCACAGCAGCCCGCCGACCATTCCGCCCAGCATATTGCTGAATATGCGGCTCATATGCGGGCATACGAAATTGATGAAGAGTCCCAGCAATATGCCGCACAGGAGCGTTGAGAGAGCATCCATCATACTGCCGCCGAACAGCAGGCAGAACGAGGAGACGCCGAATGCTGCGCCGAAGGTTATCTCCCACCAGGGTTTGCCGCGGCTCGCGCGGATTGCCTTAAGGCGCTCCTCGACCTCGTCGAGTGAGACCTGTGTGCCGTCGCGCTTCCCGCCTGAGACATCCCGGCTGAGCTGATTGACGGCCACTATGCGCGAGAGCTGCGTGCCTCGGATGGGGATAAATTTCGCGCTGGCGTACTGCCGCCCCGTGGCGATGATGCCGTTGCTCAGCACGAAGAAATCCTGATCATCGACGCCGTAATGCGAGGATATGCGCCGCATCGTCTCTTCGACGCGGGTGATTTCAGCTCCGTTCTCGAGCAGGATGTGCCCCGCCTCGACCGCGAGATGCATTGCGCGTTCTTTCTCCGGAGTCATAGCCCAATCTTAGAAACCCGAACCGAACTGAAGCCAGAAGGCCTCTTCCATCTTCTTCCAGCGGCGCACTGCCTCATTATGGATGTACGCCGTATAGGCATTGAGCGCTTCGGTGGTTGCGCCCGCCGTGGGAAGGCCGCTTATTGCAAACTCTTCGATGTCGAGCACCTCGCGGTTGAAACGCTCCCTGGTACTACCCCACGCAACGGTGGCGAGCTTGTTGGCGCGGCGGAATGACCAGAGCACGCAGTCGGGCGCATACTGCTTCTGGCCGCAGACATCGTATGCCTCCGGCAGACGCGTAGTACCGCAGAATATCGGGATACGGGGGCTCTGGGCCGGATTGTCCACCGAGAACCAGCAGACGCCGCCCACTTCGTCAGGGAGCCAGGAGCGCAGCTGGATGATATGCGAATAAGCGCACCAGGCCACGGCCACCGTGCGGCGGAACTCTACCGTACCCGGAGCGATGGTATTGAGCGTATTGCGCATCGTCGTGGTGAGCCAGGGATTGGCTACCGGGCTGATGATGGTATCTGCCGGATGGGACTTTGTGGCCGGGCGCGCCAGAACGACATTTTTTGTCATATCGAAGTCCGTGCCCTCGTAAGTCTCGCGGTAGAGGGCCATCACCTCGCGCAGCTCGACCGGCTTTTCGGGCTTGACCGAGAAAGGCAGCTCGTCCATATCGTAGGTCAGGCCGAGCGAGGGCGCGAAATGATTGAGCAGGAACCAGTCACGGTCGTGGAAATTGCGGCCTCCGCCGTAGCTTGAGTGAAATGCCTTCCAGAAGCTGAATTTGCCCTTGCCGTCCCACAGACCGTATTCGAGGGCGACCTTTTCGACATTGTCCGAAGCCATCATGTCGTTGCTGCGGCGGTCGATTTCGCCGATGCGCGGGATATTGGCCGAGATGGCGATGTGGTCGTCCGGGACGCGTTTTGCAACCCAGGCGGCGCCGATCCTGTCCTTGCCGACTCCCACGATCTCAAACTGCCAGACCTCGTTCTTGTCCGCCACGGTGAGGCATTCGCCGCTGTCGCCATAGCCGTACTGCTCAGCCAGGGCGCCCATCAGGCGGATGGCGTCGCGCGCATTGTCGCAGCGCTGCAGGGCGATCCTCTCGAGCTCCTCGATCCAAAACCAGCCGGCAGGGTTGACGAGCGTATCGGGGCCGGTGAAAGTCGTTTCGCCTATGGCCAGCTGCTTCTCGTTCAGGCAGGGATATGCCGTATTGAGATAAGCGTAGGTATGAGGCGCTTCGGGGATCTCTCCCATTACCTCTACGCCGAGAGTGTCTCCGTGGAAGCGGGTCTTCATCGTGCCGCGCAGCACCTGGTGCATCGTCCCGGGTTCGTGATCGGCGGCAGGCTCGATATAGGCCCACGTACGGTAACTGCCGTCGCAGGTATGGGAAGTGATAACGGAGCCGTCCGCAGAAGCCTTGCGGCCCACCATTATAGAGGTGCAGCTCTGAGGTTCAAACTCCTGTGCCGCAACCGAAAAGACGGCCAGCAGGGATACGGTGATGACTGAGAAAAGCTTTTTCATAATGACTATAAAGGTTTCCTATCTCCGCAAATATAATAATTTTTAGTACGCACGCAACTTACGCAAGAAGCCGCAAAAAGCATGGGCCACCACCGCCCTCTAAGAGGGACAAATTTCGCTAAAGCAAAAATAATTAGTATATTAGCGAAAATGTTCAAAGAATTGCTGATATATGACCTTGGTGAAGGTGTTGCGGCTTTCTCCACCAGGAGAGAGTCAAAACTACCTTATCCGGTGATTCATGGGCACCACGTACACGAAGACAAAGTGGCTTTCATCGAGCGGCCCGGGATGAGGCAGGAGGATCTAAGGGGCTACGACGTACTTGTGACCGCGCTGCCCGGCGTCGCCATTGGCGTAAAGACGGCAGATTGCGTACCGGTGCTGCTATATGATCCGGTGAAACGGGTTGTGGCGGCAATTCACGCCGGATGGAAAGGAACAGCGATGCATATTACGAGAAAAACCGTAGAGTTGATCATAGCACGTCATCGATGCAACGCTGCAGACTTCCGGGCCGTCCTGGGCCCGTCAATCGGCCCCGACAGCTTCCAGGTGGGCGAAGAAGTGGCCCGGCTCTTCAGAAATGCCCGGTTCCCGATGGATAAGATCTGGTCTTGGCGCGGCCCCGGGGACGGCAAGCCGATGTCAGGCGGGCATCATATTGACTTGTGGAAGGCAAACAACTGGCTACTGGAGCAGGCCGGAGTGAAGCCGGACAAGATCAAAGTCTGCGGCATTGACACATTTACCGACAAATCATTCTTCTCTTACCGGCGCGAAGGTGCCCGCTGCGGCGGAATCATCAATTCAATCAAACTGAAAAGCTGATCGAAGGCCGCCGGCCTGCACGAGGATCAAGGTTATTTCAAAGTTTAGCAAGTCCGGCAATCAGTTCCAGCCAGGCGGCATCGACGGAGTCGAATTCGCCAAGTCTGTCGCTGTCGATATCAAGGACTGCAGTGACATTCTGGTTGGAATCGAATACCGGTACGACTATCTCGGAACGGGAGAGCGACGAACAGGCAATGTGTCCCGGGAACTTCTCGACATCCGGAACGACTATGGTCCGACGCTCTTTCCACGCAGTACCGCAGACACCGCGGCCATAGCCGATACGCAGGCAGGCGGCTTCGCCCTGGAACGGGCCGAGTACAAGCTGCTCTCCTATGACGCGGTAGAATCCGGTCCAGAAGAAACCCATCCGGCTCGCGATCAGAGCCGAAATATCAGCCATCCGAGCCACCTCATCTTCCTCGTCTGCGAGAAACAGCGCGACGTCCTGCCACAGCCGCAGGTACTTGAAAGCCCTGAGCGGAAGATGGCAGTAACCTCCGGGGTTTTTGTCGAGGTATTGCTGGTGATAGTCTTCGGCCGGATAGAAGTTGCGCAGCGGCTCGAGTTCGGTGACTGGCTTCTGCCCCAGCCTCTTCTCTACGGCGCAGAATACCTCTTCGATGACGGGCAGGTCAGCGGGCTCCACATAATAGACGCCAGTGCGGTAGCGGGTGCCGACATCCTCTCCCTGACGATTTAGCGAGAGGGGATCGATGATGGTGAAAAAGAGCTGCAGCAACGTGCGCAGATCGACCTTCTGCGGATCATAGACCACACGCACGGTCTCTGCAAATCCGGTCGTGTCGGTATAGACCTGCTGATACGTGGGTGAGGCGGTATTGCCGTTGGCATAGCCCGAAACGGCCTCGGCGACGCCGTCCACGCTCTTAAAAAAGTGCTCGACGCCCCAAAAGCAGCCCCCGGCAAGATAAATTTCTTTCATTGCAATAAATATTTACTATTCAGTTATCAAAAGAGTTTTCTTCCCTTCGTCGTTCACGGCATAATATCGTCCTTCCTCAATGAGAAGAGCGCGGGTGAGATGGTGCTTGCGGTTGTGCGAATTATCCACGTTAACTCCTATCACTCGGCCGCCGTGGAACGCCGTCACCCCCTCCAGGACCGTGTGGCCGACAATGATATGCCCCACATCATAGCGCTGCAGAAGCAGATCCAGGGTATCCTGAGTGATGGGATGGCGACGGGCTTCCCCGGAGACGAGTCCCCGGTACCAGATGGGACCGTACGAGCCATAGAGGAAGTCCAGCGTATCGCTCAGCGCCTTACGGTCGCGGTTTCGCATTGGCAGAACTTCGCTCATCCGGGTGTTGATCAGCTCGAAAGGCAGGTTCCAGCGGTAGAATGCGCCACCTACGCCCGCGTGCACATACAGGTCGCCGCCTATCAGGCAGACGGTATTCCAGCTCATAATCCAGCGGCCGAGCTCGCTCTGAGGGCCGAACAGGTCGCGGTACTCTACGCCCAGCAAGCGGGCCAGGATGGGATATTTGGGCTTGGTATAGCGCAGGTCGCCGCCGAAATCCATCGGCTCGTGGTTGCCGAGCATCATTATGACACTCCCGCCGGCATCGGCCGCCTCCTGCTGCAGCCGGTAGAAAAACCAACAAATTGCTATCACGTCATTGCCGCGGTCGGCCACGTCGCCAATGACGACCAGACGGTCCGTGCCGTAACTCCAGTGCAGGTCCTCATCTATCAGGCCGTTGCCCGCCAGAAGGCTTATGATGCAGTCCAGCTTGCCGTGCGGATCGGACATCACGAAAGTGCGGCGCGGAGTATCGCTGAGCTTCCACGGTCCGCGCCCGAACGGCCGCAGGCTGACCTCGAATGGGTATTCGCCCCGATGATCCGTAACCCTGAAAGTATAACCGGCAGGCAGGCTGTCAAAGCTCTGCCGGGTGATATTGCCATCCACGTCCACCGTTATGACCTCTACCCCGTCCGCGCGGTACAGGATGTACGGGCCGTCGGCCGAAAGGCTGTCGCGCGCACTCTCCTGCCCCATTGCGGCGGGGCCGGAAATGACAAAACCGATGATCGCAAGGACTGCGACAAAAGCGCGTTTCATATACCTAAATGATTGATCTGCTACAAATATAGTAAAATTATATTCGCAGCAAAACGGGCCGACAGCCTACAGCCACTCGAGCAGATGTGCTATGCTCGTGGCGACCTTCTCGCCGCCCTGCTCATCGCGAAGGACGAATCGCCCAGGCTCTGCGAGGATGCTTATCGGCGCCTCATTCTCCGCCGAGGCATCGATCCCGCAGCGGCGAAGAGCCTTGCGCACCATCTGGCAGGCGATCTCATCGCCCACAAGGCGCACCGAAGAGTGATATTCGGGCTCGATGCGGTAGAGCCCTGTCTGCCTTTCGAATGCCACACCCTTGCGGTGGAAAAAACCGTCCAGCACCCCGTCCAGAGCCAGATCCTCCGGCGTGCCGCTCACCACCCCGTTGCCGCGGGCCATCAGCCAGAGGCGGTCAGCGATCTGCAGCGCCAGCTCCAGATCGTGCGTGGAGAGGAAAATGGTCTTGCCCATCTCGTGCGCGAGCCGGTGCAGCAGATGCAGGATCTCGACCTTGCTCGGATAATCCAGAAATGCCGTAGGCTCATCCAGGAAAATGATCTGCGTCTTCTGCGCCAGGGCCTTTGCGATCATCACCTTCTGCCGTTCGCCGTCACTCAGCGTCTGTACCATCCGTTGTGCCAGCGGGCAGATACCGACCAGCGACATCGCTTCGTCCACTATCTGCCGGTCCTCATCCGTCAGGCGCCCCCAGAATCCGGTATAAGGGCTGCGGCCCATTCCGACGAGCTCCGCCACGGTCATATTCTGCAAGTTGGTCTTCTCCGTCAGGACCACGCCTATCACTGTTGCAAGCTCCTTTTCGCGATAGCTGGGAAGCGGACGGCCGAGTATGCTGACCTCACCGCCAAGCGGGGCAAGGAATCCCGAAAGCGTGCGGAGCAGAGTCGATTTGCCGGCGCCGTTCTCGCCCAGCAGGCAGGTCAGTTCGCCGCCGCGGATCGTATCGCTGATGCCCTCGGCAACCGTTTTGACCGAATGTCGGTTACGGTAGCCGATCGCGAGATCGTGAAGCTCTATGGTACTGCTGTGCATCATTCTGCGTTATCCTCCTTACGGCGCCGGAAGAGCACCACGGCCACGACCGGTGCGCCGATCAGAGCCGTTACCGAATTGACAGGCAGCGCGCCTTCAAATCCCGGCAGACGCGCAATGAGATTGCAAAGCAGGGCCAGCGAAGCCCCGGCCAGCAGCGATGCAGGCATCAGCACACGATGGTCCGAAGTGCGGAAAATACCCCTGCAAAGATGCGGCACGGCCAGGCCGAGGAACGAGATGGGACCGCAATAAGCCGTCACCACCGCCACCAGCACGCCTGCGCAAATGATGACCCAGAGCCGCGCGCGTGAGACGTTCAGACCCAGGTTGCGGGCATAACCGTCGCCCAGCAGGAGCAGGTTGAGCGTCTTGACCAGCAGAAACGACAGTGGCAGCAGGATGGCCATTATCACGACGAATGTCATCACCTGGCCGCCCGAGACGCGGGCGAAACTGCCCAGGCCCCAGACCACGTAGGCACGCACGTCCTCCTCGGCGCTGAAGAATTTCAACACTCCGATGATGGCCGTGGCCACGTAACCTATCATCACGCCGATGATGAGCAGCGTGACATTGCCCCGCACTTTGCGGGCCACATAGACTATCAGCGCCATTATGGCCAGCGCGCCGACGATGGCCGCCACGGTCATCGCAAATTCGCCCATATATCCGAGGCGGCTCAAGGCAACACCTCCCAGACGGCCCGAGAGCAGCACGACGAAAGCCACTCCGAGACTCGCCCCCGAACTCACTCCGAGCACCGAAGGACCCGCCAGGGGGTTGCGGAACACGGTCTGCATCTGAAGACCTGCAACGGACAGTCCTGCGCCCGCCACAAGTGCCGTGAGCGCCTGCGGGAAACGGGATTTGAGGACGATATTCTGCCCGATGGCATCGCTTTCGCCTCCGAAAAGGATACTGAAGACCTGCGAAGCCGGCACTGAGACCGAGCCCAGCAGCAGGTTGAGCAGGAACAGGACGAGGATCGACACGCCCAGCAGTATCATTCCGACGGTGACCGTACGTTTCATCGCAGCAGTTCGTAAAATACGGGTTGATAATCTGCGCTCATCAGCTCGGGATGCAGGATGTGGATCATATCCGAGAGCACCACGTCCGGCTGGACCGGCATATTCTCGTAGAAGGGCTTCTCCCGCATATTGCAGTAGATGACGCCCTTGTTCTTGAATGCGCCCAGGTCAGCGTAGCGCGCATCTTCGGCCTTCAGCGCATCGTAGCTGAAAGTGCCGTTATAACTGTTGACGATCCGCCAGTAACGGGCATCGGCCGTCTTGCTATAGACCGTCTCGAAATCGAGGTTCATCCCGCCGGAGCTCTGGTCTTCGGGCAGGAAATATTCGCCGCCCGCATCGCGGAAAATCTGCGCGAGGAAGCTGCGGCCGCCGCCGACGTACCAGTTGCCGCCGTGCAGTTCGCCGCTCAGCACGACCGGTCGCTCGGTGACATCAGCCGTCAGGGCCTTGAGGTCATTGTAACGGGCCTCGATCCCGTCGAAAATGCGACAGGCCTTCTCCTCCTCGCAGGTCAGCAGGCCCACGAACTTGATCCATTCGGCCTGGCCCAGCGGAGTCATCTCCTGATAGCCCAGATGCGGGATCAGGGGAATCCCCACTCCCCGCAGGGCCTCGTAGCCGCCGCGCTTGAAGGGCGAGATCAGGATCACGTCGGGCTCCATCGCCAGGATCACCTCGCTGTCGAAATTGCCCTCGATGCCTATCTTGCGGGCACGTCCATCCGCCAGGCGGGCCTTCATTTCTTCGTTGAAAAGATGCCTCGTGCTGGTCACCCCGGCCACGCGGTCAAGTTCGTCAAGGCAGATAAAGTTGGACAGCTGAAGCGAAGTCATGCAGATGAGCCGGCGCACCGGGACCTCTATCTTCGTGTAGCCCTCAGGTACCTGTACACCCTTGCTGCCACGCGGCACGAGGAAGAAATGAAACTGCTCAGCGTGTTCGCGAAGCGGATCCTGCACATCCAGCAGGCACCCGTCCTCAGTATAGCTGACGCTGAATCCGCTCGCGTACCTTGGCTGGCTCATCCCTTCGCCGCCGCTGATGGCAGTGTGCACCGCCCCATTATGACGGCAGGCAGTCAGCAGCAGAGCCGCCGAGACAATCAATATCAGACTTCTTTTCATAGGTTGTCCCATAGACTTTGAATGCCGGACGCGCCCCAGTAGAGATGGGTATATCCGGCTATTACGTTTCGATAACGATAAATCGGGGTCTCGACCGCCTCGCCCCGGGCGTTGTAGAGCTTCGCTGCAGAGATTATGGCCGCTAGTTCTTCGACCTTCGAATAATGGAATTCGTGGCCCCTCCATTCGCGTCCCGCGCGGTCAGCGAACCTGCGGTAGCCCAGGTGAAGCCGCGCGCCCTGCATCGTGGCTTTTATCGGCAGCACGCCGCACATCACTTGCGGGCCACCCTCAATGCCCTCTATGCTCTGGCCGAGGTATATCATTCCGCCGCATTCGGCGAAAATCCGGCCGCCCGCCCCGGCAAAGTCACGGATCTGCTTCCGGAGAGTCTTATTTGCCGCAAGCTGCGGCGCGTAGAGCTCGGGATAGCCGCCCGGCAGATAAAGCATATCCGCCTGCGGCAGATCGTCGCCGGCAAGCGGGCTGAAGTAACTCACCTGCCCAACTTTGGAGAGACTGTCGATATTGGAGGCATAGATGAAATTGAATGCCTCGTCGCGGGCTACGGCGATCTTAAGGTTGCCCGGCGTCGCGTTCCTGCCGCCATTGCCGGGAGCCTTCGGCCCCTCCAGCGCGACGTCCGCGAGCAGCCGGTCGATATCCACGCCTTCGCGCAGCAGTCCGGCCGCCCGGTCAGCCCAGGCATCCATAGCCTCGCGCGAAGCAAGGGTAAGGCCGAGATGCCGCGAGGGAATCTCCATTTCGGCGCATCGCGGTAGGCAGCCGTAGCAGCGCAGGCCTGCATCTTCGCAGGCCGAATGCAGCAGCGCCTCGTGGGTTGCGCCGGAGACTTTGTTGAAGACAACGCCCGCGATATTGACCTGCGGGCAGAAGCTCTTCAGGCCGTGAAGCAGCGCCGCAAGAGTATATCCCAACGAGGGAGCGGCAACGACGAGGATGACGGGTATGCCCAGCAGGCCGGCAATCTCCGCGCTGCTGCCTTTGATCCGGTCGAAACCGTCGCAGAGGCCCATCACGCCCTCGACCACGCACGCATCGGCATCCGCTCCGTAGCGGCCATAGAGTTCGCGCAGATGGCTCTCGCTTGCCAACCAGGTGTCGAGATTGATCGACTGACGGCCGCAGGCTGCGCGGTGGAACTGCGTATCGATGTAGTCAGGGCCGCATTTGAACGGCTGGACGGCCAGGCCCCGGGCGTGCAGAAGCCGCAAAATCCCCATTGTGAAAGTGGATTTTCCACTTCCCGAGTGCATCGCACCTATGAGGAATTGCGGCTTCATACGGTAATTGTCAGGCAAATATAGGAAATTTAGACTGACTCCTTATTCGAGCACGTCCATTGCGCGGATGATATCGAAGCAGAAGCCCTTGGAGAGCTCTGCGCCCTTTTCGACCGCGCCGGTCTTGCAATCGTAGATGTAGATGGCCGGATTGGGCTGCTCGACGCCTGCCTCTTCGACTTCACCGCCTATGCCGATGTAGGCCTTGCCGTTGACCACGACGCTGCGCTGCGAGAAGCGGCCGCCGCAGTACGGGAGATCTGCACCGTTATATTTGACGCGCTCGCGCGTGCAGGATGCCAGGTCGATGATCGAATAGAAGTGGCTCTTGCTGTCGATCTTGGTGCCGAGGGCCTCGTCGCGGGAGTAGCAGAGTGCCTTGCCGCCGCCGAGGTACTGGATGGTCAGCAGTTTGCCTTCGGGGTCGGGGAAGCCGTTCCAGGCGGAGTCGAAGGTCTTTTCGCCCTTCTTGATGCGGCGCAGGATGCCCATTTCCTTTCCGTCAACGGTCTTGAGGCCGGCCACGTAGAGGTTGTCCTGCTCGTCGTACATTATCATGCTCTGCATCAGCTCGCCGTATGCGCTGCCGGCGGTCTCTTCCATTATGTCGGTCGGAACGGCGGTGGTGGATTCGATGGCCATCGTAGCGGGGTTGATGATGGCGATGTAGGTCACTGAAGTGGCGGCCTCGCTCTGGCCCGAAGCGGGCTTGACCAGATAGAAGTAGTAGAGCTTGCCGTCGCTCTGACGGTAGGTCAGCAGACCGGTCGTCGAGAATGCGTTGAAGCCTTCGGGCATAGCGATGTCGAAGGTGCCTTCGCTCTGGATCTGCATATCAGATTCGTTGAGCTTGGACCAGATGATCTTGGTGGCCTTGTCCTTGGTGCCGATGACGACCAGTGTCTTGCCGCCGTCAATCCACGCGTGGGTGTATTTGCGCGCCGAATAGACATTGTCCTTGAAGGGAACCTCGGCGTCTTCGACTATGAACTCGATACCGGCTGCGTTGCGCTCGATATGGAACTTGACGAATCCACCCGTCGCTTTCTGGGGCACCTGATAGTAGTATGCGCCCTTGGTGATGCTCTCGAGCGTGTAGTCCTGGGTGATGTCGATTCCCTTTCCGGTGAAGTCGATCATCGGAGCTTCGGCGCTCAGGTCAGTGACGCTGCGGACATAAGTACCGTTCTTGTTCTGGGACATTCCGCCGTGCTTGACTGCGCAGACGTACAGGTCGAAATTGTAGTCCTTGACCACGATCGGATCCGGTTCGGGTTCGGGTTTTTCGCAGCTTACAGCCATCGAGACCATCGAAACGAGAGCGACGGTCAGAACGAAAAGGAATTTTTTGAGAGATTTCATAATTGTTTGGTTTTAAATTTTTATAAGAATAATCTGAACTTGAGGTAGAAAGCCCTGCCGGGCTTTTGGAGCATATAGTTGTCAAAAGCAAGTGTGTCGAAGAGGTTGGAGCATTCCAGCGAAATGTTGTAGCGGCTGCCGTGCCAGGAGTAGAGCAGCGAGGCGCCGGTTATGTTTTGCGTCGGAACTCGGGATTTGCTCCCCGGGTAACCGTATGCCTCCCAGGTCAGGTAGAACCAGTGTACCCACTGGTGGTCCATCATCAGCCGCAGCCGGCTGCCCGGGATAATCACGTTGTTGAACGTGTATGAGACTTCCGCATTGCACCAGGTCCAGGGCCGGTTGGGCGTGCGGTTCAAATAAGTCACGGAAATGTCGCCCGACTGGGTATATTTGCGCCTGTCGCGGCTGTCGTCGTAGCTGGCATTGACCGCGGCGTGCAGGCGGCCCGCCCAGTCGTATCGCACTTCTGCTTCGACGCCCATAACGTGAACGGCAGCCACGTTGACGTACTGCATCATTCCGTCGGTCTCGGACATCGTGGCCTGGATATAATTGTCCACCAGCCGGATGAATCCGCCGCCCTCATAGCTTATGGCGTGCCCGTCGCCCAGGTCGAACGTACCGAACAGTCCGAGATTGACATTGTTGCTGATTTCAGGCTCCAGCGCGAGGTTGGGATATACCGTCGCGCCGTTGCCGAGCACCTCGCGCGATACCGGCAGCCTGACGCTGTGCTCGAATGAGCCTTTGACCGAGATGCGCTGCGAGAAAGTGTAGCGGCTGCCAAGTCCTCCGCCCAGATAGCTGCGGGTGCTCGTCGGCTCTACCTTGGACGAACCGGTGGTGCCCGGAAGCTCGCTCTGCCCTACTTCGAGGTGATTGATGTAGTCTTTGACGAAAAATGTGTTGTCCATCCTTCCGTCCAGCAGGCTCTGGTCGTATGAGAGGCAGAGGACGTGCTTTGCGAGGCGGTCGTTGCCCGGCACGAAATCAGTATCCACATCGTCCTCCTGGCGGTTGCCGATGCTGTTGAGCTGGTAATTGAGGGATAATTCGTGACCGCTTGCGATGCGATAGCCCAGGTTGCCGCGCACGATGGTCATCGGCCTGTAGTAGTGGCGCAGCGTCTTGCCTCGACGGCGGATTTCGCTGTACGAGCCGTCTATGTAAGTGCCGTCCCAGTAGTACCTGCGGTAGGTGGTGTCGATGGTCTGCGAATGGTCCCAGGTATGCGAGGCGCTCAGGCTTGCGCGCAGTCCTTCGACTATCAGGTCCTGCTTTTCGTAGCGGGCCGAAACGCTGAAGGAATTGGTCTTGCGCTCTGCCATTCCTATGACGTGGGACTGCGTCGCGCCGGTCTGGATCTCTTTGTCTGTCTTTGAAAATGATGCCGCGACGAACAGCGCATCCGCCCATTTGCGGTCGGCGACGCCTATTTCCATCTGTGCGAAATGCGAGAGGTATGCATCGTGGAATCTTGGCAGGTCCGTCAGGATGAATGCCGTGTGTTCCGCGTTGCGGACTTTCACATCGTGCATTATATAGTCGTTCTTGGCGTAGCCAACGCTTATCACGGGCTTGAATATCAGCCCGCTCCGGCGCCCCGTTACGCTGGCGCTCAAATCCACCTTGTGCGTGTGGAATGAGCCCAGTCCGTATGAGAAGTCGAGGTAGTTGTTTTTCTCGCGCTTGGTGATGATGTTGATGGCGCCTCCCAGGGCGTCGCTTCCCAGGCTCGCCGGTATTACACCTTTATATATATCCACGCGCTCGATGAGGTTGACAGGCAGGTTGGCGAGTGTCAGGCCGCTGCCTTTGGCATCGAGAGGCATTCCGTCGATGAAGTAGCGGATCGAGTTGCCCGAGAGGCCGTTTATCGTCAGATCGAAATCGCTTCCCACGCCGCCTTCTTCCCTGATGCGGATGCCGCTCGTGCGGTCGACCGCCCGCGAGAGTGACTGGAGCGTCGCGGCCTGCTGGCTGATGTTGATTGCGCTGACGGCAAATGTGCCTTCGCGGAGCCTCTGGGCCTTGGTCTTGGCCGAGACCGTGGCGCTCTCGAGCACAAGGGAATCCTTGAGCATACCCCACACGCCCACGGTGTCCTGTGCGGACAGTGGTAGCCAGCTCAGAAGAGCTGCTGCGACAGCGATCAGCCGGTGCGGAATGTTCATCAATTCATCAAGCCTTATTACCCGAAGCTTCAAAAATCATATGGTACCGGCAGGTCTTCTGGCTCGTCCCCCGCCCGGCGTCTTCCCATCCCTACAGGACAGTGACTCTCGAATGCCGGACAGTTTACAGGACATACAGCAGCGGTGTCTGCTCAGGCCTTTCACCTGATTCCCTTTTCACCCGTCGACCCCTTGGGCCTCCGGGCACCGGAACCGCCGCAAAGATAATGAAATTTCCCCGATCCCGACACCGAAACCCCCATTTCCGTGCCCGCTTAGAATTATTTCTCAATCCGGGCACAAAATCGGGCCTTTTCGTGCCCGCTTTTGACCGCCGGCTCCGCCTTCGCGCCTCGAAGTTATATTTTTGCACGCCCTTCGGCTTAGCAAATAATGTAACTATCTCGGCTCCACCAGGCTTCGCGCAGCCGGCTACGCCCGCCCTGTCATCCTGAGGCCGCAGGCCGAAGGATCTATCGACCAGGGAATAGATTCTTCGCTTCGCTCAGAATGACAAGGGTATGCGCCTGCAATGTAAGCGATTGATTTTCAATCTTCTAACCATACATCACCCTCCGATTACGGGGAGTGACCATCAGTTAAAAGGCTGTGAATTAGAACCTTACATTGCAGGCGAATAATCACCGGCGGAGCGAGCGGTCGGCAGTTGCCTCTGCGGAAGCTGGCGGAGGCCACGAAAGAAATCAACCTGAGATTTGTCTTTTCAGAGTGATCTCAGGTTGATACAGATTAGCCGGAGCCGATAGTCGGGATCCGGGGAGTCAGGTCTGCTAGAGCTTCAGGCTTTCGATCCAGGCCTTGATGTCGGCCTTGGTAGCGCGGTTGAGAGTCTTGCCGGCCTTCCAGTTGATCTTGGGATAGGCCGCGGCGAATTCCTTATTGGCCTTGTCGATGCTACTGCTGCCGGAGGTGGCGAAAAAGATGACCGTCTTGCCTTCAAAGCCATAAGCCTCGATAAAAGAATTGATGATCGTCGGAGCTGTGTACCACCATACAGGGAAACCGATGTAGATGACATCATAGCTATCCGCATCTTCGAGATCCTTGACGAAGGCCGGACGCGAACTCTTGTCCTTCATCTCAATGGTACTGCGTGAATTGCGGTCACGCCAGTCAAGATCTGCATCCGTGTACCTTACCTCAGGCTTGATCTCATACAAGGTTGCGCCGGTTAGCTCGGCAAGGTCACGTGCCACGGCCTCAGTCGTACCGGTGGCGGAAAAATAAGCTACGAGTGTTTTCATTTCCGTTGCATTGTTATTGCCGCAGCATCCCATAAGAAGGATGGCAGACATAATGAACATTAATTTCTTCATTGCATTACGATTAACAATACCGCAAATATAACGTTTTTTGCTGACCAAGCGATATAAAACCAGATCTTGTCGCTGCTGGCAAGTATTTGGTTTATTGCACAAAATACACTACTTTAGCATCCATATGCAGAACGGACTCAGAAATATCCGCATTACAGCCGTTCGCAAGAGCGAATACCCCGACCTGATGGCCCGTTACGAAAATCCCATCGATCACGCGTGCGACATTCAGACCGGTCAGAGCTGGATTTCCGTCGCCGGACGTAAGCCCAGAGGGATGTGTCCTTCGGCCTGGCAGTCGATGCGGCCCTTCGTCAAGGCCCTCGCCCGCGGCGAAGGCAATTTCTACGACGGCTGGATGCGCAACTCGCTGAGCGCAATGATCAGTTGCAACGACGGCTTCCGGCCGGTCAGCTTTTACATCGAAGTAATCGAATAATATCAATCAACAATTTTTACTCTAATGAAGAAAATATTTTTATTGGCAGCCCTGGCGGTCCTGATGATGACCGGCTGCTGCAATGAGCCGAAAAAAGACGCTCCCTCGGCACTCGATGTCATCATGACCCGCACAAGTATCCGCAGCTTTACGGGCGAAGCCGTCACTTCAGAGCAGCTCGAGACCATCCTCAAGGCCGGTATGGCAGCGCCCTCGGCAATGAATGCACAGCCCTGGCGCTTCGTCGTTCTCACCGACAAGGACCGTATCCAGGAAGTCTATGGCGGAGAGCGCCGCAGCGAAATGTTCACATCGGCAGGCGCAGTCATCGTCGTCTGCGGCCAGACCACCCGCATGGGCCGTCCGCACGGTCAGCCCGACGCACCCGAGACCGAGCTCCCGCTGATATTCTGGTATGAGGACTGCAGCGCCGCTACGGAAAATATCCTCCTTGCAGCACACGCACTCGGACTTGGCGCAGTGTGGATCTCCGGCTACCCCAACGAGAATCGCACAGCTCCCATCGCCGAGGCCCTCGGCCTTCCGGCAAATATCAAGATCCTCTGCTCGATCCCCGTCGGTGTCCCCGCCGAGAACCCCGAGCCCAAGGACAAATGGGTCCCCGAAAACATCCACTGGGAAAAGTGGTAATCCACCATTCCCCCACCCTCACTCCTAACGCCCGGCCACTCCGGGCGTTTTCTTTTACCCTCCAATGGTGAAAAAGTAAAAAAGTTGAAAAAGAGTGTTAGAAAAAATGAATTATCCACTCTTAATAGACAAAAAGAATAAACATTAAACTTTTTCAACCATGAAGAAAATCATCGCAATCGCAGCAATCATCGCAGTAGCAGCATTCTCTTTCGCATCCTGCGTAAATTTTGAACCCGAAAAGACTGAAGAAAGGACTAATATAACTAACTGGACGAATACATCTTCCGTCTCCGGTGAGACACCTATGTCTGATATCGACAACCAAACGCCTGTCCCTGATAATGAAACACTGATCCACGATCCTTCAATTTCACTCATCATCGTACCCGGTGACGGCTGGACAATCGGGCCTGATGAAATCCTGTCCTTTAAGGCATATCTATCCGTAAACAATGAATACACTGATGTTACCAATGATGTTAAAACTGTATTTGACTTTAATGATTGTTGCGACAAATGTCTATACGGAGATAGTCTTAATTTAATAAATGGACAAGAAATAATTATTCGAGCCATGTATGATAAAAAATATTCGGCACAAAGTATCGGCAAGTATATCCTTCCCGAAGAACGTGCTGACGATGACGATGAAGTATGATAATCCTATCGGTAACTGACAATGAGTCCGCGGATGAGACCGCGGACTCATTTGTGTCATACACGGCGTGGAGCGTTCCTGACCGCCGGCTACGCCAGGCTACGCGCAGCCGGGAGCCCACTCGGTCAGCTGTTAAGATGCGGCATGCCTTTCATTGAGATTGTCACTTTGCTGAGATTGTCACTTTACTTGGCGAGCCTTTGGATTACCCCTAATCGGCTTGGCATTTAACCACCTGAATGTCACCCGATAGCTGAAGTTGCTACCCCTTCTGATAGGGGGTAGCAACTTCAGTATCTCGCAGTGTATCTGCCGGTTAAGTGCCAAGGCAAAAAAAAAATCGTCTATCGTCAAAAACGGTCTGCCCTGAATAGCTCCTGGGAGGAATCCACGTTGAGCGAGCCGGCTGCGCGTAGCCTGGTGGAGCCGAGATAGTTATATTATTTGCTAAGCCGAAGGGCGTGCCAAGCGCCGTCGGGCGCTAGCGGAGGTGACGAAGCGTTAGCTCGTGTAATAGTGTCACCGGAGCGGCGGGGTTTGGGGCAGAGCCCCAGTAAACACAGTAACTTCGAGGCGCGAAAGCGGAGCCGGCGGTCCAAGGCAGTCACCGCCCGGCGGCGGTCCAGGACTGGTAGCCGCCGAGGAGGTTGTAGGCGCGGTAGCCGGAGGATTGGATGAGGGCGGCGGCGCGGGCGCTGCGGTTGCCGCCACGGCAATAGACCAGGACAGGGATGTCCTTGCGCAGTACTGACTCCAACTGCTCCAGGAAATCCTCGTCAAACCAGTTCACATTTAGAGCCCCGGGGATATGCCCCTCGGCAAACTCTTCAGGCGTACGCACATCCAGAAGGAGCACTCCGTCCTGCCTGTCTGAAAGCATCTGTGCGAACTCCTCTACTTCGAGATCTTTATACGATGAAGAACCGCTGCAGCCGGCAGCCATAACCATTATCACGAGCAGTATAAACAGTATTCTTTTCATACCATAAAAACAAAAGAAGCCGGCGGCAAATTTACTAAAACATTATTACCTTTGTCGTATGGAAATAAAGGATCTGACTCTGGACCGCGAAGGTCTCATCGAGGCGATAGCCACGGAAGATGCTGCATTCGACGAGCAGCTGCGGGCTGCAGCCTACCGTACCAAGATAGCCACGGTCGGTGAAAAGGTCTATCTGAGGGGTCTGATCGAAATCTCCAACATCTGCGTCAAGAACTGCCTCTACTGCGGCATCCGCCACGACATCCCCTGCCAGCGATATGAGCTCTCAGACGACGAAGTTCTCTCAGCTGCACAGGCGGCTGCCCGTCGTCACTTCGGATCAGTAGTCATCCAGGGCGGAGAACGCACCGATGCGGCATTCATCCGCAAGGTCACCCGCCTGCTCAAAGCCATCAAGGCCATCGACACGGGAGAAGACCCGCCTCTGGGCATAACGCTCTCCCTGGGCGAGCAGCCCCGTGAAGTCTATCAGGAATGGTTCGAGGCCGGGGCGCACCGTTACCTGCTCCGCATCGAATCCTCCAACCCGAACCTCTACCGCAGGATACACCCAGACGATCCGCTGCACTCCTACGAACGCAGGATGCAGGCCATCCTGGACCTGAAGGAGATCGGTTACCAGGCCGGCACCGGAGCGATGATCGGAGTACCCTTCCAGACGACGCAGGACCTGGCGGACGACCTGCTCCTCTACAAGAAGCTCGACGTCCCGATGGTCGGTATGGGCCCTTACAATCCCCACCCCGATTCGCCACTGACACTCAGTGGAGCCACCTACCCGACGGCTGAAAGGCGATTTACCCTCGGGCTCAAGATGATCGCCCTGCTGCGACTGTTGATGCCCGACATCAACATCGCCGCGGCCACATCACTCGAAGCCCTCTCGGACAGCGGTAGAGTCAAGGGCATCCTCTCCGGCGCAAACGTCATAATGCCCAACGTCACCCCCGAGGAGCAGATGATCAAGTACAATCTCTACGACCGCAAAACCCTGGTCCGCGACGGCTCGCTCAAGCTGTCACTCCCCGATGATATTCCCGTCGGATACGGCGCCTGGGGCGACTCTCTCCATTTCAAACGATGAACGACAGCATCAAAGATAAGCTCATCTGCCTTGCGGGCGAATACGAGACCGCGGCATTCCTCGAGGGCGACCCTTCGTGGTTTATGCACCAGGTCGCAGGCGACGCGGACCGCGAAGCGATGGCATTTCTCGCGCAAAGCGTGAGCTACGGCAGCCGGGCGCAATTCCTGCCTCGCATACAGTGGATGCTGGAGCGCAGCCAGGGACACCCGGACGCCTGGGTGCGTGGCGGCGGATTCGAGGCAGACCTGAAGGGCGACGGCCGCGAATGCTTCTACCGCCTCTATACCTGCGCCACGATGAGGGACTTCCTTCGCGCATACAGCCAGCTGATGAATGAGCACGGCAGCCTGAAGCAATACGTCGGCGCACGTGCAGAAAAAGATGCAGAAAAGGCCATCGGAGCCATCTGCAGCTGGTTCGCTTCGCACGGCAGCCGGGGCGTGATACCGGCTGACACCGCATCGGCCTGCAAACGCCTCTGTATGTTCCTGCGCTGGATGGTGCGCAGCGGCTCGCCGGTAGATCTGGGCCTGTGGGCGGACATCATCGACCGGCGCAGCCTGATAATGCCGCTCGACACGCACGTACTGCGGCAGGCAGTCGGCCTCGGACTTCTGAGCAGCCGCACCGCCAGTATGAGCGCAGCCATCCGACTGACGCGCGCACTGGCGCAAATATTCCCAGACGACCCGCTCAAAGGCGACTTCGCCCTTTTCGGTTACGGCGTAAGCGCCGAACCGGCTGGCCGCCCCAGATTGATTGCCGAACAATAGGCGGGCAACAACCAAAAGATTTTATACATTTGCAAACGGGAGTCACATCCCATACCAACCGACAAACAAACAGATAAATACCAGACGTATGACACGCCGCATCGCCATTACCGCCGCCCTGCTGCTGATCGCAGGAAGCATCGAATCATTCGCACAGGTCAAATACGAACCCTACTTCCCCATCGAAGAGCAGCCTGACGGCCGCATCTACCTGCCCTCGCCGGCAGACACCTCGCACCTGATCTTCGCAGATGACTTTATGCAGTGGATATGGGGTAAAAGCGTCCGCGACAGCGAACGCGGCGAGCGCGCAAGCCGCGAATCCAACTACGGCGTAGCGGCGATGACGGAGATATTCGGCGAAGCCCTCTCGCTGGAGATCACCCCCGAAAAGACGCCCGCCCTCTACAAGTACCTCTCACGCGTCAGCGAAACGGTCCGCAAGAGCGCCCGCGCCACCAAGAAGAAATATATGCGCGTCCGTCCCTTCGCAAGATTCAACGAGCAGACCTGGGGCAAATACGACGACGACGGCCTGCGCACAGACGGCTCATACCCTTCGGGCCACACCTCCAACGGCTGGGGTTGCTGTCTGGCGATGGCCGAAATGCTCCCCGAGCTGCAGGACACCCTCATCCGCCGAGGCTACGAATACGGCGAGAGCCGCGTGATAGTCGGCGCCCACTGGCAGAGCGACGTGGATGCGGCAATGCTCTGCTGCGCTGCATCATACGCACGCCTCCACAACTATCCTGACTTCTACGAAGACCGCGACGCAGCCCGTGCCGAGGTACTCCGCCTCCGCAAGGACCTGCGCAAAGTCAAAAACGTCGGAATGCCTGACGGCCAGAAGATATTCCCTCCCTATCCAGATACGGCAAGCATGCGCTACTACGGCGAGATCGTCCGCTACTGGGAATCCAAGTCCGAGCGCAGCACCTTCCGCGCGACGCAGGCCCGCAGGGACATCGCCTGCACCAGTGCCGAAGCATATATGCGCAGCTTCCAGCACTGTATGGACATTGATATCTCCGCAACCGAGACTCCGGCCATAGCACGCCTCATCACCGAAGGCCGCAAGGCCATCCTGGACAACGCCGAGGCGCTTGGATCCGCAGGCTTCCGCAAACGCCCGTTCCTCCAGTTCGGCGAACAGAGCCTCGTCCCCGACAAGGAAGAGGATCTTGCAAAGAGCACCAGTTACCCCTCGTTCAACTCCGCTGTCGGCTGGGGCCTGGCGATGCTGCTGGTCGAGGTGGCTCCCGCCTGCCAGGACCACATCCTGCTGCGCGGCCTTGAATTCGGACGCAGCTGCGAGATTGCCGGCACCAACTACCACATCGACGTACGCGACGGCCGGCTGATAGCCATTGCGACCGTTGCCCGCCTGAACGCAGACCCCGAATTTACCAAGCTGGTCACGGCAGCCCGCGAAGAATACAAGGCAAAAGTAGCAGAATAGCCCGTAAAGGTCTTTTATTTAAGCGCTTTAAAATTATTTCTTAAAAACTGTAATATTTATTTGAAAGATTGATTATAATCCATAACTTTGTAGGAAAATAAACAACAGGTTATGGCAGATAAGCAACTTTTACTTGGAGACGAGGCCGTCGCGCTGGGCGCACTGCACGCCGGACTGAGCGGCGTATATGCCTATCCGGGCACTCCCTCCACAGAAATCACCGAATATATACAGGCCCACCCGCTAGCGGCCGAAGGAGCCGTCCACAGCGACTGGACCTGCAACGAAAAGACCGCGATGGAAGGCGCGCTCGGCATGTCGTACGCCGGCAAGCGAGCCCTGGTCTGCATGAAGCACGTGGGCATGAACGTCTGCATGGACGCATTCATGGGCTCGGCGATGACAGGGGCCAACGGCGGCCTGGTCGTCACGGCCTGCGACGATCCTTCAATGCACAGCTCGCAGAACGAACAGGACTCCCGCTTCCTCGGCACATTTGCAATGATTCCGGTATTCGAACCCTCCGACCAGCAGGAAGCTTACGATATGACCCGTGCGGCCTTCGATTATTCGGAAAGCAAGGGCATTCCCGTGCTGATGCGTCTTACCACGCGCATGGCACACTCGCGCGCAGTGGTCAATCCGGGCGATGTCCGCGACCAGAATCAGATGCACCTTCCGGAGCATCCGCGCCGCTGGGTCACCCTTCCGGCCAACGCCCGCGTGCGCAACCGCGAACTCATCGCCGACAACGCCACCTTCGAAGAGGATGCCTGCCGCTCACAGTTCAACTGGCTGAGCGACGGGAAGGACCACAGCCTGGGCATCGTAGCCTGCGGCATCGCATACAACTACCTGATGGAGAACTTCCCCGAAGGATGCCCCTATCCCGTGCTGAAAGTCTCCCAGTATCCATTCCCCTGCCGCCTGGCCAACGAGCTCGCCTCGATGAGCGGCAAGATTCTCGTCCTCGAAGAGGGCCAGCCCCTCATCGAGAAGCGTATGCGCGGCGTATTCCCTACGGCAGTAGAGATCCACGGCCGCCTGGACGGCACGGTGGTCCGCGACGGAGAGCTCACCCCGGACGAGGTCCGCAAGGCTCTCGGCCTTGAGGCACATCCTGCCTACCCTGCTTCACAGGTCGTAGTTCCCCGCCCGCCGGCACTCTGCCAGGGCTGCGGACACCGCGATTTCTATACGGCTCTGAACAACGTCCTGAAGAAGGACTATCCCACGGCTCAGGTATTCAGCGACATAGGATGCTACACGCTCGGCTATATGGCCCCGCTTCACGCCATTGACACCTGCGTCGAGATGGGTTCGTCATTTACGATGGCACAGGGCGCGGCTTACAGCGGCGTCTGGCCGTCCGTGGCAGTGCTCGGCGACTCTACATTCACGCACAGCGGAATGACCGGACTGCTTGACGCAGTAAATGCCAAAGCCAACGTGGTCCTCTGCATCTCGGACAACCTGACCACCGGTATGACGGGCGGACAGGATTCGGCAGGCACCGGCCGCATCGAAGCCATCTGCGAAGGCCTTGGCGTCGAAAGGGCGCACATCCGCACCATCGTTCCCCTGCCGAAAAATTATCCGGATATGGAGAAAGTCATCCGCGAAGAGATCGAATACGAAGGCGTATCGGTCATCATTTCGCGCCGCGAATGCATCCAAACCCTCAGAAGACACGCAAAGAAATGAAAGAAGATATAATCCTCGCAGGCGTTGGAGGACAGGGTATCCTCTCCATCGCGACAGTTATCGGTTCGGCGGCCCTCAGCCAGGGGCTCTATCTCAAGCAGGCCGAAGTTCACGGAATGAGCCAGCGCGGCGGCGACGTCCAGTCACATATGCGCATCAGCTCCGATCCCATCCACAGCGACCTCATCCCGAAGGGATGCGCTGACCTTATCGTCTCCCTCGAGCCGATGGAGGCGCTTCGCTACCTTCCCTATCTTTCACGCGAAGGCTGGATCATCACCAATACCGTACCGTTCAAGAACATTCCCAATTATCCGGAGATGTCGGCCATCGAAGCCGAGCTCGGCCGCCTGCCCCACGTCATAGCACTCGACGTAGATGCCATCGCAGCCGAGATGCATTCGCCGCGCAGCGCCAATATGGTCCTGCTCGGAGCGACGGCTGCGGTACTCGACATCCTCGATGCCGACCTGCTTCGCGAGGGCATCCGCCGCATCTTCTCTCGCAAGGGAGAAGCCATCGTAGAGACCAACCTGCAGGCATTCGAGGCAGGTATCCGTTTCGCACAAAATCTCAAATGATATGAAAGCGCTGACCCAGGAACAACTTGACGGCGTCCTGCGTGAAATGGACGTCGAAGACGTATCCCGCACCACGATCCGCCACTGCTCGGCCATTGCTGCGGAGCTCGAAAAGATTGCAGGCGAAAAGTTCACTCACCTTGAGATAGGCGTGCCCGGACTTCCGCCCTGCAGCATAGGTATCGAAGCCCAGAAGAAGGCTCTCGACAGTGGCGTGGCTTCCATCTATCCGCCCATCTACGGCGTCCCGGAGCTTAAGCAGAACGGTTCTCGTTTCGTCAAGGCATTTCTCAACACCGACATCAATCCCAAGGGCATCATCCCTACCACCGGTTCGATGCAGGGCGCATTCACGATGGCCCTCCAATGCGGGCAGCTCGATCCCAAGAAGGATACCATTCTCTTCCTCTGCCCTGGATTCCCGCCTCACGGCCGCCAGCCGGACGTGGTCGGTATGAAGCAGGTATGGTTTGACCTTTACAAATACCGCGGCGAGAAGCTTCGCGCCAAGATGGAATCCTGTATGGCCGGGGGCAACATCTGCGCCATCCTCTATTCCAACCCCAACAATCCGACCTGGGTGTGCCTGACCGAAGACGAGCTCAAGACCATCGGCGGCCTGGCAGACAAGTATGACGCCATCGTCATCGAAGACCTCGCATATCTGTGTATGGACTTCCGCCACGACCTGTCCAAGCCGTTCGAAGCGCCCTACCAGCCGACCGTCTCGCACTATACGGACAACTACGTGCTGCTGATCTCCGGCTCCAAGATTTTCAGCTATGCCGGCGAACGTATCGCGATAGCCTGCATTTCCGACAAGCTTTTCAAGCGGGACTATCCCGAGCTGCGCAGGCGCTACCATATCGGCAGCTTCGGCGACTGCTTCGCGCTTATCTTCCTCTACATCAGCTCGAGCGGCACCTCCCACTCTGCCCAGCACGCACTTGCGGCGATGCTCGAGGCGGCCTGCGACGGACGCTACGACTTCGTAAAGGAGATGCGCGAATACGGCAAACGATCGAAGCGTTCGCGGGACATCTTCTACAAGCACGGATTCCACCTGGTATATGACCGTGACGGAGACAGCCCGATCAGCGACGGCTTCTTCTATACCATCGAATACAAGAACCTCACGAACCGCCAGATGATGGAGGGATTCCTGCGCTGCGGCCTCGTCGCCATAGCGCTCAATACCACCGGCAGCGACCAGGACGGACTGCGCATCTGCGTCTCGCGCCTAAATACGGAAGAAGATTTCCAGAAGCTCGACGAACATCTGACCCTCTTTACATCACTTTACGAATAGAAAGATGAATTACGTAACAGCCGACGAAGCGGTACGACTCGTTCGAAGCGGTGACAGCATCGTATGCCAGGGCAGCACATCGGTCCCGGTGATGCTGCAGGAAGCGCTTGCCCGCCGTGCAGAGGAGCTTCGCGATGTCAAGATAATTTCCGGATTCAATATCACCGAAGGCCCTGCGCCGTTCTGCAAGCCCGAGTTCAGGGACACGTTCATAGTCAACAGCATTTTCGTCTGCGGCGACCAGCGAGCCCATATCGACGCGGGCTACGGCAGTATGACGCCATGCTTCCTGGGCGAAGTGCCGTACATGTTCCGCAGCCGCCAGATTCCCGTGGACGTGGTGTTCATCAACTGTTCGCTTCCTGACGAAAACGGCTACTGCAGCTACGGCATCTCGGCGGACATAGTCGCTTCGGCCATCGAATGTGCGAGAGTCGTCATAGCGCAGGTCAACGAGAGCATCCCCTACCTGCACGGCGAATGTCTCATCCACGAATCGCAGATTGCCGCTGCAGTGCGCTGTAACGTCCCGCCCATCGCCCTTCAGTTTGGAGAGCCGACGCCGGTCGAGGCAGCCATCGGAGCATTCGTCGCAGCTGAGATTCCCGACGGAGCCACGCTTCAGATCGGCGTAGGAGGTATCCCCAACGCCATTCTCAACGGCATCCGCAACCACCGTCACCTGGGACTACACACCGAAGCTATGACCGACGGCGTTATCCGCTTGATCAAGGAAGGTGTCATCGACAATTCGCTCAAGAAAGTCCGTCCGGGCAAAAGCGTCGCCTCCCTCGCCTTGGGATCCAAGGGAATGTACGAATTCATCGACCACAACCGCGATATGGAATTCTTCGACGTGGCCTATACCAACAGTCCCTTCATCATCGCGCAGAATCCCCGCGCCTGTGCCATCAATTCGGCACTTGAAGTGGACCTGACCGGCCAGGTGTGCGCAGACTCCATCGGAGAGCATATTTTCTCCGGCGTCGGAGGCCAGCACGACTTTATGTACGGCTGCTCGCTCTCCGAAGGCGGCAAGACCTTCATCTGCCTGCCTTCTCGCACAAACAAGGGCAAGGGCAAGATCGTCCCCACGCTCACCCCGGGCGCCGGCGTGGTCACCACCCGTTTCCAGACGCAGTACGTGGCGACCGAATACGGCATCGCCTACCTGCGTGACAAGAATCTGGCGCAACGCGCAAAAGCCCTCATCGCCATCGCCCATCCGGACGACCGCGAGGCACTTGAGGAAGCCGCTTGCAAGCGTTTCGGGTATTGTTTTCTCAGGCTGAAGGCCTAGAGCAGTCCGCCGAACGGCATTATGGCGGCGTTGCGCAGGACTCGCAGCGCCGTCCATTTTTTGACCTCGTCGGAGAGGATTTCGCGGCTGCCGGAAATATCTTTGAGAAATATCTGCTTCATCCGCAGGGCCGCCTCTTCGTCATAGATCATCACATTCATCTCGTTCTGGATGGTAAAGCTGCGAAGGTCCAGGTTGCAGGAGCCGATACAGGACAGATAGCCGTCGCAGACGAACGTCTTGGCGTGAAGGATCGAATGCGGCCACTCGTAGATGCGAACGCCCGCCTTCAGCAACCGGCTGTAGAAATGCTCGGCAGACCATTTCATTATGAATACGTCATTCTCACCGGGGAATAGGACGCGCACGTCAACGCCCCTACGGGCAGCATCCAGCAGGGCCTCGAGAATGCCGTCCGTAGGCAGGAAATACGGGTCCGTTATGTAGAAATAATCCGTCGCACTCTCAAGAGCCAGTACGTAGCTCTCCTCCGAAGGCATAATGCCGTCTTCGGGGTCTTCCGGCACGATCTGGAGCGTCACCTCGCGGATCGCATCAGCGGTCATCGCCTCCCTTGCCTGCCTCAGGGCTTCGGCCGAAGGCCTTCGAAGCACTCCGGCATCAGGCCCCTTCGCGCGCCAGTCGGCAGCGAAGACACGGCCCATATCCATCACCGCCGCTCCGGTAATCATCACGTCAGTATCCCTCCAGTCGTCGAAATATTCGTTGCGGATATTGCGCCCGCCGGTAATGGCCGTTACGGCGTCGCGGAAGAATAACTTGCGGTGGTTGCGGGAGTTGAAATTGACAATCCGCTCGAAAAGGCCGGAATCTTCGTGCCAGCCGCGGATCCGAAGCTCATCCGGAGCCAGATCGCGAAGGCGGGCCAGTTCCCTGGAAGGAATGTTGTCTGACTCGACCAGCAGGCGGCAGTCAAGTCCCTCTGCAGCCCTGCTGCAGAAAGCATCATATACCGGAGCCGAAAGGCTGTCGGCCACGAAGCTGTAATACTGCATCCAGATGGACTCCCGGGCAAGATGGGACTGCTCGATCAGGACGTCCCTGCGGCGGTCGTTGTCGGTTATGATCTCGATATCGTTGTCCGTGACCGGAGCATAGCCTGTAAGGCTCGAGAGACGCTGCGCCAGAGGCCGCCAGCGCTCAGCAACGGAAGATACGGTCGGATAGTCCAGCCTCCGGGAGGGACTGTCCCTGTAAACACCGCAGGCAGCCACGACTATCGCGGCTGCCATCACGGTAAGGATCCTTTGCAGGCGAAGAAGCACTCTTAGTTCTTGTTCTGCGTATCAGGGTCGACGCCCAGAAATCCGCTGACGACGGAACCTGCATCCTGGAGAATCTTGCCGACTTCATCGACGGCATCTTCGAGGGTAGAATTGATGTAGAGGCGCTTGTAACGGCCCATGGCCTCGCCTACAGCATCACGCTCTTCCTCGGTAAGACTCTCGCGCAGTGAATCGTACTCCTGCTTGAGGCTCTGGTACTCTGCATCGGCCTTTTCCCAGTCCTCGGAAGTGTAATCGGAGCAGGAAGCCTCGACCTTATCCACAAATCTGGTGAAACGTTCTGCCAGGGGTTTCTGGCAGCTGATGGCCATAACTGCCACGGCACAAAGAGCTAGTGCCGTCTGGAGCATCTTTTTCATAAGTGATACTTAAATCCGTTAAGTGTTTTGAGTCCTTCAAAATTAACAATTTTTTCGCTAACTTCGCACTTTACAAACAACATATATTTTTTATGAAACAAATCATCGAATGTGTCCCCAATTTCAGCGAAGGACGCGACCATTCAATCATAGACCGGATTGTTACTGCCATCAGCACCGTCAAGGGTGTAAAAGTGCTTGACGTCGATCCCGGTGAGGCTACCAACCGCACCGTGGTGACTTTCGTTGGTTCACCCGAGGATGTCTGCGAAGCGGCGTTCCGCGGAGCCGCAAAGGCTCAGGAGCTCATCGATATGCGCTGCCATCACGGTGCCCATCCCCGCTCGGGAGCCACCGACGTGCTTCCGTTGATTCCTATTTCGGGCATTAGCCTCGAAGAGTGCGCTTCATTGGCAAGAAAGCTGGCGGAGCGCCTTTTCGTTGAACTGGGAATCCCCTGCTACTGCTACGAGTCGGCCGCTTTCAAGCCGGAGCGCCGCAATCTCGCAGTCTGCCGCGCAGGCGAATACGAGGCCCTGCAGGAAAAGATCGCCGATCCTGCACGCCGTCCCGATTTCAGCCCGGAGGGCTGGAATGAGACCGCCGCCCGCAGCGGTGCGACCAATGTCGGCGCACGCAATTTCCTGGTAGCAGTCAATTACAACCTCAATACCACCTCCACCCGCCGCGCAATGGCGGTGGCGTTCGACGTCCGCGAAAAGGGCCGCAAGGCCCGCGAAGGCGGCTCGCTGACCGGCAAGCTGCTCAAGGACGAGAATGGACAGCAGATTTGGATCCCCGGCACGCTCAAGGGTTGCAAGGCCATCGGCTGGTATATCGACGAGTACGGTATTGCACAGGTTTCGATGAATATCACCGACATTGACGCCACCCCGCTCCACGTCGCATTCGAGGAGGTCAGCCGTGCAGCTGCGGCCCGCGGACTGAAGGTCACCGGAGCCGAGATCGTCGGTCTGGTGCCCAAGAAAGTCCTGCTCGAGGCAGGCCGCTTCTATCTCACCCGCCAGCAGCGTTCGCTCGGCATCAGCGAGGACGAGATTCTCAAGATCGCCGTCAAGTCGATGTCGCTCGATGACCTCAAGCCGTTCAATCCCCGCGAGAAGGTTATCGAATTCCTGATGCAGGATGAGGCAGAAGAGGCTAAGAAGCATCGCCTGGTCCGTATGACCGCCGAAGGTTTCGCCCGCGAGACGGCATCCGAATCACCCGCTCCCGGCGGCGGATCGATCTCCGCCTATATGGGCGCCCTCTCATCTGCCCTTGCCGCTATGGTGGCCAATCTCTCGTCGCACAAGCGCGGCTGGGACGACCGCTGGAAGGGGTTTTCCGACGTCGCGGAGAAGGGCCAGGCCCTGATGCAGGAGCTGCTCGACCTGGTGGACGAAGATACCGCCGCATTCGACCGCATAATGGATGTCTTCTCGATGCCTAAGGACACTCCTGAGGAGAAGGCCGCCCGCGAGGCTGCGATGGAGGAAGCTACGCTCTATGCGGCGACCGTGCCTCTCAAGACTATGGAGGCATCTCTCAAGGCTCTCCCGCTTGCGCTGGAAATGGCCCTCAAGGGCAATCCCGCATCCGCATCCGACTCCGGCGTGGCCGCACTGGCAGCACGTGCCGCCTGCCGCGGCGCCGAGCTCAACGTCCGCATCAACGCCTCCGGCCTGAAGGATCCCCGTCCCGCAGAGCCGCTGATCGCCCGCGCGGCAGAGATTCTCAAAGAAGCCGAAGCCCTCGAGGCCCAGATACTCGAGGCAGTCAACAGTCATATCAACGCCTAGATCATGGACTTCAAAGATATCATCCTGCAGGGTATTCCGGATGAGCTTCCGCAGCCCCGGCCTTACGACACCACTGTCAGCCACGCTCCCGTGCGCAAGGACATCCTCTCCGAGGAGGAGAAGGTCCTTGCTATCCGCAACGCACTGCGATACTTCCCCGCGAAGCATCACGCAGTCCTTGCCCCGGAGTTCGCCCACGAGCTCAAGACCTACGGCCGCATCTATATGTACCGGCTGCGTCCGAGCTATGAGATGTATGCCCGTCCGATCGACGAGTATCCCGCCCGCTGCCGCGCCGCCGCCGCGATAATGGCGATGATCCAGAACAACCTGGATCCCCGCGTGGCGCAGCATCCTCACGAACTGATCACCTACGGTGGCAACGGCGCCGTGTTCCAGAACTGGGCGCAGTACCTGCTGACGATGCAGTATCTGGCCACGATGGACGAGGACCAGACGCTCGCGATGTTTTCCGGTTTCCCTATGGGACTTTTCCCCTCGCACCGGGATGCCCCGCGAGTAGTGGTGACCAACGGTATGGTGATTCCCAATTATTCGAAACCCGACGACTGGGAGCGTTTCAACGCCCTGGGCGTTTCGCAGTACGGCCAGATGACGGCCGGCTCATATATGTATATCGGCCCGCAGGGCATCGTGCACGGCACTACCATCACGGTAATGAATGCCGCCCGGATGCAGCTGCGCAAACGCGGCCTTGACGGGGACGACCGCCGCGGCGTGCTATTCGTCACGGCTGGTCTTGGCGGAATGTCGGGCGCACAGCCCAAGGCCGGCAATATCGCAGGCGTGGTGAGCGTTACGGCTGAGATCAATCCTCTCGCCGCCCGCAAACGTTTCGACCAGGGCTGGGTGGACGAGATGCACGAAGACCTCGACGAGCTGATGGTCCGCATCCGCAAGGCAGTCTCTGAGCGGGAGGTCGTTTCACTGGCATACGTCGGCAATGTCGTGGATCTCTGGGAGCGCCTCGCCGATGAGGATATACGCGTGGATCTGGGCTCTGACCAGACTTCGCTGCACAATCCCTGGGCAGGCGGTTACTACCCCGTCGGCTACACTTTCGAGGAGTCGCAGCAGATGATGGCGCGTGAGCCGCAGAAGTTCAAGGAGGCCGTTCAGGCTTCGCTCCGCCGCCACGTGGCCGCCATCAACCGCCTCGCCGCCCGAGGTATGTATTTCTTCGACTACGGCAATGCCTTCCTGCTGGAGAGTTCCCGCGCAGGCGCAGACATTATGGTCGGAGACAAGTTCCGCTATCCTTCCTATGTGCAGGACATAATGGGTCCGTTCTACTTCGACTACGGCTTCGGTCCGTTCCGCTGGGTGTGTATGAGCCAGGATCCGCAGGATCTGGCTACGACCGATGCCCTTGCCGTGAAGGTCCTTCGCGAATGCGCTGCCACGGCCCCCGATTCGATCCGCGGCCAGATGAACGACAATATCCGCTGGATCGAGGAGGCAGGCCGCAATCATCTTGTCGTGGGTTCGCAGGCGCGCATCCTCTATGCCGACTGCGAGGGCCGCACGAAGATTGCCCTGGCATTCAACGAGGCCATCCGCGACGGCCGCCTCAAGGCACCGGTGGTGCTCGGCCGCGACCATCACGACGTTTCGGGTACTGATTCGCCTTTCCGCGAGACTTCCAATATCTATGACGGTTCGCGCTTTACGGCTGATATGGCTATCCAGAATGTCATAGGCGACAGCTTCCGCGGAGCCACGTGGGTCTCGATCCACAACGGCGGAGGCGTCGGCTGGGGCGAGGTTATCAACGGCGGTTTCGGAATGGTCATCGACGGCAGCGCCGACAGCGACCGCCACATCCGTCAGATGCTCTTCTGGGATGTCAATAACGGCATTTCGAGGCGCAGCTGGGCGCGCAATGAGGGCGCGATGGAGGCTATCCGCCGCGAAATGGACCGCACCCCGAAGCTTCGCGTCACCCTCCCCAACCTCGCCGATGAAGACCTCGTCAGGAACGCATTGAAATAACAAACAGGTTATGTGCGTAATTTGCGGAGTGAATCATTTATTCGCAGACATAGCCCCCCTCGGCTGTAGAGGGAGGGGCCCAACCGCAAGATTATAAGTGATGAACGAAGCAAACGGTAGAAGAATAGCTTGTAGAAACACATTGAAATGACAAATAAGTTATGTGCGAAATTTGCGGAGTGAATCATTTATTCGTAGACATAGCCCCCCTCGGCTGTAGAGGGAGGGGCCCAACCGCAAGGTTGGGAGGGGTGAGCGAAGCGAACGGTCGGAGAATAAATGATTCCGGAGCAACAGCACATAACCAATCAATTAACTGATATAACAAACCCAACAGATATGCACTATATCTCAAGTGAAGAGCTGACTCTTTGCAGAGTCAGGGAGATTATCAGCGGAGGCGAAAAACTCGCCCTGTCGGAAGAGGCCACTCAGGCCATACTCAAGTGCCGCCAATTCCTCGACACGAAAATGGAAGACATCGGACGTCCGGTATACGGCGTAACCACCGGCTTCGGATCGCTCTACAACGTCACCATCCCGGCGGAAGACCTCTCCCAGCTGCAGCACAACCTGGTAATGTCACACGCCTGCGGCACAGGTGAGCCGGTCCGCGACGAAATAGTCCGCCTGATGCTGCTCTTCAAGATACAGTCCCTCTCCTACGGACACTCGGGAGCGCAGCTCATCACCGTCCAGAGGCTGATAGATATGTACAACAACGACATCCTGCCCGTAGTCTATCAGCAGGGAAGCCTCGGAGCGTCCGGAGACCTTGCGCCCCTGGCGCACCTCAGCCTGCCCCTCATCGGTCTGGGCGAGGTCCGCTACAAAGGCAGCGTCCGTCCCTCGGCCGAAGTCTTCCGCGAGTTCGGCTGGGAGCCCATCAGGCTCCAGTCCAAGGAAGGCCTCGCGCTGCTCAACGGCACCCAGTTTATGAGCGCCCATGCGGTCTGGAGCGCCCTTCACGCCGAAGAATTGTCAGCGTGGGCCGATCTGATCGGTGCAATGTCGCTCGAGGCATACGACGGCCGCATAGAGCCGTTCTATCCCCTCACCCACAATATCCGTCCCCATCAGGGCCAGAAGGACACCGCAGCCCGGTTTATGCAGCTGCTCGAAGGCAGCACGATTATCAAGCAGGCCAAGGAGCACGTCCAGGACCCCTACTCGTTCCGCTGCATCCCGCAGGTGCACGGAGCTGTCAAGGACACCATCCGTTACGCATCGAAAGTTTTCGGCACCGAGATCAATTCGGCCACCGACAACCCCAACGTATTCCCTGACGAGGATATGGTCATCTCGGCGGGCAACTTCCACGGCGAGCCGATAGCCATTCCGATGGATATGCTGGCCGTTGCGATGTCGGAGCTGGCAAGCATTTCCGAAAGGCGCACCTACCTGCTGATCCACGGCTATCGCGGACTGCCCCGCTACCTGGTGGCAAAGCCCGGACTTAACAGCGGATTTATGATCCCGCAGTACACGGCCGCATCCATCGTAAGCCAGAACAAGGGCCTCTGCTGGCCGGCATCCTGCGACTCGATTCCGTCCTCTCAGGGTCAGGAAGACCACGTAAGTATGGGCGCTAATGCCGCCACGAAGCTAGTGCGCGTCATCGACAATGTCCGCACCGTACTCGGCATCGAACTGCTCAACGCCGCCCAGGCGCTCGAGTTCCGCCGCCCGCTGAAGTCCTCCCCGGTCATCGAGCAGCTGCACGCGGATTTCCGCGCAAAGGTGCCGTTCGTCGAAGAAGACACCTACCTGCATCCGCTTATCGCGGCCGCGGCCGAATTCATCAACCGCCCGATGGCATACTAAAGTCCGCTGGAATGAAGACTCTTTTCGTCAATATCGGCACTCTGGCAGGCATCACCCCGAAGGGCACGCTGCGCCTCGAGGGTCACGCAATGGATCAGGTGCAGTGCATCGAAGACGCCTGGCTCCTGGTCGAAGACGGCCTGATCAAGTCATTCGGCACCGGTACTCCGCCCCGCGAAGAAGCCGCGAAGGTGGACGCCTGCGGCGGAATGCTGATGCCATCATTTTGCGACAGCCACACCCACATCGTATATGCCGGAAGCCGCGACGGAGAGTTCCTCGACAAGCTCAACGGCCTCAGCTACGAAGAGATAGCGGCCCGCGGAGGCGGCATACTCAACTCCGCCGACCGGCTGCACCATACATCCGAGGATGAGCTTTACCGTCAGGCGATGGAGCGCGTGCGCGAAATGACGCTCAAGGGAACCGGCGCCATCGAGATCAAGAGCGGCTACGGCCTCAATCCCGAGGACGAGCTGAAGATGCTCCGAGTTATAGAGCGCATCCGTAAATCGTATCCGGGCACCATCCGCTCCACCTTCCTCGGGGCGCACGCCGTTGGCCGCGGATATACCCACGAAGACTATGTCCGCCTTGTCTGCGAAATGATGCCTGAAGCCGCGCGCTACGCCGACTTCGTGGATGTATTCTGCGACGAAGGATTCTTCACGGTGGAAGATACCGCCCGTATCCTCGAGGCCGGAGCGCGATGCGGCCTGCGGCCCAAGATCCACGCCAATGAACTGGCCGTCAGCGGAGGCGTACAGGTGGGAGTCCGCTACGGAGCCCTCTCAGTCGATCACCTCGAAAGGACCGGCGAGGAAGAAATCCAGGCCCTGAAAGGCTCACAGACAATGCCCACGATGCTCCCCGGTTCGTCATTCTTCCTGGGCATCCCGTACGGTCGCGCCCGCGACTTCATAGATGCAGGACTCGGAGTGGCCCTGGCATCCGACTACAACCCCGGCTCATCACCTTCGGGTGACATGCGCTTCGTGATGGCCCTGGGGTGCATCAGGATGCGACTTACCCCGCAGCGCGCATTCAACGCCGTGACGCTCAACGCGGCCTGCGCAATGGGCATCTCGGACATTACCGGATCGATCGCCGAAGGCAAGCGCGCCGACCTGATACTCACGCAGCCCGGCTGGGACATCGTCAAGATCCCGTATCTGCACCATACGCCATTTATCCGTCAGGTATTCATCGGCGGAGAAGCCTACAGTTAGAATGTCCCTCCAGCCGTACATAATACCCGCCGCAGCTGCTTCTCTCCTCATCGCAGCCATCATCCTGAGGCTCGTCCGCCGCCGGCGACACCGCTGCGCAGGTTGCATCCAGGTCCCGGATATGCTTCCGGACCTGGAGATACCCCTTAAAGGCCTGATGGAAGAGGAGCATATCTATAGCCATTGCAGCATCGGCGTCGATGAGGTGGCAAAGCGGCTCGGCACCAACCGCAGCTACCTCTCCGCATTCATCAACCAGCGCTACGGCAAGACATTCAGCGAATATATCAATGATTACCGCATCGATGCGGCCATCACCCTGCTCCGGGCGGATAAGGATATGTCGCTGACCGAAATCGCAGAAAGGTGCGGATACCGCAGCGAAGCGACTTTTTACCGCAATTTCAAGGATAAGACCGGGATGACTCCCGGCCAGTTGCGCAATCAATCATAAGGCATGGCAGAACTCAAAGACGACAATTGCATCACGCTCTCCGGTGTCAGGGTCAACAACCTGAAGGATATCTCGCTCACGATACCCCGCAACCGGCTCGTAGTGCTGACCGGCATTTCCGGCAGCGGCAAGTCGTCCCTCGCATTCGATACGCTATACGCCGAAGGGCAGCGCCGGTACGCCGAGAGCATCTCGGCATTCGCCCGCCAGTTCCTGGGCCGTATGAGCAAGCCGGATGCGGACATTATCAGCGGCCTGCCTCCCGCCGTTGCCATCGGCCAGCGGGTGACGACCCGAAATCCCCGCTCTACCGTTGCCAGCAGCACCGAAATATACGACTACCTGCGCCTGCTCTTCGCCCGCATAGGCCATACGTTTTCGCCCGTCAGCGGCCGCGAAGTCACCTGCGATACAGCCCGCAGCGTCACGGAATACATCTTCAGCCACGGCGAGGTGCCCTACGTCCTGCTGGGCACCGAATTCGGCTGGGAGGATGCCGACGGCCGCACCGAACGCCTGCTCGGACTCAAGGCCGAAGGCTATTCGAGAGTCTTCGCTCCGGACGGGACCATCAGCCGCATCGACGAGGTCCTGCAGGATCTTCCACGATTTGCCGACAGGCGGCAGATGCTGCTCCTTATCGCGCGTCTTGCCACGGAAGATAACGAAGAGAATCGCAGCATCGCAACTGACTCCGTAGAGACAGCATTCAAGCACGCGGAAGGCACGATCTACGTCCTTTGCGGCAGCCAGTGCCGGCAGTTCTCAAGCCGCTTCGAAGCCGACGGCATCACTTTCATCCGCCCGGACGAATTTCTCTTCAGCTACAACAGCCCCATCGGAGCCTGCCCCGAATGCGGTGGTTTCGGCAAGGTGATGGGTATCGACGAAGATCTCGTCGTCCCGGACAAGACCCTAAGCATCTACGAGGACGCGGTCAACTGCTGGAAGGGCGCGACGATGCAGCATTTCCGCGATCAGGTCATAATGAGCGCTGAGCAGACCGGATTCCCGATCCACCGGCCATACAACAAACTAACCCCGGATGAGAAGGATCTGCTCTGGCGCGGATGCGAGCATTTCACGGGCATAATGCCGTTCTTCGAATGGATTGACAGTCAGCGTCATAAGATACAGTATCGATACCTTAAGTCGAGATACTCAGGCAAGACCGTCTGTCGCACCTGCGGCGGAAGCCGGCTGCGTCCCGAGGCCCTCTACGTCAGGGTCGGAGGCTACAACATCCACCAGCTGATGAAGATGACTATCGGAGAGGTCCTGGCATTTTTCCGCCAGCTGCCGGAGCATCTGGACGATTACGACCGTTCGGTGGCGCAGCGTCCGATCCAGGAGATCGTGCAAAGGCTTTCGTACATTGACCAGGTGGGGCTTTCTTACCTCACGCTCGACCGCGCATCCAATACTCTGAGCGGCGGCGAGAGCCAGCGCATCAGCCTTGTCAGCTCGCTGGGCAACAATCTGGTCGGATCGATGTACATTCTCGACGAGCCGAGCATCGGACTTCATCCACGCGACACGCAGCGCCTGATAGGCGTCCTCCGCCAGCTCCGCGACCTGGGCAACACCGTCATTGTCGTGGAGCACGACGAACAGATCATCCGCTCGGCGGATATGGTGATAGATATCGGGCCGCTGGCCGGCAAAAGCGGCGGGCAGATCGTATTCCAGGGCGATGCCAAGGAAGAAGTATCCCGCCGGCTGGCGCATCCTGACGAACCGTGCCGCTCCCTTACGATAGACTACCTTGCCGGAATGCGCAAGGTCAGTTCGCAGCACCAGCCTCGCGGCTGGAAATACAGCGTCACCGTGCGCGGGGCGATGCAGCACAACCTCAAGGACATCGACGTACGCTTCCCCCTGCGCTGCCTGACTGTCGTGACGGGCGTGAGCGGCAGCGGCAAATCTTCGCTCGTCGGCGAAATACTCTATCCAGCCCTCTACCGGCAGATCAACGAGATGGGCGACCGTCCCGGATTGCACCGCGCACTGGAAGGCGACCTGAGCCGCATCGCGGCGGTCGAATACATCGACCAGAATCCCATCGGCAAGAGCACCCGTTCCAATCCGGCCACCTACCTCAAGATATACGATGACATCCGCCGTCTGTTCTCGGAGCAGCCTTACGCCAAAATGAACGGTTTCGGCCATTCGCATTTCTCATTCAACATCGAGGGCGGACGTTGCCCCGAGTGCAGCGGCGAAGGCGAGGTCAAGATAAGCATGCAGTTTATGGCGGATATCCGGATGGTATGCGAAACCTGCCACGGACGCCGTTTCAAGGACGAGATCCTCGAAGTCAAATACGCCGGGCGCGACATCAGCCAGGTGCTGGAAATGAGCGTCGAAGAAGCAATCGCCTTTTTCGGCTCTAAGAAAGAAGAGCTGGCGCAGCGAATAGCCCGCAAGCTGCAGCCGCTGATGGACGTCGGCCTGTCGTACGTCAGTCTCGGCCAGAGCAGCAGCACCCTGAGCGGCGGCGAAAGCCAGCGCATCAAACTGGCCTCATTCCTTATGCAGGACTCCCCCTCCCGCTCGATGCTCTTCATTTTCGACGAACCCACGACCGGTCTGCATTTCTACGACGTAGAGAAATTGCTCAAAGCATTTGACGCGCTCATCAGCCGCGGCCACAGCATCATCGTGGTCGAGCACAACCTTGACGTGATCCGCTCTGCGGACTGGGTCATAGAGCTCGGCCCGGATGCCGGAGACAGGGGCGGAGAGCTCATTTTCGAAGGGACTCCCGAAGAATTGAAGAGGCACGGGGAAACGCCCACCGGGGCGGCCCTGGCCTGACAATCTGACAGATACCTGCTTTTTTAGGATCTTATTGTTCCAATAAGGCCAATTTTTATGTATTTTTACGGCCTTAAAACATGTACAAAAACCAACGAAGATGAATCGACTTAATGAAAAATGCGGACTGTATGACCGTGACGTTCAATACAAAAAAAGCGGCATCTACCCGTATTATAGGGCTATTTCATCAGGTCAGGACCCCGTCGTCATAATGAACGGCAAGAAGGTCCTGATGTTCGGTTCCAACAGTTATCTGGGACTTTCCGATGATCCCCGCCTCAAGGAAGCTGCAAAGAAAGCGATCGACAAATATGGCACAAGCTGCTCGGGTTCCCGTTTCCTGAACGGCACGCTTGATATACACGAAGAGCTCGAAGAGAAGCTCGCACGCCTCGTCGGCATGGAGGAAGCCGTCAGCTACAGCACCGGTTTCCAGGTCAACCTGGGTGTGGTTTCGGCCATCGGCGGCCGTGAGGATTACATCCTCCTCGACTCGCTCGACCACGCTTCGATCATCGAAGGCAGCCGCCTCTCATTCGGCAAGGTGCTCAAGTATCAGCACAACGATATGGAGTCTCTGGAGGCTAAGCTGAAGTTCTGCAATCCCGACAGCGTCAAGCTTATCGTCACCGACGGTATCTTCTCGATGGAGGGTGATATCTGCCGCCTGCCCGAGATCGTCGAACTCGCGAAGAAGTATGGCGCCAACATTATGGTGGACGACGCTCACGCCATCGGCGTCATCGGCAAGCAGGGTCGCGGTACCGCTTCGCATTTCGGCCTGACCAAGGACGTGGACCTGATCATGGGTACCTTCTCCAAGTCATTCGGCTCGCTCGGCGGATTCATCGCCGGCAGCCATCAGGTCATCAATTACCTGAAGCACGTCTCCCGTTCGCTGATTTTCAGCGCCAGCATGCCTCCGGCAAATATTGCCACCGTCAGCCGCGCCATCGATATCATGCTCGACGAGCCCGAGCGCATCCAGCACCTCTGGGACCTTACCCACTACGCACAGAAAGCATTCCGCGAAAACGGATTCTATATCGGCCATACCGAGACCCCCATCATTCCGCTGTTCGTCGGCGGAGAGGACGAGGTGGTGCTGGGCATCACGCGCCGCATGCTTGACCTTGGCGTCTTCGTCAATCCGGTCATTTCGCCCGCAGTACCCAAGGAGAGCACGATGGTCCGCTTCTCGCTTATGGCTACCCATACTTTCGACCAGCTCAACGAGGCTATTGACAAGCTCACGGCCACCTTCCGCGAGTTCGGTATCATCGGCAAATGATAGTTCTGATCACAGGTATTTCGTCGGGCTTCGGCCAGGCTATGGCCCGCAGGCTTTCGGCTGACGGACACACTGTCTATGGCACCGTGCGCCGCGACGTGGAGCCGATCGAGGGCGTGCGCTATCTCAAGTGCGACGTCCGCGACGAGGAGGCTGTCACTCGTACTGTCAGCACGGTCATCGGCGCCGAAGGCCGCATCGATGTGCTCATCACCAACGCCGGGATGGGTATCGGCGGGCCGATCGAGTTCAACACCTACGAGGAGATCCGCACCCAGATGGATACCAATTTTATGGGTCAGGTGCGTTTCATCAAGGCCGCTCTGCCGCATATGCGCGGAGCAGGCGCAGGCCACATCATCTGCCTGAGCAGCATCGGCGGACTGATGGGTCTCCCCTTCCAGGGATTCTACAGCGCGTCCAAGTTTGCCATCGAGGGCCTCTGCGAGTCACTCCGCCTCGAACTTCGCCATACCGGCGTCAAGGTCACGGTCATCGAGCCGGGCGACTTTGCGACAGGATTTACGGCCTCGAGGCTCAAGACTTCGGTCAGCGACGAGGCTGCAACGGCATACCCGAGTATGCACCGGGCAGTCGAGAGCTTCGAAAAGGACGAGACCGGCGGACTTCGCCCCGAGCACCTTGCCTGCAAGGTCTCGCGCATCATCCGCTGCCGCCATCCCCGCTACCGCTATGTCATCAGTACCTTCGAGCAGCGCCTTTCCACACTGCTCAAGAGGATTCTTCCGGACAGCTGGTTCGCTTCCATTCTGGCATCCTATTACAAGCTCTAACCAGATACTTCATCCCATGAAAGTCACCGTCAAAGAACTCTTTACGCGCAAGGATCTCCGTCCGTTCGTCGAGTTTCCCAACAAGCTCTACAAGAACAATCCTTACTACGTTCCGCAGCTTATCAGCGCCGATCTGGATACGCTTGACAAGCGGAAGAATCACGCGTTCGAGTATTGCGAGGCCCGGTACTGGATGGCATACGACGAGGCTGGCAAGCCTGTCGGCCGTATCGCCGCCATTATCAACCGCAATTACAACGAGAAGACCAACCAGCGCCAGTGCCGCTTCGGTTTTATGGATTTCATCGACGATGACGACGTGGTGGACGCACTTCTGGGCAAGGTCGAAGAGTGGGCCCGCGAGAAGGGTATGGACAATCTGAACGGTCCGCTAGGCTTCCTGGAGTTTGACGCTTCCGGCGTGCTGGTGGATGGTTTTACTGAGATTCCGACTGCCTACGGCAAATACAATGACCCGTACTATGAGCCGCACCTTCTCAAGCGCGGTTTTGTCAAGGACGTGGACTGGGTCGAGATGCTCGTCAAGATACCCTACCCCCTTCCCGAGGAGTATTCCCGCGTGGCGGAGCTCGTCTCCAAACGCTACAATCTGCACGTGCAGAAGATCCGCAACAAGAAGGAGATGGTCCGCACGTTTGACGAGATGGCCGACCTGCTCAATCATACTTATCGCAATATCCACGGTTTCTCGGAGCTGACAAAGGGTCAGGTCGAGGACCTTAAGAAGCAGTTCGTTCCCAATCTCCGTCCGGATTTCGTGTGCGTGGTCCGCAACGGGGAGAACAGGATGGTCGGTTTCGGCATCTGCCTGCCCTCGATCGCCCGCGCGCTGCAGAAGGCCAAGGGCCGCCTGTTCCCGTTCGGCTTCATCCATATCCTGCGCGCCCTCAATCATAACGAAGTTCTGGATACGCTGCTCATCGGCATCGATGATGACTACAAGAGCAAGGGTGTGAACGCGATCATTTTTGATTCGACTTCGTTTATCATCAAGAAGTACGGCATCAAGTACGTGGAGACGACCCGCGAGCTCGAGACAAACATCAGCGTCCAGAACCTTTGGAACAAGTTCGAAAACCGCATCCACAAGCGTGCCCGCTGCTATCTGAAACAACTTTAATAGCTTTGCCGCATACGAATAACGAGGTACCGACACTGACACCTCGTTTTTTTTCCCCTCCAACCGCCGGCTTTCGCTGCGGCGGCAGCTTGCCTCGCTGAGGACTCCGCTCACTTCGTTCGCTCCGGCCCCTCCCACCGTCATCGGCGTCATCGCTGACGCGATAACTTGCTGCCGGCGGGCCCCATCCCCCTATACTTGTCCGGGGGTGGACAAGCCTCAGCGAGGCAACTGCCGACCGCCCGCTCCGCCGGCTGAGCGAAGCCTGGTGGAGCCGAGATAGTTATATTATTTGCTAAGCCGCGAGGCGTGCAAAAATATAACTTCGAGGCGCGGAGGCGAAGCCGGCGGTCAAGAGAAGATGCCGCAGGCGCGAGAGAAGTTCCGCCGGAAGAACGCTGCTTTCCGTGCGGAGCGATAGATCCTTCAGCCTGCGGCCTCAGGATGACATAGGGGATGAGACCTCGGGGGCCCTAAAGGAGGATGGAGCGTGCCTATCGTCCCAAAAACAGGGACGGTAGGTGCATTTTAGGCCTTTTTTGCGACTATCGTCCCAATTTTAGGGACGATAGGCACGCTTGGCGGGTTTAGCGGATGGTGACGAGGGTGTCGTTGGTGGCGGAGGAGAGGTCGAGGCGGAGGGTTGAGCCGCGCTGGGCGCCACTCAGGATGGTCTCCGCAAGGGGATCCTCGATGTACTGCTGGATGGCACGCTTCAGGGGACGGGCGCCGTAAAGCGGATCGAAGCCCGTATCGGCGATAAAATCGCGTGCAGCCTCGCTAACTTCGAGCGTAAATCCCTCATCGGTCACACGCTGCTGCAGGCCGCGAAGCTCGATATCCAGAATCCGCAGCATATCCTCACGTGAGAGCTGGTTGAAATACACCTGCGCATCGAGGCGGTTGAGGAACTCCGGAGGGAAACGCTTGTCGAGAGCCTTGTTGATGATATTGCGGCTGGTGCGGCCACGGTCGTCCCGGCTGCGGGCATAACCGATGCCGTCACCGTAATCCTTCAGCTCGCGGCTGCCCACATTGGAAGTCATCACGATGATACAGTTGCGGAAATCCACCTGCCGGCCGGTGCTGTCCGTGAGCCTACCCTCGTCAAGCACCTGGAGAAGCAGATTGTAGATATCGGGACTAGCCTTCTCTATCTCATCCAACAGGACGACCGAATAAGGCTTGCGCCGGACCGCCTCGCTCAGCTGGCCGCCCTCGTTGTAGCCCACATAACCCGGAGGCGCGCCGATAAGACGCGAAGCCGTGAACTTCTCCGAGTATTCACTCATATCGATACGGATGATATCCTCGGCCGAGCCGAACATATACTCCGCGATCTTCTTGGTAAGGTAAGTCTTGCCCACGCCGGTCGGGCCGAGGAACAGGAACGTCCCCACGGGCTTGCCGGGATTGCGAAGGCCGCTGCGGTTGCGACGGATGGCGCGGGCCACCTCGCGGATGGCCTCGTCCTGGCCGATGACAGATGCGCTGAGCGTAGCCTCGATGCCCATCAGGCGCTCCGCCTCACCCGCCGCCACACGGCTCACAGGGATGCCCGTAACCGTCGCGACGGCATCCGCGATATCAGTCTCACTGACTACGACCTTTACGTCCTCGCGGGCATCGGCCTCCTCTGCTCGGATCTGCATCTCCTTCATCAGGCCTATCTCAGCCCTGCGCAGCTCCGCAGCCTGTTGGAAATCACCATCCTTCGCCGCCTGGCGCTTTGCCTGACGGATGGCGGCTATCTCCTCCTCTTCGGCCGAAAGCTCAGCAGAAGGCAGGCCGACACGGATCCTTGCCGCTGCTCCAGCCTCATCCAGGATATCTATCGCCTTGTCAGGCTGGCAACGGTCGTGTATATAGCGGTCCGAAAGCGTGATGCACGCCTTCAGCGCCTCGTCGGTGTATTCGACTCCGTGATAATTGGCATAATGCGGACGGACACCCTCAAGGATGTGCAGGGTCTGGGCAAACGTCGTAGGCTCGACCGTTATCTTCTGGAAACGGCGGTCAAGCGCCGTATCACGGCTGAAAATGCTGCGGTACTCGTCGAATGTGGTCGCCCCGATGCACTGCAGCTCGCCGCGGGCCAAAGCGGGCTTCAGGAGGCTGGAAGCATCCATCGAGCCCTGTCCGCCGCCGGCGCCTACCAGCGAATGGATCTCGTCTATGAAGAGGATCGTATTGCCGCTCTCGCGGACCTCCTTGATAATGCCGTTGAGCCGCTCCTCGAACTGTCCGCGGAACTTCGTCCCGGCAACCACAGTACCCAGGTCCAGCAGCACAATGCGCTTGTCCAGCAGGGGCCTTGCGACAGTGCGGGCGGCAATGCGCAGGGCCAGGCCCTCGACCACGGCTGACTTGCCGCTGCCGGAAGAGCCTACCAGCAGGGGATTGTTCTTCTTCTGGCGGCAGAGAATCTGCTCCAGCCGCAGGATCTCGCGGTCGCGGCCGATAACGGGCATAAGCTTACCGCTGACGGCGGCATTGACCAGGTCATAGCCGAAACGCGAGAGAAGCTCGCCTTCCTGCCTGCGTCCCGAAGCTCCGTCGGTCTGTGCGCCGTGCGAAATATGGTCCATAACGTCCTGTACTCGGATCCCCGCATCGGAGAGCACCTGATGGCTGACTCCGTCGGTGGAAGTCATTATGGCCAGCAGAAGATGGGTCGAATCGGGAGTCTCTCCATCGGGCACGAGGCGTGAAACCTCCTTGGATACGAGGTCCCGTCCCTCTACCGAGAGTGCCACCTGCGACGACTGGCCGAAGGGAATGGGCTGCGGCGCCGCAATCAGGGTCTCGATGCTCCGCTTGATCTCCTGCAGCTGCGCCCCGAGCGCGTTGAGCACGGCGACAGCCTCGCAGCGACGGTGCCTCAGCAGGCCGAGGAAAATATGATCCGTGCGGATCGTCAGGCTGCCCAGGCGGATAGCCTCCTCCCTCGCGAAACTCAGGATGATGCGTATGTCATTGGAAGGCCGTGGGGTCATCGGAAGTGCAGATTTTGATGATTTTTCAAATCATAAAGATAGTCAACAATCTCCATCGGCACAAATAAAGTTATCCACAGCCGCAGGGGTTGTTTTTTGTTGCAAAAATGGCGAAAAATGCGTACATTTACGAGTTATTACAATAATGCATATGGAAGAAAACAAGATAATTGAAGAGAGCGCCGCTTCGGGCAGTATCATTCCCGTTGATATTGAGAGCGAAATGAAGTCTTCATACATCGATTATGCGATGTCGGTCATCGTTTCGCGCGCCCTTCCCGATGTCCGGGACGGTATGAAGCCGGTCCACCGCCGCGTCCTTTACGGTATGTACGGACTCGGACTGACGGCAGGCGCCAGTGTCAAGAAGTCGGCCCGTATCGTCGGTGAGATCCTCGGTAAGTACCACCCGCACGGCGACAGCAGCGTCTATGGCGCGATGGTCCGTATGGCCCAGGACTGGAGCCTGCGCTACCCTCTTGTCCACGGACAGGGCAACTTCGGTTCGGTCGACGGCGACTCGCCGGCGGCAATGCGTTACACCGAGGCGAAGCTCGAAAAGCTGGCGGGCGAAGTGCTCGAGGACCTCGACAAGAACGTAGTCGATTTCCAGCCTAACTTTGACGGCGAATTTCCCGAGCCGGTCGTGCTGCCTTCCAAGGCTCCGATGCTTCTGCTCAACGGTTCCGACGGTATCGCGGTAGGTATGGCCACCAATATGGCCCCGCACAATCTGAGCGAATGCTGCGACGCCATTACCGCATACATCGACAACCCGGATATCACCGTCCAGGAGCTGATGCAGTACATCAAGGGTCCTGATTTCCCGACAGGCGGTATCATCCAGGGCTACAAGGGCATCACCGATGCATTCGAGACCGGACGCGGCAAGATCGTCATCCGCAGCAAGACCGAGATCGAGGTTTCCTCGAGCGGACGCGAGACCATCGTCGTCACCGAGATCCCCTACGCGGTCAACAAGCGCGAGATGATTATGCACATCGCCGAGATGGTCGAGGACAAGCGTATCGAGGGCATCGCCTACATCAATGACGAGAGCGACCGCAAGGGTATGCGTATCGTCATCCGCCTCAAGCAGGGCGCTGTCTCCAGTATCGTTCTCAACAACCTGTTCAAGTACAGCCAGCTGCAGGTCAATTTCTCAGTCAACAATATCGCCCTGGTTGACGGGCGTCCCCGCCTGCTCAACCTCAAGGACATCATAAAGTATTTCGTCCGTCACCGCCACGAGGTGGTCATCCGCCGCGCGAAGTTCGATCTCGAAAAGGCCGAGAAGCGCGCCCATATCCTGGAAGGTCTGCTCAAGGCGTTGGATATCATCGACGAGATCATCGCCCTGATCCGCGCTTCCAAGACTCCGGATGCCGCACGCACCGGCCTGATGGAGCAGTTCGGATTTACTCAGGTCCAGGCGGACGCCATCGTGGAGATGCGCCTGCGCCAGCTGACCGGTCTGGAGCGTGACAAGCTGCAGGCTGAGTATGACGAGCTTTGCAAGCTTATCGACCACCTGCGCGAGGTCCTGGCCAACGAGTCCCTTCAGATGGGCATCATCAAGGACGAGCTCGCAGAGCTCAAGGATAAGTACGGCGACGAGCGCCGCACCGAGATTGTAGCTTCGGCTGAGGATTTCAATCCCGAGGACTTCTACCCCGACGAGGACGTGGTTATTACCATTTCCCATATGGGCTATATCAAGCGCACCTCGCTTACCGAATACCGTACGCAGAACCGCGGCGGCATCGGCAGCAAGGGCAGCACCACGCGCGAAGAGGATTTCATCGAGCATATCTACGTGGCCAATATGCACAGCACGCTGATGCTCTTTACACAGAACGGCAAGTGCTACTGGCTCAAGGTCTATGACATTCCCGAAGGCACCAAGGCTTCGAAGGGCCGCGCCATCCAGAACGTCATCCAGATCGAGCCGGACGACAAGGTCAAGGCTTACCTCAATGTACGCAACCTCAATGACGAGGAGTTCATCACCAGCCACTATATCGTTATGGCCACCAAGCGCGGCGTTATCAAGAAGACTCTCGTGGAGGCTTATTCGCGCCCGAGGGCAAATGGTATCATCGCCATCAACATCCGCGAGGACGACGAGCTGCTCGAGGCTGTCCTTACCGACGGCAACAGCGAGATTCTGCTCGCGGGCCGCAAGGGACGCTGCTGCCGCTTCAATGAGGAGAATGCGCGCGCCATCGGCCGCAATTCGACCGGCGTGCGCGGCATCACCATCGACGATGACGACGAGGTTATCGGCATGGTCTGCGTCAATCCCGAAGAGGCCGCTGTCCAGAACCGCCGCATCCTGATCGTCTCGGAGAACGGTTTCGGCAAGCAGTCCGACCTCGACGAGTACCGCATCACCAACCGTGGCGGCAAGGGTGTCAAAACCATCCAGATCACGCCCAAGACCGGTGACCTGGTTGCCATCAAGGCCGTAACGGCTGACAATGACCTGATGATCATCAACAAGTCCGGCATCACCATCCGCACCTCCGTTTCTTCGATCAAGGTTTCGGGCCGCGCGACGCAGGGCGTGAAGCTTATCAGCCTGCGCGAAGGCGACAGCATCGCTTCGGTCTGCACCGTTGCCCACGAGGATGAAGAGCCTGCGGAAGCTGCTGCAGAGCAGATTTCCGCTGACGGCACGGTAGTTGATTCCACAGAACCCAAAGCAAACGAAAACAATAATTAAAATCTGATATTATGAAACGTTTTTTCCTCGCACTCGCGCTGATTCTCAGCGTTACTCTGGCCGGAGCTCAGCCCAAGACTCCAGAAGCTGCACAGAAGGCTATCGACAAGGCTCTTGACGCATCCAAGGATGCCAAGAAGTCGCAGAAGGTGGCAACCTGGCTGACTCTGGGCAAGGCTTATACCGATGCATACGATATGCCTACGAACGATATCGTCCGCGGTACTGGGCGCGCCGACATGAAGCTCATCATCGGCAAGCAGGTGATTCTCGAGACACGCGATATTACTATCGGCGACGCTGCCTACACAGTTGACGTCTATCGTGACAAGGAGCTCTACTACAATGACGGCGGCCTGCTCGATTTCGTTATCGTGACCAAGCCCGCTATCGAGGGCGATCTGCTCCAGAATGCTGCAGATGCATACTTCAAGGGCCTTGAGGTGGATACCAAGGGCGCCAAGAAGGATGAGATCAACATCCGCCTGGAAGGTCTGCACGAGAAGATGACGATGGAGGCTTACGCCAATTATATGACCGGCAATTTCGCAAAGGCTGCCGAGATGTATGCCAAGGCTGCAAAGCTCAATGCCCGCCGCGACCTGAAGGATGAGACCAATTTCTACTATTCCGGCGTGATGTATTCTCTGGCAGGCGACAACAGCAATGCAATCGCTACCTACAATGCCTGCATCGCTGACGGCAACTATCAGGAGGGCAATGTCTTTACGAACCTTTCGAAGATCTATCTCTCTGAGGAGAACAACGAAATGGCCAAGAAGGTCCTCGAGGACGGTTTCGCTCTCTATCCGCAGAGCCAGGGTGTCCTGGTCGGCCTGATCAATCTCTATCGCAGCACCGGCGAGGATCCGCAGAAGCTTTTCGATCTGCTCCACGCCGCACAGGCTAACGAGCCGGGCAATGCCAGCCTTTACTATGTAGAGGGTGATGTTTACAAGAAGCTTGGCGATATCGAGAATGCCGAGAAGCTTTTCCGCAAGTCAACCGAGATCGACCCGACTTATGTCTATGGTATCCTGAGTGTCGGTATCCTCTATTATGACAATGCCGTCGAGCTCCAGGTCAAGGCCAATGACGAGTATGATGACGCTAAGTACAATGCTCTGATCAAGGAGATGGAGCATTCTCTCGAGGCTGCTATCGAGCCTTTCGAGAAGTCTTTCGAGATGACCGATGACCAGGAGATCAAGGAAGCTATCGCAGAGTACCTCAAGAACATCTACTTCCGCTTCCGTAACCGCGGCGACGATTATATGGAGAAATACAACAAGTACAACGACTTCCTCAAGAAGTAACCTGTACCGCCACATACCAAGAGGCCGGCCCCCACAGCCGGCCTCTTTCTTTTTTACTCCCTCTTCACTGCGGCGCAGTTTGTTAACTTATATCAGCCGTCTCCGCTGCGGCGGCAGCTTGCCTCTCAGAGGACTCCGCTCACTTCGTTCGCTCCGGCCCCTCCCACCGTCATCGGCGTCATCGCTTACGCGATAACTTGCTGCCGGCGGGCCCCGTCCCCCTATACTTGTCCGGGGGTGGACAAGCCTCTGCGAGGCAACTGCCGACCGACCGCTCCGCCGGCTGCGCGTAGCCTGGTGGAGCCGAGATAGTTATATTATTTGCTAAGCCGCGAGGCGTGCAAAAATATAACTTCGAGGCGCGAAGGCGCAGCCGGCGGGCAAAAGAATCTGCCGCCGCAGCGGAAGCCCGGCGGGGCAAAGGGCTACTTCAGGAGGTCTTTGAGGAGGTCGGAGGTGACTCGGGTGACGGCCTTGCGGGTGGCTGCAGAGGTTTTCGCCGTAGAGGACTTTCGGGTGGTTGTCTTCCGGGTGGTAGTCTTGGAAGTAGAAGACTTGCGGGTCGAGGAGCCGGTCAGGCTGCGGGCCGTCTGTGTGCCAAGACTGCGGGCGAAACTCGTCATCGCCGCTCCGATCATCGTCCCGAGGATAGTACGCTTGATAGCTTTCCTGGTACTGTCGGAGGACTTCTCCGCACGGGCCTTCTCCCGGGCGACACGCTCGGTCTCCTTCTGCCGGGCTGCAGCCTCCTCGGCAGCGGCGCGGGCGGCTTCGGCCTCAGCGGTGCGGGCAGCGAGGACCTCATAGGCACTCTCATTATCCACGAACTTATCGTAATACCGGATACGCGCGGGATCCGAAGCAAGGGCTGCGGCGCGCTGCTCCGGGGTGATGGCGCCGATCTGGCTCAGAGGGAAAAGGATACGGGCACGCTGCACGATGGAAGGAGCGCCCTTCTCATCGAGGAACGACACCAGGGCCTCGCCGGTCCCGAGCTCCAGGATAGCCTCCTCCGTACTAAACGAAGGATTGGCCCGGAAAGTCTGGGCAGTAGCTTTGACAGCCTTCTGGTCCTTCGGCGTAAAGGCACGCAAAGCGTGCTGGATACGATTGCCGAGCTGACCAAGAATGGCATCCGGGATATCCGTCGGCAACTGCGAAATAAAATAAATGCCGACACCCTTGGAGCGGATCAGTCGGATCACCTGCTCAATCTTGTCAGTCAGGGCCTTCGACGTGCCGTCGAAAAGCATATGCGCCTCATCGAAGAAGAACACCAGCTTCGGAAGATCGGCATCCCCCACCTCAGGCAACTTCGCATAGAGATCCGAAAGAAGCCAGAGCAGGAAAGTCGAATAAATACGCGGCTGAAGCATCAGACGGTCTGCCGCAAGCACATTGAGGACGCCAAGTCCTTTCTCGGTATCAAGCAGGTCCATTATATCGAACGTCGGCTCACCGAAGAACTTATCCCCTCCCTCACTCTCGATGGCAAGCAGCGCGCGCTGGATGGCTCCGATGCTGGCCGAAGAAATATTTCCGTAACGGACGGTAAACTTCGAAGCGTCCCGGCCGACGAAATCCAGCGTCATACGCAGATCCTTCAGGTCGATCAGGAGCAGCCCGTTGTCATCCGCGATGCGGAAGACTACATTGAGCACGCCTGCCTGTGTCTCATTGAGATCCATAAGCCGGGCAAGCAGCTGCGGGCCCATCGCCGAGATGGAAGTACGCATCGCGTGGCCCTGCTCCCCGAAAACATCATAGAAACGTACGGGACAACCTGCAAACTGCGGATCCTCGATACCGAACTCCGCGCAGCGCTTCTCTATGAAACCACTCATACGGCCGGGCTGCGAGACACCCGAAAGGTCGCCCTTCATATCCGCCATGAAACACGGCACGCCGGCCTGCGAAAAAGTCTCCGCAAGCACCTGCAGGGAAACCGTCTTGCCGGTGCCCGTAGCTCCTGCGATCAGACCGTGGCGATTGGCCATACGGCCGACAAGATTGAGCGCACCGTCAGCACAGTGCGCAACATAGAGATTACCGTCCTTGTACATAGTAACTAACTGATGTGTTTGCTGTAACAGTCAAGCGTATTGCGCATAAGCATCGCGATAGTCATAGGGCCGACGCCTCCGGGCACCGGAGTGATATACCCCGCCCTCTGGCAGGCCGCCTCGAAATCGATATCGCCCACGATGCTGCCATCCTCAAGCGTATTGATACCCACGTCAATAAGCACAGCGCCGGGCTTCACCATATCGCCCGTCACAAGATGCGGACGCCCGACAGCCGCGACGATGATATCGGCCGTAAGGGCCAGGTCGCGGAGATTGCGCGTACGTGAATGAGCGATGGTGACGGTGGCATTTTCGCCGAGCAGCAGGCCGGCGACCGGCTTGCCGACAAGCTCGCCGCGTCCGATGACCAGGGCGTGCGAGCCCTCGATCTTCATCCCCGTAGTGCGGATCAGGTGAATGGCAGCGCGCGGGGTGCACGGAGCCACATAACCCGCCTTGAGGGTGAGGCCGGACTTCATTCCGAAAAATCCGTCAACGTCCTTGTCCGGAGCCACGGCCGCAATGACCGTATCCTTGTCGATGTGCGAGGGAAGGGGCAACTGCACCAGAATGCCGTCCACGGCAGGGTCGCGGTTCAGCGAATCTATCACCGAAAGAAGCTCCTCCTGCGAAGTGCTCCCGGGAAGGCGGATAGCCTCCGAGACCATCCCTACCTTGCGGGCCGCAATCTCCTTGTTGCGGACATACACCTGGCTTGCAGGATCCTCACCGACTATGATCACATAAAGCCCCGGGCGGCGTCCATAGCGGGCGTCAAGCTCTTCGACCTCCTGCCGCATCTGCTCGTATAGCCCTGCGGCGATAGCGCGTCCGTCAATTATCTGAGCCATCCGAAAACTATTCTACTGTCACTGACTTTGCAAGATTGCGCGGCTGGTCCACGTCGCGGCCCTTTGCAATTGCGATATGATACGAGAAGAGCTGCAGAGGGATAACCGTCAGCAGCGGAGTAAGGCAGTCGATCGTATCGGGAATCTCGATATAGAAATCCGACATCGACTTGACCTCGGTATCGCCTTCGGTCACGATGGCTATCACCTTGCCCTTGCGGGCCTTGACCTCCTGGATATTGCTTACGATCTTCTCATAATTGCCGCGGCGCGGCGCAATCACGACCACCGGCATCTCCTCGTCGATCAGCGCGATCGGGCCGTGCTTCATCTCGGCTGCAGGATAACCCTCGGCGTGGATATAAGAGATCTCCTTGAGCTTGAGGGCACCCTCAAGAGCCACGGGATAGTTGTAGCCTCGGCCAAGATAGATAAAGTTGCGGGCATAAGTAAAAGTCTTCGAATAGTCCGCGATCATCTGATCCTGCTCCAGGATCTTGGCAATCTTTGAAGGAATCTTGACAAGCTCGGAAATAATCTCGCGGCGCAGCTCGGGTTCGCGGCCGTCGAGCTCAGCGATGGCTATGGCCAGCTGGATGAGCGTCGCTACCTGGGCGGTAAATGCCTTGGTCGAAGCTACGCCGATCTCCGGACCCACGTGCGTATAGATACCGGTATCGGTCGTGCGCGGAATGGACGAACCGACCACGTTGCAGATACCGAAGAGGAAGCAACCCGACTCCTTTGCGAGCTGGATGGCGGCCAGGGTATCGGCAGTCTCGCCGGACTGCGAAATGGCAATCACCACGTCATCCGGGAAAAGCACCGGTTTGCGGTAGCGGAACTCCGAAGAATACTCGACCTCCACAGGCTTGCGCGTAAGCTCCTCGAGGATATATTTGCCGATAAGGCCGGCGTGCCACGAAGTACCGCAGGCGCAGATGATGAAACGGCGCGCCGCAAGGATGCGCTCCTTGTTGTCAATGATACCGGTAAGCTTCACGCCGCTCTCCTTCTCGTAGAGACGGCCGGTCATAGAAGTCTCGAGAGCCGACGGCTGCTCGAAAATCTCTTTGAGCATAAAGTGCGGGAAGCCGCCCTTTTCGATCTGGCTGAGGCTCATATTGAGCTTCTTGACGACGGGAGTCTTCTTGACTTTGTTGATGTCGGTAATGACCATCTCCTTGCCCTTGCGCATATATGCAATCTGCTCGTCATCGAGATAGACGACCTTGTCAGTGTACTCGACGATAGGAGTCGCGTCCGATCCGACGAAGAATTCGTTCTCACCCACGCCGATCAGCAGCGGGCTGCCCTTGCGGGCCGCGATGAGGCTGTCGGGATCCTTCTTGTTGACAATCACCAGCGCATAGGCGCCGACCAGGTTGCCAAGAGCGAGGGGAACTGCCTCCTCGAGAGTGATATGGTGCGAGTCCATAATGTACTCGATGAGCTGCACTATGGCCTCGGTATCGGTCGAACTGTGGAAATGATATCCGTGGCTGGAAAGCTCCGTGCGCAGAGACTTGTAATTCTCGATGATACCGTTGTGGATCAGAGCCAGGTTGCCCGACTCGGAAAAATGCGGGTGCGCATTGACATCATTGGGCTCGCCGTGCGTTGCCCAGCGGGTATGCGCTATACCGGTCGAGCCGGAAAGGTCCTTGCCCTTGACCAGATTGTCAAGATCGGCGACCTTGCCCTTGGACTTGTAAATGACCAGATTGCCATTGCCGTTGATAAGAGCGACGCCCGCGCTGTCGTAGCCACGGTATTCGAGGCGGCTCAAACCCTTGATAAGAATGGGATATGCATCCCTTTCACCAAGATAACCTACAATTCCACACATATAAGTATCGTTTTAATGTTTTAATCAGAATTCTTGTGAAGGACCTTTGCAAGACCGCCCTGCGAGGTCTCCTTGTAGAGGCTGGGCAGGTCCTTGCCGGTAAGTTTCATCGTCTCGACGACCTTGTCGAAGGAGACCATGCGGCCACCGTCGCCCAGAAGAGCGTAGAGATTGACGTCAAGCGCGCGAAGGGCGGCCATCGCATTGCGCTCGATGCACGGGATCTGGACAAGCCCGCAGACCGGATCGCAGGTCAGGCCGAGATTGTTCTCCATAGCCATCTCCGCCGAGCACTCGATCTGCTTGGGCGTGCCGCCGAAAATCTGGGTGGCTGCGACGGCAGCCATGACGCAGGCGCTGCCTACCTCGCCCTGGCAACCCACTTCCGCACCGGAAATCGAAGCGTTGTGCTTGATCAGGTTGCCGAAAATACCGGCTGTAGCCAGAGCCTTGATAATATCCCTGTCCGGGAAACCGTGATTGGTCTTCAGATGATACAGGACTGCGGGAAGCACGCCGGCCGAACCGCAGGTCGGAGCCGTAACGATGAGGCCGCCGCGGGCATTCTGCTCCGAAGTGGCAAGCGCATACGACATAACCAGCGAACGGCTCTGCAGCGAGGGCTTGTAACTGGAGGCACGCGTATAATACTGGCGGGCCTGGCTGCGAAGGTGCAGGCTGCCCGGAATCACGCGGTCATTGGAAAGGCCTTCGAGGATGGTGGCCTGCATCTGATCCCACACCTTTGCAAGATGAACGGGAAGTTCGTGCGACTCGAATCTCTCTACATACTCCCAGAAAGGAATCCCCTCGTCCTCCACATACTTGCGGATCTGCTTCATCGTGGTATGCGGATAGATGTCGGGCTCGGCCAGACGACGGCCCTCCTCTGCTATCGAACCGCCTCCGATGCTGTACACCTTCCAGTTGTCGATGACCGCGCCGCCGGCATCCAGAGCCTCGAAGAGCATGCCGTTGGTATGGAACGAAGGCACGATCTCGGGCTTCCATACAATCTCGACCTGACGGGGATCGAGTGCCTCGATGATAGTCTTGTCGGTGAGGTGGCCCCGGCCTGTCGCAGCGAGGCTGCCATAGAGAGTAACGCGATAAGATACGGCCTGCGGGGTGCGCTCGAGAAACAATTCCGCCGCCCTGCGGGGGCCCATCGTATGACTGCTCGAAGGGCCGTGGCCTATCTTGTAGATATTGATTATCGAATCCATTCTTGTAAGTGTATCCTTACAAATATAGCAATAATTTTTATTCGATGCTATTTATATCTATCAAGTTGTTGAGGATGGCATAAACGGTCAGGCCGGACACGGTCTTGATGCCGGTCTTGCGCGTGATATTCTTGCGATGAGTAATGACTGTATTGATGGAGATATTGTACTGGTCAGCGATTTCCTTGTTAAGCAGGCCCTTCGCCACGCCCACGAGGATCTCCTTTTCACGGTCGGACAATTCCCCTCGAGAAAGGTCGTCCTCCCCGTCCTGAGCGTCGGTCGCAGATGGCGTGCGCGGATTCTCGATCAGGCGGATAATCGGCACGAGCATCCGATCCTCGATGCGCGTATGGCGCTCCACATCCTCCTCAAGCTCGAATATGAACATCAGCGTCGAGATGCGCGAGACGCTGTCGCAGGCCGCTGGCAGCGAATTCATTATCAGGGACTTCAGATCGGACAGGGACGCCTTCATATGAGGGTGGCCCTCAAGCAGCCGGAGCGAGGATGACTGATGCCCGCCCACGCCCCGCAGAAGGTCCAGCAGATATGGGATCAGCATATTCTCCTCGTAATCGAAATGGTTTTGAAGATCGTCACGATAATCCTCGAAGAACTTTCGGATGACCCGCTTCAGCGCATTCGGAGCGGGAGCGACGAGCTCTTCGAGAAGCGAATGAAGCGAAACCAGGGCGGTATTGAGGTAATACTCGTGGGAATGGTGCAGATACCGGATGATATCATCTACGCGGCAGCGGCGGAGCACCTGCGCGGGGGCGCGGTACTCGCTGTCGCAAAACGTACGGCAGATCTGAATGAAAGTCTCCGTGTCCAATCCGGCCCGGGAGCACAGGTCATCGACCGTACGCTCTCCGAATGACTCGGTGATCCCCACCCGCATCAGCAGCGCGAGCAGATGGTAGTCATCCTCGATGAGCGAGGACATTTTGACCCACGGAGTAACTTCAGCGCCCATTACCTTCGGAAATCATAGAGGCTGCCGCCGACGAACTCACGCAGCAGCGATGTGGGCGGTATCTCGTTGTCGGATACCGGCGTGAAATAATGGATGAACTTGAGCAGGCGGTGCGCCTCGGAGTACTCCGGACAGTTTTTCGGAACGCTCGAAAGGATCGGCTCGGCGAAATTGCGGATGACCGCAAACTCGATAAGGTATGCCGAATTGAACATCACGTCGGCGTTCTCCTGATATGGATCGATCCACTTCTCCTCGGCATCGCGCACGGCAGGCCACTGGCTGATGGTCTCGCGGGCCGTGAATGCCCCCTTGCGGTAATCGCGGATGATGCGGCGCAGCAGACGGTTGTCGCTCGTGGGCACCCAATTGTGATTGTCCAGAGGGATGCTCGTGAGGGTGGAAATGAAAATCTTGAACTTGAGGCTGTCGGCAATCTGGTCCGTCAGCGCGGGATTGAGCGCGTGGATACCCTCGAGGATCACCACCGAACCGGGTGTCATCTTCAGCTTCTTGCCGTTGTATTCGCGGCGGCCGGTGACGAAATTGAACTCCGGCACATCGACTTCCTCGCCCGAGAGCAGGCGTTCCAGATCCTTCTGCAGCGAATAGTGGTCCACCGTCTCGAAATTGTCGAAATCGTAGCTGCCGTCCGGAAGCTTCGGGGTATCTATGCGGTTGACGAAATAATCATCTGTCGAGAATGACAGCGGCCGGAGTCCGCAGCACTTGAGCTGGAGGCTCAGGCGCCGGCAGAATGTGGTCTTGCCGCTGCTCGAAGGCCCGGTGATCAGCACGAGCTTCACAGGATTATCCTCATCAGAGGCGCGGTGGGCGATCTCCTCTGCGATCTGGACTATCTTCTTCTCCTGCAGAGCCTCCGCAATCTGGATCAGCTCGCTGGCGCTGCCCTTGAGGCAGGCGTGGTTGACATCGCCGACATTTGCCAGGCCCATGATCGAATTCCATCGCAGGTCTTCGTTGAACACCTCGTAGGTCTTGGGCTGATCGACGAATGGAGCCAGAGTGTCAGGGTCGTTGCGGTCGGGGACGCGCAGCACCATACCTCCGTAGTGAGGCTCGAGCCCCCAGACCTTGAGATAACCGGTCGAAGGCACGAGGCGGCCGTAATAATAATCCGGCGTGTCGCCGAGCGTATAATAGTCCGTATATACCTGGCCCGATGTCTCGAATAGCTTTACCTTGTCATCGTAGCCCTCACGGCGGAAAATCTGAATCGCATCCTCCGTCCGCACCTCATAGCGCCGGAACTGCATATCGGAGCGCACAAGCTCATCCATCCTCGCGCGCAGCAGCGAGATATCCTCCACCGTTGCGAGGCTTCCGTCGGCCTTGTGCATCTCGCAATAATAGCCGTTCGATATCGGATGCTTCATCGAAATGCTGCTGCCGTGGAAGACATCCCTCGCCGCCTTGCACAGCATAAAGCTCAGCGAACGGCAGTAAACCCTGCGGCCGCTGGCACTCGTGGCGTCGAGATATTCGACGTCGCGATTGTTGAAGACGCGGAACTTGAGTCCCTGCGAGACGTTGTTGACCTTGGCTGAAACGATGCGGTGACGGTGCTCGAACTCAAACTGGGGAAGCATCTCGAGGAGCGTCGTGCCCTCCGCGAATTCCTTCGTGGTACGGGTATTCTTGCAATAAATCTTAAGCATTGGAGGTGCGGCTTTATTGCATGCAAATATAATCAAGAATTGATAAAAATAACTACATTTGTGATTTAAGAATGCAAACAAACTATTAACCTCTACTTATGGAAAAAGGCAAATACCGCTGGAAATACAGCAAGGTTGGCGGCGTAACGCGCGTTGACGTCACCACCGGCGCGGACATCGCGCACCTCAAGGAACTCGACCAGAAGCTCTGGACCGTACTGAGCTGCCCCGTCGACGGACTCGAATTTGACGGCGACACACTCAAGATGCTCGATACCGACCACGACGGCCGCATCCGCGTGCAGGAAGTGATCGCCGCAGCAGAAGACCTTACTGGCGCGCTCAAGGATCCCGACATTCTCATCAAGCCCGAGGCTGAGCTTCCGCTTGATGCCATCAATACCGAAAACGCACACGGTGCGACACTCGCTGCGACAGCAGCCCGCATTCTCGAGGCGGCAGGCAGCGACAAGCAGACCATCTCGCTGGAAGACACCGCAAAGCGTCTCGCCGAGCTGGCAGCCGCAGCCGCCGCAGGCAAGGAGGCAGAGGAGAACGTCCTCCCCTACGGCGCAGATACCGAGACCGTACTTGGCCTTGCAAACAAGCTCGGAGCCAAGATCGAGGACTATTTCCTGCGTTGCCGCCTTGCGGCGTTCGATACCGAAAGCACCGGTGCGCTCGACGTTTCGACAGAGCGTATCAGCGCCATCAGCGCAAAGGAGCTCCCCACCTGCCTGGACGAGATAGCTACCTATCCCCTCTTCCGCGTCCGCGGAGGCCAGGGCCTGCCCGTCACCGAGGCGGTCAACCCGGCCTGGGCCGCTGATTTCGCGCAGCTCAAGGCGCTTGCCCTCGACAAGGACTTCCCCGGCGCCGAGAGCATCTCGGAAGCCGACTGGAAGGCAGTCCAGGGACGTCTGGCCACTTATCTGGCCTGGAAAGCATCGGTCAATGAGGAAGCCGACAAGTTCCTCGCTGACCAGCAGGCCGAGGCCGGCAGCGTCCAGGATCTCCACCGTTTCCTGCACCTGCACCGCGACTTCTATCATTTCCTCAAGAACTTCGTAACTCTGGCAGACTTCTACAGCCGCCAGGAGGATCGTTTCGCAGACTTCCAGGCCGGAAAGCTCTACATCGACCAGCGCTGCTGCGAGCTCTGCATCAAGGTCACCGACCTCGGCCGTCACGGCGATATCGCGGGCCTGAGCGGAATGTATCTGCTCTATCTCGACTGCCATTCGAAGGTACTCGGCCAGAAGATGACCATCGCGGCCGTCGTCACCGAGGGCAACATTCGTATGATGCGCGTGGGCAAGAACGCCGTCTTCTATGACCGCAACGGTCTGGACTGGGACGCCACCATCGTCAAGATCATCGAAAACCCCATCAGCGTGCCCCAGGCATTCTGGACACCTTACCGCAAGCTGGGCCGCTGGATCTCGGACAAGATCAACGCGCGCGTCGCCGCGAAGGAAGAGGAGTCGATGAGCAATCTTACGGCCAAGGCCGAAAATGCCACCGCCGACCCCGCTGCTGCAGCACAGCAGAAGCCCGCATTTGACATCGCCAAGTACGCCGGTATCTTTGCGGCATTAGGTATGGCCGTCGGCCTTCTGGTCAGCGCATTCACGGGCCTGTTCAACGGTCTGGCCAAGCTGCCCTGGTGGGGCGTACTGGTAGTCATTGCAGGCATTATGCTGCTGATTTCCGGTCCGTCGATGCTTAGCGCCTGGCTCAAGCTCCGCCGCCGCGACCTGGCTCCGGTGCTCAACGCCAACGGCTGGGCCATCAACTCCCGCATCCTGGTCAACTCGGCATTCGGCCGTACGCTCACCAGCATTGCCAAGTATCCCAAGGTGGCTGTCAAGGACCCGTACCGCAAGAAGACTCCTTTCTGGAAGGTTCTCTGCTGGGTAATCGTCATCCTCGCACTTTGTGCGGCGATCGCCATTCCCCGCATAAAGGCCTGCCGTGCAGCAAAGGCTGCAGCCGAGGCTGAAGCCGCAGAGGTTGTCGAAGTTACGGTCAGCGAAGAAGCCGCTGCAGATGTGACGGCAGAGCCCGCAGATGGCGGGGCTCCTGCCGGTGAAGTTCAGTAAACGATGAAAATTGCTATCTACTCCATATCATCGGCCCTCCACAAGGAAGTGGCCGGCGAACTGCGTCAGGATCCGTTTCTCAACGAAGTGGCAGCGGCCGGCAATATAGAGATGGTCTTCTACGGAAGCGATTTCTCGACTTACGGCCGTCATCCCCTGAGCCTGATTTATATCCGCACGGGCGGCACCGAATCCGCATTCTGCAAGATTTATCCATCGCTCAAGGGGCGGTTCCTGCTGCTTACCAGCGGCGAGAGCAATTCACTCGCAGCCTCGATGGAGATACTCTCCTACCTGCACCAGCAGGAGCGTCAGGGCGAGATCCTGCACGGCAAACCCTCATTCGTGGCCCAGAGGATCCATCAGCTGGAAGTCGTCGGACAGGCCGAAACTCCGCGCAGGCGGCATCGTCTGGGTATCGTGGGCGCTCCCTCAGACTGGCTTGTCGCTTCCGACCCGGACCGTCGTGCACTGTCCCGTCAGCTCGACCTTGACCTGATCGAGATACCGATGTACGAGTTCCTCTCCGAGATTCGCAAGAAGGAGCCCGTGGAGCCCCCCGTGGATCTTCGCGAGCCCTGGGATCCCGCCACTACACGCGGCGCGCTCGAGATATACGGCGCCCTCAAGCGACTGGTGGCGACCCACCGTCTGGAGGGCCTGACGGTCCGCTGCTTCGACCTTCTCACATCAGTCAAGAACACTGGCTGCCTCGCACTGGCCCTGCTCAACTCCGAAGGCATCCCGGCCTCCTGTGAGGGTGACATCCCCAGCATGGTCTCGATGCTCATAGCACAGCACGTGGCCGGGGTCAGCGGATTTATGGCCAATCCTTCGCGCATCGATCCCGATACGGGCAGGATGATCTTCGCCCACTGCACGGTACCGTTCAACATACTTTCGGGATGGCGTTTCGACACCCATTTCGAGTCAGGTATCGGTATGGCAGTCAAGGGTATAATGCCGCTCGGTCCGGTGACTATATTCAAGGTATCGCCCGACCTGCGCCGCAGGTTCATCTTCGAGACGATGCTCACCGCCAATCCGGACGAGCCTACGCTCTGTCGCACGCAGGTCGAGATCGAAGTGGACCGCAAAGCGGTGAAATACTTTATGACCGATCCCATCGGCAATCATCACATCATCATTCCCGGACACTGGAAGAAAGCACTGAAAGCATATCTGGATCATGATAAGGCATCGTAGTCTGGTACTGCCCGTCGCTCTCGGACTGGGTATCGTGCTCCACACGTTCTGCGGGTGGGCGGCCCCGTCCGTACCTTATATCATATTCAGTATCCTGATGCTCAACCTGACCGCCGTCAACCTGACTTCGCTCCGCATCAAAGCGATAGATCTCTGGATCGCGGCGTTCCAGGTCGCAGCGAGCGTAGGAGTGTATTTCGCCGCCCGGGCGCTGCTGCACGACGAAGTGCTGTCCCAGGGGCTGATGGTGGCCATCCTGTGCCCCGTCGCGGCCTCGGTGGTAGTGATCTCCTGTATGCTCGGGGCCGACCGCAAGACCGTCACCGGATATACCATTTTCGGCAATCTGGTAACGGCCCTGGCGGCTCCGGTCATCTTTACGTTCATCGGCCAAAGCGAACTGCCCTTCTGGACTTCGTGCCTCACCATTTTCAAGCACACGGCTTCGATACTGGTGCTGCCGTGCCTGGTCACGCTGCTGCTCCAGCGTTTCTGGCCGAAGGCCAATGATGCCATAGCGAGCCGCCGCCACTGGGCGTTCTACCTCTGGGGCGTCGCGCTCTTCCTGACGATGGGACAGACGGTCAATTTCCTGATTGCGCGCAACGAGGCGAAATTAAGCGCCATCCTCGTCCTTGCGGCCGGAGCTCTTGTCATCTGCGCAGTCCAGTTTGCCGCAGGCAAGGCCATCGGCCGCCGCTACGGCGATATCGTGGCGGGAGGCCAGCTGACCGGCCAGAAAAACAGCGCCTACGGTATCTGGATGGCCAATACGTACCTCGATCCGATGTCATCCGTGCTGATGGCATTCTACTCAATTTTCCAGAATCTCTACAACAGCTGGCAGCTCTGGCAGAAGCAGAAACGCGAGTCAAAAGGCTGACGGCATTTTATTTGCAGAAAAATTCGCCCGTATGAATCCAACAATCAGATACCTTCGTTCCATAGTCTCGGTCAACAACCACGTCGACCGGGAGCAGGCGTGCGAATCAATCCGCCAGAACATCGTCTTTCGCGGCCCGAATGTCGTGATTCTTGCCTGCGCCATCGTACTGGCATCCGTCGGTTTGAATGTCAACTCGATACCGGTCATCATCGGCGCGATGTTGGTCTCTCCCCTTATGGGACCGATCATCGGCACCGGCCTGGGTATGGGCATCAATGATGGCGAATTGCTCAAATCATCCGGCAAGAACCTCCTCATAATGGTGAGTATCAGTATCATCACTTCGACCCTGTACTTCATCATTTCGCCCCTCAAGCTCGAGCATCCGACCGAGCTTCTGGCCCGCACCAATCCTTCGATATACGACGTGCTCATAGCGTTCTTCGGCGGCTTTGCAGGCATCCTGGAGACCGCCCGAAAGGAAAAGGGCACCGTCATTTCGGGCGTAGCCATCGCCACGGCGCTGATGCCGCCCCTCTGCACGGCAGGTTACGGTCTGGCTTCGCTCAACTGGAAGTTCTTCTTCGGAGCGATTTACCTCTTCACGATCAACAGCGTATTCATCGCCCTGGCGACATTCCTCACGGTCAAGTACCTGCGTTTCCCGAGCGTCCAGCAGGAAGACAAGACAAGGGAACGGCGCACGCACCGGCTTGTCAGCATACTGCTGGTCATCCTGATCATACCGAGCGTCATTTCCGCGGCATCGATCGTCCGTCAGACCAATTTCTCGCGAAGCGCAAGCAAGTTCGTGGGTCATACCAAGACTATCGGACGCAGCTACATCTACCGTCACAACATCAACACCTCGTCGTCCCCGATGACGCTTGACCTCTATCTGGCAGGCGAAGACCTGAGCTATGACGACAGGGAGTTCCTATTTACCGAAGCGGCTCACTACGGGCTCAAGCGGGACCAGGTCGTACTGCACGAAGAGGCGACATATACCAATCCCGCCACCGCCGGCTCGGACATCCTGCGCGAGGTATTCGAACGCAATGAGGACCGGACGGCGGCACTTCGCAGCGAAGCCGATTCGCTGCAGCGGCTGGTATCTTCATACAAGGCGGCCGAACTGCCTACGGAGGCCATCGCGGCCGAGCTTTCGGCGCAGTACTCCGGCATAAAGGAGGTCGTGCTGACTCAGGGCGAAGGCATCCTGCGTGACAATGATTCGACGGCCGTAAGCAGCCGTACGATCGCCATCATACGTACCGAAAAGCCTCTGGGCGAAGAAGATAAAACCAAAATAGAGAACTGGCTTAAAGTCCGCCTTGGCCGGAACAATCTCAAAGTACTGAATCTGCAATGAAAAAGATAACAAGATCTGCCATATCGATCACAATAGCCGCCCTGACGGCAGCGTCCTGCCTGCCGAAAGTAAACCTCGAAACGGGTTTCGCCCGGCTTTTCGAGTTCTGCCGCAGCGACATCCAGATGAAGGATGACTACACCCGGATCGAAGAGGAGTGGCCGGATCGCACCGAAGGCAGCGAAGACTGCGCCACCACGCTCGAGTATCTGACCCTCCTGGCGATGCGCGAGGTCGGCGAAAAGAATGTCGAGACGATCGAGACTCCCAGCGGCGAAATGATCATCGCCCGTCTCAAGGGTGCCAGGCCCAAGTGGAGCGCGCTGGTCTGCAGCCACGTCAGCCAGCAGAGGGATTCGCTCGGACAGATGGCAGGCGACCCGCTTGCAGCCTCCCTCTCGGCGATCGAAGTGCTCCGCTCGTTCAAGAAGACGCGCCTGCGTCCTTCGCCCACCGTATATGTGCTGATCAGCGATTTCGACAGCAGCACGGAGATGATGGAAGCTTACAAGCGATATATCACCGCCAGGGACAAGGACAAGAAAGCCTCCAAGAAGGAAAAGTGCCTGCTCCAGATACATCTCGACAGCATCGGTCAGGACGGAGACGGCGCCAGGACATTTACCGTCGGCGAGCCCCGCGAGATTTTCCTTTCGATACACGAAGTGATGAAGCAGTACCTCCAGCCTTACGGCGAATACACGCTGGTCAACGGTCCCATCCACGATCCGTCATATCCCTTCCCTTCCCCGCTCTACCGCTACAGCGTAGATCGCGCCACGATGGAGGATGATGCAGCAGCCGTGGCTTCACTCGTACTGCTCAATTGATACCTATAATATAGCTATGTACAGCAACGATTCAGTCCTGATACTTACCGGCGGCGGTCCGGCCCCGGGCATCAACGCAGTCATAAGTTCGGTTTCGAAATGTTTCCTCGAGAACGGATACCGCGTCATCGGCCTTAACGGCGGATACGAGGGCCTTTTCTCCGAAAAGAGGGACTACATCGACATCGACTGGCACCAGGCCGACGATATTTTCGACCGCGGCGGCAGCATCCTCCGGATGAGCCGCTTCAAGCCCGATGACGAAGCGTTCCGCGAGCGTTTCCAGATAGACTTTTTCCGCGACAACAATATCCGCCTGCTCGTCACGATCGGCGGTGACGACACCGCCACCACCGCAGGCCGCATTTCCGGATTCCTCAAGACCAAGGGTTACCAGATATCCAACATCCACGTCCCCAAGACGATCGACAACGACCTGCCGCTGCCTGCCGGCACCCCGACTTTCGGTTACGAGTCGGCGATGAACGAGGGCACGCGCATCGCCCGGACCGTTTATGAAGATGCCCGCAGCTCGGGCAACTGGTTCGTGGTAAGTTCGATGGGACGCAGCGCAGGACATCTTGCCCTGGGCATCGGCACGGCCTGCCGTTATCCGATGATCATCATCCCGGAGATGTTCGACCGCGTGGAGGTGACCGTGGACCGCATCATCCGCCTGGCCCTCTCGACCATCATCAAGCGAATGACCAAGGGCATCGACTTCGGTGCAGTGATGATCTCAGAGGGCGTCTTCCACAGGATCGACCAGGAGGAGCTCAAGCCCTACGGCGTACACTTCACTCTCGACGCGCACGGGCACATCGAGCTTGGCAAGATATCGAAGGCCCTGCTCTTCAACGAGATTCTCGAGAGCGAGCTGAACCGGCTCAACCTCAAGGTCCGCACCCGTCCCGTAGATATCGGATACGACATCCGCTGCCAGGAGCCGGTCGCATACGACCTCTCGTACTGCACCCAGCTGGGATACGGCGTTTTCGACCTCTTCACGAAGGGATTCACCGGCTGTATGGTCTATGTGGACGCGCTCGGCTCGGTACGTCCCCTGCAGTTCTCCGACCTTGTGGACCGTCGCACCAGCAAGATTCCGCCCCGTTGCGTTGACGTACACGGAGACCGCGTTCGCGGCATCTACCGCCATATGATGGATTTCATCACGCCCGATGATTATGACGCCGCAGGCGCATTTATAGACGATCCGGCTTATTACGATTTCTACAAGATTCTCGACTGGAACAGATGACACTTTCCGCACGTGAAATAAAAGATATCCGCGCTCTTGGCCAGAAGAAATTCCGTCAGGAACGGGGTCTTTTTACCGTGGAGGGCACCAAACTGGTGGAGGAAGCCCTGCAGTCCGACTTCGAAGTGACGGCGGTTTACCGCAGCCAGGAGATCGGCGAAGCGGCGATGCAGCGCATTACGCAGCAGACTTCGCCGACGCCTGCGCTGGCCGTCGTAAAGATGAAGCAGCAGGACGCGACCCTGCCCTCCTCAGGACTCGTGCTGGCACTTGATTCGCTCCGCAATCCGGGCAACGTAGGTACCATCATCCGCCTGGCCGAATGGTTCGGCATCGATACGGTCCTGCTCTCGCCCGACTGCGTGGAGCTATACAACCCCAAGACGGTACAAGCCACGATGGGCTCGATTTTCCGCGTGCGGTGCATCTATACCCCGCTGACCGAAGCGCTCGAGAGCATGCGCGCGTCCGGAATGCCCGTTTACGGTACGTTCCTCGACGGAGAGAGCATCTACGATGCGCAGCTGCCAAAAGACGCCGTCATCGTGATGGGCTCCGAGGCCGACGGCATAACTCCGCCGATCGCACGGCTCTGCAACGGCAGGATCAGCATCCCTTCATTTGCCGCAGGCGGCCGCGGCCCCGAATCGCTCAACGTAGCCATAGCAGCTGCCATAACCTGCAGCGAATTCAGACGCACAAGATGAGAAAAGCACTTATCATACTGATCGTTCTGATGGCAGTCTCGGCCTGCTCCACGACCCGCCGCATCCCGCAGGGCCAGTCCCGGCTCAAGGAGACGAAGGTCCAGGTCGTCGGCGAGGGGCCGGATGCCTCGCTTCTGGAGTCATACGTCAAGCAAAAACCCAACGACTACCTGATCGGAAAATGGAATCCCCTGATCGGCATCTACAACCTGAGCTCCGGCCGCGGGACCCGTTGGGACCGCTTCTGCGAAAAGCTTGGCGTCGCTCCGGTCATTTACGACTCGACACTTGTCGAGCCCGGCTGCCAGGGCATCGAACGGCGGCTTGAGTATCTGGGATGGTACGGCTCGAAGGTGACCGCCGAGACCACGGTCAAGCGCCGCAAAGCCAAAGTCACATACACCGTGGAACCGGGCTGGCAGTACACCCTGCGAAATGTCAACTACCTGACGCCCAACCGTGAACTGACTTCGGACGTACTCTCCGACTCGTCGCGCTTCACGATCAGGCAGGGAGACATCCTCTCGCAGCAGAGCATCGAGGCCGAAGCCGAACGGATGGCCGCGACGCTTCGCAACCGGGGCTATTACGGTCTGACGAGCAATCATTTCTTCTGCGTGGCCGATACCACCATCGGGGGCGGCCAGGCCGATCTTGTGCTCCGCATAGCCGAGCATACGCGCAACGAGACCGAAAAGGCCGACCGGCCGCTGGTGCGCTACCGTTTCGGCAAGGTGGAAGTGGTGCAGCAGGCGCCTCTCCAGGTCAACGAAAGGACCATCCGTTCGCTCAACCGCATCCGCGAGGGCAGCCTCTACCGTGACGCCGTGGTCAATTACACCTACCAGCGTTTCTCCGGCATCAATATCTTCAACACGGTCAATATCCAGCTCCAGGAGAGCGAGACGGATTCGGCTACGGTGGATTGCAAGATACTGCTCTCGCCGGCAAAGCTGCACAGCCTCAAGCTCAACCTCGAGGGCTCTGTCAATTCGACGGGCCTCTTCGGCGTGACGCCTTCGATCTCCTATATGCACCGCAACCTGTTCGGCGGAGGCGAAGTGTTCTCGCTCGGATTCCGGGGCAATTTCCAGTTCAAGGTCAACGACGATACGCGGTCCAACGAGCTTGCAGTCAATTCGTCTCTCCAGCTCCCGAGATTCCTCGGCCTGCCCGACAGGGTATTCAACAGCACCCTGCCGCAGACGCAGATAGTCGCGACGTTCAATTATCAGAACCGACCCGAATATACCCGCACGATCCTTTCGACCACCTACGGATACGCCTGGTCGATGAGGCGCCGCTTCAATTATCAGGTAATGCCGCTGAAGCTCAATTTCGTGCGCATTTTCGACATGTCGGAGAGTTTCTACGAGAAACTGAAGGACCCCTACCTCCAGAACGCCTACAGCAACCACTTCGATATGGGTACCGGCGCGTCCTTCTACTACACGACCGATCCGACGATCAACCCCAAGAGCACGTACTTCTACCTCCGTGCGGGAGTTGACGTGGCCGGCAATGTGCTGAGCCTGCTCAATCCCATCCTGGACAAGGATGATATGGGCCACTCGACAATTTTCGGCATCCCGTATTCGCAGTACGTCAGGGGCGAGATATCGGCCGTGCAGACCGTCCGCTTCGGGCAGAACAACGAGGAGGCCATCGCGATAAGGCTGCTTGCAGGCGCAGGATACGCCTACGGCAATTCGACCTCCCTGCCGTTCGAGCAGTTCTTCTATGCAGGCGGATCGAACAGCATGCGCGGCTGGATGGCCCGCAGCATCGGACCGGGCGGAGCGCCTCTGGACACGACCTTCTCCATCGCCAACCAGGCGGGAGATATGCACCTCGAGGCCAACATAGAGTACCGCTTCCCGATGATCTGGAAGCTGCAGGGCGCGATTTTCGCCGATGCCGGAAATATCTACAAGCTGCGCCGCAACGACGAGAATGACGAAGCCGCGATCTTCGACTTCAATACGTTCCTGAAGTACTCGGCTCTCAACTGGGGTGTCGGCATCCGCCTCGACCTGGGTCTGCTGCTGGCCCGCGTGGATTTTGGCTTCAAGCTGTACGATCCCCGCATTCAGCATTGGTACGACCCGTCGTACTGGTTTGATAAAGACTGCTTCGCGGTACACTTCGGTATCGGTTATCCGTTCTAAAGACCTACTTTGCGCAATATCGAATAAAGCGACTTTTTACCGGGTCGCTTTATTCATTTTATGTAATAAAATGCTTATATTTGTAGGTTAAGGAAAAAGCGGAAATGGCTAGAATCGGCAAATCGGCGGCAAAAGAGCGTATCGCACTGCTACGCAAAGAGTTGGAAAGGTACAACTATCAGTACTACGTGCTGAATGCGCCGGCCATATCCGATTTCGAATTCGACCTGCTGATGCAGGAGCTGCAGGGACTGGAGAAGTTATACCCCGACCTGCTGACGGCCGACTCCCCCACCCAGCACGTGGGCAGCGATATCGCCGAGTCACCCGCATCTGACAAAGGCTCATCGCCGGAGGGCAAGTTCGTACAGGTGGCGCACCGCTATCCGATGATGTCCCTTGGCAACACCTACAGCCTCGAGGAGATGCGCGAGTTTGACGCCCGCATCGCAAAGGCCGTCGACCGTCCGTACGATTATTCGTGCGAGCTCAAGTTCGACGGCGTGGCCATCTGCCTCACTTATCGCGACGGCAAGTTGCTGCACGCCCTGACGCGCGGCGACGGTGCGAAGGGCGACGATGTGACGCGCAACGTGGTCAATATCCCTGCCATTCCCCTGGAGCTCAAGGGCGAAGGTTTCCCTTCGGAATTTGAGATCCGCGGCGAGATATATCTGCCGTTCGAGGATTTCGAGCGCCTCAACCGCGAGCGCGAAGAAGTCGGCGACGATCCGTTCGCCAACCCGCGCAACGCAGCCTCGGGCAGCCTTAAGCTCCAGCGGAGCGAAGAGATGCGCGAACGCGGCCTGTGCTGCGTGCTGTATCATATCCTTGGGGAAAATCTGCCTTTCAGGACACATACCGAGGCGCTTCAGGCGGCGGCCTCCTGGGGCCTGCCCATCTCGTCCTACAGCGAGACTGCGGCCGACATTGAGGAGGCGCTCGCATACATCAACCGCTGGGACACTGCACGTCATGGCCTGCCTTTTGCGACCGACGGCATAGTCATCAAAGTCAATCAGCTGGACCTTCAGCGGCAGCTGGGCTTCACTGCCAAGTCACCCCGCTGGGCCACGGCTTACAAATTCAAGCCGGAAGTGGCTCTCACCCCTCTGCTGAGCATTGACTATCAGGTCGGACGCACGGGTGCGGTCACGCCGGTGGCCAACCTCGAACCGGTTCCCCTTTCGGGCACGGTAGTCAAGCGCGCATCGCTCCACAACAAGGACCAGATGGACCTGCTCGACATCCGCATCGGAGACTGGGTATATGTCGAAAAAGGCGGCGAGATCATCCCCAAGATCACGGCCGTCGAGCTTGCAAAGCGCGAACCCTCGGCTCCGAAGCCCGATTTCCCGAAGGTCTGCCCCGACTGCGGCACACCGCTGGTGCGGGACGAGGAGCAGGCACGGCACTACTGCCCCAACACGGACGGCTGCCCCGAGCAGATAAAGGGCCGTTTCAACCACTTCATCTCGCGCAAGGCGATGGACATCCTCGCCGGAGACGCGACCGTGGATATGCTCTATGAGATGGGCTACATCAAGACCCTGCCCGATCTCTACGACCTTACTGACGAGCAGCTTCTGAGCCTGAAGAACTGGAAAGAACGCTCCGTGGCCAACTTCCGCAAGAGCCTCGAGCGCTCCCTGCAGGTGCCGTTCTTCCGCGTGCTCAACGCCCTTGGCATCAGGCACGTCGGCGAGACCACCGCAAAGACTCTGGCCGCCCATTTCGGAAGCATCGACCGCCTGGCGGCCGCTTCGCGCGAAGAGTTGCTCCAGGTTCCGGACATCGGAGAGACGGTGGCAGATTCGATCATAAGCTATTTCGCCGACCAGAGGCATATCGCGGACATCGCGCGGCTTCGGGCGGCGGGCCTTCAGATGGAGATGCGGCAGAGCGACAGCAGACGCCTCTCAGACCGCCTCGAGGGCAAGAGCATCGTCATTTCAGGCAACTTCAGCATTTCCCGCGAGGAGATGAAGAGCCTCATCGCAGCCCACGGCGGACGCAATACCGGCAGCGTAAGCGGCAGCACCGACTACCTGCTGGCAGGCGAAAAGCCCGGCCCGGAGAAGATCCGCAAAGCCGAAAAGCTGGGCATAAGCATTATTTCAGAAGAAGATTTTTACGCATTAACCAAAGGAGAATAATATGAATCAGGAAAACTTTATCAACGAAGACCTTATTCAATCCCTGATCGCCAATACGAAAGAGGATGAGTCGAAAGTTCGCGAGATCTTCGCCAAAAGCAAGAAAAAGGAGCCTCTGACTCTTGAGGAGACCGCACAGCTGCTGGCCATCCGTTCACCCAAACTGCTCGAAGAGCTGTATCAGACCGCGCGCGACCTCAAAGAGTCGGTTTACGGCAACCGCATCGTGCTCTTCGCGCCCCTCTATATCGGTAATTACTGCATCAACGACTGCAAATACTGCGGTTTCCGCCGTTCCCTGCGCACCACGGTCCGCAAGACTCTTACGGATGACGAGCTGCGCGCCGAGCTGCTCAACCTCGAGGACCTGGGCCACAAGCGCCTCATCCTCGTCTATGGCGAGCATCCGCAGTACAGCCCCGAGTTCATCGCCCACACGGTCCGCATCGCATACTCGACCAAGAAGGGCAACGGCGAGATCCGCCGCGTCAACATCAACGCAGCCCCGCTCACGGTCGAGGGCTACCGCATCGTCAAGGCTGCCGGCATCGGTACCTTCCAGGTATTCCAGGAGACCTATCACCAGGAGACCTACGCCAAGTATCATCCCGCCGGTACTCAGAAGAGCGACTATATGTGGCGTCTGACCGCGATGGACCGCGCTTTCGAGGGCGGCATCGACGATATGGGCATCGGAGCGTTGTTCGGACTCTACGACTGGCGTTTCGAGGTGCTCGGCCTGGTATCCCACGCCATCCACCTCAAGGAGCGTTTCGGAGTCGGCCCGCATACCATCAGCTTCCCGCGCATCCAGCCGGCCAACGGCCTCAATGAAGCCGACCTGCCTTACCGCGTGACCGACGACCAGTTCAAGCAGCTGGTGGCAGTCCTGCGTCTGGCGGTGCCTTATACCGGCCTTATTATGACCGCCCGCGAGAACGAGACCATCCGCAACGAGGTCATCGAGTTCGGCGTATCGCAGATCGACTCCGGCACCAAGCTGGAGATCGGCGGCTACCAGGAGAAGCGCGAGAAGAACGACCAGGAGCTCAACCGCGAGCAGTTCCAGGTGGGCGACACCCGCGACCTGGACGAGACCATCCGCTGGCTCGTCTCGCGTGACTACATTCCGAGCTTCTGCACGTCCTGCTACCGTCGCGGACGCACGGGCGAGCACTTTATGGAGTACGCCATCCCCGGATTCATCAAGGAGTTCTGCACTCCCAACGCGCTGCTCACGCTGGCCGAATATCTTGAGGATTACAGTTCGCCCAGGACGAAGGAAGAGGGTTACAAGCTCATCGACCGCGAGCTGGCCAAGATTCCCGAAGGCGAACGCAAGAACGGCATTATCGAGCGGCTCAAACTTATCCGCGAAAGCGGCAAACGCGACCTTAATTATTAGCAGGCAATGACATTTACGGCAGAGGATCACAGGACTATCGAAAAAGCATACTCGGAACTGCGCGATGCGGCCCGCAAACGTTGCACAGGCGCGGGCGAGATGGAACTCGTGCAGAAGGCGTTTGAATTTGCCAACGAGGCTCACAAAAACGTGCGCCGCCGTTCTGGCGAACCTTATATCCTGCATCCGATAGCCGTAGCCAAGATTGTCGTTTCCGAGATAGGACTCGGCTGCAAGTCCATCTGCGCGGCGCTGCTGCACGACGTGGTCGAGGATACGGAGTTTACCACGGAGGATATCGAGCATCTCTTCGGAGCCAAAATAGCCTCTCTGGTGGACGGCCTGACCAAAATGAAGACCGCACTGGACGAGAATGCCAACGAGACAACGCTGCAGGCCGAGAATTTCAAGCGCATACTGCTCACGCTCAATGACGACGTACGCATCATCCTGATAAAGCTGGCCGACCGCCTGCACAATATCCGTACGATCGAGTATATGCCCGAGTACAAGCGCGAGAAGATTCTCAGCGAGACGATGTACATATTCGTCCCGCTGGCGCACCGGCTCGGTCTTCACAAGATCAAGACGGAGATGGAGAACATCTGGCTCCAGTACAAGGAGCCCGCCGCCTACAGGGAGATGACCGACCGTCTCAACGAGTTTGCGGACGAGCGCCAGAGGACGGTTGATGACTTCATAGTCCCGATCCACGACATTATGCACGACCTGGGCTATACGGACTACAAGATTCTCAAGCGTCTGAAGAGTCCCTACTCCATCTGGCGCAAGATGACCGTCAAGCATATCCCCTTCGAGGAGATTTACGACATCTACGCCATCCGCATAGTGTTCAAGCCGCATACGACGACCGACGAGCGCTCGCAGTGCAATGCCATCTACAACGGCATCACCAACCTCTATCCATTCAAGCTGGACCGCTACCGCGACTGGGTCAAGCAGCCCAAGTCCAACGGTTACGAAGCCATACATATCACGGCGATGGCTCCGGGCGGACTCTGGATCGAGGTGCAGATCCAGACCGAGCGAATGAACAATATCGCCGAGCGCGGCGTGGCTGCCCACTGGCTCTACAAGAAGCTGGGCGGATACGAGGCCGGCTATAGCAACGAGGTCGAGACCTGGCTGCAGAAGGTGCGCACGATTCTCGAAAATCCCGACGCCAACGCCATCCGCTTCCTGGATGATTTCCACAAGGAGCTGGTGACCGCGGACATATATGTATTTACGCCGAACGGCGACCCGCGCACGCTGGCCAAAGGATCGACCGTGCTCGATTTTGCGTACAGCATCCATACAGAGGTCGGCGCGCACGCCATAGCCGCCAAGGTCAACCAGAAGCTCGTCGCCCTTTCGACCGAGCTGCACAACGGCGACCAGGTGGAGATCATTACTTCGGACGCCGCGCAGCCCAAGCGCGAATGGCTCGAGTTCGTGCATTCCAGCCGCAGCCGCAGGCACATTCTGGATTTCCTTAACGAAGAAAGCCAGAACGCCGTACAGACCGGCCAGAAGTTGCTCGACCGCCATCTTACGGAGCTGGGCATCAGCGAGCGCATCAATTCCATCAAAAAGTGTCTCACCTACTTCAAGCTGGAGAGCAAGGACGAGCTTTACCGCCGCATCGGACTGGGCCTGATCGACCTGGGTGATATCAACCGCGCCGTGGCCGGCAATCCCGTCCGCGACTCCCTTACCTGGGGCCTCAAGATGATGCTGCGCCCGCTTCGGGCCGAAGGGCAGGTGGACCGCAAGAAGGATTATATCCTCGAAGAGAACGTAGAGAACGGCACCGCCTCCTTCGCCCGCGCAGAGTGCTGCGCCCCGATCCCGGGCGACAAGGTCACCGGTTTCCTGGGCGAAGACGGCATCGTCACCATCCACCGCCGCAGTTGTCCCGTCGCGACCAACCTCGCATCGATCAAGGGCGAGGCCATCGTCCCGGTCAAGTGGAGCCGCGATATCGCATCGTCGTTCCTGGTCCGCATCTCGATGGACGGCATCGACCGCGTGGGTATCCTCGAGTCCGTCTCACAGATACTGACCGTGGATTTCAAGGTCAATATCCGCAAACTCTCCATCGAGTCGGTGGACGGAGTATTCAACGGCACGCTGGAGATATACGTTCCCGGCAAGGAGGTGCTCGAGCGCATCATCCACCGCCTGGGCCAGATCAAAGGCATCGAACGCGTCCAACGCACAGAATTCAACGCACAATGAAAGCTACCGGCATCAAATCCATCCTGATACTCGGCCTGGCCTGCGCGATGCTATTCCCGTATTCGTGCGCCAATACCACCACGCCCCCGAGCGGCGGCCCGAAGGACACGATCCCTCCGGTCCTGCTGAAGGTCGTTCCCGAGAACGGCACGACCGGTTTCCCGCTGACCGGCGGCAAGGTCACATTTACGTACGACGAGTATTCCGTTGTCAAGACCTCGTCAGAGATCGTGGTCTCCCCGCCTTCCAAGCGCCGTCCGACCACCAAGGTTCGCGGCAAGAGCATCGTGATCTCGTTCCAGGATACGCTGCAGCCGGATCGCACCTACTCCATCAACCTCGGCCTGGGCATTGCCGACAATAACGAAGGCAACATCGCCCCGCAGTACGTCTATGCATTCTCTACGGGCGATACGGTGGATTCGCTCTATATGACCGGCACGGTGGTGGACTGCCGCACGCTGGAACCCGTAAAGGGCGCGATCGTGGCGGTGTATTCGGACCTGAGCGATTCGGCCTGCTTCAAGACTTATCCGGATGCGGCGTCCCGAAGCGACCAGTGGGGCTTCTTTTCGCTGAGGCATATCGGCAGCGGCCCGTACCGCGTCATAGCATTCAGCGATACGGACAATGACTGGTTCTACAATGCCGACACGGACAACGTGGCCTTCGAAGATTCGCTCTACACGCCTCACGAAGTGGTCCGCGATTCGATTTACGAGCTCGGCTCGTTCGATATGAAAGATACCCTGGCCTGCAACGCGCGCAAGCCGATGCTGGAGCTTCGGATGTTCAAGGAGTCGCAGAGCATCCAGTACCTGCAGCGCTACGGGCGCAAGTCGGACAAGGCCGGTTTCCTGAAGTTCAGTGCAGAGAATGTCAGCATCCTCGGGATGGAATGGATGGGCATCGATTCGAACGACGTCATCCTGCAGTACAACCCGACGCGCGATTCGCTGGATTTCTGGATTACTTCCAAATACAACGTTGGCGATTCGCTGATCCTTCGCCTGGACTATATGAAGACTGATTCGACCGGCGTGCTGGAGCCGTTCCACGAGACGATAGCGATGGGTATGCCGACGGATTCGCTTCTGCTGGAAGCCGAGATGAAGCGCGACCAGGACAGCCTCTTCTCTATGAAGGTGCGCCAGTCGGCGGAGACTTTCGAGCACGACGGGGTCATCCTCGACGCACCCTGGCCGCTGAGAGAGATCAATCCCGATTCGATACTCTTTACCTGCACCAATCCCAAGAACCAGACGGACACGCTGCAGCTGGAGCTTATGCAGGACAGTACCGTCGTCACGCGTTATATCCTGCGTTACCGCGATTCGCTGCAGGTGGGTTACAATTACGAAGTCACCATCCCCGAGGGGACTTTCATCGATATGTATGGCAAGCCCAGCAAGAAGGAGTCCTTCAAGCTGGCGCTTCCGCAGAGCGAGGATCTGAGTTCGATAACGCTGGTGCTGAGCGACGTTGACGGGCGCTATATCGTAGAGCTGCTCGGCGCCGACAAGAAGAATGCGCAGCGTACTTTTACCGTCGAAAATGACTGTACCCTGCAGTTCAAGTATCTCAAGGCCGGCAATTTCGCCATCCGCATAGCGCAGGATCCCAACCGCAACGGCGCATTCGATATGGGCAACCTGCTCGAACGCCGCCAGCCCGAGCGCGTGGTCTTCTACCGTTTCTCGCAGGGGACTGACCTGCTCGAGCTGCCTGAGCGCACGGATCTGGAGCAGGAGATCAATATCAAAGATTTGTTCGTCCGATGAAAAAGTATCTTCTCATACTGCTGGTCCTTCTGGGCGGGGCGATGAATGCCGCCGCGCAGGACGATAGCGTTTTCGACCTCTATCGCGATGACATTTTCAGTACGCTCGACACCACGCCGCAGCCGAGGCGCTTCTACGGCGAGCATCTGATCGGCTTCAAGTACAGCTACGACCTGTGCACGGTGCAGTCCACTCCGAGCCTGTCGGAAGGGTATTATTTCTCGCCGCTGAATTTCATTTTCCAATATACGTATTATCACGCGCTCTGGGACAAGTACAATGTTTTCGGCCTTCAGGCGGGCGTGAAGTACGGCCGTCAGGGCTATACTTCGGAGCTTAGCGACTGGGGCGAGAGCAATCAGATGATCGAGTTCCCGTTCAATGCTCAGCTCAAGTTCGATATGTCGCGCTTCCGGCTGATGTTCAATCTGGGTACGTACTACGGCTACCGTTTGAGCACGGACCGCGAAGGGGGATTCGATCAGTATGACCTGCGGCACGATTACGGAGTCATCGGAGGTGGCGGCATCGCTCTGGTCTTCCGTCCTGTGGAGCTGCATATCGAGGCCAATTACAAGTACTCGCTCTGCAGTATGTACCATACCAACAAGTACAGCGACCTCTACTGGCTTCTGACCTACCCCCGCAATATTATGCTGTCAGCCGGACTGTTCTTCAAACTCTGGTAAAAATGAAACGTATCGCTTTCGATATCGGTGATCCTGCACTGGCTTCCCGTGGAGGATGCGTCACCATCGGCGGGGACTCGCCCGTCGCGGTGCAGACAATGACCAATACCCATACGCGGGATATTGAGCCCACGCTTGAGCAGTGCCGGCGGATGGCCTCTGCAGGCGCGCAGCTGATCCGGCTTACTACGCAGGGACCCAAGGAGGTCGAGTCCCTGGCCGAGATCCGTCGCCGGCTCCACGCCGAGGGCATCTATACCCCTCTGGTGGCGGACGTGCATTTCCGTTCGGACGTGGCGATGGCCGCAGCGCGCGTTGCAGACAAGGTCCGGATCAATCCCGGCAATTTCGCACAGGATCACGAGGAGGCCTGCGCGCGTTTCCGCGAGCTTATCGCGGTATGCCGTCAGTGTGGCACGGCGCTCCGCATAGGCCTCAATCACGGTTCGCTCGGACAGCGCATCCTTTCGCTCTACGGCGCTACGCCTACCGCGATGAAGGAGGCCGTGATGGAGTGGCTCCGGATGTGTGTCGAGGAGGATTTTTACCGCGTTGCGGTGTCTCTCAAGGCCAGCAATACCCGCGTTATGGTGGATGCCTACCGGCTGCTTGCCGCTGCTATGGACGAGGAGTTCGGCTGCCGTTTTCCGTTCCATCTGGGCATTACCGAGGCCGGAAATGGAGATGAAGGCCGCATCAAGTCAGCCGTCGGTATCGGCGCATTGCTCCGCGAGGGTATCGGAGATACGGTGCGTGTTTCCCTGACCGAGGATCCGGTCAATGAGATTGCTGCAGGATTCAAGATCGTCGAGGCGGCTGCAATGGATTTTGACGGGCCGGTAAATGCCGCCGACTGGGAGGAGTTTATCATCCGCGTGGCTGTCCGGTTCGGACCGGACCTGCTCGATTGCAAGACGGATGACTGTGATCTTGAAGGATCTGTGGTCGCCGGAGTGCCCGTTGCGAAAGCTGATCTTGAACGTGTCAAGGATATCCTGCTCCAGGCGTGTCGCCGCCGCTTTACCCGTCCGGAATACATCGCCTGCCCGGGCTGCGGCCGCACGATGTACGATCTCGAAGGGACTTTCAATGAGGTCAAACGGCGCACGGCCCACCTTTCCGGGATGCGCATCGCCGTAATGGGCTGCATCGTGAACGGGCCCGGCGAGATGGCGGATGCCGACTGGGGCTATGTCGGCGAGAGCAATGGCTACGTGTCCATCTTCCGCGGTAAGGAAGCCGTGGCGCGCCGCGTCCCCCAGCAGGAAGCCATCGACCGCCTCCTCGAACTCATCGAAAAGTCATAACTTCAGCCCGCCGGCTCCACCAGGCTACGCGCAGCCGGCTACACTTTCTCGAGGTATATCTATCGGGACTGAAAGTTTGTCATCTTGAGCGAAGCGAAAGATCTATACCCTAAGCGATAGATTCTTCGGTCTGTGACCTCAGAATGACAAAAG
>CACYGI010000004.1 GCA_902773925.1 uncultured Bacteroidia bacterium | reverse complement strand
ATATTTGGGAAGTTATCGTTTATTAACATTTATACTCTGCTGCGCTATGAATGCATTGCCTGTCAATTTTCGAGGCGCACTGATTAGAGCTGCCGCCTCCCTGGTCTTCCTGCTCTGCTGTACGGCTTCCAGCTATAACCTTTATTTCGCGAAAAGCCATTGATTATTAAAATAAGATAAAAGCATGGGGATCAAGAAAAGTATAGTATTATACACGACTTTGTCTCATCATACACAGGCCGGATCATATTTGCGTAGACGCTAGTTATATTCGACGCAATCGCAATGAGCATTATGGTATAGAGTACCATGATGATAAGGCTCAATTAACACGATATCCTGGAGAGTAATTAATAATCCGCTGAATATATCGGAGAAGACTTGAATTACTCGGATCTTATTGAACTTGTTTTTTCGGAAATGGTTGTTACATAATATAGAAATATATCTACATCCATCTTTATCAAAAGTTGGTGCCAGTGAAGCATTTAGTCATGAGGGTTATGGCCACGCTCTTCTCTATATCCGAACCGGAGGCAATCATCAAAGAGCTTCTCATATTTTTCAAACATCACCGTTTGGACCCTACGATGCAAATACCGTTCTATCTAACATGATTCGATCTGCAAGACGTTCCACAATACAGAATTTGATAAAATGAAATTTCTTTACTTTTTACTTTTTATTTTTAGTGCAGTTACTTGCAGTCGGGAGGTTTCTCCTTCGGTTGAGAAGAGGGAGAGCCAATACTATGACAGCATTCGGGGCCAGGAGGTCTATATCACGGAGTATCTAATAAATAACCAATCTGACAATTGTTACTACACTTGGCTCCTTCCTCAACCACAATTTTCGGGGGAAAAATGTATAACGCACTACTTTTTTAAGCCTAATGGCGATTTTTCACTATCGCAACTAATTAACGATAATATTATTTTCAATGAAGGCTTTGTGCCAGTCCTTGGTTATTCGTTTATAAAGTTGATTCTACCTGGTCAGTCTTTTTCGTATCTTGTTATCTCAGAAGAATCTCTTGACGAAGAAAAAGATATCGGAGGTTTGATTTTTATGGAAAGAAAAGAAATTGTTGAAAGTATTGCCGGTCCTATCCCGGATAGATTTTTGTTTTCTCTCAATTGCGTCGTATTGAAAATGTAGCCAATATCTTTGCTTATCCATTTTTCATTTAATTCAATCATATATAGATGCCTGCGAAAAACTGCCGCAGGCCGAAGGATCTATCGTCCGGAGGGATAAGTTAAGCGTCACCGCGATGTGAGTCGGGGTGACGCTTTGCTTTGAGAGGTGGGGAGGGCTAGAGGCTCTCGAAGACGTCGCGGATGATGGCGATACCTTCGCGGAGCTGCGCCTCGGTGATGACCAACGGGGGAGCGAAGCGGATGATGTGACGGTGGGTCGGCTTTGCCAGAAGGCCCTTCTCGGCCATCTTGAGGCAGATGTCCCAGGCTTCGATGCCGTCCTGAGGCTCGGTGATGACCGCATTCAGCAGACCCTTGCCGCGTACGCTCTTGATGAAACGTGAATTGATCTTGCAGATCTCCTCGCGGAAAATCTCGCCCAGGCGGGCTGCATTCTCCGTAAGGTGCTCGTCGCGGATGACCTCGAGGGCGGCGACGGCGACCTTTGCCGCAAGCGGGAAACCGCCGAATGTCGAACCGTGCTCGCCGGGCAGGATGGTCAGCATAATCTCATCGTCCGCAAGCACTGCGGAAACGGGCAGGACACCGCCGGAGAGAGCCTTGCCGATGGTGATCATATCCGGGCGGACGCCTTCGTGATCGCAGGCGAACATCTTGCCCGTACGGCCGATACCCGTCTGGACTTCGTCAGCGATGAAAAGCACGTTGTGGGCGTGGCACAGGTCATAGCACTTGCGGATATAACCGTCCGAAGGCACATAGACGCCGGCTTCACCCTGAATCGGCTCCACGAGCATCGCGGCGACGCGGTCACCGCACTCGTCGAGCACCTTTGCAAGAGCATCGGTATCATTATATGGAATCCTTACGAAACCGGGAGTGAACGGACCGTACTGGCCGTAGCTGTCCGGGTCGGAAGACATCGTCACGATGGTGATCGTACGGCCGTGGAAATTGCCGTCGCAGACAACGATAAGAGCTTCGTTCTCGGGAATACCCTTCACCTTGTAGCCCCAGCGGCGGGCGAGCTTCAATGCGGTCTCGACAGCCTCTGCGCCGGAATTCATCGGGAGCAGCTTGTCATAACCGAAAAACTCGGTAGCGAACTTCTCATAAGGACCGAGGCAGTCATTGTAGAACGCACGGGAAGTAAGGCAGAGCTTGCCGGCCTGCTCGCAGAGAGCCTTCACGATCTTCGGATGGCAGTGACCCTGGTTGACGGCCGAATATGCCGAAAGGAAGTCAAAATAGCGCTTGCCGTCCACGTCCCAGACAAAAGGACCTTCGCCACGGGAGAGGACAACCGGCAGTGGATGATAGTTATGAGCACCGTAACGATCTTCCAGATCGATAAATTGCTGTGCTTTTGCGGTAACTGACATAATTATAAAGGATATAATGGTTTGCAACTGGATACAAATATAAGCGGAAAAACCATATTCTGCCGATTCTTGCATAATTTTTTATTCACTAACAAAAAAGAAATTATATTTGCAGGGCAAAGAGAATAAGATTATGGCAGCAGAAACCACTCCTATCAAGCGCTCCGTCATTAGTTACGAGAATCTGACTCAGGATCTTTTAGACGCTTTCAAGGAAAAATATCCTCACGGATATGCTGATTATCTTGGTGATATCATCAAGATCGACAAGCCCAGCGGCGAGTCAATCTATGCAGTTCCCCTTGAGGTGCCCGGTGCCATCTATCTGGTTAAGATAAAAGTCCACGTGGACAACGACAAGGATGTAGAAGAAGGATTCTTCAAGAATTCGGACGAGGATGATGAGGGCGATGACGGTGAAAGCGGCGAGATCCCCGGTTCCGACGAGGACTTCGCAAGTGCGGCAGCCGTCGAGCCCGACGAGGGCGATGATGACTGATCGCGAAGATGATTAACATTAAAACCTGGTTCAAGAGTCTCTCTGAGCGCACCACGCTGATGCTGCTCTCGCTCGTTACGGGCCTTTGCTGCGGCTGTATGGCCGTCCTGCTCAAGAAGCTCATCGAGATTATCAGAGGGCTTCTCACCGGCAATCTTACCACCGCCTGGAACTGGGTCTATCTGTTGCTGCCGGGCGTCGGTATGCTCATCTCACTGCTGTTTGTCCGCTACATAATAAAGGACGACATCGGCCACGGAGTCACCAAGGTCCTGCTGGCCGTTTCCAAAGAGAAATCCCACATCAAACCGCATAACATCTGGTCATCCATAGCCGCCAGTTCGGTCACCATCGGATTCGGCGGCAGCGTCGGTGCGGAGGCCCCGATAGTCTATTCGGGTGCGGCCATAGGTTCCAACATCGCCCGCTGGAGCGGACTGCCATACAAGGACATCACCATATTGCTGGGATGCGGAGCCGCAGGTGCTGTCGCCGGCATATTCAAGGCGCCGCTGGCAGGAGTGCTCTTCACTCTGGAGATACTTCTCTTCAATATCTCGATGACCTCCATCCTGCCCATTCTGGTCTCGTCCCTGACCGCGACGGTGGTCTCGTACCTGTTTATGGACAATACCCTCGCATTCTCCGCCTCGCTCGAGACATTCTCGATGGGCAATATGCCATATTATCTCGTGCTGGGCGTATTTTGCGGATTAATGTCGCTGTATTTCCTTCGGATGACGCTTTGGACAGAGGACAAGATGAAGTCCATCGCCCGGCCGTTCGTGCGCTGGATAGTCGGAGCTTCGCTGCTGGGCCTACTGATATTCCTGTTCCCGCCGCTCTACGGCGAAGGTTACGATTCGCTCGGCCTGATGCTCAACAACAGCGCCGTGGATGTTGCAGGCGGAATCTTCGGCACCGGCGGACGGATCGCGGGATCGTGGGGCATACTCGCATTCTTCGCGGCCATATTGCTGCTTAAAGTATTCGCGACGGCGCTGACCAACTCCGGCGGCGGCATAGGCGGCACCTTCGGTCCGACCCTTTTCGCCGGCGGCGTGGCAGGTTTCGTCATAGCCCGTCTGATCAATATGACAGGCATCCACGTAGTCCCGGAGGCCAATTTCGTCCTCGTCGGCATGGCCGGAATGATGGCCGGCGTAATGCAGGCTCCCCTGACCGCCATCTTCCTGATAGCCGAGATAACCGGCGGATACAGTCTGCTGCTGCCGCTGATCGCGACCTCGGCCATCTCATTTGCGACGATGCGCCACTTCGAGCCATACTCTATCTATTCGAAGCGCATTGCCCGCCAGGGCGCTCTGCTGACGCACGACAGTGACCGTGCCGTGCTGACGCTGATGAGTGTCAAGGACGTGATAGAGACGGATTTCGCTACGATCAGGATAGACGGCTGCCTGGGCGACGTGACACGCAAGGTGGCTCATTCCAAGCGCAATATATTTCCCGTCGTGGACGGGGAAAACCACATCCTCGGCATTATCAACCTCGATGATATCCGCGAACTGATGTTCGAGACCGAAAAATACCGCAGCGTGAAGGTCGCGGACCTGCTCAAGCGCGTGCCTGCTTCCGTGACCTGCGACGAGCAGATGGAGAGCGTGATGCACAAATTTGACGTTACTGGAGCCTGGAATCTTCCGGTGGTCGATGAATATGACAGTTATATAGGATTCGTATCCAAATCCAAGATATTCTCCTCATATCGCGAACAACTCCGCCAGGTTTCCCATGATTGATCTCTACACTTCGCATATAGCCTCGCAGATGGGCATCGCCCGCTGGCAGGTCGAAAACTGTATCGCCCTGCTGGAAGAGGGTGCTACGGTGCCCTTTATCAGCCGCTATCGCAAGGAGCGTACCGGCTCCCTGGATGAGATTCAGGTGGCTGAAGTCAGGCACCATTTCCTGCGCTTCACGGAGCTTGCCCGGCGCAAGGAGGCCATCATCATCAGCATCGAAGAGCAGGGCAAGATGGACGATGAGCTGCGCCGCAGGATCGAGGTAGAGATCGATCCCCGTACCCTGGAGGACCTGTATCTGCCTTACCGCCCCAAGCGCCGCACACGCGCCTCGGTGGCCCGCGAGCGTGGTCTGGAGCCTCTGGCGATGGCCATTTACACAGGCAAGGTGCAGGATCTGCAGCGCGAGGCCGCGCGATATCTGACGAAGGATGTGCCTGACGCCGAATCGGCCCTGGCCGGAGCGAGGGACATTATCGCGGAGCAGGTGGCCGACATGCAGATAGTCCGCGCCGCGCTCAAGGACCTGTACGCCCGCTGGGGCAATGTCACCGCACGTGTGGCCCGTGGCAAGGAGGATGATGAAGGCGCCGCCAAATACCGCACCTATTTCTCTTTTTCGCAGCGCGTCTCGCAGATCCCCTCGCATCGTCTGCTGGCCATCCTCCGTGCCGCCGGCGAAGGATTCCTGACGGTAAAAGTCGAAGTCCGCGAGGAGCACGCCATTGAGCGCATAGCCCGCCGCGTATTCGAGCCGCGCAGGCCGATGAGCGCACAGGTACGGAGCCAGATAGATTTGGCCCTGGCCGATTCGTACCGCCGCCTGCTGCACCCTTCCATAGAGAATGAGACGCTTGCCGTGGCCAAGGAAGCCGCAGACAATGCAGCGATCCGGGTTTTCGGTGATAATCTGCGCCAGCTGCTGCTCGCGGCCCCGGTGGGGCAGAAACGCACGCTGGCCATCGACCCGGGATTCCGCACGGGCTGCAAGGTGGTCTGCCTCGACGCCCAGGGCAATCTGCTGCACAACGATACGATATACCCGCATCCGCCCGTCAATGAGAAGTCTGCCGCAATGCGCAAACTCTCCAATATGATAGAGGCATACCGGATAGAAGTGATAGCCATCGGCAACGGGACCGCCGGCCGAGAGACCGAGAGTTTCATTCAGAAGATGGCGCTTCCCGCCGGCATCCGCGTCTTTTCGGTCAACGAAGACGGGGCGTCTGTCTATTCGGCATCTGATATCGCCCGCGAAGAGTTCCCCGACTATGATGTCACGGTCCGCGGGGCGGTATCCATCGGACGCCGCCTGATGGACCCCCTGGCAGAGCTTGTCAAGATAGATCCCAAGTCGATAGGAGTGGGGCAGTACCAGCACGATGTGGACCAGGGCCTGCTTCGCGAGACGCTGGACGAGACCGTCGAAGGCTGCGTCAACCGCGTCGGAGTCAATCTCAACACCGCCAGTTGGCACCTGCTCTCGTATGTGTCGGGCATCGGACCGGCCCTGGCCCGCAACATAGTCGATTACCGCACGACCAACGGCCCCTTTGCAGCGCGCAGCGAGCTGCTTAAGGTCAAGCGCCTGGGAGACAAGGCCTATGAGCAGTGCGCCGGCTTCCTGCGCATCCCCGGAGCGGCGGATCCGCTCGACAATTCGGCGGTCCATCCGGAACGTTATGCGCTCGTGGCCCGGATGGCTGCAGATATGGGGGTGGACGTGGCGACGCTCATATCGGATGCGGCTCGCCGCAACGCCATCGATCCCCAGCGCTACGTTAGCGACGAAGTCGGACTTCCGACGCTCAAAGACATTCTCGAAGAACTGGACCGCCCTGGCCGCGACCCGCGTCAGACAGCCCGCGAATTCGAGTTCTCGCAGGAGATACACGACATAGAAGATGTCAAGCCGGGGATGATTCTCCCCTGCATTGTTACCAATATAACCGATTTTGGAGCGTTTGTCGATATAGGCATCCACCGCAGTGCGCTGATACACGTCTCGCAGGTGGCGGATCACCGTGTCAATTCGCCCGCCGACGTACTTCGGATCAACCAGCAGCTCTATGCGCGGGTGATCAGCGTAGATGTGGAGCGCGGGCGCATAGGTATGTCGCTCCGCGGATTATAACTGACTGAATTATGAAAAGACTTGCTATAATCACATTTCTGATCCTCGCTTCGTTGCACGCTTATGCGCAGCGGCAGACGATCAGCGGACACATGACTGACGGTACCTCTGGCGAGCCGCTCATCGGCGCCGCCGTCCTGGATATCACATCCGGCCAGGGGACCGTTACCAACAATTTCGGTTTCTACACCCTGACGCTCCCTGCAGGGACGCATTCTCTGGAGTTTTCGCATATCGGTTACAACACCGAGAGGCGTCAGGTGCAGCTCCTTCGCGATACCACGATCAATATCGCATTCCGTCCCGATGCCGAATTCCTGACGGGCGCCGTAGTTACTGCTTCCCGCTCGGAGACGGGCGTACGCGGCACGCAGATGAGTGCCATCGAAGTCCCCGTCAACGTCATCAAGAGCGTTCCGGCCATCGGCGGCGAGGTTGATATCCTCAAGACCCTGCAGCTTCTGCCGGGCGTCCAGTCCGGTACCGAAGGCTCCGCAGGTATGTATGTCCGCGGCGGTGGTCCGGATGAGAATCTGCTCCTTCTGGACGGCGTTCCTCTCTACAACGTCAACCATATGATGGGTTTCTTCTCCGTCTTCGATGCCGAGGCGGTCAAGAATGTCACCCTCTACAAGGGCAGTTTCCCGGCCCGTTTCGGCAGCCGCCTCTCCAGCGTGGTGGACGTGCGTATGAAGGACGGCAACGACCAGGAATACCACGGCGGCTTTACGGCAGGCCTGATCGCCGCCAAATTCAATCTCGAAGGCCCGATCGTCAAGGGCCGCACGACCTTCAACATTTCCGCCCGCCGCACGTATTATGACCTGCTGGTGGCTCCGATACTCTACTTTTTCCGTAGTGATTTTGATGCTGACAAGCTTTCGGCAGGCTATTATTTCTACGATGTCAATCTCAAGCTGACGCATAAATTCTCGGATCGCGACAAGCTCTTCGCGAGTTTCTATACCGGCGACGACGCGGTCTATGCAGGTATCGGATACGAATCGCGGTACAATACCGAAATGTACAGCGAAGGCCGTATGCGGACCGTCACGGCCATCGATGAGAGCAATCTCGATCTCGGCTGGCAGTGGGGCAATACCATCGGCGCGCTTCGCTGGAATCACGTCTTCTCGCCCAAGCTGTTCCTCAATACGACGCTCAATTACACGCGCTACCGTCACAAGCTGGGCATCGATATGCTGGAGAACAACCGCTACGAAAACAAAGGCAAGGTCTTGATGCAGGGTGATACCTCTCAGATTAGGATGACATACAACTCGGATATCTCGGATATTTCCGTCGGAACGGACTTCGAATACACTCCTTCTCCGGATCACGACGTCCGCTTCGGCCTTGGTGCCACCTACCACGATTTCAATCCTTCGGTCACCTCGATGTACATCCGCTTCACGCAGGATAGCGATCCGGGCTCGAAGATCGACACCACATTCGGCGACAAGCCGGTCAAGACCTGGGAGGCGGCCCTTTACGCCGAGGACAATTTCAATGTCACCCGCTGGCTGAAGCTCAATCTCGGCCTGCGCTACTCGCTCTACTCGGTCAGCGGCAGGACTTACCATTCGCTCGAGCCGCGTGTAAGTATGCGCGCGCTGCTGACGGATGATCTTTCGCTCAAGGCTTCCTACACCGAGATGAGCCAGTACATTCACCTTCTGAGCAACAGCAACCTCTCGCTGCCCACGGACCTCTGGGTGCCAGTGACCGCCAACATCGAGCCGATGCGTTCGCGCCAGGCCGCATTCGGAGTGTTCTACAGCCTGGGCGTGGTGGATTTCTCGCTGGAGGGATATTACAAGACGATGAGCAACCTTATCGAATACCGCGACGGGGCTTCGTTCCTCGGCACGACCACCGGCTGGGAGCAGAAAGTGGCGGTCGGCCGTGGCTGGGCGTACGGTGTCGAACTGCTCGCGCAGAAGAGCGTCGGACGCACTACAGGCTGGATAGGGTACACCCTCTCGCGCTCGGTCCGCGTCTTCGACCGCGAAGGCAATATGATCAATTACGGCAAGCCGTTCCCGGCCAAATATGACCGCCGGCACGACCTGAGCATTGTCGTAACGCATAAATTCGACGAGCATTTCGATATTTCCGGAACATTTGTATTCGGCAGCGGCGTCTGCGGCTCGCTTGCCACATCCCAGATCGCTTCGCCGATGGACGGCCTCCTGGCCAGCGGCGATATCAATCACGATTTTGGCATTTTCACTTCCACGTCCTATCTCGAAGGCCGCAACAATTACCGGCTGCCCGCCTACAACCGCCTCGATATCTGCGCCGCATATCATTTCGGCCGCAGGCTCAACAAAACCATCAGCCTCAATGTCTATAACGCATACAATGCGCAGAATCCTTTCCTGGTATATCGCGATACGGAGAGTACGATGGTCCAGACGACGGCTCCTGACGGCTCGGTCAGCGTCGAGTATGCCTCCCGCCCGGTGCTCAAGCAGCTGTCCATCTTCCCGATAATGCCTTCACTTTCCTTCTCATATAAATTCTGAAACCGGCTATGAAAAAGTTATTCATCATTACGATAACGGCGGCTTCCGCCCTGCTTGCTCTCTCGTGCAGCAAGGTCATCGAGTTCAAGGGTGAACAGGTCGAAGAGAAGCTGGTCCTTTTTGCGGAGGCGAAGGAAGGCGAACCTTTCACGGTCAATCTTTCGCACTCGGTATTTTTCCTTGATGCGTATAACGGACTGGACAAATATATCCGCCACATCAATACCGACAGCTGCCGGGTTGAGGTCAGCTTCAACGGCGGCAAGCCGGTCAGTATGACGTACCTTCCAGGAGAAGAGCCTGATCCATATTTCTTCCATGTCGGTACGCTTACCTATGTCTGCAACTGCATACCTTCTGCCGGGGATGAGATAGAGGTCAGCGTTTCCGCTCCGGGATACGACCCGGTCAAGGCAAGTGTCAGCGTGCCCCGTCAGCCTCAGGCCGTGATCCGTTCGCACAGCGTGACTGATACTGTCAGTTATGATTACTACTCCTCCGTGAAGCATAACATAACCCTCGAGATCAACGATCCCGGACAGTACAGCAAGTATTACCGGCTCAACGCCCTGCAGGTGTACAAGGACCCCGATGACGGAGAGGTGTCGGTAAGCGGCATCTTCTCGATATACTCATCCGACCCGGTCTTTATTTCCACCCTGAGCGATCTGGATGGTATCATTGACAATATCGAAAATATCGATAGCGCCGAGAGCGAGCGTAAAGTTCCTGATTTCTTTTCAGACCAGCTGTTTTTCGGGGGAAGTTACAGCCTGACCTTCAATTTTACTAGGTCTGAGTACTCCTACGATCCCACGATAGGATATGAAGCCCGCAAGGCGGTCCGCCGCGCTGCGGCCGACCTTCCTTATGGTGAGTCGCTGGCCATCCTGCTGCGCGCCGTGACTCCGGGCACTTATTATTATCTCAGCTCGAGGGACAATACCGGCGGAGATTTCGCTTTGTTTGCCGAAGGTTCGGTCATCTACAGCAATGTCGATGGCGGCTATGGGGCTCTTTGCGCCGGGGCGGACCTGTTTTTTGTTCTCGAAAATTAAAGTATTATCTTTGCCGTTGATATAATCACAGTTATGGACCGCAAGATAGTCATCATCCCCACTTACAACGAGAAAGAAAATATTGAAAAGATCCTGCGTGCAGTATTTGTGCTGGAAGGCGATTTTCACGTCCTTATCATAGACGACGGATCTCCGGACGGTACGGCGGATATCGTAAAGGGATTGTCCACGGAGTTCTCCGGCCGTCTCTTCCTTGTCGAACGTTCCGGAAAGCTCGGTCTTGGTACGGCATATATTACCGGATTCCGATGGGCGCTGGAGCACGATTATGACTATGTGTTCGAGATGGATGCCGATTTCTCGCATTCGCCGGATGACCTGCCCCGTCTCTACGCGGCCTGCAGGGATGGCGCAGACCTTGCCATCGGTTCGCGTTACTGCAACGGCATCAGCGTCATCAACTGGCCCATCGGCCGCGTGATAATGTCCTACTACGCATCGGCTTATGTCCGTGCGGTGCTGGGTATGAAGGTCTTCGATACCACGGCTGGCTTCAAGTGCTATTCGCGCAAGGTGCTCGAGGCGATAGATTTCTCCCGGGTCAAGATGCACGGTTACGGCTTCCAGATAGAGATGAAATATACGGCCTACAAGCTTGGCTTCACGATTGTCGAGGTGCCCATCATTTTCGTGGACCGCAAGGAAGGCGTCTCCAAGATGAGCAGCGGTATCTTCGGCGAGGCGTTCTGGGGTGTCATCGGACTGCGCTTCCGACAGATCCGCCCGGCCGTCAAGCCTGCGGCACAATAGAAATAATACTTTCGAGTGATTACGGGGAGATCTACAGCGATGCTGAGATCTCCTCGAAATATGTATGGGAGACGGGTATTGCAGATACTCCGTTGACATCGAGCTCGGCCAGGATGATGCCTGAAGGCTCCTTACGCAGGGCTTTGATATGCGCCGGATTGATGAAGAACGAGCGCTGGCAGCGCTTCAGTCCCTTGCCCTGTACCACGCTCTCGAGGGATTTCATCGAGGCCCTGAGCAGGTAATTTCGGACGTTTTCGTTCTCCAGATAATAGATGCGTACGTAATTTTCTTCGGCCGCGATGTACAGCACCGCGTCGGAAACGATGGACAGCTTGAGCTTGCGGCTGCTGTCGTAGAACTTGATGAGTCGGCCCTCATCTCCCTGCGCCGCCGGATCTTCGTCGCGCTTCATCGCCAGCATCAGCGAAATGATAACGTAGGGGTAGATGATTATCGAAAACAGGTACCGGATGCAATGGATCAGCTCGGGGAGATACTGTCCATCGCCCATCAGCGACATATAGATCGACGAGAGTGCCGCGCAGAGGAAGAATTCGCCCAGGCACCAGAGAATGTAGTTGGTCCAGGTGGCGTTGAAAAGATTTCTCTGCATGAAATGAAATGCAATCCTCGTCCCGGTCAGCGTGACCAGCAGGATGGAGGCGACAATCGACAGATTGGTATGGAGCAGGTCCCGTGGTGCCATCTCCAGCCAGGGCGTGATGCCCGACGGCTCATAGAGCAGCACGAACAGTATAAACCATATCGGAATGCCGACGAAGAACCATACCTGACTCCCCATCTTCCTGAGATTCTGCGGTATCTGTTGCAATTTTTGCATCTCTCTTACTGGTATTTGCTTCGCAAAGTTAGTAAAAAAGGCAAGCAAAAGGAAAAATTGTTATATTTGCCTGTTACTAAACCTGAACTTATGATTTTTACTGATATTCAGAAAGGTTTCATGCAGAAGGCCATCGATCTTTCCATAGAGAACGTGGCCAACGGCGGCGGCCCTTTCGGCGCCGTTATAGTGCTCAATGACAAAGTCGTAGGTACTGGTGTCAACCGCGTGACCGCACTCAATGACCCTACCGCGCACGCTGAGGTTTCCGCCATCCGGGCAGCCTGCCGCGCGCTCGGGACTTTCTCACTCGCCGACTGTGAGATTTATACTTCCTGTGAGCCTTGCCCGATGTGCCTGAGCGCCATTTACTGGTCAGGCATCCGCAAGATTTACTATTGCAATACCAAGACGGAGGCTGCCGCCATCGATTTCGATGATGATTTCATCTATCAGGAGCTGGCAAAGCCCGCAACCGCCCGCACCGTCGAGGCCATTCCGATGGAGGAGCTTCACGACGATGCGCTCAAGGCATTCCGCGCCTGGGAGTTGAATCCCGCCAAGACAGCATACTGATATTATCATCCATTACAATGAAAAAAGTACTCTTCGCACTTGCACTGGCGTTCGTCGCAGTGTCTTGTGGCAGCCACTTTACCGTTACCGGTCCCGTTTCCGATCTCGACTCCGCCCCCGATGGCGCGATGGTTTATCTCTACAACTACAACGACAAGGCTACTACGATTGATTCGGTGGCCATCGTTGACGGTACATACAAGTTCAAGGGCGATGCCGATCCGGCCAAGCTCTATGTGACCGAGCTCCGCTGGCCCGGCAAGAAGAACCGCGACCGCAGCTGGCAGGCCATGTTTATTCCCGAGAAGGGCAAGCTCGTCCTGCCCATCGAGAAGAATAACCGTGAAGCCTTTGGCGCAGAAGGCGGTCCGCTCAACGCGAAGTACGGCGAATTCATGAAGGATGTCGATACCAAGACCGGTGATGAGATCAATCCTTTCTGCCTTGAGGTTTTCGAGGCCAACAAGGACAACTATGTCGGCATTGAGGCCGTTCGGACCGTCATCCGCAGCCTCGAGATCGAGGAGATCGAAGCTCTGATGGCCCAGAGCCCCGCCCTCTCTCAGGATATCTATATCAATCGTGCACTGAATGCCAAGAAGGGCGAGATCGCGACCGGCGAGGGTATGCCTTTCGTCGATTTCGAAGGTATCACCTTTGACGGGACTCCGGTCCGTCTTTCCGATTATGTCGGTAAGGGCAACTGGGTGCTCTGTGATTTCTGGGCTTCGTGGTGCGGTCCCTGTATGCGCGAGATGCCCAATATCCGCAAGGTTTACGATGCTTTCGAGGGCAAGGATTTTATGGTTCTCGGCATCTGTGGATGGGATAATGACGAGGAGATGATCGCCCGTCGCATCGAGGAGAAGGGTATGCTCTGGCACCAGATTTATATGGGCCTGGGCCGCGACCATACCGATGCTTACGGTATTATGGGCATCCCTACGCTGATTCTTTTCGCTCCTGACGGCACCGTTTACAAGCGTGGCCGCGAGCTTCGCGGAGAGAGTATGTATGAGACTGTAAAGGAAGCTTTGGGCGCGAAATAGACTATTCGGCCAGTAGTTTTCTGTATTCCTGAACGAAGTTGGGCGTGAATGTATCTCCGTCCAGCTTCGTTTCTATTTCGGCCCTCGTCCAGAAACGGCCTGAGGCGAGTTCTTCGCCGGGGATGATCTCTCCGTCCCATACCGTCCGATAGACATAGACGTATTCGCGCTCTGTCGGGGATTCGAAGATGTATTTGCGTACGGCCTTCGGCTCGAAATCTTTCAGCCCCAGCTCTTCTTCGGCCTCGCGCATCAGCGCCAGGGATGCGGGCTCCCCGAAACGGATGTGCCCTCCGCAGGCGGTGTCCCATTTGCCCGGCTGGATGTCCTTCCACAGAGGCCTTTGCTGGAGATAGAGTTCGCCGCGGCTGTTGAAGACGTGCAGGTGCACGACGGGGTGGAGCAGACGGCCGCCTTTGTGGCATTCCCGCCGCGTCGCCTTCCCGACGGTCAATCCGCGTTCGTTCACTATCGGCAGAACCTCCTCCGCATCCTCAAGTCGTTGTGCACTGTTGTCCTCCTCACATACTGCATTATCTGATCCACCTTGATCATTCTCGCCAATGGACGAAGCCGGAGTGGAAGTGGCCTCCGGAAGGCGTAGCCACCCGCGGCTCGTTAGCGGGAGGGGCCCACGAGCGGAGCGAAGTGGGAGGGATAGCGCCGAAGGCGCGTACCTTCCGGAGGCCGGCTTCCCGGAGGCGGAGGACATTGGCGTTTCCATTGAGGAAAGCTGGATTGGAGTATAGGAGACGGCCAGGACGCGGATAGAGCGTCTTCCCTTATCGGGATCCGGCGGGATAAAATCTCCGGCGCGGTGTCCTGCGACCGCCTTGGCCACGGGCGAGAAGAAAGAGATTAGTCCGCGCGGCGCATCGGCCTCGTCTGCACCTACTATGCGAAGCGTACAAGGCTCAGCGCTGTCTATGCTCAAGGTGATATATGCTCCGAATCCGATAGCCTCCACGTCCTCCGGTTGCGGCCCGGGAACGGCCGAGGCGATGCGCTCATCCAGAAGTTTGAGCTTTGCCGAAAGATAATTGCGCAGCACCCGGCGGTCGCTCTCGTTGCCGTCCGCGGCATCCCGGCGAGCGACCATCTCCTCCCGTTCGCGCTGCAGCGCTGCAAGACCCTCCGCGGTCACGTAATTGGGCAGGCCATCGGGAAGCACCGCCCGCTGCTCGACAGCGGGTACCTCTTCTATATCACCGTCCTTGACAAATCCGCGGCTCATTTCGATTTGGTCTTTGGTGGAATCTGGGCGATGATGACGGCCACCAGAATGAGGGCGGAGCCGGCAAGTTCGCGGGGCGTCATCCTCTGATTGAGAATAATCCAGCCGGCAAGCACGGCAAAAACCGATTCCATACTCATTATGAGCGATGCGATGGCAGGGTTGAGGCCCCGCTGGCCTACGATCTGGAGCGTGTAGCCTATGGCGCTGGAGAAAACTGCAGCGTATGCGATCGAGATGCACGATTCTGCCTGGAGCAGATTATCTGCCCAGGTGGCAAAACCGGCGGGGACGATGTCAAACGGGATCATCAGCACGCTGCCGAGTACGCCGCAGGTGAGAAATTCGATGGCGGCCAGTTTCATCGCATCATAATGCGGCGAGAAACGGTCCACTGAAAGTATCTGGAACGAGAAGATGATTGCGCAGGCCAGGACCAGCAGGTCTGAAAGCAGCAGCGTTTCAGCCCCGTTGAGGCAGAGCAGGTAAAGTCCGGCAAGCGCCAGGACCACTCCGAGCCAGATGGCGGCCGATGTCTTTTTGCGGAACAGCAGAAGATTGATGATGGGAACGGTCACGATGTAGATGGCCGTAATGAAACCGGCCTTGCCTGCGCTCGTGCCGAGCGTAATACCCTCCTGCTGTGCGAGGCTCGCCGAGAACAGCAGCACGCCGCAGATGATGCCGGCGCGCCAGAGCCCCTTGCTGTTTTTCGCGCTGTCGGCCCTCTCGCCTCTGCCTCTGGCCGCCCTGTCGGAGATAAGGATCGCCGGCAGCATTGCCGCAGCCGCTACGAGAAACCTTACGCCGATGAAAGTGCAGGCTCCCGTATAGGCGCTGCCCTTGCTCTGAGCGACGAAAGCCAATCCCCAGATGGCCGACGTCAGCATCAGGATCAGTGAACTCTTGAGCTGTCTGTTCATATCGGCAGCAAAGGTAATAAAAAAAGAAAAGCCTGCTGTTGCAGGCTTTCCTTGTGGTGCCACCGGGAATTGAACCAGGGACACACGGATTTTCAGTCCGTTGCTCTACCAACTGAGCTATGGCACCGGATTGGGAGCACAAAGGTAGTTTTTTATTCTGATTCTGCAAAAAAAAGTTTACTTTCGCAGAATCATGGGGAAGAAAGGAAGAAGATATGTGGATGTCATACTGCCGCTCAAATTGCAGCAGGAGTTGACTTATGAGGTAGGAGAGGCCCTTGCTGACACCCCTGACGCCTCACTTGCAGGCCTTTGGGTCGAAGTCCCCCTCGGCCGTCATTCATACAAAGGCATAATCAGCCGCGTGCGGGACGCTGTCCCCGATCTGGAGCAGGAGCGCATAAAGCCTCTGATCCGCACCTTGGCGCTGCCCGCAGTTTCCGAGGCGGATATCACATTCTGGAGGAATCTTGCAGCATACTATATGTGCAGCGTCGGCGAAGTTTTCAAGGCCGCATATTCGGCGGCGCTGGTAAAGCTCGCCGATGTAAAGTCGCGTCCGCGCAAGGCCTCCCGCCCGGGCGTGACGGAGCCGCTTCCGGAGCTTTCTCCGGCACAGAAAGAAGCCCTCAGCAAGATTGACGCGGCTTTTGCGGCCTCCCGCCCCGCACTTTTGTGCGGCGTGACCGGCAGCGGCAAGACCGAAATTTACCTGCACGAAGCTTCGCGGATGGTCGATTCGGGCCGTTCGGTACTCTATCTTGTGCCTGAGATAGCCATTTCGCGGCAGCTGCAGCAGCGTACCGAAGCCGTATTCGGAGACCGTCTGCTGGTATTCCATTCGCGTCAGACCGCTCCGCAGAAAAAGGCGCTCATCGAGCAGATGGCCGCGGGCGGGCCGCATATCATCCTGGGCACGCGTTCGGCGCTTTTCCTGCCGTTCCACCGTCTGGGCCTTATCATCGTGGACGAGGAGCACGATGCCTCATACAAGCAGCAGGATCCGGCGCCCCGCTACCACGCCCGCGACGCGGCTCTGCTGCTCGCCGCCTTTCGCCGCTGCAAGGTGCTTATGGGCAGTGCGACTCCATCATACGAGTCACTTTACAATGTTGCGGCAGGCAAATTCATCCGCGTCGATCTGCTCGAAAAATACCACGACGGCCCCGAGCCGGAGGTGACGGTCATCGATATGCGTGAAGTGCGCCGCCTGCACGATGCTACGGGCTCGTTCTCGCGCAAGCTGCTGCGTGCCATCCGCGAGACGGTCGATGGCGGCGGCCAGGTGATGATTTTCCGCTCGCGGCGGGCATACGCCCCGTTCGTGCAGTGCACCGAGTGCGGCTACGTGCCCAAGTGCCCTTCGTGCCAGGTTTCGCTCAGCTACCACAAGTACAACAATACGCTCCAGTGCCATCTTTGCGGCACGCGCATCACCTTCGCGGATGAATGCCCGGAGTGTCACGGCAAGATAATCCCTCTTGGCTCGGGCACCGAGAAGATAGAGGAGGAGTTGAAGGAATACTGCCCCCAGTGGCGCGTAGAGCGTTTTGACGCCGATATCGCGGAGAGTCCCGTCCGTGAAAAGGAAGTCCTCGGCAGGTTCGCCTCCGGCCAGACCGACATTCTCGTGGGAACGCAGATGCTGACCAAAGGCTTTGATTTCGAGCGTCTGCGCCTCGTGGCGGCTCTGCAGGCTGATTCGCTCTTCGCCGTACAGGATTTCCGCGCGGACGAGCGGGCGCTTCAGCTGCTCTCGCAGTTCCGGGGCAGGGCAGGGCGGCGTGACCATCCGGGCCGGATGTACATCCAGACCAGCCAGCCGGATCATCCCGTTATCCGTCAGCTGCTTGCCGGTGAAAGCGGTTTCCGTCAGGCCGAGGATCTTGATCAGAGACGCCTCTACGGTTTCCCGCCGTTCGTCAGGATGATTTTGATCACCGTCCGTGACAGCACCGAAGGCCGTCTCTGGCGGATGTGCCGTGACATCGAAGGTGTGCTCGGTCGGATAGGCGTCAGTTACAACGGGCCTCTGCAGCCTATGGCAGACCGCATCGAGGGCAAGATGATACGCCAGTTCTGGCTCAAGATGCCGCGTAATGGCCGCCTGGCAGCGGCAAAGGCCGCCCTCAAGGAAGGAATCGACTCCCTTACAGAGAGTTATCCTTTCAAGGCCGAAATAATAATCGATGTAGATCCGTACTAATTGCTATCTTTGCACGACGTTCAGTCACGATAACGATGGAACCCCGAATGAACACTTTCGCCGCGCGTGTGCGCGCTTGCGTACAGTCAGTCCTGCCGACCACTACCAAGACCTGCATCTGGCTGATAAAGCTCACCGTAGCAGTCTCTTTCGCGATGATGCTGCTCCGGTATTTCGACCTGCTGCCGTATGTGTCGCGGCTCATCAGCCCGGCATTCAAGTATTTCGGCCTGCCCGGCACGGCGGCGCTGGCATATCTGACAGGGTATTTCGTCAACTGCTATTCCGGAATGGCCGTGCTGGTGACGCTCGGCCTCGACTGGCGCGCCATCACCATCCTCTCCACGATGATTCTCTGCTCGCATTCGATGATAGTCGAGCTGGCTGTACTGCGCAAGACAGGAGCTTCGGTCCTCAGGATGGTCCTGATCCGGACGCTCGGAGCTTTCCTTCTGGCCTGGTTGCTCAATCTGATCCTGCCCGGAGGCACGAATGAGGCGGTGGATGCGCTCGCGGAGCCCAACCAGCTTCCGTTCCTTGACCTGCTTAAGGAATGGGCTGTCTCGACGATCAAGCTTGTCCTTCTGATGGTCGTCATCATCTACGGACTCAATATCCTGCAGCGCCTGCTGGGCGAATTCGGCATAATGAAGTTTATCGCAGGCCTTCTGAGCCCGCTTATGATATTTTTCGGGATTCCGCGCAACTGCGCATTTATGTGGCTGGTTGCCAATGTCGTAGGTCTCTCCTACGGGGCTGCCGCAATGCTTGACGAGGTGGCCCGCGGAGGGGTGACGCGCCGCGACCTGCTGCTTCTGGACTCGCATATCGCGGTCTGCCACAGCAACGTCGAGGACCTGATCCTGTTCTCCGCCCTTGGCGGCGTCTGGTGGATAATGCTACTCATCCGAATGGCCCTTGCGTTCGTGCTCGTATGGGAGCATCGGCTCGAATTTTATCTGAAAGATAAGTTTTTCGCAAAAAAATCGTAATTTAGCAGTTTGAAAAATTGCGGATAATGGCAATCGAGAACGTTAAATGCTTGATAATCGGAGGCGGACCTGCGGGTTATACCGCGGCTATCTATGCCTCCCGTGCGGCCCTCTCGCCGGTACTCTACGAGGGTATCCAGCCCGGAGGACAGCTGACCACCACCACGACTGTCGAGAACTTCCCCGGCTATCCCCAGGGAGTTGACGGCGTGCAGATGATGGATGACATCAAGTCGCAGGCAGAGCGTCTGGGCGCCGATATCCGCAGCGGAGTAGTAAGCAGCATAGACCTTTCGCGTCGTCCATTTACCGTCGTTATCGACGGAGAGAAGACCATAGAGGCCCAGGCTCTGATTATAGCCACCGGAGCTACGGCAAAGTATCTGGGACTTGCTTCGGAGCAGCAGTTCAGAGGGATGGGCGTTTCGGCCTGCGCCACCTGCGACGGCTTCTTCTACCGCGGCCGCGACGTGGCTGTGGTCGGAGGCGGCGATACGGCCTGCGAAGAGGCTCTCTATCTCTCGGGGCTCTGCCGCAAGGTCTATATGATCGTGCGCCGCAATGTCCTTCGCGCCTCCCGGGCGATGCAGGAGCGGGTTCTTTCGACTTCCAATATCGAGATGCTCTGGGAATGCAATACGCAGGAAGTGCTGGGCGACGATGCCGGAGTGACCGGAGCGCGTCTGCTGCGCAAGGATGGAACGGTGTTTGATATCAAGATCGACGGTTTCTTCCTCGCCATCGGTCACCATCCCAATTCGGAGCTGGTCAGCGAGTGGGTGAAGACCGACGAAAACGGCTATATAGTTACCGACGGCCGCACTTCCCGCACCAACGTGGATGGTGTTTTCGCCGCCGGCGACGTACAGGATCCCCTCTACCGTCAGGCCATAACCGCCGCGGCGAGCGGGTGCCGTGCAGCACTTGACGCCGAGAAGTTTTTACTTGAAAACAGTTAGAAGATGACTAATTCGAACAGGATATTTTTGGCAGTGGCCCTTCTCTTATGCGCCGTCTCTTGCAAGACGCCTTTCGCGCTGATGCTCGAGAGCAATGATTTCGATGGCAAATACAAGATGGCCATGGAGCTTTTCGAGGCGAAGCGCTACGGCCGCGCCGCTGAGATGTTCGAATCCCTCTCGGCGATCTCCCGCGGTCTGCCGCAGGACGATACGGTTCAGTTCTACTGGGGCCTGAGCAACTACCGCTATGGAGATTATACTTCCGCCGAAGGCAATCTCGACCAGTTTGTCAAGACATTCCCGCTCAGTCCGTTTGTCGAAGAAGCCAAGTTCCTGCGTCTCAACTGCCTCTATCGCAGCACATATCGCTATGAGCTGGATCCTCGCCCCACGCAGCTGGCCATCCGTGAGATGAAAGAGTTCAAGGTCGAGAATCCTTCATCGACCCTCATCCCCGAGGTGGACGTGATGCTTGACGATCTCAATGACCGCCTCGAGCTCAAGGCCTACAAGGGCGCCTATCTCTACTATCATATGGAGGACTATCTGGCGGCCCATTATGCACTCAAGAACGTCCTCAAGGAGAATGCGGAGAACCGCTACCGAGAAGACATCCTTTATTATACCGCAATGTCGGCCTACAAGTATGCCGATATGAGCGTGGCCGCCAAGCAGCGCGAGCGTTTCCTGACATTCGTCGATGACTATTTCAATCTGATCAGCGAATATCCGCAGACGCATTACCGCAAGGAAGTGGACGGCCTTTACGCCAGGGCGCAGGCCTACCTCAACAAGACCGAAAAAGAATAAAAATATAGAGAATCAAGATTTATGGAGAACAAAAACCAGGTCGTTACCAACACCATCACGCGCGAGCTTCGCGATTTCGCGGCTCCCACAGGCAATATCTACGAGACCGTAATGATCATCGCAAAGCGCGCAAACCAGATTTCTGCTGATATCAAACACGAACTCAGCCAGAAGTTGGAAGAGTTCTCAACCTATGCGGACACCCTCGAAGAGACTTTCGACAACCGTGAGCAGATAGAGATCTCGCGTTATTACGAGCGGCTTCCCAAGCCGACCCTTACTGCTACCAAGGAGTTCGAAGAGGGCAAGATTTTCTACCGCAAGGCTGAATAATCCGCCTTCCCCATGCTCCGAAGGCTGACCATACGCAACTACATCCTCATCGATTCGCTCGATATTGATTTTCCGGGCAATCTGGTGGTGATTAGCGGAGAGACCGGCGCCGGCAAGTCCATCTTGCTCGGCGCTTTGTCGCTGTTGCTTGGTCATCGGGCAGACCTGCAGGTGCTTGCGGATGATTCGCACAACTGCGTCATAGAGGCCGAATTCGCCCATCAGGGCGAGGAGTACATCCTGCGCCGGGTGATTACGCCGCAGGGCCGCAGCCGGGCATTCATCAATGACGAACCCTGCACCCTGGATGAGATGAAGGCCATCTCATCGCGCCTGATAGATATTCATTCCCAGAACGGGCAGCTGCTGCTCTCGGATCTTGCTTATGCACGCGAGGTGGTGGATCATTTCGCCGGCCTGGAAGAAGACGCGGCCGCCTGCGCTTCGGCGTTCGATCTGAGGCAGGACGCCCGCCGGCGCCTCGAAGAGCTGCGTGCCCGCATAGAGGCGGACAGCCGCGAGCACGAGTTCCTGCAGTTCCGTTACGACCGCCTGCAGCAGGCCGGTCTCAAGGCCGGTGAGCTGGAATCCCTGGAAGCCGAGCAGAAGCGTCTTGCCGGCGGTCAGGATATTTCCGAGGCGGTAGCGGCCATCACTTCGGCCTTCGATAATGAAGAGTCGTCCATATCTTCGTCGCTCAAGTCGGTAAGCGCGGCAATGTCCCGCATCGTCCGCTATGTGCCGGAATTCGAAGCCCTGAAAGAACGTCTCGAGTCGGCGCGCATCGAACTTCGCGATATCGAGCAGGAGGTGGAGGGTTTCGGAGATTCGCTGGACTTCTCGCCGGAGCGTATCCGTCAGGTCGAAGACCGTCTTTCGGATCTCTACGAACTGATGCACCGTGAAGACGTGCAGACCGAAGCGGAGCTTATCGCCTGCCGCGACCAGCTCGCCTCCCGTCTTGAAGCCTCGCAGGATAGCGAACAATCCTGCGCCGAGCTTGAAAGGGAAGTGAAGAGCCTGGAGGCCGCATATCTTAAGATCGCGACGAGACTTTCCGCGGCCCGCCGCGAGGCTGCTCCCCGCCTGGATGCGATGGTCTGCGATTCACTTCACGGCCTTGAGCTGCCTTCGGCAAGGTTTGAGACTGCAATTACAGAAGCCTCGGCCGGCCGCACGGGCGTAGATACCGTCCGGTTCCTTTTTTCGGCGCAGCCGAATACCCCGATGCAGGAGCTTTCCAAATGCGCTTCCGGCGGAGAGCTCTCGCGCGTCATGCTCTCGCTCAAGTCTCTGCTGACAGGGTGGAAGGGGATGCCGACAGTCATTTTCGACGAGATAGACGCGGGAGTATCAGGCAGTGTCGCCCACAAGATGGGCCAGCGTGCCGTCGAGATGGGCCGCGATACGCAGGTATTCGTCATAACGCATCTGCCGCAGGTGGCAAGCCGCGGCCGTGCACATTTTCTCGTCTATAAGACGATAGATGCCGACGGAAGGGCGGCATCATTCATCCGCCGCATCGAAGGCGAAGAGCGGGTCCGCGAGATAGCCCGTATGCTGAGCGGCGAAACGCTCACCGAAGCAGCCCTGGCCAATGCGAGGGTGCTTCTCGAAGCCTGAAATCTATATCGGGATCAATAAACGACCGTCGTACCGTCCCTGCGGTACTCCACGTCGCGTGTGCGGATATTGACGTATCCGCTGCCTTCCTCCGTCTTGATGAAACGGAAGTTGCCCTGGGTCATCTGCATCGTGTAGTAGTCGATATAATACAGGAACGTGCTGCGAAGATCGCGCAGGGCTGAAATGAAAAATGAAGTGATATCGTAGCCGCTGAATGCGAATGCAGTCGGCTCGGTATGATAGAGGGCTCTGTAGCGCAGGATGAAACTGTGCGTATCAGCGTCCTGGTAATCAATGTAATAAGGTGAGAAGATATGTACGTCCAGGTTGTGCAGCGCATCCCTCTCGATAGTCTCGAAATTGCGGATACGGCCGCTTGCATAGACCTCGAATCCGTCAACGGTGCGGGCTATCAGGTTGAGGTTGCGTATGACATCCGAGGCAAATGCCTCCTCCTCGCAGGCGATGATCACCTGATGGCGCTTTCCGTTCTCAAAGGCGGGCAGGAGCTTCTCGCTCATCTCGATGCCTTTGGCTATCTGGTAGCTCATCGTGCGGTATCCGATACCTGCATCTTCGAGTGCGGCGCGGACCTTTGCGGCATATTCGTCATCCGGATTTTCGGTCTGGAAGACCGTCACCGTGCCGCCGTAGGGGTCGATGTTGCGGATCATATTGGCAATCTGCCAATCCTTCGGCACGGGTACCTGGAAGAAGTATGGATTGCCCGCCACGAGGGACTCTGCGCCGCGGTCCAGTGGCGAGACGAATGGTATCTGCATCTCCCTGCAGATATGTGCTACGCCGCGAATGTCTGCAGCATTGGCAGGGCCGATGACAAGGTCGCGCCCTTTGAGCCGTTCTGCCAGAAGTGACAATGACTCGTTAGAGCGGCCATATTGCCTAAAATCGATCACGTCCAGGTCAATGTCCCGTCCGCGGTTGCGCTGCGTCTCGACGGCCGTGAGGGCTCCGCTGTAGAAATCCATAAAATCCGTGGAAGGGTTGCCCTCATCCACGGCGAAGGGGAGGATCAGTGAGATCCGCAGGGGTTCGTTCCCGAAAAGGGCCGACCACCACTGGGCCTCCGCCCGGGGGCAGAGGCTCAGCAGCAATACGACTATGGGGATGAACCTCTTCACAGAGTGTTAGTCCTTGACGTTGCGGTTCTTGATATACTCTGCGTTGAGACCTTCGACGATCTCCTGGGTAATGTCCAGACCGGGGTTGCCGAGCACGAGCACGCTTGCCTTGGAAATGATGGCGGTGAAGTTGTGCTCTGCATTGTAAGCCTCAAGGTAGGTGACGATGGCATCCATAACGCGGTTCATCATCACTGCTTCCTCTTCCTGAAGCTCCTGCTGCTTCTGTGCTGCGAGGGTCTGGAGCTCCTGCTGGCGCTTGAGGAGAGACTCCTGCTGCTTCTCAGCCGCCGAACGGGTGAGAAGGCCCTTGGTGTACTGGTTCTCAAATGCCTTGCCGTCGCTCTCGAGCTTGCGGCCCTTCTTGTTGAGGTCGTCCTGGACGCTCTGTGCCTTTGCTTCAAACTCCGAACGCAGGTCGCTGTACATATCGTACTGCATAATGAGAGAGTCGATGCTGATATAGACAACGTCGCCGGCGACTGCTGTTACGGTCTCGCCGGGTTCAACCGCTGCCTTGTGAGCGTGATTGACTGAGCCGCGTACGGCAAAAAAGAGGGCGAAAACGGACAATACTACGCCGATGATGCCGAGAATAAGGGGTGCTTTCTTCATAATGTTATGTTTTATTACAATTTCTGTTCCAGTGCGAACTATCTGCTTCGCGCATTCGCGCAATATTCCGCAAATATAGCTAAAAATCGGATAACTCCTTCAAATATGCCTTGACCGTGGGCGTGAGGCCCATATAGAGGGCGTCGCAGATGAGTGCATGTCCGATGGAAACCTCGGCCAGGGCAGGAATCATCTTGTGGAAATAGGCCAGGTTGATGAGGTTCAGGTCGTGTCCGGCATTGATCTCCAGGCCGCAGCTGACGGCCTCTTCGGCGGCCTCGACATAAGGTGCGACTGCCTTTTCGCGGTCGGCGGTATAGCCTGCGGCATAGGCCTCGGTATAGAGCTCTATGCGGTTGCAGCCGGTATCCGCGGCATAATCTATCATCTCCCTTACCGGATCCACGAAAATGGAAGTGCGGATGCCTTCGCGGTTGAAACGGCGGCATATCTCTGTGAGATAGCCGCAGTTATGCTTGGTATCCCAGCCGGCATTGGAAGTGAGCACGTTTTCGGCATCCGGGACGAGCGTCACCTGAGTGGGGTGGACTTCCAGTACGAGCTTGATGAAATCCTTTGTCGGATTGCCCTCGATATTGAATTCGGTGGTGAGCATCTGCTTGAGGTCGCGGACGTCGGAGTAGCGTATGTGTCGCGCGTCCGGGCGGGGATGGACGGTGATGCCGTGCGCTCCCGCCTCTTCGATGGTCCGTGCGGCCTTCAGGATATCGGGCATGTTACCTCCGCGGGCATTGCGGATGGTTGCAATCTTGTTGATATTTACGCTGAGTTTTGTCATTGTTTTTGCTAACTTTGTGGTCCTTGAAAATTTATTCAAATATAAAGATTTTCGAACAATAACGGAGTTTCTTTGAAATGAAGACAGCGGTTTTCGGACGAATGAGCCATCATACTGACTGCGCGCAGGTGCAGAAGCTTGTCTCGGACTTGAAGGGCAGGGGAGTGGAGATTATCTGCTACGCCCCCTTTGCCGATGAGATGGCCCGTGCGGGATTCCCTCTCGCGACGCCGGCCACATTCAGCGATGCGGATGATTTTCCGCGCGATGCGGACCTTCTGCTCGCCCTGGGCGGCGACGGTACCCTGCTCACTTCGCTCACCTTCGTGCGCGACAGCGGGATTCCGGTCGCCGGCGTCAATTTCGGCCGTCTCGGCTTCCTGACTTCGGCCAATGCGGGCGACGGCAGGCTGTGGATAGACGACCTGATCGAAGGTCGCTGCCGCACGGTCTCCCTGATGCTGCTTTCGCTCGAATGCGAAGGCGCCGTCCTGCCGTTCTACCCGTACGCGATCAATGAGATTTCGCTGCAAAAGCAGGCATACGGGATGCTCCGCATCGAGGTGGCCATTGACGGCCGGCCCCTGCCTGATTACTGGGCGGACGGCATCATAGTCTCGACTCCTGCCGGCAGTACCGCATATTCGCTGAGTGTCGGAGGCCCGATAGTCAAGCCCGGCTGCGACGTGGTGATCATTACGCCTATCGCCCCGCACAATCTCAATGTCCGGCCGCTCGTCGTGCCGGCTTCTTCGACTGTGACGCTGAGGCTGCTGGACGGCAGCGGCGCGCTTGTCTCGGCCGACAACCGTTCCTCATCCGTCCCCACAGGCACCATGCTCCGCATCGCGCGCTGCGAAAAGGGCTTCAGGACCGTTCTGCTTTCCGACAATCATTTCGTCAACGCCCTGCGGGACAAGCTTCTCTGGGGCAACGATCTCCGCAATAAAACTTTCAACAGATGAATATTCCCACCCACGTATCCATCATAATGGACGGTAACGGCCGCTGGGCTGGTCAGAGAGGGCTTCCTCGCCTGGCCGGTCACGCCGAAGGCGTAGAGAGCGTCCGCGCCATCACGACCTGCGCCGCAAAGGCGGGCGTCCGCTACCTCAGCCTGTATGCCTTTTCGGAGGAGAACTGGAACCGCTCCGAGGCGGAAGTCGGCGGACTTATGGAGATGATGTTCAAGTCACTCAAGGAAGAGATTTCGACTTTCCTCGATAACGGTATCCGCCTTCGCGTCATCGGGCATCGCGACCGCCTTCCGGCCAAGGTCGAGGAGGCCATCCGCGAGACTGAGGCGCTGACAGCCGGCTGCGAGGGGATGACGCTGATACTTATGCTCAGCTACAGTGGCAAATGGGACATCCTTCAGGCCGCCCGGCATTATGCCCAGGACTGCCTTGACGCCCTTTCCCGGGGCAAGGTGCCCGAGGAGCTGGACGAGCGGCTTTTCGCAGGCTATCTGGCGACTGCAGGTATCCCCGATCCCGACCTTCTGATCCGCACGAGCGGCGAACTGCGCATCAGCAATTATATGCTCTGGCAGACCGCCTATACCGAATTTTATTTCACCGACGTGCTTTGGCCCGATTTTCGCGAAAAGGAGTTCGGCCTCGCGTTGGAAGCATTCCAGTCGCGGGACCGCAGATATGGGAAAATAAAATAGGTTATCCCAGAATTAAGTGCTAACTTTGCAGATTCATTACGTGTGAAAGGATTGATGAAGAAAGCCTTTTTATCACTGTTACTGGCGCTTTTGGGCCTTGCTCCCCTCTTGGCACAGGAAGTCCGTGCAGGAAGCGGCGTAGAAGTTGATTTTTCGAAGCCGAAGTCTTACGTGGTCGGCGGTATATCCATACCCGGTCTGAAGTATCTCTCGGCCGAGCAGCTTCTGGCTGTCCTGGGCATCCACGAGGGTGATACCATCGAGGTCCCCGGCGAGGATGTGTCCGCAGCCGTCAAGCGTCTCTGGCTTCAAGGCGCGGCATCTGACATCGGATTCTATATCGATTCACTCTCTGCAGGACAGGATACCGCCTGGTTCAGCCTCGCCCTGACGGAGCGCCCCCGCGTCCTCAAGTGGGAGTTCAAGGGCGTCAAGAACAGCGAGCGCGACGACCTCAAGGAGCGTCTCAACCTTCGCCGCGGCGCGCAGCTCTCCGAATATCTGGAGAATTCATCGGTAGATATCATCAAGAAATATTTCTGGGAGAAAGGTTTCCTCAATGTCGCGGTCAATGTCCTTCAGGAGACCGATTCCATCATCCGCAATGCCGTCAAGGTCACTTTCGACGTCAACAAGGGCCAGAAGGTGCGCATCCGCACCATCACCTACGAAGGCGTGGATGATGTGATATCCAAGTACAAGCTGGACAAGTCGATGAAGAACACCAAGGATAGCAAGTGGTACAATCTCTTCAAGTCCAACAAGTTCCAGGCAGCCGAATACGAAACCGACAAGCGCTCCCTGATAGAGAAGTTCTACGAGCTGGGTTACCGTGACGCCCGCATCGTGAAGGATTCGCTGTATTACTTCCCCGACGGCAAGATGGGTATCAATATCACCATCGATCGTGGCCGCCGCTATTATTTCCGCAATATCACCTGGACCGGCAACTCCGCCTATGACGAGGAGCTGCTCAACTCGCTGCTCAAGATCGAGAAGGGCGCGGTCTATGACGTGATCACGATGGAGAAGCGGCTCTTCGGCGGCGAGAAGGAGGGCGACATCACCATCGCGAAGCTGTACCGTGACAACGGTTACCTGTTCTTCAATATCAATCCGGTCGAGCTCAATATCGAAGGCGACTCGGTTGACGTGGAGATGCGGATGGTGGAGGGCAAGCCCGCCACGTTCAACAACATCATCATCAACGGCAATACTATTACCAACGAAAAGGTCGTCCGCCGTGCGGTCTTCACCCGTCCGGGATATCTGTTCCGCCAGACGGATTTCGAGCGTTCGGTACGTGAGATCGCCTCGATGGGCCATTTCGACGCCGAGGCTGCGGCAGACCCCGCACGCGGCTACAATATCATCCCCAACCAGCTCAACAACACGGTCGATATAGCGTACAATGTCGAGGAGAAGTCCAACAGCCAGCTGGAGCTCAGCGGCGGCTGGGGCAACCATATGTTCGTCGGTACGCTCGGCGTCAGCTTCAACAATTTCTCGACGCACAATTTCTTCCGCAAGGAAGCCTGGCACCCGGTCCCGCTCGGAGACGCGCAGCAGCTTTCCCTCCGCTTCCAGACCAACGGTACATACTATACGGCCCTTTCGGCTTCATTCGTCGAGCCGTGGCTGACCGGCAAGAAGCCGACTTCGCTAAGCATTTCAGCATATTTCACCCGTCAGACCAATTCCTATCTCTCGTCGTACTACCAGATTCTCAACGACGACCAGTATATGGAGGTATTCGGCGCCAATATCGGCCTGGGTACCCGCCTCAAGTGGCCTGACAACTACTTCGTACTCTACAACCAGCTCGGCTGGCAGTCATACAATCTCAAGGACTGGACGTACTACTTCATTTACAGTACGGGTATCTCGCACAATATCAGCTGGACCACCACGCTTTCGCGTAATTCCACCGACCAGATGCTCTATCCGCGTACCGGTTCGGATTTCTCCTTCTCGATGCAGCTTACCCCGCCGTGGTCGTTGCTGAGCAAGGAGGGCCGTACCAAAGACTGGAGCCAGACCACGGTGCAGGAGCACTACAACTGGATCGAGTATCACAAGTGGACTTTCAAGGGTGCGGTTTACAGCCGCCTGGTCGGCGATCTGGTGCTGATGACCCGCGCTCAGTTCGGCTACCTCGGCTACTACAACCGCAACTGGGGCTACTCGCCATTCGAGGGCTTCCTGGTCGGCGGTGACGGTATGTCGGGCTACAATACCTACGGTTCGGAAGTCATCGCGCTCCGCGGTTACGAGAATTACTCGCTTACACCTTATATAGACGGAGCCTATGCCGGCAATGTCTATGACAAGTTTACCGTCGAGCTTCGCTATCCGATCATAATGGAGCCTTCTTCCACCATCTATGCACTCGCATTCGTCGAGGGCGGTAACTGCTGGTCCGACATCCGCGACTTCAACCCGTTCCAGATCAAGCGCAGCGCCGGTGTCGGCCTGAGGGTTTACCTGCCGATCGTCGGTCTGCTCGGTATCGACTGGGGTTACGGTTTCGATGCAACGGGTGACAAGAGCCAGTTCCACTTCATGATAGGCCAACAACTTTAAATCAACGAATATGAAAAGACTGATCATTTCCCTGTTTGTCGCGCTGGCCACATTTAGCGGCGCATATGCGCAGAAGGTCGGCTATGTCAATTCCGAGACTATCCTCAACTCACTGCCCGCATACAAGTCGGCGCAGCAGAAGCTTGAGTCACTTGCACTTCAGTATAAAGATGAACTCGACAGCCAGCTGGCCCGCGTCGAGAACATGTATAATTCTTACCAGGAATCCAAGAGTTACCTCAGCAGCTCGCAGCGCCAGTCGCGCGAGACCGAGATTATTTCCGCCGAGCGTCGCGTCAAGCAGAAGCAGGAGGAGTATTTCGGCGAGAACGGCGCCATTTCGCGCAAGCAGGCGGAGCTGCTCGATCCCATCCGCAAGAATGTCGAGGAGGCTATCGACGCCTTCGCTTCGGCCAACGGTTATGTGATGATAATTGACATCACCAATGCTCCCGGAGTCATGTACCTCGATCCGAGGGCTGACCTCACTCAACAGATTATCAGTATTATAAAATAATTTGAAGATAGTTTTATGAAAAAATTAGCGATTGTGCTCTTTGTGGCAACCGCCCTGGCATTTCCCTCTACAGCACAGAATCTGAGTTTCGGCCATATCAATGCGACCGAGCTCATCAGTTTGATGCCTGACCGTGATTCAGCGATCGTCCGTCTCCAGACTTATCAGATGGACCTCGAGGATACCATGCAGAGCATGGAGGCCGAATACAATACCAAGCTTTCGGACTATCAGCGCAAGGAATCCACCTGGACTCCGGCTGTCCGCGAGGCCAAGGAGAAGGACATCCAGGACCTGATCCAGCGTATCCAGCAGTTCCAGCAGACTGCACAGCAGGAGATGTCCCAGATGCAGCAGATGCTTATGCAGCCTGTTTATAAGAAGGCTACAGAAGCCATCGAAAAGGTGGCTTCCGAGAAGGGCCTGATCTATGTCTTCGATACTTCGAGCGGCGCGCTTCTCTACCGCGACAACGACAAGAGCCTCGACCTGCTTCCGCTTGTCAAGGCAGAGCTCGGCATCCCCGCAGACAAGGTTGCTCCGACACAGATTCCCGCTCCCGAAGCAAAATAAAACACGCTGACTTAACCTTTTTTTTACTAATAACCTAATTTATCATGCAACACAAAGTTATTGACACGCAAGATGTCGTAATCAGATTTGCGGGTGACTCGGGTGATGGTATGCAGTTGACCGGTACTCTGTTCGCAGATGCTTCTGCGCTCTACGGCAACGAAATTTCCACCTTCCCGGATTATCCGGCAGAAATCCGCGCCCCGCACGGAACCGTTTCAGGCGTTTCCGGATTCCAGGTTCACATCGGTACGAGCGGCGTCACCACTCCCGGTGACTTCTGCGATGCCCTTGTAGCTATGAATCCCGCCGCCCTCAAAGCAAATGCAAAGTGGGCCAAGCCGACGGCAACCATCATTATCGACACCGATTCGTTCGACGAGGCAAATATCAAGCGCGCAGGTTTTGAGACTGACGATCCCATCGCAGAGCTCAAGATCGAGGACCGTACCATTGTCGCAGCTGCCATCACTTCCCTTACCAAGGACAGCCTGAAGGACAGCGGACTCAGCCTCAAGGACATGGAGCGTTGCAAGAATATGTTCACCCTGGGTATGGTGTTCTTCATGTTCAACCGCCCGCTTGAATATACCGACGCTTACCTGGTGAAGAAGTTCGGCAAGAAAAAGCCCGAGATGGTTGACATCAACAAGAAGGTCATTCGCGACGGTTTCAACTACGCTGAGAACATCCAGGCGATTGCCAATACCTACAATATCGCTCCCGCCAAGCAGGAACCCGGCGTTTATCGCAACATCAACGGTAACCAGGCAACTGCATGGGGTCTTATCGCAGCATCCGAGAAGAGCGGTATTCCTCTCTTCTGCGGTTCGTATCCTATCACCCCGGCTACGGCCATCCTCGAGGAGCTTGCAATCTACAAGAACCTCGGCGTGAAGACCGTTCAGTGCGAGGATGAGATCGCCGGCATCTGCACCGCCATCGGCGCATCATTTGCAGGCAACCTCGCAGTCACGACTACTTCCGGCCCCGGTGTCTCCCTCAAGAGCGAGGCAATGGGTCTGGCAATGATCACAGAGCTTCCTCTGGTCATCGTTGATGTCCAGCGAAGCGGCCCTTCGACAGGTATCCCTACCAAGACCGAGCAGACCGACCTCAATCAGGTCCTCTACGGCCGTAACGGTGAGTGCCCCATCTGCGTTATCGCTTCTCACTCCCCGAGCCACTGCTTCGATGCAGCATTCTATGCAGCAAAGCTCGCAGTCGAGCATATGATGCCCGTCGTCCTCCTCTCCGAAGGTTTCCTCGGCAACGGTTCCGAGCCCTGGAAGATTCCTTCAATGAAAGATTACCCTGAGATCAAGGCTCCGGTCATCGAGTCCTGCGAAGGCAAGTTCCAGCCTTACAAGCGCAATCCCGAGACTATGGCACGCTACTGGGCTCTCCCGGGCAAGGCAGGTCTGGAGCACCGCGTCGGCGGTCTGGAGAAGAACACCGCAGGTGTCATCTCCTCCGATCCTGAGAATCACGAGAAGATGGTCGCAGAGCGCGCCGAGAAGGTCGCCCGCGTTGCCAACTACATTCCTGACCAGGAAGTCCTCGGACCGAAGAAGGCCGACACCCTGATGATCAGCTGGGGCGGTACCTACGGTCACATGCTTTCGGCTTATCACGAGCTTAAGGAAGCCGGCAAGGACATCGCCATGACTCACTTCGATTACATTCTCCCTCTCCCGAAGAACACGGCGGAGATTTTCGCAAACTACAAGAACCTCGTCGTATGCGAGCTCAACAGCGGCCAGTTTGCAAACTACCTGAGGGCTAACTTCCCGCAGTTCCAGTTCAAGCAGATCAACAAGGTCCAGGGCCAGCCGTTCATCGTCAAGGAGATTGTTGACGGTATCAATAAACTTTAATCCAGGAGGACACAACAATGAAATATACAGCACAAGATTTCAAGAGCAACCAGGAGCCCCGCTGGTGCCCGGGTTGCGGTGACCACGCGATTCTCGCAGCGCTCACCAGGGCCCTCCCGGTGGTTTGCGAAGACCTCGGTTACAGCAAGGAGCGTGTCGTAGTCATTTCCGGTATCGGCTGCTCGTCACGTCTGCCTTATTATGTCGATACATTCGGCTTCCACAGCATCCACGGCCGTGCTACACCGATCTCTACCGGTGTCAAGGTCGCCAACCCTACGCTCAGCGTATGGCAGGCAACCGGTGACGGCGATGCCCTGGCAATCGGTGGCAACCACTTCATCCACGCTATCCGCCGCAACATCGACATCAACATCATCCTCTTCAACAACCAGATCTACGGTCTGACCAAGGGTCAGTATTCACCGACATCGAAGCTGGGCCAGATCACGAAGACTTCTCCGTACGGTACCGTCGAGAATCCGTTTACTCCGGGCGCTCTGGTACTCGGTGCACGCGGTACGTTCTTTGCACGCAGTCTTGACAGCGAGATGAAGCTCAATCAGGATGTCTTCGTCGCAGCTGCAAAGCACGACGGCTGCTCGGTTTGCGAGATGCTGACCAACTGCGTCATCTTCAACGACGGCGCACACAACTTTATCTCCGACCGTGAGTTCCGCGCAGACCGCACCATCGTCCTGCAGCACGGCCAGCCGATGATTTTCGGTAAGGATAAGGACAAGGGCCTCATCCTCGAGAACGGCAAGCTGAAGGTCGTCAAGATCGGCGAGGACGGTATCACCGTCGACAAGCTCCTCGTTCACGACGCACACTGCGAGGACAATGCAATGCACCTGATGCTCATCAACATGAAGGGCCCCGACTTCCCGGTTGCACTCGGTGTCATCCGCGACGTCGCAGAGCCTACTTATGATGACCGCGTCCGCGACCAGCTCGCAGAGGTCAAGGCCAAGGCCAAGATCACCTGCGTTGACGAGCTGCTGCACAGCGGTTCTACCTGGACTGTAGAATAATCCTTAATCAAACTTATAACAACCAACTTTAAAAAGCGCAAATCATTTTATGAAAGCAGCTGAAATTATGGCGAAGCTTCAGGCGAAGCACGCTGAAGAGAAGGAATTCCTCCAGGCAGCTGAAGAAGTCCTCAACTCTATCGAAGAAATCTATAACCAGCACCCTGAATTCGAGAAGGCTCACATTGTCGAGCGTCTCGTAGAGCCGGACCGTATCTTTACGTTCCGTGTCGCATGGGTTGATGACAAGGGCGAGGTCCAGACCAACATCGGTTACCGCGTTCAGTTCAACGCAGCTATCGGTCCTTACAAGGGCGGTCTCCGTTTCCACAAGGCAGTCAACCTCTCCATGCTGAAGTTCCTCGGTTTCGAGCAGATCTTCAAGAACGCTCTGACCACTCTCCCTATGGGCGGTGCAAAGGGTGGTTCCGATTTCGACCCGGTCGGCAAGTCCGATGCTGAGATCATGCGTTTCTGCCAGGCATTCATGCTTGAGCTCTGGAAGTGCATCGGTCCTGATACTGATGTCCCTGCAGGTGACGTCGGTGTCGGCGGTCGTGAGATCGGTTACATGTACGGTATGTACAAGAAGCTCGCTCGCGAGTACAACACTGGTGTCCTCACCGGTAAGGGTGCAACCTGGGGTGGTTCAATCCTCCGTCCCGAGGCAACCGGTTTCGGTGCACTCTACTTTGTCGAGAACCTCCTCAAGGAGCACGGCAAGGATATCAAGGGCAAGAAGGTCGCTCTCTCCGGCTTCGGCAACGTCGCCTGGGGTGCAGCTATCAAGACCAACCAGCTCGGAGGTAAGGTCGTTGCTATTTCCGGTCCTGACGGTGTCTGCGAGCTTCCCGACGGTATCACCGACGAGATGATCGACTATATGCTTGAGATGCGTTCTTCCAACCGCAACAAGGTTGAGGATATGGCTACCAAGTTCCCTGGCAAGGCTAAGTTCACTGCAGGCAAGAAGGCCTGGAGCGTTCCTTGCGACATCGCTCTGCCTTGCGCATTCCAGAACGAGCTTTCTGAGGAAGACGCTAAGGAACTGAAGGCTAACGGCTGCTGGTGCTGCTGCGAGGTCTCCAACATGGGTTGCCAGCCTGGCGCTATCCACTTCTTCCAGACCAACGGCGTTTACTTCGCTCCCGGTAAGGCTGTCAATGCAGGTGGCGTTGCTACCTCCGGTCTCGAGATAACCCAGAACGCTGCTCACTTGGCTTGGTCCGGCGAGGAAGTTGATGCTAAGCTCCACTGGATCATGAAGAGCATCCACGAGCAGTGCGTCAAGTACGGCCGCAAGGCTGACGGCTCTATCGACTACGTGAAGGGCGCTAACGTCGCCGGCTTCATGAAGGTCGCTACCGCTATGCTCGAGCAGGGTATTCTCTAATCCCAGCTTCGCTAAATGCAGAAAGGGTGGTCCTATGGATCACCCTTTTTCTTTGCTTCGGCCGGCCCCTCGCCGGCTTAATGAGGGATGCCTACAGGCAGGAAGCCAGGCGGTGCAGGGGAGCGGTGGAGCCGGATGAGAGGAATGTGGTTGTGCCGCTGCCGCTCAGGCGGACTGGCCGCAGGCGCGAAAGGACGTCGCAGGCGTGGCGGGCGACGGCAGGTGCGGGATTGACAATGGTCACTCCCTCTCCCGCGATACGTGCGATGGCCTTGCTCAGGAAAGGATAATGCGTGCAGCCCAGCACGATGTGGTCTGCTCCGGCCTCAATCATCGGATCGATATACTTGTGAAGCAGGGCGACGACCTGCGGCGAATCGAAATCTCCGCTCTCTACGGCCTCGACAAGCCCCGTGCCCACCTGCTCGATGACAGTGACGTCAGCGGCCACTCTGGCCAGCGTATTGAGGTACAGACGCCCCTTGAGCGTCCCCGCGGTGGCCAGCACACCCACTACGCCGCTCTCCGAATGCAGGGCGGCAGGCTTGATGGCAGGCTCCATACCGATAAAGGGAATATCGAAAGAAGCACGCAGGTGACTGATGGCCGCGGCAGTGGCCGTATTGCAGGCCACGACAATTATCTCCGCTCCGCGTGCGATAAGGGTTCGCGCTATCTCGTCGGCGCGCTCGATGATGAATGAAGGGTCCTTCGGGCCGTAGGGGCAGAAAGCCGAGTCGGAGAAATATGTGAAATCCTCTCCTGGCATCAGCGCCCGTAACTCTTTCCATACGGAAAGACCGCCGACTCCGGAATCATAGACCCCGATCATCCCTATATCGCGAAGGCAAGTCCGAAAATCATAGAGCCGCTGACCGGCGTGCCGGTAGAAGCCAGCAGGTAGGCTGCATTGAACTCGACGCCCTTGAACCGGAAACCGGCTCCGAGCGATACAAATCCGGGCACCTTATCAGCTGCCGAAGAGTAACGGTAACCGCCGCGGACGAAGATCATGCGGTCGTAATTGTATTCAATCGAAGCACCAGCCATCAGTGAGCGGTAAGATTCAGGGAGGAAATACGCGATATCGGCGCCAATGGCGAGGCAATGGTCGCCTCCGGCAAAAGTCAGGCGATACTCTCCTCCTGCGCGCACGTTGAGCGGCAGCGAGTAATCGACATTTGAGACTGTGTAGGTCGTGCCCAGATTGGCCAGGCGGATGCCGGCTGTAAAGCTCTCGGTAGAGTAGCGGGCGGTAATGTCAGTCGCAAAGGCGGAAGTAGAGATACCTTCGGCCAGACTTCCCGTCATAAACCGGCCGTCAACATCGACATATATCTTGTCAGCCAGGCGCAGGGCGACTCCGGCGGTGAAATAATGCTCCGAAGGATCGAACGTCCCCTTCTCATTGCCGTTTTCATCGACAACCTCGTAGGCGGCGATATTGTTGAGCCTGTAGCCGATATGAAGCCCGAACGACTTGCCGAGCGACATCCGGCCGTTGAAATCCAAAATATTGTTGTTGAGCGCATAGGGCTGCCACATACCGTAAGATATGTCAGCGCGGATTTTGCTCAGTGCCATATCCGGAGTGGTGAAGACGGCATCGCCGGCGGCAAGCGCACGGGCGTCACCCGAATATACGAGTGCTCCAAAAGACTGTCCGGAGGCATTCCAGGACAAGATCATACCTGCAACGGCGGCAAGGCAGAGTACTATTTTTCTCATAACTTGACTATATTTTGGAGTTCGACTTTATTGTCATAAGTAACGGCGACGGAGTAGGGGCCGGCGCTCAGGGCGCTGATATCCACCGCCAGCGGATCGAATGGTGTCGCGGTGCCGGTAATGTCAAGCACCGTGCTGCCGGTCGTGCCGGCGATCTGGACGCGGACCTGCTCCTCCTTGGTGGTGCGGATATATATCTTTCCGTCCTTGACCTGCGTAGGATAGATATCCAGCGGGCGGCTGTTATCACGCGTCAGCGTGCGGAAAGAAGTCGTCGCCGTCTCGCCCAGGGCATCCTTTGCCGTTACGCTGCAATCACAGCTGCCGTAACGGAGCGTAGTGATATAGAGGATACCTTCGCGCTCGTGGAGATTGAGCACGTCATTGTCCGAGCATTCGGTCTTGTATGTAAGCGTCTCTCCGTCCTGGTCATTGAATATCTGCCGCAGGTCGATCTCCAACAGCTCATTCTTGCCCGAGAAAAGCATATCGTCGATATCCTTGATCACTACCGGGCCGTGGTTGGGAAGGATGGTATAAGTATAGCTTATCTGCGTGCCGAGGTCATATTCGTCGAGAGCCTCAAGGATGCTCGTGTAAGTCCCTGCGGGCGCATTGCGGCCGATAATGTCCACCTTCTGGATGAATGAATTCTTGTCCATTGGCATCAGCGTATCGGCCTTCGATCCGGGTTTGATCTCCGAGTGGACGCTGTGTCCGTCCTCATCCGAATAGACGAATGTGAGCTGAGCGCGTTCGTGAGCCTTGAGCGTGAAGGTCAGATCATCCGTCGTGGTGATCTGCGGCGCGTGATTGGGGCCCGTGGTGACGCTCACCAGATTGGACAGGGCGGAGGAATTGCCGATACGGTCGAATGCCGTACAGGCGAAATAGTAAGTCGTTTCGAACTCGAGGCGGCTGATGATGTCATCGAGCACGTCGCCCGCCTGGAGAGAGCCGGTCTTGTAGGTCTTGTAAGAGATGCCCTTGGTATCCGTAAACGGCTCCGTGTCGTAGTAGATATTGAATCCGTTGGCCTTCGCTCCGTCAGGATTGGCCGTAACGGTCAGGGAGAACTCCAGGAAGTTGGATTTGACGAGCGAGACCTGCAGGTCCGTGACCGGTGCGGGCGGAACGCTGCTGGTCGAAGAAGTCGCACCTTCTGCGTCCACCAGGCCGCTGCCAAGTGCGTAACCGCGGTTATATGCCGAGACATCCTGCACCAGATTGACCAGACGGTTCCAGAGGTGATTGCGCGTAAAACCGGGTCCGCCGCATCGGGAGATGACCAGCGCGGCTACGCCGGAAACGTGCGGGCAGGCCATCGATGTGCCCTGCATTAGGCCGTAGCGGTTGCTCGTGAGGGTACTCATAATCTGATATCCCTTTTTGGCATCGCCTCCGGGAGCCATAATATCGACCCAGTCGCCGAAATTGGAATAGTATGCACGGATATAGTCCGCGCCTACGCTGGCCACTGACAACGCGCCTTCGTATGCGGCGGGACTGCCGAAGTCGTCGTTATCATTGCCGGCCGAGAAAATCACTATACCGCCGGCCATCGGGCCGACCTGGTTGCCGTTCTTGTCGAGGCCTGCGTGGTCATTGAAATAATCGATGGCTGCAATATCCGAGGCCGGGACGTAGTTGATATTGATATAGCCCCAGCTGTTCTGGGCGATCACTGCGCCGTGGTCCGCCGCCCACTTGATGGCTGCGGCACCGTTGCCGCTGGTCTGCTTTGCCGAAGAGTCGTCGAAGATCTGGCAGGTCATGATCTGCACGCCGCCGATGCCCTTTGCAGCATCGCCTCCGGCAATACCGCAGACGCCCTTGCCGTTGTTGTTGACGGCGGCGATCGTGCCGGCCACGTGCGTACCGTGCTCTTCAGGATGGATGGTGTAGCTACGGTCCTTGAAATTATAACCGTGCGATTCATTGGTGCGGGAAGGATCCTGCCACATATTGGCTGCAAGGTCCTCGTGCTGATAATCCACGCCGCCGTCCACGACCGCTACGATAACGTTCCGGTCTCCCGTGACACCGTCCATCCAGACGGGCATCACGTTCACGTCGCATCCTGCGACCATTCCGCCGGCGTGGCCGTCATTGTAGTAGTGCCACTGGCGCTCCAGCATCGGATCATTGAAAATGGCGTCATTTTCCTCCGGCTCAGCGGGGGCGGGAACGACGATCACCGTCTGATCGTATGCGCGGCGGGTCAGGGGGCGGTACTCGATCTGGCATCCGGCGAAAATATCCTCTATGGTGCCTCCCGCCTTGGTAAGAGGCATCCGCTCATCGAAATATACGTCATACCAGCGGTGCAGCCCGGCCTCGCGCGTGCGGGCCTCAAACTCTCCGGCATAGGGGAACGTACGCTCCATCCTGAAGCCCGGCAGGGTCTGCCCGGCCTTGGTAAGTTCCATTGATTCCTCATTTTCTTCGATAAGACGGGTCATCTCTTCATCGAGATACACGCGGATGTGGCCCTGCTCGAATGTCGATACGGGCAGCGCTCCGTCAGGGGTATCGATGGTCTCCTCCACGACGGGCTCGACCGTGCAGGATGCCAGCAGCGCTCCGGCCGCCAGGCAGGCAAGAAGATATCTTCTCATATCAGTCATTGTAGAATTCAAATAATTGTTTGAGGCTCTCGGGGTCCTTCCAGTTGATCTTGTGATCCTTCAGGAAGGCCTTGAAACGGGCCTTGCCTTCTTTGTCGAGGCTCTTGTTGATATCGCGCTTCGTAGCCTTGACGCTCTGGTAGCCGCGGACGATGTAATACTCGGTCTTGATGCTAAGACGGGTACCGTCCTCCTTGTGCTGCAGGATATCCATATGGTGCGTATTGATCACCTGGGACGTCTCGAGAGAGGAAAGCTTGCGGGTAGAGGAGGAGGTCGAAGATACTCCGTATGCGCCTCCGGTCTCGTTGAGCGCCTGCAGGTCTGCTATGCGGCTCACTGCTATGAAATGGTTGTCATCCGGACCGGGAATCACCTGCATCAGCCGGCCATCGACCCGTTTATAAAGGTCGTTGCCGATCTGCGCGTTGATCATCTTGCCGTTGTCAGCTTCGCGGATGATGCCGCCTTCGTCGACGAAATGGATCTTGCCCTCGAGCAGATGCACGTTGAGCGGACGGGTGTGCCTGCGGCCTCCCGTAAGAAGTATCGTCCCTTCCTGGAAATCAGAGTAATAATATGGCCAGGAGGTATAGATCTCGCCTTGTGCGAACGCAGTCGCAGCCATCAGGCATACCAGAATCATAATGACAGAACGTTTCATGATGCGCGCAATTTGGTTAGTAAGCACGAAAATATGAAAAAAAGGAGAGAAATGAAAGTTTCTCTCCTTTTTGACACAAGGTAATGTCTGTTTATTTCTTGCAGACGATACCAGGATAAATGATGTTGACGTAACCTGCGCCGGGGATGTAGAGTGCCGGGCCGAAAACATTGTCAAACTTGAGGGTAGCACCGTTATCCTCGATAGCGATCTCGATGTTGCCTTCATCGTAACCACCAGTACCGTCGAAGCCCAGAAGGAGGCAAGCCGTAGTACCCTGATACTTGTACTCGGTCTCCTGTCCAAGAGGAACGGTGATCTTGGTCTTCTCGTCGTTGACAACGCCGTAGAACATAGTATCATCGCCAGACCAGCCGCTGTCACCGAAGATATTGTCAATCCAGACCTTGGTGACATCGGATACGTCCTTCTTGTATTCCATAGCCCAGCTGTAAACGCCGTCCCAATAGCCCTCACCTGTAGCGGTGTAGGTACCGAGAATTATTGCCAGCGGGTGATCGGTATCGCTGATGGTGACAGTGCAGGTGTTGCTTGCACCGACCTTGACGTCACCGGTTGACTTGAACTTGACAGTGAAGTTGAGGTCGCCGGTGAAAGTGCCGATATGAGGAATGATGTTGACGGTGATGTTCTTCGTATCTTCGGTTGCAGCGAAGGTGAGAGAACCGGTACCGCTTGCATCTTCGTAATCCACGCCCTTGACAGCCGTACCATCTACGAACTCATAGGTGACAGTGGTAGCTACACCGCCGAGAGAAGTGATGTGCACGGGAATGGTAAGGGAACCGCCGTCCTCGGAGATTTTCAGAGTTGACTTCTGGAAAGCAGCGAAAGCGTCGTCGGGATTGAATTTCGGCATCTCATTGATATTGCAGGATACGGTCAGCAGACCCAGTGCTGCAATGCTGAAAAATGCAAATATTTTCTTCATAACTGTAGTCGATTATACCCCGTAACCAGGATTTTGCTTAAGATTCTCGTTGAGGTCAATCTGGCTCTTCGGAATGGGAAGTGCCCAGAACTTGCTGTTGGCGTCGAGCTCGCGGGTGACAGTGCCGTCAGCATAGCTGAGGGTGCTGCCCGTGCGGTCGAGGTCAAACCAGAGGTGACCTTCGAAGTTGAGTTCGAGGATACGCTCCTTAGCCACGTCCTGCTTGCTTGCGCTTGTCAGGGCAGCGGCGTTACGGTTGGCGCGGATAGCGTTGATATCGCTCAGTGCGGTAGCACCTGCAACGGATGCGCCGTTGAGGATAGCTTCTGCACGGATCAGATACATTTCAGAGAGACGAAGGACGATGACGTTGTTCACGTCAGGGGTGGTGGTGGCATTGCCTTCACCCTTGCCCATGTACTTCATTGTCCAGAGAGTATTGGATGCCTGTGCGGCGTCGGTAGCAAACATGACGTTGCCGTCATCCTTGCCGCGAACACCGGTGGTACCGCGGACGTCACCTGCATCGAAGAGAGAGGTGAGTGCGCTCGAAGCGGCGCAGTCAGCGTAACCGACAGGGTTGGTCATATGTGAAGGACCCTCCCAGTACTCATCGTATGCGTTAGCCTGCTTGCCATAGACTTCGAAGATGACCTCACCGCCCTTGCCTGCGACTTCCTTGCCCCAGACGGAGGTGTACTCATCAGCAGTCCAGAGAGTGTACTCATTGCTGTTGATGATAGCGGTAGCATAGTCAGCAGCCTTCTGCCAGTTCTTGTTGTACAGATATACGCGTGCGAGAAGGGCCTTGATCACGTTGGGGGTGATGGTAGCCTTGGTATCAGCGACACCGCCGCGGACATAACCGGGAGCCATGAGGCTTTCAGCCGTGGTCAGGTCGTTGATGATGCTTTCGAATGTCTGGGCAACAGTTGCGCGTGCCGGCATGTCGGTAGGCAGCTGGGGAGTGGTGATAAGGCAGACGCCAAATTCGCCGTTGCTGCCGTCGGTACGACCGTAGAGACGGAGCAGGTCGAAGTGTGCAAGTGCGCGGAGAGCGAGTGCCTCAGCCTTCAGGTTGTCGATGTCCTGCTGGGTGACGCTGCCGGTGAGCAGGTCGTTGATCCGGTTGTCAATGACGTCCAGAACGTTGTTGGTGCAGGAAATCAGATAGTATGCATATGTCCAGAGGCCGGAGGTTGCGCTCGGCTCATAGGTCATATAGTACGGGACCATCATACGGCCCGAAGTGAACTCGGTATTAGCAGGGATACGTGCATTGCCGGCGCGCATTTCAGCGTCCAGGACATAGAATGCACCATACCATGTACCGTCGCAAAGGGGAGTATAAGCACCACCGACTGCCTTGTTCAGACCATCATAGTCGGAGAGGGTAAGCTCGGTGCTCTGGCTCATAACAGGCTCCTCAGTCAACCAGCCCTTGCAGGAGGTCGTCAGAGCCACAACAGCTAACAAAGCGATAACAAAATATTTTTTCATAATCTTTTCCTCCTTGCTTTAGAATGAGATTTCAATACCGCCTGCATAAGACTTGGTCTGCGGGTAGATACCGAAGCCCATACCTTCCTCACCTCTCTCAGGATCCCACCAGTAAACATCGTGGAACGTGTAAGGGTTGAGTGCGCTGACATACAGTCTGATGCCCTTCATATTGATGCTCTTGAGGAGCTTCTCGGGAAGGTTGTAAGAGATGGTCACGTCCTTGATACGGAGGTAGTCACCCTTCTGCATCCAGCGGGTAGAGCTGATATTGTAGGAGTTGGTAGCGTTGCCGGCGATAGGCTTCGGGTTGACACCCGTGTCGCCGGGTTCTTTCCAATAGTTGGCAGCCGAAGAAACCTGGTTCATCGTCATCTGGTTACCGTCAGCGTTGAGGTAACGCATTTCACCGACGTAAACGTAATTGCCAGTCTTGAACTCGAAGAATGCGCTGAGGCTGAGACCCTTGTAGCTGATGCTGGTGTTGAAACCACCGGTGAGCTTAGCTTCGGGAGAGCCTGCGTAAATGTAACGGGACTTGCTGAAGTCGTTGGTCAGCAGATAGTATGAATCATCATCCGGGTGCTCGGGATCGGTTGCACGCCAGAGAGCTTCACCGTTGGTCGGATCCACACCATAGTAATCACGGAGATAGAAGGAGTAGAACTCGCGGCCGACAACGTGGCGGAGGCGGCTGTCATAAGAAGAAGCCATCCACTCGTCATCGCCGAGGTCGAGGACCTTCGAACGGTTGATCGCCATATTGAAACCAAGGGTCCAGTTGAAGTCGCGGGTACGGATCACGTCACCCTCGAGCTGGAACTCGACGCCGCGGTTGCGCATCGAACCGATGTTCATGAAGTTGGAGGTGAAACCGGAGGTTGCCGGGACCTGCTTGTCAAGCAGCATGTCGGTGGTCAGACGGTCATAGACATCGACCTGACCGGAAATGCGGTTGTTGAGGAATGCGAAGTCCAGACCGATGTTCCAGGTCTTGTTCTTCTCCCAGGAGAGGGTCTCGTTCGAAGGACGGGTCGGCATCATACCGTTTGCACCGTTGTAAGCTGCCGAAGAGTAAACTGCGTAGGACTGGTAAGCGCTGATGTTGTTGTTACCGTTGACACCGTAGCTTGCACGGAGCTTCAGGAGGGACAGCCACTTCGAGTCGCTGAGGAACTCCTCGTTGGAGATGTTCCATGATGCGGCTGCGGACCAGAAGGTACCCCACTTGTTCTTTGCGCCGAAGAGCGAAGAACCGTCTTCACGGATGGAAGCCGAAACGAAGTACTTGTTGGCGTAGTTGTAATCGACGTTACCGAAGAATGAGAGCATCGTACGTGCGTTGAACCAGTCTTCGATCTGGCTCTCGCTTGCGATGGAAGTCGAGAAGTAAGGGATCTTTGCATCGACCGTGGGAGCGTAGCCGTACATACCTTCATAGGTGCGGCGCATTGCTTCCTGACCTGCGAGCAGGCGGATGTTATGATCGTCGAAGTCCATCGTATAGGTGACGGTGTTGGAGGTGGTCAGCTGGAGATACTGGCTCCTTGAACCCTGGAGGACACCCTCGGTGTCGCCCGGATCCGGACCCCAGTAGCGGACGCCCTGTCCGAAGGTGGTCTCGAACATGTTGTTGGTCTTGATCACGAGGTTCTTGACGGGTTCCCACTGCAGGAACATAGCGGCCTGTGTGCGGAACTGCTTCTCCCACTGGTCCTCACCGTGTGCCAGAGCGACGAACATCGGGTTGGTGTTGGAGTTCTCCGGGATGTTCACGTTCCACTCGCCGTTCTCGTCTTTCATCGGGGTCCAGGGACGGATGCTAAGACCTGCGAAGAACGGGTTGGAATAGTAGAGGCTCTGCATCTCGGTATCGCGGTTCTCGGTGTATGCGAGGTTGACGCGGGTACCGATTTCGAGGTTGCTGGTGAGCTTGTAGTCAGAGTTGATACGGCCGGTGAGACGCTTGTAGTGAGTAGCGTAAGCAACACCTTCGGTATCGGAGTAGGAGAGTGAAGAATAGAACTTGCTCTTGTCCGTACCTGCCTGTGCGTTGATCTCGTACTCCTGCATCTTACCTACGCGGAACAGATCGTGGAACCAGTCGGTCATCGGACCGTCAAGGACTGACGGGCTGTAGTAGTCACCGATGGTCTTGCCTGCGTTGGTAGCGGCTGCGCTGTAGAAATCATAAAGCTCCTGAGCATTCATCACGCTGAAGTTGTTGTCGTTGGCGATGGTGGTGACACCATACTTGGCCCTTGCGGAGAAGGAAGCCTTGCCAGCCTTGCCAGACTTGGTGGTGACGAGAATGACGCCGTTAGCTGCGCGTGAACCGTAGATGGAAGCTGCTGCCGCGTCCTTCAGGACGGTCAGGCTCTCGATATCGTTGGGGTTGATCGCGCCGATGGCGTTGGTGGAGTTGGTGAAGTAACCCTGGTCACCGGACATCACGGGAATACCATCGACCACCCACAGAGGCTCGTTGCCTGCGTTGATGGATGATGTACCGCGGATACGGATCTGGGAGTTGGAACCAGGCTGACCATACTCGGAAGAAATGGTCACACCGGCCATCTTACCAGCCAGCATCTTGTCGACAGAAGTGGCGGGAACCTGGGCGATCTCTTCTGAGCTTACCGTCGCGACGGCACCGGTCTTCGCCTCACGGCGGGTGGTGCCATAACCAACGACGATGACATCATCGAGAAATTCGCTGTCCACTGCAAGGATGCAGTTGACCACTGCGCGACCCTCGATAGCCACGGACTGGGTCTGGTAACCCATCGAGCTGAAAACGAGTGTCGCCTTGGACGGTGCCGTGATGGTGTAGACACCGTTCGCATCCGTAGCCGTACCGGTAGTGGTGCCCTGGATCTGCACAGCAGCGAAGGGAACCGGTTCACCGGTAGAAGCGTCGGTAACAGTACCCCTCACCTGTATGTTCTGCGCGAACAGCACAGAGCTTACAGCCAGCAAGAGGCATGTTAAAACGAATCTTGTTTTTTTCATAAGGAAAAAAAGTTTTGGTTAATAATTAGGTTTAAAAATGAAATATTATCTCTCAAATATTTTAAAAAATGCCGCTTCAGCATAGTGCGGTTAGGTTACAAACTTATAAAAAAAAATAATTAAAACCAAACTTACCGCCAAAAAATGAACTTCTGAGCGGGTTTTTAAAAAAAGCTGAAAATACCGGATTTGACATTTTGCTTATGATTTCCTGCCGCCACCCGCCCCTACTTCGGTGGAAAGTGCTGTGGCGACAACAAAAAAGCCGGAGGTTCAACCCCCGGCTTTTAAGTGATAAATTGGGCGGAAGCCTACTCGGCGACCTGTTCCATCATTTTGCGATAATCGTCCTGCGAAGCGACAATCAGATTGTCAAACTCCCTCTGGCCGGTACCGGCCGGAATCAGGTGACCGCAGATGACATTCTCCTTCAGACCCTCGAGGGTATCTTCCTTACCGCGGATAGCGGCTTCGCTCAATACCTTCGTGGTCTCCTGGAATGAAGCGGCCGACATGAAGCTGTTGGTCTTCAGGGCGGCGCGGGTGATACCCTGCAGCACCTGGTTACAGGTGGCGGGAACGGCGTCGCGGGCCTGGACCAGTCGCAGATCCTGGCGCTTGAGGAGCGAATTCTCGTCCCTCAGACGGCGCACAGGCACCAGCTGGCCGGCGTGGAGCTCCTTGCTGTCGCCCGGATCGGTGATGAACTTCTTGTCGTAGATACGGTCGTTCTCATCCATAAACTCCCACTTGTCAACCATCTGGCCTGCGAGGAAGAGGGTATCGCCGGGATTGACGATCTCCACCTTGCGCATCATCTGGCGCACGATGATCTCGAAGTGCTTGTCGTTGATCTTCACACCCTGCAGGCGGTACACTGCCTGAATCTCATTGACAATGTACTCCTGGACCTTGATAGGACCCTGGATGGCGAGGATGTTGGAAGGAGAGACGGCGCCGTCCGAAAGCGGCATTCCCGCGCGGACATAGTCATTCTCCTGGACGAGGATCTGCTTCGAAGTCGGGACGAGATAGGTCTTGGTCTCGCCGCTCTTGTTGCGGACCATGATGGTACGGTTACCACGCTTGAGGTCACCCATGATGACTTCACCGTTGATCTCCGACACGATAGCCGGGTTGGACGGGTTGCGGGCCTCGAACAGCTCCGTGACGCGCGGCAGACCGCCGGTGATATCGCCGGACTTGCCGATTGCGCGCGGAATCTTGAAGAGGATATCGCCGACGTGCACCTCCTGGCCGTCATCGACCATGATGTGGGCGTTGACAGGCAGGTTGTGCTGCTTGATGGTATTGCCGGCTGCATCCACGATGCGGATGGCCGGACTCTTCATCTTGTCCTTGCTCTCGATGACAACCTTGTCGCGGTGGCTTGCGAACTCGTCGGCAGCCTCCTCGCGGTAGGTGACACCGTTGATCATCGTATCATAGACAGCCTTACCGCTGATCTCGGATACGGCGCTGGCGTTGTAAGGATCCCAGGTACAGATATTGTCGCCGACCTTGACCTCGGCGCCTTCGCCCAGGAACAGCTCTGCGCTGTAGGGAATATCGTACTGCGCCAGGGTAATGCCCGTAGTGCGGTGAACGATCTTCAACTCCGTCGTGCGGCTGACCACGATGATGTGCTCCTTGCCGTTCTCGTCCACCTTGGTGATGGTACGCAGCTCCTCGAAATGGAGGCGTCCGTCATTGTACTTGGACTTGATGCCGTTGTCGGTGACCGTATTGGAAGCGGTACCACCGACGTGGAACGTACGCAGGGTCAGCTGTGTACCAGGCTCACCGATGGACTGTGCGGCGATGACGCCGACAACCTCGCCCTTCTCGACCATACGGCCGGTAGCCAGGTTGCGTCCGTAGCACTTCGCACAGACACCCTTGCGGGATTCGCACGTGAGCACCGAACGGATCTCCACCTGCTCGATGGGGAGGGACTCGATGAGATCTGCGATGTCCTCGGTGATCATTTCACCCGAATGGATGATAAGTTCGCCGGTGACAGGGTTGTAGATATCGTGGACGGAAGTACGGCCAAGGATACGGTCGCCGAGGGACTCGACCACCTCATCCTTATCCTTGATGGCGCTTGCCACAAGGCCGCGGAGCGTACCGCAATCTTCCTCATTGATAATCACGTCGTGCGAGACATCGACCAGACGGCGGGTCAGGTAACCTGCATCAGCCGTCTTGAGGGCGGTATCGGCAAGACCCTTGCGGGCACCGTGAGTCGAAATGAAGTACTCGAGAGCGTTCAGACCTTCCTTGAAGTTGGCAAGAATAGGGTTCTCGATAATACCTGCGTCGGTCGAACCGGACTTCTGCGGCTTGGCCATCAGACCACGCATACCGCAAAGCTGGCGGATCTGGTCCTTCGAACCGCGGGCGCCGGAGTCAAGCATCATAAAGACAGGGTTGAAACCGTCATTGTCAGCCTCGATCTTCTTCTCGACGATCGCAGTCAGGCTGCGGTTGGCCATTGTCCAGACGTCGATGACCTTGTTGTAGCGCTCGTTGTTGGTGATAAGACCCATATTGTAGCTGCCCTGGATGCTGTCCACCTCCTTGTAGCCCTGGTCGATGAGTCCGGCCTTCTCCTCGGGGACGATGACGTCGCCCAGGTTGAAGGACAGACCGCCCTTGAATGCCATCTTGTAACCGAGGTCCTTGATGTCATCGAGGAACATCGAAGTACGGGCCACGCCGGTGTGCTTGAGCACGACACCGATGATGTCACGCAGCTTCTTTTTCTTGAGAAGGGTATTGACGTAGGGCACCTCGTCGGGCACGACCCTGTTGAAGAGTACGCGGCCGACTGTCGTATCCACGAGTTCGTAGCCCTTGGAAAGGTCCAGCTTGTCCTTGGGCAGGCGTACCTTGATCTTTGCCTGGAGCGAGACGCGGCCTTCGTTGTAGGCGATGACGGCTTCCTCCGGACCGTAGAACTTCAGGCCCTGGCCCTTGTCGTTGGAACGTTCCTTGGTGATATAATACAGACCGAGGACCATATCCTGTGAAGGCACGGTGATCGGGGCTCCGTTTGCGGGATTGAGGATATTGTGGCTGCCGAGCATCAGCATCTGTGCCTCGAGGATAGCTGCATTGCCGAGCGGGAGGTGCACTGCCATCTGGTCACCGTCGAAGTCGGCGTTGAATGCCGTACATGCGAGCGGGTGCAGCTGGATTGCCTTGCCCTCGATCATCTTGGGCTGGAATGCCTGGATACCGAGACGGTGCAGGGTCGGAGCACGGTTCAGAAGGACGGGATGGCCCTTCATCACGTTCTCGAGAATATCCCATACGACCGGGTCCTTGCGGTCCACGATCTTCTTCGCACTCTTGACCGTCTTGACTATGCCGCGCTCGATGAGCTTGCGGATGATAAACGGCTTGTAGAGCTCTGCCGCCATGTACTTGGGCAGACCGCACTCGTGCATCTTGAGTTCGGGACCGACGACGATGACGCTTCGTGCCGAATAGTCGACGCGCTTGCCGAGGAGGTTCTGGCGGAAACGGCCCTGCTTGCCCTTGAGGTTGTCCGAAAGGGACTTGAGGGTGCGGTTGGACTCACTCTTGACGGCATTTACCTTGCGGGAATTGTCGAAGAGCGAATCGACCGCCTCCTGGAGCATACGCTTCTCGTTGCGCAGGATGACTTCAGGAGCCTTGATCTCGATGAGCTTCTTGAGGCGGTTGTTGCGGATGATGACGCGACGGTAGAGGTCGTTTACATCGGAGGTCGCAAAACGGCCGCCATCCAGCGGAACCAGAGGGCGCAGATCCGGCGGAATCACGGGGATAACCTTCATTATCATCCACTTCGGATCGTTGGTGTCCTTCGCTTCGCGGAATGCCTCGATAACGCCCAGACGCTTCAGGGAGTTCTGTTTGCGCTGCTGGGAATTCTCCTTGTCCGCCTTCTCGCGGAGAGAGTAGGAGAGCTTGTCCAGGTCGAGCTTCTCGAGGAGCTGGTAGATGGCCTCTGCGCCCATTCCCACGACGAACTTGTTCGGATCGTCGGCAGCGAGTTTGTCATTGTCCTTCAGCTCTTCTTTGACGAGAATCTGCTGGAGCTCATCTTCGGAGAGCAGGGTGGCATCCTCGCTGATCGGGTCAAACGACTTGCAGCCGTATTTCTCGGCCTTGCCGGCGTTGATCACTATATAGCGTTCGTAGTAGATGATGGCGTCGAGTTTCTTGGACGGGATGCCGAGCAGGTAGCCGATCTTGTTGGGCGTCGAACGGAAGTACCAGATGTGAGCCACGGGGACGGTGAGGGCGATATGGCCCATACGCTCGCGGCGGACTTTCTTCTCGGTGACTTCCACGCCGCAACGGTCGCAGATGATGCCGCGGTAGCGGATCCTCTTGTACTTGCCGCAGTGGCACTCGTAATCCTTGGTAGGACCGAATATCCGTTCGCAGAAAAGGCCGTCCCGCTCCGGTTTGTAGGTGCGGTAGTTGACCGTTTCCGGCTTGAGGACCTCTCCCTTCGACTTGGCGAGGATATCCTCTGGAGATGCCAGGCCGATGGTGATCCTGTTGAAATTCGTCTTTATCTTGGAGTCTTTCTTTGCAAGCATATTTGGAAATCTTTTTTGATCCTACTTAAAATTAATCCAGCTTGATGTTCAGGCCGAGACCGCGGAGCTCGTGGAGCAGCACGTTGAGGGACTCGGGGATGCCGGGAGTCGGCATCGGGTCGCCCTTGACGATAGCTTCGTATGCGCGGCTGCGGCCGGTAACGTCGTCGGACTTGATGGTCAGAATCTCCTGGAGAATGTTGGAAGCACCGAATGCCTCGAGAGCCCAGACCTCCATTTCACCGAAACGCTGGCCACCGAACTGTGCCTTACCGCCGAGCGGCTGCTGGGTGATGAGAGAGTAAGGACCGATCGAACGGGCGTGCATCTTGTCATCGACCATATGGCCGAGCTTGATCATATAGATGACGCCGACGGTTGCACTCTGGTCGAAGTATTCGCCGGTGCCGCCGTCCCTCAGGCGGGTCTTGCCGTAGCGCGGCAGTCCTGCCATATCGGTGTACTTGTTGATATCTTCGAGGCTTGCGCCGTCGAAAATCGGGGTGCTGAACTTCAGGCCTAGTTCGCGGCCGGCCCATCCGAGCACGGTCTCGTAAATCTGTCCGAGGTTCATTCGCGAAGGCACGCCGAGCGGGTTGAGGACGATGTCGACGGGAGTACCGTCGTCGAGGAACGGCATATCTTCGTCGCGGACAATCTTGGCTACGATACCCTTGTTGCCGTGACGGCCTGCCATCTTGTCACCGACGCGGATCTTGCGCTTCTTGGCCACATAGACCTTTGCCATCTGCATGATACCCGAAGGCAGCTCATCGCCGATGGTGAGGTTGTAGTTGACGCGCTTCTCTTCTGCATCGATCTCCTTGAATGCAAGCAGGTAATTGTTGATCAGCTGCTTGATCATATCGTTGGTCTTCTTGTCGCTCGTCCACTTCAGCGGATTGACGTTGAAGTAGTCGATACCTTCGAGAGCCTCGCGGCTGAAGTTGGAAGCCTTCGGAACGAGCACGACACCGTCGCGGTCGTTCACGCCGGAACTCTTCTTGCCGTCGAGCAGGATGCAAAGCTTGTCGATGAAGAGTGCGAACAGGTCTTCCTTCTTCTTGTTGAATGCCTGCTTTGCTGCCTCGATCTCTTCTTTCTGCTTGGAATTGCCCTTCTTGCCGCCTTCCTTGACCACGCGACGGAAAAGACGCGTGCCGATGATGGTACCGGAGAGTGAAGGGGAAGCCTTGAGCGAAGCGTCCTTGACATCGCCGGCCTTGTCGCCGAAGATGGCCCTCAGGAGCTTCTCTTCCGGTGAAGGATCGCTCTCGCCCTTGGGCGTGATCTTACCGATGAGGATATCACCGGGTTCGACGTGTGCGCCTACGCGGATGATACCGTTTTTGCCAAGGTCCTTGGTGGCGTCATCGCTGACGTTGGGGATATCCGAGGTGAGCTCCTCCATACCGCGCTTGGTGTCGCGGACTTCCATGATGTACTCGTCCACGTGGATCGAGGTCAGGATGTCCTCGCGGACCATGCGCTCGGAGAGTACGATTGCATCCTCGAAGTTGTAACCCTTCCAGGGCATGAAAGCCACCTTCAGGTTGCGGCCCAGTGCGAGTTCGCCGTTCTGGGTAGCGTAACCTTCGGTCAGGATCTGTCCCTCGACGACCTTGTCGCCCTTGCGGACGATAGGAGTCAGGTGGATGGACGTGCTCTGGTTGGTCTTGCGATACTGGGGAAGCTGATATACGGTCACTTCGGGAGCGAAGCTTACGAACTTCTCTGCCTCGGTGCGGTCGTAGCGGATATGGATTTCGCGTGCATCGACAAATGTGACGACACCCTTGCGCTCGGCGACGATCTGGGTACGGGAATCGCGGGCGACGGGGCCTTCGAGACCGGTACCGACGATCGGGGCTTCAGGCTTGATGATAGGCACTGCCTGGCGCATCATGTTGGAGCCCATCAGCGCACGGTTTGCATCGTCGTGCTCGAGGAACGGAATCAGGGATGCCGCGATGGAAGCGATCTGGTTGGGCGCGACGTCCATCAGATCGATGCCATCCTTGCGGAGCACCGGGAAATCGGCGCCGAGGCGGCACTTGATACGCTCGTCGAGGATGTCGCCGTCATCGGCGATGTTGACGTTGGCCTGAGCGACGATCTTGTTCTCTTCCTCTTCTGCGCTGTAGTATGAAAGTCCTTCGGGCGAGAGGTCCACCTTGCCTCCGACGACGCGGCGGTAGGGAGTCTCGATGAAACCGAGGTCGTTGATCTTTGCATAGACGCAGAGCGATGAGATAAGACCGATGTTCGGGCCTTCAGGAGTCTCGATAGGGCAGAGACGTCCGTAGTGGGTGTAGTGCACGTCTCGGACCTCGAAGCCTGCACGCTCACGGGACAGACCGCCCGGACCCAGAGCCGAAAGACGGCGCTTGTGCGTCATCTCGGCCAGAGGGTTGGTCTGGTCCATGAACTGCGAGAGCTGGCTCGTGGCAAAGAACGAATTGATCACCGAGGAGAGCGTCTTTGCATTGATGAGCTCGGTCGGGGTGAACACTTCGTTGTCACGGACGTTCATCTTTTCGCGGATGGTACGTGCCATGCGGCTCAGACCGACGCTGAACTGGTTTGCAAGCTGCTCGCCGACCGTACGGATACGACGGTTGCTCAGGTGGTCGATATCATCGACCTGTGCTTCGGAATTGATCAGATGCACGAGGTACTTGATAATCTCGATGATGTCTTCCTTGGTCAGGATACGGACATCCGGAGCGGTCGTCAGGCCGAGCTTCTTGTTGAGGCGGTAACGGCCGACTTCGCCAAGGTCGTAACGCTTGTCGGAGAAGAAGAGCTTCTCGATGACGTCACGTGCGGTCTCCTCATCCGGCGGTTCGGAGTTGCGCAACTGCCGGTATGTATAAAATATCGCTTCACGCTGGGTGTTGCACTGGTCTTTCTGCAGCGTGTTGTAGATGATCTCGTAACTCTTGGTGACTTCGTCTTCCTTGCGGATGAGAATTGTGTTCACGCCGGAGTCGAGAAGTGCCTGGATATGCGACTCTTCCAGGACGGTTTCGCGCTCGACGATGGGGGAGGAACGCTGGATGTAGACCACTTCGCCGGTCTCTTCATCCACGTAATCCTCGTTCCAGGTCTTCAGGACATTGGCCGCCATCTTCTTGCCGAGGCATTTGCGGAGGTTTTCTTCGGTGACTTCGACCTCTTCCGCAAGGCTGAAAATGTCAAGGATGTCCTTGTCAGTCTCGTAGCCGATGGTGCGCAGGAGGGTGGTTACCGGTAATTTTTTCTTGCGGTCGATGTATGCGTACATCACGTTGCTGATGTCAGTCGCAAACTCGATCCATGATCCGCGGAAGGGAATGATACGCGCCGAATAAAGCTTGGTACCGTTGGCGTGCAGGCTCTGGCCGAAAAATACGCCCGGAGAGCGGTGCAACTGCGAAACTACGATTCGCTCCGATCCGTTGATGACGAATGTACCGCGGGGAGTCATATACGGGATTGCGCCAAGATACACGTCCTGGACCGCCGTCTCGAAATCCTCGTGCTGCTCGTCCGTGCAGGAGAGCTTGAGCTTGGCCTTGAGCGGAACGCTGTAGGTAAGGCCGCGGTCGAGACATTCATCTATCGAATAGCGCGGCGGATCGATGAAGTAATCGATAAACTCAAGATTGAAGTTGTTGCGGGTGTCATTGATGGGAAATACTTCCTGGAACACCTTGAACAGTCCTTCGTTCTTGCGGTTTTCGGATGAAGTGTCGAGCTGGAAGAAATCCTTGAAGGATTTGAGCTGCACCTCGAGAAAATCCGGAAACTCGAGAATATTTTTCGATGTCGCGAATGTAATACGCTGATTAGTAGGTTTTTGCGGCATTGTATGAAAGACGGTTTAAAGTAAACTTTTTTTTACGACAAAAAGGTTTAGGGCCTAAACCACGGCCCTAAACCCGAACTTCTGCCCCCGTAGGGGAGAACAGGGGATGGATGTTATTTAAGTTCAACTTCTCCGCCTGCCTCTTCGAGAGCTGCCTTGATCTGTTCAGCTTCGGCCTTAGAGACCTTCTCCTTGATCTTCGCGTTAGGTGCCTGGTCTACCAGATCCTTAGCCTCTTTGAGGCCCAGACCGGTGAGTTCCTTGACAGCCTTGACCATCTGGAGTTTAGCCTGACCTGCCGATACGAGGATAACGTCGAATGCGCTCTGTTCTGCTTCAGCTGCAGCGCCGCCTTCAGCGGGGCCTGCCATAACAACTGCTGCCGCAGCGGGCTCGATTCCGTACTCATCCTTGAGAATCTGAGCAAGTTCCTGAACGTCCTTTACGGTAAGATTGACGAGTTCTTCCGCAAGAGCTTTGATGTCTGCCATAATTTTTTATTTTTTTGATTTGTTATTGTTTTAATACTTATTCTGCTGCCTCTCCTTCTTTCTTGGCGTTCTCCAGTGCAGAGATGACCCTGCGGATAGGAGACTGGAGGAGTCCGATGATATCGCCGATCATCTCTTCACGAGACTTGATGTTCACCAGGATGCCGAGCTGGTTTTCGCCGACATAGCTGCATTCCTGCAGATATGCACTCTTGAGCGAGGGCTTGCCGAACTTTGCGCCGTACTCCTTGATGACCTTTGCAGGTGCGCTGGGAGCGCCGGTGGTGAACATGATGGCGGTATTGCCTTCGAGCGTGGGGTAGAGGTCTTCAAGCTGCTGAATGCCGATCTGCATCATTGCCTTGTGGAGCAAGGTATTCTTCACGACTTCGAGCTTGATGCCGTTTTCGAAGCAGGCACGGCGGAGAGCGGACGTATTTTCAGCGTTGAGGCCGGAAATGTCGGCAAGGTAGAAATTGGGATTCTCCTTGATCTGTGCCGCTATCTTTTCAATAATCTGAGCTTTGAGTTCTTTTCTCATAATTGCAAAAATTTTTATTCAGCAGCGCCGATTGCCTTACTGTCGATACAGATACCCGGGCTCATCGTAGAGGAGAGATATACGCTCTTGACGTAAGTACCCTTAAGAGCCTGAGGCTTAAGTTTGATGATAGTGTTGACCAGTTCGGTAGCGTTCTCCGCAATCTGCTCGGGGGTGAAGGACACCTTGCCGATACCTGCGTGGATGATACCCTGCTTGTCAACCTTGAAGTCGATCTTACCGGCCTTGACTTCCTTGACGGCTGAGGCGATATCCATCGTCACAGTACCGGTCTTGGGGTTAGGCATCAGGCCGCGGGGACCGAGGATACGACCGATAGCACCGATCTTACCCATCACTGAAGGGGTACAGATGATGACGTCGATATCCGTCCAGCCACCTTTGATCTTCTCGATATAGTCGTCAAGTCCGACGAAGTCTGCACCGGCCTCTTTGGCCTCAGTCTCCTTGTCAGGTGTACAGAGCACCAGCACGCGGACCTGCTTACCGGTTCCGTGAGGGAGCGTAACAACGCCGCGGACCATCTGGTTGGCCTTGCGGGGGTCGACACCAAGACGCACGGAGAGCTCGACGGTAGAGTCGAACTTCGTGTAGGAAACCTCCTTCAGCAAAGCGCAAGCCTCGATCAACTTATACTGCTTGCCATCTTCAACCTTGGCGACAGCAGCCTTATGGTTTTTTGTAAGTTTAGCCATTGCGTTGTGATTATTTTATTGTACATCGGCAGGAAACTCGCCTTCGACGGTGACACCCATACTGCGGGCCGTGCCTGCGACCATGCTCATCGCCGACTTCTCGGTGAAAGCATTGAGGTCGGGCATCTTCTCTTTCGCGATCTCGCGAACCTGAGCCCAAGTGAGGGTGGCAACCTTCTTCCTGTTAGGTTCAGACGAAGCGGTCTGAATCTTGGCAGCCTCTTTGATGAGGATTGCCATAGGCGGCTGTTTTACTTCAAAAGAAAAAGACTTGTCGCTGTATACGGTAATAACTACCGGTAATACCTTGCCGGCCTTGTCTTGTGTGCGGGCGTTAAACTGCTTGCAGAAATCCATGATGTTAACACCCTTCGAACCGAGGGCCGGTCCTACGGGCGGTGACGGATTGGCGGCGCCGCCTTTGATCTGCAGCTTGATAAACCCGGCAATTTCTTTAGCCATAATGTTTAAAAATTAAATGTTCTTTGTGACTTGAGCAAAATTCAACTCCAGAAGGGTCTTGCGTCCGAAGATCTTGACCATGACCTTCACCTTGCGCTTGTCGTCCATGATCTCCTCGACATCTCCGTCGAAGCCGTTGAACGGACCGTCAATGACCTTGACAGCCTCGCCGACGACAAACGGCACGAGCGTCTCCTCATCGGCTCCGGCGAGGGCATCGACATTGCCGAGTATCCTGTTCATCTCATCTTCGCCGATGGGAGTAGGAGTACGGTTGTCTTTGTCCTTGCCTTCGCAGAGGAATCCGGCAACGTTGGGAAGGCTGGGAATGAGAGCCAGGATTTCAGGCGTAAGCACGCACTCGACCAGGACGTAACCGGAATAAAGAATGCGCTCGGCGCTCACGCGCTTGCCGTTCTTTATCTGGTAGTACTTCTCGGTCGGGATGAGTACCTGGGTCAGGACGTTACCGAGATTGCGGGCTTCAACCTCCTTCTCGATATACTCCTTGGCCTTTTTCTCCTTGCCGCCAGCAGTGCGGACGACATACCATCTCTTGACGTTCTCTTCAGCCATAATCTTCCGTTAAAGCGAGTAGATACCGGTCATGACATTCTTGATGACCAGGTCCATCAGCCACACGATGACCGTGAGAATGGCAGTAACCACCATCACGAGGACGGCGGAATTCTGCAATTCCGACCAGGTGGGCCAGGTCACCTTAGTGGTGAGTTCTTTGTAAGATTCCCTTACGTATGTTCCAATTTTACTCATTGTTATTAGTTTGCGGCCGGGATTGTTTGGAAGCGGATAACCCGCGGCCAGTTTAATAACGGCACCGGTGCGTAACCGCCGGTGTTGGCAGGGGAAGCAGGATTCGAACCCACATCGACGGTTTTGGAGACCGCTGAACTACCCTTGTTCTATTCCCCTAAATATGGCCGGACCCTTGCGGATCCGACCATAGGCTCAATAAAATCGACAAGCGCTGAACGGGCTTAGTCGAGGATCTTGGTAACCTGACCGGAACCGACCGTACGGCCACCCTCGCGGATTGCGAAACGGAGACCTTCGTTCAGAGCGACAGGGTAGATGAGCTCAACCTTGATAGCCACGTTGTCACCCGGCATCACCATCTCGACGCCTGCAGGAAGTTCGATCTCACCGGTAACGTCGAGCGTACGGATGAAGAACTGAGGACGATAGTGATTGTGGAACGGTGTGTGACGGCCGCCCTCATCCTTCTTCAGGACGTAGATAGCTGCCTCAAAGTGCTTGTGCGGGGTGATGGTGTTCGGGTGTGCGATCACCTGGCCGCGCTTGACTTCCTTCTTGTCGATACCGCGGAGGAGCAGACCAACGTTGTCACCTGCCTCACCTGTGTCGAGGATCTTGCGGAACATCTCGACGCCGGTGACGACGGACTTCTTGGGCTCTTCGCCAAGACCGATAATCTGGACTTCGTCGCCAACCTTGACGATACCTGTCTCGATACGGCCGGTAGCCACGGTACCACGACCCGTGATGGAGAAGATGTCCTCGATAGGCATCAGGAACGGCTTCTCATTGTCACGAACCGGAAGCGGGATGTACTCGTCAACTGCATCCATCAGCTCCATGACCTTCTCTTCCCACTGAGGATCGCCGTTGAGGGCGCCGAGTGCGGAACCACGGATGACGGGAGCGTTGTCGCCGTCGAAATCATAGAAGCTGAGAAGCTCGCGGACCTCCATCTCTACGAGGTCGATCATCTCGGGATCGTCAACGATGTCAACCTTGTTGAGGAAGACGACGATACGGGGGACGTTGACCTGGCGTGCGAGAAGGATGTGCTCGCGGGTCTGCGGCATCGGACCGTCGGTAGCTGCAACCACGAGGATTGCACCGTCCATCTGAGCTGCACCAGTGACCATGTTCTTGACATAGTCAGCGTGGCCAGGGCAGTCGACGTGCGCATAGTGGCGGGTAGCCGTCTGGTACTCGACGTGTGCGGTGTTGATGGTGATACCACGCTCTTTCTCTTCCGGAGCGTTATCGATCTGGTCGAAGGTCTTGACCTCGGAGAGGCCCTTCTTTGCCAGCACGGTGGTGATGGCAGCGGTCAGAGTGGTCTTACCATGGTCGACGTGGCCGATGGTACCGATGTTTACGTGCGGTTTGTCTCGCTTAAAGGTTTCTTTTGCCATAATTCAAAATTTTTATGAGTTATTTGGAGCCGGTGGTGAGAATTGAACTCACGACCTCTTCCTTACCAAGGAAGCGCTCTACCCCTGAGCTACACTGGCGAAATTTCAAAAATCTGAGCGGAAGACGAGGTTCGAACCCGCGACCCTCAGCTTGGAAGGCTGATGCTCTACCAACTGAGCTACTTCCGCTTCAATACATAAAAAAAGTGGGCAGAGATGGATTCGAACCACCGTAGGCGTGCGCCAGCAGATTTACAGTCTGCCCCATTTGGCCACTCTGGTATCTGCCCAGTTCTCAATGTCAACGTTTCAAAACTCGTAGAGCCGATGGAGGGATTCGAACCCACGACCTGCTGATTACAAATCAGCTGCTCTGACCAGCTGAGCTACGTCGGCTGTTTGGGACTGCAAATATAGACTTTTCTATCTTATTAGCAAAATATTTTTATCTTTTTTCATCCTTTATGGCCCGAAGAATCGCTTCGGCGTCAAATCCGCACTCAGAATACAGCTGTGCGGGGGTGCCGTGCTCGATGAAACGGTCGGGTATGCCGAGCGGGGTGAGCTTGCAGCCCAGGCCGTTGTCGGCGATGTATTCTGCCACGGCTCCGTGCAGGCCGCCCGTTATCGCGCCGTCCTCCACCGTGATGATATGGTCCGCCCGCGAGCACGCGTCAGCCAGGGCTTCGCTGTCCAGCGGCTTGATGAACCTCATATCGTAGTGAAGCACTTCGATGCCTTCGTCAGCAGCCCTGCGGACCGCCTCTGCGGCCGCTCCGCCGACCGGGCCGATGCTCAGCACGGCGATGCCACGACCTTCGTGCAGCAGGCGCGCCTTGCCGACAGGGATGGATGAGAATTCTTCGCCGCGCCAGGGGACGCCTGCACCCTCACCCCTGGGATAGCGGATGACGGTGGCGCCGTACTCTTCGCCAGTGGCTGAATAGAGCAAATTGCGAAGCTCGCGCTCGTTCATCGGAGATGCTATAATAAGATTAGGTATCGGACGGTAGCTGGCCATATCGAATGCGCCGTGATGGGTCGCTCCGTCTTCGCCCACGATGCCGCCGCGGTCCAGGCAGAGGATGACCTTGAGGCCCTGCAGGGCCACATCGTGCACCAGGCTGTCGAATGCGCGCTGCGAGAACGACGAGTAGATGTTGCAGAAGGGGATCATTCCGCCTGCGGCGAGACCGGCCGCGAAAGTCAGGGCGTGCTGCTCCGCTATGCCGACGTCGAATGTCCTCTCGGGGAATGCCTTCATCATTATGTCGATGCTGCAGCCCGATGCCATTGCGGGCGTGATGCCGATGATGCGGCTGTCCTTTTCCGCCAGCTCCGTTACGGTCTGGCCGAATACCACCTGATACTTGTCCGCGCCGCCTTTGCCCTTGGCCCGTTCGCCCGTCTGGGGGTCGAATCGTCCCGGGGCGTGCCAGGTGGTCTGGTCAGCCTCGGCCGGGCCGTATCCCTTGCCCTTGACTGTCATCGCGTGCAGCAGTTTGGGCCCGGGAATGTCCTTCAGGCGCGAGAGGATCTCGGTCATGCCCACGATATCATTGCCGTCCACGGGACCGAAATACCTGAATCCCAGCGCGTCGAACAGGTTGAAAGCCTGCCGGTCCCGGAATATGAGCCGCTTCAGGCGACGAACCAATCCCTGGATGATATAGCGCAGGCGCCCTTCGCCCATTCTGTCCCAGATGCGTGCCTTCAGCTGATTGTAACTGCGGCTGGTCGTAAAGCGTACCAGATACTCGTGCATTGCACCGTTATTGCGGTCGATGGCTATCTGGTTGTCATTGAGGATGACGAGCAGGTCGGTCTTGAGCACTCCGGCGTTGTTGAGGCCTTCGAATGCCAGGCCTCCGCTGAGTGCGCCGTCACCGATGACCGCCACGTAGTGATTGTGTCCGCCGCGGAGTTTGTCAGCCACCGCAAGGCCCAGGGCGGCTGAGATGGAAGTGGAGGAATGCCCGGCGCCGAATGCGTCGTAGGGACTTTCGCTGCGGCGCGGGAATCCGCTGATGCCTCCCATTCTGCGGTTGTTGCGGAATGATTCGCGACGTCCGGTAAGGATCTTGTGCGCGTATGCCTGATGCCCTACGTCCCACACGATGCCATCATTGGGGGTATCGAAAACTTTATGCAGGGCTACGGCGATCTCCACGGCTCCGAGGCTCGAGCCCAGGTGGCCGGGATTTTCGGCGCAGCAGTCGATCATATACCTGCGCAGCTCCGCGCACAGCGTGCGGAGTTCGTCTGTACTGAGACCCTTAAGGTCGGCGGGTGAATCTATTCTCTCTAGTAAAGCCATAGCGGGAACGCAAAAATACGATAAATCTTACGATTTTGCTATAAAAACCTTAACTTCGCATCTGCGAATCACTGAATCAAACAATTAACAGCGATATTATGACAGATTCAATTCAAAAGGCTACGCTGAGGGATTCGGCTACGATGCGCTGGATTGCGCTTCTGCTGCTGGCCCTGGGCATGTTCTGCGCCTACATTTTCATGGACATCCTTTCTCCTATCAAGGACCTGATGGAGACTACCCGAGGATGGGATTCCAAGGCATTCGGCACGATGGAGGGTTCCGAGACATTCCTCAATGTCTTCGTCTTCTTCCTGATATTCGCCGGCATCATCCTCGACAAGATGGGTGTCCGCTTCACGGCGGTCCTCTCCGGCGCCGTGATGCTTGTGGGCGGTATCATCAAGTACTACGCCATCAGCCCCTCCTTCATCGGCAGCGGACTTGAAACCTGGTTTACCGACAATCTCAACTGGCACACCGGCATAGGCTTCATCGACGATGTCCTGCCATTCTACGGCGGAATGCCTGCATCGGCCAAGCTTGCGGCCATCGGTTTCATGCTCTTCGGATGCGGCGCCGAGATGGCCGGCATCACGGTCAGCCGCGGTATAGTCAAGTGGTTCAAAGGGCGTGAGACGGCTCTGGCGATGGGCTCCGAGATGGCTCTGGCCCGCCTTGGAGTTGCAACCTGTATGATATTCTCCCCCTATTTCGCGAAGCTCGGCGGATCGATCAACGTCTCGCGTTCGGTCGCTTTCGGCGTGGTGCTGCTCTGCATCGCACTGATAATGTTCATTACCTATTTCTTTATGGACAAGAAGCTGGATGCCCAGACCGGCGAAGCGGAGGAGAAGGACGATCCGTTCAAGATCAAGGATATCGGCAAGATTCTCTCGAGCCTCGGATTCTGGCTCGTCGCGCTGCTCTGCGTGCTCTACTATTCGGCTATCTTCCCGTTCCAGAAGTATGCGGTCAATATGCTGCAGTGCAACCTCACGCTGACCGAAGCGCAGCCCGGCTCGTTCTGGGCGGGCGATACGGTGACCCTTGTGCAGTATTTCGTGATGCTTCTGGTCGCAGCCTGCGCATTCTCCAGCAATTTCATCAAGAAGAACAAGGGCCTCAAGTTCGGACTTATGGCGGCAGCCATAGTGGCTCTGGTGGTCTATTGCGTGATGGGCTTCAAGCGCGGCACGGCTGAGACCATCTTTGCAGTCTTCCCTCTGCTGGCGGTGGCCATCACCCCGATTCTGGGCAACTATGTGGACCATAAGGGCAAGGCGGCTTCGATGCTGGTCATCGGCTCGCTGCTGCTGATCATCTGCCACCTTACCTTCGCATTCATCCTGCCTCTGTTCAAGGGCAGCGCGGTCGGCGGCACCGTGGTGGCCTATGCGACCATCCTCGTGCTGGGCGCATCCTTCTCGCTCGTTCCCGCTGCTCTCTGGCCTTCAGTCCCCAAGCTCGTGGACGAGAAGATCATCGGTTCGGCATACGCCCTGATTTTCTGGATTCAGAATATCGGCCTGTGGCTTTTCCCGATCCTTATCGGCAATGTCCTGACCGGTACCAACCCCGTGGATACCCCGCCGGATGAGCTCAATTATACCTGGGCTCTGGTGATGCTGGCCTGCCTGGGAGTAGCCGCACTGCTCATCGGCTTATACCTCAAGGTCGTGGACAAGAAGAAGAACCTCGGACTGGAGCAGCCCAACATCAAGGAGTAATGCTCACACAGCTGAGGAAAAATCAGAGGCGACCCCCTTCGGGGCCGCCTCTTTCTTATTCGGGCCGAAGAATCATCAGCGCTGTGCCCTGTCCCTGGCGCGCTGGGCGTCCTTGTATCTGCGCTCTGCATCCTGGGCAGCCCTTTTGGCTTCGCGGCGCTGCTTCTTGAGCCGTTTGATCTCGTCCTTTGAAGCGGAATTCTGCTTGTTGAGAGCCTTGATCTGGTTCTTGACGCGGCGAAGATCCTGCTTGAGGTATTTCTCGCGGTCCTGAAGCTCACGCAGCTCACGTTTGCTCTCGTTGATGATGCGGCTGTTGGTGCCGTTGCGCTTCTGGTTCTTGATGGCGGCTTTCTGATTCTTGATGCCGTGCTGAGTGTACTCGATCTCCTCCTTGAGGCGGTCACGGTCATACTTGAGGTCGCGAAGGGTGGCATCGTTCTGGCGGATATTGCGCTCCTCGTAGTCGATGCGGCGGTCAACGTCCTTGTCGATACGTTCGTACTCCGAGCGGGCATCGCGAGCTTCGGCTTTCAGACGCTCTGCCGAGGCGGAAATCTCCTCGTACGTCATGCCTTCATAGGATATCTTGCCAGTTGAGTAGCAGGATGAAGTGCAGAGACATGCGAGGACTGTCAAAGCGATGCACAAGGTGGATTGCCTGATAATCATAGTCCGGTCTTTTTGAGTAAAAATCAGAAGGGCAGGTCGTCCTCTCCGCTGTCGGCGTTGAGGTCCTCGGGCGTGATCAGAGGAGTCGTAGCGCGCGCGGGAGCCGCTGCGGGCCTCTGTGCCGGACGCGGTGCAGGAGCAGCTGCGGGTGCCGCTGCCGCGTCGGGATTGTCGCCGCGGCGGCCGAGCAGCTGGATGGTGTCGGCCACGATCTCGGTGACGTAGTGCTTCACGCCGCTCTGGTCATCCCAGCTGCGGTTGTGGATGCGTCCCTCGACGTAGATCTGCATTCCTTTGCGGATATAGTTCTCGGCCAGGTCGGCAAGCTGCCTCCAGGCTACGATGTTGTGCCACTCGGTGCTCTCTTTGCTCTCACCGCTGTTGCGGTCACGGAACCGTTCGGTAGTGGCAAGGGAGAAGGAGGCGATAGATGCGCCGCTTTCCAGATGCCTGACCTCGGGATCCTTCCCCACGTTTCCAATCAAAAGTACTTTGTTTAAAGCCATAATGCGTTGTATTTAAATTCAATTCTCAAAGATAAACAAATTAATGATATTTTCTTCGCTCGGCGTAGGAACGTCGCTCCATTTTTTCGCATAACGCCTCCAGATAGTCCTCCAGCGAATGTTTGTCCTTCGCCAGTCTTAGCTTCTGCCGGATGCGGCTTTTGGTATTGTAGTAACTGCCCGGATTGGAGTAGTTGAACAGCATCTGGACCGTGTGGGCCGGGAACCGGAGTATCAGCAGGCTGCAGATGAACAGGTCCTCGTCCCGCAGGTGCGGATTTTCGGCCCGCAGGAAAGTGATGATGCCGTTGTGTGTGAAATCTGCAATCTCGGGCATCTGGCGGATGATGCTTTTGGGACTTTCTCTCGGATCGATGAAAAGATACATCCTGATCTTGCGCAGCAGTAGGTGCGGATTGTCACCGCAGATGGCTGCCGTATCCATAAGGTCCCGCATCATATCGATGACCGTTTCGACTGCGTGGAGACTGTGTTTGAAGAGGTCGCGGGCGGTTGCCATTTCGCGCCTCAGGTGGCGGCGGATTTTTGCCCGGGAGATGATGGTATAGGCATAGAGGCATGCCAGAACCGTCGCCGAGGTAGTAGCAATCAGTAAAAAAATTGCATAAATAAAGATTTAAGTAAGAATAGGTTAAGTGGTAATATTGATAACCGCGTTCATGCGGTCGGTGTCGGGTTGAATGCCGGTCATCAACTTGAATCCGAACATCGCCTGTGCAGCGAGCCACTCCCTGCCGCCGATATATCGCCGGACGCTGCCCTGCAGGACGGGATCACGGTAATTGGCCTCGATGATGCGCGCGTCCAGACCGTGCAGCGCCTGCGCCTCTTTTATTGCCACGGGCAGGGTGTATATCACAAAACCGAAATTGTGCGCGACCGCGGGAATCTCCTCCAGCGCAATGGCTTCCATACCGCCCAGGCGGTCGCAGAACGTGCGGGCCCGCTCCAGGCTGCGGTTGGCTATGACGGTCTTCAGCCGCAGGTCGCTCGCGGCGTATGCCGCAGCCTTGCCGGCCCCTCCGCATCCGATGACAAGGACGTCCGTCTGGCCGATCGGGGGCATATGGCGGCGCAGCAGCTGCAATACGGCCCAGAAGTCGGTATTGAATGCGCGGATGCGGCCATCCTTGCGCAGCAGGAGGTTGGTCGCGCCTATCTGGCTGGTGGCCGTGTCGGATTCATCCGCCTCGGCAAAAGCCGTCTCCTTGAACGGGGCGGTGATATTTACGGCATCGTAATCCTTGCGGAAAATGCGCATCGCTTCGGCGAAATCAGTTTTCTCGATAAGATCGTATGCATCTGCAAACGGCTGGTCTGCATAGGCGGCGCGGAACAGCGCGGGGCTCAGGCTATGCCCGATCGGGTAACCTATCAGACCGAATTTCATCCGCGGCGCTGTCTTACTGCTTCGAAACAAAGGATGGCGGCCGATACGGAAACGTTGAGTGAATCCATCACCCCTGCCATCGGGATGCGGATGTGCGCGTCGGCCCGTTTTCTCCAGAAATCTGTCAGCCCGCGGTCTTCGGTCCCCATCACCAGCGCCGTGCCGCAGCGCATATCGGTATCATAGTAGGGCAGCGAATCCTGAAGCTGCGCAGTAAGGATGCGGATACCGCCCGCGCGGAGCCAGTCGGCTGCCTCCTGCGAACTGCAGGTTACCACCGGCACGGTAAATACGGCTCCGAGGCTTGCGCGGATCAGGTTGGGGTTGTAAAGGTCGCAGAGAGGGTCGCACACGAGCAAGGCATCCACTCCGGCCGCGTCGGCAGTGCGGAGCATCGCCCCGACGTTGCCCGGCTTCTCGATGCCTTCAACGACGAGGATGAGGGGATTGTCGCCAGTTGTCAGGGAGTCCAGGCTGCGCAGAGGGTCGTGCATTATGGCTATGACGCCTTCGACTCCGCCGCGATAGGCCACGTGGTCGTACAGGGCGGGGGAGAGGTCGTATCTGCGCGCCCCGCAGCCGTTGATCACGGCTTCGGCCGAGGGGTCCTTTAGATATTCGGGACAGCAGAAGAGGGTCCTCACCCGGATGCCGGCCTCGATGGCCCGCACGCATTCGCGAACGCCTTCAGCCACGAACAATCCGGCGGCCCGCCTTTCGCGGGCCTTGCTGCCCAGCAGGATAAGCTCCTTGATGCGGGGATTCTGCGCTGAAGTGAGGCGTTCGACGGACATCCTACTTCTCCGGCTTCATCTGGGGGAAGAAGAGTACGTCCTGGATGGTGGTCTGGCCAGTCATAAACATTGTCAGACGGTCGATGCCCATACCAAGGCCGGATGTCGGAGGCATACCGTATTCGAGGGCGCGGACGAAGTCGTAATCGATGAACATCGCCTCGTCGTCGCCCTTGCTCTTGAGGGCGGCCTGCTCCTGGAATCGCTCCAACTGGTCGATGGGGTCGTTAAGCTCGGAGTAGGCATTTGCCAGCTCCTTGCCGCAGACGAAAAGCTCGAAACGCTCGGTGAGAGTCGGGTCCGTGCGGTGACGCTTGGTCAGCGGGGACATTTCCACCGGGTAATCTATTATATATGTGGGCTGGACGAGATTCTTCTCGCAATATTCGCCGAAGATGGCGTCTATCAGCTTGCCCTTGCCCATCGAGGGGGTGATCTCCACGTTCAGCTTTTTGCAGGTCTCGCGAAGCTGCGCCTCGTCCATCCCGCGGACATCGACGCCGGCATATTCTTTGATCGCATCGAGGATCGGCAGGCGGCGGTACGTTCCGCCGAAATCCACCTCGTTGCCGCCGATATTGACCTTCGTGCTGCCGTTGACCGCAACCGCAATCTTTGCGAGCATCTGCTCCACGAAACACATCATCCAGTTGTAGTCCTTGTAGGCTACGTATATCTCCATACAGGTGAACTCCGGATTGTGGGTCTTGTCCATACCCTCGTTGCGGAAGTCCTTGGCGAACTCATATACACCGTTGTAGCCGCCCACTATCAGGCGCTTGAGGTAGAGCTCGTTGGCGATACGCATATAGAGGTCGATGTCGAGCGCGTTGTGGTGCGTAATGAAAGGACGTGCCGTCGCGCCGCCGGGAATCGACTGCAGGATCGGGGTCTCGACCTCGAGGCAGCCTGCCTCATTGAAGTACTCGCGCATCGTGGCGATGATCTTCGCGCGCTTGATGAACGTCTCGCGGACCTGAGGATTGACAATCAGGTCGACGTAGCGCATCCTGTAGCGGAGCTCCGGATCTGAGAATGCGTCGAATACCTTGCCGTCCTGCTCCTTGACGATGGGGAGCACCTTCAGGGACTTGCTGAGCAGGGTGAGCTCCTTCGCGTGGACTGAAAGCTGGCCGGTCTGGGTGATGAATGCGAATCCGCGGATACCGACAATGTCGCCGATGTCGAGGAGCTTCTTGAATACGGTGTTGTACATGGTCTTGTCCTCGCCGGGGCAGATCTCGTCGCGTTTGACATAGACCTGGATGCGGCCCTTCTCGTCCTGCAGCTCCATAAATGATGCGGCGCCCATTATGCGGCGGCTCATTATGCGGCCTGCGATGACCACGTCGTCAAAATTGCCCTTTTCGGGGTCATAGCCCTCCTTGATGGCTGCCGTGTCCGTATTTACTTTGTATTCCGCTGCCGGGTAGGGGTTGATGCCCAGCTCCCTGAGTGCGTTAAGCGAATTGCGGCGGATAATCTCCTGTTCGTTGAGCTCCTGTTCCATAGGTTTTATCTTTACAACTTACAAAAGTAAATAATTTTCCCAAAAGTTGGATAAAGTGCGTTGAAGGTTGAAATTTGCTATATTTGCTGAGTTTTTTTTTAAGGATAGTGTCGGTCAATTTATCTCGTCCTCTGGTAAAGTGGCGCGTGCCCCTGTTCATCCTGATGGCCGTACTGGTCGCGGGATGCGCCTGCCTTATACCCTTTATCAATATCAATACGGATATGACCCGCTATCTGCCGGACGCGTCGCCCATGAAAATCGGGATGGACGTTGTCGCGCAGGATTCTTCGGAACTTGACGCGCAGATGCGTTCGATGGGTGCTTCATTCGGCAATGCCGAAAATCTGATGCCGAATGAACTGCCGAAGGCCCTGACCGTCGGCGTTTCGCTGGCCCTGCTGGTCCTGCTGCTGATGTGCCCGTCGCTGGCGGACGTGCTGCTCATTATGGTATCCATCGGATTCGCGGTGATTCTCAATATGGGGACCAATGCGCTCCTGCCGGATGTTTCGCTGATGACCACCACGCTTTGCCCGGTCCTGCAGATGATCCTTTCGATGGATTATTCGATAATCCTGGTCAATCGTTACCGGCAGGAAAAGGCTCTCGGCCGGGGCGCAGCGGAAGCGCTCCAGGCTGCTATCTCAGGAGCCTCCTCATCAATCCTTAGCAGCGCCTTTACCACCGTGGTGAGCCTGCTGATGCTGGTCTTTATCAAGCTCAAGATAGGCGCCGACCTGGGATTTGTTCTGGCCAAAGGTGTCGGATTTTCGCTGATCTGCAATTTTACCGTGATGCCGGCCATGATCATCTGGGCCGACCGATACCTGAACGGCAAGAACCGTAAGATCCCTGCGCTCCCGGCCGCCCGCCTGGCGCGTTTCGAAAAACGTTTCCGCTATCCGCTCGCGGTGCTGGCCCTCGTCGTATTCATTTGCTCGGCAATATTTCAGCGCCGGACCACCATATCTTTCGTGCCGACCTGGTCAAGTGTCGCGACCGATGCCCAACGTTCCGACAATCCGCTGATGCTCATATATGATACCGCCGATGAGGCGGCCGTGCCGGCCCTGCTGGACAGCATCGCGACAAGCCGGGGAGTGAGTGCCTCTTTCAGCTGGCCTTCGGGGCCCGCAAAGGCCTGCAGCGTCGAGCAGATGCAGGATTTGCTTACGGGTGAAATGCTTCGCTCGGTGCTGGATGGCAGCATGGCCGGAATGCCTGATGCCTCTGCCGCCGGTTTTGCGGCTTTTGACGAGAGTGCTCTCGCTAATCTCGATTCGCTTGCCCAAACGGGTATGCTCACGGATGTTCTGCGACTGCTTTACTACGCGCAGCGGCATCCCTGGGGTGAGGGACGGCTTTCTTTCGACGAATTGATGGAGGCCGCCGGGCCGCTTTCAGATGCCGGACTGGTTCCTGCCCGCTTTGATATGAATAAGATGATGGAGCGGATGTTTGCCGCCGCCATTTCGTCTGAAAAGACCGCTGATATTCCATCGCCAGAGCCTTCGCTGCAGGATCAGCCCGAGCCCGGACTGGTCGCAGCCGTGGTCGATTCGCTTCCCGCGACTCTGGCTCTGCCTGAGGTGGATACTGTCGTGATGGCTGACAGCCTGGCTGTTGACACTCTGGCGATTGACAGCGTGCCGGTCGATAGCGTGGCGGTCGCCTCCGCCCCCGCCGATACATCGGTTGCCGTCCCCGCGAAGGTCAAGCTGGATGAGAAGATCCTCCGCAGGATAATGGCTTCCGGCGAGATCCCCGCCGAGTATGCCGAAATGATGGCGAAGGAGCGCAAGCTCTCTTACGAAGAGGTGGTGACGCCGCTGACGCCCGGGCAGATGGAGGATTTCCTGGGTATCGAGACAGATATGATGCCGATGCTTTATAGGATGGCAGGCCGCGCAGGCAAGACAATGTCGCCCTATGAACTTTCGCTCTTTGCCAAAGAAAAGTTGTCCAAGGGGATGTATGCCCGGATGGTCCCTGCCGTCGTCAGAGATCTGTTCCTGGTCCGTCAGGCGGAGATAGAGGAAGTTTACAAAGCCGGTCCCGCGCCGCTGGTGGCCGAGGTTCCAGCCGATACTTCGCACGTGGTGCTGGTCGCAACGATCGATAATCCGATTGACAGTGTGCTGGTGGCCGCGTCTTCGATTGATTCGATTCCTGTCGCCACGCCGGAGATAGCAACGGCGGTCATCGAGCCTCCGACACCGGTCGAGATTCTGGCCGAGATGGCTTTTTCGGGCCGCCGCTACAGCGCCCGCCGCATCCAGCGCGCACTTACTGCCGCGGGTATTCCCGTTTCGCTGGATGAGATGCAATTAATGTATATGTATGCGCTCAGCCGGCGGGATTTTGATCCTTCGTGGACTTCGACGCCGGAAGAGCTGCTTGCCTTTGCAGTCGATTCGCTGCTGCAAAAGCCTGCCGTCAGTCAGTACGCTTCAGATTTTGCCGACCAGGCTGCAGGCGCCCGCGACGCTCTGGCTTCCGCCCGCAAATTGATGCGCGGGGACAAGATTTCGGCTGCGGTGGTTATCACGGATTATTCATATGAGGGCGACGAAACGTTTGCTTTCATAGACCGTGTCCGCTCTCTGGCAGATGAGTCGCTGCCGCACACGCATTACTGGATCGGCGAGTCGGAGATGTACAAGGAGCTTAAGGACAGTTTCCCCAAAGAATTGCTGCTGCTTACGGTGCTCACGGTGCTTTCGATATTCCTGATAGTGGCCATTGATTTCCGTTCGCTCTTCGTGCCGATTCCACTTATAATGGTGATAATGAGCGGCGTTTATATCAATGTCATCGTCAGCGGCATTGGCGGCAGGCTGATGTTCTATATGGCATATCTTATAGTGCAGGGCATCCTGATGGGCGCGACGATAGATTATTCGATTCTTTTCACAAGCGTGTATCGCTCAGCCCGCAGCAAGGGGGATATCGTCTATGCCCTGGAGGCTGCATATCGCGGCGCTTCGCACTCGATTCTCTCATCGGGCATTATCCTCTCGCTCGTGCCGATAGTGATGTATCTGGTGATGGAAGATCCGATGATAGGCTCCGTTGTCAAGAGTCTGGGTATCGGCGCATTCTCCGCGATGATACTCATCCTCTTCGTCTTGCCGGGCTTGATCGCGGCATTCGATCCGCTGATCTATCGCCGGCCCCGCTCCTGATATTGATCAGAAGATAGTCTCTTTCTCTTTGATGTCCTTGACGCGGAGCTGGATATTGGCTATGCCGCGGTAATAATTCTCGGCGATGGAGTAGCAGATATCCACCGGATTGCCGGAATGCATGTGATCGAAATGCTCCGAAAGATTGAAGGCGATGGCCGAAATGTGATGATACGGCTCATCCTCCTGAATCAGCTCGAGGCGCAGGTGCTTCTTGTCATCGCCCTCGCGCTCACCAGAGCCCACCTTGCGGCCGTTGCCATTGTCATAGACGTTCTCCGTGATGAAGACGGGAGACTGGTTGCCGGGACCGAAAGGCTGGAAAGACTTCAGCAGATGGAAGAACTTCGGCGTGATCTGCTTGAAATCCAGATATGAATCGATATTGATGACGGGAGTGAGCTGCACGTTGGCGATCTTCTCCTCGACGAACTTTTCGAAACGGGTGCAGAACTCTTCGAAATTCTCCTCCCGGATGGTAAGTCCGGCGGCGTAGGTGTGGCCGCCGAAATTCTCCAGCAGGTCTGCGCAGGACTCGATAGCCTCATAGAGGTCGAATCCGGTCACCGAACGGGCCGAGCCGGTGATAAAGCCGTTGGACTGCGTCAGCACGATGGTCGGGCGGTAATAAGCCTCGACCAGGCGGGAGGCCACGATACCGACGACGCCCTTGTGCCACTTGGGGTTATAGACAATGGTCGACTTCTTGTTCTCAAATCCGGCTTCGGCACGGACCATCGCCAGGGCTTCCTCCGTGATCTCGCGGTCGATGCGCTTGCGGTCGTCGTTATGCGCGTTGATGGCAGCGCCGATCTCCAGGGCATCCCCGTCATCACGCGAAGTGAGCATATCCACCGCCGTGCGGCCCGACTCCATACGGCCGGCCGCATTGATGCGCGGACCGATCTTGAAGACGATCTCGTCGATGGTGATATTGTGCTTCTCCAGGCCCGAAAGCTTGATGATGGACTTGAGGCCCTTGCGGGGGTTCTCGTTCAGCTGCTTGAGGCCGTAATATGCGAGGACGCGGTTTTCGCCCGTGACCGAAACAAGGTCCGATGCGATGCTGACCACGAGCAGGTCGAGCAGCGTCACGATCTTTTCGAAAGGAATGTCGAACTTCTGAGAATAAGCCTGCACGAGCTTGAATCCCACGCCGCAGCCCGACAGGTCGTCGAACGGATAGGTATCGTCGTCGCGCTTGGGGTCGAGGACCGCAACTGCCGGCGGCAGCTCGACGTCGGGCAGGTGGTGGTCGCAGATGATCACGTCGATGCCCAGATTCTTGGCGTACTTGACTTTCTCGACGGCCTTGATACCGCAGTCCAGCGTGATGATCAGCGTGCAGCCGTGCTCGCGGGCCGTATCGATGCCCTTGTATGACAGGCCGTAGCCCTCATCGTAGCGGTCGGGGATATAATACTCGATGGCCTGGGTGTACTGCCTGACGAATGAGAATACGAGCGATACGGCGGTCGTGCCGTCCACGTCGTAGTCGCCGTAGATAAGGATCTTCTCGCCGCTGGTGATGGCCGAATGCAGGCGCTCCACGGCTTTGTCCATATCCTTCATCAGGAACGGGTCGTGGAGCATGCTCAGATCGGGACGGAAAAATTCGCGGGCCTTGGCGAAATTGTCAATGCCGCGCTGGACCAGCAGGTTGGCCAGTACCTGGTCGATACCCAGCTCCTGAGAGAGCTGACGCACCGCCGCCGGATTGCCCGGCTCACGCACGATCCATTTCTTTTCCATCGTCATAGCCCGCAAATGTAAATATAATATACCAAAAAAGCAAAAGCGGCGGAGCTATCCGGCCGCGTCGGGCTATTTTACTTCTATGACGTACGGGACGCCGTTGAGGACTTCAGTGTGGCCGGTATATACCGTGCCCTTTTCGCCCTCCGTGGCTTCGACCGTGGTGGCGCAATAGACCGAGACGTAGTAGAGTCCCGGCGCCGGAGCGGGGATCTCAAGGGTCGTGCGGGCCTTGCGCGTGATATTCTGGTAACGCGCATTTTCGCGGAAAGCGAAATCAGCAGGGTCTGCGAAAATCCAGAGGCCGCAGTCCTTGAAGGTCTCGTCCGGAGTATCGACATTGATGGTCAGGGTGTCCAGGCCTGCAGGCACGTTGACCGTGAAATGATGGTACTGCAGATCGCCGATGCGCGTGTAGGCGGGATCCTGTTCGCCGGTGGTCTTGATCATCTCCCGCTTTTCGCCCAGAGTCAGCTCGCCCTTGATGCGGGCGGGAGCATTTCCTTCCAGGGCATAGCGGAGCATCGCGCTCATCAGCTGGAGCCTCTCGCCGCCGTTGGAACCTTCGGGATGCGAGCCGCAGGAGATGACGCGGCCCCATTCCTCGCGCTCCTTGACCGACCAGATGGCGGGATAGCCGTGGAAATCGCGTTTGGTGCTGTCAAGCATCGAAATGTCGTAGCGGGCAAGCACTTCGCCGGCCGCCGGCCAGAGCGTATCGCAGATGCCGTAGCAGCCACCGTTGTGATAGACCTCCTCAACATAATTGTCGCCTCCGTAGTCGTAGTACTTCAGCAGGGGCGAACCTTCGTCCACGAAGATGCCAGTAGGGGTGTCGGTCAGCAGGGTATTGCGGACCACGCCCGGCCAGATGCCGATATATTCGGGGCTGAAATCCTGGACTCCGTCGTCCATCAGCTTGTAGTGGCAGGCGAAGAATGCTCCCGCGCAGCTGCCGACATAGCTGCCTCCGGCGTGGATGAAATCAGTGAAAACCTTGCGCCCTGCATCGCCCAAGGGGCGGGAGAGGGCCTTCGCATTGCCGCCGTTCATATATATGCAGCGGAAACGGGGAGCGCCGTCAGGGTAGAGCAGGACTCCGTTCTCGTCAATCTCCGATCCGATGATCGTCGCATTCTGAAGCAGAGTGTCCTCTGCCGTGAGCTTATCCTTCGGAGGGGTGACCAGCGCCTCCATCTGCAATCCCAGATAGCGGGTGGAAGGGAGGTCGCGGCGTGAAGATACTCCGATGCCGCTGTCCATCCATACGTCTTTATAATAACCTTTGTCGTTGGTAACAATCTTTGCCGGAGCAGGCTCCTGTTTCTTTTTCCTGCGAGCCGAAGCATCGGGAGCAACGGCTGCGACGAGGACCAGGCCTGCCATCAGAACGAATAAAAACTTCTTCATTACAATTGGTTTAAGTTCCGCAAAGATAACAAACTATTTCGGAATAATCTGATGGTGGCCGGGGAATCTCCGGGCCGGATGATGCCCTGGTCTGGATTTCAGATTATGCGGCAGGCTTATCCCTGTCAGAGACTCTTCTGAGGCCGGTGTCCCTGCCGCATTGGGTAGGGATTAAACTGATTGATATTTAGTCGGTTTACCTGTTCAATTAATATTGCAGGTAAACTGAAAGTTTATTCACGAACGGAGCTCCGGTAACGCTGTTATTGGCTATTTTCTCCCCGGTTTCATTGTATTCGAAAAATGTGATGTCATAAGCATATTTGTCAGCGTCTTCTGTTGGGGCAATATCGGTGTGTACCGTGTAGGTGGTTGATTTTGACGGGTTAAGCTTTTCACAAGACGGCAGGATGAAGGCTGCGGCAAAGATTGCGAGCAGGATAATGAATCTTTTCATAGTTCTGATGGTGTTAAGGGTTAATTGTGAGTTTCATTTTTCGCAATATTACCGACGAACTGTCTCAAATCATGGTACATGGGCGGAAATTATTATCGGCAGATTTATTATTTTTGCGCTAATTCATATGTGATTACTTATGACCATTAGTGTCAAATCGTTCGGGGAACTCTCAGGGGCTGAGGTGTATGAGATACTCAAAGCCCGGTATGACGTCTTTGCAGTGGAGCGCAGGATCTGCTATCCGGATATGGATAACGTGGATTATGAAGCGCTGCACGTTTTCGCCAAGGACGATACCGGCCTGGTGCACGCTTACCTGCGGCTCTATCGAGATGCGGCTGAGCCTTCGGCGGTTCATATGGGGCGTGTGCTGACCCGCAGGCACGGCTTAGGGCTGGGCCGTCAGGTCGTGGAGGCCGGCATCCGAGCTGCCCGTGACATCCCCGGGGCCAGATCCATAGTCCTCCATTCCCAGCAGTACTGCTCAGGCTTCTACTCCAAGATGGGCTTTGACATCACCTCCGACATCTTCGAAGAAGCCGGTATCCCCCATCTTCGGATGGAACTGCAGCTATAGTCCCTGGCTCCGTCCTGCCTTGCCCGGCCAGAGGCGGGTCCCTCTGCCCCTGCTTAATCGAGAAAAATGCGGCAGGCTCACCACTGTCAGACGGCCTTCTGAGGCCAGTCGTTCTGCCGCACAGGCTGTTTTTGGGCGATGCGGCAGGCTTACCCCTTCCAGAATGCACTCTGAGGCGGGTCCCCCTGCCGCATCAAGTGAGTTGCTATGTGGTGTATCTTCTGATTTCGTCTTCCGGGAGGTTGACTATACTTGCGATCTGGCGATAGGAGATGTTGTGCTTTCGGTGAAGGTTTTGAGCAAGTTTGATCTTCTGGTGAGGAGTGAGCCGGCGAGGGAACGAGGTCCCGAACATCTCTTTGCTGGTATCGCTGCCAAGTCTCCGGGCCTCTGTATCTTCGATGGTAATGCCTTTGTATTGTGCCATTCGCATTAGGATTTCTTCTTCTTTTTTGCTGCTGTTGCCGAGAAATACCCTATAACAATTGTGAGTTTTGAAAATGCTCTCGAACAATGTGATATCTACGTAGTTCTGGGGGAGGATTATGCCTCCGCAAATCAGCCAGTGCTCCGGTATGGATAATGAATGGGAGTGAAGCGTTTTTCTTTTTTCGGTGGATGTGAGACTGCCAAAAGTTATTTCCTGAAGTGTGTTCCCTTCGTCATCCAAATGCCAGATATGGATATGATTTCTGTATCTGAAATAAAGTGAGCCGCTTCCCCAGGGATAATCAAACGGCATAACCGGCTTTTTGTCTTTGGTCGGCTGAATGATTGTGTAAATTGCTGCGTTCATCAGATAGTCGTTGTCTCCAATCGGATACAACTCTCCGGCAGGAACAGCATTTCCGGTGTCTTTTCTGGACGCAGATACATAGTGCCGATAAGTTTTCTCGAGGGTATCCCGAAATCGAATGCATTCTGTCATTTCTCCGTAGAGGAGAAAATGGTAATGGGTGTCCTGCAGTGAAAAGGCAATGACTGACGCTTCTGTATTTGCTGCGCATACGGCAATGATATTCATCGCTGCTACGAAGTCTTTGTTACTGGTAATAAAGTCTCTTGATTCTTTGCCATCTGAGCAAAGGTGAAAGAACTGTTTCTCATTCTTCATATCTCTCTCCTCGTTCTAAAAAATATTGGTTCTTGTGTAAATATGCGGCAGGCTTACCCCTGTCAGACGGCCTTCTGAGGCCGATCGCTCTGCCGCATAGGCTGTTTTTGGGCGATGCGGCAGGCTTACCCCTTCCAGAATGCACTCTGAGGCGGTTCCCCCTGCCGCAGTTTTGAAGGGGCCAGGGCGGGGGTTGATAAGGTTATTTCTGGCCGATGAGGTCGAGGGCGGCGGTGCGGGAGAGGCCGTTTCGGGACAGGTGGTCGAGGATTTCTTCGAGGAGGGCGTTGCGGCCGTCCGTGAAGCCTTCGTCATAGCCCTTTTGGTCGGTTGCGGGGCTGTCAGGTTCGGATAGGACTCCCGCAAGATTGAGTTGCGCTTTCTCTTCATACCCTTCGACTGGGAGCGCGGGCCTCATTGTATCAAGGATATAGTTGTCCTGCAGGTTCATCCAGGATTGAGCGGGGATGTCGAGGGCTTTTTCGAGCCGGATGGCGAGCTGGGGCGTGATACGCCTGGCCCCGTGGAGCAGGGCATTCAGGTGAGTCGGCCTCATTCCGATGCTCTGTGCGAAATCCTTCTGCTTTATGCCTCTTTCTCTCAATTCTTCTCTGAGGATGCTTCCCGGATGTACCGGCTTGAAAGGCCTTATATCATTTCTTGTTACCATAGTGCGTATTGTCGATCTCAATCAGTTTTAACGTAATCTTATCGTTTTCCTCTGAAAAAATCAGCCGGTGAACAAATCTGTTACTCAGTCGAACGGACGATAATCCAGAATACTGATAACGAAGACGTTCATAGTGTAGAAAACTGTAGTTTCCAAGCTGTTCGACAGTTTCGATGGACTCCATTATCGAATAGGCCCGGATCAAGCCATCATACAGCTTTTTGTTTCTGGTTATTTCAAGGTATCGTTTGCTTTCTCCTTCTTCAATGAGCTTTCGGAGCTCTTCATTCATCACAATTTTCATAAGCCAACAATGCAAAGATACATAAATTACCTAAATGTGGTAACTTTTTGATAAATTACTCCCGCAGGGCGGTGATGGGGGTGAGGCGGGAGGCGCGGCGGGCGGGGAGAAGGCCTGAGGCGAGGCTGACGGCAAGGCAGATGAGCAGCGCTGCGGCAATCCATCCCCAGGGGATGGCTGCGGACCCGTCCATAATCAGGGCTACTGCGTTGCCAAGAATGAGGCCCAGGATGATACCTGCCAGCCCGCCGAGGGCTCCCAGGCAGACGGTCTCTCCGAGAAACTGCAGGCGGATATCGCGGCTGCGGGCGCCCAGGGCCTTGCGAAGTCCGATCTCGCGGGTACGCTCCCTGACCGAGACAAGCATCATATTGGTAAGGCCCGTGGCCGAGCCGAGCATCGTGATGAGCCCTATGACGAGAGCTGCGAGCGACAATTTGCGGCGAAGCTCTTCGAGCATCCTCTGCAGGGACTCCCCTTCGAGGACCTGAAGGTCATCTCCGGCTCCGGCAGGGGTGCGTCTGGCGATACGGCCTGCGGCCAGAATACCTTCACGCAGGGACTCTCCACCGCCGCCCACGGTAAGCGAACAACCTGCCACTGGAGTCTGAGCAAAGCGCAGCGCCGTACCCAGAGGTACGACCACCATCCGGTCCGGCCCTCCGCCCAGAATCGACCCGTGCCTCTCGAGAGTCCCGATCACGCGCAGGCGCATCCCGGCGACGGAAATCTCCTCTCCGATACCGGAGGCGTCGCCGAAGAGTCTCCGCCGGATATGATCTCCGATAATGCAGACTTCACGCCCGGCGTCGAGAGGCAGAAGGTCGCGCCCGGCAGAGAGAGTCGCCTGGTGAGATGCAGTCCAGCCCTCGTCGGACCCCGTCACGGTGATCACCGGGTCAGTGCTGCGCCCTCCGGCGGAAACGACGGCGACGGGAGTAACGGGCATCTCCACACAGGTGAAAAAGCCGTCCGGAATGAAGCCCTCCGAGCCATATCTGTCCCGTAAGCCTGCTGCGATGCTCATAGCCTGGGGAACCGTCAGAGGCGGCGCATCATCGCAGGCGACCACCTGCAGCGAGCCTCCGCCGAGCCTGCCGAAACTGCTGCGCAGGCCGTTGTCCATAACGGCCAGAGCGGTCTCGATACCCACGAGGGAACTGATCCCCACGGCTATCAGCGATAAAGTAAGAATGGTCCTTAATCTGTTGCTCCTGAGCGAATCCAGGGCAGTCGAAAGATATTCTCTCATCCTCATTCCTCCCACGTTTTGGGCGAAGGTAAGCATTATCCTCCGGATAGCCAAGATTCCTCGAAAAAAATCGCTATATTCGCAGGATAAAAATTTGATGAAAATGGAGAAGAAAACTACGCGCCGCACCGGCCGTGACCGTCACGCCACGCCGGAGGCTCCGGCGAAGCAATACAACGGCCGCCCGTATCTGGACCGCCGCCGCAAGAAGGATGAAGATGCGCGCCCCGGCAGAAGCTACCGCGCCAAGGGCGATGATGCAGTTGCGCCGAAGGGCAGAAGTTACCGCGGCAAGAGCGACGAAGCCCCCAAGGGCAGAAGCTACCGCGCCAAGAGCGACGAGAAGGCCGCACCCAAAGGCAGGGGATTCCGCACGAAGAGTGAAGGCACGGCGCCCGCTGCACGCGAATTCCGCAAGCGCCCCTACGGCGCCAAGCCTGCGGCAGGCACGCGCACCGCAAAGGCCGTCAAGCCTGAAACCCACGCAGACCTGGAGCCCGTAACGGGCGAAGAGTGGGTGAGACTCAACCGTTTCATCGCCAACTCCGGCATCTGCTCGCGTCGCGAAGCCGACGAATACATCCAGACCGGACTGATCACCGTCAACGGCGAGCACGTCACGACACTTGGCGCGAAAGTCCGCACGACCGACGACATCCGTTTCAACGGCCAGAGACTCAAGGGCGAGAAGAAGGTTTACCTGATAATGAACAAGCCCAAGGGCTATGTCACCACGATGTCAGACCCACACGCCGAAAAGACCGTGATGCAGCTCATTTCCGTCAAGGAATGCCCGCAGAGGGTATATCCCGTAGGCCGGCTCGACAAGAACACCACCGGCCTGCTGATGTTCACCAATGACGGCGATATGACCGAGCGGCTCACGCACCCCTCGAACGGCGCCCGCAAGATATACCACGTCACCCTCGACAAGAAGGTCACCAAGGCCCATTTCGACGCCATCCTGCGCGGTATCGAGCTCGAAGACGGAGAGATTCACGCAGACACGCTCTCCTACGTGGATGGCGACAAGCAGCAGCTTGGCATCGAGATCCACTCCGGCCGCAACCGCATCGTCCGCCGCATATTCGAGCACTTCGGCTACGAAGTCACCAAGCTCGACCGCGTCTATTTCGCAGGGCTCACGAAGAAAGCTCTCGCCCGCGGCACGTGGCGTTTCCTGACCGACGTTGAGGTCGCAAAACTCAAGATGGGAGCATTCTGATGATGGAAGAAAACGCAAAGCAGCCGCAGAACCACCACCGTTCGGGATTTGTCAACATCGTCGGCAACCCCAACGTCGGCAAGTCCACGCTGATGAACGCCTTGGTGGGCGAAAAGCTTTCGATAGTGACGGCCAAGGCCCAGACCACGCGCCACCGCATAATGGGCATCGTCAACGGCGACAACTGGCAGATCGTCTATTCGGATACGCCGGGCATCCTGCGTCCGGGATACCGTCTGCAGGAGAGTATGATGGACTTCGTGGACGAAGCCATCGGCGATGCGGACATCCTGCTCTATGTCACCGATATGGTCGAGACTCCGGACAAGAATCCCGAATATCTGGAGAAGCTTGCCCGCATCTCCTGCCCGGTGATCGTGGTTCTCAACAAGATCGACCTGGCGGAGCAGGCGCTGGTGCTCCAGCGAATGGAGGCGATACGCTCCCTGGTGCCGCAGGCGGAGATCATTCCGGTCTCGGCGCTCGAGCGATTCAATCTCGACACGCTGATGGACCGTATCGTGGAGCTGCTTCCGGTCAGCCCGCCCTGGTACGACAAGGATACGTTTACCGACCGTTCGATGCGATTCTTCGCTTCGGAGATCATTCGCGAAAAGATATTTCTCAACTACTCCCAGGAGATCCCCTACTGCACGGAAGTGGTCATCGAGAGATTCAAGGAGGGCGAAGAGCGCTATGACATCGACGCCGTCATCAACGTGATGCGCGATTCGCAGAAAGGCATCATCATCGGCCGGCAGGGCGCCGCACTCAAAAAGACAGCCACGGCGGCCCGCAAGGACATGGAGGCATTTTTTGAAAAGAAAGTTTTTTTGCAGATATTTGTAAAGGTAGAGCCGGACTGGCGCGAAGATGCGCGCAAACTCAAGAAGTTCGGCTATATACTCAGTTAAATCTACAGACAGATGAAGGAAGAACAGGAGGATTACGAAGAGCTGCAGGAAGAGAATCCGCAGGAGGAAGACGAACTGGACGGACAGGACGAAGTACTTGACTTGGACGACGAGGCCGAGGACGCCTCGGACGGCAAGTTCGACCACGTGCTGGCCGAGGGCGAGAACCGCTACAAGCTGTCGGGTATGTACCGCGACTGGTTCCTGGACTATGCCTCGTATTCGATTCTCGACCGCGCCGTCCCGTACATCGAAGACGGTCTCAAGCCGGTGCAGCGCCGTATCCTTCACGCGATGCAGAAGATTGACGACGGCCACTACCACAAGGTCGCAGGTATCGTCGGCGATACGATGAAGTATCACCCGCACGGCGACGCCTCCATCAAGGACGCTCTCGTCGGACTCGGTCAGAAGGATTACCTGATCGACACCCAGGGTAACTGGGGCAACATCTTCACCGGCGACGCCGCAGCTGCATCCCGTTACATCGAGGCGCGCCTGAGCAAGTTCGCCCTCGAGGTAGCCTTCAACCGCAAGATCACCGAATGGGTGCCTTCCTACGACGGCAACGGCACCGAGCCGGTCGTGCTCCCGATGAAGTTCCCCCTGCTGCTGGCGCAGGGCACCGAAGGTATCGCGGTCGGTCTCTCGGTCAAGATTCTTCCGCACAATTTCAACGAACTGCTGGACGCTTGCGTTGCCGCCCTGCGCGGCAAGTCGTTCGATCTGTATCCGGATTTCCCGACAGGGGGCCTGATCGACTGCTCCAAGTACAACAACGGCCTGCGCGGCGGCAAGGTCCGCATCCGCGCCCGCATCAACAAGGTTGACCGCAAGACGCTATCCATCACCGAGATACCCTTCGGCCAGACCACCGAGACCCTCATCGACTCGATCATCAAGGCATCCGACAAGGGCAAGATCAAGATCAAGCGCGTGGACGATATGTCCTCGGACGGCGTGGAGATCAATATCCAGTTGCAGAACGACGTCTCGCCCGACAAGACCATAGACGCCCTCTACGCCTTCACCAACTGCGAAGTGTCGCTCTCGCCCAACGCCTGCGTCATTATGGACCGTCATCCGCACTTTATGGGCGTGGATGAGATTCTGCGGTTCAACGCTTTCCATACAAAGGACCTGTTCGAGAAGGAGCTGGGCATCCGGCTCGACGAGCTGGAGGCCGACTGGCACTGGTCCTCGCTCGAGAAGATATTCTTCGAAAAACGGGTTTACCGCATCCTGGAGAACGACGCCGCGACCTGGGAACAGCAGCTCGAAGACGTCAAGACGGAGATGGAGAAATACCGCAACTTGCTGCGCCGCGACATCACCTCCGACGACATTGCCAAGCTGGTCGAGAAGCCGGTGCGCAAGATGTCCCGGTTCGACATCAAGGCGGCCGACGAGCGCATCCGCGGCATCGAAGAGATGATAGACGAGGTCCGCAACGACCTCGAGCACCTGACCGACTACACGGTCCGCTATTTCCAGCAGCTCAAGCGCAAATACGGCGAGCGCTACCCGCGCCGCACCGAAGTCGCCGTTTTCGAGCAGATCCAGGCCGAAAAGGCCATCGCCGTCAACGCGAAGCTCTACGCCAACAAGGCGGACGGATTTGTCGGCATCGACCAGAAGAAGATCGAGAATGCCGAATTCATCTGCGACTGCTCGGATATCGCCGAGATAATCGTTTTCCGCGAGGATGGCACATATCTCGTCACCAAGGTCAAGGACAAGATATTCGTAGGCAAGGACATACGCTACGTAGCGGTGTTCAACCGCCGCGACGAGCGCACGGTTTACAATGTGATATACCGCGACGGACGGCAGGGACCCTACTACGCCAAGCGATTCTCCGTCACGGGCATAACCCGCGACAAGGAGTACAACCTGACCCGCGGCACGGCGGGCTCGACCATCACCTGGTTTACCGCCAATCTCAACGGCGAGGCCGAGGTGCTGCGCCTCTCGTACCGCCCGCGCCCGAAGATGAAAAAGACCTCCGAAGAATTCGATTTCGCGTCCCTTGCCATCAAGGGCCGCAGCTCGATGGGCAATCTGGTCACCAAGAAGAACGTCATCCAGCGCGTGACCCTCAAGAGCAAGGGCGTCTCGACGCTCGGCGGCAAGCAGATATGGTTTGATACGGACGTCAACCGCCTCAATGACAGCGGCAGCGGCATCCTGCTCGGCGAATTCCAGCAGAATGACAAGGTCCTGGCCATCTGCAAGGACGGTACCTATTATACTACATCATACGACCTGAGCAACCGCTACCAGGGCGAGCTGGAGATGATCTGCAAGTTCGACCCCAAGAAGGTCTTCACGGTGCTATATTTCGACGGCAGCGTCCGCCGCTACTATATCAAGAGGTTCTGCTTCGAGCCCAACAACAACGTCATTCCAGTCAAGTTCATCGCCGAGGAGCCCGGCTCCAAGTTCGTGGCCATCAGCGAAGACCGTTTCCCGCAGGCCATTGTGACCTTCAAGCCCAAGTCGGGCAGGGAAGAGGAGACCATCGATATCTCCGACTTCGTCAAGGTGATGGGCATCAAGGCCAAGGGCCGCAGGCTCTATGATGCAGATGTCTCGAAGATGCGTTTCGGCGAGCCGCTCGAGAAGGAGGATGTAGAAGAGGACGATCTTCCGGAAGCAGGAGCTGAGCAGGGAGATGATTTCCCCGCAGATGAGCCGCAGCAGGGCGGACAGCAGGCTCCCGAAGCCGGGGCTGCCGAAGTCGAAGCAGAGGAGGAAGAAGAGGAGGAGTCGCCCCGCCCCGTTTACGATATCAACGATCCGTACGAGCCGACACTTTTCTGATGATCGTAGCACTCACGGGATTTATGGCCTCCGGCAAGTCGTACTTCGGCCGGAAGGCTGCCCGTCGCTGCGGTTTGCATTTCGCCGACCTCGACCTTGAGATGGCCGAACGGTCAGGCTACGGCTCGGTCAACGCAATCGTCTCCCACGAGGGGATGGAGACTTTCCGCGCCTTTGAGACTGAGGTCCTATCGCAGTTGCTTGGCGAAGAGCGGGATATGCTGCTTTCGCTCGGGGGAGGCACTGTCCTCGCTCCGGCCAACCGGGAAATGCTCCGGCAGCGGGCGCGCATCATCTGGCTCGATACTGACCTTGAGGTCATAATGCTGCGGATGAATCCCGCCATCCGTCCGGTCGCCGCCGGCAAAAGCCGCCAGGAGCTGGAAGAGCTCTACGGCGAGAGGCGCCCCGTTTATGAGGCGTGCGCGGATGCGGTCCTGCACGTCGGTGCGGATGACAGTGCGGATGACATTGTGCAACGGCTCGCCGCACTTGTCAGGAGTTTTATTTGAGGCGGAAATTGTATGTGATCGTGCCTTCCTGCCGCTTCGTATCAGCCTTGTTGAACTGAGCCTTGAGGGCTGCGGCCTCGGCTTCCTTCCAGATAACGCTGTTGACCAGCGTGGTGCCGCGTCCGCCGGCCTGGGCGCTTATGACGTGCCCGTCACCATCCACGACAATATCGACCACCACCGTGCCGCCCTCCTGGATACGGTACTCGGGCAGAGGCAGGGAGCCTACGACCGAGCGGCCCGCAACCTGTGCCGAAGGAGCCCCGGAGGTGGCGCCGGTGCGGGTATTGCCCGTAGGATTGCCGCCCTGGAAGGTATTGGAAGGATTGGCTGACACCTGCTGCGAGACAGTGTCTTTTTTGGAATTGTTGGCGGCCGACGAAAACAGCGCCCGGCGGTCGATCTGAGTCTCGCGCTTGGGCTCGTTCACTTCGACGTCGCCGGTGCCGGCTGTTGTGCTCTCTACGGATTCGCTGGGCTTGGTGCCCTTGACTGGAGACTTTGACTGCTGCACGAGCTTGACCGGCTTCTCGGGGGCGGGCGCCGGGGTCTTCGGCTCGACGCCTGCCTCCACCTCGATCCGTTTGGGCTTTTCGACCGGCGGCAGCTGCTCGAACTCGATGAGCACCTTTTCCGCTGGCGGCGGGTCGAGATATTTCATACCGGAGGTAAGCCCGATAATGACAAGCGCCGCGTGGAAGACTACTGCCAGCAGTCCTCCCATCAATTGTGATTTACGTTCGGCGGCGCTCATCTCTTAAGGTTTTATTCCGGCGAAGTCGCCATTATGACTTTGTAATTGTGCCGCTTGGCAATATTCATCAGCGCCACGACCTCCTTGACGGGGACCGTCTCGTCAGCGTAGATGGAGAAAGTCGGCTCGTCCTGTCCGTCGAGGAGATTGCAGACCTCCGGTTCGACCTGGTCGAAACGGACCGGACGGGCGTTGCCGTTGATGTGGTAGGTGACGCGGCCCTGGTCGGGATAGTGCTTGATCGAGACGCTTACCGTAGCGCGCGCCGCCACCTGCCCGGTGCTCTTGGGCAGCAGGAGCTTCAGGGCGTTAGGATTGACCAGCGTCGAGGTGACCAGGAAAAATATCAGCAGCAGGAAGACGATGTCCGTCATCGAAGACATCGACATCGTGGCATCCGGCCGCGTTGTACGTTTGATAGCCATAGTCTAAAGCTCCTCTTCTTCGACCTGGTCCTTCTTTTCGAGAACCGTGTCAAGGAATTCGATAGTACTGTTTTCCATCTTGAAGACGACACCCGAAATGCGGGCCGTCAGGAAGTTGTATCCGAAGTAGGCGAGGATACCCACGATCAGACCGCCGATGGTGGTGATCATCGCAGTATAGATACCGCCTGCCAGCAACGAGATATCGACGTTGTTGTTGGCCTGGGCCATATTGAAGAACGCCTGGACCATACCCATCACCGTACCGAGGAATCCGATCATCGGGGCCCCGCCCGCAATTGCGGCCAGGATCGGGAGGTTCTTCTCGAGGCGCGCGACTTCGAGGTTGCCGACGTTCTCGACCGCCGTCTGGATATCGGACAGGGGCTTGTCGAGACGTCCGATACCCTTCTCGATCATCCGCGCGATAGGCGAATCGCTGCGCTGGCAGAGTGCCTTGGCCGAACGGATCTTGCCGTCGAGGATGTAGTCGTTTACGTCTTTGATGAAGTTCTTGTCAATCTTCGAGGCCTGGTTGATGGACCACCATTTCTTGCCGAAAATGTAAATGGCTACGATCGAAAGCACGAGCAGCACGATCATCAGCCAGCCGCCCTTTGCCGCCATCGAAATCAGCGAAAAGGAGAGCTCCTCCGGCTGGGGAGTGAAGGCCATTGCTGGATCGGTTTGTAGAAAGTTGAGAATCATATTGTTGGTATTTTAAATAGGCAATAGTTCATAAGGATAGCGGATCTCTTCGAGGAACAGCGCTTCGCCCGGGACCGACTGGCCTGCGCGGCAGCGGTCGGCCGAAAGAAGCAGCTCCGGAATATCCTCCGGCGCCATCCGGCCCCTTCCCACCTCCAAAAGTGTGCCAACCATCGCGCGCACCATATTGCGCAGGAAGCGGTTGGCGCTGACCGTAAATACCAGCCGGCCGGGGGCGGGCTGCTCCCAGCGGGCGTCGGTGACGGTGCAGAAGGTGGTGCGGTTGTCGCTGCCCTTTTTCTCGAAGCAGGCGAAATCACGCGTGCCCGGCAGCATCTCGGCGGCGCGGTTCATCGCCTCGATATCGGTCGGGAAGGTGTAGTACCACGAGCAGGTGGCAAAAGGGTCCTTGAAGGTATGCAGATAGTAACGGTACGTGCGGCTGACGGCGTCGAAACGTGCGTGCGCATCCTGCGGTACGCGGTAAAACCCGTAAACTGCGATGCCGCGGGGCAGAATGGCATTTATTTTGTGAATCAAATGTCCCGGCTGTTTGAAATCCGTCTCTTCGGCATCGAAGTGCGCAAAGTAGTCGCGGGCATTGACTCCGGCATCCGTCCGGCCCGCTCCGACGACCTCCGTGGGTCTGCCCAGGGCGATCGAGAGAGCCTCCTCGAGGGACTGCTGGACGCTCGGGGCATTCTGCTGCGACTGCCAGCCGCTGAGCCCCTGTCCGAGATAAGAAAGACGGATGAAAAACCGCATAATTTGCTATCTTTGCAAGACTGTTACAAAAGACAAAAGTACAAAACATTTCAATACAAAATGGATAGTATCAACATCAAAGAATTGAACGAGCGCATCGAACGCGAGAGTGCATTCGTCGATATGGTCACGATGGAGATGAACAAGGTCATCGTAGGACAGAAGCAGCTTGTCGAGGACCTTCTCATCGGTCTGCTGGCCAACGGGCACATCCTCCTGGAGGGAGTCCCCGGCCTGGCCAAGACCCTCGCCATCAACACCCTTGCCAGCATAGTCGATGCCCGTTTCAGCCGTATCCAGTTTACTCCGGACCTGCTGCCGGCCGACCTTATCGGTACGATGATATTCAGCCAGAAGACGGAGCAGTTCCAGATCAAAAAGGGCCCCATCTTCGCCAACTTCGTGCTGGCCGACGAGATCAACCGAAGCCCGGCCAAGGTACAGAGCGCGCTGCTCGAGGCCATGCAGGAGCGTCAGGTGACCATCGGCGACCAGACCTTCGCGCTGCCCGAACCGTTCCTGGTGATGGCTACGCAGAACCCTATCGAGCAGGAAGGTACCTATCCGCTGCCCGAGGCGCAGGTGGACCGTTTCATGCTCAAGGTCGTGGTCTCCTATCCCCGCAAGGAGGAGGAGAAGCTCATCATCCGTATGAACAATCAGGGCGAATTCCCGCGTCCCTCGACCGTGCTCAAGCCCGAGGACATCATCCGCGCCCGTCAGGTCGTGCGGGAGGTCTATATGGACGAGAAGATCGAGCGCTACATAGTTGACATAGTATTTGCTACGCGCACTCCCGAAGATTACGGGCTCGAAAAGCTGCGCGGCATGATCTCATTCGGCGGCTCGCCGCGTGCCAGCATTTCGCTCTCGATGGCGGCCAAGGCATACGCGTTTATCAAGCGCCGCGGCTACGTCATCCCCGAGGATGTGCGCGCCGTCTGCTACGAGGTGCTGCGCCACCGCATCGGCCTGACTTACGAAGCCGAAGCCGAGAACGTCACCACCGAGGAGATTATCTCAGATATACTTAACGCAGTCGAAGTTCCTTAATGATGGAAAATGACCTGTTAAAGAAGGTCCGGAAGATAGAGATCAAGACACGGTCCCTGTCGCACCAGATATTCGCCGGCGAATACCACTCCGCTTTCAAGGGGCGGGGTATGGCATTCAGCGAAGTGCGCGAATATCAGTACGGCGATGACATCCGCAATATGGACTGGAATGTCACCGCCCGCCTCCGCGCGCCTTACGTCAAGGTGTTCGAGGAGGAACGCGAGCTGACCGTGGTGCTGCTCATCGACGTCAGCTCCTCGCGGGCATTCGGCACCTCGCAGCGCCTCAAGCGCGACCTGATGGCCGAGGTTGCCGCCGTGCTTTCATTTTCCGCATCCATCAACAACGACAAGGTCGGCGCGCTCTTTTTCAGCACGAAAGTCGAGAAATTCATCCCGCCCAAGAAGGGGCGCAGCCACCTGCTGCACATCATCCGCGAGCTTATCGAATTCGAGCCGCAGAATCCGGGCACGGACATCGGAGAGGCACTCCGCTACCTGACCAACGCCATCAAGAAACGCTGCACGGCATTCCTGATCTCGGATCTGATGGACCTCGATACCGAAGGTGCTCCGCGCTACGAAAATGCACTCAAGATAGCCGTGGGCCGTCACGACCTGTCGGTGATCAATATCTATGACCGCCGCGAGCGGGTCCTGCCCGATGTGGGCCTGGTCTGCGTCCGTGACGCCGAGACGGGGGAGCAGATATGGGTGGATACCTCCAGCCGCCGGATGCGCAGCCGATATGAGCGCTGGAATTCGCACGCCGCTGATCTTACCCGCCAGATGCTGCACCGCTACCGCGTGGATTCGGTCAGCATAGCAACTGACCAGGATTATGTCAGGGAATTGATTTCATTTTTCAAGAACAGGGCCTGAGTATGAGAAGATTGATGATAGTACTGGCAGCCGCTCTGGCCGTCCTGCCCCTCGGGGCTCAGGAGTCCCCCGTAGCTCTTTTGAGCCGCGACTCCATCCTTATCGGCGATCAGGTCCGCTGGAGCGTAAGTCTCTCGCTGAATGAGGGCGAGACCTGCGCCTTCAGCGTTCCCCAGGAGCCCGTCGCTCCCGGTATCGAGACCGTCCGCGCCTTCGCCGTCGATACACTAAGCCGGCGCAGGAGTGTCCTTTCGCTCGAGGCCGGAATGACGATCACCAGTTTCGAAGAGGGCCGGGTCGAGCTGCCGCCGATGTATGCCGTTCTGGCGCACGCTGACGGTACCCTGGATACGCTCTGCTGGGTAGGTCCCGTGCTCGAAGTCGCTATGCCCGAGGTGGACGTGGAGTCTTTTGAGCCGTTCGACATCAAGGAGCAGATTCCATATCCGCTGACATTCCGCGAAGTATTGCCCTGGGGCCTCGGAGCCCTGGCGCTTGCCGCGCTGGTCTATTGCATTGTGCGCCTGATACGCAACCGCCGCCGCAACCGAGACTTCTTCGGCCGCGAGAAGGTGGTCGATCCCCCGCACGTCGTGGCGCTACGCAACCTGGACCGTCTACGCTCCCAGAAGCTCTGGGAGAATGACCGCCAGAAGCAGTTCTATACGTCATTGACCGATACCCTGCGCCAGTATATGGCTTCCTTCTACGGCTTCCCGGCTATGGAGGAGACCACCGGGGAGATTTTCGACGAGCTGAAGGATAAGCAGATAGACGAGCGCCTGCTGGGCAGCATCAAGGAGCTGTTCAGCACTGCGGATTATGTCAAGTTTGCAAAGCACAGCGCTTCGCAGGCAGAGAACGAGGAAGCTATTCCGACGGCCGTGAAGTTTGTCAATACCACTTATATGCAGCGTCTCGAGGCTGAGGCTGCCGCCAAATCGAAGGAGGAAGAGTGATGTTTTTCGAATATCCCAAACTCCTCTGGCTGCTGCTGATCATCCTCCCGATGATCTTCTGGTACGTGTGGAGGCTTTTCCGCCGCCGCGAGCCGTATCTGACGGTCTCTGCCGCCAGCCCGTGGAAGGGAGGCGGGACAACGGTCAGGACGGTCCTGCGCCACGTTCCGTTTGCGCTTCGCTGCATCACGGTGGCGGCGCTGATACTGGCTATCGCGCGTCCCCGCTCCTCATCGGAGATGGAAAAGGTCGATACCGAAGGCATCGACATAGTATTTGCCATAGACGTCTCGACCTCGATGCTGGCGCGTGACTTCCGTCCGGACCGCATCGGCGCGGCCAAGGACATCGCCATCGAATTTATCTCCAGCCGGCCTTCTGACCGGATGGGCATAGTGGTATTCGCAGGCGAGAGCTTCACACAGTCGCCGCTTACGACCGACCGCGTCACCCTGATCAACCTTATGAAAGAGATTGAGACGGGCCTGATCGAGGACGGCACCGCCATCGGCAACGGACTTGCTACGGCCGTGGCGCGTCTCAAGGATTCGGATGCCAAGAGCAAGGTCGTCATACTGCTTACCGATGGCGTGAACAACCGCGGCGAGATCACTCCCGCGATGGCCTCGGAGATTGCTTCGACCTTCGGAGTGCGCGTCTATACCATAGGCGTGGGCGCGATGGGTACGGCTCCATATCCCGTGCAAACCCCCTGGGGCATCCAGCTCCAGCAGATGGAGGTCGAGATCGACGAGCCGCTGCTGCAGGGCATCGCCGCCCAGACCGGAGGCAAGTATTTCCGTGCAACGGACAATGCCAAGCTGATGGAGATCTACGGCGAGATCAACAAGATGGAAAAGAGCCGCACGACGGTGGAGAGTTTCCCGGTCTATAGCGAAAAGTTTATGACTTTCGCTCTGGTCGCTCTCTTCGCCCTGCTGCTCGAGATAATACTTAGATTGTTCGTACTGAGGAGGTTGCCGTAATGATATATTTTGCACAATCCCAGTATTTCCTGCTGATGCTGCTCGCGCCGCTGCTCTTTGCGGCCTACGCGCTGTATCTTCGTGCCCGTCGCCACAAGATTGAGGCCTTCGGGGACGCCGATCTCGTCGAGGGTCTGATGCCGGAGGCTTCCACCGGCCGAGGCTGGCTCAAGATCACTCTGCTGGCCCTGGCCTGGCTGATGTTCTGCATCGGTCTGGCCCGTCCCCAGCTCGGAGCGCGCCTGAAGGAGCATCAGAGCAAGGGCGTCGAGGTGATGATCGCCCTGGACGTCTCCAATTCGATGCTGGCCGAGGATTACTCGCCCAACCGCCTGGAGCGCTCGAAGCTTGCCATCTCGCGCATCGTTGACCGCCTTGCGGGCGACCGCGTGGGACTGGTCGTATTTGCCGGGCAGGCATTCGTCCAGCTCCCCATTACGACCGATTATGTTTCGGCCAAGATATTTCTCAAGACCATCAATACCGGCAGCGTGCCGGTGCAGGGCACTGCGCTCGCTGATGCGCTGTCCACCTGCGCCCGCGGTTTCAGCACGCAGAGCGAACGCAGCCGCGCCATCATCCTGATATCTGACGGAGAGGACCACGAAGGCGCCGCTGTCGATGTCGCTCAGGCCATCGGTGAATCCGGCATACGCATCTATACCATAGGTGTAGGTTCGCCCGCCGGCAAACCCATTCCCGCGCCGGAAGGCGGCCTGCTCAAGGACAAGGAGGGCAATATAGTCGTGACGAAGCTCGACGAGGGCATCCTGCGCCAAATCGCAGCCGCCGCGAACGGTCTCTATGTCCGCGCCGGCAATGCCGAATTCGGCCTGAATCCCATTCTCGACGAGATCCGCAAGCTTGACAAGGAGGAGTTCGAATCCATTGTCTTCGAGGATTTCGACGAGCAGTATATGTATTTCTTCGGCATCGCCCTGTTCCTGCTGCTGCTCGAATTTCTGATTCCCGCGCGCAAGGGGCGCCGCCGCCTGTTTGCAAAGGAGGAAATGCAATGAGACGTTGGTTTATCATAATTTTGGCTCTTGCCATAGTCTCTCCGGCGGTCTTCGCGCAGAGCGAGCGCCGCTGCGTCCGTCACGGCAACCGCCAGTTCAAGAAGGAGCATTATTCGCAGGCGGAGATAGACTATAAGAAGGCGTTGCTTGCGGATTCGCTCTCATCAGCAGCGAGCTACAACCTGGGCAATACCTATTACCGGATGGATGATCCGGCTCAGGCGCAGAAGAGCCTCGAGGCTGCAGTGGATTCGCTTGCCGGCACTCGCTATGGCGCCGATGCCTACCACAATCTGGGCAACGCCCTGCTCAGGCAGGAAAATTACCAGGGAGCCGTCGAGGCGTACAAGAACTCCCTGCGCCGCCGTCCGGACGATATGGAGACCAAGACCAATCTGGCTTATGCTTTGAAGAAGTTGCAGGAGCAGCAGGATCAGGACCAGAACCAGGATCAGAATCAGGACAATCAGGATCAGAACCAGGATAACAAAGACCAGGATCAGGACCAGAATAAGGATAATCAGGATCAGAACAAGGATCAGGATAAGAACGACGGCAAGCAGGACCAGAACCAGCAGGATCAGCAGAACAAGCAGAACGATCAGAACAACGATTCACGCAACGATCCCCGTGAGGGTCAGGCTCCGCCGCCGAAGATAAGCCAGCAGGATGCGCAGCAGATACTGCAGGCTATCCAGGACAAGGAAAATGAGACACAGGAGAAGGTCAAGGCAGAAAAGGCCCTGCTTCTGAAATCCCGTCAGAAGGACAAGAATTGGTAGAATTATGAGACGCATATCATTGATGGCAGCATTGATGCTGGCCTGCCTGCAGGCGATGGCACAGCATTCGTTCACGGTCGAAGCCCCCCGCGTGGTCTCGACGGACGAGACGTTCCGCGTGGTATTTACGGCAGACGGCAAGATGAGTGACTTCAACTGGCCGGGCACGGACGATTTCACCATAGTCTGGGGCCCGCAGCAGGGTTCGATGTCCAGCACGAGCATAGTCAACGGCAAGCGCACGTCCACCTATCAGGTGACTCAGAGCTACATCCTGCAGGCCGTCAAGGACGGTACCTTCACGCTTCCCGCCGCAACCTGCACCATCGATAAGAACGAATATTCATCGGGCGGATTTACCATCGAGGTAGTAAAGGGCGAAGCTGCGCAGCAGCCGGCTACATCTGGCTCTGCGACGCAGGGCGAGAGCCGTGATACCGCAAGCTCCGGCCAGAGCGGCACTCCCTCCGACCAGGACGTTTTCATCCAGCTGAGCGTCGGCAAGCGCGACCTTGTCAAAGGCGAGCCGGTGGCCGCCACGCTCAAGCTTTATACTCGCGCTGACATATCCGGATTCGAGGATGTCAATTTCCCGTCATTCAACGGATTCTGGAGCAAGGAGACCTATACCCCACAGAGTCTGGAGTTCAACCGCGAGAATGTCGGTGGCAAGATCTACAACACGGCCGTAATCCGCCGCTATATGCTGATCCCGCAGCAGACGGGGGACATCACGATCGATCCGGCAAGTATGGTCTGCCAGATCCGCGTCATCTCCAACAGTTCGCCCCGCTCGCTCTTCGACGGATTTTTCGATTCGTACCAGACCATCCGCAAGCGGATCTCTACTCCCGCCATCAAGATGCACGTCAAGGCCCTGCCCGCCGGTGCGCCTCAGAGTTTCGGCGGCGGAGTGGGAGAGTACCGCATAAGCTCGGCCCTGAGCCGCGAGGACCTGCGTTCGCACGAGGCGGCTTCACTCGTTGTGACAGTTATCGGCAGCGGCAATATCTCGCTCATCGAAGCGCCGAAAGTCAATTTCCCTCCGGATTTCGAGGTATATGACGTGAAGGTCACCGACAAACTGTCGGCTGACGGCACCTCCGGCACGCGCACGTTCGAGTATCCATTCATTCCGCGAAGCCACGGCGACTTTACCATCGAGCCGGTGTCCTATACATATTACAACCTCAAGCAGGGCCGATATGTCACGGTGAACACCGAGCCCATCAGCCTGACAGTAGAGCGCGGCAATGATATCGACGGCTCGGGTGTCGCAGTCCCGGGCATCGCCCGTCAGGGCGTCCGCAATCTGGGTGAGGATATCCGTTTCATCCATACCGGAGACGGGGGTTTGAGGCAGAAGGACAGTTTCTTTGCCTTCTCGCCGCTGTTCTTCGCCCTTCTGGCGCTTATCGCCCTGATATTTGGCGTAGCTTCGCTCATCATCCGCCGCGTCCTTGCACGCCGCCGGGATGTGGTAGGTACGCGCAACCGCCGCGCAGTCAAGATGGCCCGCGCACGCCTCTCGCACGCCCGCGATTATCTGCGTCAGGAGCTTCGCGGCGCTTATTACGAAGAGTTGCACAAGGCATTGCTCGGATATCTTTCGGACAAGCTGACGATACCTTCCGCCGAGCTTTCCCGGGAGCGCATAGCGGAGGCTCTGGATAGCCGTGGCGTGACAGCCGAGGTCTCAGCGGCCGCACTGCGCATCCTGGATACCTGCGAATTTGCGCGTTATGCGCCCGATGCAGAGGTCTCGGAGATGGAGCGTCTCTACGAGGATGCAGTCAGTGCCATTTCAGATATTGATGCTCAGATACGTACTTCGATGAAATCCAAATCTTCACGCGGCGCGGCTCTTGCCATCCTGCTGATGATGGGCCTCGCGCTGCCCTGCGCTGCCGCCGGCACTGTCCCTTTGGACGAGTGGGCGCGCGGCACCGAGGCGTTCCTCGCTTCGGATTATGATACCGCCCTCGATGCTTTTCTGACGGTCGAATCTGACGGGTGGCAGTCCTCGGACCTGTATTACAATATCGGCAACTGCTATTACAAGAAAGGCGAGATCGCTCGCGCGATACTCTACTATGAGCGTGCGCTGAAGATCGACCCAGCTCATCGTGACGCGGCATTCAATCTCGAGATCGCGCGCGAATCGACTCTGGATCGCATAGATGCGGTGCCGGAATTCTTCCTGGTCAGCCGCACGCGCGATATGAGGCACCTGCTTTCGCCGGATTCGTGGGCTATCCTGTCCCTCATCCTGGCGCTGGTCGCCGTTGCGCTGCTGCTCCTCTTCCGGTTCGGACGCTCGATCAGCCTTCGCCGTTTCTCATTCATAATGGCCTGCATCGCAGCCGGTCTTTTCCTGATTTCGGTGCTTTGCGCCGCAAGCGGCCGCTCGGAGGCTCTGAGCCGTGACCGCGCCATCGTCGTGCAGCCCGTATCTACGGTACGCAGCTCGCCGGGAGATGGCGGCAAGGCGGTATTCATCCTCCACGAAGGCACGCGGGTGCGCCTGCTGGACGAGCTTGGCAGCTGGTGGAAAATCGAGATTGCAGACGGCCGTCAGGGCTGGCTGGAAGCCTCGGATGCGGAGATTATCTAAAACGTGATTTTGGCACAGAAGGCCTGCCTCTCTTCGACCTTGCCTTCGACGTAGCAGCAGTCCGCCTCGCGGTACAGATGGAGCGCGACGCGTTCACCCGCCCTGGTCTCGTGGTTGAAATTGATCGACAGTGAGCGGACGGGGCGCTGCATCAGCTCTTCGTAGCTCAGGCAATCCATCGCCCAGATGACGTAGCGGACGTTGTTGGTGTGGCCGATGAAGTCGGTATCCGAAAATGCCACCGTATGCTCGGCGGCTAGCGTCGGCTGCGCTCCGCGAGGCATTATGACGCGCTCTGCAGGGGCTTCGATCACGTGCTGGCGGCAGGTGCGGTGCTCGGGGACGAGGCCTTCGAGCTCGGAATTGCGCACGAGCGAACGTTCCTCCGTATCGAGGATCACCCACGAACTTGTGGCCTTTACTCTCTCGCGGCCTTCGCTGTCGCAGAGGCGGAAATCGCGAAGATGGAACGGGCCTGCAAGACCCTTGTGCCAGGTGGTCAGAGTTACGCTCTCGCGCCAGAGGGGCATATCTTCGAAGAGGATGGTCATTCGCGCCAGCACCCAGGCCTTATGCGTCGCGATCAGGTCGGAGTAGCCGAATCCCATTTCCTGCGAAGCAAGGTACGCTGCTTCCTGCGTTATCTCCATAAACGCCGCGGGCCTCAGCCGTTTGCGCATATCCACGTCCCGGCAGTCCAGCGTCTTGATTATCTGGTAGCGGGATTGATCGATAAGGGTTCCATTCATCGGTTTTCGCTTTAGAACGCTGCAAATGTAGCCAAAAAACCTCGCGAATTTGAAGTATATTGTTAACTTTGATGCAGAAATACAAAAAGAACTATTGACTATGAAGAAATTATTCATGGCGGCTGTTGCCGTCTTATCACTGGTCGCCTGCACATCCAAGGCTCAGTATGTGGTAGAAGGTACCTCATCCAAGGAGGGCGTTACCGTATATCTGTATGAGGCTCTCGACAGCAATCTTCTCAGCGAGACGAAGGTCACCGGCGGACAGTTCAATTTCACCGGCAAGCAGCCCAAGGATGCGGTCCTTATGGTAAGCGTCGATGACGAGCTTACTCCCAATTACCGTTTCTTCAATGACGGAGAGCCTGTGACCATCGATTTGGATGCCAATACCCTGAGCGGCTCCGAGCTCAACCAGAGGTTTTCGGACTATGATACCGAGCTCAACGGCCTTGAGGTGAAGATGCTTGAGACTTACGCCGAAATGCAGGGGGTTGAGGATGAGGCGAAGCTCGCCGAGATGATACCCGCATTTGAGGCCGTCCGGGACGAGTTCCTCGCATATCCCCAGATGATCCTGCAGGACAATCCCGACAATATCATCCCTGCCGCCTATATGGATTATCTTATCTATATCCTTGATTATGACGAGCTCGAAGAGGCCCTTGACAGCAAGGCTCCCTATATGAAGCATCCTCTTGCCAAGAAGGCCCTGGCCGAGAGCGAGGAGCGCGCTGCGGAGCAGGCAGAGGCCGATGCTATCAGGAACGATATTATCGGCAAGGAGTTTATCGATTTTGAGATGACGGACGAGGATGACAATATCCACGCCCTTTCGCAGTTCGTAGGCCGGGGCAATTGGGTGCTGATCGACTTCTGGGCTTCGTGGTGCGGTCCCTGCCGCAGCGAGATGCCCAATGTCGTGAAGGCTTACAACGAGTACCACGACAAGGGTTTCTGGATTGTCGGCATCTCCTTCGACACTGATAAGGAAGCGTGGCTCAAGGCTATCAAGGATCTCGAGATGCCCTGGATCCACCTTTCGGACCTTGCCGGCTGGAGGAGCCTGGCAGCCGAGCTTTACGGTGTAAATGCCATTCCTGACAATCTGTTGGTAGATCCTGACGGCTACGTCGTGGCACGCGGACTTCGCGGCGCCGCACTTGGCAGGAAACTGGAAGAGATTTTCAAATAACAGTTATGAAACGTTTGTTGACTGAGGCGGAACTGGATGCTTTTCTGGAAGATGGGTGTACATATCCTGATTTTCCAAAGCCGGGAGTTAAGTTTATCGACATATTCCCTCTCCTTCGTCACACCAGATTGAAGGAGCTGGAGGGATTTCAGGTCAACGAGCCGATGATTCTGGTCCCCGAGTCTCGTGGCTTTATCTTCGCCCATTCGCTTGGGATCGATAAGGTCGTCTTCCTCCGCAAGGCAGGCAAGCTGCCCGGCAATGTGCTGAAGATCCCGTCCCATACGGAGTATTCGGCCAATCCGCTGTATGTGCAGCAGTGTGCTCTCGAAGATTTTCTCCGCCGCAATCCGGATAACGGCCGGCCGCTCGAGGTGTATTTCTTCGATGATATCCTGGCTACCGGCGCTACGGCGGTCTCTGTCAAGAGATTCATTGACAATCTGGAGATAGGCGGGCGCCGTTTCCGCCTGAGCGGATGCGGGTTCTATCTGGCGATCAAGGCGCTGGACGGGGTTGGCTTCATTCACCGTCATTATCCGGATTTGCCGGTCGAGATCGTTTACAGCCATTGAGGATGAGCAGTTTTTTGTGAAAAATATTTGCAGAGAAAGAAATAATTTGTACATTTGCAGCCCCAAAACCAGAAGCAACCTCTAGCGTCAACGGTCTTTCCGCCGCACATGTTGCACTTAAGAAGTAAGAAAATGGATTTAATCAAGATCGCACAGGAAGCTTGCGCACAGGACAAGAAAGTTCTTCCTGCATTCAAAGCCGGTGACACCATCACCGTGACATACAAGATCGTGGACGAAGGTAAGGAGCGTCTTCAGAAGTTCCGTGGTATCGTGCTCCAGAAGCGCGGTGCCGGTGCTACCAAGACCTTCACCGTCCGCAAGATTTCCAATGGTGTCGGCGTCGAGCGTATTTTCCCGTTCAGCTCGCCGTTCATCGAGTCTGTCGAGGTCAACAAGGTCGGTAAGGTACGTCGTGCACGCATCTTCTACCTCCGCAACCTGACCGGTAAGAAGGCTCGTATCAAGGAGAAGAAGTTCAGCGCAACGGCTGCACAGGCCGAAGTGACCGAATAAGTCGGCAACGACACGGCTCCCTAGCTCAACTGAATAGAGCATCTGACTACGGATCAGAAGGTTATGGGTTTGAATCCCGTGGGAGTCACCAGTGCAGAGCACTAGCACGGAAGAGCGACAGCGAAAGCTGCCGCTCTTTTTATATGCGCGCTGCCTGTGAGAAAGCTAGCTTTCTCATCCGCAGCGCGCATATAAAAAGCAGCAGGCGGGCCCTCCGGCCCGCCGCTACTTCCGTGCGTACGTGCTTTGCCGTGACTCCCAACGGGAAAAGGCACGGGATTAGCCGTGGCTAATCCCGCCGCGAAGCGGGGATCCTCAAACCTCCGGCTTACCCGCAGTAGAAATTCTCTTTTACCAGGCGCTCCATCATCTTGGGATCGGCGGCGGCGCGCTTGTGAAGGTCTTCGTCGCCGAAGGCCTTGAGAGCCTTGATCACGCCGTCGATCATACGCGCAGGGAACACTCCGCAGGCCTCGTACACATCGCGTACGGAGGCAAGGCAGTCAGCGGACTCGCTGCAGCAGGTCGGCAGCGAATCCAGAGTCGCCAGGCGGGCGGCATTCTCCGGACGGTGGATATCCAGATCGACATACTTGGCTTCAGCGGTCTTGAGCGCTTCGTCAGCCGGCATCTCCAGGCCATAGCGTGCCGCGACGCAGAGACTTGCCATCAGCTCGTAGATATCTGCGGAGCAGTCCGGCGAACGCATCTCGAAAGTCTGCTTCGAGCGCGTATCAAGCCTCAGGGCCTTCTGTCCGGGATTTGCGGCAGCGCACATATCCTTGCCCGTCGACCAGCCGAGCGGGACGCGGACCAGCACCGAACGGTTGCGGTCGCCCCAGCAGACATTGGTCGGAGCCTCCTGATGAGGCACCAGACGGAAATACGAAGTAGGATTCTTATTGCCGAAGGCGGTAATCGAAGGCGCGAGCAGCATCATACCCGCGATAGCGCGGCGGGCCTCCTCCGAGAGCCGTCCGCCCTCGCCGAGGGTGACATTGTGACCATCGCGCATCAGGCGCATATGGATATGCATACCCGAACCGGCCTTGCCCACGGTAATCTTCGGGGCGAAAGACACATCCAGACCATACTGATATGCCAGATTGCGGATCACCCACTTGGCCAGCACCAGCTGATCTGCGGCAGTCTCGATGGGATTGGGCAGGAACTCGATCTCATTCTGCTCATAGATCTTGCCGTCCAGCGTGAAATTGCCCACCTCGCTGTGACCGTACTTGATCTTGCCGCCAGTCTGCGCGACATACTCCATACACTTGGTGCGGAACGAATTGAGCTTCGCAAACGGCTCGGACTCGTGATAGCCGCGCTGGTCGGTGGCGGGGAAAAGATTCTCCTCGTCAGTAATGACATAATACTCCAGCTCGCCCATTGCCTCGAAGGTCATTCCCGTCGAACGGTGGAACTCCTCGCCGGCGCGCATCAGCACCTCGCGCGGAGAACAATTGAACGGCTCGCCGTCCTTGTCGAAGAAGCTGCAGAGCATCGAGACGGTCGGAATCTCAGCGAAGGGATCCACGAATGCCGTGCGGTAGCGCGGAATCACATACAGGTCGCTGCTGCCGGGCTCCACGAACGAAGGGAAGAGGCTCGATCCGTCCACGCGCTCACCCTCGGTCAGGATGGTCTCCAGATAAGACAGACTGTTGATGATAAAATTGAGGGTCTTCACGCGGCCATCCTCGGCCGGATACATAAAGTTGACCATCTTTATGTCATTGGACGTGATGTAGTGGATGATATCATCACGGGTGAAATCCTTGGGCTCCTTGCCGAGGAAAGTAACCAGAAGGTTGGGGTTGAGGCTGATAGTATCCTTCATTACGAAATATATTTACTGATTGTTAACCGAACATTTTGCGGACTCTCTCGAAGAATCCCTTATCCTCTCCGTCCTCCGACGGCTTGAAATTCTCTTTATCCTTCATCTTCTCCAGTGCGGCGCGGTCATCCTTGTCAAGCTTCGAGGGGATATAGACCTGCACATAGACCAGCAGGTCTCCGCTGCCGTAACCGTTGATATCCGGCAGACCTTTGCCACGCAGGCGGAGCATCTTGCCGGGCTGGGTGCCGGCGTCGATCTTGACCTTGAGGTTGCCGTCCACTCCGGGCACCTGCGCCTCGCAGCCCAGGGCTGCATCGGGAATGGAGAGATACAACGTATAGATGAGGTTATTGCCTTCGCGGATCAGATGGGGATGATCTTCCTCCTCGATGACCACGAGCAGGTCGCCGTTCACGCCGTTGTTGCGGCCGGCATTGCCCTTGCCCCGGACCGTGAGCTGCATCCCTTCGGCAACGCCTGCGGGGATCTTGAACGAGATCTCCTCGGAGCTCTTGATAAGTCCCGAGCCGTTGCAATCGTGGCACGGACGGACGATCTTGCGCCCTTCGCCGCCGCAATCGGGGCAGGTCTCCTGCGTCTGGATCTGTCCGAGGAATGTCTGGCGGACGCTGTTGATCACGCCGGTTCCGTGGCAGCGGTTACAGGTCTGGATATCCGCCTCCGAAGCTGCGCCTCGGCCGTTGCAGGTCGGGCAGGGGATGGTCTTGGTGATCTTGACCTTCTTCTCGACGCCGTGCGCGATCTCCTGCAGGCTGAGCTTGACGCGAATGCGGATATCGCTGCCGCGATGAACGCGCCTTCCGCCGCGGGAACTGCCTCCTGCGCCGCCGAAACCGCCGAATCCGAAGCCGCTGAATATGTCGCCGAAGTGCGAGAATATATCTTCCATCGAGAATCCGCCGCCGCTGAATCCGCCTGCGCCTTCCATTCCGGCGTGGCCGTACTGGTCGTAGCGGGCCTTCTTCTGGGGGTCGCTCAGCACGTCATAGGCTTCTGCGGCCTCCTTGAACTTCTCCTCGGCCTCCTTGTCACCCGGATTCTTGTCCGGATGGTACTGGATGGCCTTCTTGCGGTAGGCTTTCTTTATCTCATCGGCACTCGCGCCCCGATCGACGCCGAGGACCTCGTAGTAATCTCTTTTCTCTGCCATGATGCCTGTCTCCTGTCATTAGATACCGACGACAACCTGGGCGAAACGCAGCACCTTGTCGTGCAGCATATAGCCCTGGCGGGTAACGTCGATGACTGTATTTTTCAATTCGGGTGAAGGCGCCGGGAACTGCGAGATGGCCTCGTGGAAGTCCGTATCAAATGCGGCTCCCTGAGCCTCGATGCGGGTCACGCCACGCTCCTTCAGGTAGTTCAGCAGCTTGGTATATATCAGCTCCGTGCCCTCGATGGCAGCCTTGTCCTCGCAGGTCTTGCGGAGCACGTCAAGGGCGCGTTCGCAGTCATCCAGCACAGGCAGGAACCCCTTGAGGATGTCCTCGCCGGCGGACTCTATCAGATCCAGCCGTTCGCGCGCCGTGCGGCGGCGGTAATTGTCAAATTCGGCCATCAGTCTGACATACCTGTCACGGTAGTCATCCAGCTCGCGGCGCAGCGCCTCGGCATCTTCTGCCGGAGATCCGGCCTCCTGCGCATCCTGCGCGCCCTGGTCTTCCTGAGCGGCTTCAGCTGATTCTTCGGCAGTTGCGGCGTTCTCGCGGACCTTCTGCTCCGCCTGCGACGCAGCCTGCCGTTTGTCTTGTTTATTTTTCATAATCATATTTCAATTGCCGGACGAAGGAGGAGCAAATAATCTGCCACTTACCTATATTAAGACAAAATGGCAGAGCCTCGGCTATTGCTCCGGTGCGTCATTGCCGCCGATAAGGTCGATATAGCCGGGAATCGAGCGTCCGCCGCTGCGGTCGAGGTCCTTGCGGTCGCGGCTGACCACTATCACATCGTGCGCCGAAGTGATGTTGAACCAGCAGTCCTTGAACTCCGAAGCGCGCTTGCCGCTGCGGGCGCGTCCGCTGAAACGGTAGGCATACCACGCCACGTCATCCAGCCGGCCTTCGGCCTGATAGCTGTCGCGCATAGCCTGCAGGCCCCGGACGTTGTCGCGGTCGCGGATGACGGCCTGCTTCTTGAGAGAGGCGTTGTTGAGGCGGCCCTGTGCGGTGTAACGCTCGTAGAGCTCGCTGTTGGCTGCGATGCGCCTGCCGAAAACGTCTATGCGACGGTCAAATTCGGTAGCGAAAGTGGTCGAATCGACGCACTGCAGGTCAGTGAGAATGAGTTCGAACGGCTCGCCTGCGGGAGCATTGAGCGCAAGATGCGCCTCGAGGGCTTTGGCGACCGGATCGCCTGCGTAGGGGTTGGATTGGCAGCCGAAAAGAAGGAGCGAAAGGGCTGCAGCGAGGATGATGTTTTTCATGGCGCGAAGATACAAAAAATCCGGCACGGAACGCTCCGCGCCGGATAGTTTATGACAGGCTCAGCCTACGAATAGAGGTTGCGCTTGATGGACTGCTTGGGGGTATGCTCGAAGCCGCCTTCGACAATCTCGAACTTCGAAATCTTGCTGTACGCGGGAAGCTGGGCGTTGAGCGTAATGAGGTTGTCTGCGAGCAACTGCTCTACGGTAGTGTCTTCGGGGAGCTGCTTGAGATATTCACCGTTGAGGGTGATCAGCGCCACGAGGATATTGTCCTTGCCGCGTCCCACCACGACCGATTCGCTGATTCCCGGGAGGTTGTTGACCAGATGCTCGATCTCCTCGGGATAGATGTTCTGTCCGTTTGCGGAGAGGATCATACACTTGCTGCGGCCCTTGATGAAAATGTTGCCGTCCTGGTCCATTACGCCGAGGTCTCCGGTGCGGAGCCAGCCGTCTTCGGTAAATGCCTCTTTCTCAGCCTCCGGATTGTGGAAGTAACCCATCATCACCTGCTTGCCGCGAATCTGGATCTCGCCGGGGATGGTGTCGGGCTTGAAGGAGTCGATGCGGACCTCTTCGTATTCGGCCATCGCACGGCCGCACGAACCGAATGCGTGGTCGCCGCTGTTGACCCAGGCTGCCAGAGGGCCGCACTCGGTCATACCGTAACCCACTGCGTAGGGCAGGCCGATGAGCTTCATCACCTCCTCGACGCGGCGGTTGAGCGGTGCGCCGCCGATGGGGATCATACGCACATTGCCACCCAGGGCCTTGAGCACCTTCTTGCCGACTATGCGGTAGAATGCCTTGCCCAGCACGGGGATGCGGGTGATCCTGCGGATGGCGGGCTTCTCGAGGGTGGGGATGACCTTGCCCTTGATGATCTTCTCCATCACCAGCGGCACGGTGATAAGGATGTATGGACGGACGTCTGCAAATACCTTCATCAGCAGCGACGGGCTGAGCGCCTTGCCCACGAAATATACGTGGCTGCCGCCTGCGAAAGTATAGATGAACTCGAATGTCAGGCCGTACATATGTGCCAGAGGAAGCATCGAGATGGACGAGTCGGTGTACTTGACGGGGATGAATTCGATACCGAACTGGACGTTGGTGCTGATGCTGCGGCCGTTGAGCATTATGCCCTTCGGATCACCGGTCGTGCCCGAAGTGTAGTTGATGACCATCAAGCTGTCCAGGTCGTCAGAGTGGAAATTGACGTCCTCGCGGGTGATGCCGGTGGGATACTTGCTTTCAAATGCCTCGTCGGTGCCGTCGATCACCTCGCGGAGGCTGTCTTCGCGGGCCCAGATGCACTTGAAGGTATCAATGTTGATGATGGCACGGAGCATCGGCGCGTTATCCGTATGTACCTGCGCCGCGGTCTTCTCTTCGGTGAAGAAAAGCACGCTTTCGGAGTGATTGACCAGTCCGGTCAGCGAATCGGGCTTGAATCCGACAAGGATCGGAACGGCCACCTTATGGTCCGAGAGAATGCTGAGGAACGTCATTCCCCAGTTGGCCGAGTTCTTGCCGCTGAGGGCTATCTTCTGGCCGTCGGCAATGCCGAGGCGCTCATACATCAGGTGAAGCTTTATCATCCGGGTAGCGATTTCCCTGTAGGTGAAATCCCTGCCCTGGAAATCGCTCATTCCAACCTGGTCCCACTTGTCCGTGATGACCTTCTGGATGCGATTAAGGAAGTGTAAAGGTTCTTTCATATCTGTAATGTTTTATTTCGACTGGCGCAAAGGTATCGTGCGTGTACATAAGCGCAAAAACATTTTTACAGAAATGACGTTTTTGGGATTAAAAACCCGATTTTGATGCCAAAAACCCGATTTTAGTGACGAAAAACGGCAAGGCTGGATTTCGTCACAACCTTGCCGCCGTATGGATCAGGCCCCGCGGAGCGTCATCCGGGGCGATGCTCCAGGATGTCCCCGGGACTGCAGTCGAGGGCCTTGCACAGCGAGTCCAGCGTCGAGATGCGGAGGGCTTTCGCCTTGCCGGTCTTGAGGATGGAGAGGTTGGCAGGCGAGATGCCGACACGCTGCGCAAGCTCCCCGGAGGACATCTTCCTCCGGGCGAGCATTACGTCTATGTTGATGACTATCATCCCTTACTCCTCGATGACGGTAGCATCCTCTTCAGCGGGCTCCTGGGTCTTGCCCTTCAGGTAGTCGGGCAGGCTCATCCCGGCCATCTTGAAGAGATCCTCAAGCGGGGGGACGCTGCCCATCAGTCCGGAGACGAAGTTGGCGGTTGCGGTCTTGCCATTGCTGCCCTTGCCGCTGTCCCAGACGGTTACCTTGTCGATATTGATGCCCTTGACGGCCTCGACCTGGGTGCGTACCAGCTCGGGCAGCTTGTCGGTGATGAGCATCGTGATGGCCTGGCTTGCGTCGCCGCCTGCGGCAGCTACCAGCTGGCCGAAACCCTCAGCCTGCTTTGCCAGGATCTCGAGGGTACCGCGTGCCTGTGCGTCCATCTTGGCGAAGATCGCATCGGCCTCACCCTTTGCCTTGCGGCGGATCCTCTCGGCCTCTGCCTCTGCGTCGATGATGGCCTTCTCCTTCTCGATCTGGGCTGCGACGACCACGTTTGCCTGCTGGGTCGCCTTCTCGCGCTCGGCACGTGCCATCTCGGCGTCGCGCTCGCTCTTGTAAGCCTCCTCGAGAGCCTTTGCGGCCTGCACCTTCTCGGCGGCGACTGCTATGCGGGCAGCCTCGGCCTCCTTCTCGCGGCGGGTGGCGTCACTCTGGGCGATGGCGATCTTGGAGTTGTTCTCACCCTCGACAGCCTTTGCGTTGGCGTCAGCTGTACGGATACGGGTGTCACGGGTGGTCTCAGCGATACGGATGTCCTTGTCACGGTCAGCCTCCGCCTTACCGATCTCACCGTAGCGGTTCTGCTCGGCGACGCTCTTCTTCGCGTCGTTGATAGCCTTTGCGGCAGCCTCCTTACCGAGAGCCTCGATATAGCCGGACTCGTCGCGGATATCGGTGACGTTGACGTTGATGAGCTTCAGACCGATCTTGCGCAACTCGGCTTCGACGTTGGTACTGACGTTTGCCAGGAACTTGTCGCGGTCGGCGTTGATCTCCTCGATATCCATCGTAGCGATGACCAGACGCAGCTGGCCGAAGAGGATATCGGTTGCGATGTTGCGGATGTCTTCGGTCGTCAGGCCGAGGAGTCGCTCTGCGGCGTTGGTCATACTCTCGGCCTCAGTCGAGATACCGACCGTGAACCGGCAGGGCACATCTACGCGGATGTTCTGCTTGGAGAGGGCGTTGGTCAGGTTGCACTCGATGGAAATAGGGGTCAGGTCGAGGAATGCATAGCTCTGGAAAACGGGCCAGATGAATGCCGCTCCGCCGTGGATGCACTTTGCGGAAGCGTGGCGGCCGGTCTTACCGTAGATGACCAGGATCTTGTCGGAGGGGCAGCGCTTGTACCTTCGCAGGATGGCCGTGAAGGTCACAAAGAGCACGAAAACGATGATCAGAATGAGATAAAGTTCCATATAGAATTGGTTTTAGATAATTTCTACTTCGTTGGGTTCGACCAGCAGGGTGGTGGTGTTGACGACGTTCACGACGTGAATCGCGGTGCCGGTGCGGAGCTCGTCGCCGTCCGTGACGGCATCATACTCGCGCACGGCCTCGTTGATGACTATCTGTACCTTGCCTTCGCCGCTCCGTCCTGCAGGGATGGTCAGATAGACGGTACCCTGGCAGCCTATGGCCGACTTGAAAATGTTGATATTGCCGGACTGCTGCATCCTGGCAAGGCCGCGGAAGAGCATCATCACCAGGAAGACCAGGACCGCGCCGACGATGATCGAGATCACCATCAGCAGGCCGGTGGAGGCGACTGAGCCGCGAAGCAGCACTGCCGTCCAGCCGAAGCCCAGGAAGAAATTGACGAAGTTGCGCAGCGTCAGCAGGTTCATGCCGGTACTGTGGTCCACTGTGGCGTCGCCGTCAGTATCTGCGATATCCGGAGCGTCGGCATCGGTGTTGATGTCGAAATCTCCGTCGTGGCTTGCGCCGAGAAATGTCATTACCGTCTGAATGACAAAGATGAGCGATGAAGCGAGGGTGATGGCCCAGAGGATCTTCATCATCGTGTCAAGTGAGTTCCACCATTCTATCATAGCAGGAATTTTGAAAATGTTTTCGCAAACATAATAAAAATTTATCGAAACACAATAAAAATTATTGAATTTTCGACAAATCTATTTGGCCGCGATGCTGCTCGGTTTGATAATGTGGCTCCAGATCTGGGTGAGCAGCATCTGGAAGCGGTTCTCGTGGAAGACGAGGCTCTGCTTCCACTCGTTGGCCTTCCAGCGGCGGAACTTGAACCGGATGACGGGCAGCAGTCCCTCCGGCGCGGGCTCGTCGAACTCCGGAACTTCGATATCCTGCAGGACGCGCCGCTTCAGATCAGGGTCCGCAGACAGGGTGGGGAAGCGCGAGGCATCGAATCCCAGATCCTCGATGCAGATGGCGTTGAGGCAGGCCATAAACTGCGTCATACCGAACTGCTCCAGGACCTTCAGTACGCGGTCCCAATGGATGCTATCGTAGTTGGCTGTGACGAAAGTGCCCCAGTCCAGAACGTGCCTGAGCATAATCTCAACCGCAGCGAAATGGCTGGCGGCGTGGCGCAGCAGGAAGAGGGCGTTGAAGTCGGGATTGGGCAGCCAGACCGGTGCGCCCATCACTTCTATCCGCAGAGGGTCCTGCGGGGCCCACTCCTTGAGAATCTTCTCGAACCTGGCGTTGCTTCGGTGTGAATACACCTCTATGAAGTCATAGTGGTGCTCGACCATATAACCACGAATATAAAATACAGTATGATGGTGATGCGAACGGTCTATCCTGACGTGTCTGAGCTTTTCGAGTGCGGCATCGGCCTCGGCGTGCCGGCCGAAGGTCCAGATATCGAAGTCTCCGGTAGGGCGGTGCGAGGGGACGGGATAGTTGAGGCTCAGGCCATAGCCCTTGAGTATCATCATCCTGAAGCCGTTCTGGTCATAGAACTTTGCGAGTCTCGCCAGGGCTTTTGTGTAGTCCTCGTACTTGAGCTCGTAGTGCTGGAGCGTGCGGACCACAAACCGGTCGTGAATCTCCATATCCGGGCCGCGTCCCTCGAGGAGGCCTTCATTCTCGAGGGCGAGGATGCCGTCCGTCACGATGGCCGAGAGGCGGTGCCGGGCTGCGGCTTCCTCCACCTCCTCCCAGGGGATGACGACGGGCAGCACCCGCGCGGTCTCCTGCGCAGTGGAATGTCCCATCCCGAGTCGCACGAGAGCCAGAAGAGCGGTCCAGGTATTATCGTTGAGATGCCTCATATTGCTTTCGCAAAAATACATATTCTTAATCAATTTTATGTTAAATTTGTAGCCGTTTTTAAACGTCTATACACGCCTTCGCAAATGTCTTCATCCGTACGCCAGATCTTCCTGTCCTCACTCGTGACAGCAGTTTTCCTCGTATCAACAGGGCAGCCCGTAGGGGCGCAGCAGTATCGCGGTGTCAATTATGACCGCCAGTCCCTGCTGGTAGTACCTCAGGTGGATGAAGTTCAGATAGAGAAGGATTACCATCCGCGGCCGCCGCAGGTTCCGGAGTACGTGGTCTTCGCGGGAGATACCTTCCGTTTCGATAGGCCGGATCTTCGCGAGAGGATGGACCGCGAGCTTATAGCCTTTACCTATATGCACGCCACCACGACTCTGATGCTCAAGCGCTCGCGCAGGTACTTCGCCCGGGTGGAGCCGATCCTGCGCCGCAACGGCATACCTGTGGACCTGAAGTATCTGATGGTCATCGAGAGCAACCTTGATCCCAAGTCGCGTTCGTCCGTCGGAGCGGCAGGCCTCTGGCAGTTTATGAAGGCCACGGGACAGCATTACGGACTGGAGGTTGGCAATGAGGTGGACGAACGGTACAATATCGAGAAGGCCACCGCCGCGGCCTGCACCTATCTCGGGGAGTCGTATTCAATGTTCGGAGACTGGATGACCGCAGCGGCCAGTTACAATCACGGTCAGGACAACGTCCGCAAGCGTCTCGAAGCCCAGCGTCAGAAGCGCGCCTTCGACCTGTGGATGCCGGAAGAGACCACCCGCTATATGTTCCGCATCCTGGCGGCCAAGATGCTCTTCGATGATCCCGCCGCCTTCGGATTTGACATCAGGGATGAAGAATATTATCCGGTGGATGAGTTTTCGCATCACGTCGTCGTCCGTGGCGAGATCCCTTCGCTCGTGGACTTCGCCCTCCAGTACGGAGTGACCTACGCCGCCTTGAAGGCTGCAAATCTGTGGCTTAGGGATGACAAGCTGACCAATTCGCGCAAGAAGGAGTACGAGATACTCATACCTATGTAGCGCGGGCGCGAATTTTTCTCCGTTTTTTTGTCCAATTTTTCCGTTTTTTTTCGTACCTTGCACTGTCTTGGCAGGCCGTGCAGGAGTGCACTTTTGAGCCTGCTTTGACGGGGTCTCGGGATACCGCCGGTGGATGCCGGAAGGTCCCGCGGGATAGGAAGAGAAATACCACCAGACCCGGCCTCGCTGCACCTGATTATCTTTATGTTTTTGAAAGTCAGTAAGATACATTAGGAGGCAGGAGTGGATTTTACATCCTCTCCTGCAGGGAAGCCGTGCCCACAAGTCAATATTCAGTCATTCGTCAGACATCAGATGGAGCCCCTCGACAGTCACTGGTTCGCACTCAAAGTCTTTTACAATCAGGTAGTTCCGCTCAAGCAGAAGCTCGAGCAGGCCGATTGCCGGACCTATCTGCCGATGACTCTGGTCGAAGAGTGCCGCCAGGGCCGCATTCGCAAAGTCGAGAAGCCCCTCATATCGGGTCTGCTTTTCGTGCACACTACGGAGCCCTTTATCGTGGACTTCAAGGCGAAGAACGATGACAAGTTCATGATCTACGGAGAGCCCGGCCGCGCGGATGACCGGCGCAAGGCTATGGCCATCCCGGACGATGAGATGCGCAGCTTCATCATCCTGACCTCGCAGTATGGACAGGACGGTTCGCAGGCGGAGCTTCTGGGCATTGATATGACGGATATATCCCAGTACCGCAAGGGCGAGAGGGTCCGCATCACGGGCGGCATCTATAAGGGCGCGGAGGGCGTTATCAAGAAAATCCGTTCCGACCGCAAGTTCGTGGTGGTCGTTCAGGGCGTGGCGGTAGTGGGCGTATCGCGCATCCCGCAGGCTTACATCGAGAAGATATAACATACTAAAGATAACCAAATGTCACTTTTGTACAAAGGCAATGTCGAGTACTGGAGCAACCGTCACCTTCGCGGACGGACGATAATGACTCTCGACATGGTAATTTCACTCGTATCATCGCTGCTGGCCATAATGACGGTCACGGTGTTTTTCGAGAACAGTTTTTACAGCAAGACATTCCTTGGCTGGTATATGGCCGCTTCGGCTTTCGGCGCCGCTTTGATGTTCCTGCTATTTCGGACCTACCGCGTCGTCATCAGGCATTTCGGAGTCAAGGACCTCGTGCCCTTTGCGGCTTCCTTCATCATTAGGGCGGCGTTTGTGGCGGTGGTTCTCCTGCTTGCAGGATTCTACTCCAACTGGGGGCTGCTCGTAGTCCTGATCGATGCCGCAATGGCCCTTTTCCTGGTCATTGCGATGCGTGTGGCGATGATTCTGGGATATGATTTTCTGCGTCGCCGCAACCGGGCGGTCCGTCCCACTATGAGAGTGCTGGTATATGGCCTTTCGGACAAGTCCATCGCCACGCACACCCGCCTTCAGAACTCGTCCCATTACCAGATAATAGGTTTCCTGGAGCGCACTGACCAGAAAGATTCGATGACCATCGAGCGGCTGCCGGTATATCGTTTCAACGACGATGAGCAGCTTGCCAAGATTCTCGAGTCCTGCGAAGTCGGAGGCGTGCTCTACTCACGCGACACGGATGCGCAGGCCGAGGAGAACGGCGCCATCAAGGTCTGCATCCGCCAGGGCATCAAGAACCTCATCATCCCCGGACTGGACGAGATGGTGACCGGCCAGGCGATAATGCGTCCCCGCGAGATCAAGGTCGAAGACCTTCTCGGCCGTAAACAGATAGAGATTTCGATGGGAGAGATACAGGCGTGGATGAGAGGCAAGACGGTTTTGGTAACGGGCGCGGCAGGCAGCATCGGCAGCGAGCTGGTGCGCCAGATAGCTGGATTCGGCGTGCGGCGCATCATCCTCTTCGACAACGCCGAGACGCCGCTGCACAACCTTCAGCTCGAGCTGCAGGACAAGTTCGCGTGGCTCGATTTCATCCCGTGTGTCGGCGATGTGAGGCAGGTACAGCGCCTGGACTTCGCGTTCCGCAAATACCGGCCCGACGTGGTATTTCACGCTGCGGCTTACAAGCACGTGCCCCTGATGGAGCTCAATCCCTGCGAGGCGGTGCTGGTCAATGTCTATGGCACGCGCAACGTGGCCGACAAGTGCATCGAGTATGGAGTCGAGAAGATGGTGATGGTCTCCACCGACAAGGCGGTCAATCCGACCAGCGTGATGGGCTGCACCAAGCGTCTGGCAGAGATCTACGTACAGAGTCTCGGACAGGCCATCGCCTCCGGTGAGCACGAGGGTGCGACGAAGTTCGTCACGACCCGTTTCGGCAACGTGCTGGGCAGCAATGGTTCGGTCATCCCCAGATTCCGCGAACAGATACAGAGGGGCGGCCCTGTGACCGTCACCCACCCGGAGATCAACCGCTACTTTATGACGATCCCCGAAGCCTGCCATCTGGTGATGGAGGCGGCCGCGCGGAGCCAGGGCAATGAGATATTCGTATTCGATATGGGCGAGCCGGTCAAGATCGTAGACCTCGCGCGAAGGATGATAATCCTTGCGGGTTACGTGCCCGACGAAGACATACGCATCGAATTTACCGGACTGCGTCCGGGCGAAAAGCTCTACGAAGAGCTGCTCTCCAACGAGGAGAACACCGTTCCTTCGTTCCACGAGCGCATACGTATCGCCAAGGTGCGCCAGTACCCCTATGCCGAGGCAGACGCGTTCGTCAAGGAGATGGAGCGCCTCTCCCGCGAGGTGGATATCCCCGGGGTGCTGGATCTGATGCACGCGACCGTGCCCGAATACGGCCCAGAACACAAATAGGTCATCACGGCAATAATGAAAATAGCAGTAGCAGGAACAGGTTACGTCGGCCTGAGCATCGCGACGCTGCTCGCGCAGCATAATGAAGTCACGGCGGTCGATGTCGTGGCGGAAAAGGTCGAGAAGATCAACCGCCGCCAGAGTCCCATTCAAGATGAGTATATCGAGAAATATCTTGCCGAGAAGCCGCTTCATCTGGTAGCTACGCTCGATGGCGAGGCAGCCTATCGCGATGCCGAATTCGTGGTCATCGCCGCTCCGACCAATTACGATCCGCAGCGCAATTTCTTCGATACCTCGCACGTCGAGGAAGTCATCGACCTCGTGCTGAAGGTAAATCCCGATGCCACGATGGTCATCAAGTCCACCATCCCGGTCGGTTATACCCGGAGCCTGTACGTCCGCTATGCGGCGCGGGGCGCGAAGAAGCTCAACCTCATCTTCTCTCCGGAGTTCCTTCGCGAGAGCAAAGCGCTCTATGACAACCTCTATCCGAGCCGCATCATCGTCGGCGTCCCCAAGGTGATGCCGGGCTACGAAGAGGAGAACGAGGCTATCGCCGCCCTGGTCACCAATGACCTGGAGGAGCGTGCGCGGACCTTTGCCTCACTGCTGCAGGAGGGCGCCATCAAGCAGGACATCCCGACCCTGTATATGGGAATGAAGGAGGCGGAGGCGGTCAAGCTCTTCGCCAATACCTATCTGGCGCTTCGCGTGAGCTATTTCAATGAGCTGGATACCTATGCGGAGATGAAGGGACTCGATACGCAGAATATCATCGACGGCATCTGCCTCGATCCGCGTATCGGTTCGCATTACAACAATCCGAGTTTCGGCTACGGCGGATATTGCCTGCCCAAGGATACCAAGCAGCTGCTGGCCAATTACCAGGACGTGCCCGAGAATCTTATCGAGGCCATCGTGGAGAGCAACCGCACGCGCAAGGATTACATCGCGGACCAGGTGCTGCGCCGCGCAGGCTATTATACCGCTTCGAGCGCGTATGACACCGCCCGCGAGCATCAGGTCGTAGTGGGAGTTTTCCGCCTGACGATGAAATCCAACTCCGACAATTTCCGCCAGAGCGCCATCCAGGGCATAATGAAGCGCATCAAGGCCAAGGGCGCGACGGTCATCATCTACGAGCCGACGCTCGAGGACGGCACGACCTTCTTCGGAAGCCGCGTAGTCAACGACCTGGCAGCCTTCAAGTCCCGGAGCGACGCAATCATCGCCAACCGGTACAACCCGGCGCTGGATGATGTGGCCGACAAAGTTTACACCAGAGATATATTCAGGAGGGACTAGCAATCATCATTACTGATAGCTCTGACGATAAAACCAAAGAATATGTTCAAACTGATAGACTTACCTTATGCGCAGGATGCGCTGGAGCCGGTGATTTCGGCCCGTACGATAGAGTTTCACTACGGCAAGCATCTGCAGGCTTATGTGGACAACCTCAATAAGTTGCTTCCCGGCAGCGGTCTGGAGGGCCTTCCATTGGAAGATATTGTCCGCAGGGCTTCGGCCGGCGCCCTGTTCAACAACGCAGGTCAGGTGCTGAACCATAACCTGTACTTTACACAGTTTACCGCCTCTGAGTCATTATCTGCTCCTAACGGTAAACTCGCCGATCAGATCGCAAAGCAGTGGGGTAGCATAGACGCCTTCAAAGCCGAGTTTGAGGCCAAGGGCGTCGGCCTCTTCGGCAGCGGATGGGTATGGCTGCAGGCAGATGCTTCAGGCAACCTGTCTATTGGTCAGTATGTCGGTGCTGACAATCCTGTAGCGCACGGCCTGCGCCCCATCCTGACATTCGATGTCTGGGAGCACGCTTACTACCTCGACTACCAGAACCGCCGCGCAGCCCACCTCAGTGCGCTATGGCAGATAGTGGATTGGAAGGTGATTGAGGGAAGATATACGATATAAGTCGCAACGACAAAATGATATTTTTATCGCATAATAGCAAAGATAAACAGATAGTCGAGCCTATTGCTGTCAAGTTGGCATCTGTATTTGGACAGGATAATGTCTTCTATGACTCCTGGTCAATACAGCCCGGTGACGGCATCATAGACAAGATGAACGAGGGGTTGGCCAATTGCCGCTTCTTCTTCTATTTCGTTTCAGCAAATAGCCTGACAAGCGGAATGGTCAAGATGGAATGGCAGAATGCACTTGTCAAGGCTGCCCAGAATATGATACGGTTCGTACCGGTCCGTCTGGATCAGTCCGCGCTTCCTCCCATTATGATGCAGACAGTTTATATCGACTTGTTTTCTAATGGGCTGGAAGTCGCTGTCAGGCAAATGGTGGACGTTATCAACGGAACAAATACATTCAGGGAGGCATCGAATTCTTTCAGTAATCTCGTAGCATACAAGTATCGCGAGAATGACAAACTTATCATTGAGTGCCGCGCATTGCAGTATCTGGAGCCAATTAGCACATTTTCCCTGATGACCTTTGATGATATTGATAAGATTCAGCATTCTGTCCGTAATGAGGGCATGCACTCAGTTGGAGTACACAAGAATCGCCAGATTAATCCTGTTTTAGATTTAAAGGCAAACTTTCTTACAGTCGGTGTCGGTCACGGCACTCTCCCTGGTTTCCCGTTCATAGTCGAACTGACATCAAGCGAATTGAGTACATTCGACATAGTCTCGGTCCTTCATCAGACGTCAAGTACGGGATTTTCGCCGATACCGATGATACAGGGAAAGCCGTGAGATGAGTGGCGAGGTATTATTGTAGGTTGGGATAATGTTTGTTGAGTAAAAAAAGATAAAGACATATGTTCAACTTAGAGAAATTCATAGCCGAAAGCGTGACGTTCCGTTCGACGAGTATGTTCGAGCCGGATATTCAGTCTAATGCCGAGACACTGACATATGAGATCAAGGGTAAGAAAGTCTGTGTGATTGGTGGCGCTGGCAGCATTGGTTCCAGCTTCATAAAGGCGGTTTTACGGTTTGAGCCGAAAAGCGTTGTCGTGGTTGACCTTAATGAGAACGGACTGGCAGAACTGGTTCGCGACGTGCGTTCTACTGAAGGCCTTTATGTTCCTGATGAGTTCCGATGCTATACGCTCAATTTTGCAGATCCGATATTCACGCGTATTTTCCGTGAGGAAAAAGGCTTTGACATTGTAGCCAATTTCAGCGCTCACAAGCACGTACGCAGCGAGAAAGATCGTTATAGCGTCCAGGCTCTGATTGAAAATAATGATATCAAGGCTAAGAAGTTGATGGACCTCCTCTGTGAGTTTCCACCGAAGCATTTCTTCTGCGTTTCCACTGACAAGGCCGCTAACCCCGTGAACATTATGGGCGCGAGCAAGCGCATTATGGAGGATCTGGTGATGGCGTACAACAAGCATTTTAAGGTTACAACAGCCCGCTTCGCAAATGTCGCTTTCAGTAACGGTTCGCTCCCTGATGGATGGATTCACAGGATCCAGAAACGTCAGCCGTTAGCAGCACCATCAGATGTGAAAAGGTATTTCGTGTCGCCTGAAGAGTCTGGTCAGATATGTATGCTTGCCTGCATACTGGGTCGTCCCGGAGAAGTGTTCTTTCCTAAACTTAGCGAGGACCAGATGCTGACTTTCTCTGCTATCTGTGATGATTTCGTTGTAGCAAACGGGTTTCAGAAAGATTCCTGCGCATCCGATGCAGAAGCCAAACATAAGGCTGCTGAAATGAAATTCTCTGAAACAAAGAAATATCCTACTGTCTATTTCAAGTCAGACACAACCGGCGAGAAGGCATATGAAGAGTTTTACGTTCCCGGTGAAAAGATTGATATGCAGCGCTTCAAGGCGCTGGGTGTAGTAGAACAGACCACCCGCCATCCGATGAGCGAAGTAAATGGCTTTTTCGATAAGCTGGAAGGCATCTTCGCTAAAGAAGATTTTACTAAGGCTCAGGTAGTCGAAGCTATAAAAACATTCATCCCCAACTTCGAGCATGAAGAAAAGGGCAAGAATCTGGATCAGAAAATGTAATTAATGTAAAAGTAAGACTGTTATTATGGCATACAAGATTCCTCTTTTTAATCTGAATTTCGACGAGCGCGAAGCAAAGGCAGCGTATGATACTATCAAGTCCGGTTGGATTTCCACCGGCCCGAAGAACGCTGAACTCGAGCAGATGTTTATTGATATGTGGAAAGTGAAGTATGCAGTCTCAATGAGCAACTGCACTGATGCTCTCCACGTTTGCTGCATGGTGTGTGGTTTTGGCCCTGGTGACGAGGTGATTGTTCCTTCTCTGACTTTCGCCGCCAGCGTGAACTGTATTCGCTATGTCGGAGCCACGCCGGTGTTTGCCGATATTATCGGCCCCGATCATATCAATATGGATCCCGCTGATTTGGAGCGAAAGATTACGCCTAAAACCAAAGGAATCGTTATCGTTCATATGGCCGGCTTCCCTGCCCGGATGGACGAGATTATGGCAATTGCCAAGAAACATAACCTCAAAGTGGTGGAAGATGCTTGCCATGGCCCTCTCTCGGAATACAAAGGCAAAAAGCTCGGAACTATCGGAGACTGTGCGGCATTCAGCTTCTTCTCCAACAAGAACATCAGTACCGGCGAGGGCGGTATGTTCATTACCAACAACGAGGAGATGGAAAAACAGGCCCGTCTCATTCGCAGCCACGGAATGAGCACTATGAGCTACCAGCGTGCCAGCGGCCACGCCACCGAATATGACATTACCTGTTTAGGTTATAATTTCCGTATGGATGATATTCGTGCTGCGATTGCTATTGAGCAGTTAAAGAAGCTTCCGGGCGACTTGGAGACACGAATCAAAGTGCGCAAGCAGTATATTGACCGCCTCTCCAAGATAGAAGGGGTGGTAGTGCCGTTTGCCGAAAATACCGAGTTCGTGAGCAACTATATCTTCCCGGTGGTTTTGCTCAACAGCAATAAAGAACGTCGCAACAAGATTCGTGAGTATATACACGTTGCCGGTATCCAGACCAGCGTACATTATCCCGCAGTGCATCATTTCTCAACTTATAAGGAATTGGGCGCTGTATTGCCGAAAACGGATTATGTGACTGACAATGAGATTACGCTGCCTATGTATGCGGCACTGACTTCCGAACAGATAGACTTTATCTGCAATACTTTGGAAAAGGCTATTAAAGAAATCAAATAATGCATCAGAACAAGAAAGCCGTACTCATCTTTGGTGTTGGTCCTCTTCAGGAATCCATTATCAATAGAGCCAGGAATATGGGACTCTATACAGTGGGTATAGACCCCTGTGAGGATGCAACGTGCAAGGACTGTGTCGATTCCTTTGAGGTTGTTGGAGGGCAAGATTACGAAGGTACCTGTAACGTAGTAGAAAAGTATGCTATCGATGCCATAGTAACAGCTGCGACAGACAAACCTCTGGTAATGATGGCACGTATCGCAGAGAAGTACGGATTCCCGTTCTACTCTGTGGAAACCGCACAATGGAGTACGGACAAGTTCCAGATGAAGCAGCGTTTTATGGAAGGCGATGTGCCTTGTGCCAAAGGCCGTTTGGTTAAATCCGTGAACGAGGTAGAGGACTTTGAATACCCTGTTATCATAAAACCAAGAGATAATTCCGGAAGCCGTGGTGTAAAGCTTTGCCGTAGCAAAGAAGAACTGGAAGCGTCCATGAACGAAGCTTTTGAAGTTTCAAAATTGGATACTGTCCTGGTTGAGGAATATATCGAAGGACCTGAATATAGTATTGAAGGACTCCATTATGACGGAAAGGCAGAGGTAATTCAATTCACGGAAAAGAAAACGACGGAGTTCCCGTATAATGTCGAGTTGAGCCATATTCAACCTGCCAATATCTCAGAAGCCATCAAGCAGCAGATACGGGAAATAGTAATAAAGATAGGTAAGGCACTGAATTTTGAGAATTGTCCTTCGCATACGGAATTAAAGATAAACAACCGCGGAATCTTTGTTATCGAAACCAGTCCTCGGTTGGGAGGTGATTATATCACATCGACACTTACTCCGCTTTCAACCGGTGTCAATGTTGAGGATGAGCTGCTGAAGATTGCTCTGGGGCAAACCATCAGTCCGGAGCCAAAACCTGTTCAGTATTCGGGAGTCCGTTTCTTCGCTTTTGAAGAGGGCAGCCTGATCAAGCAAGTTCCGGACGAAGGCCTTGTCAAGGGATGGCCTTATGTGGTAGAATTCTCATTCAATCTTAAGGAAGGAGATAAAGTGAATCGGATTACTTCCAGCCTAAACCGTTATGGACATTTGATTCTTGCAGCAGGAAGCAGATGCTATATAGAAGACGGCTTTGAGAAATATGAGAAGACCTTAAAAGAAAGAGTGCTTACAGATTAACAATAATATGGAAAAGAAAGTGTTGGCCATTATTGGTGCAGGTGAAGGGGCCCTACCTATAATTAACAAGGCAAAGGAGATGGGGTTGACCACCATAGCATATGGTAGGAATGACTCGCTGGCCAAGGACCAAGTAGATATTTTTATCGAAGAGAATAATTTTGATATACACTTTATTGCAGAATCGTGTAAGGGGCTGCATGTCAATGCTATAATGCCATCAAGCGAATTGTCAACCGAAGTTGCAGCGAGGGTAGCGCATGAAGCGCTTTTACTTGGTAACGAAGTAGAAAACGGCTTTGGCGGCAAGAACAAGTACTTTATGAGAACCAAGGTAGCAAAACTGAATTCAGTCAAGCAACCCAAGTTTCAATTGTACCATAATGGAATCGAAGTCTCTTACCCTGTTGTAGTAAAGTCCGTTGATGCTTGTGGAAAGAGGGGCGTTAGTATTGCATATAATGATACGGATTTGGAAAAAGCCACTGAAGTCGCACGGTATAACTCTTCAGACGGATCTGCTATTGTTGAAGAATATCTCAAAGGCGGCCAGGAGTATTCAATTGAATGTTTATCATATGGTAAAGGACAACACCAAGTTATCCAATACACCGAGAAAGAATCAGCCGGACCTCCTCATTTTGTTGAGGTAGGCCACCATCAGCCAGCCAATCTATCTGATCAAATGAAATCAAGAATTGACAAGGCTGCTTGGGATATTTTGGAAATACTGGGCTTGAATTGCGGGATGGCACACTTGGAACTCAAGATTATTAATAACGAAATATACTTCATTGAAGTAGGGGCCAGGGGCGGTGGTGATCATATATCAGACATACTTACACCACTTAGTACAGGCTTTGATTACTATAAAGCAGCCATAGAATGCCATTTAGGAATATATCAGCCTTGTACAATTCACAATAGGGCTTACACTGGACTCTATTTCCATAGCAAACAGAATGAGCGACTGAAGCCTTTGTTTGAACAAGCTAAGATTGCAGATTGGTGTGTGAAGAATACAGTTGTTAAAGACGAGTTTGATGAGGCTACAAGCAATGTTGGGGCATCAAATTCTGGATACATTATTTACTGCTCTGATCATAAGATTGGATTGAGTGACTGTGTTAACTCTCTAACAGTGTCGCTCATAAACAACAATCCTCAGGCTAAACAACTGATGATTCAGCATTGTAGAGATATAGGTAATGATATTTCTGAGGATAAGTTTAATGAGTGGTTTGAAAAAATAGAAAGGACTGGTAATATGATTGCAATTATTGACAATAGTAGGATAATCGCGTTCTTGCTACTATACTGCAATCATAAAGAAACGTTGGATGCTTATTTATGTAATGTGTATGTATTATCCGATTATAGGGGCAAAAGTCTTTCTGTTGGACTATTGAAAAAGGCAATTGAGATATGTAAACAAAAAGGTTTTAAATCAGTTTCGCTAGATGTAGATAAAGACAATAAGATTGCTATTCGCATTTATGAGAAGTTCGGTTTTCATGCATATATTAGTGAGAGTGGGCGGAAAGATCGAATATCAATGAGATATTATATAAATTGATTAATAATCTAAGTATGGATAATAAATCAATTCAGAAAATAATAGTCAAGACGAGTACTTCTCTTCTTGATGCCATGAAAATGATGGATATACAAAAAGTTAAAACGCTTTTTGTCTTTGAGGGAGATTGCTTTAAAGGTCTGCTGACTTTGGGAGATATTCAGAGAGCAATTATTAATAATACTGATCTAAAGGAACCGGTTAACCGAATTCTTGATAGGAATAAGGTCTATGGTCATCAATCGGAAGGCGAGGATGGTATCAAAGAAAAAATGCGTAGGATGCGTGCGGAGGTGATGCCTATTCTTAATGAAAAGAATGAACTGGTTGATGTATGGTTTTGGGAAGGTTTATTCAAAAAAGCGGATCTCACTGAACGAGAGAAGATTAATCTCCCAGTAGTCATTATGGCCGGTGGTAAAGGTACTCGCCTGAAGCCTATCACCAATGTCATTCCCAAACCGTTAGTTCCCATAGGTGATAAGACCATACTGGAAACTATTCTCGATCAATTCGAGGAGATTGGCTGTACCAAGTTCTATATGTCGGTAAACTATAAGGCTGACATAATGAAATACTACCTCAGCCAGCTTGATCATAAATACGACATCGAATTCTTCCAAGAAGATAAACCGTTAGGTACTATAGGCAGCGTCTCGCTGTTGAAAGGCAAGATAACCACACCCTTTTTCGTGAGCAACTGCGACAGTATTAATGAGCAGGACTATCGCGATGTGTATGACTACCATATGAGTAATCATAACGATCTTACCATTGTTACGATGGTAAAGAGTTTCAAGATACCTTACGGTGTGATTGAAACCGGCGAGGATGGATTGATGACCTCTTTGAGTGAAAAACCGGAACTTACATATCAGGTCAATACGGGTGTATATATCCTGAATCCTTCCTGCATCGAAGAAATACCTGATGGTGAATTTTTCCATATTACACATCTGATGGAAAAAATCAAGGCCAGAGGAGGCCGTGTCGGATGCTTCCCGGTCAGTGAACATTCGTGGAAAGATATGGGTGAATGGCCTGAATACTTAAAAATGATAAACGTATTATAAATCTGATAATCTTATCATAATGAAAGGAATAGTTCTCGCCGGAGGATCCGGTACAAGATTGTATCCCATTACAAAGGGCGTTAGTAAGCAGTTGCTCCCGATTTATGACAAACCGATGGTTTATTATCCCATCAGTGCTTTAATGTTGGCTGGGATAAGGGATATCCTCATAATTTCCACACCTTATGACCTTCCTGGGTTCAAGCGTCTGCTCGGCGATGGTTCTGATTATGGTGTTCATTTTGAGTATGCTGAGCAACCTTCGCCTGATGGACTTGCTCAGGCTTTCATAATTGGAGAAAAATTTATTGGTAATGATAGCGCTTGCTTGGTGCTGGGTGACAATATTTTCTATGGTAGTGGTTTTACCGGTCTATTAAGACGCGCTGTAAAAGATGCTGAGGAGAACAAAAAAGCGACAGTATTTGGTTACTGGGTGTCTGATCCTGAGCGCTATGGTGTGGCTGAGTTTGATAAGCAGGGCAATTGTCTTTCGATAGAGGAGAAGCCTAAGGAGCCGAAGAGCAACTATGCCGTTGTGGGCCTTTATTTCTACCCGAATAAGGTTGTGGACGTGGCAAAACATATCAAACCTTCGGCTCGAGGTGAATTGGAAATCACTACCGTTAATCAGGAGTTCCTCAAAGACGGTGAACTGAAGGTACAAGTCTTTGGCCGTGGTTTCGCTTGGCTGGATACAGGTACACATGATTCCTTGGCAGAGGCAAGTACATTTGTAGAGGTAATAGAAAAGCGCCAAGGGCTAAAAGTGGCTTGCCTTGAAGGGATCGCCTATCGCAATGGTTGGATAAATGAAGAAAAAATGAGAGACTTGGCTAAGCCAATGCTCAAGAATCAATATGGACAGTATCTCCTTAAAGTGATTGATGAAATGAAAGAAGAGGCCAACTCAAATTTATTTCGTGACAAAGGGTTAGAAAAACAATCGCTATAAATGTGTTATTCTTATTTTTAAGATAATGGAAAAGCAAATAACCGTAACCTCACCGTTGTTGCCTAACCTTGATGATTTTAATGAAATGCTCAAGGAGATATGGGCAAGTAAGTGGATAACTAATAATGGTAGTTTTCATAAACAGTTGGAGAAAGCTCTTGCAGAGTATTTGAAAGTACCATATATCAGCCTTTTCACTAATGGCACATTGCCTTTACTGACCGCTCTGCAAGCACTACGTATTACTGGCGAAGTAATTACTACCCCATATAGTTTCGTGGCAACCACTCATAGCATCTGGTGGAATGGATGTAAGCCGGTGTTTGTCGATATAGAAGAGGAAACCTGTGGTATCGATCCTGAAAAAATAGAAGCTGCTATCACGCCCAAAACTACAGCTATTATGCCTGTCAGTTGCTACGGCAAACCTTGTAAAATGAATGAGATTCAGGCGATTGCCGACAAGTATGGCCTTAAGGTGATTCATGATGCTGCCCACGCGTTTGGTGTAGAAGTGAATGGTGAGAGTTGGGTAAGTAAAGGTGACTTGATATCCCTTTCGTTCCACGCCACAAAGGTGTACAATACTCTTGAAGGCGGAGCAATGGTGATGCACGATGAAGCCACCAAAAAGCGAGTTGATTTCTTAAAAAATTTTGGCTTTGCCGGCGAAACAGAGGTTGTTGCTCCGGGTATAAACAGTAAAATGGATGAGGTGCGTGCTGCTTATGGACTGTTAAATCTGAAGCAGGTTGATGAGGCTATAGAGAAGCGTCATCAAGTGGCTATCAAGTACCGCAATGCTTTGCGCAATGTCTCAGGTATCCGCTTCTTCGATGATATGCCCGGTGTGCGCCATAATTATAGTTATTTCCCCATCTTCATCAATGCAAAAGAATATGGCAAGACACGCGATGAACTCTACTTCAAGATGAAAGAAGCGGGTGTTCTTGGACGTCGTTACTTCTATCCTCTTATAAGTACTTTTAGCACCTATCGGAGTCTCCCCAGTGCCAGCGTTGAGAATCTGCCAGTGGCTACCAAAGTTGCAAATGAAGTCATATGTCTTCCTATGCATCATCAGTTGAGCGAGAAGGACCTGGAAAGAGTTTTGGAACAAATTGTATAATAAGATGCAAAGAAAACTCATGCTGCTTGGCGGCATCCGATATTTGTTGCCAGTAATTGACGCAGCGCATGAATTGGGCTACTATGTGATTACTGCTGATTATTTGCCCGATAACATTGCCCATAAATACAGTGATGAATATGTGAATGTTAGCATCATTGATAAGGAGGTTTTGTTAAAAGTAGCGCGCGATAAAAAAATAGATGGGATTATGTCCTTTGGAGTCGATCCAGGTGTGGTGAGCGCTGCTTATGTTGCAGAAAAGTTGGGGTTGCCGTTCCAATGCTCCTATGAGAATGCTTGTATTCTACAGGACAAGTCGCGGTTTAGGCACTTTCTTTTCGAACATGGTTTTAATTGTCCTAAGGCGAAAGGTTATGATAATATCGATGAGGCGATTCAAGAAGCAGATGGTTTTACTTGGCCTGTCATTGTAAAGCCGGTTGATTCGGCTGGAAGCAAAGGTGTAACAAAAGTGGAAAGAAAGGAATTATTACTTTCTTCTATCAACAAGGCTTTGTCATCGTCTATTTCTAAGAGATTTATAATCGAGGATTATCTGGATATTGTTGGCTACCAATCAAGTGCAGATATATTCGTGGTTGACGGAAAGTTAGTCTATCCAGCGTTTTCAGATCAATTGTTTGATAAAAATGCGGCTAATCCTTTTACTCCTGCTATTGAGATTTGGCCATCGTCAATGCCTGAAGAAACACAAAAGGAATTATCAAATGAATTGCAAAGACTTATTACTCTTTTGGATATTAAATCAGGTATCTTTAATGTTGAGAGTCGTCTTTGCTCCAATAAGAAGGCCTATCTTATGGAAGTGTCCCCTCGTGGTGGAGGAAATCGCATTGCAGAATTGCAAACTATGGCTACGGGGCAAGATTTAATAGGGAATGAGATAAAACAAGCAATGGGCTTGCCCGTAAAGGATATCAAGAATCCTCAGTATGACGGTGTTTGGTGTAATTATATTCTGCATTCCATTAAGGAAGGAATATTACAATCAATCGATATCGACTCAGATTTCAGACAAAAGTATGTTAAAAATGAAGGTTATAATGTTAAGGAAGGTGACATTATTTTTCCGTTTACAGGAGCCAATACTTCTCTTGGAACAATATTTATCAGAGCAGATTCCCGTAAGGAAATGGATGAGATACTGAATAATATTAATAGATACATTACCATTGTTTTGGAAAAATAACCAAATAGAAGTATAGGTAGACAAACATGAAAGAAAACCTTTTGATAGTAGGAACTTCTACAACCGCTCGAAGTGTTTATTCTTATGTTGTAGATTACGAGTTGTTTAATTTAATTGGCTTTGTGGTTGACAAAGAGTACAAAACTTGTGATAGTTACTGTGATAAACCAGTTTATACTTTTGACGCATTGCCTGCTGAATTCGATAAGAGTAAAGACTGTTTGTTCATTGCGATGGAGTGGGACAGATTGAATGCTACAAGAAGAAAGCTCTATGAAAGGCTGAAGAATGAGGGGTATAAATTGGCTAATATCATTTCTCCTCACGCCATAATACATGGAGAAATTATTGGCGATAATTGTTGGATATGTGATAATGTGGTGATAGAGAATGATGTCATAATACATAATAATGTTTTTGTCAAAACAGCTGCAACAATACATCATTTATCTATCGTAGAAGATCATTGTTTTGTCGGGGCAAGGTCACAAATGGCCGGAGGGGTTCGCATTGGAGAACAAACATATATTGGAATTGGGGCTATTATTTTCAATGGTGTTAATGTCGGAAAAAAATGTCTTATAGGTGGAGCGACCTATGTAAAACGACATTTGCCAAGCTTTTCGACTATTAAGACTAAGAATGATGAATTTGTCATCAAGCAATACGGAGAAGACGAAATTGAAAATAAATTGTTGGCAGCAATTAAGATTAGATAAAGAATTAGGCTTTCCCTGTTTGTTCTTTTTCAATTTGTTTATTACAAATTCGGAATGTGACAATAAAAGTAATTGGTATTAATTAAAAGAACATCTGAACTTTTTTTCATGGACTATAGCTCCATTCTATTACTGGTAATATTTAAACATGTAGAGAATCTTTGTCTCATTGGCAGTAGCAAAGGAGATTTTTGAGTTCAGCGTGACTTTGATAAGCGAATTACTTAAAAAGAAATGATGCAGAGTAACCCCGGCTTGTAAAGATGGCTAGCATAGTGATTATGCTACTTTTGACAAGATCGGCCCGCAACTCGTCAGGGGCATCAGTATTATAGAATTGATATCGTTTTGATGTTTTGAACAAAGAGAGCAAGTGTTGAATTGTAGAAAAAAATAATGCATATATGGAAGTAGAAAAAATTTTCGCACCTGTATGTATACCGACACTAAGCAGATATGAGCATTTCAAACGTTGCTTAGAATCATTAGAACGCTGTACATACGCAGATAAGACGGATGTATTTGTCGGACTTGACTATCCTCCTTCTGAGAAATACGTAAATGGCTGGAAGAAAATAGATGATTATTTAGCAGAGAAGGAGAATCACCATGGTTTCAAGAATTTATATGTTCGAAGAAGAGACCATAACTGTGGCGTGGGAAAATTGAACAGCAATAGCATGCTGTTATATAAAGAAATAAGTAAATCTAACGATAGATATATATTCTCTGAGGATGATAATGAGTTTTCGCCCAATTTTTTGGCATATTGCAATTGGGGATTGGAGTATTGTAAGAAGGATGAAAGAATTATAGCTATATGTAGCTTTAATCTTTTAAAAACCTCGCTTAAAACAAATAATAATGTATATATATATAACAATGCGTATTGTGCGTGGGGATCTGCGTTTTTAATTGAACGTAAAGAAAGGCTTAACTCTTATTATGATTTCAAAAAAATAAAACTTCTTGTTGATTCCTATCCGCTTTCTATTATCTTTAATAGGAAAGTGGTTCTGGTCGGTTCTCTTTTGTATATGCTTAAGAAAAAGGTAATCCAAGGAGACACAATCCTTCAAGTTATTCCAGATGATAAAAAATGGTGTGTCTTCCCAACAGAATCGAAGGTACGCAACTGGGGATTAGATGGGAGTGGAGTGCATGACGGAACAGATAAGTCATATCAAAATCAAATTAATTTATCAATTGATATGAATTCTGATTTTGAACCGAGCATTGAGGAAGAACTGTTTTCTCCTGAAATCACAAACGCATTCAATGCCGAATTTAAAGCCAATTATAGAGATTGGTTACGCAGCATAGTTCGATTCACTTTTTATAAGCTCACGGGGAGAATAGTTTTGTTCGATAAACCCAAATGGATGAATAAGTGAAAATGGTTCCAGAGAAGACAAAAGGAAAACAAATTGCCAAAGGTGCAATTGTTTCATATATTTCCATATTTCTCAGTATTGTAATATCCCTGGTTTATACTCCATGGATGGTAAAAAAAATTGGGGTTTCTGACTATGGACTATATAGTTTGGTCGGAGTATTCCTTTCTTATTTTTTACTAGATTTTGGTCTGTCAGGTACAATTACTCGGTTTATAGCTAAATATAGAGCAGAAGGCAATGAAGAAAAGGTGGCGAATATGCTTGGACTAACGGCGAGGGTCTATTTTATCTTCGATGTGATTATTTTTACTGTTCTATTTATTCTTTATTTCTTTTTATCTAATATTTTTGGAGGTCTTACTTCTTGTGAGATTGAGCGATTAAAGTTATTATACTGTATTTCTGGGTCATTTAGTGTTTTGTCTTTTCTGTTTAAACCAGTTAGCGGCGCTATGATGGCATATGAATACTTTGTTGAGAACAAGCTTTTGGATTTGGTTGTTAGAGTAGGGACTGTTCTGTTCGTTGTTATAGTATTATTGTTAGATGGTAATGTTTTTCATCTAGTCTTTATAACAGGGTTTGTCGGATTCGTAGTGGCTGTATTGAGGTTCTTGGTTTTCATTAAAAAAACTAAATTGAGGATAAATTGGAAGTTTTTTGAAAAGACAGAAATTATTGCTTTGTTTTCATTCTCAGGCTGGATTCTCTTGATGCAATTATCTCAAATGTTCCGATTGAATTTGGTCCCAACCATTTTGGGAATCTTTTCAAATACGACTGAGATTTCAATTTTTTCCATGGGAAGAAATCTTGAGGGTATGGTGTTTACTATATCGACTGCGTTAAATGGCCTGTTTTTGCCAATGGTATCTAGGTTGGTGCAATCTGATGATAGGGGGAAAATAATGGATTTAATGATCTTTGTCGGAAGAATTCAGCTGTTTATTATAATGTTGATTTTTTCTGGTTTTTGTATTTTTGGTAATGAGTTCATAAGGTTGTGGGTCGGTGAAACTTTTAACAACTCTTACTATGTTTTTATCCTTCTTGTATTTGTGAACGTTGTTTCATTGACTCTTCATATCGGAATGGATCTGGTTTATGCTGAAAATAGAATAAAACAGATTGCAGTACGGGTATTATTGAGCTCCATTATAGGTGTAGTATTATCTGTTATTCTTGCTCCAAAATATGGTGCAGTTGGTTGTGCTGCTTCTACTGGTTTTGCTCTGATACTGAATCAAATATTGAATATATGGTTTTATAACCATAAAATGGGGCTGGATATGAAACGGTTTTTTAAGAATTGTCATTTAAAAATAATGCCATTATTGATAGTATATGCGGTGGGGGCAAGCATTATCAGTCATTATTTACGTATTGACAATTGGATTTATTTCGGTATTTCAATATTTGCATATACTTTAGGGTATATAGGAATAGTATATTTTATTCTTTTGAAGGAAAACGAAAAACAATTGATATTAGAATTTTTTCACAAAAAAAAATAGTCAGATATTAAAAAAATTATGAAGATAGTATGGCTATGTAGTTTTTCTAATTCCAAAGTGCGAGACCATCTAGAAATTGGTATTCCAAAAATCATAAGGTGGATGTATAAAATCGCAACAGGACATGCCCCGTTCAATACGATGGATTTCGGAGTATGGAATACTAATGCAATAAGGGAATTTGAGAAATATGATGAATTGGAACTTCACGTTATTTCAAGTTGCTCTTTCTTAAAAAAGAGATTGCAGGAATTTGAAATTAATGGGATACATTACCATTTTTACCGGGATGAAAAAAGCGAATTTCTTAAAATGGTTTGTAAGCAGTTCTTTAAACCTACAAATGATGAATATAAGCAAAATCGTCGTATTATTAAAAAGCTTATTCGTCAGATTCAGCCTGATGTTGTCCATATGATAGGGGCAGAAAATCCTCAATACTCATTAGCATTACTTGATGTTCCCCATTGTATTCCCACGATAGTTCAATTGCAAACGTTGTTAAATGATCCAGAATTCAAGGATAATTTTCCTATAGGAAGGGCTAATTATCAATATTTATCTTCGGTTGAACGTAAAGTATTATTACGGGCGGATTACATCGGGACTGAGGCACAGAAATTCATTAATATAATTATAGAACGTATAAAACCTAACGCAAAGTTCTTAAGTATTAGTATAGCTGTTGGTGAGAAGATCAATACATCCATTCAGAAAAAAACTTTTGATTTTGTTTACTTCGCAAGTGATATTAGTAAATCTTGTGATATAGCTGTTGAGGCATTTGGTTTAGCATATAAGAAGAATTCATCAATAACTTTAGACATTGTTGGGGGGTATACATTAGAATATAAAAAACAGATAGATGAAATTATTGATAAGTATGGAATAGCAAACGCAGTCACTTTCGAAGGTCATTTGGCCACACATGAAGACGTATTGTTTCAAATACGTAAATCTAGATTCGCATTGCTACCGTTAAAAATAGATCTAACTTCAGGAACCGTTCGGGAGGCAATGTCAAATGGCTTACCTGTTATTACAACCGATACTGGAGCTCTTGGAACCCAGCAATTAAACAAAGATTATCAAAGTGCATTAATATCTCCCAAAAATGACTGTCAGGATATTGCGAATAAAATGCTCATTCTGTTAAACGACCCAATATTATCGGAATCATTACGCCTAAATGGCTATAGGTTGCAGCAAGAAAGATACAATAACGAAGTGGTTGTTCGTAAGTATATTGAGACATATAAATTGGTTTTATGTAAATAGTCGATCATATAAAAATAGGACGGTTGTGGCTATATATTTGATTTATTTTTCATTGATTATAATAATACCTTTTTTTTGTTCTGCTATTAATAAAGATAGAAAGAAGGCACAAAACATTGCCCTAAAAATATTGATGGGCTTAATGTATCTGCTACTGGCATTGAAGGCAGAAACTGTAGGCAGTGATATATCTGGCTATAAAGAATGGTATGAAACCACGAAAGATGTACCTTTTAGTGATTTCTCTTATTGCTATATGGAGGACGGCTATTTGTTGTTAATGAAGATTTTCAACGTGCTGGATTTTTCATTTCAAGGTTTTGCTGCTGTACTATATGCGATAATAATAATTCCATTATATGCTCTTATCAAAAGATATTCTCCAGATGTAATGATATCCGTAATGATATTATTTTGTCTGGATTTCTTTGTGTTTGCTTGTTCTGGACTTCGGCAAGCTGTAGCTATGTCACTATGTGTCTGGGCTTTTTTAGTATTAACAAGCAATAATGGGAAAAAGAATTTCCTATTATCTATCGTCATTGTTGTTGCTGCATCATTTGTACATAAGTCGGCCATTTTGTTCTTACCTGCTTTGATGATTTCGTATTTCAGATATAAGGCGGTCACATATTTTGTGTACATAATGGCTATCGCAGTGTTCCTTTTAAACAAGAATCTGCTGATTAATATTAATGAACAATACGAGTTGTCACATTACGAATTTGATGATAGACTTACATTAGGACTTATGTTCGTGTTTGATGTTATCATGTTTTTATTTTTCCTATTAAGTGGTGCTATCAATCGTTCTCGTGGTTTTGAAAATAATGGTAATAAGGTTTTAACGTGGCAGATCGGGAATGTTTTGTTTTATGGCTTAATACTTATGGTGGGATTTAATGGCGCCATTTTGCTTAGATCATCAACGTACGAATTGCTTTTTCTATCAATCTTAATGCCGATGGCATTAAATTATTGGCCCAATAGTGCGCGCCAGTTCATTAGTTTTGTTTATGTCGCTGTCCTTTTTTATTGCTTTTATTTCTTGATATTAAAACCCTCAACCCTCCTTATTGTGCCTTATAAGTTCTTTTTTCAATGATAGAGCCATTTAATATATCTTATCAGATGAGAGATTTAAAGAGGAATACATATGTAGATATCATACGGGGTATTGCGATGCTGCTCGTTGTACTTGGTCACACTATCACAGGATGTACGATAAGCTCTCAGAACACATTTCTATATAATGTGATTTGGTCATTACAAATGCCTTTATTCGTGTTGATAAGCGGATATGTGACTATGTATAGCCGTGGCTGTTGCGACGGGAAATCGCTGAAGAAATTCATCTACCGCCGATCTTTGGCGTATTTGCTGCCATGGGCTGTTTGGACTTTTTTTATTAGGGGACTAATACGAGGTGACGGTGATTTTCTTGATCCTTCTTGGATTTGCTACAATATGGATTCTGGTTATTGGTTCCTGGTCACAATATGGACAATTAGTATATGCTTTGGATTATCTGAGTTCTTTGCAAAAAAACTATTCCATTCAAAAACCAAAGAGATAATAGCGACTTCGCTATTTTTAGGGCTGTTGGGAGTTGTACTCTTGGCAATAGGAATGTTCGCCGGAATGAATTTCTTAGGAATTAAGCTGACACTTTATTACATTCCGTTCTACTGGATTGGCTACCTCTATGGTAAATTAGGGTTTGACCTCGATAGTACGAAGATTGGGAATACAATAAAAACAGCTGTAGTTGCCATCAGTACAGTCGTTTGGGTTTATTTCATGTATAACTTCAATCTGTTTAACTTGCCTGATAGTGGAACCAGCATTGTTTTGCGCATCATTAGTTCAATAACCGGATGCATCACAGTATGTGGTCTGTGTAAAGGGTTGTTTTGTGCGGTTGACGGGATTGGAAATCAGCGAGTTCTTAAATGGGGGGGGATATTTCGATGGTCCGGCGTACATTCCCTGGAAATATATCTTGGTCAGTATTTAATGCTTAACATCCTTCGATTAGAAGAAACTCCTCTTTTTTCCACGGTTAACGGCCTTGCGCTTTCATTTGCTAATTTCATTTTAACAATGACATTGCTTGTGGTAGTGATTCTTCTGACCAACCAAAACAAGTATTTACGACTATTTCTATACGGTAAAACCAAATAATAGATATTTATGCATCCAAGATGTTTGATTGTTGGAACTATTCCATATAATCCCAAAGAGTCTTCTCGGGCTTTTGATGCTTACTTCCATAATTGGGAGCCTGAGAATTTGGCTCAAGTATTTTCTCATGCTCAAGATCCTATTCAAGGTCATTGTGGCACGTTGTATCAGATAACTGATTATAGATTGTTGCAAAGGTGGAAAGGCAAGAAAGTGCAGACTGGGAAAATATTCAAGTACGATAACCTGAAAAAGCAATCGCCAGTGTCGGATAATAGTGATGAGAGACAACTATCTAAAAAAGCATACAGGTTTGGAGCCAATCATACTCCGCTTTCGCACCTTCTTCGCAAGTTACTTTGGCGTAATAAACTATGGTGTACTGACGAATTCAACCAATGGCTAGATGATTTTAAGCCGGAATGTGTATTCTTGAGCTTCTCTTACGACTTCTTTATCCCCCAGATAGCTGACTATATTTCCAAGAGATATAACATACCGATTGTCTCTTCTATTGCAGATGATTATTATTTCAACACTTATATCTCTATCAATCCGTTGTACTATTGGTATAAGTATTCCTATAGGAGAATGATTAAGGATTTATTGACTCGTAATCATTATGCAATATACATCAGCGACAAAATAAGAGACAAATATAATAACCACTTTGGTCTGATTGGCGATACGGTATATCTGACTTCTGAGGTCCCGCGAAGGCCGTTTGCTCCAGTAAACAAAGAGATGCCGCTAATTACTTATTTTGGAAACATTAGGATGGGAAGAAACCATTCATTAAATGCTATAGGTAATGCTTTGGGGCATATCAACGGTAATTATAGGCTGGAGGTTTATTCGGCTGAAAAAGATCCAAAGGTTTATAAAGAGTTAGAGGATAATCCTAATATCTATTATGGTGGTACGATTCCTTATCTTGAAGTTCAGAAACGAATGGTGGGTAGTGATGTGACTGTAATTGTAGAAGGCTTTAAGGAGTCTGAAATACGATATTCACGATATTCATTATCAACAAAAGCTGCAGATGCATTGGCAAGCGGTGCAACTATTTTGACATATGGCTCTCCGGAATGTGGAATAGTAGAGTATATGGTTAGTACCGGGGCTTCATTTGTGTGCTCAGACAGTACGAGCCTTGTTTCCGTTATAGAGAATATGTTAAGTAATACGGAATTACAAAAACAATACTATAACAGACAAATCATTATTACGGAACAGAATCATAGTTTATCATCAAGCTGTTCAATTTTTGAATCAATAGTTTTAGAATCAATACAGAATTACAATAAATGATGCTAAAAGAGAGATTAACACTTCTGATTGTGTCCTGTGACAAGTTTTCGGATTTGTGGGATGGCCATATCAAATTATTCAATGATAACTGGCAGAACAGAGATTTTGATACCTACATTGTGACTGACAAAAAAACTGAAAAGACATTTCTTGATATAAATATCATTGCAATTGAAGATAAGCCGGAATGGACGGATCGATTGAAGTATGCGCTTGATTATGTCAAAACAGATTATGTTTTCATCACCTTAGATGATTATTTCTTAATCGAAAAAGTAGATAATGAGAGAATGTCAAGTATTATGAGTTTGGTGACTGAAGACGGAATTGATTATGTTCGTTTCTTTAAGCGCCCAACTTCAGCTACCCGTGAACCAATAGAGAGGATTCCCGGTTTGTATCGAGTCGAAACAGACAGCGAATATAGCGTAAATTTATATCCTGGAATATGGAAGAAAGATTTTCTATTATTTACTTTACAACAGTCACTAAGCGCTTGGAAGTATGAAGTTGCGTTAAGAAGACTTGCTGTCAATTATGGAGCAAAATGTATTGTAGATAAAGGGAAAGGATTTGTTATACTAGATGTAGTAAGAAAGGGGAAACTGTTGAGGACTGCAAATAGGTACTTTAAAAAGCATCCAGATATTTATTTAGGGAATCGTGAATTACAAGGTATAGGGGCCGCATTAAAACTTTGGATAAAGACCGTTGTAATTCGGTATATGCCCAGTCGATTAAGAAAAACTGCCCGAAAAGTATATGTGGCAGTTGGGGGCACTTCTTTTGCGGACTATCAATAATCAATACTATGGCAAAACTTGCAGTAATCCAATCTGTATATAAGAATGATAAGCCTGAGTATCTTAGGCTATCATTAGATAGCATTTTAAATCAGACTTTCTCTGACTTCGATTTATATCTTGGAATCGATGGGCCAATTGGAAATGAACTATTAGATGTCATTAACAACCTTGTTGATGATAGGATTATAGTTGTTGCAAACAAGGATAATAAGGGATTGGCTCATATATTGAATGATTTGCTCAACTTGTGCAGTCAAAAGGATTATGAATTCATAGCGCGTATGGATTCGGATGATATTGCATGCAATAATCGATTTGAGAAACAAGTGTGCTATATGGATAATAATCCAGAAGTCGATGTTTTAGGCGGCGCTATTAATGAAATTGATGAAAAAGGGAATAACCGCAATCACACAGTCAGATATCCATGTACCTCAGAAGAATGCCGAAAGTTTTTTTCTAAAAGAAATCCAGTAGCTCACCCTACAGTTCTTTTCCGAAAAAGATTTTTTGATAAAATAGGGATGTTTTATCCGACAAATTTTGTCAGGAATGAGGATACTGAATTGTGGCTGCAAGGTTTCCTTCACGGTGCGGTAATAGTAAATGTACCGGATGTATTGCTGAATTTCCGTGTAACGGAAGATATGTTCAAACAAAGGCGTAACGGACGAGAATTTGCTAAAAGTCAACTTAAATTAAGGAAGTTAATCAACATGCAGCTTGGATATGGTTTTATTGCAACTATTTATGCATATGCCATGTATTTTTTGATGATTGCTCCCAGCTGGTTACGAAAACTGGCATATAAAATCATGAGATAATTACTTATTTACTTAAGGAAAAACGCTTTATGGATAAGAAATATAGAATAGGTTATACAACCGGAGTTTTTGATATGTTTCATATTGGCCACCTTAATATTATTAGAAGGGCTAAGGAACAATGTGACTATCTAATAGTAGGTGTTAGCACTGATGAAAACGTGCAGCGATATAAGCACAAAACACCCGTAATTTCCTTTGAGCAGCGTAAGGCTATAGTTGAAGCGATACGGTATGTAGATCAAGTTGTTCCTCAAGATAATATGGATAAATTCGCAGCATGGGAGAAATATCATTTTGATGCCATTTTTCATGGAGACGATTGGAAGGGGTCCGATATGTATAATGAGATACAGAAAAAACTGTCGGAAGTTGGTTGCGTTATTGTATTCCTTCCTCACACTGATGGTATTAGTTCTTCTGAAATAGTAAAAAAATTACATGGATAATAATATATCAATAATAACGCCTGACAAGTGTTGTGGCTGCCGGGCGTGCGGTGACAGCTGTAATCTTAATGCCATTTCCTACTATCTGGATGAAGAAGGTTTTTATCAACCTATTGTTGATAAAAAAAAATGTGTTTCATGTGGGAAATGTTTAAGTGTATGTCCGCTCTGTAAAACCGCTTTACATGAAAAAATAGAATCTTGTTATGCAGCTTATGCTTCAGAAAAAAAGGATAAGGATGCAGGGTCTTCCGGCGGTATTTTTGGCCTTTTTGCCTCCATGGCAATTAAACTAGGATACGTGGTCTATGGAGCAGCGTTTGATAGTAATTTGCGACTTTGCCATCAATCAGCTACTTCTTATGAGTCTATTCATCAGCTGCTGAAATCAAAATATTTACAAAGTGATACTTCAGGAATTTACAATGAGATAAATAATAGGATTAAATGTGGTGAAAAAGTCCTTTTTTGTGGTACGCCCTGTCAGTGCAATGCTCTTTTAAATTTTTTGGGTGGTGATTCAGATAATCTTTTGTTAGTTGACTTTGTATGTCATGGGGTTCCTTCACAGGACCTATTTAATAAATCTATTGCCTGGTGGGAAAGAAAGCACGGAAAAAAGATAAAGGATTTTGTCTTTAGATATAAAGGGTCTGGAGTAAAGCATCCTCAATCATATAAAATTGTATCGGAGGATAAATCCGGACGTGTTTCAGAGATTATTGGATTGCATTATCAATTCCCGTTTTATTTTGCTTTTCAAAAATACATCTCTTTAAGGCAATCATGTTATTCGTGCAAATGGGCAAAACCTACAAGGTGTTCTGATATTACCTTGGGCGATTTCTGGGGAATAGAATCCTTAAACATCGGATTGGTTGCCAACGAAGGTGTTTCTATGATAGCGCCCAATACGCCTAAAGGAGAGTCATGGCTTGACCATTTAGTCAGTGATCATAAAATCGTCAGCACTATTGTTCCTTATTCATTTGCTGTTGATAATAATGGTTGTCTGAAGGGGTACACAAAGATGCCATCAGTCCGTTCTCAGTTTTTTTCGGATTTAAAGATCCTGGAGTTTGACGAAGTCGTTTTGAAATATATGAAATCGAAAAGACAGTACATATTCGATATATATTATGCAATCCCGACACCTTTGCGTAGAATAGTTCGTAGAATAATGGAAAAAAGAATGAGATATGAATGATCTTATGAGAAATGAAACCCCTGATGATTGGGGGTTGAAGACTCTTCAGAATGTGATTTTGAATATCGCGTTCGATTTTGATGCTTTTTGTCAAGAATATGATATTCCCTATTGCTTAATGGGTGGATCTGCACTTGGCGCTAAACGGCACGGGGGATTCATCCCATGGGATGATGATTTAGATGTCTTTATGACACCTGACGCATATGAAAAGTTTCGTAACTGTTTTAATTCTTATGGGCATCACGATAAGTACTACCTACAGGAACTGGGAGCAACAAAAGGCTTGATAACAACAGCTAAGATACGCCTCAATAATTCTTATTTCGAAGAAGAAATCTTGAAACGATGGCATATTCATCAAGGCGTTTTTATCGATATATTTATTCTGCATAATTGTCCTAATCAAAAATTATTTCGGTGGTGGCAATATATTTGGGCAAAGTATGTTATTGTTAAGGGTTTAGCAAATAAAGAATATCATCGGCACGGAGCGCTCACATACTATTTGCTTAAGTGTATGAAAGTGCTTCCAAAGCGCTTCCTGCTACATTTTGGCTTAAAGCAAGTATATGCATTTCGTAACTGGGAAACCAATTATTATTGCAATTTCCTTGGGAAGGCAAAGATTAAAAATGGTGTTTATAAGCATGCACACTTTTCATCTACTAAAAGAGTGTCGTTTGAGACAATCGAATTAAATGTTGCAATTGGTCTTGAGGATTTTCTTAAGGAACGTTTTGGTGACTATATGAAATTGCCGTCCGTTGAAAGAATCCGGTATGAACAACACGCATCAACATGGGCTCTTGGAGAAGAATATCAATATACAGATAAATCAGACGAGAAGTTTTTGATATAATGATAATAAAATATATTTTCGACAGACTGGTTTCATTAATAGGACTGTTGTTTTTATGGCCGATTTTGATAGTTGTGGCTATTATTATTAAAGTAAAAATGCCAGGAGGGCCAGTGTTCTTTGTGCAAAATCGTGTGGGAAAAGGTGGAAAGCTGTTTAGATGCCACAAATTCCGTACGATGATTCCTGTTAAGAATGCAGAAGGAAGCAATTCAAAGAAAGGTAATAAGGAGTGGTCAACAATCTCTGTCGCAGGAGATAGCCGCATTACTCCATTGGGCGCAAAGTTGCGGCATTATAAACTTGATGAATTGCCGGGACTTTGGGATGTATTGATTGGCAATATGAGTTTTGTCGGACCAAGACCGGATGTGCCAGGCTACGCTGATAGATTGGTAGGTGATGATAGAGATGTATTAAAGTTAAGACCAGGAATTACGGGGCCTGCAACATTGAAGTATAGATTGGAGGATGAGATGATTTCTGAGTATGTTGCACAGAAACAGAAAGAAGGGGATACTAGATCCATTCAAGATATTGCTGTTGAATATAACGATAATATCATCTATCCTGATAAGGTGCGATTGAATTGCTATTATTATAGGCATTATTCATTTATTAAAGACATACAAATGATTTTTTGCACAGTATTTGGCAAGAAAATGAAGTATGCAGATGAAATAATTTAAGTTGTAATATAATAGACTATTATATGGCAGATAAAAGAATTTATTTATGCCTTGCTCACATGAGCGATGCCGGTCTTGAACAGAAATATATTAAAGAGGCATTTGATACGAATTGGGTGGTGCCTCTGGGGCCCAATGTGAATGGATTCGAAAAAGATCTCGAATCTTTCTGCGGGCAAAATAAAAGAGTAGTGGCTTTATCTTCTGGGACATCTGCTGTGCATTTGGCTTTGATTGCCTGCGGTGTTGGGCCGGGTGATGAAGTATGTGTGCAGAGTTTTACTTTCTGTGCTTCTTCGCATCCGATCACATATCTTGGCGCTACGCCAATCTTCATTGACTCTGAGAGGGATACTTGGAATATGGATCCTGAACTCCTTGAAGTGGCCATTAAGGATCGTATCGCAAAGACTGCCAGGAAGCCTAAGGCTATTGTGCCAGTTGCACTTTATGGTATGCCGTACAATATAGATAAGATTATGGCTATTGCCAACAAGTACGACATTCCGGTAATTGAGGATGCTGCAGAAGGTTTTGGCTCCCGTTGGAAAGGCCAAGTGTTAGGTACTTTCGGTAAGTATGGCGTTCTTTCCTTCAATGGTAATAAGATGATTACTACCAGTGGCGGTGGTGCTTTGATAACTAACAACGAAGATGAGTGGCGCGAGATTATGATGTATGCTACGCAGTACCGTGAAAGTTATCCTTATTATCAGCACGAAAAGATAGGTTTCAACTATCGTATGTCTAATATTTGCGCTGGTATCGGTCGCGGTCAGATGACGGTGGCCAATGATCATATTGCTCATCATAAGAAGGTTCAAAAACTTTACGAAGATCTTCTTAAAGAGGTTGAGGGTATTACGGTTCATTCCCAGCCTGCTACTGGAGAATATGACAGCAATTACTGGCTCTGCACGATAACGATTGATCCGAAACTTAAGATTAAGGGGCAAGAGAATGCGTATAAGACAATTGTTCAAGGTGCGGTAGGCGGTGCTGCTGGAGTCATTCATGTGGCAGACAGCGCTACAACGGATTGTCAGCCTAATGATAATGTTGAGGCCCTGCGTGTTTTTATGGATGCTGCAGGTATAGAAGCACGTCCCGTCTGGAAGCCGATGCACAAACAGCCGGTATATCGAGGCGCTCCTGCCTACTTGAATGGGGTATCAGAAGATTTATTTAAGATAAGCATGTGTTTGCCTGCTGGCCCTTGTGTTAAAGATGATGATGTCAAGTATATCGTTAATATAATTAAAGATGCAATAGAAGGATAGCTGTAACACAAGTTTTTTTCATTGGTGACTTATTATTAATGAAGCCTCGTATATTGATACATACTGTTGTTTTTGCGCCCGACGGTGATTCGACAGCATATCTATACAATGACATTGCATTGAAGTTGCAGGAAAAAGGATATGATGTTGTTGTGTTGACAACAACACCACATTATAATATTGTAGAAGAAGAGGTTCAAAAACAACATTTGCGATGGAAAGTATGGGGAATATGTAAGATGAGTAGGTATAATGGCATAACTGTATTACATATTCCTCAGAAAAAGTTCAATAATACCTTTCTTAGATTATTAGGATTTGTCTATTGGCACTTTATTTCCTTCTTTGTGGGCTTGTATATAGGACATGTAGATATAATCATATCACCATCGCCTCCGTTGACAATAGGGCTGTTAAATGTTTTATTTGCTAAACTAAAACACTGTAAAACAATTTATAATATTCAAGAGGTTTATCCTGATATTCTGAAACTTAAGGATGGACTAGTTTTGAGTGTGCTGAAGTGGATGGAGAAGAAGGTATATAACAGATCTGATGCAGTAACAATTATTGATAAATTGTATTACGATGTTATTTCATCACGAATGAAAGATCCCAGTAAATTGAGGATAATCCCAAATTTCGTTGATACGAAATTATATCATAGAATAGACTGGAAACAAATTCTTAATCAGTCAACATTTCCGCAAAGTGATAGTATAAAACTACTATATGCAGGAAACATAGGTCTTGCTCAGTCATGGGAAACGCTTGTCTATTTGGCAGATAGGACGAGAGATTTGAATGTAGAGTATATAATTATAGGGGATGGCGTCAAGCGTGGATTTCTTGAGGATGAAGTTCGTAATCGGGACTTGAAAAAAGTCCATATTATGCCGTACATATCTCGAGATCTTATGCCAGCAGTCATTTCGTATTCTGATGCCTCGTTTATTTTCATGAAGCCCGAGATGGATGGATGCGGCTTCCCCTCAAAGGTATATACTATTATGGCTTGCGAGAAGCCGCTTCTAATTCTATCTTCTGAGCATACTCCATTATTTAACTTTATGAAAGATATAGGATGTGCGAAGTTGGTGACTGAAACAGATTATGATAAGCAAATAGAGGAGATGACCATTTGGTTGAGTAATGTTAGTAAACAAGAACTTGCTTTGATGGGAGAAAAGGGTTTATCAGTAATAGAAGCGAATTACACAACTGAGAAAGTTACAGATTTATATGTGGCATTAGTTGGTGAGGTAATTGGTGCTATGTGATAGCCTTTCTTTCGTTCAAGTAAACTAATTGCTTGGTGCTTTCTATTAATATGGTATTATCGAAATAGCATATTAATGAATTTAAGGCAATTAAGCCGTAAGTGATTACTATAAAGGGGTAATAATGACTATTGACAAGCAGATTCTTGACGAATTGACCGCCAAGGCCAAGGCTTCGGATGCTGAATGCGATTGAGCCGGGAAGTCCGTTGCCCATTCACCGCCACACCAAGTCCTCGGAGACGGTGGTGTGCCTTCGCGGGCACCTGCGCGAAATTTTCTACAACGATAGGGGCGAGGTCACGGATGTGATAGATTTGGCTCCCGCCAGCGATTGCGTGGCGGTGAACATCCCACTCGGCCAATGGCATTCTGTCGAGGTACTGGAGTCCGGCACCGTAATCCTCGAAACCAAAGACGGCCAGTACGAGCCGCTCGGCGAGGAGGATGTGATGAGGGGGTGATGGGGGAAGTGTCGTGGCTGTTGTAGTATAAAAGCTGGAGAAATATAAAGAAGATAGGGGGCTTTATTTAATGGTCTGTTTTGGATAGGAGAGAAGTGCTGGAGTTGGAATTAGGACGAGATGTAATTGATTCTGATAATATGTTTCGCAACAGCGAATTAAGTACAGTTTGACATAATATACAAGAGTGATGCGAAATTCTTTTATAGAATACTACGGACTGAATTCTTCAGAGTTGGATAAACTCTGGAAGGACGGGATTATTGTATTTGATACGAATGTCCTCCTATCTTTATATCGTCGCTCAGAGGGAGTGCGTAATGATTTTATCTCTATGATAAAGAGCCTAAAAGATAGAGTGTGGCTTCCACACCAGGTGGGATATGAATATCATGAACTCAGATTAGAAGAAGCCATGCGTCCTATCGAAGCTTTAAAGGAAGTGATGGGGAAGTTTAAAAAGTTTGAGAATGATATCGAACAAGAATATGGTAACAACCCGTATATTGATTATAAAAAGATAAATTCCGCGTTCAAGACTTTTAGCAAGAGGATTGATAAACTTATTGAGATATCCAAGACCTCATGCCCGGATTTTTTGAATAAGGATGTTATATTGACAGTTCTAACGGAATTGTTTGAAGGTAAAATAGGTCCTGAGTACCAAGAGAATGAGTTGGCTGAGATTTATTCTAAGGGGCAAGAGAGGTATGCAAAAAAGGTGCCCCCTGGATACAAAGATTCTAAAAAAGCGAGAGAGTGACCGCCATCGATTTGGAGATTTAATCATCTGGTTTCAGATTATTGAATACGCGAAAAAAGAGGCAAGGGATATAATCTTTGTTACAGAAGACAAAAAAGAAGATTGGTGGGAGGAATATAAAGACAATAAAATAGGCCCTAGGCACGAGCTAATCCGAGAGTTCCATTCGATGACCAATAATCAGTTGATTTGGTTCTATACCCCGGATCGCTTCTTACAAAATGCGAAGAGCAAAGTGGGTGTACAAGTTAAACTTAAAACTATTGAAGAGATAAAAAGACCATATATTGATTTGACAACAGTATTTGGATATGATACTTTTCCAAGAAAGGGGGCTCTATTGAACTCGCGTTGGCCTTTGACTTCATTAAATGAGTCCAACCCTTTGGATACAGAAATCTCTTCTATTCAGGCTTCTTATCCATATACTGCTAACTTTTTCCCTTCTCAAAGTATTGGCAGCATAGGTTATGGCGATATCCCTTATTTGAATAATCATAAAATAAACGATTTTTTATCTTTAGGAGACAGTAAGATAGATCATTTATTTAGTAGATTGGCAGATGGCGATATGAATAAGGAAACGAAATCTGAGTCAGATCAGAACGATAAAAATAACCAAGCTAAAGATGGAGAATAGATCATGGTATATATTATTTCTTACGATCTGAAAACACCTGGTCGGAATTATAACTCATTATTTGAGGCAGTAAAAGCTTATGGATTGTGGTGGCATCAAACAGGCTCGGTATGGATTATTGTATCAAGTGATTCTGCAACAAATATTAGAAATAATTTGATCAAGCATATAGACCAGAACGACCAATTATTTGTGGCTGCCCTAAAAGGGGAATGGGCTGGCGTCGGCTTTTCAGACGTGGAGTATAACTGGATAAAATCTATCCCTGCTGATAAATGGAGATAGATTGGTGTTGTTTATAATTGAATACGCAACTTAGGCTAAATCGCGGATGCTGAATGCGATTGAGCCGGGAAGTCCGTTGCCCATTCACCGCCACACCAAGTCCTCGGAGACGGTGGTGTGCCTTCGCGGGCACCTGCGCGAATTTTTCTACAACGATAGGGGCGAGGTCACGGAGGTGATAGATTTGGCTCCCGCCAGTGACTGCGTGGCGGTGACCATCCCCATCGGCCAGTGGCATTCTGTCGAAGTATTGGAATCCGGCACGGTAATCCTCGAGACCAAAGATGGGCCTTACGAGCCGCTGGGTGAAGAGGATACGTTGGGGGTGGGTTAGTTGTTTGAGCATGACAAATTGTAATGATAATGAAAGGTGAATTAACAAATGTAATAAGCAAACATTCTTTGTACTTTTTTTCGTAAAGTTGTTTGTACATTTTACCCGGCGGTTCAGAGACTCATTCGTTCATGTTTATTCTTGAGTTTGTATGAGTGTGGAAGCATCCTTACGTAGTTGCTTCTCATTAATAGTTTATTTGGAGTTAAAGATATCCTTCCTCGTCTCAAGCTTATATGCTTGGTTGAGCGCGCTTAGTTATATTTCTTATAAGATTTGGTAACAGGCTGGCGAAGTCGTGGCTATTATCTGAATATAATTCGATAATAGCAAAATATCTAAAAAGTATTAGATATTTTATTGGTATCTAAAAAAATATAGATATATTTGTGGTTGAATATAGTTAATGAAGTATGATTGCAACGATATCTGCAGATATAGTACGTTCAACCTCATTGGAAACAGCTGACTTGCTGGAACTTCGAAAGGGGCTGCAAGGTCTCATCGGTGGCTTTGAGAAGGACATTCCTGGTTTCTGGGCAAGAATTGTCCGGGGTGATAGCCTTGAGTGTGTCGTTCCTGACTATCGGGATTCTCTGCGCATAGCGATCCTGTTGAAGCTCTTCGTAAAGATGAATGCGGCTTCTTTTAATTGCTCACAGATGTTGCAGCGACATGGAATCCGATTTTCGATCGCAGTGGGAAGCCTCAAGTACGCTGATAAGAAAGATGATATCATTGACGGGCCGGCCATTTATCTTTCGGGAAGGAATCTTGATGAAATCAGCCGGAAGGGCGGCAGGATGTCGGTTTTTGACATGGATGGAGAGCCACGGTCTTTGAGTAACATGTTGGATTCGTATGTGGCCTTGGTATGTGATATAGTGGACTCTTATTCGGCCAAGCAGGCGGCAGTTGTATATTACAAATTGTTAGGATTTAAGGAATTAGAGATTAGTGAGAGGCTTGGTATTTATCAATCGTCAGTGAACATGCGGGCGACGAATGCCCAATGGACTTTGTTGAATATGGCAATCAAGGATTTTGAGAATTTTGATTTGGAGAAAGTATGTGGATAGACTTGTTTTTGTGTCTTTTAATGGCACACCTCGTGGCTGATTTTGGGCTACAGACATCAACCTCCTGCGAGAGTAAAGCGGAGAAGCATTGGCATAGCATTCATCAGTATATACACGCAGGCATTGTATTCGCCTTATCCTGGCTTGTAGCCTTTGACTTGGGGTTTTGGTTGTGCGCACTGACTATAGGAGTCTTGCATCTTTGCATTGATGTCTGGAAATCATATCGAAAAGAGAACGTAGTTTGGTTTTCACTGGATCAGTTACTACATTTGCTCGTGCTGGCAGTAGTTTCCCGGCTATGGATTTCAATGAGTGCATGGCGCATTCCTTTTGGCGTTGAGGCGTGGTGGATTGCAGCGGCTGTCGCCGTCATGATATGCTGGAAGCCGTCCAATATCTTTATTAAGTTGGTACTTAGGCATTATAGTGTGAATATGCCTCAGGAGAAAGAGAGTGGATTCAACGCCGGGGCGTTGATCGGCACTATTGAACGTTGGTTGATCTTGATATTTGTTTGTCTGCAAAGATACGATGCGCTGGGCCTGCTGATAGCTGCGAAGTCAATTATACGATTCGGTGATTCGCAGACGAACAAATCAGAGTATGTTCTTGCCGGGACACTGTTAAGTATTTTTATCGCAGTGTTGGCCGGATTGGGTGTAATGATGGCTCACAAGATTTGACTATGCGGCGTATGAGCCCCTCGGCCCGAATGATAAAGAGTTTTCACAAATTATGAATAATGAGGATATTAAAAAACTAAAAATAAGATATGAGTGTTTTTAAAGACAAGACCCTCCTGATTACCGGAGGGACCGGTAGTTTCGGTAACGCGGTGCTGAACCGTTTCCTGCGCACCGACATTGGTGAAATCCGCATTTTCTCCCGAGATGAAAAGAAGCAGGACGATATGCGTCACGATTTTCAGGCGCGAATGCCCGAAGTGGCAGGCAAGATCAAGTTCTATATCGGCGATGTCCGCAACAAGAGTACCCTCAAGTACGCGATGAAGGGTGTGGACTATGTGTTCCACGCCGCTGCCCTGAAGCAGGTGCCCAGTTGCGAATTCTTCCCGATGGAAGCCGTGAAGACCAATGTCATCGGTACGGACAATACTCTCGATGCTGCGATCGAAGCCGGTGTCAAGTGCGTCATCTGCCTCTCGACCGACAAGGCCGCGTATCCGATTAACGCTATGGGTATCACCAAGGCTATTGAGGAGAAAATTGCAGTGGCTAAGAGCCGGCTTTCCGGTGCGACAAAGATATGCTGCACCCGTTATGGCAACGTGATGTGCAGCCGCGGCAGCGTGATTCCGCTCTGGATCGACCAGATTCGCAAGGGCAACCCCATTACGCTGACCGAGCCTTCGATGACCCGTTTCATAATGTCTCTTGAAGAAGCGGTCGATCTGGTGCTCTTTGCCTTTGAGCATGGCAACAATGGCGATATTATGGTACAGAAAGCTCCGGCTTGCACCATCCAGACGCAGGCCGAAGCAGTGAGGGACCTGTTCAGGCACCAGGCTCCGGCCGGGACCGAGCCCGAAATCCGCGTCATCGGCATCCGCCATGGCGAGAAGATGTACGAGACTCTTCTGACCAAGGAAGAGGCCGCCAAGGCCGTCGATATGGGCAACTTCTATGCTGTCCCCGCCGACAACCGCGACCTTAATTATGATAAGTACTTCAAGGAGGGCGATATCAAGAGAGCTACCATCGAGGAGTTCAATTCCAACAATACCCTCCGCCTGAACCTCGAAGAGACGAAGAAGAAGATAGCTTCGCTGACGTATATTCAGAACGAGTTGAACGGGATTACGAACCTTGTGTAATATGAAGATCCTTGTTACAGGCGCCAAAGGGTTCGTTGGAAAGAACCTTTGCTGGGCGTTGAAGAATATTGCATCAGGCAAGGACAAGATCCATCCCGGACTGTCCGTTGAGGCTGTGTACGAGTATGATCTGGATTCTACGCCTGAGCAGCTGGATGCGTGGTGCGGCGAAGCCGACTTCGTATTCAACCTGGCTGGTGTGAACCGCCCGCAGAATCAGGAAGAGTTTATGGCGGGCAATTTCGGGTTTGCCTCGACGCTGCTCGATACGCTCCGCAGGCACGGCAATACCTGCCCTGTGATGCTTTCCTCGTCACAGCAGGCTTCGCTGACGGGACGCTTTGGCAATTCGGAGTATGGCCGGAGCAAGAAGGCGGGGGAGGATTTGTTCCTGCAGTATGGCAAGGAAACCGGCGCGTGCGTGCTGGTGTACCGTTTCCCGAACTTGTTTGGCAAATGGTGCAGGCCTAACTATAACTCGGCCGTGGCGACGTTCTGCAACGCCTTTGCGAACGATCTGCCTTACACGGTGAACGATCCGTCGGTGGAGCTTGAGCTGCTGTACATTGATGACCTGGTGGACGAGATGATCGCCTGCCTCGAGGGCAGGGAGCACCGCTGCGAATTCGACGGGCTGGAGGTTATTCCCACCGCTGTCGGTCGTTACTGCTATTGCCCGGTTACGCATCACGTGACACTGGGCGAGATTGTCGAACTGCTGAAATCATTCGCGCAGCAGCCCGCGACGCTGATGATTCCGGAGATTCCCGCCGGCAGTTTTGCCAAGAAGCTGTATTCTACGTATCTAAGTTACCTGCCGTATGAGAAGACGGCGTTTGACCTGAAGATGAACGTGGACGAGCGGGGAAGCTTCACGGAGCTCGTGCATACCCATAATGCCGGCCAGGTGAGCATCAATATCAGCAAGCCCGGCATCACCAAGGGACAGCACTGGCACCACACCAAATTCGAGCAATTCATCGTGGTAAAGGGCCACGGCCTCATCCAGCAGCGCAACCTCAATGATCCCGAGGGTAAGATCCTGGAGTGGGAGGTAAGCGGCGACCGCATCCAGGCCGTCCATATGCTCCCCGGCTACACGCACAATATCATCAACCTCTCCGATACCGAAGACCTGGTTACGGTTATGTATTGTAATGAAGTCTTCAACCCCGAAAAACCCGATACTTTTTTTGAACCAGTTAAGTAATCATTATGGCAGAATTTAAGAATAACGGGAAGCTGAAGCTTCTCATCATCGTAGGCACGCGTCCGGAGATTATCCGCCTCGCAGCGGTCATCAACGAGTGTCGCAAGTATTTCGATACCCTGCTGGCACACACGGGACAGAACTATGATTACAACCTGAACGGGGTGTTCTTCAAGGATCTGAAGCTTGCCGATCCCGATGTGTATATGGATGCCGTGGGCAGCGACCTTGGCGAGACGATGGGCAACATCATTGCCAAGAGCTATCAGCTGATGGTGGAGGTGAAACCCGATGCCGTGCTGGTGCTGGGCGATACCAACAGCTGCCTGAGCGTCATCGGCGCCAAGAGGCTTCACATCCCCATTTTCCATATGGAAGCCGGCAACCGCTGCAAGGATGAGTGCCTGCCCGAGGAGACCAACCGCCGCATTGTAGATATTATATCTGATGTGAATATGGCTTACAGCGAGCACGCGCGTCGCTATCTGGCCGATACCGGTCTGCCCAAGGAACGGACATACGTTACGGGTTCGCCTATGGCCGAGGTGCTGCATAACAATCTCGCCGAGATTGAGGCAAGCGACATCCACAAGCGTCTGGGACTGGAGAAGGGCAAGTATATCCTGCTTTCCGCCCACCGGGAGGAGAACATTGATACGGAGAAGAACTTCTTGAGCCTCTTCAATGCCATCAACAAAATGGCGGAGAAGTACGATATGCCGATCCTCTACAGCTGCCACCCGCGCAGCCGCAAGCGCTTGGAGGCCTCCGGCTTCAAGCTCGACCCTCGCGTAATCCAGCACGAACCGCTCGGTTTTCACGATTACAACTGCCTGCAGATGAACGCCTTCTGCGTAGTTAGCGACAGCGGCACGCTGCCCGAGGAGAGCAGCTTCTTCACCTCGGTCGGCCATCCGTTCCCCGCTGTCTGCATCCGAACCTCCACCGAGCGTCCCGAAGCCCTGGACAAAGGCTGCTTCGTGCTCAGCGGCATCGACACCAAGGGCCTGTTGCAGAGCGTTGATGTAGCAGTAGAGCTCATCCGCGACGGCAACCCCGGCATCCCCGTCCCCGACTACGTGGACGAAAACGTCTCCACCAAGGTGGTCCGCATCATACAGAGCTATGTGGGAGTTGTAAACAAGATGGTCTGGAGGAAGTTCTAGAATAGCAGGGGCGGGAGAGTTTCTTCTGCCCCTTGTTTAATCGGCTTGGAATAGTTCATCATCCTATGGAATTCAATGACGTACTAAATCGTCGCCACTCCTGCCGCGCGTTTGCGGCGCAGGGGGTGGAGCAGGAGAAGGTGGACCGGATCCTGGGGGCCGGGCGGATGGCGCCGACGGCGGTGAACAAGCAGCCGGTGCATATCTGGGCGGTCTCCCGTCCGGAGACGCTGGAGGCTATCAAAGGCGTGACGCGCTCCAACTATGGCGCGCCGCTGCTGCTGGTCGTGGGCTGCCGGCCCGCGGACGCGTGGGTAAGGTGCTACGATGGCAAGAACGGCGCCGAGGTGGACGCCGCCATCGTCGCCACGTATCTGATGCTGGCGGCGAAGAATGAGGGCCTGGCTACACTCTGGGTAGGCTCTTTTGCCCCGGCAATGTTGCGGGCGATTCTTCCTGGTGCAGAGGTTGATGGAGCAGCAACTGGCGGAAGCCGCATAGTTTGATGCCTCAAACGGTCCCAAGTGGAGTCCTCTAAAGAGAACTCCTGGATGGCGTTAGAAAAACGACGCGAAATCCGGGCGATGAAGCCCGGACCGAGCGCAAAAATGATATAAAACGATGAGTTTGATGCGTCAGCAATAAGGGATGGCTCCCGCTCGACTCAAATTGAAAACATTAAACAACAATCCCTAGATATTACATGCTAAAATAGCCATAGCAGATAAAGAGAAACGGAAGAGATTGTGAGCGCAGAGACCTGACGAAAGTCGAAAGGTTTAAGGAGGCGCTGAGGAAAGTAGTATTTTTAGTTATAACATATAAATGGTCTTGTAGCTCAATAGTAAGAGTCTCCTTCTTAATTACAATATTTTGGCGGCAAAAGAGATTTTTAAGGAGAGATCCAGGTGCAAATCCTGGCAAGACTACAAAAACATCTTTAATATGACTCTTTGTATTGGTTGGATACGTAAAATGAAAGAGACAGAGGAAATCTGTTTGGCTTCAGATAGTATGTTCTCTGGAGGTGGTTCTCGTCTTCCCGTAGGTCCAAAGCTCTTTCCAATACTACGAGGTGACTGTGCTATTGCATGTGCTGGCAATACCGGTTATACAATGCCATTAGTAGAACACATAAATCACGCGGTAGAAATAAACGGTCCCATTAGAGATCGTGCATATGACTTCCTACATTTTGTCCATCTGGTGGAAGATGTCGTGAATAGTTGTCTTTATCAAGAAAAAGAGATACAAGAGAATGATAGAGTTGGACCGGACTTCTCAATGATTCTTGCTGGTTACTCATGCATGAAGAGAGAATTACTTCTCTATACGATAGTGTTTGATAATGGCCTCAAGAAGATGGTTGCTAAGCCGGCTGCTTCGATTATGGGCCTACCAGTTGCTGTTATTGGAGACTACGAGCTGATATCAAAAGTGAGGTATAAAATATATAAAGCTTTTGAAGACGCAGGTTTGAAGAAAGGAGATACGTTTGGTTATGAACCTCTGGACGTGCTTACGGAGTACATTAACGATTGCACTATTGATTCTGTAGGTGGTCATTTGCAAATGATTAAGGTTCATACATACATGAGGGTCCAGCCCATAGGGTTTTATTATCCGGAGACGAAAAGGATATATTATTACGGGAGGCCATTAAGGAAGTACGAGACTTTCCCTTATCTTATTTATGATTTGTCTGATAAGTCATTTAAACATATGAAGGTTAATGCCAATAGTTTTCAATTAGTACATGAAAAGACGAATGAGCTAACCAAGTTTAAAAAGAAAGAAATAAGATAGAGACGAAGAATAATGAGCGGAATTCAAACACCAATAAGAATCAAAGACGCTATTGATAAGATCGTAGCCAGAAAATACTTGTTGCCTGCCATACAAAGAAAATTCGTGTGGACGGCACCAAAAGTCGAAGCCTTGTTTGACAGTATCATGCAGGGCTATCCCATCAACTCGTTTATGTTCTGGGAAATCAATAGTCCCAAAGTGAAGAATAGTTTCAAGTTCTATGAATTCTTGAAGGCGTATCGTGCGTTCTTTGCAGAAGAAAATACGGATATAGACACTAAGGGATTTGATGACTTTATCGCTGTGATTGATGGACAGCAACGCCTGACAGCTCTGTACATTGGCTTGAAAGGCACATATGCCTATAAGATGCCAAGAAAATGGTGGAAAGATGACGAAGATAGCTTACCTACCAGAAGGCTTTATGTGGATCTTGCCGCACCATTACCGGAAGAGAATGAACGGATGATGAAGTATGACTTTGTATTCCTGACGGAATGGGAGGTAGATGAGATGAAGGAAGATCCAAACCACATCTGGTACAAGGTAAATGACATACTGAACTATCCTGATGAACTGGATTTGGATGACTATATAGATGCTCAGTTGTGGAAGGACAATAAGTTCGCTAAAAGAACCGTAAAGACTCTGTATATCCGCATCTTTAAAGATAAACTTATCAATTATTATCTGGAAGACAGCCAGGATATAGATACTGTTTTGGATATCTTTATAAGGACAAACAGCGGAGGGGAACCACTGAGTTTCTCTAATTTGCTGATGTCTATCACGACAGCTAACTGGAAGAAAAGAGATGCCAGGAAGGTGCTCCCTGAAACGGTAAAGAAGGTGTTTGATATAGGCAACCCCAATTTCGTTATCAGCGAGGACTTCCTGCTTAAGACCTGCTTAGTGCTGTTCAATGAGAATATTAAGTTCCATGTGAAGAACTTTAATAAGGAGATAGCCCTCATTTTTGATGATAATTGGGACAGGGTGGAGAAATCTGTTATTGCCGCTTTCACATTACTTGACAGTTGGGGATTTAACGATGCATCAGTACGAGCAAAGAATGCAGTTATCCCCATCATTTACTACATCTATTATAATAACCTTGAAAAAGTTATCAATAAAAAGACTGCTTGCTTAGATGAAAAGAAAGCTATGCGGAAATGGCTATGCATATCATTGTTAAAAGGCGTATTCGGTGGTCAGTCTGATACAGTGTTGACTCGTATAAGAGGCGTTCTGAGAGAGTTCCAAGGAGCGGGTGTTTTCCCGTTTGAAGAAATAAAAGCAAGGTTCGCCGGAGATGCAACAAAGAATCTGGCAATTACAGACGAACTGGTTGATGGTTGGTTGTCAATACAGAAAGATGCACCGATGTGTTATACTGTGCTGGCATTACTCTATTCTCACCTGAACTTTGATAGTCAAGAAAAGTTCCATAAAGACCATCTTCATCCATCAAGTTATTTCTTGGGGTTAAAGAAAACTGACTTTGCTGATGAAAAGGAATTTGAGTTCTATACCAACCCAGAGAACTGGAATTCTATTATCAACTTGCAATTGCTGAATTCATTTCTAAATGAATCCAAGCAGGATGCAACATTAAAGGATTGGGTAAAGGACAATAATATTAGTTTGGAGAATCAACTGATACCTACAGGAGTATCACTTGATGTGGCGGACTTTAGAAAATTCGTGGAAGAGAGGAAAAAATTACTGACGAAGAGGTTGAAGAAAATTATAGAAGGAGTATAGATCGCTTTTATTCTGTAGATATATGCTAATTGATAGAAAAGATTTTGAAAGGTGGGCTGATACACCTGAGGCGAAATCGGGTATGGCAGAACTGATCTTTCAAATGGTAATGAACACATTACCCAATGAAGGCGGCACATATGACATTCCCATAGGAAGCGCGACTTTCCTAGGCGGGTGGGATGGCTTGGTGAATAGTACTGCCGGCCATCATTTTATTCCTCAAGGAAGAAGCGGTTGGGAGTTTGGTGCCAGAAATGACTTCGAGAATAAAGCTAATGAAGACTATAGAAAAAGGACCGATGAGATACCAGATTCGGAAAAGAGTCAAATGAGTTTTGTTTTTGTTACGCCATACTACTGGGGCAAGAAGGACGAATGGATAGCTGCAAAAAAAACTGAAGGGAAATGGAAAGATGTCATTGTATACGACTCTGTCAGCTTGGCACAGTGGATTCTTCAATTGCCAATTGTAACTACTTGGTTTGCTCAAAAGATAGGACTTCCTTTTGATTCAAGCGTGGTTATGCCACTAGACCAATGGAATGATATAAGCATTGGTCCAAAAGGTATTGTATTAACCCCCAGATTTTATTTGGCGGGTAGAGAAAGAATCGTTGATGATCTTTTAAGAACCGTAGCAGGAACTCCGTGTTTACGAGCCTATAAAGCATCTTCAAGAGAAGAAGCTATGGGCTTTATTATTGCGGCGGGGATGTCATTACCAGAACCTGCAAGATCAAAGTTCTTGGGTAAAACTGTAGTGGTGGATTCTATAGCATCGCTCAGGAAAATAGCTCAATGCAGGAATTCTATCAATATTGTCACACATCTTGAAGATAATAGTACGGTCTATTCTGCGGCCTCAAAAAATATTGTTATAGTCGCGTTGGGACCAGATGATGATTTTCGTCAGGATGTGGTATTATTACCAGTGCCAGAGCGTCATGCCTTGGTAGAAGAGTTGGTGTCATACGGTATAGCAGAACCTGAAGCGAACAAGATTGTATTCACGAATAACTGCAACCTAACCTTGATAAGAAAGGAATTGGGTTTCCCTCCAGCAGGGGCGAAATGGGTTGAGAAGGAAAAAATAAATGAACTGCAGCCAGCACTCCTTCTGAGCCGTTGGAACGATAATTTTGAGAGTGATATATTATTACTCTGCTCCTACCAAGGTGTGGATTATAAAAAGTATCATGCAAGTCTTGACCAATGGTTAAAACAGCCCGTTTCGCCCCTGACTAAAACTGGGCCTATTTGGAGGCTGACTTCTTCGTTGATGCTGTGGACGGAGATGAGTAATCAATTGGATGATAATTTCTTTGACGGAATAAAGAATGCCTTTGAGCGTGTTTTTGTTGAGGCAAAAGAGAAGTATTCCGACCAGTTGAAAGAAGGGTTGTTGCAGACCTTAATAATTATCGCACTATATGGTGATAGATTGGGATTGCCAATAGGGAATGCCCAGGAATGGGCGGATGCTATCTTAAAGCGACTGCTGCATGGAGCAACACCTGATAAGTGGGTGGAGGTTTCTGACCATCTTCCATTGATCGCAGAAGCATCCCCAAGGGTGTTCTTAGACGAAATTGAGTTTGCAATTAATGAGCAAACACTTGTTATTACTGCTTTGTTTGAAGAGAAGGAAGGATTTGCTTTCCCTCAGAGCCATCATACTTCATTACTTTGGGCTTTGGAAGCACTCGCCTGGCATCCAAGTTACCTTGAAAGGGTGACAAGAATCCTGTTGCGGCTTGCGGAAATGGATCCGGGAGGGCGATTGTCAAACAGGCCATTCAATAGTTTGGTGGATATCTATCTTCCATGGAAACCGCATACTTCTGTGGTGTTGGAAGGTAGGCTCGCAATCCTGGATAAGTGTTTGAATGACGGATACCCAGAGATGTGGAATTTGATGCTGTCAATGTTACCTAAACCAGGGGCTGTGACTTCTGGAACCTATAAGCTGAAATGGAGAGATTATGAGTTTGGAGAAGAACAAGGATATTCACCATCTGCTATCTATGATGCTGAAAAATGGGCAGTCACTCAGTTGATGAATGCTTTTGATGGAGATGATCAGCACTTGAAATCTCTTATTGAGAGGATGGAGCCTGTGCACAATCCATTACGGCACAAACTGATAATGTGGTTGCCAGAAGCAGTAAAGCTTATCAAAGGTTCTAACAATGAAACCAGAAAGGCTTTAAGGGAAACACTGTGGTATCAGAATCTGACGGGGATAAAGGATCGCTATGTGCTAACAGCGGAAGAGGCTGATAGTGTGCGAGCTGCTTATGAGGCAACAATCCCAGTAGATTTAACAGAGAAATACATCTGGCTTTTTGATGAGTATTATCCTCACATACCGGAAAAACCTGATGGAGATGAAGTTGATATATATGTTAATGCACGTCAAACTGAGAGGCTGCGTAAAGAAGCCTGTGCGGAATTGATAGACAAACTGGGCATAGATGAAGTAGTTGCACTGAAAGATGCGGTTAAGGAGCCCCAGACGTTGGGCTCAACGCTAGCAACGTTTTCTATTGATGGTCTGACGGCTAAAGTATGCAGATTACTCGGAGCAGAGAAAGATGCAAAGTTTGTGAAAGGCTATATAGCAACTATGGAGAGTGCTCAGGGAGAAGGTTTCTTCTCGTCTTTATATGAAGTTTGTAAAAAAGATGGTTTCACAAAAGAAGAACTGACATCTTTATTATTGTGTTTTGAACAGAATAGGATGTTGTGGGACTATATTGAGACGTTGGATGCTGATATACAGCAGATGTATTGGGAAAGAGTTCCGGCTGTATTCTGGGGTGGATACAAGGAGGAAAAAACTCTTTATATGATCAGAAAACTGGCTTCGGTTGGAAGAGGCCTTGATGCGATGAATGATTCCTGGATTTATGCCAAGGAGATGCCTACGGCAGTTATTGAAGATCTACTGCAAAGCGTCTTAAGGTCAAAAAAAGAGCTAAATGATACCATTGATCACCATCCACTAAGTGTGTATATAGAACAACTCCATAAAAGAGAAGATGCTAATAAAGAATTATTGCTGCAATTGGAATGGATGTATCTGCCAGTTTTGAGGTATGACCACAAAAAGGGAAGTTTGGCATTGCTGAATGAGAAATTGGCTACCAGCCCCGACTTTGTAATAGAATTGTTGTGCTATCTTTATAAACCAGAAACTGAAGAGGAACAAGAGAAAGATCCTACAGAAGCAGATAAACACAATGCGATGAGGGCTTTCTATCTGTTTAATCAGTGGAGAACTATTCCTGGTGCTGGTGATGAAGGAACATTGGACGAAAAGGTTCTATCGAAGTGGGTGAGCGCTGTATTGAGTAAGGCGTCTGAATATGGTCAGTACAAACAGGCATGCAGCCAATTGGGACAATTGTTTGCGCATTTCCCTGAATGGGAAAATGACGCAGAGAAGTTATTTGCTGTAATCGAGCCAATAGAAGAGAAGGCATTTTACAGTAGTTACAATGCTGGGCTTTTTAATAAACGCGGGTTAACTTCTCGTGGACCATACGATGGCGGTGGAATAGAGAGAGGAAATGCTGAATTATTCAAAGGTCTTTACGAAAAGTACAATAAGAAATACCCGAGGGTTTCGAAAGTCTTCAAAGACCTATGGGCGCAGTATGAGCGGATGGCCAAAGAGATGGATGATGAGGCAGACATTACGAAATTGGACTATTAATTTTGCATAGGATGGGTAAGTGTCTAGATATTTTTCTGGAACAAAGGATGGATTCTTCGGATGGAGATGATCTAAAGGCTGCATTGGAGAATACTATAGCGGAAGAAAAGAAATGTCTTGAGCAGTTTGAACTTCAGATAAAGATATGCAGAGGAAATATAGCAGAGATTGATGAAAGAATAGCGAGAAACGGGCAGACACATACTCTGATGCAGATGAAACGAGCGTTTGAAGAGCAAGAGTTTATAGTCAATACAGCAGCGCAATGTCAACAGTGTTCATTTGAAACCAAAGGGCTACAGAAACTATTGTATTTTGAGAAAAATGAGAGTGGCAAAGAGCGGATAGCTGTTGATGCTTTTGTAATGATGTACGAATGGTGTGATGACCTATTGCTGCTTACAGCTAAGAAATATCAAGACATAGCATCGAAACTATTGTCATCCGCTGAGTTGGCACGAACAAGGATTGCAAGAAAGGAACTACAGGATTTTTATAAACAGACAAAACCTGAGCTTGCGGAGGTGCGACACAATGCCGGAGCACATCGTGACCATGATTTTTTGAAACAGCGTGAGGTGTTGGAAGGTATATGTTGGTCGGAAACTATTCAGAGATTGCATGACTTCGAAGTGGTGACACTAGAGTTGGGGATTTCAATGGATGCCTTAATAAAAGCAGGCCTCAGGCGATTGGATAAAGTGTTTAACAGGAAATGATGTGAAGGTATGAGAGATATTATTGTTCAAGAGATACTGATTAAGTCGCTGACAAGGCTCTATGAAATGGACTACGATAACATCCGTTTTGGTGTGTCTGAAAGAAACATTTGCGCCAGGCTAGCACATCACATGGAAAACCTTATGCGTAAGTATGATCAATTGAACGGTGTAGAGTGTTTTAAAGGGTACTTTGCTGATGTTGAGTACAATCGTATGGGGAATGGCGACCTGAAGCATTATGAGAACAGTGCCCATTTGCCAGTATATATGGTTAGTGACTTACTAATTCAGAAGAGGGGCTATGGAAGAAATCTGCTCGCTGTAGAAATGAAGCGGAAAGGTAATAGAAGGCATGCCGCTGAGGACAGAGAAAGGGTGAAATCGCTTGTATCTCCTCTTGGGAATTATGAAGAGGATCCAAGATGTGTTCACGATACTCTTGTCGGTGCCTTTATAGAGTATTCTAAAGATGGCGTATTGCTGGAGTTATATGAAAACATTGAAGGCAAGGGTGTAATGAAAGATGTAATAGAGTTGGTTTATACCAAGGACGCAAATGTTTTATTTCAACCATAGAGAATACATAAAAAGAGCCTCACCTGTAACGATGAAACTCTTTTCACGGAGAACGTATAATGGCTTCCTTGACTCACGGCAGGTCGCTAAGTGAGCGACGAATCGGATGGTGATACCCTATTGAAAGAGATACGATATGACTATAGAAGAGATACAGAAATCGACGGAGTTTCAGGTATTTGACCGGAAGAGTGCCCGCATAGATGCGAAAGCGCTGGCGATTACCATCATCGCATTCGCCAATGCGGATGGCGGAAGGATTGCCATCGGTGTGGAGGATGACGGGGCACTCACGGGGGTGGATGGCAAGACGGAGCACGTGAACGAGCTGCTGAGGGCTTCGTATGATTACTGCGTGCCGTCGATAGCCGCTTCAACGGAATATATGGATGTGACGGACGTGAATGGCCAGCCCAACCATATCATTCTGATGACGGTGCCGCAGAGCGTCCGAGTGCATGCAAATCAGGCGGATGAGGTGTACTATCGCGTGGGCGACAAGTCGAAGAAACTGAACTTTGAGCAGCGAATGCAACTGGTGTATGCCAAGGGTGAACATTACTATGAGGATGCGCCTGTGAACAACGCGCGATGGGAGGACTTGGATATGGCGCTGGTGGGGGATTACGTGAAGGTGATAGGCTATGGAAAGGGGGCTGAGACGTATCTGCGCGAGAATGGCTATGTGGTGAAGAAGGAGGACTACCGTGGGCGAGAGTATGAGGCGCTGACGGGGGCTGCCGTGCTGCTGTTCGGAAAGAATCCGCAGCGGTTCTTCCAGCGGGCGCAGGTTCGGGTTATCCGCTATGACGGCACGGAAGCCAAGGTGGGAACGGAGATGAACGTGGTGAAGGATGAGATTTTCACCGGCCCGTTATTGAAGTTGACAAACGATGTGCTGGCTTTTGTGAAGACGCAAATCAAGGAACATACATATCTGGGACCAGACGGTCGATTCCGCACAGATGAGGTGAAGCTGTTTGACGACCATATTACGGTGGAGAGCCCCGGCATTCTGCCCGGCTTGGTGAGACCGTATAACATTCGAGAGATGCACTTTTCGAGGAACCCGAAGATTGCGTTGTATATGCGGTCGTACAAGCTGGTGAAGGAGTTTGGCGAGGGCGTGGACAGGATGTTCCGTGAGATGGAGGAGGCAGGACTGCCAGCACCGGAGTACAAACAGAATGAGTTTATGGTGTATGCAACCATTAGGCAGGCGAAGGATGCTCCAGGACAAGTGACAGGTAATGGCGGATTAAATGGTGATGATAGGGTAAATGATAGTCGAAATGATAGCCTAAGTGATAGTGTAAATAGTACTTATCAGGCTATTAAGGCTAATCCTGGTATTCAGAGAAAACGTATTTCTGAATTGACAGGAAAAAGTATCCCTACAATTGATAGACATATTGCCTTGTTGGCTAAATCAAACCTTATTGAGCATAGAGACTCGGATAAGACGGGTGGATATTACGTAAAGAAATAAAACTATGTATATGTGGATTACATATGGAATTATAACAGTAATACTGATTATTGCAGAGTTGGTATATTTCCGCATCTCGGACAAATGCAACATCATCGACAAACCCAACGAGCGGAGCTCGCATACGAAGGTGGTGATCCGCGGGGGCGGAATTATCTTCGTCATCGGCCTGTGGGTGTGGAGCGCATTCTTCGGCTTCCAGTATCCGTGGATGCTGGCGGCGGTGACGCTGGCGGCGGGCATCAGCTTCGTGGATGATATCCATTCGCTGCCGGACAGCGTGCGGCTGGTGGTGCAGTTCGTGGCGATGGGACTGCTGTTCTGGCAGATTGTCCAGAGCCTGGGATTTGCGGGCGGTGAGTTCGCCTGGTGGGTATGGGCGCTCATCGGCATTGCTGCGCTGATTGTGTGCGTGGGCGCGACGAATATCTATAATTTCATGGACGGCATCAATGGCATCACGGCCGGGTATTCGCTGGCGGTGCTGGTGCCGCTACTGCTGGCGAACAGATCCTTCGCTTCGCTCAGGATGACAGAGGGTTCGTGGAGGAGTCGTTTCTGGTGGTGGCCATTATCGGCGTGTTGGTGTTCAGCATCTTCAACTTTCGGCCGAAGAACAAGGCGAAGTGCTTTGCCGGGGACGTTGGGAGCGTGGGGATGGCGTTCATCCTGCTGTTCCTGATCGGCTGCCTGATTATGAAGACGCGGGATATCACCTGGCTGATCTTCCTGCTGGTGTATGGCATCGACGGCTGCTGCACGATCGTGCATCGGGTGATGCTGCATGAGAATCTGGGTGAGGCGCATCGCAAGCACGCCTACCAGTTGATGGCGAATGAGTTGGGGATGTCGCATGTGGTAGTGTCGCTGATTTATATGGGGCTGCAGCTGGTGATTTCGCTGGTGATGGTGTATCTGATTCCGAATACGGTGCTGGCGCATTGGATCTATCTGATTGTGGTGGCGCTGGTGCTGGCGGCGGCGTATGTGCTGTTTATGAAGAAGTATTATCATTTGCATGAGGAGTATCTGGCCTCACTGAAGAAATAGAACTATGAAGATTACACAAGCTATACTGGATGACTTGACCGCCCAGGCGAAGGCCTCGCCGCGGCTGCGGATGAATATGGACCTGCGGAATTCGCCTTCCGACGGCTCGCAGCGTATGCTCAATGCAATTGAACCTGGCTCACCGCTTCCGATTCATCGGCACAAGAAATCCTCGGAAACGGTCGTCTGTTTGCGTGGCCATCTGCGCGAGGTGTACTATAATGAAGCCGGGGTGGTTACGGAAGTGATTGACCTGGCTCCCGCCAGTGACTGCGTGGCGGTGACCATCCCCATCGGCCAGTGGCATTCTGTCGAAGTATTGGAATCCGGCACGGTAATCCTGGAGTGTAAAGATGGACTCTACGAGCCGATTGGGGAGGAGGATATCCTTTCTCTATGATTAATCGTGATTTGATAATTGAGTCGAGATAGTACATAGAGAACGATACTCATATAGTGATCTATTGATTGGGCGCATGAAACAACCTCTAAAAGCGTACGGTAGGCTCAAATCATACCACTTTCATCCTCAATGTGAGAGCTGTCTAAGGGCTATTCGTGACGGGTTTTGAGAAGAGTTAATGGCAAGCACCGTGATAATAAGAAATAATTTATACAACTACGATATTGTTGCTATGGTATATGATGAAAGATGGGGGTTGTTTAAGAAGTTGTTCGAGGTGGAAAAGGTAAGAGTTAGTACGCACTTTTTCAATCAATCAATATCATGCGGTATTGCTGAATGGGGAAAAAAGTGTAAATTTGAGTTTCAAATACAAAGACATGAAATTGTTTTTGATTACTTATGATTTGAAGCAGCCCGGCCGTAATTATACGGAACTCTACGAGTTGATAAAAACACTCGCAGGGGAGAATGGTTGGCAGCATCCCCTTGAATCCACTTGGATGGTCAAGGTGAATGATTCTGCGTCAGTTGACGAGATTACCACACAACTCCGAGAAACAATGGATGCCAAGGATCGTATTTTCGTTGTGGATATTACGGAAAAGCGTTATCAAGGATGGTTACCAAGATCATTCTGGGATTGGATGAAGAATTAATGATTATGATTAGTAAGGTAGGACTCAAAGGCTTTAAATGCTTTGGTGAAGAAACTCAGATTTCGCTGAAGCCGATTACCATTATGTATGGTAAGAATGGTCGTGGCAAATCCAGTATATCGCAGTCATTGCTTCTTCTTGGTCAATCTATGAGGCGGTCAAACTCACTGGACCAACTTATCGTTAACGGCGGGTATATTCATCAAGGTTGTTTTAGTGAACTGATTAATCAAGATAGCAAAGACCGCTCTTTTGAGGTGTTCATCGAATCAGATGCTCAAGAAAGCGTGGCAGTACGTTTTGAAGCAATAGAGAAGTTTCCAGAGATGGGGGCATTGGTTTCACAGAAGGTAAATGGGAAGGAAACTTTTGAATATATGTCTGGACCAGATGATATTTCATCGACGACTGAGGGGGGGGCTGAATTGTCATCTGGCGTAACCTCGGATAATGCTATCTTACAAAACCTGAAAGATGCTATCTATATTTCAGCAGATAGAAACGGACCTGTCAATGAGGCAAAGTATGTGTATACTCGGTCCGAGGGTGTTTATTTGAGCCCCGTGGGTGATAATATCATTAATGTTATTGCAGAACAGGGTCCGGAATTTATCCGCGAACTGGAGCATAATCTTGCAATCATACTGTCAGGAGCGTCGATTTCCATTAATTTTGCGACTGATAAAATTGAATTGGGGTTGAACTCTAACAGTGGTGTAAAAACGCTGAGACCCATCAACGTGGGATTTGGCTATAGTTATGTTCTCCCTGTCGTCGTTGCAGCCATGATGGCAAAACCTGGCAGTTTTGTCATTATTGAGAACCCCGAGGCACATCTTCATTCTGGGGCACAATCTAGACTGGCTAAATTCCTGATAAAGAAGGCATTGGATAATGGATTCCAGCTGCTCCTTGAGACACATAGTGATCATGTTATCAACGGCCTTAGAATCGCAGCAAAAAACGGGATAATCAAGCCGGAGGAAAGTATTATTTTGCATTTCTCCAATAGTGAGAATACAAGCACCCCGGAGATATGTGAGATTTATTGCGATAGCCAGGGGAATTTGAGTTTATTTCCCGATGATTTTATGGATGAGTGGACGAAGCAGTTGTTAGAGTTGGTGTAGTGGTATGCGTGAGCCGGAGCCCTTTTTTAATGAGATTTCCGTTGAACCCCTGTGCGAAACTGATCAGGAAATTGAGAGCAGAATAAAAACCTTTGTGGCGGTTCTAAAGTTCTGCGGAGGTTTTCTTGGCTTTAAGAAAGTGCGCTCTAACAAGCCTGCAAAAGACTTGGAATTGAAAAAAGATTTTTCATTGAAAGATTATCTTGCCAAGAACGCTTATGGGAATAATTTCGGAGCTCAGATGTTTTTGTCCATGCTTAAGCCTCCTTACATTTACGACGATACGGAAGAGGAAAAGATGTATATTCTACATACAACCAAGCTCGTTCGAAAAGAGCAGGAAGTTATTGCAGACGGATTTGCCTGTGCATATTATTCTTCTGGTTTTGTGGTGAGTTTTGCCTCAGATGATTTTTGGGTTCAGAATACATCTTTTACTCTCTCTGTCGTAGAAGATGAAACAAGGAAAGCCCGAAACCATAGAATTTTTGGCATCTCTCATCTAAAACAGTTCGCCGAACCAGAGTTTGTGTCGTGGGCTATTAATAATCTATCACTCAAGTTTAGGGCTTCAGAAATTGCTCCGGAAGCAAAGCGCATTAGCCTTCGGCCTGACCACGGCAAGCAAACGCTGCAAGAGTTCTCTCAGAGAATCAAGAAGGAGTCATATATTGTTGAAGTGGTGAATTCTTTGGCTTTTGATCCTAAGGCAAAGAAAAAGACCACAATAAGAAATAATGGCCTAATTGATATTCGGCTTATGGATACGGATAACAAAATCGGCATCTTAGTTCGGACAACAGCTCATAATGAGTTGGAATCTATATATATGGCAGCGGATATTGAAAAAAAATACTTGTAGATATCTTGTCCTTTTTGGCCGCTGACATCTATTTACAGTCAATATAAAGATTATCGTTCCCTGTTGTAATAAAGATACTATGTGTGATAATAGCGCAGTTCCCCTCTTAAGTTTGACACTACTGTTCTGGATTTGTTTGCGTTAGTCCAACAGTGAGGGAAATATGCTGAGGAGAATTAATGAAATGATCAGTTTTTTTTGGGCCCCGTGGTAATGAATAGAATAGAATAGAATAATGTGGACTAACTCTGATTGCAATAAGTGTTTTCGTTTTCCAGAAAGAAAAGAATTGAAAGACCAGGGGTAATAGTTTTGGTGGCTACTTTACTCATTGCTATTATTGGATTAGAGTATGTGCTTAATGGAAGCTATTATTAACTTATTCACACCATAATAGTATTCTTTTTTATTATCATTTGGTGGATTACAATACCTATAAAAGCAGACGAGGCTGTTATTGAAAAGACTGATTATGATTTGATAGATGATGGTCGCCAAAGAGACTATTTAACCGAGTTTTTTTATGCTTGAGTACGACTTCCAAATACTTCAGCCCAACGAGTTTGAATGCCTCACAAGGGATCTTCTCCAGAAAAGGGAGAGTATATTCATCGAGAGTTTTACTTCTGGGCGCGATAATGGAATTGATCTTCGGTTCGCTTGTGCGTCGCATAGGAGTACGACTATTGTTCAGGCAAAGCGCTATAAAGACTATGATTCGTTATTGAGGGTTTTAAAGCAGGAGGTTGAAAAGGTTAGGCGTCTCAATCCCAAGCGTTATATCCTTTCAACTTCAGTTGGACTGACTCCCGGGAACAAGGATGAAATCACCAATCTATTTGCGCCGTTCATCCTTAATACTACAGACATTCTTGGAAGAGAAGATATCAACAATCTTCTCGGTCAGTTTCATGACATAGAGGATCAGTACTATAAGCTATGGATTGGGAGTACGAATGTGATGGAGAGGATTCTTCATCGTCGTATAGAGAATTGGTCGGGTTTTGAACGCGAAGAGATAGGAAGAGATATCGCAACCTACGTGATGAATGACAGCTTTAATGAAGCGATGTCCATTCTACTGAAGAACCGGTTCGTTATTATATCTGGTATTCCCGGCATAGGAAAGACAACTTTAGCGAGAATGCTTGTTTATAAACTTCTGGGAGAGGATTATGAAGAAGCCATCAGGGTATATACTATGGATGACGCCGCTGAAAAGATGGTTGAAGGGAAGAGACAAGTATTCTTTTTCGATGATTTTCTCGGAGCGAACTACTTTAATGTAACTGAGGATGGTTTTGAAAGCAAAGTAATACGGTTCATTGATGCGATCCGTCATAAGCCGGACAAATTGTTTATTCTTTCAACCCGAGAATACATCTTAAAGTCAGCTATGAGGCAATATGAGCATTTTGCTGTGAGAAACATAGAGTTGGCTAAGTGTACGATAGATTTGGAAGATTACACAGAGGAAGTTCGGGCGCATATCTTGTATAACCATCTGGCGGAAGCAGAAATACCTATAGAGTATATTCGCCAACTTCTTTTGGGCTCGCGATACTTGAGACTCATCAAGCATAAGAATTTTAATCCCCGAATCATTGAAGCATTCCTGAACAAGCAACTATACCTTCAGGTTTCTCCGACCAGTTTTGTTCAACAGTTCTTGGATTTCTTTGAGCATCCTAATTCAGTATGGGATTACGCTTTCTGTAACATGCCACAGCTGGCGCAATATGCTCTATTTATCAGAATGACCATGGGGAATGGGCCCGTGTATAATGATGAGTGGTATTCGGCTGTGAAGTTTTTTATTAATAGGACATCTGGTGAATTGTCACTCTCACTCACTGAAATGACTTGGGAGGAAACGTTAAAGATGTTGGAAGGTACTTTTGTCCTCACTTCAAGACATATGACTTCTCTCATAACAGGTTTTCATAATCCTTCAGTATTTGATTATTTGCTTGATAAAGTTAGAGCGTATGAGGATGTGCAAAGTATGCTGATTAAGAATGCACTATTTGCAGACCAGGTATACAACACCTTCTCGGATTTACCATCAACAGATTTTCATAGGATGATTAAAATTACAGCTAATCTTTATCCCGCTGTAATTGGCGCGTATGAATATGCCATTGCCCATTTCCGGCTATGTACTTTGAAGGAATCCGGATCATTGTACGTGAGAGAAAGCACTTCTCTTGCAGGTTATATCGTAAAGATGCAGGATACTTTTACAACTCTCTTTAAGAATAATCCTCAGTTGGTAAGTGCTGTTGTTGGCCAAAACTTTCTTGAATGCAGCAAGTATAGCCTTTTGGACAGAATGACGCTCCTTGATCGTCTAGATAAGGGAGATAGAAATGCACTGGATTTAGAACATCTTTCAGCTGTCGTATATGAACAAGCAGACTGGTCGGATGATTTTGTCAATATCTTGGATTTGCTGGAAATGACTGAATTCGGTCAGAAAGCCTTGGAATGCGATGAGTTGTTAGAAAGAGTAGAAAGTTCATTGGAGGCAGAATTGGAATCTGCCACTAGCGAAGAGGAATGTGATATGATAGGAGGAACAGCTTCCCTTCTTGCGGATAAGATACCTAGGATGAGAGTTGATATCTGGGAGGGGGCAGTGGATGAGGCAAAATCCCGTTTTTCAGGAGAGCCTGAATATGATGAAAGAGACGAAGATTGGGCTCGGGGGTCATACTATCAATCAAGGTCCTCAAAAGACAATTCATATAGTGAAATGTTCTCCAGTTTGTTGGGACAGTAATGGTTGCCACTGGTCAGCATATTCTGGAACAGGTGCTCCTTGATACCGGCGAACCCATCTACCGCAGGCACTCTAAAGAGGAGGGCTCCACTAAATGATGTTAAGACTCTCTCTGCGAAATAAACTAATGATTCTGCAGCAAAATAAACTAATAATTGTCTTAGTCATTATGGGTGTTAGTTGTTTTATCGCATATTTGAAGGGCGAATAAATGCCGTGCCGCAGAAAAAACTAATGTTTGCGCAGCAAAATAAACTAATGATTTTTTACTGGTATAGGTAATATGGCCACTTTGGAAAAGGCCAGCGTCGAAGAGGATATTGAGCCTTTTGTCAGTTTTATCTGTTCATTGGTTTAATCCAAATAATCAAGGCGTCCTTCGGGGCGCCTTTTTTCATCTGTAAAAATAGAATTGTAATTGGTCTGCATTGCGTATCTTTGCGTTTAAAGTGAGTATTTACTATTTTGCAGCATAATTTTTAATCCAATGCAAAAGCTTACCCTTGATAATAAGACGATTCTCGTGACGGGGCACGCCGGGTTTATCGGCAGCTTCCTGGTGCGGCGGCTCTTCGGCCAGATGAAGGGGGGCGCGATCGTGGGAATTGACAATCTCAATGACTATTATGACCCGAAACTGAAGTTGTACCGTCTCGAGGAGCTGGATAGGTGCAAGCCTGCCGGCATCAATTACAAGTCAATAAAGGGGAGTATTGCGGACAAGGAGCTGGTGGACGGGCTTTTTGCGGAGCATAAGTTTGACATCGTGGTCAATCTTGCGGCCCAGGCGGGGGTGCGCTATAGCATCGACAACCCCGGGGCCTATATTCAGTCGAATATCATAGGCTTCTATAATATCCTTGAGGCCTGCCGCCGTAATCCGGTGGAGCACCTGGTTTATGCTTCGTCAAGTTCTGTCTATGGCGGCAACAAGAAGGTGCCTTTCAGCACGGACGACCGCGTGGACAATCCGGTTTCGCTTTACGCGGCCACGAAGAAGAGCAACGAGCTGATGGCCCACTGCTACAGCAAGCTGTACGATATTCCCAGCACGGGACTGCGCTTCTTTACGGTCTATGGCCCTGCAGGCCGGCCCGATATGGCTTATTTCGGGTTTACGGACAAGCTGCTCAGAGGTGACAAGATCCAGATATACAACTACGGCAACTGTCGCCGTGATTTTACCTACATAGATGATATCGTGGAAGGCATCGTGCGCGTGATGCAGGGTGCGCCTGAGCGCCGGACGGGTGAGGATGGCCTGCCTGTGCCGCCTTATGCCGTGTATAATATCGGCGGCGGCCAGCCCGAGAATCTGCTTGACTTCGTGAGCATCCTGCAGGAGGAACTGGTGCGTGCCGGCGTGCTGCCCTCTGATTATGATTTTGAAGCACACCGCGAACTGGTCGCGATGCAGCCCGGTGATGTGCCAACGACCTACGCCGACTCCACCGCGCTCGAGGCAGACTTCGGATTCACCCCCAGGATCCCGCTCCGCGAAGGCCTGCGCCGTTTCGCCCAGTGGTACAAGGAGTATTATAAGGCCTGAATACTGACTAGAGTATCTGGCCGGCGGCGTTGCGGGTATCGACTTTTTCGATGATGCGCTCGAGGATGCCCTCTTCGGAGAATATAAATGTACGGCGGATGGTGCCTTTCACCGTCTTGCCGTACATTTTCTTTTCGCCCCAGGCTCCGAACGCCTGCAGCATATCGGTCGAGGGATCCGAGAGCAGGCGGAAGGGCAGTTCGTACCGGGCGCGGAAGCCGCTGTGCGACTTGGCGCTGTCCTTGCTCACTCCGACCACGTTATAGCCGGCGGCGGTCAGCTCGGCATAATTGTCCCGGAAACTGCAGGCCTCGGCCGTACAGCCGGAAGTATTGTCCTTCGGATAAAAATAGATAATGGTCTTGCGGCCCTTGCCGATAAAATCTTCGGAACGGACAGTCACGCCGTCCTGGTCAACCACCTCGAATTGAGGCATTCTGTCTCCAATCTTGATCATAACAAAACAATTATAAAAGGAAAAATAATGCGACTCCGGCCATCGAAACCGCAACGCCGAGGATCTCGCGCAGCTTGAGGTGCTGATGATAGATGAACGTGTAGGGGAAGAGGATGAAAACCGGAGTGAGGGCCATAAGCGTAGAGGCGATACCTGCGGCGGTATATTGGACTGCCATCAGCGAGAGCGAAACGCCCACCACGGGCCCGAAGAGGGTAACGAGCAGCGCGTATCGCATTCCGGTGCGGTCATGCACCGCCGACCTGAGCCGGGGAAGAGATTTTTGCAGTGACATCAGCAGCAGGAATCCGGCGGCGCCGATAATGGCCCGGATCATCGTCGAGGCGAAAGGAAGCATTTGCCCCATCATCGCAGGCGCGTCTGAAGGGATGGATTCGGTATAATACTGCAGGCCCACTTTGCTCAGCACGAGTCCGACACCCTGTCCAAGACCAGCCCCAAGCCCCAGCAGGACACCCTTCAGGGGCAGGGTCAGATGCACCTTGTGCCCGTCTTTGCGGCTCAGGATAGAAATGGCGATACCGCAGAGGGTCACTACCATCGCCAGGCCGGATTTCCAGCCCAGCGACTCGCCCAGGATGGCCCAGCCGGCGATAGCGGCCATTGGCGGAGCGAGTGTCATGAAGAGCTGGCCGAAACGTGCACCTATGGAAAGGTAGCAGTTGAACAGGCACCAGTCTCCGAAGACATAGCCTACCAGAGCCGAAAGAGCCAGCCATAGCCAGGCACGGGAGGAGGCATAGATGGGATAGGGATGATGGATGGTCACCCAGAGGATGGCCCCCAGAAACACTATGGCCATCGACAGGCGCAGGACGTTGACCGTGGTCGAGCCCAGCCTGTGGCTTGCCTTATCGGCAAAAAGGGCGGTCACTGTCCACGAGGCGGCGACCGAAAGTGAAATCAATTCTCCCAGATGAGGCATCAGTTATACCGTTTGCCGGGGAAAAACCTGTTGACCCGCTTGCAGTATTGCGCGTACTCGGGGTACTTGCCGGCGCTTATCTCCTCGGCGAATGTGCTGCTGCCCAGGAACAGGACGATCAGCAGTAGCGCGCCGATCATACTCCAGTTGATGATCCCGATGCCGCCCGCGATGGTGAACAGATAGAAGCAGCACCATACTGCCTGCTCGGCAAAATAATTGGGGTGGCGGCTGACGCTCCACAGGCCTGTCGTATTGAACCCCTTGTCGAGCGGGGCAGGCAGATCTTCCAGCTTACGGCCTTCGCCGATCAGCTTCCACTTGGCCGTCTGGAAACGCCACTGCTGCTCGTCGGCCACCGTCTCATAGACGATAAATCCCAGCATCAGCCCCGCCACGACGGCATCCAACCATCCGAAAGGCTTCTCGGAGCCCATCAGCACCAGGGCGGGGAAGGTGGTCAGAAGCACCAGCACATTCTGATAGAGGCTGATAAAAAAGAGATTGAAGACCATCCATTTCCAGTGAGGCTGAAACTCCTTCTTCGCGCGGAGCACCTTCCACCGGTAATCCTCCTCTCCCTCCCAGAAACGCAGCTTATAGGCGCCCTTGCGGGCGAAATTGAAGGTCAGACGGGCGCCCCACAGGGTGACCAGGCAGGCCATCACGACCAGTCGCAGCGGCAGCCCCGCCTTGAAGGCGATAACCCAGGTATAAGCGATGGGAAGCAGGCTCCAGAGCTTGTCCATCTGACTGTTGTTGGATGTGATTTCGCCCACTGCAAAGCAGAATATGACACTACATAGCGTAATGATTGCCAGCAGTTTGAGTGTTTCTATCTGAAGTGGGGACAGAGCCGGGCCCACGAATATATAGAGCAGCGGGCATGCGATAAGTGATACGGCCAAAAGAGAGCCGATAAGCTTTACGTTCATAAGCGTTATTATTTTGCCGCGATGGCATCGATCTCGACTTTGGCGCCTTTGGGCAGGGCGGAGACCTGATAGCAGACGCGCGCGGGCTTGTCACCGGTGAAAAATTCGGCATAGACGGCATTCATCTCCGCGAAATCAGCGATATCCGTCAGCAGGACGCAGGTCTTGGCCACGTCATCGAACGAATAACCGGCCTCGTTGAGGATCGCCCCGATATTGGTGAGCGACTGGCGGGTCTGATCGGCGACCGAAGCGGGCATCGCGCCGTCAGCGGGGTTGATGGGCAACTGGCCTGAAACATAGAGGGTCCCGCCGGCCTCGACGGCCTGCGAATACGGCCCGACGGCAGCGGGGGCCTTGGCAGAAGCAATAATTCGTTTCATAGGTTCGAGTTTTCTGCAAAGATAAGACAAATAATAATTAACTTTGCCTGCCTTAAACGAAAAGAAGCGCCAATGAAGAAATATCTGCTGATGACCATTATGCTGCTCGCAACGACCTGTGCGACAATCCGTGCGCAGCAGATCGAAGGCGCGTGGGGTGGAATGCTGCGCGAAGAAGGCAAGGTGATGCCGGTCCTCTTCCGCCTCGGCTGGCACAGCACTCTCGACCTGCCTTCGCAAAATGTCCGCGGCATCCCGGTCGTGGTCACCGAACGCACCATCGCGACGCTCAAGCTCAAGATTCCCCGTATGGACGCCACCTTCGAAGGCGTACTCTTCCAGGGGCGCATCATCGGCTCGTTCCGCATCGGCGGCGAGTCCCTCACGCTTGCCCTTACGCGCGGCGAGCCCTCCGCCGTCCGTCCGCAGACCCCCGTCCGCCCGTTCCCGTACCGCACCCGCGAAGTCAAGTTCGAGAGCGCAGGTGATACGCTCCGGGGCACGCTCACGCTGCCGCGCGAGGATGGTTCGCCATATCCCGTAGTGCTGCTTGTCAGCGGCGCCGGCCTGCACGACCGCGACGAGGAGTCGTTCGAGCACCGTCCGTTCGCCGTCATAGCGGATGCATTTGCCCGCGAGGGCATCGCCACGCTGCGATACGACGACCGCGGCTATGGCAATGACGCCGGCATCGCAGGTTCGGCCACGACGCTCTCGTTCCGCGACGATGCTGCGGCCGGCATTGACTTCCTGCATCAGGCGGGATTTGCGCACGTAGGCGTGCTGGGCCACGGCGAAGGCGGTACGATTGCATTTATGCTCGCTGCCGAAGGCCGTCCGGATTTCATCATTTCGATGTCGGGTATGGCTGAGCGCGGCGACACGACCCTCTTCCGGCAGAATCGCGCCGTCCTGATGGCACAGGGATTTGATCAGCGCAACGCTGAGAATCAGTCCTATATGGCCCTCGGCAAGATGCGCGTCAACGGCGGTCGCTGGGGCCGTTATTTCCTCGATCTGGATCCCGCGCCGTACCTTCGCCGCGTGGTCTGTCCGACCCTCGCGCTGAGCGGCGCAAAGGATGTCCAGGTGATGTCCGCACCCAACGTCGCGATCATCCGGCGCTGCTGTCCCTCGGCCGAGATCAAAGTCTATCCCGGGCTCAATTATATGCTGCAACACTGCACCAGCGGCCTGCCGGTCGAGTACAACGGTATCGAGGAGACCATTTCCCCCGAGGTCCTCAAAGATATGATCGGCTGGATAAAGGGGCTTACCCTATAAAGGGCAGGATGCGCAGGGCTACGGCGAGAAGGCCGTAAATCAGCACGAAAATCATCAGCAGCACTCCGCGGCCTTCGTCCCGAAGGTTGAATATGACCTGCGAGAGAGGTGCCATAACCGGCAGCAGGACGAGCGGCCAGAGACTGCTCCCTATGTAATATACCGTCAGCAGGACTCCGGTCGTGGCGGTCGCCAGAGCGGTCGTATTGAGCAGACGGGACTCTTCGCGCCGCAGGTGACGGCGGTTGAGAAGGAAGAGGATTATCGAGACCACGTTGCCTGCAATCATCATCGATAGCATCGCTATCTGCTGCCAGGATGAGGATCCGCCGCCCCGCAGCGGAGTGGACAGAGCGCTCCAGTAGGATGCCCATCTTGCAGACATCGTCTCCGGTCCGTGGAAAAGGTAGCTGCATCCGCATCCTGCGGCAATGCCGATGAGGGTCGAGAGCAGAAGTATGATCAGGAATGATGATTTGCGATCGCTGTAAATGATGCCTGTCAGGATCAGAAGGAGCAACGCGGGCAGCAGCGGCGGGAATAGCGAGGAGGCCACCGCGCTGATAAATACCATACAGAATACCAGGTCGCTCCGGTGGCTTTCCTGCTTGTAGCGGCACATCAGCGTGACGACGGCCAGTATCAGCAGGGCTGCGAAATGCTCGTTCGACAGATATACGGAGCCGGGCAGCGAGAGCGCCAGCAGCAGGTAGAGCCCGGGCAGCTGGAAGCTCAGGTTGGAGGAATAGCGGCTGTTGAGCGAATTGACCCAGATGGCGCAGACGGCCAGAATGGCAAGTCCTGCAAGTGCCGATACCCAGCCGGTTTCTGCTACACTGACGGGATATATCAGGTCCCAGGCTATCAGGCACAGCGGGAACACAGCCAGCAGCACGGATGTGAGCGGGCTGGAACGGCGGACCCGGGTTATGGTGGAATACGGACTCATCTGCGGATGTCCTGCAATATGTCTCCGAATCGGGAAATGCTTTCGACCGTAAGATCCGGCTGTAGGGTCGCGCCCTCAAGCATCTCCGGCGTGGTCTCTCCCGTAAGCGTAAGGACGCCCAGTGCGCCGATGCCCGCGGCCATAGCGACGTCGGTGTAGAGCCGGTCGCCGACCATTGCGAGCTCGTCCGGACGCAGGCCGTGGTCGCGCAGCAGCGGGGCGAGCATCATTGGGGCAGGTTTGCCGCAGACAGCCTCCGGTCGCCGGCCTGTCGCCGTTTCGAGGCAGGCGCAGAGCGAGCCGCAATCTACCAGCACGGTCTGGAACTCCGTAGGGCATACGCGGTCGGGATTGGTCGCGACGTATGGCAGTCCCTGAGAGAGCCACCAGGCAGCCCGGCAGAGGCGCGGGTAGGTGAGTGTCGTGTCAAATGATATGACTACCGCATCGGGAGCCTTCTGGTCGTCTTCGCTTATGGAGATGAATCCCGATTCGGCAAATTGTCCGGCCATACTCGGAGTGCCAAGCATATATAGCCGCCGTGCGCCGGGGTAGTGCGTGAGCAGGTAGTCAATGGTCACGGCTACCGATGTGTAAATCTGCTCCTCGCGTGCCGGAATGCCCATCCTGAGCAGCTTGGCGAGGTAGTCGCGGCGGGAGCGGGTGGGGTTGTTGGTCAGGAATGAGTATCCGATGCCCAGACGGCCCAGCTGTCCGAGAAATGCTGCCGTGAATGGAAAGACGGTGTCTCCAAGATAGATCGTGCCGTCCATGTCGAGTGCGACGTGGCGTATGCCGGCAAGGCGCCGTCTGAGTTCGGGGGATATTTCCGGGGTTTTGGTCATAGCTTTGCGAAGTTACGCATTTTTTGTCGCAATTCGGCGAATTTTATTATATTTGCACTCCCAATCCGGACTTGTTCCGGACCAGAGGTACTGGAGAGATGCTCGAGTGGCTTAAGAGGCACGCCTGGAAAGCGTGTATACGCCAAAAGCGTATCTCGGGTTCGAATCCCGATCTCTCCGCACGAAAAAGTCAGCCCTGCGCTGACTTTTTTTGTGCGGAGAGTTGGCCTACGCCTACCGGGGGCAAGCCCCTTCCTGTCATCCTGAGGCCACAGGCCGAAGGATCTAGATCCTTCGCTACCGCTCATGATGACAAAATTGGCTTGGCATTTAACTGCTTGAATATCACCAGATAACTGAAAGTGCTACCCCCTCTCAGAAGGGGTAGCACTTTCGGGATCTCGCAGTGTATCTGTCAGTTAGGTGCCAAAGCAAATCAGCCTAGCACAAAGCCGTACAAATCATTAATACTCGTCTACGGCGTTCTTTGGATATAGATCCTTCGCTTACGCTCAGGATGACAAAGATAGTAGCCGGCTGCGCGCAGCCAAACCACAATTATGCTTTGATGATGGGGCTCCAGTCGAGAGGAGCGGTGATGGTCATCTCTTCCTTGCGAACGGGGTGGACGAAGGTGACGCTGCGGGCGTGAAGGCTGATGCTGCCGTCAGGATTGGAACGGGGTGCGCCGTACTTGAGGTCCCCCTTGATCGGCCAACCGGCAGCGGAAAGCTGGCAGCGGATCTGATGATGACGGCCGGTGAGCAGCTCCACTTCCACCAGGAAATAACGTTGCGTCTCCTGGATGAGACGGTACTTCAGGCGGGCCTCCTTGACGGCGCCTGCGCCGCCGGAAACGCCGCCGCGCCCGGTAAGATGCATCGCAGCCTCCCGCGTGCGGGCAGCGTAGGATTTGTTCTGCTTTTCGTTGCGCACGAGGAAATGGACCAGCATTCCCTCGGAAGGCTCCGGCCTTGCGGTGGTCAGAGCCCAGTAGGTCTTGTGAACCGTCCCCTCGCGGAACGCGGCATTGAGCCGCTCGAGACATTTCGAGGTCTTGGCAAAAAGGCAGATGCCGCTGACGGGGCGGTCGAGGCGGTGCGGCACGCCGATAAAGACCTGACCCGGCTTGTTGTCCCGCCTGGCGATAAATGCCTTGAGCATCTCGCTAAGCGGGACATCACCGGTCTTGTCGCCCTGGACAATCTCTCCACTGAGCTTGTTGAAGACCATCAGATGGTTGTCTTCGTAGAGGATTCGCGAAGCTATATCTTCGCTGACTTCAGCCGGCAGTTCTGGATAGATCATAGGGCGGATAATGGATTAGCGTGCCTTGCCGTTGGAGCCGAGCACGTGTACGATCTTCCAGGCGTAGAGCTTCTTCATCTCATCGCGTGCAGGGCCGAGGTACTTGCGAGGGTCAAACTCGCCGGGCTTCTCTGCCAGCACCTTGCGGATCGTAGCGGTCATCGCCAGACGCGAATCGGAGTCGATGTTGATCTTGCAGACGGCGCTCTTGGCTGCCTTGCGGAGCTGCTCCTCGGGGATACCGACAGCATCGGGCATCTTGCCGCCGTAGGTGTCGATCATCTTGACATACTCCTGCGGGACGGAAGACGAGCCGTGCAGCACGATAGGGAAGCCGGGGAGCTTCTTCTCGATAGCCTTGAGCACGTCGAATGCCAGCGGCGGGGGGACGAGCAGGCCGGTCTTGGGATCGCGCTTGCACTGCTCCGGACGGAACTTGTAAGCACCGTGGCTCGTGCCGATCGAGATGGCGAGCGAGTCGCAGCCGGTACGTTTGACGAAGTCGATAACTTCCTCCGGGCGGGTGTAGTGGGACTCTTCCGCGCTGACCTCATCCTCGACGCCTGCCAGCACGCCAAGCTCTGCCTCGACCGTCACGTCATAACGGTGGGCATAGCGGACGACCTTGCGCGTCAGGGCGATGTTCTCTTCGTAGGGGAGTGCGCTGCCATCGATCATCACAGATGAGAAACCCATCCTGATGCAGCTCTGGCAGGTCTCGAAAGTGTCACCGTGATCGAGGTGAAGCACAATCTGGGGACGTTTCCAACCAAGCTCTTTTGCATACTGGACCGCACCTTCCGCCATATAACGCAGCAGCGTCTGGTTGGCGTAGTTGCGTGCGCCCTTGGAAACCTGGAGGATGACCGGGCTGCGGGTCTCAGCCGAAGCCTGGATGATGGCCTGCAGCTGCTCCATGTTGTTGAAATTGAAAGCGGGGATGGCATAGCCACCTTTGACGGCCTTTGCGAACATTTCGCGGGTGTTGACCAAACCAATTTCTTTGTATGATACCATAAACAAAAAAGTTAGAGTTCGTAAATGAATCGTGCCTTGACGGCATTTTTACAAAAATAAGGATTATTTCATAACTTTGTCCTGAAAAACGGTTTTTACGACTAAAATGGAAAAAGGCAAAGTCATCATATTCTCGGCTCCCTCCGGCTCCGGCAAAAGCACGGTGGTGAAGCACCTGCTTGATACTTTCGATTTTTTCGAGCTGTCGGTCTCGGCCACCTCGCGTGCGCCGCGCGGACAGGAGCAGGACGGCCGCGAGTATTATTTCATAACTCCGGAGGAGTTTCGCGCACGGATTGCCGCGGATGAGTTCGTGGAGCACGAGGAGGTGTACGGGGGCGTATATTATGGTACGCTCAAGTCTGAGATGAAGCGCATCTGGGACAAGGGACACGTCATCCTCTTTGACGTGGATGTCAAGGGTGGAGTCAATCTGAAGCGCATTTTCGGCGATGACGCCTGCTCCGTTTTCATCAGCGTGCCGTCGGTCGACGTGCTTCGCCAGAGGCTTCTTTCGCGCGCGACGGATTCGGCCGAGGCCATCGAGGTGCGCGTGCGCAAGGCTGCCGAAGAGATGGCATTCGCTCCGCAGTTTGACCATATCCTGGTCAATGACGATCTGACACTTTGCCTGCAGCAGGCAGATGCGCTGGTGCAGGATTTCCTGAAACTCTGAATGACAGTACAAGATTCACCGCGCCGCAGGGTCGCCCTGTTTTTCGGCTCGTTCAACCCGCTGCACGTGGGGCATTACGAGATTATGCGCTACGTCCTGGCAAACGGGGATGCGGACGAGCTGCGGATTGTCGTTACTCCTAAGAATCCTTCGGGCAAGGCTGATCTTGCTGACGCAAATGTCCGTCTGGAGAATGCGCGCCGTGCCATCCGCCGCCGTCACCTGAATGTGACGGTCTCCGATGTCGAATTTCACCTGCCCGAGCCGACCTATACCATACAGACGCTTGAGTATCTGGACCAAGCTGAGCCCGACGCCCAGCATATCCTTGTCATAGGCGCCGACTGCCTGGCATCCCTTCAGCGCTGGTACCGTTATCAGGACCTTATCGACAATTACGAGATCTGGGTGTATCCGCGCGCCGGCGTCGATCTGGAGAGTGAATGTGCCCGCCACAATGCCGCCAGCACCCTCAAACGCATCATTCCACTCGACGGCCCCCTCTGGGACATTTCCTCCACCCGCATCCGTCAGGCCGAACTCTCCGGCGTCGATGTCTCCGCCTGGAAAATGTAAAACTTATTCTGTTTCTATCGTCCAGCCAGAAGGAACACCGTGAATACCAGTCACATCCCAGGACGCTGAACTACTCTTTACAAATGTGCCGGACGGATCGACGCCATCAACCCACCAACCTGTATAGGCCGTTTCCGGTGAGGTGGTAAATAATGCTTTTATATACCTCAGATTGCTGCAGTAACTAAACATAGAATAATAACAGCCATTAACTAAAGTAGTTGCCGGAAGTTCCGGGGCAGTGGTCAGGCTGTAGCAGCAGAAGAACATATATTCATAACAATGCTCTGCCAGTGTAGTGGAGGGTAACTCAGGAGCTGTTTCAAGACTCGCGCAACTACAGAACATAAATTCATAACAATGGGGTTTTAATGTTGTGGCAGGAAGTACCCTGGGTGCAGAAGAAAGACTTGTACAACCGACGAACATAGCATAATAACAGTACTCTGCCAATGTGGTGGCAGGTAATTCAGGTGCTGTTTCAAGGCTTGTACAACCATAGAACATCCCATGATAACAATAATCTGCCAGTGTGGTGGCCGGAAGTTCTATCGGGGCGGCAGTAAGACTTGTACAACCAAAGAACATCGCATAATAACAGCATACAGATAATGTCGTAGCTGGTAACTCAGGTGCTGTTTCAAGACCCGTGCAACCATAGAACATACTTTCATAACAAGATCGGGACAATGTCGTAGCAGGCAGAACAAGGTTGGCTGCACCGGTTAGTCTTGTGCACCTGTCAAACAACCTGTAGAAAATACAAGAGTAATTTAGGGTAAGCGCCTCCATACTCCCGTCTATCAGTGACATTATGTTGCCTGATACTTCCACGCTCCCGGGCCCGTCGACGACAATCTTGTAATAGTCACCCCTGCTCATTGAAAAAACATTTTCCCCAAAACGTTTTTTGAATTGCAACGACTCTCCATTTTCCAAATCTATGGTGGAACCAATTGTATATGCGGTCCATTCTCCTGCCCCTAACTTATATTCAAGATCGACAGAATATGGAGTACCAACCATTGCAATTGATACGGATGTACTTCCTGTTGATGTAATGGTAAAAGGTTTAAAAGAATCACAGGCTGTTTTTATCCCAGTATATAACACAACAGGCATCTTCACAAGGCTTGATCGTGGGATGGTCTGGGTCTTTGTGGTCCTGATTTCCATCTGCCTGGATTCAGAGTCAGTCACAACCACGGTGAACCCATTAGTCATTGTCATAGGTGGAAGGGCAATGATAAAGGGAGTTGCCGTTTCCGGATCAAGAGTAATCCCTTCACCACAATCCAGGGTGACAGTCTTTGCAGAGGCATCAGAAAGGCTGATGGATGGAATTCCACCATAGGTTGCGGTCACTTCAGCATCACCACAGAGGATTTCATCATTGTTGCCCGTCACGGTGATGGAGGTAATGGTGACGGTTCCTTTTAATTGGAGTTTCAAGCCGCCAAGGACATTCCTGAACTTCAGTTTCATATCCTCTGCGGTGCTTGTCACTGCTACCATAGGAAAAGCCCCATTGCCAAAACTTTCTGCCGCATAGTTCTGGGTCGCGGGAAGGCTTATGTCTCCGATGACATAGCCGCTTCCTTTCTTTGCAATACCTGCTGTTGAAGCGTAGAGATAGAAAGCCACGTTGTTATCTATATCAGTTCCTGCAACAAATCCGGGACTGGTGACCCTGTTCAAAGTAGCTGAGGTCTTCCCGTCAGAGGCATCGGTAACCTGATATTGTTCGTTGATGGTACTCCCGGCAAAGATACTCACCTGGTCTCCAAGTTTCCATAGCACATTACCTTCCCCGTCAAGGGAAGTCTTTGTTTCCCTTTCATTATCATCTTCTATCGTAGCTATGAATACTTTTGATTCTTCCCGGATAAGTATTTCTTGTTTTTCTTGGCAACCCGCAGTGATGGCAATAACTACCAAAACACTGCAAATCAAAGAGTTTTTCATTTTTTTACTCATTTTTACCATTCACCCTCGATTTCTCCGACGGGCTCTGTTTGACTGACACACATAAATTGTCCGGGTTCGAAATAAAAAAACCTGCAGACTGGAGGAGTGTAGAACCGCCCTACAACATCCTCTTTTTGTAATTTACTGTTTTTCATATTATTAAATATATATAGTGGTTGTTCTGACAAACAGCAGACGGATTCCGGCTTCAGCAGGGGAAATCACGTAAAAAAATAAGGCGGGAACCTCGTCGATAAAAGAGAACCTCTGGCGGGGCTACACGGCTATCAGCAACAGACATTTCTGTCTATAAGCGCAATGTCAGAGGAATAGGGGGGAAACGTTCAGAATTTGTCCAGAGATGAACTCATCCTTTGATATGGTAACATCTCTCACAAGTAGCCGGGCAAAGATATGATAATAAATTGATAAAGTCAAATAATTTGCTCTATTAAAGAAACATAAGCAAAGAGTGGAACCCCCGGCTACTACCCTTGTTATCCTGAGCGAAGCGAAGGCTCTAATCCAAAGAACGCCGTAGACGAGTATTAATGATTTGTACGGCTTTGTGCTAGGCTGATTTGCTTTGGCACTTAACCGGCAGATACACCGCAAGATAGCTGAAAGTGCTACCCCTTCTGAGTGGGGGTAGCACTTTCAGCTATCTGGTGAAATTCAGGTAGTTAAATGCCAAGCCGATCAGGGGACAACCCAAATGCTTGCCAAATAAAGTGACAACCTAAATGAAAGGCCAGACGAAATATGCGGCAGGGCGATGTGCCTTGTAGTGCTTTCTGAGGCCGGTCAACCTGCCGCATCGCCCGTTTTTAGCCTGTGCGGCAGATCAACCTGCCTTAGAATGACGTCTGAGGCGGATTGACTTGCCGCATATTGACGGCCGACCGACTGCTTCGTCGGCTTAGAGCGGAGCATCGGAAACGCTGCTTTCCGTGCGGAGCGATAGATTCTTAGGCCTCAGGATGACAAAAAGGGTGATGTTTGCGCCTTTCACGCCCGAAGGCCTGGCCGCAGCTGCGCATAAGCAAAAGCGAAATAGCGTTTAAGCCAAAAGACGGCGTCTGCGAAGCGTGCGAGAGTTTGTCTGACGACTGTTAGGCGGCGGAGCCGACTAAAAAGGAGGAGTTTCGAGCAAGCCGTCTGACGCGCAAAACGCCGCTTTTGCGCCTTTAGCGCAACTGCGGCTCAGGGCCTTCGGGCAGAAAAAAGGTGCGGAGTCTGCCACATTGTCAGTTTTGGCGGAGGTTTCGCGGTTGGCACAAAGTTGGATAAGTCAAAGGTCGCAGCCGCAAAAGCGGCGAATGGATTTCGAGAAAAAACAATAAAAAATAGGAGATTTCAATTATGGGTAAAATCATCGGAATTGACCTCGGTACCACCAACAGTTGCGTAGCAGTAATGGAGGGCAAGGAGCCTACGGTCATCATCAACAGCGAAGGCAAGCGCACGACTCCTTCGGTCGTGGCATTTGCAGACAATGGCGAGCGTAAGATCGGTGACCCTGCAAAGCGTCAGGCTATCACCAACCCGCTCAAGACCATCTTTTCGATCAAGCGCTTCATGGGCGAGACCTATGACCGCGTACAGAAAGAAGTAGAACGTGTATCATATAAAGTTGTCCGCGGTGACAACAACACCCCGCGCGTAGATATCGACGGACGTCTCTATTCTCCGCAGGAGATCTCGGCGATGGTCCTCCAGAAAATGAAGAAGACCGCCGAAGACTATCTCGGCACCACTGTTGACGAGGCAGTCATCACCGTCCCGGCATACTTCAGCGACTCACAGCGCCAGGCTACCAAGGAAGCTGGCGAGATCGCCGGCCTCAAGGTCAAGCGTATCATCAACGAGCCTACCGCAGCTGCGCTGGCATACGGCCTGGACAAGCAGAACAAGGATATGAAGGTCGCAGTCTTCGACCTTGGCGGCGGTACATTCGATATCTCGATCCTCGAGCTGGGCGACGGCGTCTTCGAGGTAAAATCCACCAACGGTGACACCCACCTCGGCGGTGACGACTTCGACCACGCAGTCATCGACTGGCTCGCAGACGAATTTGCCGCAGAAAACGACGGCATCGACCTGCGCAAGGACCCGATGGCGCTCCAGCGTCTGAAGGAAGCTGCCGAGAAGGCCAAGATTGAGCTTTCGAGCCAGACCTCCACGGAGATCAACCTGCCGTACATTATGCCTGTCGGCGGCATCCCCAAGCACCTGGTCAAGACCCTTTCGCGCGCCAAGTTCGAGCAGCTTTGCGACAACCTCATCCAGGCTACCATCGAGCCGTGCCGCAAGGCCCTCTCGGATGCAGGCCTGCGTCCGTCGGACATTGACGAGGTCCTTCTGGTCGGCGGTTCGACCCGTATCCCCGCCATCCAGCAGATCGTAGAGAAGTTCTTCGGCAAGACCCCCAACAAGGGCGTCAACCCTGACGAAGTCGTTGCAATCGGCGCATCCATCCAGGGCGGTGTCCTCGCCGGCGATGTCAAGGACGTGCTGCTGCTCGACGTCACCCCGCTTTCGCTCGGTATCGAGACCCTCGGCGGCGTGATGACCAAGCTAATCGACGCCAACACCACGATCCCTACGCGCAAGAGCCAGGTATTCAGTACGGCAGTCGATAACCAGCCTTCGGTCGAGATCCACGTCCTGCAGGGCGAACGTTCGATGGCCCGCGACAACAAGACCATCGGCAACTTCCACCTCGACGGCATCACCCCCGCACCGCGCGGCATCCCTCAGATCGAAGTGACATTCGATATCGACGCCAACGGTATCCTCAATGTCTCGGCGCTCGACAAGGCGACGGGCAAGGAGCAGAAGATCCGCATCGAAGCTTCATCCGGCCTGAGCGAAGACGAGATCAAGCGTATGCGTGACGAGGCCAAGGCCAACGAAGAGGCCGACAAGAAGGAGAAGGAGCGCGTGGATAAGATCAACGGCGCAGATGCGATGATCTTCCAGAGCGAAAAGAACCTCAAGGACTACGGCGACAAGATCCCCGCTGACAAGAAGGGCGCCATCGAGAACGCACTCGGCCAGCTCAAGGAGGCTCACAAGAGCCAGGATCTGGCAGCCATCGACCGCGCAACCGAGGCTCTCAACAACGCTTGGCACGCAGCTTCCGAAGATATGGCAAAGGCTGCTCAGGGTGGCCAGGCAGGCCCGGGCGCAGGCTTCAACCCCGGCGCAGGCGCTCAGCAGGGCCCTCAGGACGGCAGCAAGGATGACAACATCCAGGACGCCGACTTCGAGGAAGTCAAATAAACATTCGGCCGGCCCTGGCGCCGGCTGAAAATAAAAAGAGACCGGTGCACGAAGCATCGGTCTCTTTTTGTAGCCCTAACGAGATTCGAACTCGTATTTCCACCTTGAGAGGGTGGCGACCTGAACCCTTAGTCGATAGGGCCGCGATTGGAGCAGCAAAGGTAGGAATATTTTTCATTCTTGCAAAAAAAATAATTATTTTGTTAATCTCCGATTAATGGCGATATTTGTCAGATACTTTTGAAGCGTCCAAATAATGAATAAAGAGTATTTGAAGCCGTTTTCGGATATTGTGAACGTGCAGTCGCTCAGGCTTGTCTGCACTTCCGGTACCGGTGAAAGCTACGGTGATGACAAGGATTTTTCGGGGTTCAACACTTGGGAATCCCAGGGAGGCGGGCTATGAAAAAGCTCATTCTCGGATTTGTCGCGGCTGCGACCGCGCTTCTCTCGGCCGTCTCCTGCCGTCAGGTCACTCCCGAGGCAGACCTTCAGCCGGACTCATATATATATACCGCAACGCGGGACGCGTGGACCAGGACTACTCTGGGTCCTGACGGCGAGGTGCTCTGGAGCACGGCGGATGCCATCAGCATCCTGACCCCGACAGGCGGCAACGCCACGCTGAACGTCACCGAGGTCTCCAAGGGCGGTCTTCAGGCTCATTTCTCTGGCAGCGTCGCTCCGGCTTCGGGCAATTACGCCCTCAGCCCGGCATCATCCTCGGCCACCATTTCCGGCGGAAAGGTAACGGTCACGATGCCCTCGGTCCAGACGGCCGTCGCGGGCAGTTTCGCCCCCGAGGCTGCTCCGGCCATCGCGGACGCTTCCTCGACGGATCTCAATTTCCGCAACGCGGGCGCACTGCTCGGTATCAAGGTCCGCAACTCCGGCATCGTATCGGTACGGTTCGAGGCGACGGGAGATGGCAGCGATTCACCCGCAGGTACGGCGCAGGTCTCCTGGAACGGCGGCGAGCCGACGGCGGCAGTCACATCAGGCGCGAGCTCAGTAACCCTGGACGGCGCACTTGAGGCAGGGGCGGAATACTGGATCAGCGTCTGGCCCGGCACCTACAACGGCCTTGAGCTGACATTCATCGATGCAGCCGGCCGCGAAGCCCAATATACCAACCACACTCAGCTGGTCGCCGTCCGTAATGACCGCCAGCACCTGATCGACGTCAATATTCCCGAAGGCAAATGGCTCTCGCCCGCGATAGACGCGGCTGACAATGTGCAGGTCCCGGCTTCGGGCGTATCTTACGGCACTCTGGACGTCACGCTCACCGCGGCTGATGCCTGGGATCTTGCAGTCGATTACGACGGTTGCATCAGCGGCGCATCCATTTCCACCGACCGGAGCGAAGTCCATTACTCGGTCGCGGCCAATACCTCGACCTCCGCGCGGACGGGCCATCTCTACCTGAGTCTGAGCCGCAGCGGTTTCCCGGACGTCACCAAGACCGTCACGGTGACCCAGGAAGGCGCATCCGCAGGCCCGGTAGAGTGGACTCTCGCCACTTCGATGAGCCAGCTCTCGGCCGGAATGAAGGTAGTCATTGCAGCCAATGCATACGATAAGGTGGCGGGAAATTTGAGCGGCAAGCTTCTCTCCTCGCTCACGGCCACATTCAGCAGCGACAAGACTACCATCGAGTCGTTGCCTGACGAGGCTCTCATCCTGACTCTCGGCACCTCGGGCAGCTACTGGACATTTGCCGACGAAGACGGCCACCTGCTCGGAGCAAATGCCGCCAAGAGCCTTTGCTGGGATGACGGCACCACGACCTGGGACATAACGTTCAATGCAGGCGTGATGACGCTCTCCAGTACCAATTCATCCTGCGGAGCGCTCCAGTACAATTCGTCGAGCCCAAGGTTCCTCAATTATACCTCAAGCCAGAAGGCCATCCAGCTGTACGTCAAACCTGACGGATCTTCTGTCACCACGCTTTCCAACATAACCGACATCACGACCTCGGGCGCGACCCTCTACGGCTCGTTCAACTGCACGGACGAGGTTCCCACGCAGGTGGGATTCCATTATGGCACGAGCGAATCTTCGATGGACGCTTCGGTATATGCGCCGGCTCCTTCGGGCAAGACGGGCGAATTTTCGGTCACCCTTGCCGGACTGCCGTCCAATACGACCTATTATTACCGCGCATTCGTAGTCGAGGCCGGCACGACCCACAGCGGCTCGGTCCGCAGCTTCACCACCCGCAAGGAAGGCAGCGGCGGCCAGACGGGCCAGGCGGATTACGGCTGGTTCGAGCTCCCCGCACAGAAGGATGCCAATCGCGACGGCATCGACGATGACAATCCGGATATGTACTATTCGCATACCTTCCGCGCCGACGCACCTTCGATCCGCAACTTCTCCTGCGGCTATTCGAAGGGCAAGATACACGCCGTTTGGGTGGCTGCGCCTATGCACGAATGCTATCTGGGCGGCTCGGGGCGTAACGATTCGTATCAGGACGACCCGAATATCAAGTGCCCGCAGAGCGCGAAATTCACCCCTTACACCCGCGGCCATATGCTCGGCTCGAGCGACCGCACCGTTTCGGTGGCAACCAACAAACAGGCATTCTACCATTCCAATATAGGCGCCCAGATCCAGGCCGGATTCAATACCGGCGGCGGCGCGTGGAACAATCTCGAGTCATTTACCGACGGGCAGCTCTGCCGTGACACGCTCTACCAGGTCATCGGCTGCATCTTCGAGACGTTTACCGACCGCTACGGCCATACGGTGACCGCCGCGAAGGGCTCCAACTCCACGGGCCAGTTCCAGATACCTACCGCCTGGTACAAGGTCCTCTTGCGCACAAAGGGCGGCAATACCGGCAAGGCGGTCGACCAGTGCAGCGAAACCGAGCTCAAGTGCGCCGCATTCATTCTCGGCCACTACAGCAACGCGGGTCACAAGCCTACGTCGCAGGACCTCTATACGGTCGAGGAGCTCGAAGCGCTGACCGGCCTGACCTTCTTCGTCAACGTGCCCAATGCGCCCAAGAGTACGGTGAAAGCATCGGAATGGGGATTATAAACGAAAGATAATGAAGAGAAAGACGATTATGCTTATGGCGGTCCTGACGCTGTTTTGCGGAGTCAAGGCCGGCGCCCAGGAAGAGAGTGAAAACGGTTATCTGCTGATAGCTCCGCGCGTAGCGGTATCACTTTTCGATACATTTGAAGGCACTAGCGTAGGATATGACAATACGATCCTCTACAGTATATTGAATCTCCCTTTCGGAGACGGCTTCACCCTCTCGATGAGCAACCGCTGGGCCCGTTACAACTGGTCCGGCACGAAACGTCTCTACACCAATCTGGGATATGCCGACGATCTCAACTGGATAGATATCCTCAAGATTCGCTGGGATATCGGCCGGTTCTACGTCCAGCTGGGCAAGGACTGTATGGCCTATGGCAACTATACCTATGACCTGTATGCCCAGGACTATTTCACGGATGTCTGCGATACGTTCGTGGCCAACTACCAGGCGTACCTCTGGGGCGGCAGCATTGGATTCCACCTGACCGGGCGTTCGGACCTGATGTTCCAGATCACCGACACCCCTTACAGCAGCCGCATTTTCGACAGCCACTGCCTCGCATTTACCGGACAGTGGGCATATTCGGGCGAGCATCTCAACACTCTCTACACCTACAACGGCATCCAGCGTCCCGACGGCAGTTTTATGAATTATTTCGCCTTCGGCCATATGTACACCAACGGCCCCTTCAGCTGCCAGCTGGACCTTTCGTCGCATTTCACCGAGCTGCGTCACGCATTTGATTCGGAAGAGGCCATCGGGCTTCGCCTTGGCTGGGCTGTTACGCCGCAGCTGGAGCTGTACGCCCAGGGCGTCTGGCAGTGCAGCCGTCAGGAGCAGAGCGAGTGGGGTGGTTATGCTTCGTCGTGGAATATTCCCGGAAGCTGCATACCGATGCAGATTACCGCTGAGAAAGATCTCTGGCTGGGCGCATTCACGGCTTTCTGGTTCCCGATGAAGGACCGCAGCCTCCGCGTCCACCTGCTTGCGGCGGGCAATAATTATGCAAAAGGCGGCACCCTTCAGATGGGCGCCACCTATTTCTTCCAGATTGATTTTTAGCTAAATCGATCAGATCGATAAAATGCTCAGGACGTTGATCAGCTCTTTGTTGATCGGCTTGTCCATCTTTATCGCGCGCGACAGCGGAACGTAGTCTATCTGGTCGTCTGCGATGGCGATCATCACGTTGCGCTGACCCTCCTTGAGGGCTTCGATCGCCGCAACGCCCAGCCGGCTGGCCAGGATGCGGTCCATCGCCGAGGGGCGGCCGCCGCGCTGCAGGTAGCCGAGGATGGTGACGCGCACATCGAAATCGGGGTAGGCTGCACGCATACGTTCGGCGTAGTGCATAATGCCGCCCTCGATCGAGTGGCTCTCGGAGCAGATCACGATGCTGCTGTTCTTGCTTTTGCGGAATCCGCGGCTGATAAGGCTGCCGAGCTGATCGACGGAGGTGTATTCCTCCGGAATGATGGCGGCCTCGGCGCCCGAAGCGATGGCGCTGTTTTGCGCGAGGAATCCCGCGTCGCGTCCCATCACTTCCACGAAGAAAATGCGGTCGTGCGAGCAGGCCGTGTCGCGAATCTTGTCCACCGCGTCAACGATGGTATTGAGCGCCGTATCGTAACCGATGGTCGAATCGGTGCCGTAGAGATCATTGTCTATGGTGCCGGGCAATCCGATGGCGGGAATGTCGTACTCCCTGGCGAACTCCTGTGCGCCGGTGAGCGAGCCGTTGCCGCCGATGACCACAAGGGCGTCTATGTCAAACTGCCTGATGCAGTTGTCATAAGCCTTGCGCCGGCCCTCGGGGGTCATAAATTCATCGCTGCGCGAAGTCTTGAGAATGGTGCCTCCGCGCTGGATGATATTGCTGACATCTTCGGTGGTAAGTTCACGGCATTCGCCGGCAATCATTCCTTCGAAGCCACGGTAGATACCGATAACCTTCCATCCGGAATAGATTGCCGATCGCGTAACCGCGCGTATGCAGGCGTTCATTCCGGGGGCATCCCCTCCTGAGGTCAGAACGCCTATGGTTTTGATCCTTCTCATCATCAGAGCTCTTCGAACGTCACGTCCTGATAGCCTGCTTCCTGAGGTGTGTGATCCGGAACGGGGCAGCGTTCACGGATATAGTCTATGACTTCCTGGAGTCCTTCGGTAAATTTGGCAAAGTCCTCTTTATACAAGAAAATCTTGTGCTTGTCATAGACAAACCGTCCGTCCTGCTCCACGCGCCGCTTGCTCTCGGTGATAGTCAGATAGAAGTCGTTTCCCTTCGTGGCCTTTACATCAAAGAAGTAGGTCCTCTTCCCTGCACGGATCGGCTTCGAATAGACGTCATCTCCTGAGCGCTCCTGTCGACCGGCATTTTCGTAATCTTCAAAGTACATAATTCCGTTTTATTTTTAGCAAAGTTAACTTTTATTTTGGTTTTAAGATTATCTTTGCAAAATAATTGATTGAATTTGATATGCTCAATCGCAGATTAATCCGGATTAAAGCCTTCAAAACTCTCTATGCCCACGTATTCTCCGGCGAAGAGAGTGTTGATGCGGCGGTCAAAAATCTGATGAAGGCGTGTGAGATGACGCCCGAATTGTATTATTTCCTGCTCAACATAACCGGCAGCGTAACGCGCGTCGCACGCGAGCGCATCGAGGCCGGACTTCGCAAGTTCCACCCGACGGAGGAGGAAGCCTCGCCGAGCTATCGCTTCGTGGACAACCGCTTCACCGCCCTGCTGCAGAAGGATCCCGAGTTCGGCCGCTTCTGCCAGAACCACGCGCTGAGCTGGGCCGATCACGACGTCTATGTCAAGAAGCTGACCGCCTCCATCCTTTCTTCAGACTACTATCGCGAATATATAACTTCCAGTGAGGATTCCTTCGAGGCCGACTGCCTGCTGTGGCGTCGCATCTTCGAGGAGGAGTTCGAGGACGACCCGATGCTGGAGAGCATCATCGAGGAGCGTTCAGCCCTCTGGCCGGACGATATCTGCTACGTGCTCAATGTCATCATCCGCGCCATCGGCGAGCAGGTCGCTGCCTTCCGCCGCACCGGACTCGAGTCCCTGGAGCAGGTGCTGGGCAAGCGCGCATTCATCCATCCGGATGACAAGGCATTCGCCCGCGAGCTGCTCGAGGAGTCCGTCGCCGGCCACGAAGAGTACTCGCAGCTGATCCATTCGAAGGTGGAGAACTGGGATTCGCAGCGCCTCGTCTCGACCGACGTGGAGCTGATGGTGATGGGCATCGCCGAGGCGGTGCATTTCCCCTCGATTCCCGTCAAGGCCACCATCAACGAATACGTCGAGATTTCGAAGTTCTACAGCACGGCCAACAGCCACGTCTTCGTCAACGGCATCCTGGACAAGATCATAAAGGAGAAAATAGCTTCCGGCGAGATCGTCAAGATCAAGGAAGAAATGATGCAATTCTGATAAATATTTTTAAAATTACGATACTATGAAAATGATGTTTTTCACTCTGCTTCAGGCCGAGGCCGAAGCAGCAGCTCAGCCCAAGGGCGGCAACCTCAGCTTCCTGCTGATGCTCGCCGTTATCTTCGTTATAATGTGGCTTTTTATGATCCGTCCCCAGCAGAAGCGCCAGAAGGAGCTCAACAAGTTCCGCGAGGGCCTTACCAAGGGTGACAAGGTCGTGACCGCAGGCGGTATCTACGGCAAGGTGGTTTCGGTCGAGGGTTCGAAGGTGCTCCTGGAGATTGACGAGAACGTCAAGATCAAGGTTGACAAGGCATCTCTTGTCCGCGACTTCAGCGAGACCCAGCAGGGCTAATGAACTGGCGCCGCATAAAGGACGGTTTCAACAGCAGAAGGGGAAGTTTGGCCATACTGGCCATTTCTCTCCTTCTGGCCGTTTTTATGCGGGCAAGTTACAATCTGTGGCAGCCGCATTCGGTGACGGTGCACTGCCGCATCCTGCTCGATTCGCCGATAGAGGGCTACGAGGCCAATTCACTCTCCGAAGAGGTGCTTTGGATTGATGCCGAGGCCAAGGGTTACGATATGCGGAAGTTCAGCCAGAGCGAGCGCAAGCCCCTCGAGGTGAGCGTGACGCTGGAGCCTGAGTACATCCGCCGCGACCTTAACCGGGATGATTATTTCCTGGTCAATTCCCACGACCTCTACAATGGTATAGTGGAGTTTTTCGGGAGCGATCTGGATATCTCATATATCGAGGAGAAAACGCTTTCATTCCATATGATCCGCCAGGGTTTCAAGCGCGTGCCCATCGAGGTGCGGCAGTCCCTGGAGTTTGCCCCGCAATATATGACCGACCGGCCGCTGGAGTTGATTCCCGATTCGGTCAATGTCTATGGCCGGGAGCAGGACCTGCATCTGGTGGATCACGTGAGCACGGCTACGATCGATCTGGAGGATCTCGACCGCACGACGCGCGGCTCGGTGAGTCTCAACGAGATTCCCGGTTTCCGCCTGGAGCGTAATCGCGTGGATTACGTGGTGAACGTGGTCCGCTATGTCGAATTCCCCCTGGAGCTGGACGTTCGCGTGCTCCGCATTCCCCGCAACCGTTCGGTGACCGTCCTGCCTTCGAAGGTCGATGTATTGTGCAAGGTGCCCTACGGGACGCATCTGAGCGCATCGGATTTTTCGCTGACGGTGGATTTCCGCACCGTTTCGGGCGGTATGAGCACCAAGGCCGTGCCGGTGCTTCGCTGCAATTCTTTCCCGGTGTACGAGTATCGTCTCGATCCGCCGATTGTCGAATGTCTTATCCGTGACCGCAAATGAGCAATCGCAAAGTCATACTCTGTACGGGCGGTATTGGCAGCGGCAAATCTTTTGTCGTGCAGATTTTCCGGGCAATGGGCATTCCCGCCTACGATTCGGATGCTGCGGCAAAGAGCCTGTATGACCGCGACCCGCAGCTGCTTGCCGCTGTTGCAGACGTGGCGGGGCAGGATATCGTCGCTCCTGACGGCCGACTGGACCGCATCAGACTTGCGGCGCGTATTTTCAGCGATGTGCAGATCCGCAGCCGGGTTGAGGCTCTGGTGCATCCGGCCGTGGCGCGCGATTTCGACCGCTGGGCGCAGGCTCAGTCCTCGCCTCTGGTGCTGATCGAGTCAGCCATCCTGCTCGAGCGGCCCATGGCAGGCATCAGCCCCGACTTCGTGGTGGTCGTGACGGCCCCCGAAGATGTGCGGATCGAGCGTATCTGCTCCCGCGACAGCGTCAGTCCGGAGCAGGCCGCGCGCCGCATCTCTCTTCAGTGGAGTGACGCTCAGCGCATTGCGAAGGCTGATTTTACGGTGGACAATTCGGGCTCCGTGCCCCTTGTCCCGCAGATTGATGATATTGTCAAAAAGATAAATAATACCGATTATGGAAAAAACTGATCTTAAGAAAATACTGTCAGTTTCTGGAGAGCACGGACTCTTCCTTTATCTGGCACAGGCCAAGGCCGGCATTATCGCCGAGTCTCTCGAGACCGGCCGCCGCACTACTTTCGGGGCTCACGCCCGCGTCTCCTCGCTCTCCGATATCTCTATCTACACTGACGAGGCGGATATCAGCCTCAAGGAGGTGCTTCGCAAAATGGCTGAGAAGCTCTCGGGCGGCGAGGCGATGTCTCCCAAGTCCGATCCCCGCAAGATCGAGGCTTTCTTCGGCGAGGTTATCCCAGATTATGATGCAGACCGCTTCTATGTCTCTCATATGAAGAAGATTCTGGAGTGGTACAATTGCCTGCTTCATTTCGCTTCGCTCGATTTTGTCGAGGAGGAGGATGAGGCTGCCAAGGAGGAGACTGCCGAGGCATAATGTCGCGCATCCGGCTCATATCGCTTGGCTGCTCGAAGAACCGTGTGGATTCGGAGCATCTGCTGCGCCTGGCCCAGGCGGGCGGATACACCGTCGTCCCGGAGGAGGCTGATCCGTTGCTGGAGCCGGCCGATACCGTGGTCATCAATACCTGCGGATTTATCGGCGATGCCAAGGAGGAGTCGGTCAATACCATTCTGGAGGCTGTCCGCGACCGGCAGGAGGGTCGCATCCGGCATCTGTTCGTGATGGGCTGTCTGGCCCAGCGGTACCGGAGTGAGCTGCCCGGCCTGATTCCGGAAGTGGACGGTTTTTTCGGGGTCAATGAGATGCCTCAGCTGCTGCAGGCGCTGCACGTTCCGTCCAATCCGTCGCTTGCAGCCCGCCGCTACCTGACCACGCCGGCGCATTATGCGTATCTCAAGATTTCCGAAGGCTGCGACCGCCGCTGCTCGTATTGCGCTATTCCGCTGATCCGCGGCCCGCACGTGTCGGTGCCCCTGGAGGTGCTCGAGGATGAGGCGCGCTCGCTTGCCGGGGGCGGTGTCCGCGAGTTGATCCTCATCGCGCAGGATACTACCTATTACGGTATGGATCTCTACGGCCGCCGCGAGCTCCGGCGCCTGATCGACCGGTTGTCGGAGATCGACGGGATCGAGCGGATTCGCCTGCACTATTCGTATCCTGAAGGTTTTCCGCAGGACGTGCTCGAGGCGATGGCGACCAATCCCAAACTCTGTCCTTACCTGGATATTCCGTTGCAGCATAGCGAGGATGCGGTGCTGCGGGCGATGCGCCGCCATATCGACGGCGAGGGTACGCGTCGGATTCTGGACCGTATCCGCGAGAGCGTTCCCGGCGTCGTGCTCCGTACCACTTTGATGGTGGGGCATCCCGGGGAAGGGGAGGCCGAGTTCGAGCGCCTGCTGGATTTTGTCCGGGAGTATCGTTTCGAGCGTCTCGGCGCTTTCCGCTACTCCGAGGAGGAGGGTACCTGGGGTGCAGAGCATCTTAAGGATGAGGTCCCCGAGGCCGTTAAGCAGGAGCGCTATGACCGGCTGATGGAGGTGCAGAGCGGTATTTCGGAGGCTTACAATGTCTCGCGCATCGGGACGGTGGAGCGCGTTCTGGCGGATTCGTATGCCGATGGCGTGCTGGTCACGCGTTCGCGTTTCGAGTCGCCCGAGGTGGACGGCGAGATTCTCGTCGGGGATGCCGCCTCTCTGAGCAAGCTTGCCGGCGTATCCGGTCCGCAGGCTGCTGTAGGTACGTTTTTTGATGTAAAAATTGTTTCGGCGGGTGAATATGACCTGCTGGCTGAAGTTGTATAATTATGGATTTACTCAAAGGAAAAGTGGCCCTCGTTACCGGAGCGGCCCGTGGAATCGGCAAGAGCGTCGCGCTGGCTTTTGCGGCCGAAGGCGCTGACATCGCATTTACTGACCTGAAGATTGACGAGGTGGCTGAGGCTACCCGCGCCGAGCTTGAAGCCTTTGGCGTGAAAGTGCTTGCGCTGGCTTCGGATGCTTCGGATTTTGCTTCGGCTGCCGGGGCTGTCGAGGCCGTGGTCAAGGAGTTCGGGCATCTGGATGTCCTGGTCAACAATGCCGGCATTACGCGTGATACGCTGATGTTGCGAATGACTGAGGATCAGTGGGATGCCGTGCTCAAGGTCAATCTCAAGAGTGCGTTCAATTTTATCCACGCCGTCGCTCCCGTTATGATGCGACAGCGTGGCGGATCTATCATCAGTATGAGTTCGGTGGTGGGTGTCCACGGCAATGCAGGCCAGTGCAATTACAGTGCTTCGAAGGCCGGTATGATCGGCCTTACCAAGAGTATCGCCCAGGAGCTTGGCAGCCGTGGCGTGCGTGCCAATATCGTCGCTCCCGGATTTATCCTGACGGAAATGACGGCCAAGCTGGATCCCGAGATGCTCAAGGCGTGGGAGTCGCGCATCCCGCTGCGCCGTGGCGGTACGCCCGAGGAGGTCGCCAAGGTGTGCCTCTTCCTGGCGAGCGAGCTTTCATCGTATGTTACCGGTCAGGTGATTCAGATTGACGGCGGAATGGGAATGTAGAACCCCCTCGTATGCATCCCGGGAAGCTGACATACATTCCACCCCTGTGCGAGACGGTCTGCACTGACGCCCCGCGTCCCCTCGCCGCCTCCCAGCTCGAAGACCCCATCTTCCTCCCGCCCATCTCCTTCTGGTAATTCCGGAGCCTCTCTCCGGCTGCCTGAACGCAAAACGGGAACAAAAACACGCATTTTTGTTCCCGCTTTCGTCCGCCGGCTGCGCGCAGCCTGGTGGAGAAAAACAAAGGTGGCTCTGCTGAGTCACCTTTGCTTTTGTAGTGTAGGATGTAGTCTTAGTTCTCCTTGACGATGATCTCCATACCCTTGCGGATGGCCTCCTCGTTCATCGGGATCAGATGATGATGACGCTCGGGGAGGGTCTTGCGGAGGGCCTTGAGGACACTCTCGATGGTGACCACGGGACGGACCTTCATCAGACCGCCGAGGATCATCATATTGAAGACCTTGATCATATTGAGCTTGGCAGCCGTATCCATTGCGTCGATGCGGTACACATTGATATCCTTGCGCTGGGGCGGGACATTGATACCGTTGCCGTCGTAGATCAGGATGCCTCCCTTCTTGACCTTCGGCTCGAACTTGTCAAGCGAAGGCTGGTTGAGGATGATAGCCACATCGTAACTGCTGAGGATCGGCGAAGAGACAGGCTCGTCGCTGACGATAACGGTGACATTGGCCGTACCGCCACGCTGCTCGGGGCCGTAAGCCGGCATCCACGTCACTTCCTTGCCTTCCATCAGGCCCGAATAAGCCAGAATCTTGCCCATCGAGAGGACACCCTGTCCTCCGAATCCGGAAATAATAATCTCGTGTGTCATACCGTTTCAGTTTTATTTGTTGCCATTATCCTTCAGGTCGCCCAGCTGATAGAAGGGGAACATATTCTCCTCCATCCACTGGTTGGCCTTCTCAGGAGTCATCTTCCAGTTGGTGTTGCAGGTAGAGACGATCTCCACCAGGTTCGAGCCCTTGCCCTGCATCGAATACTCAAAGGCCTTGCGGATGGCGCGCTTTGCCTTAAGGATAGCGCCCACGTTCTGCACGCTCTGGCGGGTGACATAGCAGGTACCCTCGAGAGTGGCAGCGATCTCGGTAATCTTCAGGGGATAACCGTGAAGCTTCGGGTCGCGGCCGTAAGGGCAGGTTACAGTCTTCATACCAAGCAGCGTGGTCGGAGCCATCTGGCCGCCGGTCATACCGTAAATGGCATTGTTGATGAAAATGATGGTGATGTTCTCGCCGCGGTTCAGGGCGTGGATAGTCTCGCCCGTACCGATGCAGGCCAGGTCACCGTCACCCTGATAGGTGAACACCAGACGATCCGGAAGCAGGCGCTTGACAGCCGTAGCCAGCGCCGGAGCGCGGCCGTGGGCAGCCTCCTCCCAGTCGATATCGATATACTTGTATGCGAACACGGCGCAGCCCACCGGCGAGATACCGATAGACTTCTCCTGCATTCCCATCTCTGCGATGACTTCCGAGATCAGTTTGTGCACCACGCCGTGGCTGCAGCCGGGGCAGTAATGCATCGGAACATCGTTGAGCAATTCCGGTTTCTTATAGACCAGATTCTCCTCTCGTATGATTTCTTCTCTTGTCATAATTCAAACTCATTTAACCATTTTCTTGAGTACCTCCACGACTTCCTCCGGCTCGGGAATGATACCGCCGAGACGGCCGAAATACTGGACGGGGACCTTGCATTCGACGGCCAGGCGTACATCCTCGACCATCTGACCGGCATTGATCTCCAGGGTAAGGATGCCCTTCATCCGGCTGCCGAGCTCGGCAATCTTTGCCGAAGGGAACGGCCACAGCGTGATAGGACGCAGCAGACCGACCTTGATGCCCTGCTCGCGGGCGATGGAGATGACCTTCTTCGATATGCGGGCCGCCGAACCGAAAGCCACGATCAGGTATTCGGCATCGTCGGTCATATACTCTTCGAAGCGGACCTCTTTCTTCTCAATCTCGCGATACTTGGCCTGGATGCGGAGATTGATGATCTCCATCTCTTCGGAACGGAGCTCGAGAGAGGTGATGATATTGGGTTTGCGACCGCCCTTGCGACCGATGGTAGCCCACGGGCACTCACTGGCGATCTGCTCTTCGCTGCGGCGGGGCTTGAAGGGAGGAAGGACGACCTTCTCCATCATCTGGCCGATAGCGCCGTCAGAAAGAATCATAGCGGGATTGCGGTAGCGGAATGCAAGCTCGAATGCCAGATCGACGAAATCCGCCATCTCCTGCACCGAAGCCGGAGCCAGGGTGATGAGGCGATAGTCGCCGTGGCCGCCGCCCTTGACCGTCTGGAAATAGTCAGCCTGCGAAGGCTGGATGGTACCCAGACCCGGGCCGCCGCGCGAAACGTTGACAACGAGTGCGGGGAGCTCTGCACCTGCGAGATAGGAGATACCTTCCTGCATCAGGCTGACGCCCGGGCTGGAAGACGAAGTCATAACGCGCTTGCCGGTGCAGGCGCCGCCATAGACCATATTGATAGAGGAAACCTCACTCTCGGCCTGGACCACGACCATACCGGTCGTTTCCCAGGGTTTCTGTTCTGCAAGAGTCTCGAGGACTTCGGACTGAGGAGTGATAGGGTAGCCGAAATAGCCGTCGCAACCGCAGCGGATAGCTGCGTGGGCGATGGCCTCATTGCCTTTCATCAGGGTAATTTCTTTCTCTGCCATGATTATTCCTCCTTTTTGCGGTAAACGGTGATACAGCCGTCAGGGCAGACGATAGCGCAGGAACAGCATCCCGTGCAGGTGTCCTCTTTGACGGCCTCAGCATAGTTGTAACCTTTCTGGTTGACGTTCTTCGTGGTCAGTGCGAGCACATCCAGAGGGCAGGCCACCACACACAGGCGGCATCCCTTGCAACGCTCGATATCGACCACGGTCGCACCTTTCATTTTGGCCATACTGTTATTATTTTATTGGTTGTACATATCCTTATTATAGAAGGAGAGAATCTCGTCGGCAAACTCGATCGCTTCGCGGGCGGGGCTTTCGGGATTGATCGAAACCGCCTCCAGCCAGCTGTCGATGGCCTTCTGCCAGTCACCCTTTTTGCGCCACGCGTTGCCCATCAGATAATACAACTCGTCCGAAGGGGCGCCTCCGCCGTCAATCCACGCACGTGCTTCGGCGATAGCCTCATCTGCACGGTGGCTGTCGATAAGGGAGCTTACGCGGGCGAGAACCTTCTCCATTCCGATTATTTCTCCACGAACTGGCACCAGCCGTAAGTGTCTTCCTCCATACCCTTCTGGATGCCGACGATGCGGTGGTACAGTTTCTCGCTGACGGTGCCGACGGTATCGCCGAACTTGTAGGTACGGGTAATCTCCTTGCTCTCCAGGCCCGGCTTGTCGTCGATGGAGCAGATCGGAGTGATGACCACTGCGGTACCGCAGGAGTTGACCTCTTCCATCTCGGCGAGCTCCTCGACATAGATCTTGCGGCGCTCGACCTTCAGGCCCAGCTCCTCCGCGACCGTGCGAAGGCTCTTGTTGGTGATGGAAGGAAGCACGCTCGTGCTGTCCGGGGTGATATAGCATCCGTTCTTGATGGCGAAGAAGTTGGACGAGCCGAACTCCTCGATATGGGAATGGGTTGCGGTATCAAGGAACAGCAGTTCGCGGTAACCGAGATTGTGCGCGATATTGTATGCGTGCAGGGACTGTGCGTAGTTGGCGCCGAGTTTGTAACCGCCGGAGCCGAATGTAGCGGCGCGGTCAAAATTGCGCGAGAGCACTGCCGTACCGGGGACGAGGATCTTTGCGCCGGAGTAGGTGCCGACGCCCGAAGCCATAACCGCGAGCATCACGTCGTCGGACGAACGGATACCCAGCTGCGGATTGATGCCGATCAGGATGGGACGCAGATAGAGCGAACCTGCCGAATCGAACGGAGGAATGTATTCCCAGTTGGCGATGACGCACATCTTGCACATCTCGATGAACAGCTCGACCGAAGGAGCGGGCATATCGAGGTAATTTGCGCTGCTGATCATACGCTTTGCATTCTCGTCAGGACGGAAGAGGCGGATGCGGTTATCTACGCCGCGATATGCCTTCAGGCCCTCGAAGCAGGAGGGTGCATAATGGAAAATGCCCGCGAAGCAGTGGAGCGAGAGGTTGAAATCGGTATTGACTTCAGGTGCGGACCACTTGCCGTCGATGCATTTGCTCGTGACGATGGCATTTGTAGGATAGTAGTTGAACGAACGTTTTGAATAATCGATGTTCTCCATTACTAAAAAGGATTAGGGTTTGTTTAATTGTTTAGTCTTCAATAATGTGGTCCTTGGCATAGGTGTGGATCTTTGCCTTGCCGGCCAGGACCAGGTAGCCGTTTTCGGCCAGGGACGAAAGCTCGTCCTCGCCGGGGTATATGGTTACCGGCGCGATGTGCCTTACGCGCGCGGCAATCTTTTCGGTGATAAATCTGCTGTATGCGATACCTCCGGTCAGGATGACGGCGTCAACCTTGCCCGAGACGGTCGCCGATTCGGCTGCGATGGCCTTGGCGATGTTGAGGCAGAATGCTTCGGTAAACATCACGTAATCGTGCTCGCCGGCGATGGCCTTCTCCTCGATGGTGCGCATATCGTTGGTGCCGAAATATGCGACCGCGCCGCCCTTGCCGACCAGCTTCTTCATAATCTGGTCCTTGGTATAGAGGCCGCTGAAACACATCTCGACCAGCTGGTTGGGAGGGCAGGTGCCCGCACGCTCGGGGGTCATCGGACCGTCGCCGCCCACGCCGTTGGTCGTGTCGATGACGGTGCCTCCGCGGTGGCAGGAGACGGTTACTCCGCCGCCCATATGCGCGACTATGGCCGTAAAGTCAGCTCCGCAGCCGGGATGCTCCCTCAGGTAACGACGCACGATGGCGCGCGAGTTGAGAGCGTGGAAGAGGGTGATGCGGCGGAACTCCGGAAGACCGCAGATGCGGCATTCGGGCAGCATCTCATCCGCCATCGGCGGGTCAGCCACGTATGCGCGGTAGATGCCGTATCGGGGGCTGTCGCCCTTGGCTGTGTGCTCTGCATTGACCGCCTTGACCACTGCATCCGCGATTGTGGCGCTCAGGTTGCAGGCGTGGACTCCGTCGCGGCCGCTGATGAGGGTCTCCTTCATATCCTCGTTGACCTCATAGACGCCCGTGATGACGGGGGTGAAGAGGCCGCCGCGGGCCATTACCAGATCGATGTCGGTAAGTGCGATGCCTTTGGCCTTGAGGAAGTCGAGGATGGCCTTGCGGCGCATCGGCTCCTGATCCATCACATAGTTGAACTTAGAAATATCTTCTGCTGAATGTTCGAGCTTCTGCTCGAATGCAAGGCGGCCATCAATGAAGTAACCGATCTTCGTTGTCGTCGAACCGGTGTTGATAGCCAGAATGTTGCCTTTTACGGCGTCTCCGCCCAGGTCTGAAATGTCCATACAGGGTACTTCGGTATAGGTTTTTTAATCAAGCAAGGTACGGACTATTTTTGATAAAAGCAAATGTTAAATACAAATGCCTGTCAGAACGTCACCGGAACGAGAAGGGGGGAGGTGTACATCTGGTTCGGATTGGTGCCCGGCTCGCCGTTCGGGACCGGTTCGCCGAGGCGCTCGAAGAGCTGGCGCCAGTAGAGGGGCAGCTCCCCGTCCGGGCCGTTGAAATTCATCGCAACGGCCTCGAAGAGATGCTTCCCGTCCGGCGTGATGTATGAGGCGCGGACCAGCTCTGTGCAGTAATATGCATCGTTGCCCTCGCGGAATGACAGGTCATAAGGCCGTCCGACAAACTGCTTTGCGGCCTCGACGAATGAGCAGACTCCGGTCGTATCGGCAAGGCGCCGGACGCGGATGATGGGCTCGGATCCGTCCCTGAGCGTAAAGTCGCTGATGAAAACGTCCCAGGGATGACGGTCCACGCCGTGGGCTATCGTGGCATCGATGATCCAGAGCGTGTCCGAGGCCACTTCGGCTATTGCGGTATGGATGAAATTGATGGAGTCATTCGCAGTTGCGGCCGCGATGGCCTCGGCGATGCTGCCTTCTCCGGCTCCGCTGTCTTCGCCCAGCGTATAAGAGTAGGGCAGGCCGGCAAATACCAGGTCTCCGGTGCGGATGCCGCGGATTTCGGCAACTTCGTTTTTTGGGCTGCAGCTGCAGGCAATGGCAGCGGCCGCGATGACTGTCATCAGGCGTTTCATTTCTTTCGTTTTTGCGAGGCAAATATAACAATCCTGCTGAAATTTCGTTATCTTCGCAGAATCTAAAAACTATCATTATGATCAGCAAGAAACTTCACGATGCAATCAATGAGCAGATCAATGCAGAGCTCTGGTCGGCTTATCTCTATCTCTCGATGTCCCTCGATGCAGAGGACAAGGGCCTCAAAGGTGTAGCAAACTGGTTCTTCATCCAGTTCCGCGAGGAGCAGGACCACGCCCGCATCTTTATGAACTATCTCAACAGCCAGGGTGCGAAGGTCGTCCTGAAGCCCATCGCCAAGGTCGATACCAAGTGGAAGACCCCTCTGGATATGTTCAAGAAGACCCTCGAGCACGAGAAGGTAGTCACCTCGCTCATCCACAACCTCGCTGTCATCGCTCACGAGGATATGGATTTCGCAAGCATCAACCGCCTCAACTGGTTCGTTGACGAGCAGGTCGAGGAGGAGGAGAATGCCCGCGAGCTGATCGACAGCTTCGAGATGGCAGGCGACAACAAGTACGGCATCTATCAGCTCGACAAGGAGCTTGCAACCCGCGTTTACAAAGTCCCCAGCCCCCTGGCAACGGCTGAGTAAGCGCAGGGCGGACTAAGGCCAGAAGGCCTCGCGGAAACAGGATGAAGGTACTCCTGATTAATAATTACCACTACCGCCGTGGTGGTTCGGAGACCGTCTATTTCCAGACGGGACGGTTGCTTGCGGCTCATGGTCACGAGGTGCTTTGGTTCAGTTTCGCTGACCAGCGCAACTTGCCTTGCGCCCAGTCGGAGTTCTTTCCGCGTAGGCCTTCATCTGTTATAGAATCAGCAATATCATACTGCTATAACCGCCGTGCTGCAAGGGCGCTGGAGCGTCTGCTCGAGATGGAGAAGCCCGATATCGCACACGTTCACTTGATATGGGGCGGACTTTCTCCAGCGGTACTGCAGGTCTTGCGCCGTCATCATATCCCGGTAGTCCATACTGTCCACGACTACCGGCTGGTATGTCCCGGATATCTGTTCATGGATGGTACCGGTGCCGTATGCGAAAGATGCACGGAAGGTAATTTCATGCCATGCCTGAAGCATCGCTGCGCCAAGGGCAGTCTCCCTCAGAGCCTGCTGATGACTTTCGAAATGTACCTACGTCGCTGGTTTTTCAATCCGAGGCGGCTGATCGGAGGCTTTCACTTCGTAAGCCGGTTCGCTTACGACCGTCATCTGGCACACGATTCCGGCTTTGCGGGGACAAGGCATTGCATCATATATAACTGCCTGCCTGAGGGTTCGGCACCGGAGGTCGGTCGCGGGGATTACTTCCTCTTCTGCGGCCGCCTCTCGCGCGAAAAGGGCGTTCATACCTTGATCGAGGCATTCAGACGGGACTCCGGCCTGTGTCTGAAGGTGGTAGGTACTGGACCACTTGAGGATGAGCTCCGTGCTCGTGCCGCCGGTATGTCAAATATCGAATTCTGCGGCTATCGTACCGGTGAGGACCTCTCTTCCCTGCTGCGTAACTGTTGCTGCGTTATCGTACCTTCCGAGTGGTACGAGAACAATCCACTTTCAATCATAGAGGCGTACTCCGCCGGCAAGCCTGTCATCGGAGCGACGATCGGCGGTATCCCCGAAATCGTCAGCGAAGGCGAGAGCGGATACCTTTTTCCGCCTTGTGACGCCGAAGGCCTTCTTGCAGCCGCACAGCGTCTCGCCGCTCTGTCTGACGAGGACTACGCATCCCTTTCGGCAGGTTCCCGCCGCTTCTTCGAAGACCATTTCTCCGAAGAGAAGGTATACCATCGCCTGATTGATTTCTACGAAGAGGTAATAGGATAGTACCGCGTATCTTTTTGATCTTTCAGGACTCGATTAATTATCTCAGTCTTTGGCTTTCTTAAAATAATGTCCTATATTCGCATTGAGACGAAAGTCAATAATATGCTGATGGAAAAATAACTGGCTCGTTAGATAGAGCAAAATGATACATAGAATACCAAGTAATAGTTTGCTTTCAGATATAGTGGTAAGCTGGATATTCAGATAACTAAGCTGTTAAGAGATTATTTTTCTACGATCCTTTTTTGCTAAATAACTGTTAGATAATTTATTATTAATGGATTTTTTCAGTAATAAATACTACCGCCATGTCTAATTATTCTTCTTTGTACAGTGATATTAATTCTATGATTTCTGACCCAATACAAAAAAATGTATTGTTGGAAATGGTACAAGACCTGGGTTCAGGATGGCAATTTAAAGGAGTTGCTTACCCAACTACAAATCCAGGGCAACCAGATGAGAAAGTTTTTTATATAGCATATACCGAGGGCGTTTATTCATATTTTTCAGGACTTTTACTTGAAAGTGGGGAATTCGCTCTATTTTTGTACTCGTCTGCTTGGTCTAAGCAATCAATACCATTGTGTTTGAAGGACACAAAATACAATGAGATTGTTACGGATTGCTTTGAAAGAACATATGTTAGTGAGCTTCCGGACTTTGTGGTTGGAGAATATATTCAGTCTGATGGCACGATTAGTCATTGGGGTATAATGTGTTCCGCTATGATCAATCTATTGAGCATAAATGCAAATAAGATTATTATTGATGGAATTGGTAACAGCGGAGCAGTAATAAATAGTTTAAATACAAATCGACAATTCCTATCAAATATTTCAAATTGGGGAGTCAATAGAGTCGAATTGAGTGTGTCCGATTTGTTATCAAATGGGGCGACTTTCATCTCAATAGGTATCGTTGCAGCGGATAAGGATATTACATATTGTGAATGTTCTAGGATTTTTGAATCAATCAAAACGGTCGAAAAAAAATTGAATAATGCTAACCTTTTTAATTATGGTTATTCATTTGATGCCGATATTGATTCAAGTGGCAGTGGATATAACAGATTTCTGCTCACATTACCTAATGGAAACTATGGAAAAAAAGTGCATTTTGTTGGCAAAAAAAATGCATTATCAAGTTCCTTTGTTGCTGGGCTACGCGCTGAAATTCACTTGAATGATGGCAATGACAGTATTAGTGATGTCCCCCTTTTTATTCACGAGGAAGATGAGACATTTGACTTGACTTATTCTTTTAATGCCCCTATTTCTTTTCTTTTTGTTTATTTTCGATCTGGAGATTCCTTTGTCGGGCATGTGAAGTTTAATGTAACCACTGAATTGGTACCCGGGTTTGTTTTTGAGAATAGGCATGATCTTGATGTCTTGAAAGAAAAGGTAGATTATCTTTTGGAAAAGGTTCAAGAGGTTGTCTGTTATTGTTCGTCTTCTGAAGGGAATGATACTAATACTGGACTATCGGAGGATTCTCCACTCAGGACAGTTCATGCTGCTTTGAACTTATTGAGCAATAGAAGTGAGAGTAGAAAAACAATTAAATTGAAAAGAGGAGATATTTTCCGCAATGAAGGTTCTATTGTTTTAGAGAATATTAATTTATCCAGTTATTCATTTGGGAAAAAGCCGTGTTTATCTCATTTTGCCATCCTTTCCGGAATTAATAATACTGGACCATTTACTCTTGTGGATTCTGAGAAGCATATTTATGGGCTAAATTTAGCGCAACTTGGTGATTCGTTTATGAACCATAATATCGGTTTTATATATAACCCCGAGACTGACTCTATAGTTTTTGGACATAAAGTTAACTACTATAGTCAATCAGATGCAAGCAACTACCAAGGAACAAATCCACAGGGCTATTCTTGGCTGAATAATAGTGGTGACTTTATGCAGGATGGGAATACTTTGTATTTAAAATATGACGGTACTATCGGAGAAGATTTTTCTCAATTGTTTTTCAGTAGATTTGTTGATTCTTCTGATAATGCAGCCTTGAAGGTTAGTCATTGTGAAGTGTCTGATGTACGGATTGAGGGCTATAACTTTGGAATTCTTGCAGCTGGAGATAGATCTGAAATCAAACTTCATAACATTGAGATTGATTTGATAGGGGGTTGCTCTCAAAACGATGGAACCAATAACTATGTTAGATGGGGTAATGGTATAGAATTCTGGATTGATGATTCAATTCAGCCCAATAACATTATTGTGGAGCACTGTAAAGTATCACGTGTTTTTGATTGTGGGGCGACCATTCAAGGCTTTCTAACAAATGCCGCAACAGCATCTTGTGGGGCTGAAAATATTGTATTTCGCGGCAATTTATTTTTTAAATGCCGCCAAGCTTATGAGTCCTTTTGTTCAAAAGCCAGTAATAATAATTTCCCTTTGGCAAATTGCTTTTTTATAGAAAACATATGCGTGGGTTGTGGAGATAATGAAATGTTTTCTCCAGAAATACGAGATGCTAATTTATTGTCTGGTGTTTCTGGAATGTATATTGGCAAAAATGTTTTCTATGGTGGCAGAGGCACATATTATCGGCATAGTAGTGCCTGCGTGGATTTTCTAAGAGGAAATGTTTTCTATGTTAAACAAGGTTCTTTACTATGTAATATTGTTCCTTCAAACACCATTGTTTATTACCCGGTAGCTTCGGATAGTACCTCATGGTTACCCAATTGTAATACATACGATGAGGCGGTTTTGAGAGCTATAGACTTATATCGCACAGAGACGGGTGATTCCTTCTCAGAATTTGTCGAGATTTCAGATGAGGATGAAATCAAGAATTCTCCCATTATTGAGTCACTGGCACGTCTCGCCGTATATTAATCTGAATAGTTTTTGCTTATGTCGAGTGACCGAAGAAGTTTCGCAAGTGAATCGGGTTTGAAATTCAGGAAGCCGTGGATGACTGTTTTTACTCCCGCCTACCAACGCGATGCGACGATGCCTCGGCTGTATGAGTCATTGCTACGCAATAAGGAGGTATGCGGCTGTGATTTGTTTGAGTGGGTGATTGTCAATGACGGGAGCACTGATGGAACTGAAGAACTTGTACGCAGATGGTGCGATGAAGACCGCCTGCCTATCCGTTATTTCTATCAGGAAAACAGGGGTAAGCATATCGCCACAAACTTTGCCGTGAGCGTCAGTGAGTCTGAAGTTTTCCTGACGATGGACAGCGATGACGTGATGCTTCCCGATGCCGTTGTGTCTTTTTATCAAGAATGGCAGGCCATACCTGATAAGGAGAATTATAAGGGGGTGGTATTGCGCTGTATAGATGATCTGACGGGTGAGATTACCGGACGCCCGCTTCCCGTCTCACCCCTTGATGTGTACACTCCCGATCTGCGGTTCAAGTATCATATCAGCGGCGAGAATTTCGGCTTTACCAGAACAGATCTTATGCGTGCGTTCCCGTTCCCCGAATTGACTTCCGATACGCGTTTCTGTCCAGAGAACATAGTCTGGTTCGAGATAGGCAAGAAGTATCTCGAAAGAGTTGTGGACCGGCCCGGGCGCATATATTTCCACGACACGGATAATGCCCTTACCGCCAAAAGTCATAATCGCGCTTCAGCAAATTACTATTGGTGGCTGTATGGTGTCAATAATCTGCTCAAGTATTTCATTTATGACCCGAAGCAGATCATGGCATTTCTTGTCGGAATCAGCCGCGACGGTTTTATAATCGGAAAGAAACCTTACCAGATATTGCATGACGTGAGGGGGTGGTATCGAAAATGTCTTGTGCTGCTTCTGATGCCTGCGGGTTGGATCCTATCTGTCAGATAGGATTTTTTGTTATATTTGCAGAATACAATGCTGTATTAGCGGCTTACGAGAAATATGTTTGATCTTGGCTTCGCACCGAAGTACCGTATGCTGACATTGCTTGTGATTGCGCTGGTGGTGTCGTGGGTGGCTTTCGTGCCTCTTATTAACATTGCCCGGCGGAACAGCCTTATGGACCGGCCCGGACAGCGCAAATTACAGCACAATCCGGTCCCGGTGCTCGGAGGCGCAGCCGTCTTTCTGGGCATCGTCGTGGGTTTGTGCTACTTCAAGACAATGATGTCTTATACAAGCCTTTTTGCCGTATTGGGAGCGATGATCGTTATGCTTTATGTCGGAATGATGGACGATCTGCTGACCATCAAGCCTTGGGTGCGGCTGACAGTCGAGACTGTCGTTGCGCTGCTGTTGATCTATGGCACGCGTTTTACTATCTGCAATTTCCAGGGAATTTGGGGCATCGACCATCTGCCAACTTGGATTTCCGTGCCATTTTCGGCTTTCGCAATGGTTGGCATCATCAACGCCATCAATATGATCGACGGCGTGGATGGCCTTTCTTCCGGCTACTGCATCACAGCCTGCGCTTTGTTCGCTACGGTGTTTTTTGTCGGGCACGACTACTCGTTCGCGGCCTTGGCGATGGTGACGATCGGTGCCCTGATCCCGTTCTTCGTGCACAATGTCTTCGGGCATCACAGTAAGATGTTTATCGGCGATGCTGGGACAATGCTGATGGGTACCATCCTAGCATCGATGGTCTTCAGTATGTGCCGGTATGAGTCATATTACGAGGAATATCTGACTTTCAATTTCGGAATGATCCCCTTCTGCCTTGCCGTGCTGACGCTGCCCGTATTTGATACCTTAAGGGTGATGACCGGCAGGATCGTGAGGGGCATTTCTCCATTCAAGGCGGACAAGACCCATCTTCACCACATATTTATCGATGCCGGATTATCCCATTTGGCAGTGACACTTACGGAGATTGTCCTGGCGCTCGTTCCGGTAGCCGTATGGGCAGTAGTCTGGAGCCGCGGCGCCACTCAGGAAGTCCAGCTCTATGCAGTGATTGCTGCCGGTGCAGTCTCAGTTTTCCTGCCGGCGCTGTTCCTTGGCTGGCATCGCGACCACGATACCCGGTTTTTCCGTCGCCTTCATACAGCGGCCTCTTATACCAGACTTGACAGTTCACGCGTCTGGAAGTCAGTCCAGAGCAGACTAGACAAGAATGAGAATATAGAAGATGAGCTTTAACCGCCTGACAGATCTGCTGCCGCTCCGCATAAGGACGCTCATCGCCGATCGCAACCCGCGTTCGAAAGCCGCTCTTCGCAATATAATCCTTTCTCTGGTGACAAAGTGTGTCACGGTGCTGACTTCGCTGCTGCTCGTACCGATGACCATCAGCTACGTCAATCCTACGCAGTACGGTATATGGATGACGGTCTCGTCCATCATTGCGTGGATAGCGTTCTTCGATCTGGGGCTTGGCAACGGCTTCCGCAACTGTTTTGCGGAAGCCAGGGCCAAGGGTAATGAGCAGCTTGCCGCCGAATACGTGAGTACGACTTATTTCGCCGTCGGCGCGGTTATCTCTGGTGTGTTCGTGCTCTTCATGGTGCTCAACTGCTTCATCGACTGGCCTGCAGTCCTCAATGTCGATGCTTCGTATCGAGTGGAGCTGCAGCGCGTTTTCGGAGTCGTAGGCGGTTTTTTCTGCCTTAATATGGTAGTCAATAATTTCAGCATGCTTCTGACCGCCGACCAGAAGCCGGGGATTGCCGCAGCTATCAACGGCTTCGGGCAGCTTTGCTCGCTCGGGGTGATTTTCATCCTGACAAAGACCACCACCGGCAGCCTGACCAATCTTGCCCTGTATTTCTCCGGAGTGCCGTGCATCGTACTGCTGACGTGCTCTCTAATCGCATTCCGCTTCACGCGCTATCGCGCATACGCGCCGCGCCGCCGCAATATCCGCACGGGTCTGATCAAGGATATCCTTTCGCTCGGCATTCGGTTCTTCGTGATATACATCTCGATGCTCGTGGTATTCCAGCTTATCAACTTCGTGCTGCTCCGCGAGCTTGGACCGGACGCGGTGACCAGTTATAACGTGGCGAGCCGCTACTTCAACCTGCTGTTCTCTGGAAGCCTGATTGTCATCACGCCATTCTGGTCGGCATTTACCGATGCGTGGCACCGTAATGACAGGGTTTGGATGTACAATACTCTTCATAAACTGGAGCGTTTCTGCATCGTTGCGGCAGTCATAGGAGCGGTGATGGTGGCCATTTCAGGATGGTTCTATCATATATGGATCGGAGATCAGGTGCAGGTGGACCTTATACTGACGGCTGCGGTAGGATTCTATACGATTATCACGGTCATAGGCAATCTCTACACTTATCTGATAGCTGGCCTTGGGACAATCCAGATACAGATGACGATTTATCTCATCTCGGCTTTGATCGCCTGGCCGCTTCTCACTTTCTCGTGCCGACTTGGTACAGCCGGGATTGTCGTATTTCCTACTTTGGTCTATCTGGTACAGGCCATCGCCGGCCGCATCCAGCTTGGGCGTCTTTTATCCGGCAAGGCAACCGGCATCTGGGCAAAATGATGCTGGCGGTCTATCTTCTGTTGGCGGCCGTGGCCGTCTGGGCGTTCTGGAAGAGGCAGTTCGTCGTATTCCTGCTGTGCTATCTGGCCATCGTCTCTCAGCTTTTTATGCTCGATGGCACGACGGAGCACCAGCGCTGCAGTGACGTCTGCATTCTCATCAATCTGGCGCTCATCCCGTTTGTCCAGGTCCAGTCCGGACGACTTCGCATCACAAGGACTATGCCTGACGGAAGTCAGTTCAGCCGTAGTTCTGTGCTCGGATATTCCCCCCGTCTCGATCCGTTCGCCTTGTACGTGTTCGTATTCCTTCTTTTCTATCTGGGTGAGTTTATCGCAACGGTAACGAGCAACGCGGACTCCCTTTCGTATGCATTCAAGGTCGTCCGCATAAGTCTGATGATGATGGGATATTTCGCATTCCGCGCCATTCCTTTCAAGGCATACGAAAGATTTTTCGAGATTGGACTTTACATCACTCTGTTACAGGGTCTCCTGTACCTGCTTCAGTTCGTGGGTATTCATATCCTGACGGGTTATGATAAGGAGAAAGTCGCCAGCGAGGGTTTCAATTTCGCGCTCAATATCCCCAACCTGACGTACTTCTATCTGTTTTACGTGCTCAAGGCACGCAAGTACGGCAAGTGGCGCTATGCCATATTCCTGTTCCTGTTCGTGCTGGTCCTGCTGACGTTCGTCCGGGCCATCCTCATAGCTCTGCTCGTGGCCCTGCTGATATTCTTCATCCGTGAAGGCAGCCGTCGCACGGTGATTACAGGATTGGTGATGGTTGTGCTGATGCTGCCCTTCGTGATGGGGGTCTTCAGGACAAAATCCAGCGTCCGTAGCACTACGACCGTAGAGGATATTACGCAGGTGGCGACGGATATTGAGAATATCGATCTGTATTCATTCAATTCCGGTACCCTGACCTTCCGTATCGCGATGCTCGCCGAGCGTATCCAGTACCTCTCGGATTATCCTCAGTACGCTGCTTTCGGAGTAGGGGCAATCCACGAAGACTCTCCGGCCTGCGCCAATCGTTTCGATTTTCTGCTCGGCACGGAAAATCTTGAAAAAGTGGGGCAGAGATGTCAGATAGACAGTGGAGATATCGCCTGGGTCCCCGTTGTATTGCGTTACGGCTGGGTCGGCACCGCGCTCCATCTGCTGCTGTTCATTATGGTCTTTATCGTGGCCTGGCGGGCACGGTCAACTGCTCGCATCGTCGTCCCGATATTTATCCTCTACTTTATCAATACATTTGACTCAGTCTTCTTCGAGGCCGGATTTCCGCTCTTCTTCACTTCGCTGATGATGGCGTGGGTATTTCGCTCCAAGAGGGAAGACCTGCCAGAAAAAAACGAAAATGAAAGAGAGCGCACAATATAAGATAGTTCACCTTGTGTGGGGATATAAGACCGGCGGTATCGAGACGATGCTGCTTGATATTACGCGGTTTCAGGTTGAGGCTTCGCACAGTGTCACGCTGATAGTGGTCAACGATATCATCAACGAAGAACTTCTTTCTCACGTTGATTCTCGAGTGCAGGTGATATGCCTGCGCCGCAGGCCAGCAAGCCGCAATCCACTGCCGATCCTGCGTCTCAACCATATACTCCTCAAGGTCGCACCCGATGTCATCCATTGTCACGATGCCGGACTTATCTCGATCCTTTTCTGGCGTCTGAGGAAGAAATGCGTCCTTACGATGCATTGTCTTCCGGATCTTGTCGAGAGGTTGGATAAGCGCCTTCCGCATTTCAAGACAGTCTATGCCATTTCCTCCTCGGTGCAGAAGGCTCTGCGCAGGGATTATATGATAGATGCGCCTCTTATCATCAACGGTATCCATACCGAAAAGTTTGCTCTCAGACCGTATTCCCGGCCGGACATGGAGCAATCACCGATGCGAATGGTGACAGTCGGCCGTCTGCTGCTTGAACAAAAGGGGCAGGATATACTAATAGAAGCCCTGTCGCTGCTTGGTGATTTGAATCTGCACCTGACCATTTACGGCGACGGACCTGATCGCGAAAAGATAGTCTCGCTTATACGCGAGGCCGGACAGGAGGAGAGGATTCTCTTGGCCGGCAATCTCGAACACGAAGAGATGTTCGAGCATCTCAAGGACTTCGATGCATTTATAATGGCCTCTCGTAAGGAGGGTTTCGGCCTGACAGTTATCGAGGCCATGGCAGCCATGCTGCCAGTTGTTGCATCCAATGCCGATGGCCCGTTTGAATTGACCGTCGGAGGTACTTATGGACACCTGTTCGAGAGCTGTAGCGCCGCATCATGCGCCGCTGCTATCCGCAATCTCTGCAGCCATTATGACAGCGAAGAAAAGCTGGCCAATGCACGCCGTTACGTACAGGACCATTTCGATGTCAGAGAGACGGCGGAGAGATATCTGGCAGCATACGCGAGATTCATCAATCCTATGGAAGAATGACGGCACTTCTCATATTGACTTATAACAATTCCGAAGCGACCATTGCCTGCATTGAGAGCATCCTTCGCTACAATACCGCGCCGGTCAAGTTCTTCATCGTGGACAACGGCTCCACTGCTCCTGATGCCGTACCGGGGCTGGAATCCTGGCTCCGTCCACGCTTTGAGGGCGAATATCTTCGCCTGACTGATGAGGATGAGCCGAAGGGAGTCCTGCCGCGGATGACATTGCTCGCGAGCGCCACCAACGACGGTTATGCCCGCGGCAACAACAAGGGCCTGAGGCATATTTTTGCGGATGAAGAGATAGAGGATATCGCCATCCTCAACAACGATATCCTTTTCGTCGAGGATGCTATTCCCCGCATTTGTGAGTCTTACGTATCTATCGCGAATCGCGGTATAGTCACGCCGCTGCTTCTACGGCCTGACGGGGACGTGGATATGGCGAGCGTCCGTTATGCTCCGTCGGCCTGGACTATAATGACCCGCTTCGGGTATAAATTTCCGCTTCTGATGCGGCTCGTCGATCGGGACTGGATTGATATGCAGGTACTGAAATCCGTCCCGCATACCGCCGATCCTGTTGAATGCCAGCTGCCCAACGGCTCTTTTATGTATGCTTCAGCCGGGGTTTGGAAGGCTGTCGAAGGATTTGATAGTCGAACGTTCCTGTATTATGAAGAAAATATCCTTTACAGTAAGACCTCGCGGCTGGGCTTGCACAACTACTGCGTTCCATCCGCAAGGGTCATCCATCTTGGCGCCGGCACGACAGGCCGTAAATTCTCTCCGTTCCTACAGAAATGCGAGATGCGCTCGGCTGACGTGTACCTGCGGCACTATGCCTCGCTGAATCTGGCGAAGCGTATCTGCTGGTGTATTATCAAGTGGATTTTCCCTCTCAAGGTGGCTGCTGTTGCAGCGGCCAGGACGGCCGTGAATCTCTTTCGCAGGGCGGAATAATCATCTCATGGTCAGGTTCCCCACTTCGGGATAGCCTGAAATTGTTGCGAATTATTATCAAAATATGCAACTGTCCTGCTTAGCGAAAAATGAGTATATTTGTAAATTCTAACCATTGATTTATGGACGGATCTGTCATAGTTACTTACCGCTGCCCGATGCACTGCAAGATGTGCAATATCTGGGACAATCCGACGCGGCCTTCGGAGGAGTTCGCTCCGGCGCTGCTGGAGAAGCTGCCGCATATGCGTTCGGTCAATATCACGGGCGGCGAGCCATTTGTACGCGAGGACATCGAAGATATAGTCAAGGTGCTTGAGAAGAAGACTTCCCGCATCGTTTTCTCGACGAGCGGTTTCTTCCCCGAGAGAGTGCTGGAGATGGCGCGCCGCCATCCGAAGGTGGGTTACCGCATCAGCATCGAGGGCCTGAGCTGCAAGAATGACGATCTTCGCGGCCGTCAGGGCGGATTTGACAAGGGACTCCGGACGCTGCTGGAGCTGCGCCGTATGGGCGTCCGTGATATCGGATTCGGCATTACGGTTTCCAACAACAACAGCAGCGATATGCTGGATCTTTACGAGCTGAGCAAGAATCTGGGGATGGAATTTGCCACCGCAAGCTTCCACAACTCGTTCTATTTCCACAAGTATGACAATCAGGTGACCAACCGCGACGAGGTCTGCGCCAATTTCGACGAGCTGATCCAGCGGCTGATGAAGGAGCGCAACCCCAAGAGCTGGGCGCGGGCATTCTTCAACCTGGGCCTGATCAACTATATCAACGGCGGCCGGAGGATGCTTCCCTGCGAGGCCGGCACCGAGAATTTCTTCCTCGATCCCTTCGGCAATATCCTGCCCTGCAACGGTATGGAAGAGAGCTGCTGGTACGGCACGATGGGCAATCTGAATGACGCCACATTCGAGCAGATATGGAACAGCCCGCAGGCCGCGGCCATCCGCGACAAGGTGGCGCATTGCCCCAAGAGCTGCTGGATGATAGGCAGCGTTTCTCCGGTGATGAAAAAGTATCTGCGCCAGATCGCGCCGTGGATCCTGCGCAACAAGTGGGCCGTCCTTCGCGGCGGACGCGTCGATACGCAGCGCATCCCGTTCTATAAAGTAGGCAACAACGAACTGCAGGGTCTTCGGTAAGTGAAAATCATCTTCATAGGTTCGCGCGACATCCACCTCCTCGGCGGGATTGAGAACTATATGTTCAATCTGACCCGCTGCCTGGCCCGGATGGGACACGACTGCACGGTCTATTGCGAGAGCGACCACAACGAGGTGCGTGAGGAAAACGGCGTGCGGCTGATATATATGCGCGGACCGAAGAGCAATCTTGTCTGCAAGCCCTGGGTGGGCCTCAAGGCCACTTTGCGCACGTTGCTGCGCGAAAAAGGCGTGAGCTTGATCCACTATAACGCGTGGCCGCCTTCGCTCTGGAGTCCGCTGGCCACTATCGGCGGGGTGCCTTCGCTGATGATGGGGCACGGCCTGGAATGGCAGCGCAGCAAATATTCCCCGCGCCAGCAGCGCGTGATGAAGCTGATGGAGCGCATTACCGCCCATACCAACCGCCATCTGCTGATGTGCTCCCAGGCGCAGACCGACTATTTCCGCGAGCGTTATGGACGCGAGGCGGTGACAATGCCTACGGCGGTCAACCTGCCGCCGGAAGAGGCCCCCGCTTCCGATATCCTTGAGCGTTTCGGCATTGTGCCGCATCGGTATTTCCTGTTTCTGGCACGCATAGTGCAGGACAAGAATCCCGATTATCTGATCCGCGGCTTTCGGGCTGCGGCGCACGAGGGTTTCCAGCTGGTCATCGCAGGATCCAATCCCGCTGACACGCAGTATGTAGAGTCGCTGCACGCTCTGGCTGCCGGCTGCCCCCGGATCATATTTACCGGCGCGGTATATGGCGCCGACAAAGATGCCCTGCTTCGCTCGGCTTATGCGTTCTGCCTGCCTTCGACCATCGAAGGTCTCTCGATCGGGCTGCTTGAGGCAATGAGTTACCGCCTGCCGGTCATCGCCTCGGATATAGCGGCCAACCGCGAGGTGCTGCAGGATGATACCGCCGTCTGGGTGCGGCCCGAATCGGATGAGGATATCCGACAGGCCGTGGAGCATTGCATCGCCGCGCCGCAGGAGCTGGAGGCTCAGCGCGAGGCCAATTTCTCCCGTGTCGAGGCGCAGTATGTGTGGGAGAAGGTCGCACGGCGATACGAGGCGTACATCAAAACGATAGCAAAAAAGTAACTATATGAATCAATTTTTTGACCTGGCAAAAATCGCCCTTGACCGCCGCAAGCAGTTTGACGTGGCACCAACCGAAGCAGAGTGGGAAGATATGCTGCGCGTGGCTTACAAGCAGTCGGTGCAGGGCGTGATGGCGGAGGTTTTCTATGACCGTATTCCTGCCGAACAATTCCCCGAGCATAAGCTTTTCCTGGTGTGGATGGGTATCCAGAAGAAGATTACGATGGACAACCGCCGTCAGGACGAGTATTGCGCCAGGGTGCAGAAGTTCTTTGACGAAGGCGGATTCCGCTCCTGTATCCTCAAGGGGCAGGGGACGGCGCTCTACTATCCTGTGCCGACCGACCGTCAGGCCGGAGATATCGACGTATGGGTCGAGGGCGACCGCCGCGAGATCCTCAAGTACGTAAGCAGCCATTACGAGGTTACCCAGGTGGTGTATCATCACGCTGAGATCAAGATGTTCGAGGATGTTGACGTTGAGGTGCATTTCTGGCCCAGCTGGATGTACAATCCGCTCACCAACTACAAGCTCCACCGGTTTTTCATCTCGCAGATCGATGCCCAGATGGGCTCCGAAAAGTGCGACCGGGATTTCCGCCGCACGACGGTCGATTTCGACGCGGTATTTTCGATGGTGCATATCTACCGCCATCTGCTGGAAGAGGGCGTGGGCCTGCGCCAGCTGATGGATTATTATTATATCCTGCATCACCTTCCGGCAGAGAAGCGGCCTTACGTGATGCGCTGGATGAAGCGCTTGCGGATGGTGCGTTTTGCGGGCGCCGTGATGTACGTGCTCAAGGTCGTATATGACATCGAGGACGAATATCTTCTCTGTCCGATCAATGAAGTCGCCGGCGTCGTGCTGCTGGACGAGATTATGCTTTCGGGCAATTTCGGCAAATTCGACGGCCGCCTGCGCCACAATCCGAAGGACAGCCGGATGAAGAAGTTTGCCAAGAAGTCGCACCGTCAGGCCCGGTTTTTGACCGAATACCCGACGGAGGTCATCGCCTTTCCTTTTTTCAGGCTCTGGCAGTATCTCTGGCGTAAAATCAAAGGCTACAAATAATGGAAGCTTACAGACAATTGACTCCGGGCGAGCGTGTTGCCCTTGGCCGACAGGAATGTACGGCCCTGGACTGGGATTCTATCCACGTCAAGAAGGATTTCAGTACCGACAATATCTTCCGGGTGGATTTCGAAGAGGATATCTATCTGGGCGAAGGTCTCTGCCTGAGGGATGCGTGGCTTTGCGACGTGAGGATCGGGGACAACAGCTGCATCCGCAATGCCGGTCAGCTCTCGCGCGTGATCATCGGCCGTGATTGCCGTATCGAGCGCGTCGGGACGATCACGTGCCATTCCCTCGGATATTTCGGACAGGGCGTCAGCGTCGCCGTACTCAACGAGGGCGGCGGGCGCGAGGTCATCCTTCACGAGGGCCTGACTGCGCAGGAGGCTTACATCTGGGCTCTCTACCGCCACGACAAGGAGCTTATCGATGCGCTCAATCAGCGTGCCGGCAAGTTGGCCCGACAGGGGGTGAAGTTCTCCTCCCGCGTGGGCGACGGTGCGGTCGTATGCGACTGTGCCGAGCTGACTGACATCAATGTCGGCGAAGGCTGCCATATCGAGGGCGCGCGCCGGCTGGTCAACGGTACGCTTATGGGCGGCGAATGTCCCGCTTTCGTGGGCAGCGGCGTCGAGGCCGAGGACTTTATTTTCGCGGACTGCTCGCGCGTGGACGGAGCTGCTTCGCTCCTGCGCTGCTACGTGGGCCAGGGCTGCCATATCGGCCGCGGATTTACGGCCACGGATTCGCTGTTTTTTGCCAATTCTTCGCTGGAAAACGGCGAGGCCTGCTCGCTTTTCGCTGGGCCTTTTACCGTTTCGCATCATAAATCTACGCTGCTCATCGCCGCGATGACGTCGTTCTACAACGCCGGAAGCGCGACCAATCAGAGCAATCACAATTACAAGCTCGGCCCGATCCATCAGGGCGTTTTCGGCCGCGGCGTGAAGACGGCTTCATCTTCGTATATGCTTTGGCCGGCCCGCGTCGGTGCGTTCAGCATCGTCGTAGGCCATCACGAGTCGCATCCCGATACGGCTGATTTCCCCTTCTCGTACCTGCTGCCGGACGGCCGGAGCGCACGCCTGATGCCGGGTGCGGTGCTTCGCAGCGCCGGTCTGGTCCGCGATGGCTCGAAATGGCTTTCACGCGACGTGCGTCGCGGAGTCAAGCGTGATATCGTCGATCCTCAGGTCTTCTCGCCCTATACGATGGGCGGCGTGCTGAAGGCTCTCGCTGCGCTGGATGCTGCGCAGGGTGATTACAAGGGCAACGGTTTTACCATTTGCAGCCGCGATATCGAGCAGGGGCGCAAGCTCTACCGCCTGGCTCTCGACCGCTATCTGGGTGATGTGCTTGCAGCGCGTCTGGATGCCTGCGGTTCCGATGCCCTCGAATTGGCCGACACCAGATTCCCCGGCCGAAGTGTCTCAGGCGCCGGCCTTTGGGTAGATATCGCAGGACAGGCTGCTCCGCAGGAGGCTGTCGAGGCTGCCGTCGAAGCCATCAAGGGTGGGGCGGAGCCTGCCGCCGTGTTTGCCTCCATCGCGACTCTGCGTGCCGACTGGGAATGGAACTGGGTCCGCAGCGTGCTTGTCTCCCAGGGCCTTCTGGGTGGTGGTGATGACAGCGCTGCCGTCCAGGCTGTGCTCAGCCGCCGCGATGCCGCCGCCAGGGTTCTCGCCGACCTTGCCGCCGAAGATGCTGCCCGCGAATACGATGAGATATTCCGCATCGGTTACGGCATAGACGGCGACAGTGCAGTCCGCGACGCAGACTTTCTCGCCGTGCGCGGATGTACAGCAGAAGAGCATCCGCTGATAGCCGGACTCAAGAAGAAATAAACAGGCCTCAGCCCTTGAGGATCCACTTGCGAAGCTTGCGCAGATGCTTGAATTTGCGCAGGTCGAAGACTTTCTTGAAACGTTCCTTTACGATGTCCTGATGACGGATGATGGCGCCGCATTCGATAACGTCGCCAAATTCGTCATTGTACCCGCCGCCGAAATACTGCATCGTGCTGGACAGGTTCATATAGGTATTGACCATCGGCGGGATGCGGGCGTCCAGCTTTTTGAGGCAATCCTTCAGTATCGGGTAATCCGACGCGAAGTTGCCGCCGTTGAATATGTCGTCCATCGAGCCTTCGGCCGGAATCGGGATCAGCTGCTTGGCCCTGACCCACGGCTCATTGCCCTTTGGCGGGAAATACTTGTGCAGGAAGTACTGCAACAGGTCCAGTCCCTGCTGCGGGTAGGAGCGGTAGATGGTCATCTTGCCGAAATAATAGCGGATGTGCAGCATATGCGGCAGCCTCGAGATGGCATCCAGAAGATTGTCCAAAGCGAATACTGACTGGCGCAGCCCGTCCCCCGTGGACTGGTATTCGGTCGAGATGAACGAGCGGCTGAGCTCTATCGTATTGCGGAATTCGCGCTTGAGGAAACGCTGCGAGAATGTGAAAAGATGCGAGGACGGCATAATGGGCTGACCGTCGGCATCCATCTTGCAATTGCGGCAGCAGACGAAACGGTAGCCTCCGATGATAGCATCGCGCTCGGGATCCCAGAGCACTATCTGCTTGTAACCGCCCAGGCTCGGGTCGAGATCGAAGCGGTCCAGGTCCAGGGGCTCCCCGGTGCCACCTCCGCCCTGGCGGAACGCCATTTCGCGAAGCCGGCCTATCTCTTTCATCACGTTGGGCGCGGTCTGGTTGTCTATCAGATAAACTACTGCGTTGCCGTGCGCAGCCCGGCAGAAGAACCGGTCTTCGCTCAACTCCTGCTTCATCAGCCCGGGGTTGATGGGGTCGATAATTTTCTTCATCTGCTAATGCCGATTGTTCAATCTTTGCAAATATACTGATGAATTGAGTTTTTTCGATTAAATTTGCGCCGAAAATTTGATGGCATCCGGGATGGACTGTAAGACCAGACTGTTTTATATTGTGCTCAGACTGCTCCGCAAGGGGGCTGTCCGCCGTTATACGACCGACCCTGAAGGCGTTCAGCGGCGCGTTCTGCGCTATCTTGTCCGCCGCTCGGCGCGTACCGAGTGGGGCCGTCGCTACGGATATGCCGGGATGAAGAGCTACGAAGATTTCGCAAAAGCGGTCCCCGTATGCACGTACGAAGAGCTCAAGGGCGACATCGAGCGGATGCGCCACGGGGCCGGGAGCGTTCTCTGGCCGGGCAAGGTCCGCTGGTTTGCCAAGTCCTCCGGCACCACGGCCGACAAGAGCAAGTTCATCCCCGTAAGCCGTCGCGGCCTTTTTATGCTGCATTACCGGGGCGGTATGGACAATGTCTATTTCTATCTGAGGCAGAATCCTTCCAGCCGGCTGATGCACGGCAAGGCGATGATTCTCGGTGGCAGCCACGCACCCAACTACAATACCGCCAACAGCTTCGTGGGTGATGTGAGCGCCGTGATGATGGAGAATCTGCCCGGGTTTATCAATGCCTCCCGCGTCCCCTCGAAGGAGATTGCGCTGATGGCTGATTTTGCGCAGAAGCGCGAAGCTATGGCACGCACCATCTCGAAGGAGGATGTCACCAATATCAGCGGCGTTCCTTCGTGGATGCTTTCCGTGCTCACTCGGATGATGGAGGTGACGGGCCGGGAGTATCTGGATGATATCTGGCCCAATTTGGAGGTTTTCTTCCACGGCGGAGTGGCCTTTACGCCTTATCGGGAGCAGTACCGCCGCCTTTTCCGCGGCGCGGGCATACAGTATCGTGAGACTTACAATGCTTCCGAGGGCTTCTTCGGGGTGCAGGATGATCCTTCGGACAGCTCGATGCTGCTGATGATCGATTATGACTGCTTCTACGAGTTTATTCCGATGTCGGAGTTCGGCCGTGCGGATGCGCGTCCCGTTCCGCTCTGGGAGGTTGCGACGGGCGTCGATTATGCCGTCCTGATTTCGACCTCCTGCGGCCTGTGGCGCTACATCATTGGCGATACGGTCAGGTTTACTTCGGTTAAGCCGTACAAGTTCGTCATCACAGGGCGTACGAAGCATTTTATCAATGCCTTCGGCGAGGAGCTGATCGTGGATAATGCGGATAAAGGCATTGCTGCCGCCTGCGAAGCCACCGGTGCCGTCGTCCGTGATTATACCGCCGCTCCCGTGTTTATGGACTCTTCGGCCCGCTGCCGCCATCAGTGGCTGATCGAATTTGCCGTGCAGCCGGCTTCGGCAGAGGAGTTCGCGCGCGTGCTGGACGAGGCACTGCAGCACATCAATTCGGATTACGAGGCCAAGCGCCGCGATGACATTACCCTGCAGCGGCTGGAGCTGGTCGTTGCGCGCGAAGGTCTGTTCGAGGAGTGGATGGCCAGCCGCGGCAAGCTGGGCGGACAGAACAAAGTCCCCCGCCTGAGCAATTCACGCGGGTTTATCGAGCCCCTGCTGGAGCTTAATTCCAGGATTTAGTCAGGGTCTTTACTCGACGCTGAAAACGTATTCGCTCAGGATTACCGAATCCTGAACGTCGCCAAGCACGTTGATGTGCTGCTTGGAGAGGGTGATGGTGTAATTGAGCGTCTCCTGGCCCTTGTAGGTGTCGTAGATGCCGTTGCAGGCCTTGACCGCAGCGGCGTCGTTCTTTTTGTTCTCGGAGTACATACCTTCGCGGCCTCCGGTCAGGACGTTGTTGAGGGCTGTCTTCATCTCGGCGACGATGCGTCCGGGCTCCTTGACGTCAGCCGTTGCTCCCGGGGGGACCTCAAGGTGAGTGACGGCCACCTTGTACGTGACCCACGTCTTCTGTGCGGGCTGCTCGTTGCAGGATACGACCGTTGTTGAGACAGCTATCATACCGCAGGCCACCGCCAGTACCATAAGCAGGGTTAGAAGGAACTTTTTCATAACTGAAACGGCTTTACTATCTCTACAAAGATATAAAAAAGTTTTTAAACCGCTACGGCTCCATAGACGGAGTTGCGAAGCATCGAAGCGAACTGGTCCTCGGGGCAGGCTTCCTGCGTCTCGACATCTATGACCGGGCCGATGGCCAGGTGGACCGTCTTGCCTTTCTTGTTGATGACCTCCCTTGGCAGGCGCATCATGCGCAACTTCCAGTTGATCAGGCCCAGGAAGTAGAACAGGTTGGAATTGCGGTCCAGGAAGTGGATGGGAACGACAGGGACCTTCATCTTGCGGATGAGGCGGATGGCCGAATCCTGCCACTGACGGTCGCGGACGCAGCGGTCCCGGAAGCTGTAGTCTGACACTGCTCCGGAAGGGAATAGGCCGAGGGGATGGCCGTCACGGACGTGGGCCAGGGCCATCCTGATGCCGGCGATACTCTCGTTTGCGATACCCTCGGAGGCTTTGTTGTGGGGGATGACGCTGATGAAGTTGTCTTCCATGGTCTTTACGAGTGACAGTATGCTGTTGGCCATCACCTTGTAGTCTTCCCGGAAATGTCCGATAAGATCTATGATGATAAGACCGTCCAGGCCTCCGTAGGGGTGATTGCTGATGGTTATGAAGGGCTTGTCTTCGAGGCCTTGGAGATGTTCCATTCCGGCGACTTCGTACTTCAGGTCGAGATCCTTCAGACAGCCGTCTGCAAATGCAGGGCCTTTGAGGTGTTCGTTTCTCTCATAGAGGTCTGAAACATCTTTGATGCCCGAGATCCGCATGCCAAAGCCGATCAGCCGGCGGCCTGCCCTGGTCTTGAAAAACGGTGATATCCTTTCGATATCTTCCTGTGAGATGAGCGCCATTTTGTTATCCTTTCTTTTTCCTGAAAATAACCAGCTCGTTCATTAAGAAGTTGAATCCGCCGGAAACGCACAGCGCCAGCAGATTGCAGACCACCACATCCCATTTGGTGATGCCCTGGATGAGCAGCAGCGCACCCATCTTGATGATGAAACCTCCAATGCACGAGACATTATAGACGCCGAGGCGTTTGAGAAATGAACTCGAAGAGTTGTCTGTGATACGGTCTTTCCATATCATATAGTAGGATACCGCGAAGTTGACTATGACGGCCGTCTCGAATGAGATTATCGGGGAGACGATGACTTTTCCGAAGTAATGATTGAAAACAAAGTGAGAGAACACCCACAGGACAAGTGTGTCCACGAGTGTGCCCAGCAGATTGCCTCCGATAAACTTGGGGATCCTTAAGATTATGGACTTGATCCGGGCTTTATTCATCCTTATGTTTAGGGTCGATTGACGCGTAGTAGCGGATGTCTTTGATCACGGTGATCAGATAGATCGGCAACATGATGACAAAGACAAGGCATCCTACCAGGTCAAGGACGTGAATGTCAATGATTCTGCCTACAAGCCAGGGCAGCAGCAGTTCAAATTCCTGGAGTGGCTTGCTGAACAGAAGCACGGTATTGGCTACAATGGCGATAATGCGGAATTCGGTGGGACCGAGTTTCGCGAAAGTCAGACGGAACTCCTTGCGCAGGTGAGCGTTCATCGTGACGTTGACGGTCAACATCAGATAAATTATAAGAATGATGGCGGAGAAGTCGAAACGCATGTAGGGTGACAGGCCAAGGCCTGCAAACATAAACGCTTCGTTGACTGCATCCATCGTGTGGTCGAGGTAGTAGCCGTAAACCGGACGCTGCTGTTTGCGGAAACGCGCAAGCGAGCCGTCCAGAGAGTCGCCATACCAGTTGACCAGGAAACCGAAGCTTGCCAGCCACAGGAAATTGATGCTGTAGTAGGTCAGAATGTATCCCGCCGATACTATCAGGGCTCCGAGAAAACCGATGAATGTCAGCGTATCGGAATCAACCCATTTGGGCTGACGTGCAGCAAGCCAGTTGAGAAGCTGGCGCTCCTTCTGGTTGAGGATGGATGTCTGTATACGAACAGACTTCTCTGTAGGCTTTTGCTTTACCATGATATGATAGTTAGTATGATCCTGCAAAAATAACGATTAAAACCCAACTATGCCGCAAAAACTATGCCCGGGGCCTTTCTGATGGGGATACGGAGGCCTTTCCACCCCTGCGGGCACGGTGTGCCAAAGGCATCTCACAGAAATAGCTCCTGAAGATAGAGGGTCCGCATCGGCGGACTGGAGGAGCGGGACTGCCGTGTCCCGCGGGAGCCCGGCGGAGCCGGGGGGCTTGGGGGCTTGCCCCCAATGGTAAACGTGTGCCAAAGGCATCTCAACAGTAAAGGCGACTGAAACTCAGCCGCCTTTACTGTTGAGGTGCCTAGCAGAATTGAACTGCTCTAACCGGTTTTGCAGACCGGTGCCTAACCTCCCGGCCCAGGCACCATCGGGACGACAAATATACGGATAATTTTTTATTTGTCAAGAAATTTCTTCAGAAGGGCGAAAATCGGAACTGAACGAAAGCCGTTCTCCGGTAAGGGGATGGCGCAGCGACAGCATCGAAGCGTGCAGCATCAGGCGGTCGCTTCCGCAGTCATCCGAGATGCCGCCATAGAGACGGTCCCCGAGGATGGGCCGGCCAAGGCCGAGCGGGTGGGCGCAGTGCACCCGAAGCTGATGCGTCCGGCCGGTGTAGGGGATGAGCCTCACGTCGATACACCCGTCGGGAAGGACACGGAGCACCTCATAACCGGTCGCCGCTGCGCGCCCGCCTTCGGCATCGACCTTCTGGCGGGGCCGGTCATCCCAGTCCGGGGCCAGAGGAAGTACGATCTTGCCCTTGTCTCCGACGTGCAGTCCGACAGCGCGTCCGTCGGGAGGGCAGGGACAGAGCCTTGCCAGGTATGCCTTCGACACCTCGCGCCCCTCGAACTGCCTCTGCAACGCAGCCTGAGAGGTGACATCGCGGGCGAAAACCATTACTCCCGAAGTATCCATATCCAGACGGTGGCAGGCCAGTACGGGCCCGCCGCAATGCTCCTCAAGCCACTGCTGAAGGCAGATCCGGCCGGTTCCGCGCCCCGGCACGGCCAGCATTCCCGCAGGCTTGTCTGCGACGATGAGAGAGGCATCCTCGAAAAGTACCAGCGGTTCATCTATCTGCCAGTGCGCATCACTCTCCAGCGGATTGGGCTCCACGTCCAGCCCCTGCAGCATAAAGCCCAGCAGCGGACCGCATTTGCCGGTGCAGGCGGGATAGAAAGCTCCCTGCCGGCGAACCTCGTGTATAGGCGAAGCCCCGTACCAGAACTCCCCGATACGCAGCGGTTCGAGATTGTGGGCCAGGGCATATTGCAGCAATTTGGGCGCAGCGCAGTCACCGGTCCCGGCGGGAGGCACGAGGCCGCGGGCGCTGAAAATATCAAGAACAGAACGCACCTCACCGCGTCCGTTACGCACCAGATACTTCGCGAAAAGCCACTGCTGCAATTGCTGTGAATGCTCCTTCGACAAGGCATCCACCTGCTCGCGGCTGAATTCGAAAATAGGCGGCACGAACCCCTCGACGTGCCACAGCCCCCGGGCCGTCCCAGAGAAAGCGTGCAGCACGACCTGCGTCCCGTCGGCCGCGCGGGCCACCAGCACTCCCATCATTTTGCCATCGGCAAAAAGCCCGTGCAGATACGGCGAGGCGGCAATACGGCCAAGCAGAGCATCCGCCTCGGCGCGAAGCAGCGCATCAGCGCGGCAGAAAAAAGGATTATTCAACATAGAGGACCAGCCCCTTGAGATACTCGCCTTCCGGATGGAAAATGCTCACCGGATGATCGGCGGGCTGGTTGAGACGGTCCAGGATGCGCACGCGGCGCCCGACCTGGATGGCAGCCGACATCACGGCCTGCGCGAACACGTCGTGGCTGACGGCCTGCGAGCAGCTGAAAGTAAACACGATGCCGCCCGGGGCCACTTTCGCGATAGCATCCTCATTGAGCCGCTGATAAGCGCGGAGGGCATTTCGCAGCGCATCGCGATGCTTGGCAAAAGCCGGCGGATCCACGATCATCAGGTCATAGCTGCCCGTCGGCACGGAGTGCAGGAAATCCAGCGCGTCGCAGCAGTGCGATTCGTGCCTTGCGGCAAATCCGCCCAGAGCCACGTTGCGGTCGGTAAGGGCTATGGCTTTGGCCGAACTGTCCACCGAATCCACGTGCAGCGCACCTCCGGCGAGGGCATACACCGAAAATCCGCCAGTATAGCAGAACAGATTGAGGACGCGACGACCCTCGGCCAGGCGCCCGACAGCAGCGCGATTTTTCCTCTGGTCCAGGAAGAAACCGGTCTTCTGGCCATTTTCCCAGTCCACGACGAAGCGGTTGCCGTGCTCGCAGACGATATGCTCAGCCAGGCCCGGCGCACCGTCGGCAGATGCAGCACCGCCGCCGGCAAAATGTTCATTCTTATATAGGTATCCGTCCGCCAGCTGCAGGCCGGCCTTATGAGGCGCGGTGCCTTCGCTCTTGTCATAAACTGCGACAAGGGCATCACCATAGAGCCGTTGCAGGGCCTGGCAGATCTCGCCCCGGGCGAGAAACATTCCCGCGCTGTGGGCCTGCAGGACGCACACACCGTCGTACCAGTCGATGATAAGTCCCGGCAGCAGATCCCCTTCGCCGTGAACCAGCCGGTAGCAATTGGTCTGATGCTGATCCAGATGCAAGGCCTCGCGGACCTTCAGCGCAGCGGCCAGACGCACGTCCCAGAAGTTCTCGGGCAGCGCCTCATCAGTAAAACTGAGCATTCGCACGGCGATGGAGCCCTTCTGGAAATGACCGCATCCGAGCAGCGAGCCGTCAGCGGCCAGGACGGTCACCACCTCGCCCTCGGCGGGTTCCGGGCCATCGATGCGCGCCACCGCCCCCGAGAAAACCCAGGGATGCTGGCGCCGCAGGGATTCGTCGCGGCCTTTGCGCAGGATTATCTTCGTCATAGGTTGATATCGTATCCGAGAAGCTTATTGTACATAATCAGGCAGATCCAGGCATCGGTCGCGGCGTATAGCTCCTGAGCCTCGCTCAGTACCGTGGCCTCCCAGTTGGAGCATTGCTGGGCCTTGGAAATCCGCCTGCCGAGGATGATTGCCGAAAGCTTCTTGACGCTCTTGTCCTGAATGTCAAACCGTTCGGCAAACTGCTGCAGGTCCATAAACCTGTGGGCCTTGAACCTGTTGTGCTTTTCGAGGCCGGCAATATCATCTATCACAGCCGCTCCGACCTTCGTGATGCAGGTCGATGAAAGGATACTGGCAAGTTCGTCCGGCAGCCCCATATCGCTCAGGCGGAAGAGGAAAGCATCCGTAAGGCTCGAGAGCTGAAGCAGCGCGGTCCGCGGCCTCGGCGCGTGGGGCGTGAATATCGGTTTGGTCTCGGTATCGAACCCGATGGCGCGGCAGGCGCTCAGGTGGCTGATGGCCGCATTGAAATCCGGACCCTTTTCGGTGATGATATGTATCCTGCCGGGAAAAGCAGTGAGCGGGAGATTTTCTATTTCCTCCGGAGTAATGCTGGACTGATACATTAATTGAGCGTAGGATATATCAGCGAATAGCAGTAGGGCAGCATCTTGTGGATGCGTTCGAGGTTCTCGGCATCGAGGTTTGACTTCGAGAAAGGAACCTGGCGGGTGGTTATCTCTTCGGTGCCCGTAGCGCGGCCGTACTTGAATTCGTATGTGAGCTTGCCGTCTTCGGTCAGATATTTCGGGTCAAGTTCCGCCGAAGGCACGGAAATGTATGCCTTGACCTCCTGCGGCGTGACGCGGAATGCCAGATTGCCGTCTTCGCGCAGCGTGCGGTAGCATTCTTCGGCTGTGTAAACGGCCGGGTCGATGAAGATCAGATCAGGCGCGAGCAGCTCGCGGTAGGGGTACTTGCCTTCCACGTTATATTCGCGCAGCTCGGCCACGACCTTCTGCAGTGTCTCAAGCTGGAACGGATAGTGCGTGCAGCCGAGGATGACGGCGCTGATGGGGACGGTGCTGCCGCTGAGGCGGTGGCGCTCTACGAGCGAAACAAGGTTGAAACGGGCGTAGTTGATTGCGCTGTTGAGCTGCAGGTTCTCCTTCGCACCGTCTTCGCCCTCGCTCCAGAGCATGCGGCCTTCCTCGTAATCAAAGTTATACACGTCCAGAAGCTCTGCCTTCAGGTCGCCGTCGCCCGTGCCGATTCGCGGTCCGCGATAGCTCTCGCGGGGCCCGGTAAGTGCCGGATTGACGAAGTCGGGCTCGCTGTCCACCGATTCGGCGAAGCCGTAGCCGCTCTGGTTGACCACCGTGATCTGCGGGCCGCCGTTACGCTCGGCCGCCATCTCGTTGATGGTGCGCTCGTAGGCTCCGGAGGAAATCGTGCCCACCGTCGCCAGGACGCCGATGGTGCAGGGGTGGTCCTTGTCGCAGAGCAGGTCGAGAGCCGCCTTGCTGCCGGCATTGATCACGCCGATGACCTTGACGCCGGTGCCGCTGCGCTCCAGCAGGCTGCGGACGTAGGACAGGCCGTAAGCCGTGGCGGTGTTGCAGGCTATGACGATGATCTTGCAGCGGGGCTTTTCGCCGGTAGGCTGCAGGTCAAAAGCACTCTTGTAGTAGCGGTCGCCCAGCAGGAAAAGGGCGTCTTTGACCACCAGCTCCTGCAGGTAATCGGCCTTGCCGTTGGCATCGTAGGTGCCGTAGGGCATATTGGCCTGGTCTGCCAAATATACGAAATGTTCGCCCGCGAAGTCCAGGATGCGGTCGCTGCCCTGAGCGCCCGAAATGTTGTTGAAGCGGTCGAACGAGATGATGCGTTCTGCTACGGTCAGTCCGCCCGTGCCCGAATCGAAGATGCCGATGGGCAGGTCCTTCATATCCTGCGGATACTTCGAAAAATCCTGGTAAAAAACCGAACGGGTGTCGCCCAGAGCCTTTTCGATGATTGGAAGAGTGAGCGTCTCGACGACCGTCTGCCGCTTGCATCCGCCCATCACCATCAGCGCGCACAGCCCGGCAGCCAATATGATACGATGTTTCATCTTAAACAGAATTGATTCTTATTCCGCAAAAGTACCGATTATTTTGTTATGATGGTCAAAGTGAACAAAAAACGTCGTGTGAAGAAAATTTGAAATAAGCGACGGATTATCACTACATTTGCGGAAAATTATACGGATTATACTATGCAGAACTTTGATTATCAGACTCCGACGCGCCTGATTTTCGGCCGCGGGGTGATCGGCAAGCTGCCCTCGGTGATGGCGCAGTTCGGAAAGAAGGTCCTCCTGACTTACGGCGGTGGCAGCATCAAGCGGATCGGCTTGTACCAGAAGGTGATGGAGCTGCTCAAGGGCTACCAGATCGTCGAGCTTGGAGGCATTCAGCCCAATCCCAAATATGACCCGAGCGTGCTGGAGGGCGTGCGTCTGTGCAAGGAGCATAAGATTGACGTGATCCTCTCGGTGGGCGGGGGCAGCGTGCTCGACTGCTCGAAGGTCATTGCTGCCGGAGCCTGCTATGACGGGGATCCGTGGGATCTGATTACCCGCAAGGCAAAGACCACGGCGGCGCTTCCGATCGTGGATATCCTGACCCTGGCGGCAACGGGTTCCGAGTATGATCAGTTTGGCGTGATCTCGCGTACCGAGACCAATGACAAGATCGGTTATGGCGACCGCCACGTTTATCCGCATACCTCATTCCTCGATCCGGAATATACTTTTACGGTAAGCCGCAAGCAGACGGCGGCCGGCATCGCAGATGCGATGAATCATACGATAGAGCAGTATTTCGTCGAAGACGCAACGCTGCTCAATGACGGTTTTTGCGAGAGCATGCTGCGCAGCCTGATGGTCAATGGCCGCAAGTGCCTCGAGAATCCGGAGGATTATACGGCTCGCGCCGAAATGATGCTGGCCTGCACCTACGGCTGCAATGGTATCCTGGCCCTTGGCAACAGCGAGTCCGGTTGGCCCTGCCACGGCATCGAGCACGCGCTGAGTGCATATTATGATATCACGCACGGCGAGGGTCTGGCCATCATTACCCCGCGCTGGATGCAGCATATCCTGAGCGAGCGGACCCTGCCGCGTTTCGTCAAGTACGGAGTGAATGTCTTCGGTATCGATCCTTCGCTGGACGGGTGGGAGATAGCCCGCCGCTCAATCGATGAGACCTATAAGTTCTTTGAGAGCATAGGTATCCCGATGCACCTGCGTGAAGTCGGCATCGATGAGAGCCGCATCGGTGAAATGGCCCATCATATCGCTCTCAACGAGGGTCTCGAGGAGGCCTACGCTCCCCTCACCGAAGAGGACATCCGCCAGATCCTTCTCGCCAGCCTGTAACCGCCGGCTTCGCCTCCGCGCCTCGAAGTTACATTTTTGCACGCCCTACGGCTTAGCAAATAATGTAACTATCTCGGCTCCACCAGGCTCCGCGCAGCCGGCTGCGCGCAGGGTGGTGGATTTTTGGGGTGATTCGTATTAAATTGATTCTTTTTTCATAAATTCGCCCCTGCTAATAGTGTTATACCTTAAAATACAAGAATATGTTGGAACTTTCTAATGTAGCCAAGCAACTTCCTTATTCCGCGACCCGCGTGCTCGTACCGTATGCACAGGCAGCGCAGGCACGTGGCCTCAAGGTCTATAAGCTGAACATCGGCCAGCCCGACGTGGCTGCACCCAAGTCGGCCATCGACGCCGTCCGCAATATAGACCTCAAGCTCATATCCTATCCTGACTCCCACGGTAACGCAGGTCTGCTCAAGGGCATGTCCGAGTACTACAAGGGTATAGGCATCAACATCGAGCCCGAGGAGATAGTCACCACGGTCGGCGGCAGCGAGGCCGTCAGCATCGTGATGGGTGCAACGTGCAACCCCGGCGACGAGATGATCGTCTTCGAGCCCTTCTATGCCAACTATCTCAATATGGCAATCCAGCACGGCATCAAGCTCGTCCCCATTACGACACGTATCGAGGACGGTTTTGCACTGCCCGATATGGCTGAGGTAGAGAAGAAGATCACCCCCCGTACAAAGGCTGTCCTGGTCATCAACCCGGGCAACCCCTCCGGCTGCCTCTACAGCAAGGAAGCACTCCTCGAGCTGGGCGCCATCGCCAAGAAGCACGACCTCTGGGTCCTCGCCGACGAGGTTTACCGTGAGTTCTGCTACACCGACGAGCCCCACTTCTCCTGCATGCACATTCCCGGCCTGGAGCAGAATGTCATCCTGATCGACTCCGCATCCAAGCGCTGGAGCCTCTGCGGTACCCGCATCGGATTCGTCGTTTCGCATCACAAGGATATGATGAACGCAGTGCTCCGTTATGCACAGGCACGCCTCTGCGCTCCGGCACTCGGCCAGATCGCAGTCGAAGGCGCACTCAAGGCTCCCCAGTCATATTATGACGCAACCCGCACGGAGTACATTTCCCGTCGCGACGCAATGCTCGCAGAGCTCCGCAAGATCGACGGCGTGATCGCTCCTACGCCGATGGGCGCATTCTACGCAGTGGCCCAGCTGCCCGTGGACGACTCCACGAAGTTCTGCATCTGGATGCTCGAGCACTTCTCGCACGAAGGCTGGACTGTACAGATGACCCCGATGGGAGGTTTCTACTTCGACGCAGAGAAGGGACGCCAGCAGGTCCGCCTGGCTTACGTCCTGGAGAAGGAGAAGCTCGTCAAGGCCATGGACATCCTGCGCCGCGGACTTGAGGTCTATCCCGGCCGTATTAAGTAAACGACTGTAATACAGTAAATATTGGCGTCCAGTGCTGATGCTCTTTAGAGCGTAAAGCACTGGATGCCTCCGTATGGTATCAGGTCACGGAAAGTATCCTGCGCTTCGCACAGTCCCGTATGGACGCGGGCGCTTGCGATGACTCCGCCGTGGGCAAATGCCGCCACCCGCCGCCAGGGACCGCACCGGATCTCATCTATGAAATCCCCGACGCGCCGGACCTGGTCGATGAACGCCTCTCCGCCCGGAGTTGCCACGTGGAGATAATCGGCATACCAGCGCTCGGCCTCCTCGCCCCGGATATCATCGTAGAGCATCATTTCCCAACGGCCGAAAAACATCTCCCGCAGCCGGTCGTCGCGCACGGCATCGCCGTAGCCGCAGAACTCCGCAAGCCGCACGGCCCGCGTAAGGGGACTGGTAAAGGCCGCATCGATATGGCCGTAAGTCTCCAGCAGCGCCTTTGTCGCCGCGGCCTCGGCTTCGAAAGTGGGCTTGAGCGGCACGTCGGTCTGTCCGTAGCAGGTGCCAGGAGGAACATCGACTGAGGTATGGCGGATCAGCAGGAGCTCCATATCTATATGGTATATCAGAAATATTTGGTGATGGAAGCTTCGCTGAAACGGTCCATCTCATTGATCATACGCACCGCCGAATCCAGGATCGGATAGGCGCAGAGGGCACCGGTGCCTTCGCCCAGCCGCAGGCCGAGATGGAGCAGGGGACGGGCCCCGAGGGCATCCAGCATCCTGCGATGACCGGCCTCATCTCCGCAATGGCCGAAGACGGCATAAGCCTTGACCGCCGGATACATCTGAGCCGCGCCCAGCATACAGGCCCCCATTATGAAACCGTCCACCAGGATGATGATATGCATCTCTGCGGCCTGGAGCATCGCGCCCACGGCCATCACCATCTCGAAGCCTCCGAACCAGCGCATCCAATCTTCCGGGGAACCGTCGCCCCGGTAGCCTTCGACGGAGCGGGCGAGCACTTCCTTCTTGTGGCGGACACCTTCGGGACTCAGGCCGCTGCCGGCCCCGACGCAATCCTCTATCGGAGTGCCGGTAAAGCGCGACATCCAGATCGAAGAGGCTGAGGTATTGCCGATGCCCATCTCGCCGAAGCTCAGGACATTGCTACCTTCGGCCGCGCACATTCGCACGATCTCGGCGCCAGTAGCCAGACATCGGTCAAACTGCTCCGGGCTCATCGCGGGCCCGTGCAGGAAATTGTCCGTACCCCGGGCGATCTTGCGGTCGATGATGCCTCGGTCGCGGGGCAGGTCGGCATCCACTCCGGCATCCACGACTTTCAGCTCGAACCCGTGCTGGCGGCAGAGGAAATTGATCCCGCCCGTGCCGTTGGGATGGGTGAAATGGCAGACCTGCTGGAAAGTGACCTCGCGGGGAGCGACGGTCACGCCCTCGCTGACAATGCCGTGGTCGGCAGCGAAAATGATATTCTGCGGATGGTGCAGGGCGGGGGTGAGAGTGTGCTGGATCAATCCGGCCTGCATAGCCAGCTCTTCGAGCCGTCCGAGCGAACCGCGGGGCTTGGTCAGATCGTCAATCCTGGCCTGCAGCGCTTCGCGCAGGCTTTCGTCGGGGAGAGTTATATCGAATGAGGGACGGGCCATCATCATTTGACTTTGAGCGGAATGCCGCTGACCATCAGTATGACCTCATCTGCGCGCGAAGCCACGTACTGGTTCATCCAGCCCTGAAGGTCGGTGAAACGGCGCTGGAGAGCATTGTCCGATGTGCCGCCCATACCGATCTCGTTTGTTACGAAAATAAAAGTCGCATCCTGCAAGGTGAGCCGGTCAAACTCCTCCTTCATCGAGGCGAGGGTATCTTCGACCGAAGGGTTCTCCTCGCGGGAGAAGAAATTGGTGGCCCAGAGCGTGATGCAGTCCACCAGCACCGTGCGTCCGGTGAAATCGTGGCGGCTGAGGTACAGTTCCTCCTCGACCAGGGTCCACTGATCGCCGCGCCTCTGCTGATGAATACGCACGCGCTCGCGGAACTCCTCGTCCCAGATATGTGCGGTGGCCAGATATACGGGCCGCTCGGAGAGTTCGAGCGCAAGACGCTCGGCGTAGCTGCTCTTGCCGCTGCGCGCGCCTCCGGTAATAAGTATAATGCGTGCCATGCTATTCGGTGCGTTCTTTGAGCAATGCGGGACGGAGCCGGGCGGTCCGCTCCAGGGCTGCCGCATCCTGCCAGGCCTTGATCTTCTTCGGGTCGCCGCTGAGCAGTACTTCGGGTACTTTCCAGCCGTTGAAATCCGCCGGCCGGGTATAGACGGGCGGGGCGAGCAGGCCGTCCTGGAAGGAATCCGACAGTGCGGAGGTCTCGTCTCCGAGAGCGCCGGGCAGCAGCCGCACGATGGCGTCGCAAATGATGGCCGCGGGAATCTCGCCGCCGGAGAGCACATAGTCTCCGACGGAAATCTCGCGCGTGATCAGATGCTCGCGGATGCGGTGGTCGATGCCCTTGTAGTGCCCGCAGAGGATGATGATATTGCCCTTGCAGGAAAGCTCGTTGGCAATGCCCTGATTGAGAATCTCGCCGTCCGGGGCGGTGTAGATCACCTCGTCGTAGTCGCGCTGGGCCTTGAGGTCCTCTATCATACGATAGACGGGCTCGATCATCATCACCATACCGGCGTCTCCGCCGTAACTGTAGTCATCCGTCTGGCGATAGGGGCCCCGGCCGTACTCGCGCAGGTTGTGGATATGTATCTCCACCAGACCCTTGTCCTGCGCCCTTTTGACTATGGAGTGACCGAGCGGACTCTCGAGCAGCTCCGGAACAACTGTCAGGATATCGATTCTCATATTGCAAAAATAGGCATTTTCGGCGATATGGCGAGGGATTCTTTGCTTTTATTTCCCGAAAAAGAGTTATATTTGCAGAATAGTATATAAACGCGTGACTACTATGAACGAAGATCTTAAGCAAGTTGTGCCTGAAAATGAGGCGCAGGCAGTGAATAAGCCGGCGGCAGAGACTCCTCTTGCAGCCGATGCGGTACCTGTGGCGGCACCTGAAGCAGCACCCGTGGCCGAGGCCAGGGGAGAGGCTGCCGTTGATGCCGATTTCTCCAATAAGGGACTCAAGGAGCTTGTGGATACATTTCAACAAATGGTGGAAGGAGAAGATATGTTCTCCCTGCACAAGCACGCAGAATCCCTGAAGGCTGCATTTTACAAAGTCCTCCATCGGGAGCGGATTGCGGCCGGATGCCAGCCTGTGGCTGATTCCGGCAACGCGGATGCGGCCAGTGACGGAGAGACAGTTTCCGTAGATCCTTTCGGAGAGTTCGAAAGAGGTTTCAAGGATCTCTACGCCCAGTACCGGGCCAAGAGGGCTGCATATCTTGCCGAACAGGACAAGAAGAAGGAGGAAAACTTCGAAAAGAAGCAGATCCTCGTAGCCCGTCTTAAGGATCTTCTCGACAATCAGGGTGAAGATCTCAAAGATATTTTCCCTGCATTCCGCGAGATTCAGCAGCAGTGGCGCGAGACAGGTCCCGTACCCCAGCCGAAGATGAAGGGACTCTACGAGACCTACCAGCACTATGTAGAGATGTTCTACGATTACGTGAAGATCAATAACGAATTCCGCGAACTGGATTTCCGCAAGAATCTCGAGGCCAAGACCGAGCTCTGCGAGAAGGCCGAGGACCTCTCCCGCAGTGATGATCCGGTCGGAGCCTTCAAGGAGCTGCAGAAGCTCCACGACGAGTGGAAGGAGATCGGCCCGGTCAGCAAGGAGTATCGCGAGAGCATCTGGGAGCGTTTCCGCGCAGCCACTTCGGTCATCAACAAGAAGCAGCAGGCTTACTACGACTCGATGAAGGACAGCTTTGTCGCCAATCTCGAGAAGAAGACCGCCCTCTGCGAGAAGGTCGAATCCCTGGCAGAAGCCGAAGCTGCTGATATCTCCACCTGGAACCGCCTCTCCGCCGAGGTCGAGGCCATCCAGAGAGAATGGCGCACCATCGGCTTTGCGACGAAGAAGGAAAACACCCGCATATACGAGCGTTTCCGCGCGGCCTGCGACAAGTTCTTCGGCCGCAAGAAGGAGTTCTACCAGGCGATCAAGGCCGATATGCAGGACAATATCCGTATGAAGATTGAGATCTGCGAGCGTGCCGAGGCACTCCGTGAGAGCACCGACTGGAAGGCTGCGAAGGACGAGATCATCGACCTGCAGCGCCGCTGGAAGGAAGCAGGCCCCATCTCCCGCAAGAAGAACGAGCAGCTCTGGAAGCGTTTCCGCGCCGCCTGCGACGAATTCTTTGCCAACAGGTCAAAGGCTGTCGGCGCCCAGAACGGCCAGTATGCCGAGAACCTTGCAGGCAAGACCGCACTCATCCAGGAGGTCAAGGCATTTGAGCCTACGGGCGACCGCGAGGCTGATTTCAATACGCTCAAGGATTTCCAGCGCCGCTGGAATGAGATAGGTTTCGTGCCTCTGCGCGACAAGAACCGTATCGGCATCGAATTCAAGGAGACCCTCGATTCCAAGTTTGACGCCATCCGCAGCGGTGCGGGCGAACTGCGCGGCCGCGCGACCCGCAAGGTCCTGAGCGAGCGTGACAAGCTCGTGCAGGAGTACCTCCGTATGGAGCAGGAGATTGCAACCTGGCAGAACAATATAGGCTTCTTCGCAAAGACGAAGAATGCCGAGGCGATCATCGCCGATTTTAACAAAAAGATAGAAGATGCAAAGGTTGAGCTCGCAGCCCTTGAAAGCAAGATCAAGGAGCTGGACGCTCAAAACGCAGAGAAAGATGAGAAATAAAAACAGTATTATCGGCTTCCTGCTGATCGGTCTGGTGCTGATCCTTTTCAGCTGGTACCAGACACGCGAGGCGGGACGCCAGGCAGAAGAACAGCGTCGCATAAGGGATTCTCTCGCACTTGTCAATCCTCCGCAGGAGACGGCTCCCGCGACCGAGGATGCGGCAGCGCCCGTTGAGGCCATTGCAGCCACGCAGCCCGCGGTGGCACTGTTCAGCAACCAGTATCTCGAGGAGGCGTACGCCGGGAGCGAGAGTTTCCATACTCTGGAGAACGGCAAGCTTGCCATAGAGTTTACTTCAAAGGGCGCGCAGCCCAGCGACGTGCTGATCAAGGATTACTTCAAGTATGACAGCACGGATATCCACCTGATTTCTCCGGGACACAGTACCTTGCAGCTGGAGTTCAATTCGATCGACCAGTATGTCGAGCTGCAGGAGTTCAACTGGCAGTGCGTCTCGGCTGACGAGTACCATCTGGTATTCCGCCTGCCGTTCGCGGAGGATGCGTGGATCGACGCGGTTTACAACCTGCCCGCGGACAGTTATATGCTCGACTATGAGCTTCATTTCGTCGGTATGGACCGCTACCTGGCGCGCGGCACCACCCAGATGGTGCTTGGCTGGGCGGCTGATATGCCCCGTCTGGAGAAGGGCTACAAAAACGAGCGCAACTATTCGGCCGTGGCATACCGCAACGGCGGAGCCTCTGGCGACGTGAAGACCATCGGCCAGCGCAAGGAGTCCGTTCACGAGACTTTCTCCACGCGCCTGCGCTGGATCGGTTTCCAGCCTCAGTTCTTCTCGGCCATCCTGGTCGCGGACAACGAATTTGCCGGAGGCGAGATATCCAACAAGTTCTATCCCGAAGGCCAGGCCGACGGGATGCTGATGCACAGCTGGGCCAAGCTCGGCGTCGAGATAGATCCCCGCAGCGCGGACTTCACGGTCCCGATGCACTTCTATTTCGGGCCCAACCACTTCCCGACGCTCAAGTCCTACGGCGAGAAGTTCGAGAAGATCATCCCTCTGGGCGGCAAGATCATCGGTTCGATTTCGCGATACGTCATCATTCCGATCTTCAACTTCCTGAGCCGTTCGATATCGAGCTACGGTCTGATCATCCTGCTGCTCACGCTCATCATCAAGCTGGTCATCTTCCCGCTCACTTACCGTTCGTACGCTTCATCCGCGAAGATGCAGCTGCTCAAGCCGGAGGTGGACAAGATCAACGCCCGTTATCCCAAGCAGGAGGACGCGATGAAGAAGTCCCAGGCTACGATGGACCTCTACAAGAAGGCCGGGGTGAGTATGTTCGGCGGCTGTCTGCCGATCCTGCTGCAGTTCCCCATCCTCTGGGCGATGTTCCGTTTCTTCCCGGCATCGTTCGAGCTCCGTCAGCAGCCGTTCCTCTGGGCAGAGGACCTGAGTACCTATGACTCCATTCTGAACTTCGGATTCAATATCCCTCTCTACGGCGACCACATCTCACTGTTCGCACTGCTGATGGGTATTTCGATGTGGGCATATTCGAAGATGACGATGCCTAACACTGACACCAGTTCGATGCCCGGTATGAAGTTTATGCAGGTATGGCTGATGCCTATAATGATGGTATTCCTCTGCAACAATTTCTCGGCCGGTCTGAGCTACTACTACCTGCTCTCCAATATCATCACGATCATCCAGAACGTGCTCATCCGCCGTTCGATCGACAAGGACAAATTTTACGCACAGCTGCAGCGCAATATGGCGAAGCCCGATAAGAAAAAGAAGTCAGGCTTCCGCGCACGTCTGGACGAGATGTACCGCCAGCAGCAACAGCAACAGCGCAAATGAGCCGGATAGCCGCAAATATCGAAGAGTTACGTAAGGAGCTGCCACAGGGTGTATGCCTGGTGGCAGTTTCCAAATTCAAGCCCCTCGAAGCCGTGATGGAGGCTTACGAGGCGGGGCAGAGGGTCTTCGGCGAGAACCGCCCACAGGAGATGGCGGCAAAGGCCGCGCAGGCCCCGAAGGATATTCTCTGGCATATGATAGGCCACCTGCAGACCAACAAGGTCAAGCTGGTCGTGCCCTGCGCCGCAATGATCGAGTCGGTGGATTCGCTCCATCTGCTGGAGGCCATCGACTCCTGCGCCGCATCTATGGGGCGCGTGGTGGACTGCCTGCTTGAGGTGCACATCGCATCGGAGGAGAGCAAGCAGGGCTTTTCGGCCGAAGAGATTCTGGAGCTTGTGCCCCGGTTCCCGGAGTTTGCTTCGGTGCGTTTCCGCGGTCTGATGGGTATGGCTTCGCTAACAGCCGACAGCGAAAAGGTGCGCGGCGAATTCCACTCGCTCAAGGTGCTTTTCAATCAGGTGCTGGAGATGCTTGCCGCCGGGGCTGATGATGCAGCAGCGCAGTTTGACTGCCTCTCGATGGGTATGTCGGGCGACTGGCAGATAGCTGTAGAGGAGGGCGCGACGCACGTGCGCATAGGCACCCGGATCTTCGGCGCCCGCAGCTGAAAAAGCCGTTCTGTAAAAACTTAGATCTCTACCTCTGTCTCGAAGACGAATGTCGCGGGACCGGTGAGCCGCAGGTCGGTGAATCTGCCTGTGTAGGAGCCGCCGTCGCCGGGGCCTTCGCTTGGCAGGAAATCGACTTTCAGACGGTCTCCGCGGGCGATGATCTCGTAGCGGATGCGACGTCCGTCATTGGCGAAATTGCGGATGCCGCAGGCGTATGAGACGACTGCCACGGCGACCGCGCCGGTACCGCAGGCGAGCGTCTCGCACTCCACGCCGCGCTCGTAGGTACGCATCACCAGGCCCTCCGCGGTGGGCTCCACGAAGTCCACGTTGGTGCCGATCGGGAACCTCGAATCATAGCGCCACATACGGCCTTCGCCATCGACGTTGTAATTGTTGAGGCCCTTGACGAACATCACGAAATGCGGGCATCCCGTATCGACTGAGTAGCCCTCGGGATAGCAGGTGACGGGCGAATTGCCCTCTGCGTCGGGGACTATGTCGTTCATCTTGAGCTTGACGGTGAAACGCATACCGGGCGCCAGGGGCCCCTCCGGAGCCTCGAGAATGTCCGAGCAGTGCCGTCCGTCGGCCGCGTCAAACTCCAGGTGCAGTCCCTTCGCTCCGGCAGCGGCCTTCTTCTTGGCGAAAAATGCGGAAATGCAGCGGCCGCCGTTGCCGCACATCAGGCTTTCCAGACCGTCCGAATTGTAGTAGCGCATCGAAAAATCAGCGTCCGCAGAAGGCGAGACGGTCATCAGTCCGTCGGCGCCGATGCCGAAGCGGCGGTCGCAGAGCGTGCGGATCTGGGCCTCGGTAAGTGAGATATTGCCGTCAGGATTGTCTATGATGACGAAGTCGTTGCCGGCTCCCTGGAATTTGTAAGCGTGCAGTTTCATACTTCAAAGATAGTTATTTTCGGAAGTATTGTATCATATCGGCGGCGATTTGGTCCGTAACGCTGCCTTCGCCCTGATGGGTGAGCATCCCGCGAAGCTCGTCATAACCTGCTAGCATCCCGCTGCGGGTGGCCTCGTCAAATGTGGCGAACTCCAGTGCCGAAAGAAGCCTTTGGGGCGTCGCCGCTCCCTGTATCAGCTCGGGGAAAATGCGCCGGTCGAGGATGATGTTGGCAAGGCTGATGTACTTGACCCTGATGGCCAGCCGTCCGTATATCCAGGTGATGAAATTGACCCCGTAGCTGACGACCTGAGGCGTGCGGAATAGCGCCGCCTCGAATGATGCCGTGCCCGAATTGATAAGGGCCGAGGAAGCTCGGCTGAGTACGTCGTAAGTGCATCCGGTGAGGATCTCGATGCGGCTCTCCTGCGGCAGGCGGCTGAGGATCTCCTCCGGTGTGACATTGGGCGCAGCGGGGATGACAAGCCTCCAGCCGTGCCAGGGCGAGGCGGGATCATCGAGATGCATCATCCGCTCGATGGCTGCAAAACGCGGCAGCATCCACTTCAACTCGGCCTTGCGGCTGCCGGGCAGCAGCGCGACCATCTTCTCCCTCGGGCCTTCCTGCGCGTGTATCTTCTCGGCCAGGGGATTGCCGAAGTATCGGGCCTCGATGCCGTGGCGGCGGAAATAATCCTGCTCGAAGGGGAAAATGACATAGAGCATATCGATGTCGCGGCGCATCTGCCGGACGCGGCCTTCCGCACGCGCCCAGACCTTCGGGGCGATGTAGTAGCAGACCCTGATGCCGTGACGGTGTGCGAAGCGGGCCATACGCATATTGAATCCCGGATAGTCGATCAGGATCAGCAAGTCCGGCTTCCAGGCGAGGATGTCCTGCCTTACCAGGGAAATGTTGCGAAGGATGCGCCGCATCTTCAGCGCGACCTCCGTAATGCCCATAACGGCAGTCTCCCGGTAGTCGCGGAAGAGCCCGCCGCCCGCGGCCTCGAGCATCTTCTCACCACCGTGGAAACGCAGTTCGGCCGCCGGGTCGAACTGCTTGATCGAGCGGATCAAAGCCGCTCCGTGCATATCTCCGGAGGCTTCTCCGGCTATCAGGTAGTAACGCATTTGCTTTTGTCTGTAGGACACTGCAAATTTATGATTTTGTATCAAATAATTTGTTACTTTTGCAGGACAATTCAGACAACAATCATTCATTATTACTATGAAGCAGATAAAAATCGGTATCAATGGTTTCGGCCGCATCGGCCGTCTGGTATTCCGCGCAGCCCAGAAGCGCAATGACATTCTCGTGGTCGGTATCAACGACCTGATCGATGTCGAATATATGGCTTACATGCTCAAGTATGACTCAGTCCACGGACGCTTCGACGGCACCGTCGAGGTCGTTGACGGCAGCCTCGTGGTGAACGGCAACAAGATCCGCGTCACCAGCGAGAAGGATCCCGCCAACCTCAAGTGGAACGAAGTCGGCGCAGAGTACGTAGTCGAGTCCACGGGTCTCTTCCTGACCAGGGAGAAGGCCGAGGCTCACCTCAAGGCAGGTGCAAAGAAGGTCATTATGTCGGCTCCTTCAAAGGACGATACCCCGATGTTCGTATATGGTGTCAACCACACCACCTATGCAGGCCAGGATATTATTTCCAACGCTTCCTGCACCACCAACTGCCTCGCTCCGATAGCAAAGGTTCTCAACGAGGCGTTCGGTATCGAGAGCGGTCTTATGACCACGGTCCACGCTACCACCGCAACTCAGAAGACCGTTGACGGTCCTTCCGCAAAGGACTGGCGCGGCGGCCGTGCTGCAGGCGGCAACATCATCCCTTCGACCACCGGCGCAGCCAAGGCAGTGGGCAAGGTCATCCCTTCGCTCAACGGCAAGCTCACCGGCATCTCGATGCGCGTTCCCACGCTGGACGTTTCGGTCGTTGACCTGACGGTCAATCTCACCCGTCCCGCAACCAAGGACGACATCTGCGCCGCTATGAAGAAGGCATCCGAGGGCGAGCTCAAGGGCATCCTCGGCTATACCGAAGACGCAGTGGTCTCGAGCGATTTCACGGGCGACAGCCGTACCTCCATCTTTGATGCAAACGCAGGCGTTTACCTGACCGACAAGTTCGTGAAGGTCATCTCCTGGTATGACAACGAGTGGGGCTACTCCAACAAGGTCCTCGATATGATCGCATATACCGCAGGCAAATAATCGGGTTTTTGCAAGGTTAACCCGTGGCGGGTCCGTTCCTCAGAGGTGCGGACCCGCCTGTTTATATATCTCAGATATATAAGAGTTGGCAATATGCCGGTTTTTGATTAGATTTGCAAGTTAAAGAAATGTATGACTTATGGGAAAGATAAGTGATATGGGTATCCGGAGGAAAGTGACCACGGGATGCGTGCTGCTCGCGCTGGTACTGTTCGTCTCCTCCATCATAGCCGTCTTTGAATTCCGGAAGATGGACGATTTCGTCAAAAAGGTCATCGATGACGATATCGCCGATATCGAGCAGGTCCGTTCGCTTTACGACGAGACCGAGGCATTCAACGACCGCATTATGGAAGTCCTCGAAGATGACGATGCCCAGATAGGCAGTTTTATCCGCAGCCTGGATATGGAGAGCCGTTATTCGTCGCTGCGCCACACTTTCGCCACCGGGCCCGCGCGTACGGCCGTGGATTCGATAACCTACGCGTTCGCGGCTTATATGCAGGTCACGGCCGAGGCTCCGACGGTCTGGCCGCAGGGCACTTTCGAGCGCCGCGAGTGGTTCTACCACCGCCTCCAGCCGGTCTATGTAGAGCTTCGCCGATATGTGATGGCGCTCACCGGCATTACCGAGGATTCGCTCATAGCATCCAGCCAGTCGCTGCAGGGCAGCTTCCACCGGAGCATAATGCCCTCGATCGTGGCGATGCTCATCGGCCTTGCGATGGTGGCCCTGTTCCATTTCTATCTCAACAATTACCTCATCAAGCCGGTGCTGGGTATCAACCGGGGCATCAAGTCGTTCCGCCAATACGGCAAGAAGTACGACGTGAAGGTGGACGGGTTTGACGAGCTGCACGAGATCAATGACGAGATAACCAATCTTACGGAGATCAACCGCAACTGCCTCAGCAAGCTGAAGCAACAGTCATGAACGCAGGTATAATCTCACGTAACGTCGGAATCGCGCTTATATGTGAGGCGGCATTTATGCTGCTCTCTGCGGCGTGTTCCGCCTTCTACAATTTCGATACGGCGTTTTCGCCGCTTCTGCTCAGCGGTATCGTGACGCTGATGGCAGGCCTTTTCCCGATCGTGTTCGTTCGCAGGAGCATAGATATCAGTTTCCGCGAGGGCCTGGCCATCCTGCTGCTGGCCTGGCTGTGCTGCTGCCTTTTCGGCATGATGCCGTACCTTCTCTGGGGAGGTGAGTTCAACCTTGTAAACGCCTGGTTCGAGAGTACTTCGGGTATCACCACGACCGGCGCGACCATCCTTGCGGATATAGAGTCGCTGCCCCGCGGCCTGCTCCTCTGGCGCTCTTCGACGCATTATATAGGCGGCCTGGGAGTCGTGGTCTTCATGATGATGATCCTGCCGTCCTACGGTACCGTCCGTTTCCGTATGTCAAGGATGGATATGGCGGATGTCTCCCGAGGCAATTACCGCTATGTCTCCGGCGAGTACGTGCGCGTGCTCGTGATTGTCTATCTGGGCATCACGATTGCAGCCCTGGCGAGCCTGCTGCTTGCGGGGATGCCGCTTTTCGATGCTGTTAACCATACTTTCAGCGTTACGGCGACGGGCGGTTTCAGTACGCGCAACGCTTCTATCGCCGCCTATGATTCGCCGGTGATCGAGTGTGTGCTGATGTTCTTTATGATAGTCGCCACGCTGCATTTCGGACTGATCTACGCTTCGTTCGCCTCGCGCAGTCCCAAGGTGCTGCGCAATCCGGTGACTAAGTTCTATCTGGGTACGATCCTCGTTCTGGGCGCCGGCGTCGCCGCGAGCCTGCTGATCTCCGGCGTGGAGAGCGATACGCTGCAGGCTGTGCGCAAATCGTTTTTCGAGGTGGTCTCGACCATTTCGACGACCGGCTTTGCCATCGTGGATACCAATCCCTGGCCGCCGCTGGCAGTGCTGCTGATGCTTTATGCCGCAATCCAGTGCGGATGCGCGGGCTCTACGACCAGCGGCCTGCGATCGGACCGCGTGCTGATCGTCTCGCACAATATACGCGCCCAGCTGATCCGTATGGCTCATCCCAATTCGGTCGTGCAGGTCAAGACGGGCGACGTGACTGTGGACAGCGAGCTTGTCTCGAGCGTTTCGATATTCGTGCTGGTCTATGGCATCGTGGTGTTCCTCTTCGCGTGCCTCTATGCCTGCTTCGGCTTCTCGCTGCTTGAGTCCGTCAGCTGCTCCGTCTCGATGATGAGCAACGTCGGTCCGGCCTTCGGACGAATGGGCAGCGTGGGCTCTTTCGCCGATGTGCCTGCATTTGTCAAGACCGTGATGGGCCTGCAGATGATCATCGGCCGTCTCGGTTTTTATTCGGTGCTGATTCTTTTCTCCTCATTCGGACGCAAATTCAAATAATGGATGCCGTCCTCTTTCAGCAGATGCTCCGCGATGCGCTGGCTCTGGCACCGACTCCGTGCCAGGAGCGGCTTTTCTCGCGGCTTGCGGAGTTCGTTTCGCAGTATGGCGAATGCGACCTGCTGCTGGTGAGGGGATATGCCGGCACGGGCAAGACCTCTTCGGTGGCGGCGTTCGTGCAGGTGCTTCGCCAGTTGCACCAGAAATATGTGCTGCTGGCCCCGACCGGCCGTTCGGCCAAGGTCTTCGCTTCGTTCGCATCGGACCGGACGGCTACCATACACAAGCATATCTACCGCCAGAAGACGCTCCGCAGCGCTCTGGGTGAATTTGAACTCAATGTCAACAAGGCCCGCGATACGTTTTATATCATCGATGAGGCCTCGCTGATCTCTTCGTCCGACGCCCTTATGCAGGACAGCGTTTTCGGCTCGGGCGACCTGCTTTCCGACCTCATATCGTTCGTGCGCAGCGGCGTTGACAACAAGATGATCTTCGTAGGTGACCGGGGGCAGCTTCCTCCCGTGGGGATGGAGGTCAGCCCGGCTCTGGACGAGGACTATATGTCGGCTTTCGGACCGGTGATGACGGCCGATCTTACGACCGTGGTGCGCCAGGCCTCGGGCAGCGGCATCCTTACCAATGCCACCCGGATCCGCGAGGCTCTGGAGCGGGGGCAGACCGATCTGCCTGAGCTGGACGCAAAGTCGTTCGATGATACGGAGCGCATCGGCGGGGGCGAGCTGGTCGATGCCCTATCGGATGCCTACGCCCGCTACGGCGCCGACAACGTGGCCGTGCTCTGCCGATCCAACAAGCGGGCCAACCGCTATAACGAGGGCATACGGGCGATGGTCCTGGACCGCGAGGAGCAGCTTGTGCGCGGAGACCAGCTGATGGTGGTCAAGAACTGCTATCAGTTCAAATGCGATACGGAGGAGCTGGATTTCATAGCCAACGGCGATATCGCCAATCTTATCAAAGTCTCGCATTACGAAGAACGCTACGGACTGCATTTTGCAGAGGCAAAGCTTGGTTTTCCGGACTACAATGACGCCGTCGTGACGGCAAAGATTATTCTCGATACGCTCACGAGCGAAACGGCAGCGCTGAGCCGCGAGCAGCAGGAAGCGCTTTTCCGCGGGCTGGACGAGGATTATGCGATGGATATCAAGGCGGCCCGCAAACGCTACGCCGCCATCCGCGAGGATCCGTACTTCAACGCCCTCCAGATCAAGTATGCCGCCGCCATTACGGGGCATAAGTCGCAGGGCGGACAGTGGGACTGCGTGTTCATCGACAACCCTTTCTGGAAGGAGACGGTCACGGATGATCTCAAGTGGCTCTATACGGCCATAACCCGTGCCGTTCATAAGGTTTTTTTCGTTAACTTTAAGGATGATTTATTTGAATAGATTATGGATCCGAATATGTATTATCAGACAGGGATGAGTTCATATGCGATGTACTGGGTGTTGTTCGGCCTGGTGGCCCTGGTGAGCTATCTGGTACAGGCGCGCCTGCAGAAGAATTTCAGCAAGTTCTCTCAGGTGGATATCCGCGGCGGCCTTACGGGCGCCGAGGTGGCTCAGCGGATGCTCGATGCGCACGGCATCCGGGACGTAAAGATCACCCATATCAGCGGACAGCTGACCGACAATTACAATCCGACCAACAAGACTCTCAATCTGAGCGATGCCGTCTATGGGACATCATCCGTAGCGGCAGCGGCCGTTGCGGCCCACGAATGCGGCCACGCCGTGCAGCACGCCCGCGGTTATGCCCCGCTCAAGATGCGCGCCGCGCTCGTGCCGGTCGTCAGTTTCTCCTCGCGCATTATGTCTATAGTCCTTCTGGCCGGGATGCTTCTGATCAACGTTTTCCCCGGGCTGATGCTCGTGGGCATAGTGCTTTTCGCGACCACGACGCTCTTCTCGTTCATCACCCTGCCAGTCGAGATCGACGCCAGCCGCCGTGCCACGGAGTGGCTCGAGCGCAGCGGCATTACCGATCCGGCCACCCATCCGATGGCCTGCAAGGCACTTCGTTCGGCAGCCTATACCTACGTCGTTGCGGCGCTCAGCTCGCTGGCAACGTTGCTTTACTACCTGATGATATTCACCCGTCGCCGTTAAAGTTATGAAAAGGACATTATTACTGCTGGCTCTGCTGGCTCTGACCGTTACAGCTTCCGCCGAGGGCAAAAAGCGCCTCACGGACGAAGAGATCCTCTATGGCCCGAAGGCCGAACTGCTAAAAAGCGTTCCTACGCCTCTGGCATTCGATGCTGACGGCAAGCTCATTTTCCGTCAGGGCAGGGAAGTCCGCTCGTATGACAGCCGCCGCAAGACCACTGCCAAGTCCGAGTGGACAGCTCCCCGCAACGTGGATTCTTTCAGCAACAAGGTCGAAGGATGGGTCAATCCCACCTGGTCGCCCGATTCGAGCCGCATAGCATATACCCTCGATAACGATCTTTATTCGATGGAGGTGGCTACAGGCCGCATTACGCGCCATACCTTTGACGGCAGCGACTTGATACTCAACGGCTATGCTTCCTGGGTGTACTACGAGGAGATTTTCGGCCGCCCGTCACAGTACCGTGCTTTCTGGTGGTCGCCCGACAGCCGCATACTGGCATATTACCGTTTCGATAATTCTAAAGTTCCGATGTTCCCGATCTATGTGGCCGACGGACTTCACGGCTATCTGAACCAGACGCGTTATCCGAAGGCAGGCGATACCAATCCCACGGTCAAGATCGGATTCGTATCGGTCAGCGGCAGCGAGACTGTCTGGGCTGATTTCGACCCCTCGCGAGACCAGTATTTCGGCATCCCGTTCTGGAGCGGAGACGGCACGCGCTTTATGGTGGCCTGGATGCCGCGCAGCCAGGATGACCTCGAGCTTTTCTCGATAGATCCTTTCAATGGCCGCAAGGAGTCCGTCTATAAGGAGCACCAGGACTGCTGGATCGACTGGATGGAGGAGATGCTCTTCACGAAGGAAGGCATCTACATCGTGCGCGACTACACGGGCTGGGAGCAGATTCATTTCCTTTCCTATGACGGACGGCGCAACGTGCAGCTGACCGAAGGGCACAACTGGAGCATCAGGTTGCTCAAGGTTGACAGCAAATATCTGTTCTACAGCGCCAAGAGGGAGGATGCCACCCGCGTTGACATCTACCGTGTCCGGCTAAAGGACCATAAGCTGGAGCGCGTTTCCTTCGGCGACTATTCATTTGACAATATCGTGATATCCGAAGACGGGCGCAACATCGCCACGGTGGCTTCCAACGCCCGCACCCCGCACCGGCTCTACCTTATCTCGATCCCCGCAAGCGGCCGCCTCGACAAGGCGGTGACCACGCTCGTGGCAGACAGCCGCGGCCGCGATTTCGACGACTACCAGATAGCGCTGCCCGAGATTTTCCGTTACACGACTCGTGACGGTTATGATATCCCCGTGCAGGTCATCTGGCCCCTCGATATGGATACCACGCGCAAGTATCCCGTCAAGGTCAACATCTACGGCGGACCCAATTCTCCCCAGGTCAAGGACGTCTGGGCGGGTCTTGGCAAGCAGTGGTGGGCTTATCACGGTGTGATCCAGGTCACCCTGGACAACCGTGCCGGCGGCTCGCACGGCAAGCGCGTGCTGGAGCATATCTACCGCCAGCTGGCAGTGGTTGAGATACAGGACTTCATCGACGGCATCAGTTATTTCCGCGAGCTGCCCTATGTGGACCGCAGCAAGGTCGGCATAGAGGGATTCTCCTTCGGAGGTACGATGACCACGCTCTGCGTAACCGAGGCAGGGGAGTACTTCCCTTACGGTATCGCAGGCGGCGGCGTCTATGACTGGGCCCTCTATGATTCGCATTACACGGAGCGATATATGGACACCCCGCAGGACAATCCCGACGGATATGCCCGCTCGCGCGTGATCGACCGCGTGGGCGCATACAAGGGCGACGGCAGCAATATGCTGCGCATTACCCACGGGACGAGCGACGACAATGTCCATTTCCAGAATACGCTGCAGCTTATCGGCAAGCTCCAGAAGGACCACAAGGATTTTGAGCTGATGGTCTATCCAGGTGCCTACCACGGCTACCGCGGCGACCAGAACCTGCAGTCCCGTCTTCAGGATTATAAGTTCTGGTACCGCTATCTGCTCGGTGAAGAGCTGCCCGAGATACTCTTCCGTTATTACTCTCAAACCAAATGACAATGAACGAACCTGAATACCTTACCCGGGCCAAAAGCTGGCTTGACAGCGAATATGACGAGGACACCCGCAAGGAGGTGATGCACCTGCTGACGGGCGACCAGAAAGATCTCGAAGACCGCTTCTACCGGATGCTCGAATTCGGTACCGGCGGCCTGCGCGGCATTATGGGCACCGGCACCAACCGGATGAACAAATACACCGTCTCATTCGCTACGCAGGGCCTGGCCGAATACATCATCCAGGTATTTCCCGAAGGGCGCAGGAGCGTCGTCATATCGTACGACAGCCGCCATAACAGCCGCGACTTCGCGATGACGGCGGCGCGCGTGCTGCTTTCGAACGGCATCCGCGTTTTTGTCTTCGACAATATCCGCCCCACGCCCGAGCTGAGCTTCGCCATCCGCTACCTCAAGTGCAGCGCCGGCATTATGATAACGGCTTCGCACAATCCGAAGGAATATAACGGCTACAAGGTATTCTGGGAGGACGGCGCCCAGATCATCGCGCCGCACGATCGGCTTATCATCGAGCAGGTGCGCGGGATCACTTCGCCCCTGCAGGTCAAATACAACGAAGAGCTCTATCCCGAGCCGGTGGGAGAGGAGATAGACAACGCATACCTCCGTTCCATCCTTTCGATGATGCCGACTCCGCAGGCTGCCATAGCGCGCCAGGATCTTGCCATCGTCTATACTCCGCTGCACGGCACGGGCGTCCGCCTGATCCCCGAGGCCCTGCGCCGGATGGGCGTCACCCGGCTCTACAATGTCCCCGCGCAGGATCTGGTGGACGGAGATTTCCCGACGGTCGTTTCGCCCAATCCCGAGGAGACGGCGGCGATGAAGATGGCTCTGGAGCGCGCCGAGGAGGTGGGCGCCGGCATCGTGCTGGCTTCCGACCCTGACGCTGACCGCGTGGGCCTTGCAGTCCGCGACGATCGTGGCAGCCTTGTGCTGCTCAACGGCAATCAGACCGCATCGATCCTGACCTCATACATCCTCTCGCGCCGCAAGGAGCAGGGCAGGCTCAATGTCAAGAGCCAGTACTGCGTCAAGACCATCGTCACGACCGAGCTGATCACGGCCATCTGCGCCAAGTTCGGCGTCAAGCTCTACAACGTGCTGACCGGCTTCAAATATATCGAAGCTACGGTGCGCGCCAACGAAGGCAAGGCGACGTTCATCTGCGGAGGCGAGGAAAGCTATGGCTTCAATATCGGTGAATTCGTCCGCGACAAGGATGCCGTGGTGACCTGCGCGATGATCGCCGACTGCGCCGCCTGGCTCGCCTCGAAGGGCCAGACCATCTACGGATATCTGCAGGAGATTTATGCCGAATTCGGCTACCACGCCGAGCGCCTGCTTTCGCTCAAGAGGGAAGGAAAGGACGGCGTCGAGGCCATCCGCTCGATGATGCAGGAGTTCCGCTCCAATCCGCCGAAGGATCTGGCAGGCAGCCCGGTGGTGCGCGTGGTGGATTATCTGGAGGCCGAAAAGACCGGCCTTCCTTCGTCCGATGTGCTGCAGTTCTTTGCCGAGGACGGTACCGTAGTCTCGGTCCGCCCTTCCGGTACGGAGCCCAAGATCAAGTTCTATTTCGGGGCACGCGGCGAAGGCGCCGATGCCCGTCTCAATACTCTCTGTGCACTGTATGGGGCTCTTTGAGGGATATAGATTCATCCTCGGCAGCCAGTCGCCCCGCCGCCGCGAGCTGCTCGCAGCCCTGGATATCGACTTTACGGTCGAGCCCGTAAAGGGCGATGCGGAGCGTCCGGCCGACGGCCTGTCGCCGCTTGAGATCCCGGAGTATCTGGCCCGCCACAAGTCGGAGTCGTTCCCCCGGGAGCTTGCCCCGGACGAGGTGCTCATCACGGCCGATACGCTGGTCTTCCTGGGAGACGAGATCCTCGGCAAGCCGGCGGGCAGGGAGGCGGCCTGCACGATGCTCTCCCACCTTTCGGGCGAGAGCCACCTGGTGCTTACGGGCGTCGCCATCCGCCGCGCAGACGGTACCGTGGATTCATTTACCGACAGGACCGTGGTGACATTCCGCACGATGGACGAGGAGGAGATAGCCTACTACGTGGACCGGTACAGGCCATACGACAAGGCCGGGGCCTACGGCATCCAGGAATGGATCGGCTATGTCGCCATAACGGGCATCGAAGGATCATATTTCAACGTGATGGGCCTGCCCGTCCACAGTCTTTACCAGCATCTGAAAAACCTGCTCAAATGATACGTGAAAGCATAGTTTTCGGACCGATCCATTCGCGCCGGCTGGGCCGTTCGCTGGGCGTCAACCTGCTGCCGAGCGAAGGGAAGTTCTGCAATTTCGACTGCATCTACTGCGAATGCGGGTGGAATGCCGACGGCCGCGGGGACACTCATCTTCCCACGGCGGCCGATGTCCGCTCCGCGCTCGAAGATAAGCTCCTGCAGCTGATGCTGGAGGGCAAGGGGATTGACACGATAACGTTTTCCGGCTCCGGAGAGCCCACGCTCAATCCCGAGTTTGCCACGATCATAGACGATACGCTTTTCCTGCGCGACACTTATTTCCCGCAGGCAAAGGTATCCGTGCTTTCCAATGCCACGCGCATCCATCTGCCGGAGGTGGCAGCCGCGCTGCGCAAGGTGGACAATGCCATCCTCAAGATTGACGCGCCGACCGAAGCCCTCGCGGCCAGGATCAACCGTCCCGCGAAGGGGTACGACCTCGCCCGGACCGTTGAGGCGATGAAGGGATTTGACGGGCAGTTCATCCTGCAGACGATGTTCCTGCGCTCGCCGGACTTTGACAGCGCCTCGCCGGAAGTCCTTTTGCCGTGGATGGATATGGTGCGTGAGCTGCGCCCCCGGCGGGTGATGGTCTATACGGTGGATCGTCCCGCGCCGATGAAGGGCCTTGGCATCTACAGCGAGGCGCAGATGCGCGAGATGCTTCGCCCGCTCATCGAGGAGGGTTTCGATATCCAGATAAAAGGCCCCGCGGCGGTGCAGAATCCGGACGCAAGCTATAAGAAGTGATAAGTTTTACTATATTTGTAATTTACCGAAAAGGTTTCGGCAGTTTATAAGACAAGAGATATGCAAGAGGAGATTTCGGCAACCAAATACGATCCGACAAGCGTCGAACAGCGCTGGTATTCATATTGGGAAGAGAACGGGCTGTTTCATTCAGAGCCTGACGAACGCGAACCATACACCGTGGTGATTCCGCCGCCGAACGTGACGGGCGTGCTGCATATGGGCCATATGATGAACAACACCCTGCAGGACGTGCTGGTGCGCCGTGCACGGATGATGGGCAAGAATGCCCTCTGGGTGCCCGGTACGGACCACGCTTCGATCGCCACCGAAGCCAAGGTGGTCGGCCGTCTCTCGGAGCAGGGCATCCGCAAGCAGGATCTGACCCGCGAGCAGTTCCTTTCGCACGCGTGGGACTGGACCCGCGAGCACGGCGGCATCATCCTCAAGCAGCTGCGCCGTCTGGGTGCGAGCTGCGACTGGCAGCGCACGGCATTCACGATGGACGAAGTGCGCAGCAAGAGCGTCATCCGCGTATTCTGCGACCTGTATGACAAGGGCCTCATCTACCGCGGCCTGCGAATGGTCAACTGGGACCCGAAGGCCCGCACGGCCCTTTCCAACATCGAAGTCGTCTATAAGGAGGAGCATTCGAAGCTCTACTATCTGAGATATTATGTGGCGGACCAGGACGCTGTCCGCCCGACCGGTGCCGAGGGCGAGGTCCTGCACCGCGACGAGGACGGACGCTATTATGCCGTTGTGGCTACGACCCGTCCCGAGACGATTATGGGCGATACGGCAATGTGTATCAATCCCAAGGATCCGAAGAACCAGTGGCTTCGCGGTCGCCGCGTCATAGTGCCTCTCGTAGGTCGCGAGATCCCGGTCATCGAAGACCGCTATGTCGATATAGAGTTCGGTACGGGCTGCCTCAAGGTCACGCCCGCGCACGATGTCAACGACTACAACCTCGGCAAGACCCACCATCTGGACTCCATCGATATCTTCAATCCCGACGGGACGATCAGTGAGAATTCTCCGCTCTACGTGGGACTCGACCGCAACGTGGTCCGCAAGATGATATCGAAGGATCTGGAGGCTGCCGGCCTGATGGAGAAGGTCGAGGATTATCTCAACAAGGTCGGCTACTCGGAGCGCAATCCTGATACGGCCGTGGAGCCTCGCCTGTGCCGCCAGTGGTATCTCAAGATGCCTCATCTGGCGAAGATCGCGCTCAAGCCGGTACTCGACGGCGAGATAAAGTTCTATCCCGACCGTTTCCTCGGTACTTACCGCCAGTGGCTCGAGAATATCGACGACTGGTGCATCAGCCGCCAGCTCTGGTGGGGCCACCGCATCCCGGCCTACTATCTGCCTTCGGCAGAAGGGGAGGAGGAGCGTTTCGTGGTGGCCGAAAGCCGCGAAGAGGCACTCGAGCGCGCGCATAAGATCGCAGGCTGCGAGCATCTGAAGGCCGAAGACCTGCGCCACGACGAGGATGCCCTTGATACCTGGTTCTCCAGCTGGCTCTGGCCGATTTCGCTCTTCGACGGCATCCTTCATCCGGACAACCCGGAGATCAAGTATTATTATCCGACGGCAGACCTTGTCACCGCTCCGGATATCATTTTCTTCTGGGTGGCGCGAATGATAATGGCCGGCGAGGAATATATGCACCAGGTGCCGTTCCGCAACGTTTACTTCACGGGTATCGTGCGTGACAAGCTGGGCCGCAAGATGAGCAAGCAGCTCGGCAATTCGCCCGACCCGATAGGACTCATAGACAAGTATGGCGCCGACGGCGTGCGACTGGGCATCCTGCTCTGCACCTCGGCGGGCAACGATATCCTCTTCGACGAGAGTCAGGTCGAGCAGGGCCGCAATTTCTGCAACAAGATATGGAACGCCTTCCGCCTGGTCAAGGGCTGGACGGTATCGGACGATGCGCCCCGCAGCGAGGCTGCCGAAGTGGCTGTCAAATGGTTTGACGCCCGGCTTAAGGCTACCGTCGCAGAGATGGACCGCGACTTTGAGCAGTACCGTATCAACGACGCCGTGATGTGCTCCTACAAGCTCTTCTGGGATGACTTCTGCTCCTGGTACCTGGAGCTTGTCAAGCCCGCATTCAAGGACGGCGTCCAGGATCCGATCGACCGTGGCACTTATGAGGCTACGCTCGGATTTTTCGATGCGCTGCTGCGCCTGCTGCATCCCGTGATGCCGTTCATCACAGAGGAGCTCTGGCACGCGCTGGATCCCGCCCGCGAGGGAGATTCGATTATGCGCCAGCGGATGCCCGGGGCCGGTAAGGTGGATGAGGCGCTGCTCGCAGATTTCGCTTCAGCCTGCCAGACAGTCGTAGATATCCGCGCCGTCCGTCAGGCGAAGAATATCCCAGTGCGCGATACCCTGCGCCTGCAGGTCAAGGGTGCCTATCCCGCACTGCTCGCTCCGGTGGTGAGCAAGATGGCGGGTATCTCGCAGGTCGAGAGCGTCGCTGATTTCGGTTCCGGCGCAGGCCAGGTATTTATGGTCGGCACGACCCAGTACAATATCCCTCTCGAGGGTCTGGTCGATACAGGCGCCGAGATAGCCCGCATCAAGGCGGAGATCCAGCGTTACGAAGGATTCCTGCGCGGGGTGAACGCCAAGCTGTCCAATGAGCGTTTCGTGGCCAATGCCCCGGAGCAGGTGGTCGCCCTTGAGCGCAAGAAGCACTCGGATGCCACGACCAAGATCGAGAACCTGAAAGCACAGCTTTCCAAACTTGAAAACCTCTAAAACAATCGAGATATGGAACTGATGATTATGCCGATGGCCATTGTTGCGTGGGAGTGGATTATCATTGTCCTGGTAATCCTGTTGCTCTTCGGCGGCAAGAAGATTCCCGAGTTGATGAAGGGTCTTGGCAAGGGTGTCAAGAACTTCAAGGAGGGGATGCGCGAAGTAGATAACGACGTGAAGGAGATTCACGACGAGATCAAGAAGCCTTCCGAGGAGAAGGAGAGCAAGAGCGAATAACCACTGCGTCTGAAGATGACGGCAAAAGCTCGCGAAGCATCCTTCTGGGATCATCTGGACGAGTTGAGGAAAGTGCTCATACGCGCTTTCCTCGTGCTTGTTGTCGTCTCCGTCGGACTTTTCTTTTTCAAAGACTTCCTTTTTGACGACCTGATCCTGGCCCCAGCCCGGCCCGATTTTTTCCTGTATCGGGCGCTGGGCGTCGATGTGCGTCTGGATCTGGTCAATATCGAAGTGACGGCGCAGTTTATGACTCACATCAAGGTGACCTTCATCTGCGCCGCGATCCTCTGCTGTCCGTACCTGTTCTACGAGATCTGGGGCTTTGTCGCCCCCGCGCTCTATGCCCACGAGAAACGTGCGGTCCGCCGGGCGTTCCTTCTCTCGTCGGTACTGTTCTATCTGGGCCTTGTCACCGGCTATTCGGTGGTGCTGCCGCTGATGGTCAATTTCTTCCAGGGTTACTCGGTGAGCGAGACGATAGTCAATACGATATCGCTCACTTCGTATATGTCGATGGTCTATTCGACGGTGCTGCTCTTCGGGCTGGTGTTTGAGCTGCCCGTTCTGGTGGCGATGCTTTCGCGCCTGGGCATCGTTACCCGCAGGATGCTGCTGGGCGGCTGGCGGTATGCCGTCGTGACGGTGGTGGTGCTCGCAGCGCTTATCACGCCTTCGGGCGACCCCTTCTCGCTGATGGTGGTCTCGATTCCGCTTTTCCTGCTCTATATGCTGAGCATCCTGGTCTGCCGCAGGGAGGCGGCCGAGGTATGATCTCGATCAATGACCTGACCCTCTCTTTCGGCGGGACGACGCTGCTGGACCATATCGGTTTCCATATCAATGATAAGGACCGAATCGGTCTTGTGGGCCGCAACGGCGCCGGCAAATCTACCATCCTCAAGCTCATAATGGGCCTGCAGGTCCCCACTTCGGGGCAGATCGTCCGCCCTTCGGACCTGCGCATCGAGTATCTGCCGCAGGTGATGGACCATCCCCGGGGCAGGACCGTTATGGCCGAGACGATGCGTGCCTTCGAGGAGTTCCATCGGCTCAATGACCGTCTGGATGCAGTCTCGCGTCAGATCGCCGAGCGCACCGACTATGAGTCGGAGTCTTACCGCAATCTTATCATCGAGATGGCGCAGATCAATGACGAGCTGGCGATGATGGGTTCGGAGACGCCGGAGATGCAGGCCGAGAGGACCCTGAGCGGACTTGGTTTCCGCCGCGAGGATTTCGAGCGTCCTACCGAGACTTTCTCGCAGGGCTGGAATATGCGTATCGAGCTGGCCAAGATCCTGCTGCGCAAGCCGGACGTGCTGCTGCTCGACGAGCCTACGAACCACCTGGACATCGAATCGATCCAGTGGCTGGAGGATTATCTGAAGGAATTTACGGGTGCGCTGGTGCTGATTTCGCACGACCGGCGCTTCCTGGACAATTGTACCGAGCGGACGGTCGAAGTTATGCTCGGTCACATATATGATTACAAGGTCCCGTATTCGAAGTTTACCGTCCTGCGTGCCGAACGGATCGCCCAGCAGAAGGCGGCTTACGCCAATCAGCAGCGGATGATCGAGAAGACGGAGGATTTCATCGCCAAGTTCCGCTACAAACCTACCAAGAGCAATCAGGTGCAGTCGCGCATCAAGCAGCTGGAGAAGCTCGAGCGGATCGAGATCGACGACGAGGATCTGGTGCAGATGAGCATCAAATTTCCGCCGGCGCCCCGCAGCGGCGATGTGGCATTCCTGGTCAAGGATGCGGTGATAGGTTATCCCGATAACGGGAAAGTCATCCTGCGGGATGTCAATATCACTGTCAAGCGCGGGGAGAAGGTGGCATTCGTCGGCCGCAACGGCGAAGGCAAGACCACGATGATGCGCGTGCTGATGGGCGAGCTGGAGCCCTTCGAGGGGCAGGCCGGCGCCGGCTACAACGTGAACGTGGGCTATTATGCGCAGAACCAGAATGATGTGCTGCGGCCCAACGATACGGTCTATGATACGCTGGAGCGAGTCGCCGTCGGCGAAATGCGAACGCGGCTGCGCGACCTGCTCGGGGCGTTCCTTTTCCGCGGAGACGATATCGACAAGAAAGTCTTGGTGCTCAGCGGCGGGGAGCGTTCGCGCCTTGCGCTGGCCCGGCTGATGCTTCATCCGTACAATCTGCTGGCTCTCGACGAGCCTACCAACCATATGGACATCCGTGCCAAGGATGTCCTGAAGCAGGCGCTGCTCGCCTATGACGGCACTCTGATAGTGGTCTCGCACGACCGCGACTTCCTGAGCGGACTCGTGACCAAGATCTACGAATTTGCCGACGGCCGCGTCCGCGAGCATCTGGGCGGGGTGGATGATTTCCTGCGCCGCAAGAAAGCCGAGTCGTTCCGAGATATAGAGCGCGCCGCAGCCGCTCCGTCAAAGCCGGCTACGCCTGCTCCGGCGGCGGCCGAAACCGTGCAGACCACCCGCACCGGTCAGCAGGATTACAATGAACGCAAGGCCCAGGCGCGCGAAGACAAGCGCATCCAGAACCGCCGCTATGCGCTCGAGAAGCAGATCGCTTCGATCGAAGAGCAGATGGCCGCTATCGAGAAAGTCCTCGAGGCCCCTGCCCCCGATACGGATATAATGCAGCTGACGCGGGATTATCTCGAACTCAAGCGAGACCTGGACTACAAGATGAACGAATGGGCTGAACTCTAAGGATTATGGAAGACAAACAATATTACCTCTACGGGATCCATCCCGTGATGGACGCTTTGCAAAGCGGACGCCAGTTTACAAAGATTCTCGTCAAGAAGGGCCTCGAGCCTGGCCGCCTGCAGGAGCTTTCGGCATTGGCTGCAGATCACGGCGTGCCGATCCAGCAGGTGCCGGTTCAGAAACTTGACGCCGTGGTGCGCGGCGCTCATCAGGGCGTCATAGGATACCTTGCCCAGATAGATTACGTGCCATTCGAAGAAATGGTCGAAAGCGCCCTTTCGCGCAAGGCGGCGCCCATTTTCGTCGTGCTCGACGGAGTCAGCGACATCCGCAATCTGGGAGCCATCGCCCGCAGCGCCGAGTGTGCCGGAGTCGATGGCATCGTCATCCCGGCCAAGGGCGGGGCGGCCATCAATGCCGATGCGGTCAAGGCCTCGGCCGGCGCGCTGCTTCGCATTCCCGTGGCGCGCGTCGCCAATCTGCGCACGGCGCTGTATTATTTCCGCGACAGCGAATTCCAGATCGTCGCGGCCAGCGAGAAGGCCGAAGATATGATGTATGATGTCAATCTGCGCCGCGCCTCGGCCATCGTGATGGGCAGCGAGGGAAGCGGCATCTCTGAGCAGGTGCTGAGCCTCTGCACGGTAGGGGCGAAGATCCCGATGACCGGAGAGACCGGCTCGCTCAACGTATCCGTCGCCGCGGCGGTCATCCTCTACGAGGCCGTCCGCCAGCGCATACAGAAGCAGTAAGATATGATTCCGAAGATAATCCATATGGTCTGGCTGAGCGGGGAGCCTTATCCCGCGCTGGTGCGCCGGTGCCTGCGTTCGTGGCGCCGGGTGCTGCCGGATTATGAGCTTAAGATCTGGACGATGGACAATTTCGACACTCAGGCTGTGCGGTATGTCCGCGAGGCCGTGAGCGTCCGCAAATGGGCTCCCGCGTCGGATTACATCCGCCTCTGGGCACTCTACAATTACGGGGGCGTGTATATGGACAGCGATGTTTTCGTCCGCCGCGATTTCGGCCGTTGGATGGAATCCGAGGTCTTCTCAGCCATCGAATGTTCGCTCCAGCCCATCGGTCGTGAGGATTATGTAGATGAGCAGGGCCGTCTTCTGGATGAGAGCATTTTCAACGTGCCGGGGATCGGGATCCAGGCCGCGGTCGTGGCAAGCGTGAAGGGACATCCGTTCATCCGCCGCTGTATGGATTATTTCGAGCGTGAGCCGTACATCCTGCCGGATGGTTCGTACGCCAACAGCAAGTTCATCGCACCCTCCATTTTCGCCCGTATGGCGGTCGATTTCGGCTTCAGATACGTGGACCGCGAGCAGCATCTGGACCAGGGCATACTGATCCTGCCATCGGCCGCAATCTCTTCGACGCTGCGCAGCGTCGGGGAGCAGGCCCTCGCCATACATTGCTGCAACGGCAACTGGAACCTCTGGGTGCGCCGCACTCTGCGTCAGAAGCTTTACCGATGGGCGATGCCCCTGCTGCTGATGCGCATCGAATGGCGCGACCGCCTTCGCCGTCTTTTCAAATTATGACGATTAATTAGTATTTTCGCGCAATAACCGTAAAACCTGAAGATTGCAAATGGCAGAAAACGGTGCTTACCAGAGGACGGGGAAGAGCCTGCGCAACAGCGCGGTGGCTCTCTTGCTGCAGATCATCCAGCTGCTGCTGGGCTTTTTCTCGCGCAAGATATTCCTCGATTATCTGGGCACCGAGGTGCTGGGACTCAACAGCACCGCCTCGAGCCTTCTCAATTTCCTCAATCTGGCGGAGCTGGGCATCGGCAATGCAGTGGCTTTCTCTCTCTACCGGCCGATTTTCAGTCAGGACAATAAGACCATACGCGAGATAGTCGCGCTGCAGGGCTGGCTGTACCGGCGCGTGGCCCTGTTCGTCATCGGAGCATCGGTAGTGGCGATGTTCTTCTTCCCGATGATTTTCACCAAGATGGAGCTGCCAATGAGCTACGCTTACGCTTCGTTTGCGGTGCTGCTGCTCTCCTCGATGCTGGGCTACTTCGTCAATTACAAGCAGGTGGTCCTGACGGCCGACCAGAAGGACTACAAGGTCCAGTTGAGCTTCCGCCTGACGATGATAGTCAAGGTGGCTTTCCAGATGGCCGCCGTAGCTTTCCTGCCGCATCCGTATCTCTGGTGGCTCATCTTCGAGGCGCTCTTCGCCATCATCGCGGCCATCCTGCTGGTCCGCACCGTGCACCGCGAATATCCGTTCCTGCGGGGCAGGGTGAAGGTGGCGCGCAGGGCAACTCCAGATGCTACGGGCGAAGGGGAGGAGGTTGTCACGCTGGACAAGTACCCGGACATCTTATCCAAGATAAAGCAGCTTTTCATACATAAGATAGGTTTCTATGCCACGGTGCAGATCACGCCGCTGCTCATCTACGCGTTCACCTCGCTGAGCCTGGTGGCCATCTACGGCAACTATCTGGTGCTCTCGAACAGTCTCAACGCCCTGCTGCTGGCCCTCTTCGCGAGCATTACGGCCAGCGTCGGCAATATGATTGCCGAAGGTGACGGCAAGCTGATAATGAAGGTCTTCCGCGAGCTTTTCACCTCGCGCTTTTACCTGATGGCCTTCTCTTCCGTGATATTGTGGTTCCTTGCGGAGCCGTTCATCGAGATATGGATCGGACCCCAGTACCTGCTGTCGCGCAGGACGCTGCTTCTTATCATCCTGAACTTCTACCTGACGGGAATGTATGTCGTGATGGAGATCTATATCAATGCGTGCGGACTGTTCCGCGACGTATGGGCGACCATCGCGCAGGTAATCGTTTATCTCACCCTGGCGCTGGTCCTGGGCCACTATATGGGACTGGACGGCGTGCTGCTGGCGGGAGTCATCCAGCTCGTGCTGCTGACCGTCCTCTGGCGGCCGTATTTCCTTTTCCGGCACGGGATAATGCAGCCCGTGGTCCGTTACTGGCTGCTCTATGGCAAGCTGCTTCTCGCGGGCGGGGCTGCCGTCGCCGCAGGCACGTTGATCCTCAGTCTGCTGCCGCAGCCCGACGGCTCGGTCGTTTCGTTCATCATCTATGCCGCGGAGGTCTGCATCATTTTCGCCCTGCTGTTATTCGGCGCGCTCTATGCCGCAGAGCGGGGAATGCGCACTTTCGTCGAGAGAATTTTCAGGACCGTGAGTCACAGATAACAATTTAACAAAGGCATGAATATCCTTTTTGTCACGGAGAATGAGATCAGCCAGCAGCTGGGCGGCACCGAACGGATCACGATCACCCTCTCGGATGAGTTTACCCGTTTGGGTCATACCTGCTATCTGGCTTTCTGCAAGCGGAGCGACCATCCGGATATCTGTTCGTTCCGGCAGACGCTGCTGCTGGATGAGCATCGTGCGCAGGAGCAGCTGTGCGAATTGCTGCAGCGCGAGTCGATCGATATCGTGGTCTCCAATCTGGTAGGCATTAGCTATAAGCGCCGCCTGCTGCCGATTCTCTATGCGGCAACGCGCGGCACGAAGGCCAGGGTGGTGGGATGTTATCACGCGATGCCGGGCGAAGACCTGCTGGGCAACCGCATCGACAACAGCCTCTATCGCATCCGTCGCGGCGGGAGCCTCACGGCCAATCTCAAGGATATCGCCCTGACCATTCTCGGACCCAAGATGGTCCGGCGGATCTTCCGCCGAAGCATCACGCGGAAGTACCGGCTGATGGATGATTACTCGGACCGCATCGTGCTTCATACTCCGGAGGCGTGCCGCCAGTACGCCCAGATTGCGTGGCTTCCCTTCGACGGACGCTTCGCTGCTGTCAACAGCGCCCTCTCGTACGATACTTTCCTGGATGAGGCGGCTCTGGCTGGCAAGGCCAGGGTGGTCCTGATAGTTGCCCGGCTGGATGAGAAGCCCAAGCGCATCTCATTTGCGCTCAAGGCCTGGAAGGCCATCCTTCAAGACGGCCGTTTCAGTTCCTGGCAGCTCAAGATCGTGGGCGGCGGTCCCGATGAGGCTTATTATCGTCGTATGGCCCGCCGGCTGGGGCTTAAGAATGTGTCTTTCGAGGGCCGCGTAGCGGATCTGACGGCTTATTACCGCGAGGCCTCGATTTTCCTGCTGACCTCTGCCTTCGAGGGCTGGGCGCTGACCCTGACCGAGTCGCAGCAGTTCGGCGTGGTTCCGGTGGCCCTTGATTCGTATGTTTCGCTGCCTACCATTATCAAGGATCGCGAGACGGGGCTTATCGTGCCCGACGGCGATATGAAGGCGTTCGTGGCGGCAGTCCGGTCTCTGATGGCGGATGATGCACTTCGCGAGAGGATCGCACGCAGCGGTCTTGTCTCCTGCAGGAGATTTACTGTAGATAAGATTGCCCGGGATTGGCTCGCACTCTTCGAGGATATGCTGAGCCGGCAGTCATAGCCGGAGTCAGTTGATAAGGCAGTCGCGCAGGGCGAGCAGCCATCCTTTCTTGAATATCAGCCACGAGAGTGAGCATCGGTAAGTGCTCCAGAGTCCTTTGTCCTTCGCATATTCCTTCAGATAGCTGAAGCTCGACAGGCGCCAGCGCCAGCGGTTGCGGTTGCGCTTGCGGCTGAGCGACTGGGGCTGGATGCGGTAGTGGTAGAGCGGACGGCGGACGGCTGCGGCGCGTGCGGCGGAGAGCCAGCAGCAGGCGGTGAAGCAGCTGTCTTCGGCGCTTCGCAGGGGCGGGAATACGATGCCGTTGGCCGTGAGGAATTGTTTTCGGAACAGTCCGGTCCAGAGGTATGTGACGTAGTGCCGCAGGATGCGGCCGCGGGCTTTGCGGCTCAGGGCTCCGTCTTCGAAACGGATCTGCCGGAGCAGGCGACTCCCCGTGGGGCTTTCTTCCAGTGCGTCGCACCAGACTATGTCGGCGTCGTTGTTTACGGCGGCTTTGCAGAGACAGAGGCAGTAGTCCTCTTCGACCAGGTCATCTGCATCTACGAATGCTATGTAGTCGCCTTGCGCGAGTTGCAGGCCGCGGTTGCGGGCGGCGCCGGGTCCGCCGTTGACGTCGGTCTTGTCTATGCGTACGCTGACCGTTCCTTCGTAGCTGGAGAGCAGGGTGCTGACTGCGTCTTTCCACGAGTCATCTGTGCTGCAGTCATCTATCAGCAGGATCTCGATGCCCGTGAGCGGCTGCCCGGTCTTCTGACTGAGCAGGGATTGGAGGCAGGGGATGATGCTTTCGCCTGCGTTGTAAACCGGGATTATGACGGAGATATTAGCCATTGCGTGAGAACCCTTTGCGGCGGGCCGCCCATTTGGCGGGCAGGTTTGCTATGCGCTGCGGTATTTTAATGAGCCAGCGGAGTGTTTTGTCGATGGCGAAAATGATGTTGTCGCAGATGCCGAAACGGGGGACCTGCATCCCGCGCATCGCGTATGCCTGGCGGATGATGGCGTCTATGCGCTGTTTCTGCGTGCCTTGTTCGGGTTCGAATCTCCTGACCAGCCAGGTGGGCATTGAGTAGAATCTGGAGAACCAGGTGTGCAGGCATATCGTGCGGCCCTGGAGGTCGTTTCCGATGGTTGTCATTCCGTCGGTGTGGCGGCTGCAGGGCAGGTAGAGGGTATTGAAATTGGTGGCGGTCCAGCGGAAGAACGGGTAGTAGGGTTCGCGGTCCTGCGGCAGGCGTTTCATTGCCTGACGGTCGAAGCGGCTGCGGATGGCGCGGAGGTCGAGGATGTTGAAGAAGGGATTGGTGATGAGCGGATCGCGGCTTGTCGTGGCCTCGTCTCCGTCGGAGTACCCTATGTTGACTATTGGTTCGCTTTCGCCGGCTTCGGCCACGCGCCTCGAAGTTATATTTTTGCCCGCCTGCGCTTGGCAAATAATATAACTATCTCGGCTCCACCAGGCTTCGCGCTCAGCCGGCTGAGAGGGTGATTCTTCGCTTTCGCCGGCTTGGCCTTCGCGCCTCGAACATTCATTTTTGACCGCATTCTGCTTGTCAAATAATGAATGTATCTCGGCTCCACCAGGCTGCCCGCAAGCCGGCTGGGAGGCTTCTCCGCTATCAATGCCGGAGGGGGAGGTCAGGAGGCGGAGGAGGTCGCGGAGGGCCTGGGGGTCGGTGAGGAAGGCGTCTTCGTCGATGTTGATGGCGATGTCGCAGTCCTTATCGCGCAGCATTGCGTAGAAGTAGCCGTCGGCGCTTTTGTCGGTCAGGCGCACGCAGGGTATCGTGTTGCCCTGATCGTCTTTCAGGCCGCGATAGAGGCCCGATGAGAGCCTGTAGAGTCGCAGGTCAAATGACCTTGTATAGAATTTAATTCGCGGCATTGGCACTGGTTTTGCGTCGGCAGATGATCACTTCGCGGACGATGATCCCCAGCGTCAGGCCGTACATCAGCAGGATGAAAATCATAGCCATCGTATTGCCCTTGCGGACACTGTCAGGATCGAATTCGAAATGTATCGAATGGACTCCGGCCGGGACGTTGAGGGCGCGAAGAGTGTAGTTGACGCGGTAGTGGTCGGCTTTCTCGCCGTCTATCGTGGCCTTCCAGCCGTAAGGGTAGTATATCTCGGAGAAGACGATCGTACCGCCCGCTGAGCTCTTGCAGCGGTAGTCCAGTCCGTGCGGATTGTATGCCGTAAGGTGGACGGAAGCGTCCGGATCGTATGACAGGTGCTCCGGTACGAATGATGCGAATGTGCTGTCGGTGACGGCTTCGTGGCGCAGGTCTATAAGGCTCAGCGCCTCCATTTCGCTGCCTGCGTCCGGCACGACTTCGATGCGGTCCACGAACCAGGCGTTGCCCTGTGCCTCCTCATTGTAATATGCCGTAGGACGGTTGTTCTCGTCGGGCACTATGATGTACTTGGCATTGAGCATATCGATGACGGCCGGATAGCGCTGCGACAGATAGACGTCGATGATGTCCTGGTAGCGGCGCAATTTGGCGGCGCTGTAGCCGCCCAGGGACTTGAGATAGTACGAGGTGCGGGCGTCGCTGAAGCTCGAGGTGCAGAGGTTGAAGACGCGGAAATGCGGATCTTCGTCCATCAGGATGAGCTTCTCGTAGTCGGTCATCGCAAATGCCTGGTCATAGTTGGTGCGGCGCTGGAAATTGCTGCTGTTCAGGTAGCGGTGGTCCACCGTCCAGAGATCGCCGAGGATCAGCACGCCCAGTGCGGCGATCAGCACGCCCTTGCGAACCAGCTTGCGGTTGTAGAGCAGCATCAGCGCGAGGGCCGCCACGATCAGCAGCAGCGAACGCAGGGCATCGCTTCGCAGCAGGCTTGCGCGATCTTCCAGAAGCGCGTTGTAGAGCCAGGCGGGAAGCTGCATTCCGGCGTCATAGGATGACTTGAAATCGAGCACCGTACCGCCCAGCAGCAGGAAGAAGAGGCATATGCCTCCGGTGATGCCTCCGGCTATGAGCAGGTAACGGCGCAGGAGCCCGCGTTCGACTTTGTCATTGAAAATATCTCTCAGGGCGAGGAATCCCAGCAGCGGCATTGCAATCTCGGCCACGATCAGGATGGAAGAGACCGCGCGGAACTTGTCGTAGAGCGGGAACCAGTCGAAGAAGATGCGCGTCAGCCACATCCAGTTATGTCCCCAGGCGAGGAATATCGAGAAGAGGGTGGAGAGGAGCAGCGCCCATTTGTAAGGCCCGCGAACCACCAGCAGCCCGAGGATGAACAGGAAGCAGATGATGGCCCCGACATAGACATTGCCTGCGGTAAACGGCTGCTCGCCCCAGTACATCGGCGCGTTGCGGCAGAATCCGCGGGCCTCGGTCGGACGCACGTCGTGGCTGACCAGAGCCTTGTACAGGTGAGAGCCGGTGCCCAATTCGGCGGTTGATGCGCCGCCCATAAATCCGGGTATCAACAGCGAGAAGGTCTCGGCCTTGCCGTAGCTCCATTGCGTAGCGTAATCCAGGTCCAGACCGGAGGTCTTGTTGGTGCTGTCAGTCTCCTTTACCAGGTCGGAATGACCGCCGCGCATAGTCTCGCGGGTATATTCGGCATTGGCGAAGACGCCTGCCATATTGGTGCCGATACCGATGCCGACCGATGCCGCGAAAATCAGGGTTGCCACGATGAAATCTTTGTACCTCCGCTCACGGATGTGAGGCACCAGCTCGGCGAACCAGCAGAGGCCGGTCATCATAAAGATGTAGTATGCCATCTGCGGGTGCGTGGCGTGTCCGATGGCTGTGAATATCATCGCCAGGATGGCGCCGATGCCGTATTTCTTAAGATGAAATATCAGATAGAAGGCTGCGAAGACGACGCTTATCAGCGCTATGGTGGAGGTCTTGCCGTTGTGTCCGGCGGCTATGATTATGATGAAGTACGAGGATAGGGCGGTGCCTATGGCTCCCGCAATGCTCGTCCAGGGATCGACCTCGAATGAGCGCAGCAGTATGAAGAAGCAGAGGAAGTATATCAGGAACACCCAGGCCGTGTGGTCGTGACCGCGGTGGAAGAAGGCGTAGAGAGGTGCGAGCAGGCGTGAGGAGCTGTATTCTCCGCCGCCGATCTGGTAGCTGGGCATACCGCAGAACATCGAACCCGTCCACCAGCTGTGGTCGCCGGTCTTCTCGTTGTATTGCGCAAGCTCCTGGACTGCGCACTGTGCCGTAAATCCGTCTCCGGCATCGATAACCTTGCCCTCGATGACCTCGGGCCACGCATAAACTACGGCCAGGACTATGAATATTATCGCCGCTGCGATGTATGCTCCGTAACGCTTTAAGATGCTGTCCTTCTTCATATCAGGATTGTTTATCCTGCAAATTTAGTCTTTTTTGTTAAATTTGCCGAATATGTTGGATTCACTATTGGTATCACTGTGGATGGCCGCCGCCGTGGGTAGCGGCTCCAATCTGCCGTTTTGGGCTACGGCCGGCCAGTTCGACAGGATGCCGGAGCACGGCGGTGCCATAAGCCTCGTTTCGGCGGAGTTCTCCCACAGTTTCGGCGCCGATGACGCCTGGAAGATAAATGGCGGTGCGGCCTTCGCCGGGCGGATGGATATGCCCCGCAGTGAGGACGGCAGCCGGACGGCTGATTTCTCGGCCATAGTGGATGAGCTCTACGCCGAGGTCGGATGGAAGACGATCTCTCTCAATCTCGGTATGCGACACGAGGACCTGGACTTTTGGGCGGCGGGCAGCCGCGACCTCGGCTCGGTCTCGCTGACTGGGGGCAGGATTATCCGCAGCGGCAATTCGCGCGCCCTGCCCGGCTATGAGCTGCGCCTGCGCCCCACGGCCATTCCATTTACCGGAGGTCGTGCCGCCATCTACGGCGCTTATGCGGATTACAAGATGATGGACCAGCGGTATGTGGAGGGCGCGCTGCTGCACAATATGAAGGCAGGCCTGTGCGTCCACCTCTCGTCGCGACTGGACTTTCATTTCATCCTGGACCACTATGCGCAGTGGGGCGGGGTGAGTCCGGTTTCCGGAGAGATGCCCCTGACGCTGGATAATTATCTTCGCGTCATTACGGGACGCCACGCTTCTTCGGCCGGCACGACAAGCGACCGGATCAACGTGATCGGCAACCAGCTTGGCAGCGAGACATTCCGTCTGGACTGGCGGGGTGAAGGCTGGCGGGCTTCCCTGCTGCACGATATACCTTATGAGGACGGCTCCGGGATGGGCTTTCAGAATTTCCCCGACGGAGTCAATACGCTCTGGTTCGGCTGGGATGACAAGGACCGCTGGATAACCGATATCGCTCTGGAGTTCGTCTATACCCGATGGCAGTCGGGTCCGCGTCACGACCGCCCGACCACCGATGAGGAGAAGGCCTCGATGGATCCTTTCTGCGGGTTGGATTATTATCGGCGCATCCTCGGCGGGGTGGACAATTATTTCTGTAACTTGGAATATCGCTCGGCCTGGACTTATTTCGGCCGCACGATCGGCCTGCCGCTGTTTTATCCCACGGGGACTCACGACGGCACGTGGGGCCGCGGCATTACCCGGGGCGTTGAGAACAACCGCATCCGCGCCTGGCATCTGGGCCTTGGAGGCCGCCTGTTCCGCCGCTCGCCGTATCGCCTGATGCTGACCTACAGCCAGAATTACGGTACATACTTCAATCAGTACGCCGGTCCTTCGGCCCACAATCAGGACTGGGGTACGGTCCGTGAGGTGGCCCTCAATCAGTTCTCAGCCTGCCTGAACGGTGAAGTGCCTCTTTTCAGCGGCCGCGCCGGAGTGTCGCTGCGCTACGGTATCTACGCCGATTTGGGAGAGGTGCTGGAGAGCAGTTTCGGGGCGATGTTCGGTATTGCCGTTAATTTTTATTAAATTTGCCTTTTGCTACGCAAAACAGTACTGATAACAGATAAATGCACTATATGAAGAAAGTTTTGACAGCCTTGCTGCTGCTGGCTCTCGCGCCGGCGCTTTTGGCTCAGAATACAACCACGGGCGCTGCTTCGACAGCTGCCGCGGCTGCATCATCGGGTGATGTGGAGACGGCAAAGTCTCTCGCCCGTTCGTATGGCTATACGAATGAGGAGATCGACAAGATTCTAACCCGCAATATCAACGGCCAGATCGTTTCGCAGCCCGCTTCGGCAGGTACGGTGGCTATCCCGGTGACCTCCGATGCATCGGTGATGATGCAGGATATCCCGCAGCCGGTGCAGATTTCGCCCATCGAGGGCCGCAAGGCGCCGAGTTCCATCATCTACGGTCACGACTTCTTTATCTCGGACGGTCTGGCGCTGATTCCCAGCGTCAATGCTCCGCTCCCCGAGAGTTACGTCCTGGGCCCGGGCGACCGCCTGGTGATCGACGTGACGGGCGATGCAAATGCCAATTTCGTCTGCCCCATAGCAAATGACGGCAGCATTACCATCAAGAACGTTGGCACTGTCTATATCGGCGGCAAGACGCTCGTGGAGGCCGAAAAGCTTATCCGCGGCCGTCTGAGCTCGGCTTACGGCAGCATTCGCAGCGGCGGCTCGCAGCTGCACGTGTCGGTTAGCCAGATCCGCGGCGTCACGGTCTATGTGCTGGGTGAGGTTTATACCCCCGGTGTCTATACGATGCCTTCGCTGACTTCCGTCGCAACGGCCATCTATATGGCGGGCGGTATCCAGCGTCACGGTTCGGTCCGTGACATCAGCCTCTACCGTCAGGGCCGTCTGGTCGGCAAGTTCGACCTGTATGCATTTATCTTCGAAGGCCGCTACGACCAGGCTTTGCGCCTGCAGGACGGTGATATCATCTCGGTTGCTTCATTGCACAATATCGTCAAGGTCGGAGGCGGCGTGAACCGCCATCTGCGCTATGAGATGCTCGACGGCGAGACGGTCGCAGACGTCATCCGCTATGCAGGCGGGTTTGATACGGAAGCAGTCCGCAGCCGCGTGCACCTGGACCGGATCGATGAGCAGCGCGGTACTTCATTCGACGTTGAGGCGGCGGATTTCGGCACTTTCCAGGTTTCCTCGGGTGACAGCCTTTATGTGTATCTGGTCAATCGCGATATCGACAACCGCGTATATATCGACGGCTCGGTCATCAAGCCCGGTCCGTATTCCATCTCCGACAGTCTCAACGACCTGCGTCAGCTGATCGTGGCTGCCGGCGGCCTGCGCGAGGGTACCAATACCGAGCGCGCCCACCTGCGCCGTCTGGACGCGCTTCGCCGTTCGACAAGTATCACTTTTTCTCCCGAAAAGGTACTCAGCGGCGAGCAGGTCGTAGGCCTGATGCGCGATGACTCGGTGCGTATCTATTCGGTGGTCGAACTGGTCGATACAGTGCGCGTGTATGTCGCCGGTGCGGTCAAGAATCCCGGCGAATATATTTTCAACAAGGGCCTTACCCTCGGTTCGCTGCTGCTCGAGGCCGGCGGTATCAGTGAGGGCGCGGATCTTTCGCATATCGAGATTGCTTCGCGCGGCAATGATGTCCCTTCGAGCATCCGCTACGTGGATATGGTTTCCGATCCGGAGGCCGGCAATACCGAAATCGATGCCTATGACAAGGTTTCGGTCCGCCTGCTGCCTTATTATCGTCCGATTATGACCGTTACGGTCGAGGGCGAGATGAAGTATCCCGGCGTGTACGCTCTTGAGAATTCGGCCGTCCGCCTCTCGGATATCGTGAGCCGTGCGGATGGTTTCACGGAGCATGCCTATCCCAAGGGCGCCCGCCTGCGCCGCAAGATGAGCGAGGCCGAAAAAGAGCGCAAGGAGGTCGCGAAGGATATCGCCATCGGTCAGAAGATGGTCCTGGCGCAGGCCGATTCGCTCAGCGTGGCTGATAACGTGCGTCTGTCGGATACCCTGTCAGTGTATTCGGTCGCTATCGATATCCTTGGTGCAGTCAAGAATCCGGGCACTTATATCGACCTGGTCCTTCAGGACGGTGATATCATAGAGGTTCCCCCGATGAACAATACCGTGAAGATTTCGGGCGGCGTGTATCAGCCCAATACCGTTGCCTTCAATCCTTCTTTCTCCTGGCGTGATTATATCAACCAGGCGGGCGGTTTCGTCAAGGGTGCATACAAGAACAGGGTTTACGCTATCTATATGGACGGTTCTTCGGCTGTCAAGGGCAGCAAGGGCTTCCGGGTGGAGCCGGGTATGGAGCTGGTCGTACCGCAGCGCACCGATGCTGATATGCGCCCTACTTCGGTGGCCGAGATTTCGGCTATCATTTCATCCGTCAGTTCGATGGCCTATATGGCGGCAATCCTCGTGAGTATGCTGCGTAACAATAATTAGTAGAACGCGTTATGGCTGACAATAAGACCCGATTCGAGATAGAGGAGACCGACCGCAACGTTGATATCAAGGGCGTTTTCTCTCTTCTGCGTGCCCATCGCAAGGCTATTATCATAACCACGGCCTGTTTTATGGCTTTCGGCCTTTTCCTGGCGATTTTCTCTCCCCGGGAGTTTAAGGCGACGAGCGTTTTCGTTCCCCAGACCAATCAGAGTTTTACCTCGCGTTATTCGTCGATAGCTTCGATGATGGGTCTGGATATGGATATGAGCGGCAGTGACGGGCCCATCAGCCCGAAGGTTTATCCGCTGTTCCTGGGCAATCCGGAGTTCCTGCGCGATCTGATGTATTCGCCCATCCATTTCAGTACTTCGGATGAGCCGATTACGATCTATGATTATTATACCAATCCGGATTACCAGAAGTCCAATGTGGTCAATAGCGTCCTGCAGTACACCATCGGGCTTCCCGGACTGATCATCGGAGCTCTCTCTCCCGACCGGGAGGATGCGGCTACGGTGGTCGAGGTCGCTTCCGATGCGGAAGGAGCCGTCGTGGATCCCGTCTGCCCGGTGGTCTATCTTACCAAGGATGAGGCGGCCGTGGCCAAATTGCTTCGCCGCAATCTGGAGATGGAGGTGGATCTCAAGCGTGGTTTCTTGACTCTCACGGTGGTGATGCCCGAGGCCCGTGCGGCTTCGGAGGTCTGCGAGACTACCTATCAGCTGCTCAAGCGGTATGTGACCGAGTTCAAGGTCACCAAGGCCCGCGCCAATCTGGAGTATCTGGAGCGTCAGTATGAGGAGGCCAAGGCGGATTATCGCCGTAAGCAGGAGCGCCTGGCTGTGTTCGTGGACCGCAACCGTGGTGTCATCTCGGCGCAGGCTTCCGTGGAGCGCAGCCGTCTCGAGTCTGACTGCGAGCTCGCCCGTTCGCTCTATCAGGAGCTTTCGAAGAATGTCCTCTCCTCTCGCGTGAAGCTCGAGGAGAGCAATGTGTCTTTCGCCGAGATCGCTCCTTCGATGGTCCCTCACCGCAAGTCCAAGCCCAGCGGCGTAGTCCTCATCCTTGTCTGGACTATTCTCGGCCTGGCCCTCTCCAGCGGCATCATCCTCGCCAAAGACAAATGGTGCACCCTCTCCGGGAAGCGATAGGGTAGATGTAAGCAGTCAGGTTGTTTCTGACTACAGTTTGGCTACAGTTCCGGCATCAAGTCCGGTGCAGGAGACTATAACATCAAGAGAGATGCCCAGGGCCTTCATTTTGGTCGCAATCGCAAGGGCTGACTCCTCGCGTCCCTCCTTGAGCCCTTTTTTCAGTCCTTCATTCAGACCCTCCTCCCGGAAGTCGTACATAGTAGCTTCGATTTCCAATGAGTTCATGATATTCTGCTTGTAGTTCTTCCTTTCCTGGCTTGTGAACCTGAGGGTATCGGCAGCATTGTAAATCCTGACCAGCAGGTCGTCATCCATCTCCTCCGGCCGTTCTTCGCAGTCGTTCATCGTCTTGAGCGCCACGGCGAACTTGTCAAGGAATGAATCGTCAGCTTTCAACGCCTTAAGTTCAGAGGCGAATTTAGGAAGTTCTATGAAGATTTGCAAGACCTTGTCGTTCATGATGCAGGTGTGCTCTACATCTGCGTCGCAGAGGGCGATACGTACTGGAGCGTGTTTTACATCGGGGAAAATGGTATCGCCAGTGATTGCGATAAGGTATGTCCGGCTTACTTCGTACTTTTTGGTTTCGCGATTGACCTTGTAGCCTTGCAGCACGGCTGCAGAAATATATACGAGCGCGCGGTCAATGAAGTTGGGACGGGCGGAGTACTGCATCTCGACAATGACTTGAGATCCATCGTCACACTTGCAGAATACGTCAAAACGAAGTGTTTTGTGTTCGTGTGGCAATATGAACGGAATCTCCCGGTCAATATACTCGAGATCCACTATATTGCGATCGTCGATGAGTTTGTTGAGCAGGCCGATGAGAAGATCCTTGTTGCGCTCTGTTGCGAAGAGGTGCTTGAAGCCCCAGTCGGAAGTCGGGATGATGTATCGCTGACCCTCTTTGTATGTAGATAAGCTCATGCTGATCAGGGTTAATGGATTAAACAATCGCTGCGAAGATAAGCCCTCAAAACAGCGTCTGTACCACCCCGGAAAAAGCGGATGAAAGAAATACCGATTCACGGGAAATGTCGTGGGAATCGGTTATTATCAAATAGCTGATATATTATTGATATTAGATTATTATTCATATCTTTGTATTGGAATCCCCGTGTGTCCCTGAGCAATCAAACACGCGGGTTTAGTCTTTTATAAAGGTCCTTGTGGGCCTTAGCCTTCGAGGATGGTGAGGCGGAGGAGGTTGAGGGCGTTGGAGGCGAAGCGCTCGATGTTGGTGGCGCGGTTGGAGCGGAACTGAACGCGGCGGGTGTTGACCGTGACGCTGCCGTCGCCGTTGCGGCGGGCGGCGGCGATCCAGGCCATTCCGACAGGCTTTTCGCTCGTGCCTCCGCTGGGCCCTGCAATACCGGAAGTAGCCACTGAATAATCCGTGCCCAGGCGCCTGAGGACGCCTTCGGCCATCTCGCGGATACACTCCTCGCTCACGGCGCCGTGCTCGCGCAAAGTCTGCTCGCGAACGCCGAGGACATTGACCTTGACCGAATTGTCATACGATGTAACAGAGCCGTAATAATATGCCGAACAGCCGGGAATGGCCGTCATAAGGGCCGAAATGCGCCCGCCGGTGCAGGACTCGGCGGCGGACATAGTCTTGCCGCGAGCGAGCAGGAGCCGCCCGATAGCCGTAGGCAGATCATCGTCGCCCTCGCCATAGACGGCATCCCCGAGAAGAGCCTTCAGCTCCTCAGCGAGGCGGTCGATATTGGCGCCGCCGCCCATTTCCGTAAGGCGCAGACGGACGCCTACAGTGGCATTGGGCAGGTAGGCCAGATGCACGCCCTGGGGCAGGGCATCCTCCCAGTCACGGATACGCTCGGCCAGCACGGACTCCGGAATGCCGAAAGTCACGATGGTACGGTGCGTGATCGAATCCAGATCGAAATGAGCGCGGATATCACCCATCACGCTACCGAGCAGCCCGAGAGCCTCGAAAGGCACGCCGGGAAGCGAATACAGCACCGAAGAGCCATTGCGTCCGAGGCCGCGGAAAACCATCCCCGGCGCAGTGCCCAGGTGATTGGGCAGCACCTCGCAGCGGTCGGGAACCTGCGACTGGGCACGGTTCGTAGCCATCATTCCGATGCCGCGTGCCGCGAGAATCTCGCAATTGATGCGGTACTGCTCCTCGCTGTCGCGAAAACCTTCGGAGCCGCTCAGGATGCGCAGGCAATCCTTCGTAATATCATCGCGTGTAGGGCCCAGGCCGCCCGTTGCGATCACGATATCGCTGCGGTCCAGAGCCTCCGAGAGCCGGCCGAGAATCTCATCCCGGTCATCGGCAATCGACAGATGATAGAGCACCCGTATGCCGAGCGACTGCAGGGTACGGGCGATATGGGACGAATTGGTATCGACGATCTGTCCGATAAGGATCTCATCGCCGATGGTGCAGATAGTAGCCGTTTTCATCGATCAATGATTGTTTTTCTTCTTTGCGTTACGCTCCGCATTGCGCTGACGGTCAGCCTTTACGAGCAGCTTGAGCGTATTGCGGACAAGTCTCGGGCCGTTGTATATGAAACCCGTATGCAGCTCGATCAGCGATGCGCCGGCATCCAGTGTCTCGACAGCTTGCTCCGGGGTCATTATACCGCCCGATGCGATAATGGGAATCAGGCCCTTCGTGCTCTCGTGTACGTGGCGCAGCATCTCCAGCGTGCGGTCGAAAATCACCGCGCCGCTAAGCTCGCCGTTGCCAATCTTCTCCAGCTGGCCCTTATCCGTCTGCAGCCCCTTGTGCGACATTGTCGAACCATTGACAATAATGCCGTCCAGTCCGTAGCTCAGGATGAGTTCGCAGATGGCGTCAGCCTCCTCCGTGGTGCAGTCGGGGCGGAGCTTGATGAGGATAGGGCGGTACTCGTCATTGAATCTGCGGATGCTCGTGATGCGGTCCACCACCTCCTGCAGGGTATTGATCTGCAGGCCGTAGCAATTGATGACCACGGCATCCATAAAGTCGTAGCAGAGTGTATAAAGATGGTCGAAATCCTCTATGCTCCGCTCCGGATTGGAATCAAAACCGCGTGAGAGATTGCCCAGGACGCGAATGCCGCGGGGCGGGGCAGCCTGCAGATTGCGCAGGACCGCGCGGATGCCGTTATTGGCGTGGCCGGCACGGTTGACAATCGAATGGTCGGCCGGAAGCCAGAAGCAACGGGGTCGGGGAGTGCCTTCCTGCGGCTTCTCGGTGATGGTGCCGATCTCCACGAAACCCAGTCCGAGAGTGGCGAGATCATTGTATATCTCGGCATTGACATCGATGCCGGCCGAGATACCGATAGGATTGCGGAAATCGATGCCGAAAAGGTTGCGGTGCAGGCAGGGATGATTGATCGCGAATCTGCGCCTGAGGAGGAACTGAGCTCCCGGGATATGACGGGCCAGCTTCAGGCAACCCTTGAGAAGGCCGGCTGAGGTCTCAGGACTCAACCTGATCAGCAAATGATTGAAAAGACTGCGGTACATCCTATATAATATAAGGTAACCGCAGGCAAAGATAAAGATTTTTCGTTATCGTTCTTCGTATGTCCCGTCTTCGAAAAATACCATTATCCGGGCGATGCGAGGCTTGGATTGGGACGCACGAGGAGCCGAAGAGGGCATTTCTACGCGATTCTCAGAGACTTGAGAGGGCTCAAAAATCTCTGTAACTTCCTGCTGTTCAGCAGGAAACAGAGTGTCTTGCGCCTGTCGCGCAGCAGGGGCTGAAGTCTGCTCAGGAGCCGAAAACAGGGAAAATTCCTGCTCTTCGGGCGAAAAAGCAGGGGGAAGGTCATCGACTTCGGGAGTCGGAGCGGGGAGGGCAGTCGAATCTTTGTAAGGTTTGCCTTTTCCGGAAATCAGCCATTCGATGTTGAAGTTCGGAAAGAGGTTGATCAATTTGGAGATGAAATCGTAACTCGGATTGTTGCGACCTTTGAGGAGGTGGGTGAGACCCGACCGCTGGATGCCGAGCTCCTCGGCGAACTGATTCGGCGAGAGCTCTTCCATTTTAAGCAGCATTTCGAGGCGTGAAGCGAAGGTGTCCATCTTGTAAATCTTTAATGATACAAATGTAATCAAAATATTCGTAAAACAAGCAACAATTTTCAACATCTGTTCACTTTACAAATGTATTATACAGGAGTGCAGGGCATAAATGTGGATAAAACCCCCTTTCTGAATCTCCTAAATACTTTATATAAATATCGTAAATAATTGAGTTTGCGCGATTTAAGTATAAACTAATGCCGTGTAATTGTCTGATGTTGATAGTTTTGGAGAAGGGTGGGCAAAAACCCTCGAAAACGATATCTATTTTTGATTTAGATAAAACACTTAAAACGCTGGGTTTTGGTAGGTTATATATAATTATATAAATGTTTGATAAAGTTTTCCACGGCCAAGCCTGTGGTGTTGACAAAACCGGTTGATAACATTTGTAAATGTTGATAACTCGCCGCCGGATCGCCCGGAAGTCGCCCGTTGTAAAATCGCGATGTATAATTTTGTAAATAAAAGAAGCACGAAAAATCGCCGAAAACGGCCATTTTTTACAAATTTGCGCCTCTATTAGAGCGCAGATCATCGCGAATGGCTCCGTGCGATTCTCGCGAAGATGTCTCTCCCCCACCGGTGGCGAGAATCCTCGCGAAACGCATCTACAGGGCCGATTTTGCCTGAAGAAAAGTTTTGTTCGGGTTTTGGCTCTCAAAACCGCCATTTTTGGCTAATTTTGCGCCATGATACCTGACATCCGAATACAGGACTACTCTTACGACCTGCCCGAAGAGCGCATAGCGAAGTATCCTCTGGAGCAAAGAGACGCCTCCAAGCTGCTGGTCTGCACCGAGGGCACCGGATTTACCCCGCAGGAGGCCATTTTCAGCCAAATAGACGGCTTTCTCCCCCAGGGGGCATTAATGATATTCAACGAGACCAAAGTCGTCCCAGCGCGCCTGTTTTTCCGCCGTACGAGCGGTGCGCTCATTGAGATATTCTGCCTGGAGCCCGCAGAGCCTGCCGATTACCAGCTCTGCTTCGCCTCGACCGTGCGCTGCCGTTGGAAGGCGATAGTGGGCAACCGCAAGAAATGGAAGGGCGATACGCTCGCGCTTGCCGCTGATCCTGAGGCACATCCCATTGCCGCTTCATACCAGCTCAAGGCCGATCTGATAGAGGTTGAAGGCAATTCGTGCATCGTGGAGTTCAGCTGGAGCGGGGGCGCGAGTTTCTCGCAGGTGCTTGCCTGCTGCGGCAATATCCCCATACCACCGTATCTCAAGCGCGAGACCGAAGCCCTCGACCTGGAGCGCTACCAGACCGTTTATGCGCTTATGGAGGGCTCCGTAGCAGCTCCTACGGCCGGTCTGCATTTCACCGACGCGGAGCTGCAGCGTATTGACGAGGCCGGGATCCGCCGGCGCACGGTATGCCTGCACGTGGGCGCGGGCACATTCCTGCCGGTCAAGGCGGAGCGGATAGCTGACCATCAGATGCATACCGAGCCCTTCGAGGTATCCATAAGCCTGCTTCGGGAGCTTCACGACCAGATAGCCGCCGGCAGGCCCGTGGTGACGGTCGGGACCACCTCCACGCGCTGCCTTGAGTCGCTCTATTATCTTGGCGTGCAATGCCTTGAGAAGGGGGCGCCGGAGGCCGTGCGGCAGTGGGAGCCCTACCGCGACGAAGGTTATCTGCCAACGACTTTCGAGGCGCTTGACGCACTTATTGACTTTTTGTCAGTCCGCGGCGAAGACCGTCTCGTCTCGCGCACGGGCATAATCATCGTCCCGGGATTCAAATTCCGCGTCGCAGACTTCCTGGTGACCAATTTCCACCAGCCCCAGAGCACTCTGCTGCTGTTGCTCGCGGCTTTCGTGGGACGATCGTGGCACGATTTATATAGCTTTGCAATGGAGCACGGATTCCGCTTCCTGAGCTACGGGGATTCGTCTCTGCTACAACGTAACAACAACCAACAGATATGAAGAATTTTCGAGTAATAATCCTTGTCGTAGCCCTTGTGGCATTGATTCCTTCGGCTTACTGGCTGCTCGACCGCTATGGCCTGAAGAGTGAAAAGGCTGCCATCGCGGCAGTGGAGTCCTCCGAAGCGCAGCAGCAGCAGCAGCAGCAGCAGCAGTCGCCTGAGGCTGAAACGCAGCAGCCAGAGGCTCCCGCGCATTTTGAGGACATCGTCGTCCCCGAGGGGCACGGCCGCCAGGTCTCAGACATTCAGGCCCCTCCTGCAGTTGACAACCAGATGTCCCGCAGCGGCTATATGACCTTCGTTTTCATTGTTTTCGGCCTCCTGGCCGTGGCGCTCATATTCTCGATGCTCAGCGGCAATGTCGTCGCCGGTTCGCTGATGGGTATGACGCTGCGCATCCTGCTGGGCACCCTGGCGGTATTCGGTATCGGATACCTGATCGTCCGCCTGACAATGGGCGTAGTCGGGATTATATGGTACTTTTTCGCGCCTCTGCTGGTCCTGGCCTTATTCCTGTACTTCTACAACCGCGGACGCAATAACGCGCGCCGCAAGGCCGCCGCAACCTCGGTCCGCAAGAGCGCTGCCGACAACGCCGCCGCCCGCTATGATTTTATGGTGCTCTTCGCCTCGCTGATCGTGATGCTGGTCTGGACCATCGTCACCTGGATATCGGGAGCTCCGAGCCACTATCTGGTGGTGCCGATGGCCGCCGTCTGCATCTCGATCCTGCTGCTCAAGTTTACGCGCTGGCGCATCTGGCCGCTTCTGGCCGTGCTGACAGTCGTGCTCTATACGCTGCTCTACTGCGTCCCCGCAAGCTTCAATCCGGCCGCCGGCTGGTTCTGGAAGGCAATGGTCCTGACAGTGCTCTATCTGGGCCTGGCAGTCCCTATGTCCAATCTCTATCTGCGCCGTCAGCAGTAGGCTATGTTCGAGGATATCCGTCCATACGAAGACGCGCAGGCCGTGGCCGCCCTTCACCGGGTGGCTCAGGAGCCTGTCACGGCGCGCATTTCGGCTTATCTGTTCCCCGACCGGGAGCCGGGTGCTCTCGCTGCGCTGCTGCGGGATATCCGGGGCGTGGATGATTTCCAGCACAGGGTAATGTCTCCGGCCGTGGAGGCCATCCTGACGCGCACTACGGACGGGCTGAGCATTTCCGGGGAGGAAAATATGCGCCTGCTCGCCGGCCGCCGCTTCGTGCTGCTGGCCAATCACCGCGACATCGTGCTGGATTCGGCGATACTCGAATACGTGCTCGAGCGCAACGGCATCCCCTGCACGGAGATCGCCGCTGGCAACAATCTCATCACACTGCCTTTCGTGCGCGATCTGATGCGTTCCAACCGGATGGTGACGGTCATCCGCGATTCGTCTTCGCACGACCGGTTCCGCGTCTCGATGGAGTTTTCGCAGTATATCCGCAGCCTCGTGACCTCCTCCGGAGGCAATTCGATATGGCTGGCGCATCGCGGAGGACGCGCCAAAAATGGCGAAGACCTGACCGAGCCGGGCCTGCTGAAGATGCTGGATCTGAGCGGGGAGGGGAGTTTCGAGGACAATTTCGCCGCCCTGCCGATAATGCCCGTCTGCATTTCATACGAATATGAGCCCTGCGCTATGCTCAAGGCCCGCGAGACGGTGCTGACACAGCGCGAGGGAAGCTACCACAAGGCTCCGATGGAAGATATGCAGAGCGTCGTTACGGGCATCGTTCAGCCCAAGGGACGCGTGCATCTGGCATTCGGCGAGCCTATCAGCGCAGCCGAGATCGCCGAGGCTGCCGCCTGCAGCCGCAATGAGCGATACCGCTATCTTGCTTCGCAGATCGATGCGCACCTGCTGGACCTGTATCACGTCTGGCCGACAGCCGAGGCTGCGTATTGCCTGCTTCAGGGCGTCAGCGACAGCGATACAGCCGCATTCGAGGCTTATCTCGGGCATGAGGTGTCCCGCGCACCGATGGCCCTCGATGGCGGTCCTGCGCTCAGCGACGCGGATCTCTCGGCCATCCGCCGCGCGATGACGGAGCTTTATGCGGCTCCTATTTTGCGCCGTCGCTAATTTTTTTGTTGGAAAGGAAAAAATAATTACCTTTGCCTTCCCTTTGGGAGCATAGCTCAGCTGGTTCAGAGCACCTGCCTTACAAGCAGGGGGTCATTGGTTCGAATCCAATTGTTCCCACTTCACCCACCAAATAAGCGACTCAGGTCCTATGTTTACATTTCTTCAGACCCCTAATCCGGAGGATATAGCTCATCATATGGATTCCGTCCGTACCGCCACGCATCAGGTGGCGCAAAGCCTGATCTCCGATCCCGGGGGCACGCTCAAAGACCTTGGGCAGCAGGCCATCCAGTTCGGTATCAAGGTCGTAGCGGCCATCCTGATATACATCATCGGAGCGTGGCTCATCCGCCTTGTCAAGCGCTGGCTCAAGCGGGTCTTCCGCCGCCGCCAGACCGAAGCCACCGCGGCCCAGTTTATCGCCAACATGGTCTCGGTCATCCTGACCATCGTGCTTATAGTCAGCGTCATCGGCGCACTTGGCATCAATACCACCTCTATCGCGGCGCTGCTGGCGGCCGGAGGTATGGCCATCGGTATGGCTATGGGCGGTGCGGTACAGAATTTCGCTGGCGGCATAATGCTCGTCATATTCAAGCCCTTCAAGGTAGGCGACCTGATCGAGGCGCAGGGCTACACCGGCGTGGTCACAGAGCTTTCCATCGTGCATACGCGCCTGCTCACGCCCGACAACCGGACGATCGTCCTGCCCAACGGCGCCCTTTCCAACGGCACGATCAACAACCTAACCAACCAGCCGCTTCGCCGAGTGGACTGGAATATCAGTCTCGAATACGGCACGGACGAGGCTGCCTGCCGCGAATGCCTTATCTCCCTTCTGAAGGAGGACAGCCGCGTGCTGGACTCTGCCACTCCCGGGGCTTCCGATCCGTTTGCCGCCGTCTCCAGCCTGGCCGAAAGCGCGGTGATATTTACCGTAAGGGGATGGGTGCGGCCCGAGGATTATTGGGGCGTCTTCTTCGACTTCAACAGTCGCGCATACGTCGGCCTGCAGAAGGCGGGATTCCACTTCCCGTTCCCGCAGCTGGATGTTCATATCAAAGACAAAATTTCGTAACACTTCATTCTGCCTGCCATGACAAAGATCAAAACCATCTACAAGGGCAACCTCCATTGCGAGGCCGAGCATCTGGATTCGGGCGTGAAGATCGTAACTTCTGCGCCAAAGGACAATCAGGGAGAGGGCGACTGCTTTTCTCCGACCGATCTTTTCGCGGCCTCCCTGGGCTGCTGTATGCTTACGATAATGGGTATTGCGGCCCGCACGCACGGTTTTTCGGTGGACGGGACGGAGATCGTCACGGAGAAGGTTATGGCCAGCGGCCCCCGTCGCGTGGCTGAGCTTCACCTCCAGATCCGTTTCCCGAAGGATGCCCGCTATACCGACAAGCAGAAGGCCATCATCGAGAACGCCGCCCACACCTGCCCGGTCGGCAACAGCCTCAGCCCGGAGCTCAAGGAGGTGATTGAGTTCATTTATTAGGCTATGTAATTATAGTGTGAAGATTATGAAGAAAACGCTGGCTTTGCTTTTCGGGTGTCTCCTTTTGATCGCCTGCGAAAGCCGTCAAGTCGATGTTGAACCCGCTGATCAGGATACAATGACGGCTGTAAATCAAGTTTTAGAAGAGCTCAAGGGACGTGAGGTGTTCCTGTTTGTGGCCGACAAAGATGAGATTTCTCCTGACGAAGTACCATTCCCCGTGGTTTTCACCGGGATGGGAAAGATGCGAATGTTCAGCGGTCTGGTGAAATGGCACGAAACGCTGCCTGAAGGAAGCAATCCCGTTGTCCTTAACATTGGAAGCGCCGGGTCGGCCAAATATCCCATCGGCACCATTGTCAACTGTACCAGGATCTTCAACGGCGGCTGCGATCTGGTGCATGATTGTATTGAACTTTCGGGCGATGGCGCCAGCATCTTTTCAGGGGATTATTTTATGAGCACCCAGACCTTCAGTCCGGAGCAGGTGAAGGAGCTTTCGCAGCAGTACGACCTCTTTGACATGGAGGCTTACGCTGCGGCCTGCTTCTGCAAGATGTACGATATCCCCTTCTACTGCCTCAAGGCGGTATCCGATAACTTGGACGGAAACCTGAAGGACTGGCGTTCCATTCTTGCCGATATCCGCGTCCGGTTCACGGAGTTATTGAATGCTTTCTGACCAGGGCTAATATTTTATTCTGTTCGTAGAAGAGTGCCCGCTTTGACCGAAGTATCTCTCTTAGAAGTCGCAGCGAGTACTTGTTAGAGTGTCATCTAAGGGGTCTCGTCTGCGCCTTCCCTCTGTCCGCCGGCTACGCCTTCGCGCCTCGAACATACTGTGTTTACTGGGGCTCTGCCCCAAACCCCGCCGCTTCGGTGACACTATTACACGAGCTAACGCTTCGTCACCTTCGCTAGCGCCCGACGGCGCTAAGCACGCCCTTCGGCTTAGCAAATAATGAATGTATCTCGGCTAGGGCAATGTGCCCTGGAGTGCGTTCTGTGGCCGGTCGTCCTGCCGCATCGCCCGATTTTAGCCTGTGCGGCAGATCAACCCCTCTTAGAATGACTTCTGGAGCGGCTTGGCCTGCCGCATCTTATCAACCCCACCGGTTATCCTGAGCGGAGCAGGGGGCATTGTTTGATTTCTCTGTCTGCGAAATCATTGTTTGTTCGTCAAAGTTGTATGGCTGCTTCCTGCTGTCAGTTTTAGCCTCTCCCTCTCAAAGTTCTCAATGAAATGAAGTTCTACTGGTGATAACTCATTACTTGTACGCTCTTCAAACTTATCGTATTCGGCATCTGCCTTCTCTTTAGCCAACTTAGCCGATATGGTGCCAGCGTGTTGCAGTAGTTCTTTGCCAGAGAGTTTGAGGAAATCGTCCAGCCGCTGGATCCAGTCATTCATGTACATTGGCTTATGTTCCTTTGCCTGAAGTTCAGCATAGTCCAAGTACAAGCTTACGATACGGTTCAGTGTGTCAACCTCATCTGCATTAAGGTAATTCTTGGCTACTTCGGCATCTGTGCGGCGTGGAAGTGGTCCGGTCCATGTCATCAGTCCCATAAAATCTTTGTCAGCATCGGCCCTATTATAAATAAGTTCTGCTGCGGTATGGCCATGAACAGCGAAGTGTATTTTATTCTGAACTGTCTTGAAGAAGGTTCTGGTGGTTTCGGCCCGTGGGTCATAGTCAATGCTGAGGGCATATATTTCCAACACTTTACGGTAGAAAACCTTTTCTGAAGAGCGTATGTCACGGATACGAGCAAGGAGTTCGTCGAAGTAGTTGCCACCACCGGCTCGTTTGAGAATCTCGTCGTTCATAGCGAAGCCTTTGACGAGATATTCTTTAAGTGTCCGGGTTGCCCACATCCTAAATTGAACACCGCGGAGACTGTGTACGCGGTAGCCTACGCTAATAATCATGTCAAGGTTATAGTAGGAAACATTATAATTCTTTCCGTCGGCGGCAGTTGTTGCAAAAAATGCAACAACTGAATCCGGATCCAGTTCCCCGCACTCAAAAGCATCCCTGATATGACGAGAAATGGTAGACTTGTTGCGCTGAAAGAGAGTTGACATTTGGTCTATAGAGAGCCAAACGGTCTCGTCCGCCAAGGTGACTTCTATCTTGGAAACTCCGTCTAAGGTCTGATAGAGGAGGATTTCTCCTGTATTGTGTGTATTACTGCTCATAGCGCAATTCAATTTTTGCAAAGATAAGCTAAAGGCTGCGCTGATGCAAGTCTTTGCAAATAATGCGAGGATTGGGAATTGCGGATTGAATTCGGCATCTTTTTAGGGTAACTAAATGAAGCTTTCTGCAGTTATCTTATGGCAGTCACAATAATGAGAATAACTACACTAGCCTGAGCCTTCCTCTCCGGTCATCCCGGGCGGAGCGAAGGATCTACTCCTTCGGCTACGCCCCCGCAAAGCGGGAACAAAAACCCGCCTTTTTGTGCCCGCTTTGGACCGAATTATCTCTCTTGCTCTCGGAAGGCGCAGCGAGTACGCGTCAGAGTATCATCTAAGGGGTATCGTCTGCGCCTTCCCCTTCGTTTTGACCCCGAAGGTGCAGCTAATACCCTCCAGAGTATTCTCAAAGGCCGATGCCCTGCGCCTTCCCTCTGTCCGCTAGGGCAATGTGCCCTGGAGTGCGTTCTGTGGCCGGTCGTCCTGCCGCATCGCCCGATTTTAGCCTGTGCGGCAGATCAACCCCTCTTAGAATGACTTCTAGAGCGGCTTGGCCTGCCGCATCTTATCAACCCCACCGGTAACAACCATTGTCATCTTAGGCCTTCCCCTTCGGTCATCCTGAGCGGAGCGAAGGATCTCGCGGTGCTGTCCGCCGGCTACGCTCCCTGTCATCTTGAGCGAAGCGAAAGATCTATTCCTTCGGCTACACCTATGCAATCCGGGAACAAAAACCTGCCTTTTCGTGCCCGCTTTTGATTTTTTCTCAATCCGGGCACAAAATAGGCCCTTTTTGTGCCCACTTTGGACCAAATTATCTCTCTTGCTCTCGGAAGGCGCAGCGAGTACGCGTCAGAGTATTATCTAAGGGGTATCGTCTGCGCCTTCCCCTTCGTTTTGACCCCGAAGGCGCAGCTAATACCCTCCAGAGTATTCTCAAAGGCCGATGCCCTGCGCCGCGGCGTAACAGATATGCCCCTGGACGAAATCAATGCGATCATCCGCGAAATCCGTGCACAAATGAGGAAGGAGGGGAAGAGATAAGTGAAGAGTGAGGGGACGTGATGAATGAAGAGGGGAATCAATGATTATGTTAACTCTCTCAAGTAATGAGAATCACATTATATCCCATTAACGATGGTATTAGGGTCATAGCATTGAAATTTAATCTCTATTGGGGAAAGCTTCTTTCTATCATGCGGTTTCTTGTTCTGTTTTTCATTGATAATCGCTATATTTGACATTTATAAGCGGAAAACATACCCATAACATACATTTTTGCAGCATCTTTATGAGCCAAAACTTGATAACCAATCAGGATAAGTTCCTGTCGGAAGTCATTAATAATATCCTTCCTGGATGCGATAAGGCGTATTTTCTTGTCGGTTATTTCTATTTCTCCGGCTTCCAGGAAATCTATGAACAACTTCGAGATAAACATCTGCGG
>CACYGI010000003.1 GCA_902773925.1 uncultured Bacteroidia bacterium | reverse complement strand
CTTTTGTCATTCTGAGGTCACAGACCGAAGAATCTATCGCTTAGGGTATAGATCTTTCGCTTCGCTCAAGATGACAAACTTTCAGTCCCGATAGATATATCTCGAGAGAGTGTAGCCGGCTGCGCGGAGCCTGGTGGAGCCGAGATAGTTATATTATTTGCTAAGCCGACAGGCGTGCAAAGCGCCGTCGGGCGCTAGCGAAGGCCGAGCAGGGGAAGCCAGTGCGATAGCAAGGCCGGAGCTCGTGAGCGGAATAGCAAAGTTCCGGTGGAACTTTGCAGTGAACGAGGGTTTGGGGCGGAGCCCCAGTAAACACGGGTCGAGGCGCGTGGGTAGCCGGCGGTCGGCTACATGCGCTCGGGGAGGCGGATGCCGAGGATGTCGGTGGCGCGGACCAGGACGTCGGCGACGGCGCGGGCCAGCAGCAGGCGCTGGTCGCGGACCGCTCCCTCCTCCTTCAGGATGGGCGTATCGTGGTAGAACTGATTGAACTCCTTCGCCAGATCGTATGCATAATTGGCAATGATGGCCGGAGAATGGGCCTCACCAGCCTCGCGGACACGCTCAGGATAGGAACTCAACAGCTGAATCAGAGAAATCTCCTTGGGCAGGAGTTCCACATCACCTGCGGCGGGGCGCAGGCCTGCCTCATCAGCCTTGCGGAGAATCGAACGGATACGCGCGTGGGTATATTGGATAAACGGACCCGTATTGCCATTGAAATCGATAGACTCCTTCGGATCGAAAAGCATCGTCTTGCGGGGATCCACCTTGATGATGAAATACTTGAGCGCACCGAGGCCCAGCATACGGAAAAGCTCATCCTGTTCGTCCTGAGGCATATCATCCAGCTTGCCGAGCTCCATCGAAGTCTCGCGGGCCGTATTGTACATCTTCTCGATAAGGTCATCCGCATCCACCACGGTACCCTCGCGCGACTTCATCTTGCCCTCGGGCAGCTCCACCATACCGTAGGAAAGATGGTAGATGGCATCAGACCATTCGTATCCGAGCTTGCCAAGGATAAGCTTGAGCACCTGGAAATGATAATTCTGCTCATTGCCCACGACATAGATAATCTCATCGAAACCATACTCCTCATAACGCTGGCGGGCCGTACCCAGATCCTGCGTCATATACACCGAAGTACCGTCACTGCGCAACAGAAGCTTCTCGTCCAGGCCGTCGGCACGCATATCGCACCAGACCGAACCGTCCTCACGGCGATAAAGCACGCCCTTGGCCAGACCGTCCGCGACGATCTCCTTGCCCGATTTATAAGTCTGGGACTCGTAATAGATGCGGTCAAACGAAATCCCGAGCGCCTTGTAAGTCTGGTCGAAACCTTCGTACACCCAGCCATTCATTTTGCGCCAGAGCGCGACAACCTCCTCGTCGCCCTGCTCCCAGCGCACGAGCATCGACTGAGCCTCCTTCATAATCGGACAGTTGCGGGCAGCCTCCTCCTCGCTCATACCGCTCTCGATCAGAGGCTTCATCTCCTCCTTCAGCAGGTCATTGAACTTGACGTAGAAATCGCCGACCAGATGATCGCCCTTGACGCCGGCCTGCTCAGGAGTGATACCGTTGCCGCAGCGTAGCCAGGCCAGCATCGACTTGCAGATATGGATACCGCGGTCATTGACCAGATTGACCTTGATGACGCGATGGCCGCAGGCCTCCAGCAGCTTCGAAACCGACCATCCCAGCAGATTGTTGCGGATATGACCAAGATGCAGGGGCTTATTGGTATTGGGCGAAGAAAACTCCACCATCACCGTCCGGCCGGTAGCGGGCAGATGCCCGAAATCCGGATCGGAAGCAATCTGAAGCAACACGCCGTTCCAAAAAGCGGCCGAAAGGCTCACGTTGAGGAAACCCTTGACCACGTTGAAACCGTCCACCTCCGGGACATTGGCCTGCAGCCAGTCACCGATCTCGGCGGCAGTCACCTCGGGCGACTTGCGGCTGGTACGCAGCAGCGGGAAGGTCACAAGCGTAACATCACCCTCGAAATCCTTGCGCGTAGCCTGGACCTGAATCATCGAAGAGGGCACCTGCGTCCCGTAAAGCGAACTGACCGCGAGCGCGGCCTTTGCGGAGAAAAAGTCAATCGGATTGGTCATATCTGTTATTTGTTTTTACTTAGATAAACATCAATTGCGCGTCGTGCGCGAGGCGCGAGAATAAGCAGGGTAAGCATCGTAGGCAGGGCCATCAGAGCATAAGCGGCATCTATGAGGCTCACCGCGACGCGAAGCGGAATCACCGCAGCCACCACCAGCATCGCCAGGAAGAAATAATTGTACCAGGAAGAACGCTTCGCCCCGAAAAGGAAACCGAAACATTTCCGGCCGTAATATGAATACGAAAACATCGTAGAGAACGAGAAGCAGAGCACGATAACCAGCAGCAGGTACTGTCCCACTCCCGGAATCGCCGCCTGGAATGCGCCCATCGCCACGCGAAGTCCCTGAGCGCTGCCCATTCCACCGCCCTGCGGCAGGATCGTGGGATCGACGGTCCGTCCGACAAGCACAGCCACGGCCGTCAGCGTACAGACAAGCCCCGAATCCAGCGAAGGGCCGAGCATCGCGATAAGACCCTCGCGCGCAGGTTCGCTGTTGCGCGAAGCGCCGTGCATCATCGAAGCCGTACCGATACCCGCCTCATTGACCAGGGCGGCGCGACGGACACCGGTAAGAGCCACCTGCACCAGGCCGCCAAGCACGCCGCCGGCAGCGCTCTTCACATTGAAAGCTCCGCTGAAAATCGAGCCGAATACGCCGGGAACCGTCTTGAGGTGCGTAAAAATGATGTACAGTATCAGCACGAAATACAGTGCCACCATCACCGGAACCAGCCGGCTGGCGACTTTGGCGATACGGCCGATACCGCCGAAAATCACGATACCCACGATCAGGGCGATGGCCAGACCGATGACCAGCCGCAGGGTCGCGGAGCCGCCGCCGGGCACCGAAGCCACCGTCAGCAGGGACTCGGTCAGCTGATTGGACTGCATCACGCAGAATGTACCGATGAGGCCCGCGCAGCAGAAAAAGACAGCCATCGGCCGCCATTTCGGGCCAAGGCCCGAAGTAATCATATACATAGGTCCGCCCTGCACTTCTCCGGCAGAATCCTTCCCCTTGAACATCACCGCCAGCGTACCTTCAAACAGCTTGGTAGCCATTCCGGCGATGGCGCTCACCCACATCCAGAAGATGGCGCCCGGGCCACCCACGGAAATGGCTATGGCCACACCGGCGATACTGCCCAGGCCGACCGTAGCGGCAATCGCGCTCAGGAACGCCTCGAGCGAACTGATCTGCCCGCTGGCACGGTCATCCCGTACGCGGAGCTCGCGCAGCGCCCTGCCGTAACGGCGGACCGGAGTGAAGCGCGAATAGAAAAGGAAGAACAGCCCTCCTCCGATTAGAAGGAAGAACAGCGGATAGCCGCAAATGAAATCGCTGAAGCCGACGATGGCCTCGCCGACACCCGACCAGAACGCACCCATGGCCGCCGGGGACTAACCGAGGTAACTCTTGAGCAGCTTGCTGCGGGCGCTCTGACGGAGGCGGCGGACGGCCTTCTCCTTGATCTGGCGGACGCGCTCGCGCGTAAGACCGAACTTCTCGCCGATCTCCTCAAGCGTCATCTCCTGGCAGCCGATGCCGAAGAAATACTTGATGATGTCACGCTCACGCTCGGTAAGCGTCGAGAGGGCGCGCTCGATCTCCTTGTTGAGAGACTCGTTGACCAGTCCGCGGTCCGCATTGGGCGAATCGGTATTGACCAGCACATCGAGCAAGTTGTTGTCCTCGCCGTCCACGAAAGGAGCGTCCACCGATACGTGGCGGCCGGAAACGCGGAGGGTATCGGAGATCTTCTCCGGCGGAATGTCCAGCAGCTCCGAAAGCTCGTCAGGCGAAGGCATACGCTCGTGCTCCTGCTCGAACTTGGAGAGCGCCTTGTTGATCTTGTTGAGAGAACCTACCTGGTTCAGAGGCAGGCGGACGATACGCGACTGCTCGGCAAGAGCCTGCAGAATCGACTGGCGGATCCACCAGACTGCGTATGATATGAACTTGAAACCGCGGGTCTCGTCAAACTTCTCGGCTGCCTTGATAAGGCCGAGGTTGCCCTCGTTGATAAGGTCGGGAAGGCTGATGCCCTGGTTCTGATACTGCTTTGCGACGGAAACCACGAAACGCAGGTTTGCGCGCGTGAGCTTCTCGAGTGCTTCCTGGTCGCCGCGACGGATGCGCTGGGCGAGCTCAACCTCTTCCTCCACCGTGATGAGCTCTTCGCGTCCGATCTCCTGCAGATACTTGTCAAGGGAAGCGCTCTCGCGGTTGGTAATGGATTTCGTAATCTTAAGTTGTCTCATTATAGAAAAATTCAAAAGGCAATTTATTGTACGAAATCCAGAAGAAAAAGTTTCAAAAAATTAAAGGGATGCCACTATTTCCTTCCGGGCGCCCTCACGCCAAACGGTCAGGACAGCCTTCTCACCGGGGCGCAATTTGCTCATCTGCTCCTGCAGGGTGGCCGCGTCGCGGATGGGCACCAGGTTGATCTCCAGAAGTATGTCACCGGGAATGACGCCAGCATTGAAGGCGGCGCTGCCATTTGCAACGCTCTCCACATAGACGCCGCTTACCGATGGCAGGCCGATCTGCGAAGCGCGGGCTGCGCTGATCTCCGACATCGAGATGCCGAGCACTGCGCGGCGCACCTCGCCGTACTGGATGAAGTCATCCGAAATCTTGCGCACGATATTGACCGGCACGGCAAATGAATAACCGGCATAGGAGCCCGTCAGCGAGACGATGGAAGTATTGATACCCACCAGCTGGCCGGAAGTATTGACCAGGGCGCCGCCGCTGTTGCCGGGATTGACCGCGGCATCGGTCTGGATAAACGACTCGACGCGGTACTGGCCGTCATAGTTGGGGAACGAACGGCCCTTCGCGCTCACGATACCGGCGGTGATGGTCGAACGCAGATCGTACGGACTGCCGATGGCAAGCACCCAGTCACCCACGCGCAGATCGTCGCTGTCACCCATCTCGACTGCGGGAAGATCCTCGGCCTGTACCTTCAGCAGGGCAAGGTCGGTAGCGGGGTCGGCCCCGACGACCGTAGCCGGGAAGACGCGGTTGTCGAAAAGCGTTACCTCCACCTGGTCAGCGCCGTTGATGACGTGATTGTTGGTAACGATATAACCGTCCGGACGGATGATCACACCCGAGCCGAGGCCTACCTGATCCTGCGGCTGGGCAGGAAAACCGAACAGCAGGTCGAGCATCGTCGTCGGGCGTGCCGTGCCTTTCTTGACAACCTTGACATATACGACGGTGCGGGCTGCCAATTCGGCAGCGTCGCTGAACGAGGTGACTTCCGATGCAGGCACGGTCCGCGGGCGGGATGCGTTTTCGCGCGCGATGCCTTCCTTGATTGCGGCGGCAGCAGCCTCGTCATCAGAGGGGGCTGCAAGCCTGCGGTTAATTGTATAACTGGCTACAAAATAAGCCGCGCACGCCGAAAGCAGTACGCACAGCAGCAGGTATAAAAATTTATGCTTCATTTCGTTGTTTTTTCGCCCCAAAAATCAAAAGATATGCCAAGTTTTTATTAAATTTGTAGTCTGCAAATATGGCAGAAACATATTGAAACAAATAAAGACGACGCTATATGAAATTCACAGTATCCAGCTCTGAGCTTCTCGACGGATTGGTATCGGTCTCGAAGGTCATTTCCAGCAAACCCGGTCTCGCAATCCTCGAAAACTTCCTTTTGGAGTTGCAAAACAACACGCTGACAGTCACAGCTTCTGACGGCGACACCACCCTCCGCACCGTCCTCGAGATCCCTCAGGTCGACGAAGAGGGCCGCATCGCCATCCCTGCACGTCTGCTGACGGATTCACTCAAGGAGTTCCCCGACCAGCCCCTGACATTTGTCAACGCAGCCGGAGACCAGGTGATGGACATCATCTGGGCCAGCGGCGCATCCAAGATTCCCTGCCACGATGCTGCTGATTTCCCGAAGCTTCCGGCCATCAATGCCACATCCGACAGCCTCACGGTAGATGCTCCCACCCTGCTCGAAGGTATCAACAATACCATCTACGCAACAGCGGAAGAAGAGCTCCGTCCGGTGATGAACGGTATTTTCTTCGACATCGAGGCCGAGCAGACCACGCTCGTCGCATCCGACGCACACAAGCTCATCTGCACATCATTCCCGGGCACCCGGGCTTCCCAGAAGTCCTCGTTCATCCTCAACAAGAAGCCCGCGAACATCCTGCGCAGCATCCTGGCCAAGTTCGACGGCGAGGTCACCGTCCAGTTCGACAACAAGAACGCATATTTCACCTTCGGTGACAACATGCTGGTATGCCGCCTGATCGAAGGCATCTACCCCGCTTACCGCACCGTCATCCCGAAGAACAATATCAACAAGATGATCGTCGGCCGCTCCGAGCTCCTCGGCGTGGTCAAGCGTATCGCCGTCTGCTCCAACCAGGTATCCAACCAGATCAAGATCAAGCTTTCGAACAATCAGGCGCTCATTTCCGCACAGGACCTGAGCTTCTCGATGTCGGCATACGAGACCATCCCCTGCCAGTATGACGGCGAAGGGATGGAGATCGGATTCAAGGCCGCTTACCTGCTGGACATCCTCAACAACCTGCCTTACCGCACCATCAGCCTCGACCTGGCGGATCCTTCCCGCGCAGCCCTCATCGTCTCTGCGGACGAAGATGAGAAGGAAGTGACCATCAAGGCCGTCCTGATGCCTGTGATGATCTAAGGCGCAGACCGGTCAGCCATGCAGCTCAATCTGAAGAACCCTCTCGTGTTTTTCGATATCGAAAGCACGGGACTGGACGTTGCGCACGACCGCATCGTAGAGATCTCGATAGTCAAGGTCTCGCCCGTCGCCGGCGAAGACAATAAGGTCGAAGTCAAAACGCGCCGCATCAATCCCGAGATGCCCATTCCCAAAGAAGCGCAGGCCATCCACGGCATCACCGACGAGGACGTCAAGGATGCTCCGACATTCCGCCAGATAGCCAAGTCGCTGGCCGCCTTTTTGAAGGGCTGCGACATCGCCGGATTCAATTCGTCGCGCTTCGACATACCGATGCTGGCCGAAGAGTTCCTGCGCGCGGGCATCGATTTTGACTTCCGCAAGCGCAAGCTGGTCGATGTCCAGACCATCTATCACAAGAAGGAACGCCGCACCCTGAAGGCCGCCTATATGTATTACTGCGGAGAGAACCTGGACAACGCGCATTCGGCCGAAGCCGATACGATGGCCACCTACAAAGTGCTCGAGGCCCAGATCGAACGCTACAAGGACGATGCGGAAGAGCCCCTGGTCAACGACATCGATTTCCTGGCCAAGTATTCAGCCGAAAAGGACGTGATGGATTATGCCGGCCGCATCATCCGCAATGCCGACGGAGTGCCGGTGTTCAATTTCGGAAAGCACCGCGGCAAGCCCGTAACCGAAGTCCTCCGGAAAGAGCCCAGCTATTTCTCCTGGATGATGGAGGGCGACTTCACGCGCGATACCAAGAAAGTCCTCGAAGAGATCAAGCTTTCGATGCGATGAACATCATCACGGTCCGCCCCGACGGGAGCTGGTACTGCCGTCCCGACACCACTTTGAAATGGGTCGCAAGGGACCTCTACCTGCCCGATGGCATCAGTCACGTTGTGGCACGGCGCTGCCTCTTTTTCAGGATCGAAAAGGGCGCCAAGGCCGTGGCGCAGCGTTTTGCAGGCCGCTATTGCAAGGTTTACGGTCCGGGCGTGACGCTCTACGGCAACGGAACGGAGCCCAATATGGATGATACCACGCAACTCTTCCGGGAGCGTTGCCAGCCATATGAAGAGCTGACCCCGGATATGCAGCAGTGCTTTGCGCGCCTGCTGGAAGCTGTCACGCATACCACATCGATGCGGCTGGGCGACGTACTTGTGATCGAAACCAGCGAAGGGGAAAAGACTCTCAGGGCCGGAGATACGGCCGATCTCTATTCGGACGAAGCCCTCTGCTTCAATATCCTCTGAGCGGCGCTCTCGCCTGCCAGAGAACCTGTCGAAAACGCTATCTGGAGGTTGTACCCGCCGGTATCGCCGTCCAGATCGAGCACTTCACCTGCGAAATACAGTCCCGGGACGTTGCGGGCGCACAGCGTCTTGGCAATGACATCCTTCTGGGAAACGCCTCCGGCCGTCACCACCGCCCGCTCATAACCGGTAAATGACTGTATCTTGAATCGCCAGAGCTTAAGCGCTGCAGGCAGAGTGGCTACGCTAAGTCCCGGATTGGCGGCCACGAAAGGCACAATCAGCGCCCTTGGCATCAGTCTGGCAAGCAGCTGGCGCATCAGAAGCTGCCCGACGCGGCCCGGGTCAATCTGCATCGCAGCCATTTCGCGCCCGATGCGCGCCTTCAGCTGCTCCGTCGAAAGGGCAGGCTTGAGATCCAGCTCCAGAAAGACCTTCTGGCCAGCGAGGATCGCCTTTACCGCCCTGCGGCTGACGCGAAATCCCAGGGCACCTTCGATACCGTTGTCGGTAAATGACAGATCCCCCGTCTCAAACTGGACTGGAGTACGGTCCACGACCAGCGTCAGTCCGACATTTTCGAGATCGATACCACTCAGGGCCGTATCGTACTGCCAGGGCATCAGCGCCGTGAGCGAGGGAAAGAGAGGCTCCAGATGCAAGTCGAACGACTCGGCGATATCATATCCGCGGCCAGTGCTGCCGGTCGTGGGGTACGAGAGGCCGCCCGTCGTGACGATAACGCTGAGGGCCTCGATGCTGCCCGAGTCCATCCGACGGCCGCCATCCTCGATATAGTTGCAGCGGAAGATATCTCCTTCGCGGCAGACGGAAATCACCTCACGGCCACAGAGGATCTCTACCCAAGCCTCCTCCATACATTTTACAAGCGTACGGGACACATCCGCTGCCCGCATAGATTCGGGATAGATGCGTCCGCCCTGCGTCACGACGGTCTTAAGACCCGCTTCCTCGAAAAAGCTGACAACGTCCTTGTTGGAGAAGCTGTAGAAAGCCGGCCGCAGGAAATTGGCCGACGGGTGTACGTGGCGGGCGAACTCGTCCCAGGTGCGGGTATTGGTAAGATTGCATCGGCCCTTGCCGGTGATATTGATCTTCTTGCCGCAGAATGGATTGCGCTCCAGCACCGCTACGCTGCAACCAGCCCGGGCGGCTTTCGTGGCAGCCATCATTCCGGCTGCGCCTGCTCCTATGACAAGAATATCGTAAAGCATAGCTTATTTCTCGATTACTCCGCTGCCTATCATTTCCCCGTCAGGGGCATACCAGACGGCGAACTGTCCGGGGGTGATGCCTCGCTGCGGCTCGTCAAACCTTATATAAAGACCATCCGCACACGCCTCCAGGGTCGCATCCTGAAGCGGCTGGCGGTAACGGATCCTCACGCGGTAGCGGCGGCTTTCTCCCTCCTGCATCTGCATATCAGGCCGGATCCAGTGTATGTCGGAGGGCAGAATCCTCAAAGCCGGACGGTAGAGGCCGGGGTGCGAAGCGCCTTCGCCTACATATATTATATTGCGCGCGATATCCGTCGCTATAATGAAAACAGGCTCCCGGTGACCGCCGATATTGAGTCCCTTGCGCTGGCCTATGGTATAGTACTGCGCCCCGTCGTGCTTGCCTATGACGCGACCGTCCGAGGGCTCATAGACGATCGGGGCGGCCATCTGGGCTAGAGTCTCCGACGCCGGACGGCCCTGGTAGAACGAGGCCGGGATCTCTATCACCTGACCCTCCGCTGGCGCAAGCTTCTGCTGCAGGAAAACCGGCAGGTCCACCTTGCCTACGAAACAGATGCCCTGCGAATCCTTCTTGTCGGCGCTGGGAAGGCCTGCCTCACGCGCCAGGCGACGTACCTCGCTCTTGAGCAGATGCCCGATGGGAAACATAGCCGGGGCGAGCTGCTGCTGCGAAAGCTGGCATAGGAAATAACTCTGGTCCTTGTTGGGGTCCGCGCCTGCAAGAATGCGGTAAAGCGGGCCGTCGGGCGTGTCCAGCACCTCCTTGCGGCAATAGTGACCGGTCGCGACCATATCCGCGCCCAGGCGGCGGGCCTCGCGCAGGAACGAGTCAAACTTGATCTCGCGGTTGCACAGGACGTCAGGATTGGGCGTGCGGCCGCGGGAATATTCGTCAAACATATAATCCACCACGCGGCGGCGGTAATCGTCGCTCAGATCGACGAAGTGGAACGGTATGCCGATCTTGCGCGCGACCATTTCGGCGACGGAACGCTCCTCCTCCCACTCGCAGTCGCCGTGCAGCGTGCCGGTGACATCGTGCCAGTTCTGCATAAAGAGTGCGAAGACATCATAGCCCTGCCGATGAAGCAACAGGGCCGCTACGCTTGAATCCACTCCGCCCGAAAGACCTACACAAATTTTCATTATTCAAAAAAAGTTTCTACTTTTGCCTTTGGGTAAGTCATATACGACCAGCTCCCACTGAACTCCCCCAGGGTCGGAAGGCAGCAAGGGTAAGTGGTTGTAGCGGTGCGATATATCAAGCTTACCCTTTTTTTGTGCCCTTTCGGCACGAGCGTAATTTCTAAATATCGGTAAAGATAAACGGCATCATACTCGCAACGCCCTCGAATACCTGCACGGCTCCGCCGCTGCCGATGATGATGCGCATATGATTGCCGAACTTCGTTTCGAACTGAGCCATGACCTGCAGGCACGCGCCGCACGGATAGCTCGGAGCAGGCTGCAGCCTGCCGCCCTGTGAAGCGACTACAGCTATGGCTTCTATCGCCTTGTCGGGATGGCTCGCTCCTGCGGAGAACATACATACCCTCTCGGCGCACAGGCCGGAAGGATATGCGGAATTTTCCTGATTGGAACCGCGGACCACGGTGCCTCCGGAAAGCCTTACGGCTGCTCCTACGTTGAAACCGGAATATGGAGCATAAGAGCCCTTGAGGGCTTCTACAGCTTGACAAAACAACTCTCGGTCGGCCTGCGGAAGTTCAGCCGCAGACTCGTACTCGAAGTACCTGATGGTCTTGATCTTCTCAACCATAACAACGATGTTAGCCCGGTAAAGATACTAATTTTGCTTGTAATGCAAGTCTTTTCGAACAAATTCCTTGTTTCGATGCTATATTTGTGACTATGAAACGCCCGAAAACATACCTTTCGCTGCTTCTGTCAGCGGCTCTACTGCTGCTCTTTTCGGGCATTCACGCACAGGATCCCGGCACCGCCCGCCGGATGAGCAGGCAGGAATATATCGCCCGCTACAGGGATATTGCCGTGGAGGAGATGCACAAGTCCGGCATTCCCGCCAGCATTATCCTGGCACAGGCCTGCCTAGAATCGGGCGATGGCAACAGCCGCCTTGCCCGCCAGGCCAACAACCATTTCGGCATCAAATGCCACGGATGGCGGGGCGCGACCATCTACCACGACGACGACCTGCAGGACGAATGTTTCCGCAGTTACGACAAGCCGGAAGATTCATTTGCCGACCACAGCGACTTCCTGCGCTATCGGCAGAGATATGCTTCGCTGTTCGATCTCGCGCACGATGATTACCGCGGCTGGGCCGAAGGCCTCAAGAAGGCCGGCTACGCGACCGATCCCCAGTATGCCCAAAGGCTCATCCGCATCATCGAGGACAACGACCTGGCCCGCTACGACTATATGTCCCGCAAGCAGGTCGCCCTTCTGCCCCCGTCCCCTGCAAAGGTCGACACCGTGGTCGAGTCCACCCCTTCGCGGCGCAGCCCGATCTACCGCATTTCGCTCAACCGCACGCTCTACGAGCGCAACAAGGTACATTTCATCATCGCCGAGAGCTACGACACATACGCCAGCATCGCGCAGGAATACAATCTGTTCCTGCGGGAGCTGCTCAGTTTCAACGACCTGAAAACCGAAAGGCCTCTCAAGGAAGGAGATATAGTGTACGTCGAACGCAAGCGGCTCTTCGCCGCCCGGTACCTTGACCGGCACGTGGTCGAGGAGGGCGAGACGATGTGGACCATTTCACAGCACTACGCCGTACGGCTGCGCTTACTTTACAAGTACAACAAAATGCGTCCTTCGGACTATGAGCCGGAGCCGGGGACCATCATCAATATCCGGCCCGTCCGCCTGCAAAACCGATGAAAAAGAAATCCAAGGGCCTGCCGCTCCTCATTGCGGTCCTGCTGCTGTCCGCCGGCATTCTCGGCGGCCTCAACTATTTCGGTACGTTCCTCTACAACAACGTTGCCGACAGCAGCGTGGATATATACCTGAGTAGAGATATGTCCGGTGAGCAGATGCTCGAGGCAGTGGCTGAGAGCGGGGCCATCGACAATACCGTCACCTTCCGGCGTGCCGTACGACACCTCGGGAAAGCGGAAGATTTCAAGCCTGGTCACTACCGGCTGCGCGGCGGAATGGGCAACAAGGCCATCATCCGCACTCTGGCATTCGGCTGGCAGGCTCCAGTCAACGTGACATTTACCGGTTATTTCCGCAGCCTGGACCGGCTTGCAGGACATATTTCGCGGCAGCTGGAGGCCGATTCGGCTTCTTTTGCAGCGGCTTTCAACGACCCTGCGACGATAGCAGGATACGGCTTCAAGCCGGCGACTTTCATAGCGATGTTCATCCCCAACACGTACGAAGTCTATTGGACTCTGACGCCCGAGGATTTCATCGAAAGGATGCACCGCGAATATGAGAAGTTCTGGACTGAGGAACGGCAGTACAAGGCCGCGGCGGCGGGACTGTCGCAGACAGAAGTCTCCACCCTGGCTTCGATCGTCTCCGAGGAGACCAAGTACGTGCCCGAGATGCCGGTCATCGCCGGCGTGTATATCAACCGTCTCCGCAAGGGGATGCCGCTGCAGGCCGATCCGACGGTCAAGTTTGCAGCCGGTGACGAGTCTCTGCGGCGGATACTCAATACCCACCTGGCGATTGATTCGCCTTATAATACTTATAAGTATGCGGGACTGCCGCCGGGCCCGATCTGTATGACACCGATAAGTGCGCTCGACGCGGTGCTCAATTACAGCAGGCACAATTATCTGTATTTCTGCGCCAAATCCACCCTTGACGGCCAGCACGAATTCGCCTCCACGCTCAGCCAGCACAACAACAACGCCCGCGCCTACCACCTGGCCATCTCCCGCCAGAAGCGCGGCAAGCTCAGGACGAATTCTTAAGGGCCGCTAACGGTGGTCGGGGAATTCGGCGGGCCAGTGGTGGATCAGGTCGAGGGCCTTGCTGAATTCTGGATCGTCATCGGTGTTGAGGACGCGGAAGTACTCGTTGGGGGAAAAGAGATTGCGGGCTACAAGGGCCTTGAAACGGGTGCGGATGAGCGTCTCCGCGGGAGCAATTCCTTCGTTGTCGCGCTCCACTCCACGGCTCTGGGCAAAATCATAAAGCCCCTCGAGGGCCTCGGAGAGAGTCTCGCCGCTGAAACCGCTCATAAAGCTGTCGAAATCCGGGAAACGTGCCTTCAGGCCATCGCGGTCGGCATCACAATAGATGTTGGCATACTCGGCGACGCAGCCTTTGCCGAAGATCTCCACGGCATACTTGGTAAACCTCGTAGTATCCTGCTCGATAACATAATCCGGCAGGATACCGCCGCCACCATAGACCCGGCGCTGACGCAGCAGAGTATGGAAGACAAGCGAATCCGGCACGGGAATCGAGTCATTATCGCCGATATGCAGTTTGCTCTGATAGTATTCCTTGCGGTTGTCCTCCTCATAGGGAGTCTGGATCACGCGCCCGGAAGGAGTGTGATAACGGGCCGTAGTCAGACGGATCTGCGAGCCGTCGGCCAGCGTGAACATGCGCTGCACGAGGCCCTTGCCAAATGAGCGCTGCCCCACTATCAGGCCACGGTCCCAGTCCTGGATGGCGCCGGCGAGAATCTCGCTCGCCGATGCGGACGTACCGTCGATCAGAAGCACCAGCGGACCCTTGCTGTAAAATCCCGAACGCGTGAGGGTCTCCTGTGCCAACGGCGAATGCGTCCCTTCGGTAAAGAGCACCGTCTGGCCCTCCTCCATAAACATATTTGCAATCGTTATGGCCGAGTTGACAAAGCCGCCCGAATTGCCACGCAGATCGAGAATGACACCCTCGGGATAATCGACCGTAAGGTTGCGGAAGGCCTCGATAATCTCCAGGGCCGAAGTCCTGGCAAAATTGCTCAGGCGCACGTAGAGCACTCCCGGCTCCGGGCAGTAGGAGGATTCGACGCTGTTGAGTGGCACGACTCCGCGCGTTATGGTGAAATCCACCGGCTCACCCAGACTGCGGCGCAGGATGTTTACCGTAACTTTGGTATCCTTGTCGCCGCGAAGCATCGAACGGACCTTGTCGGAAGAAAATCCGCATCCCGAGACAAGTATCGAATCTACGCGGATTATCTTGTCCCCCGTAAGCAGGCCCACCTGCTCCGAAGGGCCTCCGCTTATCACGCGCTGCACGGTGACGGTATCCGAAATCATGGCAAATTCGATTCCCACTCCGAAGAACTGCCCCATCAGGTGCTCGTTGCTCTCGGCGACCTGGTCTGCCGGGATATAATTGGAATGGGGGTCGAGCGAAGTCACCATACGCTCAATGACGCCGTCAGCCATCCGCTCCGGAGCGATGGTATCGACATAGTGGTTGTTGATCAGAATCATCGTCCGGCCGATCTTCTCTATCTGCGAGAGAACCCGCTTCGCATAGGCCGAAGTATCATTGGGGTTGGTAATATCCTGTGCGCGCAGGGCGGCGAATCGGCCGCCTGCAAGCGCGGGGAGCAGCATCAGCGCCGCTACGAGCGCAAGGCGAAGTGGAGCGAATCTGGATTTCATTACTTGGAAACCGTTGTATCGATAAATTTTTTGAGCGGTACGAGGAACCGGGCGCCTTCCTGGGCGGCGTAGGTCTCGGGGAAAATTGCCCGGGCCTCCGCGAGCAATGCGTCCGCATTCTTGTAACGCGACGAGAAATGCCCTACAATAAGCCTGCCAACGCCTGCTTCGAGGGCTACCTGCGCGGCCTGCGCGGCAGTCGAGTGGAAACGCTCCACGGCCTGCTCGCGCATATCCTCTGTATAGGTGGCCTCGTGATAGAGCATATCCACCCCACGGACCCATTCGGCAAGCTGCGGGAACCAGGCCGTATCGCTGCAATAGGCTGCACTACGGCAGTAATTGGGATACGGAGCGAGGGGCGAGGTCTTCCATTTCTCACGGAAAAGGAAGCCGAAAGTGGGGATGCCGTGATTGAGCGGGAATGCATACACATCGGCCGTCCGCGTCTCGCAGATCAGCTCCGGAGATGTGGCGCCCAGCACCACGTGACTTATCTCATACTTGATGCCTTCGCCGAAATGCCCCAGGAAGAAATTAAGCATCGAGCCGAAATCCCTCGGGGCATAGATGGTCAGAGGCGCCGTGCGTCCCAGCATTCCCATAGTCGAAAGGAGGCCGAAAATGCCGAAGACGTGATCTCCGTGCATGTGCGAGATCAGAATATGGTCCATCTTGAATGAAGACAGGCCATAGCGCATCATCTGCACCTGCGCGCCTTCACCGCAATCGACCAAAAACAAGCGCCCCCGCATATTGAATACGTGGGCGCTCGGGTACTTATCTACCGAAGGTTTGGCCGAGGCCGTCCCCAGGTTGATGAGAGAGAATTCCATCAGGTATTATTCCTGCCCCTTCTCCATCTCGCTCTTGAGAGCTGCAAGGGCGGAGATGTCTCCGAGGGTGGTCTTCTCCTGATTTGCGTTGATCTTCTTGACTACCTTCTGAGTACTCTTCTCCTCGCTTTCGGGAGCCTTCTCGGCCTTCTCCTTGCGACCTTCGTCCCAAGTCTTCAGGTGAGAAAGGGTAATCTTGCGGACAGCCTTGTTGAACTCCTCGATACGGAAAGGCAGGGTCTCGCCAACCTTTGCGGGAGCACCGTCAGCCTTTGCAAGGTTGCGTGCGGAGCAATATCCTTCGATACCGTCGCCGAGGCGGACATTTGCACCACCGCGTTCAACAAATGAAGTAATCACGCCTTCGTGAACCGAACCAACGGTAAACTGGGTCTCATATTCGTCCCAGGGATTCTCCTCAAGCTGCTTGTGACCAAGGCTGAGACGGCGGCCTTCGGGGTCGACTTCGAGAACGACGACGTCGATCTTGTCACCGATGGAGGTGAACTCCGAAGGATGCTTGATCTTCTTGGTCCAGCTCAGGTCGCTGATGTGGATCAGGCCGTCAACACCTTCCTCAAGCTCGACGAAAACGCCGAAGTTGGTGAAGTTGCGGACAGTAGCGACGTGCTTGGAGTTGATGGGGTACTTCTCGGAGATGGTAGCCCACGGATCCGGCTTAAGCTGCTTCAGACCGAGGGACATCTTGCGCTCTTCGCGGTCGAGTGCGAGGACGACTGCCTCGACTTCCTGGCCGACGGTGAAGAAATCCTGTGCGCTGCGCAGGTGGAGCGACCAGGACATCTCGGAGACGTGGAGGAGTGCCTCTACGCCCGGCTGTACCTCGACGAATGCGCCGTAGTCAGCGACGACCACGACCTTGCCCTTGACAACGTCACCGACCTTGAGGTCCGGATCAAGAGCGTCCCACGGATGCGGCGAGAGCTGCTTGAGACCGAGAGCGATGCGCTTCTTGGTATCGTCGAAGTCGAGGATGACCACGTTGATCTTCTGGTCGAGGGAAACGACCTCTTCGGGGTGGTTGATACGGCCCCAGCTCAGGTCGGTGATGTGGATCAGACCGTCCACACCGCCCAGGTCGACGAACACACCGTAAGAGGTGATGTTCTTGACGGTACCCTCGAGGATCTGGCCCTTCTCGAGACGGCTCATGATCTCTGCCTTCTGAGCTTCGAGCTCGGCCTCGATGAGAGCCTTGTGCGAAATAACTACGTTACGGAATTCGTTGTTGATCTTGAGGATCTTGAACTCCATTGTCTTATCTACGAAAATATCGTAGTCCCTGATAGGCTTGACATCGATCTGGCTGCCCGGGAGGAATGCCTCGATACCGAACACATCCACGATCATACCGCCCTTGGTGCGGCACTTGATGTAACCCTTGACGATTTCACCCTTGTCATAAGCCTCGTTGACGCGATCCCACGAACGGAGCGAACGTGCACGCTTGTGGGAAAGGATCAGCTGGCCCTTCTTGTCCTCTGCATTCTCGACATAGACATCGACCTTGTCGCCGACTGCCAGTTCGGGATTGTAGCGGAATTCGTTGATACTGATGACGCCCTCGCTCTTGTAGCCGATGTTGACGATCACCTCGCGCTTGCCGACGGCCGTAACGGTACCCTCGACAACTTCATTTTCACTGACGCGTGACAGAGTCTGGCCGTAGCTCTCTTCGTCTGCAGCCTTGTCTGCGCTGGTCGCGCCGTCATTTTCAAATGCATCCCAATCGAACGATGCGTTGTCCGCGGATGCGTTGCTCTTCTTGGACTTCGGCAGAACAACCGGAGTCTCTTCGGAAGTCTCCACTACCTCTTCTACGGGATTCTGGATCTCTTCCATGTTTTCAATTTCGTTTGCCATTTGTGTAATTAATTAAACAATAAGCAGTTAGACTTTATTTATCGAACTCTCTTCTATGAGAGCCTGCAAATATACGACGGATTACCCTGATTTCCAAAAGTTTTTTGGATATTGGAACTCTCGCGGAAAAGAAGTATTTTTGCAGATTATACACAAAAAACGAATCAAGATGAAAACGCTTCTCCGCCGAATCTGCATGGCTGCATCAGCAGTTCTTCTGGCCTCGATGCCCCTTATCGCACAGGAAGTTGAATACTGCCAGCCTTCGCAGGAGATCGTGGACGTGGTGATGTCCCGTCCCCTCCCCGAAGTCATACTCACCCGCGACCTTTCGCACGCAGCCGTCGCGACCCGCGAACATTATTTCACGCCGGTGGCGGAGGTTGCTGCTACTGATGAATATAAAGTGGCCGGCGTCCGCCTCAACGGCGCCAATTTCGGCCACACGCGCAAGACCGCCTATACCGGCCTGTCCATTCTCGATATGCTCACCGGCGCGAGCGTGGAAGTCCGCATTCCCGAAGGCGCGAAGATGCGCGAATTCGCCTGGTCGCCTTCAGGCCGCTACCTCTGCTTCCTCAACGAGACCCCAGACGAGATCGAGCTCTACCGCGTAGATGCCACCGCAGAGGCTCCCGAGGCTGTCAAGATCAATACCCGCAAGGTCAATGCGACGCTCACCAGCGCATTCGCATTCCTGGACGACGAGACGATCCTCTACCGGAGCGTTCCCGATGATCTTGGTGCATTCCCCGTGGAAGAGGCGCCCAAGGGCCCCGTGCTGCAGTCAAGCGTTCGCAAGCAGAATACTTTCCGCACTTATCAGGACCTGCTCAAGTCCCCTTACGACGAAGCGGTCTTCGAATACCTCTGCTCCTCGGTTTTCACCGTTTTTGACGGCACGCAGACCCGCACCTTCGGAGGCAAAAGCATCGTCAGGGATTTTACGGTTTCGCCTGACGGCCAATATATGATGCTCACCACCGAGCATAAGCCGTATTCCTACGCCAAGACGCACTCCAGCTTCCCCTCGAGGCTCGAGATCTGCGATATGCAGGGCAATGTATTGAAGGTGCTTCGCAAGAACACGCCCGACAAGGACGTGAAGAAGGACGCGCCGAAGAAAGACGAACCCAGGAAGGACATCCCGAAGGAGAAGAAGCCCACGAAGAGCGGTTACGAATGGCGTGCCGACAAGGGCGCGGTGCTGACCTGGATCGAGACTCTTCCGAGCGAGGACAAGGACAATGATGAAGACCGTCCCCAGTTCCCGCCGGCAGATGATGAAGACAAGGACAAAGACAAGCCCGAGCGTACGTATTATACCAGCCTCTGGCAGTGCGGCGCCCCGTTCGATCTGGACAATGACAAGCAGCTCGTGCTCACGGCCCAGTACCGCCTGGGCGACGTGATCTGGGGCAATGACAATATCGCCATCTACACCGAATCGTCGCAGAAGCAGAAGATCTCCCGCACGCTGAAGTTCAATCCTTCGGACACGGCCGCCGGACATACGCTGCTTCGCACCATAGACACCTCGCTCGATACGACCGGCGGCCGCCCCGTACCCGGCTCATTCTACACGGTCCGCAAGGGTGCGACCGGACGCGTGCTGCTGCTCGACAAGAAGGGCACCAGCGTACTGCTGACCGGCAGCGACCGCCGCGGCGAAGACCTCGAACCTATGTCATTCATCGACAGGATGTACCTCAAGGACGGCCGCGTAGAGAATGTCTGGACGGCAAAGGCTCCGTTCAAGGAGACGATCCGCGGCATCGTTAATCCCGAGTCAAATAAATTCGAGTTCATTTCGCTGCGCGAATCATTTGACGTAGTGCCCAACTACGTCCGCATCAACGTCCGCCGCGGCAAGGAGAAGGTCAAGCCCATCACCGCGTTTGAGAATCCCATCCCGCATTTCGACCAGATCCGCCGCGAATTCATAACCTACGAACGTCCAGACGGCGTTCGTTGCGCAGGCCAGATATTCCTGCCCGCGGATTACGACCCGGAGCGCGACGGCCGCCTTCCCGTTTTCCTCTGGACATATCCGTATGAACACAAGAGCGCCGCACGCGCCGAATATCATCACCGCCCCACCCGCTACGACTTCTGCACCCCGGCTACCTCGAGGCAGTTCTTCTGGGCGCTCAAGGGCTATGCGGTGGTGCTCGGATGGTCGATGCCCATCATCGCCGAAAAGAACAACGGCCAGCCCAATGACGCATTCCAAAAGAACCTGATAATGAATGCCGAGGCCATTATCAACCATCTTGATTCGATAGGCATCGGCGACCGCAACCGGATGGCCGTAGGCGGCCACTCATACGGCGGATTCATGACCGGCAACCTGCTTGCGCTCACGCGCTTGTTCAAGGTGGGTATCGCCAACAGCGGCGCTTACAACCGCACCCTCACTCCCTACGGCTTCCAGAGCGAAGGCCGCGACTACTGGAAGGCACAGGACGTCTATACCCAGATGTCGCCGTACAACAACGCCCACAAGGTCAAAGACGCCATCCTGCTCACCAACGGCATGATGGACGAGAATACAGGCACTCACCCCATCCAGTCGGAGCGTTTCTACTACGCGATCGCCGGACACAACGGCACCGCGAAGTGGCTGCAGCTCCCCTACGAGGGCCACGGTTATCGCTACCAGGAGAATGTACTCCATTATTATTACGAGGTGGAGAATATGTTTGAGAAATATTTAAAGAACGCCAAGCCTGCAAAGGAAAAGACCGAAGAGGCGAAGGACGACAAAAACTGATATGGCAGAAAACACACTTATCGAAAAGCTGGCATCCCTCAAGGAGAAGTACGAGAAGATTGCCGAGCAGATCTCCGATCCCGAGGTCATCGCCGACATGAAGCGATATGTCCAGCTCAACAAGGATTATAAGGAACTCGAACCCATTATCGAAGCGGGTGCCCGCTACAAGAAGATGGTGGACGACCTGGCCGGCGCGAAGGAGCTCCTGCTGAACGAAAAGGACGAAGACTTGCGCGAGATGGCCAAGGAGGAGGCTGCCGAGCTTGAGGAAGCCATCCCCAAGATGGAAGAGGATATCCGCATCCTGCTCATCCCGGCAGATCCCCAGGACAGCAAGAACGCCATCCTCGAGATTCGCGGCGGCACGGGCGGAGACGAGGCCGCGATTTTCGCAGGCGACCTGTTCCGTATGTATTCCAAGTACTTCGAGCGCAAAGGCTGGAAGATGGAAGTCACCCACCAGTCCGAGGGTACGGCCGGCGGATTCAAGGAGATCGTCTGCCAGGTGAGCGGCGAGAAGGTGTACGGCACTCTCAAGTACGAGAGCGGCGTCCACCGCGTTCAGCGTGTGCCCCAGACCGAGACGCAGGGCCGCGTGCATACTTCGGCCGCATCCGTGGTAGTGCTCCCCGAGGCCGACGAGTTTGACGTGCAGATCGATATGAAGGATGTCCGCAAGGATATCTTCTGCTCCTCCGGTCCGGGCGGCCAGGGCGTCAATACGACCTACTCCGCAATCCGCCTGACTCACATCCCCTCGGGCATCGTGGTCCAGTGCCAGGACGAGCGTTCGCAGCTCAAGAACCTCGACAAGGCAATGCAGGAGCTCCGTACCCGCCTCTACAACCTCGAATACGAGAAGTACCTCAACGATATAACCTCACAGCGCAAGACGATGGTCTCGACCGGCGACCGTTCGGCCAAGATCCGCACCTACAACTATCCGCAGTCGCGCGTTACCGACCACCGTATCAATTATACGATGTACAACCTGCCCGTTTTTATGGACGGCGACATACAGGAAGTGATCGATCAGCTGCAGATTGCAGAGAATGCCGAAAGGCTTAAGGCAGCGGGCGACTGATGAGATGCTCGATGGCGGCCTGGGCGCAGGCGCAGCCGAAAACCACAGGCAGGTATGACAGCGTACCTGCCTGTGATTTTTTATTGCGGGTGGATGCCTGTTCCTCTTTGTCCATAAGGACGATTGAATTTTCGTCAGGCAGTTCTTCGGAGAAGACCGCTTTGAATCCGCGGTGTATTCCGGAACGGCGAAGTTTCTTGCGCACGAAATGCGCCAGCGGGCAGTTGAATGTCTTGGAAATGTCAGCTATGCGGACGCGCGTCAGGTCGCGTTTTGCCCCGGCGCCCATCGAACTTACCAGGGGAATCCCCTGCCCCACGCACCAGCGGATAAGCGCCAGCTTGGGCGCGAGGGTATCGATGGCATCTACCAGATAATCCGGGCGGAACGGTTCGATCAGCTGTGCAATATTGTCTTCGGTGAGATATTCTGCCACAATGGTCAGGTCCAGCTTCGGATTGATGTCCTTCAGGCGCGAAGCCACAACCTCGGTCTTGGGCTGTCCGAGAGTGGAATCCAACGCCGCCAGCTGGCGGTTTTTGTTGGTCAGGCTGACCGTATCGCTATCGAGGATGAGCATCCGTCCGACTCCGGCGCGGACCAGCATTTCTGCGGCAACTCCTCCTACCCCGCCCAGGCCGACCACAGCCACCGATGAAGCCGCGAGAAGGGAAAGACCGTCCTCGCCGATCATCATCGAGGTGCGTTCCTGCCAGGGTTCCATATATCAGAGGCCCTTGGATTTGGCTTCATCCCAGAGAGCGTCCATCTCCTCGAGGGTCATCTCCTTGAGGTCGCGTCCGTTCTCGCGGCTGCGCAGCTCGATATAGTTGAAGCGGTTGCGGAATTTGTTGCAACTGTGCTCGAGTGCCGTATCGGGATTAAGGTCGTAGAGCCGGGCTGCATTGACCATCGCGAAAAGCAGGTCGCCCAGTTCGTATTCGGCGCTGCTGCAACTGCCTTCGCTGCCCGCAGTAAGCTCTGCCTTTAGCTCGCCTATCTCTTCGTAAACCTTGTCCCAGACGCCGGACTTGTCGGCCCAGTCGAAACCGACAGCGCGGGCCTTGTCCTGCATCCTATAGGCCTTGATAAGCGGCGGAAGGCTGGAGGGAACGCCCGAAAGCACGGTCTTGTTGCCGTCCTTTTCGGTGCGCTTGAGCTGCTCCCAATTCTTGACCACGTCGCCGGCCGAAGCCACCTGCGCCTCGCCGAAAACGTGCGGATGGCGATAGATGAGCTTTTCGCAAAGAAGATCGATGACATCGGCGATGCCGAATGCCTGTTCCTCTTCGCCCAGCTTCGCATAGAAAACAACGTGTAGAAGCACGTCGCCAAGCTCTTTGGAAATACTCTTCAGATCGCCTGCGAGAATGGCGTCCGAAAGCTCGTAAGTCTCTTCGATGGTCTGGGGGCGGAGCGACTCGAAAGTCTGCTTGCGGTCCCAGGGGCATTTTACGCGCAATTCATCCATTATATCCAGCAGGCGCGCGAAAGCCTGCATCTCACGCGCGCGACTCATTCTCCTTCGACAAACAAAGTAAACTTAAGTGGAGAGTATTCGGGAATCGAAGGCAGCTTGCCCGAAGCGCCGTAGCCCAGATCGGAACGGAAAAACGTCGTGCACGTATCGCCGAAACGCATCAAATGCAGCGCATCGATAAATCCGGCCACGTAGGAAGAATTCTGCGTGAGCATCGTGGTCACGTCGTCGTAGTAGGTGATGGACAGGGCGGAGTAACTGCCGCCGGAGAGGCGGTAAAACCGCGCCGTATCCTTGATGTTGGTATCGAATACCGTCCCGTCCAGGCGGCGGCCGATATACCAGACGGTCATCGCGCGCTCGTCGTAGATGGTATCGCGTTTCTCCTTTGTGCCTTCGTACTTGAAATAGAAGCCGGCGGCGGTGGTGTCCATACCGTCATAATACCTGCGGCTGTGCTCGGCCATCATCTCGTCCTGCCAGGCATAGATATCGTCCTTGACATCCGTAAGCCAGAGCTCGTACAAGATGTTGTTGCCCTCCGAGGAAGGGAATTCGCTGTATGCCGAATACGGGACCGTCGTCTGTGAAAGAGGTGCGACCAGCATCGCATGGCCTCCGACACGCATCTTCTTCAGGGTATTCTCGACTGCATAGGGCAGCGTAGCGGTACCGAGCTGCCAGGTAGCTCCGCCGTAATAGCCCGTAGCCTTCCAGGTATCAAGCCGCTTGCACAGATCCTCGTCGTTGGTACCGAGGACATTTCCGTCAAGTTCGCGGCGGATATAGGTCACGGTGACAAAAGACGTATCCCCGGGCATATCACCGGTACCCTGGTCGAAGGTCACCATATATACGCCGGAATCGTCAGGCGCCAGCGCCGTACCGTAATGCACGCGGATCCAGGCCTCGAGGGCGCGGTTATAATAATCAGACGAATCCTCCTCGGGATCAACGGCACAGGAATGGAGCCCGAGCGAGAGCACCAACAGGCCGAAAATCAGGACCGCAAATACTTTCTTCATATCAGTTGCTTTTCTTTATATCTCTCACGATGACGTGGAACATCATGGCCGAAAGTGCCGGTACCACGCCTACTACATTGTCATCAAATCCATACCGGGCGGTAAAGAAGACGTAAGCCTCCTCGCCTCTTGTCATCCCGACCAGGCCGTTGTAAAGGCCGGTCATAAGGTCGTCACGGGAGGCCTTGACGGTAAGCTCATCGCTGAAGAATACGATACCGGGGGAAGTGTTGAATACGCGGCCTTCAAGAGTGACATAGGTCGAATCTCCGTCCGCCACCGTCATCTGACCTTCGCCCGGAGTGACGATTACGCGGTTGGAACCGTTGCTGCGGACCACTTCGCATTCGGGATATTTGGACAGGATGTATTTGTCGATGTTTTCCTCCTGCTGCAGGAGCGTAGTCTGCTTGTCCGTCGTGCAGGCGACGGTCAGCGCCACGGCGGCAAGCAGAGGCAGGATATATATGGTCAGTCTTCTCATTTTTTGCCAAAATACTGATCCAAAGCACTCAAGAAATATGCCGGAACTTCCTCCAGAGGCATATAAATCCGGCCTCCGGCTGCATTTTCGTGGCCGCCGCCATTGAAAAACCGGCGGGCCAGGGTATTGACGTCAGTGCCGCGCTTCGAACGGAGGCTGACTCGGACATACCCGCCCTCCTTATCTTCGGTAAAAATACCGGAAATCCGCACGTCGGCCACCTGAAGCGGGATATTGACGAATCCTTCGGTATCGCCGGGGCGGAATCCCAGCCGGCACTTGTCCTCCTCCGAGAGCAGCATGCAGGTCGCCCCGTGCTGCGGGAAAACGTGCATACAGTCATTTACCAGACGGCCCAGAAGCCGCAGGCGGGACATATTGTAGGAGTTGAGGACCTTGTACTGCAGTCCGATCTTGTCCACGCCGCGTGCGATGAGCCTTGCGGCCATCTCGAAGGTAGAGGGCACGACCGAGTTGGAGAAATTGTTGGTGTCGGTCATCATGCCGGTATAGAGCGCCTCCGCGCAGGGCATCGTCAGGCGATTGACATCCCCGCCGATATCGGGCATCTCCATCAGCAGCCAGAAAAGCAGCTCGCAGGTGGAGGAGATTTCGGGTTCGGAGTAAACCAGGTCGAAAACCTCGCGCTGCGGCTCGATATGGTGGTCGATGAGAACCTTTGCGGCCCCGGATGAGACTATGGCCTCTTCCAGATACTCAGTCCTCGAGGGGCTGCTTACATCCAGGCAGATGAGCAGGTCGGCCGCGGCCGCGATGTCCTTCGCGCGCTGCTGATCTTCTTCACAGACGACGATCTGCCGTCCGCCGGCCGAGAGGAATTTCAAAAAGTCCGGGACTGCATTGGGAAGAATCGGCGTGAAATCCTTGCCACGGGCAGCCAGATACGTGCAGCAGGCGCACAGGGAGCCTACAGCATCTCCGTCGGGATTGAGGTGGCTGAAGACCGCTATACGCTCCGCCCGGCTTATCATCCGGTCAAATGCACTGACATCGTAACGCATCAGAAAAACCTTTTGAAGTTGCAAAATTAAAAATATATTGCAAGGGATAAATATTTATTTTACTTTTGTAGGACGAATAAGAACATAGAAAAGACAAAACGATAATGAAAAAACTTTTAACCATTGTCATTCTTCCGCTCTGCATCATCGCACTTGCGTACCTGATTATCACCAGCATCAACAAGCCGGTAAAGTTCAACAAGGAGATGGAGCTGCGCAAGCAGGAAGGTATCGAGATTCTTAAGGACATCCGCACCCTGCAGGTGACTTACAAGTCCGCTTACAACCATTACGCACCCTGCATGGACAGCCTGATCGACTTCTACAACAACGGCCATATCATCATCCTGACCCAGTTCGGTTCGGAGGATGACTCTCTGGCAGTCGCACACACCGAAGCCGTCAAGCGCAACTACCGCAACCTGAAGGGCAACCAGCTCAACGAGAAGCTTTACGAGCTCTATCAGGCCGGCGACAAGAACCTCATCGTCCGTCTGCCGGTCCCGACCGCAGTGCGCGATACGCTGTTCAACGGCCGCGTTCCCGCATTCGATCCCGAGAAGCTCCGCTATATCCCTTATTCCGAGCCTGACACGGTCATTATGAGGACCACCATCAAGATGGTTTCCGGTGTCGAGGTTCCGCTCTTCGAGGCACAGATTCCGTTCGGCTTCCGTCCCGCTCCGGGCGAGCCGTTCCGCGGTCTGCTTAGCGGCATGGACGAGCAGCTTATCATCAACCTCAACGCTGAGCGCGAGGACACCGGCCGTTACCCCGGCCTGATGGTGGGCAGCATCGAAAATGCCAACAACAACGCCGGCAACTGGGAGTAGTCAGTGTATCCGTACACACTCGTACCGGAACACCTCTTCAGCGAGGAAACAGCACATAAGATACTGTCTGACGCGGTACATCTCGAGGAGACAGCATCAGTATATCACAAAGAACTGCCTGGATTCAAGGCAGTTCTTGTTTATGCATCCCCATCACGCGTGCGGATGCCGCTCATTGCCATGCTGCTCGACCGTGCGGCACGGTTGTGCAGTGAAGCGCCGCGGCGAAAGGCTTCGGTGAGGCGGGCCGTTTTTGCCTGGGACGGGGATCTCCTGCATATCGTGCTCACATCGGGCGGCGATCTTCTGCTGGCCAATACCTATCCTGCGCGTGATGCCGTAACGGCGCTGTATTTCCTGCTCTCGGCCGTGGCAGCCTGCCAGGTTAAGCTGAGCGATGTGGAGTGGCATCATTACGGCAATCTGGCAAAGGAGCTTCGCGACGAGCTGGGCCGCCAGGGCAAAAAGATTCATCAGCTATGAGAATAATCGGAGGAACACTTCGCGGCAAGTCCGTGATGCCGCCGGCCGGATACAAGGCGCGGCCTACGACTGATTTTGCAAAGGAGGGCCTGTTCAATATCCTTACCAACCAGATCGATTTCGAAGTGGTTTCGCTTCTGGACCTGTTTTCCGGAACGGGAAGCATTTCGTTCGAGTTCGCCTCGCACGGTTGCCGGGATATCGTGGCCGTAGAGATGAATCCCCTGCACGTGCAGTTCATCCGCCGCACGGCAGCTTCGCTGGGCATCAGCGGCATGCAGGTCGTTCACCACAATGTTTTCGATTTCCTGAAGATATGTACGAAGCGGTTTGACGTGGTTTTCGCAGATCCGCCGTACGATATGGACGGATTTGCCGGCATACCGGAAAAACTTCTCGCTGCGAGCATTTTCGCCCCTGGCGGGATGCTCATCTTCGAGCACCCGGCCACCTGTTCATTCACCACCCATCCCGCGTTCGTCAAGGAACGCAAATACGGAAACGTGCATTTCAGCTTCTTTGATACCGATAAGGCGCAAAAAAGCGAAAAATAATTTTGGAACTTCCGAGAATTTATCTACATTTGCAGTCCCAAAACGGTGCGGTAGTTCAGTCTGGTTAGAATGCCGGCCTGTCACGCCGGAGGTCGCGAGTTCGAGCCTCGTCCGCACCGCCCAGAAAGTCGCTGAAAAGCGACTTTCTTCGTATATACACTTCCCCGGCTCGGACGAAGCGACCTCAGCCCCCCAAGGGGGCAGCCGCCCTAAAGGCGGCGGGGGGTAAACACACGACTCGCGAATCAGCCCGCGAAGCGGGCTCGAGCCTCGTCCGCACCGCCCAGAAAGTCGCTTTTCAGCGACTTTCTTCGTATATAAACCTCCCCGGCTCGGACGAAGCGACCTCAGCCCCCCTGGGATTGAAAAAGGAGTAGATTCTTCGGCGAACCAACGGATACACACTTATCCTGTAAGTCTCTCGGTTACAGGAAGAATTTGGATTATTTTGAATAATTATTTAACTTCATTTTTTGAAATCTGTTGCACTTCCAATTAAAATACACAAACGATATGAAACGTTTACTCGTCTTTTTCGTGCAATTTCTCCTTTTATCATGCCTGCAATTGACAGCCCAGGAAATAAAGGGTTCATGGAAAGGGGAACTGGATTTAGTAACGTCAAAACTGACCATTGTATTCCATTTTAATGGAAAAAACTGCACCATGGACAGCCCGGACCAGGACGCCTTTGACATCCCAGCCATGGTTGAATTCATGTCTTCTGATTCAGTGAGCGTATCTAACAAGCAACTCGACATGGTTTTCTCCGGAAGGCTTCAAGACGATAAGATTGAAGGAAGTTTCAAGCAGGGGAGTCTCAGCCTGCCTTTGATCCTTACTCACTTCGAAGTAGTGAGAAACCGTCCCCAAACTCCCAAACCACCATTTCCTTACCAAACGGAGGAAGTCATATTCACCAATGGAGATGCCACATTGGCTGGAACCCTTGTTTACCCTGAAGGATGGAACGGGAAGAAAAAAGTACCTGTTGCAATCATGGTTACAGGCAGCGGACTCCAGAACAGGGACGAAGAAGTGTTCGACCACAAGCCATTCCTGGTAATCGCTGACTATCTTGCCAGACACGGGATTGCGACATTACGCTACGACGATCGTGGGGTCGGATCATCAACTGGTGATGCTTCCAATGCCACTACCAAGGTCTTTATGGAAGATGCCTTGGCTGGTATTGAATTGCTTCGTTCAAAGGGTAAGTTTGGAAAGATCGGCGTTATTGGCCACAGCGAAGGAGGAGAGATAGCCTTTATGCTCGGTGCGAGAAAAAAGGTGGATTTCCTTGTGAGCCTCGCGGGTCCGGGGGTCCAGGGAGACAGCATCCTTGTCTTGCAGAATATTAATGCATTGAGGAAAGCGGGGCATACCATGACCGTTACAAGAGAACAGGTTCGAAGCGCAGTTAAGGCCAAGAACAACCCCTGGCTGGACTATTTCATAGATTATGATCCTGTGCAGGATATCAGGCAGATTCGCTGTCCTGCCCTTATCCTTAATGGTGACAAGGATATTCAGGTCGAATCTGCGGTGAACATTCCTTCTATTGAGGGTAATCTTCCCAGGAATCGTCGTGGCAAATTTGTCTCCCACCATACGGAGATCAAAGTCTACCACGGACTTAATCACCTGTTCCAGCATTGTGTGACCGGCTGGCCCGAAGAGTATAAAGAAATTGAAGAAACATTTGCCCCTGAGGTCCTGAAAGACATTGCAACCTGGATTGGAAATCTTTGACCATAGGACCCACAGTCACTCAGTTTCTTGATTCAGTTGGTTATATCTCGTTAAATGGAGACGGCTTTTTAGAAGAAGGACTTACTCAGAAACTTGATGAGATACACATTGAAATAATCTGATGCGCAATAGAAAGCATTCTTTGGGATTTACCTTCCGATCAGGCGGGCGAAGGAGTCCCAGAGGCGGGTGGGGAGAATGGAGTGCAGGAAGATTATCGTGTGAGCGCCAAGGCCGGGATGGTAGCGCGTCGAGGGGTGACGTGCATTGACGGCACTGACGATCGAACGAGTGACACTTGCAGGTTTGGACATCAGGTCGGAGCCATAAGCCCAGCGGAACGTCCCGGCCATCCGCAGACCCTGCTTCTCATAAGCCGACCCCTGCACCGAAGTCTCAAGATTGTCAGCGGCAATGAGGCCCCAGGGAGTCTTGATGCCACTCGGCTCGATGATGCTGACGCGAATGCCGAAGGGCTCGACCTCCATTCGCAGCGCGTCGCTGAAAGCCTCGACTGCAAACTTGGAGACATTGTACCAGCCGCCGAACAGGATCACCGCACGGCCGGCAATGGAAGAAATATTGATGATATGTCCCGAATGCCTCTCGCGCATATAGGGCAGCACAAGCTGAGTCAGGTACGCCATACCGAAGAGATTGACCTCCAGCTGGCGGCGCGCCTCCTCGAGCGGCACCGTCTCCACAGGGCCGAGATAGCCGTAACCGGCATTATTGACAAGCACATCGATGCGGCCTTCCTCCTCGATAATCCGCCGGACTGCGGCATCCATCGAATCACTCACGGTCACATCCATCGCTATGGGCACCACCCTGTACTGGCAAAGAGGTTCGATAAGCTCGGTGCGACGGGCTGCACCATACACTTTATGTCCCTGGAGCACAAGACGGCGTGCGGTTTCATACCCTATTCCGCTGCTGGCGCCCGTAATCAATACTATTTTACTCTTCATCCTGACTGTTTTTGTCGCTAAAGGCAAATTTAGGTATATTTGCTGACAATCACACCTGCTCAAACCAAATGAAAAGAGATTATTTCGAAGGTGCCGACATTGCGGTCACCATCTGCGCTAAGGACGGAACCATCCTTGATATGAACGGCAAGTCGCGCCGGACGTTCATCAAACCCGGCGAAAAGGATATCATAGGAGCAAACGTGCTCGACTGCCATCCCGAACCGGCGCGTTCGCTGCTGGCCGATATGCTTGCCAACCCCCGCACCAATATATATACGGTAGAGAAAGAAGGCCTCAAGAAGCTCATCTTCCAGACGCCCTGGTATGACCAGAATGAGTACGCCGGATTCATGGAGCTGTCCATCGTCCTGCCGGCGAACATTCCCAACCGCGTCCGCAAACCGAAGCAGTAATCCGGCCAGAATTCGTCAATCGAGCGGTTGTGACGGGCCGTCCATCAAGGGCGTTTCCGTCACTTTTTTGTGCATTTCATCCCAAAATGGCCGTTTCTGTCACCTTTTTTAGTCACAGGTGACATTTTCTTGAGGGGCGCTGCGTGCGAAGTAATTTTGCAACAAAACGAAAAGCAATGCAGATCGCCATACCTTATAAATTACAACTTGACAATGCCGCGAATATCTATCCGGCATCAATGACCAAGCGCTATTCTTCGCTCTACCGCATCAGCGTCACGCTGCGCGATACGGTAGATGAGACCATCCTGCAGACCGCGCTGAATCACGTTTCAGAGCGTATCCCGACTTTCCGCTGCACGCTCGCGCGCGGAATGTTCTGGTGGTACCTGCGCCAGACCGGCCGCTCGCCCAGGGTCCGGCCGCTAAAGCCGCTGCACCGTTTCCGCCTGGCAGACCAGGGCGGACTGCTGTACCGCGTGAGCGCAGACGGCCGCCGCATCGTGCTGGACGTCTTCCACGCATTGACCGACGGCAATGGAGCCATGACGTTCCTGCTCACCCTGACGGGCGAATATCTCCGCCTTCGCTACGGCATCCAGATCGGCTGGAGCGGACAGGTGCTCAACCCTGAGGACAGACCTGATTTCCGCGAATGGGAGGATAGCTTCAAGACCGTCTTTACGGGCCGCAGAGGCCAGCTTGAGAAGAATGTGGACGCATATCATATCAAGGGCCGCGCCCTTGGCAATGACGGACTTATCGACAGCTGCCTGGAAATGCCCCGCGAGGCTGTGCGCGTTGCCTGCCGCAAATTCGACTGCTCGACCACCGAGCTCTTCACTTCGCTGATGCTCTATTCGCTGCAGGAGCTGTACCTGAATGATCCGAAGGCCAAACATTCGGCGCTGAAAGTTTCCGTTCCGGTCAACCTTCGTCCGATCTACCGCAGCCGCACGCTGCGCAATTTCGCATCGTACGTCAATATCGGCTTTGATGCCGCATACGGCGAACGGAGCCTGCGGCGCATCGTCAGCCACGTCAAGGCGCAGAAGGCGCACGATCTGCTGACGGAAAATCTCGAACCCAAGATTGCCGCCAATGTCCATCTTGAGGAGAAGCTTCTGGTGCGCTGCCTGCCCCTGTCGGTGAAGCATCCGATCATAGATATCATCAACCTGCTGCACGGAGACCGCTATTACTCACAGACCCTTTCAAATCTGGGAGAGATCAAGGTACCGCAACAGATGCAGCCCTATATCGAGTTCGTTGACTTCGTGCTCGGGCGGCAGAGAGGCAACAGCGGAGCGTGTACCTGCACCGTATTCGGTGACAAGGTACACTTCCATCTCTCACGCAAGATAGTAGATGACCGCTTCGAGCAGATCTTTATCCGCCTACTGGGCGAAATCGGAATCACTTACAGCCTCACTACCACCCGTATCGCCTGATACTAATAGGACTGCGCGATGGCGATAAAGTCGGGAGCCTTGAGTGCCGCTCCGCCGATCAGACCACCGTCGATGTCCGGGCAGGCAAACAGTTCCTTCGCATTGGAAGGCTTGCAGCTGCCGCCGTAGAGGATGGTCATATCATCAGAGAGGGCCTTGCCGAAATGCTTCGCAAGCTCTCCGCGGATGAACGCGTGAATCTCCTGAGCCTGCTCCGCGGTAGCGGTAACGCCCGTTCCGATAGCCCAGACCGGCTCGTAAGCAACGACACACTTAGAAGCTTCTTCCGCAGTAAGTTCGAATAGAACTTCGCGGACCTGCGAACCAACCACGTCGAAATGACGGCCCGCATTACGCTGGTCAAGATTCTCACCTACGCAGAAAATCGGACGGAGTCCACCCTCCAGGGCCAGACGGATCTTCTCGACAAGCAGGGCGGAAGTCTCGCCGTAATACTGACGGCGCTCCGAATGACCAAGAATCACATACTGGCATCCGACTCCGGCAATCATAGGCACGGCAACCTCGCCCGTATATGCACCGGAGGTATGATTTGCGCAGTTCTGCGCACCAAGGGCAATGCGGCTCCCGCGGATAATTTCACCGACGGGTACCAGATGCGTAAAGGGAGGAGCTATAATAAGCTGGACATCCGCAGGGACGCCATTCTGAGCCTCGACGAGGGCCTTTGCAAGAGCTACGCCTTCTGCAACCGTGGTATTCATTTTCCAGTTGCCGGCAACGATTTTCTTTCTCATAAGTATGATATTTAAGATTGATTATTATTTTGCTGAAAGTATGACAACCTGTTTGCCGAGGAAATAATCTTCCTCGAACCACATATTTACGGGGCAGAAGGTAAACTGACCGTAGGCCAGATGGTGACGGTGCACGCAGGCGGCTGCCTCCTCCTCCACTCCGCCGCCCTTGAGGCAGACAAGCGAACGCGAGAAGCGGCCCTTCACCCAGCCGTACAGCTCGTCCAGCGGCGCCACAGCGCGCGAAACAGCGAAATTGAAACTGCCCGGAACGGTCTCCACACGCGAATTGATGCAGGTCACGTTAGAAAGGCCGACGCCAGTAGCAACCGCCTGCGCCACGCGGATCTTCTTTCCGATCGAATCACACAGCACGAACTCCACCTTCGGAAAAAGGATGGCCAGCGGAATACCGGGGAAACCGCCGCCGGTACCGATATCCAGCACCCGCGCCCCGTCCGGGAAATCAACGGCACGGGCGATGGCCAGCGAATGCAGGATGTGATGCTCCTCAAGGGCATCGATATCCTTGCGCGAGATGACGTTGATCTTCGCGTTCCACTCACGATAGAGCGGATCGAGGCGCGCAAACATCTCGCGGGCATCCTGCGGCAGAGCAGGAAAATATTTATCTATCAGTTTCATCGACTGTCTTCTCCAATGTCTTTACGAGCATCGCACGAGCCCGGCGGATACGGGTCTTGACCGTGCCCAGGGCCAGTCCGGTCTCGGAAGAGATATCTTCGTAAGCATAATCCTTGATAAACCGAAGCTCGGCCACCTCCCGATACAGCTCGGGCAGCTGACCTATCTCACGGACAATCCTCGCCACGGCCTGATCCACGATCACCTGCTCCTCAGGCGTTCCCGAAACGGAAATATCCAGCACCTTAGGGTCATCCGTAATGGAAACCGCGCCGATGCTGTCCTGATTGCGCCGCAGGTGGTCGATAGACTCATTGCGGGCGATATTGTAAAGCCAGGTCGAAAAGGCATAGGCCGGATTGTAGCGGTCGATATTCATAAAAGCTTTGCCGAAACTCTTCTGGCAGATATCCTCGGCATCGACCAGAACAGGGACAATATTGAGCACAAAACGCAGGAGTGCGTCCTTGTAGCGCATAAGCAACAGGGAGAAGGCACGCTGGTCGCCTTTGGCGGCCATTTCGACCAGCTGCTGGTCCGTCAGATCAGTGGGCTTCGAGCCAGTTTTCTCCATGATTGCATTCGACTGCGAGAGGAACCGCCAAAGAGCAGACCCCCTCCATTTCTGTTTTGACTATATCCATAACTGCCTCGAGCTCACCCGGAACAACGTCAATGACAAGTTCGTCGTGAACCTGAAGCACCATCTTGCTGCGAAGACCGGCATCATTGAGGCAATGCCATACCCGAATCATCGCCAACTTGATGATATCGGCCGCACCGCCCTGGATGGGCGCGTTGATGGCATTGCGCTCTGCAAGCTGACGGACCACCGGATTGCGCGAAGCAATATCCGGAAGGAAGCGCTTACGACCGTATATCGTCTCCACGTAGCCCTTGCTCCGGGCATCGTCCGCCGCCTTCTGCATATACTCCTGGACCATCGGATAATGGCGGAAATACGACTCTATGAATGAGCGGGCCTCGCTGCGCGGAATGCCCATCCGCTGGGCCAGCCCGAAAGGCGAAATACCGTAGATGATACCGAAATTGGCTACCTTCGCCTGACTTCGCTGGTCGCGCGTAACCTCCGTCAGAGGCGTATGGAAAATGCGCGAAGCCGTGTCCGCGTGAATATCGGCGCCGGCGCGGAAACCCTCTATCAGCGCCTTCTCGCCGCTGAGAACCGCCATCAGGCGAAGCTCTATCTGCGAATAATCGGCCGAGACGATACTGCCGCCCGGAGTGCCGGGAACGAACGCCTTGCGAATCTCGCGGCCCCGCTCCGTACGAATCGGGATATTCTGAAGGTTGGGGCGGACCGAACTGAGGCGCCCGGTCGCCGTCAGAGCCTGATTGAAAGTGGTATGAAGACGGCCGTCACGCGGATCGATGAGCGCCGCCAGCGGCTCCAGATATGTCGAGAGCATCTTGCGGACAGCCCTGTACTCGAGCACCTTGCCCACGAAGGGATGACTGACGGGAAGCATAGACAGAGTCTCCTCATCGGTAGGATAGCTGTCCTTCTTCGATTTTTTGCGCCCGGGCGCGAGATTGAGCTTCTCATATATGACCTGCCCGACCTGACGGGGAGATGCGATATTGAGCTGCGGCTCGCCGGCCAGCGCTCTCGCCTCCGCCTCGATACGTGCCAGATCGGCCGAAAGCACGGCCGCATACTCGCGCAGGCGCTGCGGATCCACCTTGACGCCCGTCTCCTCCATATCGGCAAGCACCTCGATAAGCGGCATTTCTATATCGGTATAAAGCTTCCACTGGCCGCCGTCTTCGAGCTCTTTGCGAATCGGGCCGAAAAGCAGCGCACAAGCCGCGCAGATGCGTGAAGGACGGAGCAGACCATCCTCGGCAGAGGTATCTTCAACCACGTCAAACAGGGTCGCTGGGGCCTTCGGCTCGGCTGCGGGGGCATCCAATGCAAGTCCCAGATAGCCCTTGAGCAGGGTTTCGATATTGTGCGAACGCTCCGGATTGACGAGATAATGCATCAGCTCCACGTCGTACAGATCGCCTGCGATCCTCCTGCCTTCCTTCAGGCGCACGTGGATCGCGGACTTTATATCGAAGCCAATTTTGGCTATAGTCGCATCCTGCAGCAACGCATCAGCTTGAGCATCATCAGAGAGGGCAAACCGTTTCCCGTCAGAGACAATCCAGCCCTGCTCGGAGTGAGCGATGGCGCAGAGGCCATCACGACGGGCATCGGAGGCCATCCGCTCCCACTCTACGCGGCTGGGCTCGAGAACTTTTTCCGCCACAGCGAGAGGCTTGTCCTCACCCGAGGCCTGCGGCAGCAAAGACTTCAGCGAAGGGAATTCGTATCGGTCGAAAAGGGCGGCCACATTGCCGTCAAGGCACATCCTGACACTGAGCGCCTCCGCATCGAATGGATAATCAACATCCGTCCTGATGGTCGCAAGGGTCTTGCTCAGCGCAATATACGGCTCGGCCTTGCGGAACGACTCCTGCTGCCTGGGCGAAAGCTCATCCAGATGGGCATAAATATTCTCTACCGTACCGTAGCGGCCGACCAGCTTGCGCGCGCCGACCTCTCCGACGCCCTCCACTCCCTTTATATTGTCGGAGGCATCGCCCCACAGGGTAAGGATGTCTATGATCTGGCGGGGATCCGTTATGCCCGTTTCGGCAAGCAGCTTCTCCCGCGTAAGAACCTCATCCTCTCCTGCTCCACGGGCGGGCTTAAGCTGGAAGATATGCTCGGCGATGATCTGACCCAGATCCTTGTCCGGGGTCACCATATATACGTCAAACCCTTCGGCGGCAGCACGCGTGGCCACCGTACCTATCATATCATCCGCCTCGAAACCGGGCTGCATCACAACCGGGACGCGAAGTGCACCCATAATCTCCACCAGCGGATCGAGAGCCGCCTTGACGAGCTCGGGGGCTGCGGCGCGATTGGCTTTGTAATCAGGGGAAAGCTCGTGACGGAACGTCTTTGCCGGAGGATCGAACATCACTGCCAGCGCATCTGGCTGCCAGCGGCGGACAAGCTCCAGCAGGTACTTGGTAAAACCGTAGAGAATCGATGTATCCTCTCCCTTCGAATTGACCATGGGACGCCGCATAAATGCATAATACATCCTAAAAATCAAGGAATGGCCATCTATGAGAAACAGGCGTTTGTTCATCGTTCATCAGGTTTGACCAGCAAAATTACTATTTTTTTCTTTGGTTTTTGAAACAAAAAGCATTACCTTTGCACTCCCTATCTGAAAAATAGAACATTAGATAAATGAAACGTACATTTCAACCTTCGCAGCGCAAAAGACGCAACAAGCACGGCTTCCGCGAGCGTATGTCCACTCCCAACGGACGTCGCGTTCTGGCTGCACGCCGCCGTCACGGTCGCAAGCGCTTGACTGTTTCTTCCGAGGATCGCTGGTAATACCACCTTCAGCCTGCTATGGCAAGAGCAGTTAATCATAATGGGCGGAAATCAATTCTGCTCAATATCCTATGGGCGATTATCCTGATATTCGCCCTTGTTTTGTTGTTGCGTATCGTACTCGGAGCATTTACCCAGCACAATCACGAGATAGATGTCCCCGACTTCAGCGGGATGGTGATGGAGGATGCCGAGAAGCTGGCCTCCAAGAGCCACGTCCGCCTCGACGTCACCGATTCAGTATTCGTGACACGACTCGGCCTGGGCACGGTCTTTTCGCAGAATCCCGCGCCCGGCAGCAAGGTCAAAAAAGGCCGCCGCATCCTCATTACGATCAATGCCACCCAGCCCAAGACTGTGGAGATGCCCTCCCTCGTCGGGCTTTCGCTTCGCGCCGCAAAGCAGCGCATCATAGCTTCGGGACTTACCGTAGGCCATCTTGACTACGTGTATGATATGGCCACCAACAACGTCCTGGCACAATCGGCATTCGGCCGCCGGGTCGAACCGGGCCGCAAGCTCAAGCTGGACACCCCGATCGACCTGACTCTCGGGCGCAACAGCAGTGACGCCGTAACTTATATCCCCTACGTGGTCGGAATGACCTGCTCGATGGCCTGCGAGGCCCTTATCGACAACTCCCTCAACCGGGGAACGATCATCTACGATGATTCGGTCAAGACATACGCAGATTCGCTCCAGGCGGTAGTTTACAGCCAGTCGCCCGTTTACAGCGGCGACCAGAGCGCATTCCTGCTCGGCACCCCCGTTTCACTCTGGCTCACTATCGACCAGAGCAAATTAAAACAACAGTAATGGACCTGTCCGACGAGGATCTTATCTCCGCCGGCGAAGAGGCCGAGGGTCTCTACGAGCACTTCCGTTTCACGGCGGACAAGGGCCAGGGTCTCTTACGCGTGGACAAATTCCTCGCCGACCATATGACGCAGACCTCGCGCAACCGCATCCAGAATGCGATTGCAGCAGGATATGTGCGCGTCGCAGACAAGGTTGTCAAAGCCAATTACAAGGTCAAACCGGATGATGTGATAACCATCGTCCTGCCCTACGAACGGCGCGGTTTCAGCATCGATCCGGAGCCCATTCCGCTGGACATAGTATATGAGGACGAGGATCTGCTGGTTATCGACAAGCCCGCCGGAATGGTGGTGCATCCCGGCCACGGACACGCATCAGGCACACTGCTCAACGCGCTTGCGTATCATCTGGGCATAGATCCTTCGCAGACCGCGGATGACGAGCATATGGGCATTCTGGTGCACCGCATCGACAAGGACACCTCCGGCCTGCTGGTCGTGGCCAAGAATGACGCTTCGCAGCTTTTTCTGGCGCGGCAGTTTTTCGACCACAGCATCGAGCGCCAGTATCTCGCGCTGGTCTGGGGCAACGTCGCCGAGGACAGCGGCACGGTCGAGGGCAATATCGGCCGCGACCCCAACGACCGCCTGCGATTCAAGGTTTTCCCCGAAGGGGACCAGGGCAAGCACGCCGTTACGCATTATCGCGTAAGCGAAAGGTTCGGCTACGTCACGCTGGTCGAATGCGTACTCGAGACCGGTCGCACGCATCAGATCCGCGTGCATATGAATTCGATCGGCCATCCTCTGTTCAATGACAGCCTTTACGGCGGCGACCGCATTCTCAAAGGTCCGCTCTACGCCAAATACAAGCAGTTTATCGATAATTGCTTCGCCCTGATGCCGCGTCAGGCGCTGCACGCGCAGACGCTGGGATTCGTGCATCCCCGCACGGGCAAGATCATCCGTTTCGCCTCGCCCGTCCCTCCTGACATGGAGGCGCTCATTTCCAAGTGGCGCCGCTACACGGGAGCAAAAGAGCTCCCCGATGACGAGGAGCTCTAGATCAATTTACCCGAAGGTCTAACGTCTGCCGGGACCGCCGAAACCACGACCGCGGCCGGGACCGCCCGGAGGCATCATCCGCTGCATTATATTGCCGCCCTCACCGAATTTGCCGAAGCGCCAGGTGAATGTCAGCACCACGTAGCGGCCGAGCGTATTGTTGTAGGTATCGCGCTCATAATTGCTGACTGACGAATGCGAGACGCTCTTGGACTGATTGAGAAGGTCATACGCCTTGATTGAAATAGTTGCCGAATTGTGAAGGATCTGACGGCCGATCTCGAGATTCCAGACCGTCATCGGATCGGCGTAACCGGCAGCGTAGCCCTTGTAGAAATTATATCGAAGATTGGTCGAAATGTCCAATACTCCCGGAATCTTGGCGATGAAACGGGCCTCGATGTTATTGTTCCAGCGGGTGGAGTCCTGCTGAAGGCCTGATGAATACCACGAACGGTTGATAAATGCGCCGCCGCCGAGCGAAGCCTCGAGGATGTCATTGCGATAGACCAGGCGGAGATTCTCGCCACCGCTGAGCGACGTCGTACGGTCAGGAGTATAATTGGCAGGATTGAGATACGAATCGGAATCATCCGGATCGATGTCCGCAAGACCGGTATAGTTGGTCTGACGCGAAGCATTGATGCGGGTAAATGAAGATATCGAGAAGTCGCTCTTTGCAATCGGGGAATTGAACATCATGAAGATATTGCCGCCAAGCGCTCCGTCGGAGTTGTTCATCGGAACCGTATAGCGGATACCCTTCGTATCATTCCAGCTCGCATTGACAATATTGTTGGTCGAATATGAGAAGTTGCCGAACACGGCGAGCGAGGCAAACGTATTCATATTCGTGTAGTTGTACTCCGTACGGAGATTGTGCGAGAACGAAGGGGTCAGGTCGGGGTTACCAAGCGTGACGCGCTGCGGGTTCGAGTTGTCCGGAACGGGCTGCAACTGAGACATCGAAGGCTGGGTGGTGTTACCGCGATAATTGATTCTCAATGTCTTGTAATCGCTGAAATTGAGATCCAGCCGTGCATTAGGAGCCCAGTTGTGCACCGTATGGTCGTAGGTGTAATCCTTGCCGCCAGCGTGGGTGAAATTGACCGTACGCGTCGGATGATACTGCGCGCCTACGGTGATATTGTATTTCTCCTCCTGCTTCTTGATGCTCAGGCCGGCACGCTGACGGTAATTGGTCGTCTCCATCGTATTGGAATAAACCTCATCCAGAATGGTGTACTCTCCGGCAGCGTCGCGATCGTAGGTATTGCGCTCCGAACGGCTGTTGCCGTAATTGTACTGGTACATCGCCTCTGCGTAGAAATTACGGCCCAGGGGCTCAGTATATGATACTCGCGCACCGAGTTCGGTCGAATTGGATAGCCTGTGATACTGCTGGTCCACTACGGTCGAATCCGTTGCCATACCTTCATCGTAATAACGCGTCGTGGACTGGTTGAGTCCGTCCAGGGTCGTGCTGCTGAGGTTGTAATTGAACATCACCGAAACCGTGCGACCCGGAGTGGTGCCGATCCTCTGCCGCCAGAGCAGACGGCCGCCCGCGGTCTTATTGAGGTTGTCGCCTGTCGAGAGAGCCTCACCGCTGTTGACCTTTGCGTCGGTCGAACTATTGTCCGTGCGAGATGTAGTGCTCTCCGAGAAATCTCCCCAGCCATAATTGAAGTAAGGCATGAAGAGAATCGAAGTATTCTTGCTGACCTTCCAGTCCGCGCGTCCGCCGAAACGGTGCCCGTAGGTATTAGTGAGGTTGCGAGAATCTTCCTGGATCGTCAGTGGTGTATTCTTGTATGCGGTATAGGATTTCTCGATCACATCGCGCAGATTGGCGTTGAAGAGGTAGTTGCCCGAAAGCTCGGACTTGTCGTCAAATGTCTTCGTGCCGTTGAGACCGCCCATATAGGAGGTCGAGATGCCGTTGTTGCCGCCACGCATTCCGCCGCCACGCATTCCGCCCATCGCATTGCCGGTGATATCGGTAAAACCGCGGTTGTTGGTATTGTTGGCATTGAGCAGCGCGACTATCTGGTCACCTTCGGTAAACCGGGCCAGCATTCCGCCGCCCTGGAAACGCCAGTCGTTCTTGATCGGGTTGCCGTCCAGGTCGGTGCCGCTGCGCAGGTCGCGGCCCGCTCCGCCCGTCAGGTTGCCCATCCATCCGTTCATCATGCCGGGCTTGATGCTCAGGTCGAGAACCGTCTCCTCATTGCCGTCGTCAATGCCGGTAAACTCCGCCTGCTCGGACTTCTTCTCAACGACGCGGACCTTGTTGACGATCTTTGCCGGCAGGTTTTTGGTGGCCAGCTGAGGGTCGTCGAGGAAGAATGTCTTGCCGTCGATATAGACCTTCGAGACCGTCTTGCCGTTGGCAGTGATCGAGCCGTCCGTGCCTACTTCGACGCCGGGGAGGCGCTTGAGCAGGTCTTCGAGCACATCGGTATCGGATGACTTGAGCAGCGCCACGTTATGCTCGATTGTATCTTTCTTGACTACGATGGGGTTGCCCACGTCGGAAATCGTCGCACTTTCGATGAAATTGACCTGCACCTTCATCTTGCACACGCCCAGGTCGGTATTGTCCTTGATCTCGACAATGGCGAGGAAATCCTCGTATCCGAGCAGGATGCCGCGAACTTCGTAGGTGCCGGCCGGGATACCGCCGATCGTAGCGCGGCCCTGGTCATCGGTCTGCGTATACTTGAGCGGGGTTTCCGCCTTCGGGCGGGAGACAGACACGGTCGCAAACTCGACCGCTGCGCCGCTGGACGCATCTGCGAGCTGCAATTTGAGAGTGTAGGTGTTGGCGGCGCCCTGCGCAGCTGCGGTGAGCTGAATCAGGATGATCGCGGTTAGGACTGCAAGTGCCTTGCGGGCAAAACGTATCATAGTTACTTCTGTATTCAATTTTAATCTACACTTGGACTGCCACGAGGGGCGAAAGTTTAACGCGCACGCGAAATTTTTTCGATTATTTCACTTTGTCAGGATGTGCCGCGACAAACTTCTCCCAGCTGGAAGAGGCCGAAGTGTCCGCAAGCGGGTTTGTAAGTTGGTTATAGTGGCAATATGCTATGGCCAGAGCATCCGAAGCATCGAGATATTTGTTGTCCATCTCGATTTTGAGGATTTTGCCAAGCATCACCATCACCTGCTCCTTGGATGCGTTGCCGACGCCGGTGATGGACATTTTCGCCTTGCGCGGCGCGTATTCGTAAACCGGAAGGCCGCGTGATACGGCAGCTCCGATCGCTGCACCCTGCGCCCGCCCGAGCTTGAGCAGGACCTGCGGATTGATGCCGTAAAACGGCGACTCGACCGCGATATCATCAGGGTTGTAACGATCCATCAGCGCGCCGACCTCTTCATAGATGCGCCCGATCTTGGCAAATGGATCCTTCATCTTGCGCAAATCCACCACGCCCATATCGACATAGTGCACGCGGCGGCCGTCAACAAGCAGAATACCGTATCCGAGAAGATTGGTTCCCGGATCGATGCCCATTATGACACGCTGCGAAGAGGTCTTTTCGGCCATCTGCTAACCGATGCTGTCGAATCCCGTGTAGGGGCGAAGCACCTCGGGGATGATTATCTTGCCGTCGGGGGTCTGGTAATTCTCGATGATCGAGGCCAGAATGCGCGGGAGTGCCAGTGAACTGCCGTTGAGGGTATGCGCGAGCTGCATCTTGCCGGATTCGTCGCGATAACGCAGGTGCAGGCGGTTGGCCTGGAAGGACTCGAAATTGGAGACCGAGCTGACCTCGAGCCAGCGCTTCTGGGCTGCCGAGAATACTTCGAAGTCATAGGTGATGGCTGAGGTGAAACTCATGTCACCGCCGCACAGACGAAGGATGCGGTAAGGCAGCTTGAGGTCGCGGACAATCGACTCCACGTGAGCCACCATACCGTCCAGCGCCGCATACGAACGCTCAGGAAGTTCGACGCGGACGATCTCGACCTTGTCAAACTGGTGGAGACGGTTGAGGCCGCGGACATCCTTGCCATAGGAACCGGCTTCGCGGCGCCAGCAGGGCGTATATGCGGTCAGGCCTATCGGGAAATCCTCCTGACGGAGAATCACATCGCGGAAGATATTGGTGACGGGCACCTCCGCGGTCGGGACCATATAGAATCCGTCGAGCGGAACCTGGTACATCTGGCCCTCCTTGTCAGGAAGCTGGCCTGTACCGAAACCGGAAGCCTCGTTGACCATATAGGGCGGCTGGACTTCCATATAGCCGGCTGCCGTGTTGCGGTCGAGGAAGAAAGCCACCAGGGCCCTCTGGAGGCGGGCGCCCTTGCCCTTATAGACAGGGAATCCCGCGCCGGTGAGCTTAACGCCGAGGTCGAAATCGATAATATCCAAATTCTTGACTATCTCCCAGTGAGGCAGGGCGTTGTCGCCCAGATTGGGCATCGTCGTCTGATCGAGCTTGACTACGACGTTATCCTCGGCCGTGAGGCCTTCGGGGACCTGCGCGCAGGGGATATTGGGGAGAAGCACGAGCAGTGAATCCTGCTTCTGCTGGCATTCGTTCATCTTGTCCTCAAGCTCGCGGGAGCGGTTTTTCAGTTCGGCGACGGCTGTCTTTGCCTCTTCGGCCTCCTGCTTTTTGCCGGACTTCATCAGGCAACCGATCTCGCTCGCCTTCACCTTCTGGAGTGAGAGGCACGCATCCAGTTCGCCCTGGAGGGCGCGGCGGGTCTTATCTATCTCGAGTATGTCGCTCACAATCTGGGCCGCATCAAAGTGCTTTACGGCCAGACGTTCGACCACAAATTCCGGATTTTCACGCAAAAGCTTGAGTGTAAGCATGATATTTATTCGTTTTTAAATGTTTATACACGTTTATACTGGTAACCTGCAAATATAATAATTCTTTGGCGTTTTTGTATTTCGACATTTGTGACCAAATGCCCGCCGCGGCCTGTATCATTCCCTTCCGGCAGCATTATCTTGCGGCGTCAAATCACAAAAATGAGGAACGCATTATGAAAAAAAAGAGAATCGGGATGGCAGGGACGATGGTCGCGACCCTCATCCTTTCTGCCTGCAATACAGATAGTTTGCAGCGCGATGCGACGATCAGCCTGAGTTTTGCAGCTCCGCTGAAGGCGGTTGTCACAAAGTCGGAAACTTCTGCCGACACCAATGATTTTCATCTCCGTATCTGCAACGTTAACGGGGAGACAGTGTATGACGGGCGATATGGTGAAAAGCCGCAGACTTTTACCGTCCGCGCGGGCAGTTATGAAGTGAGCGCGGTATCTACCGCGTTTGACGCTCCGGCTTTCGAGATGCCGCAATACGGGGATTCGCAGATAGTGGTCGTAGCGGACGGCGAGCGGGCGGACATCCGTCTTGCCTGCCACCTTTGCAATGCCGGCATCTGTTTTATCCGCAACGAATCGTTCGTCAAGCGATATCCTTCCGGAAAACTGGTCGTGGAGCAGGATTCCGGAGAGCTGGAATACGGCCCCGGCGAATCCCGGACAGGGTTTTTCCAGCCCGGTGACGTGACCATATCCTGGCGTGCGGGTACAGGTCCTGACACGCTTTTGTTCAGCCGCCGCATCTCATCCGGAGAGATTCATTCGCTGCGGCTCAATGCATCATCCGAATATTCCGTTTCGGGTATCTCGATGACGCTTGATACCAACGTCTTCCGCATCTGCGAGGATATCATTCTGGGGGATTCTTTTGCCGGAGAGGACGGCCGCACGGCTTCTACGGCCTGGTCCGTCAGTTCGGCACGGACTCACGAGGGGGATACGGCCTGGGTATGGGGGTACATCGTCGGCGGCGACCTTACTTCGGGCTCGGTGTCCTTCGAGGGGCCTTTTACCAGGAATTCGAATATGGCTATCGCCGCCACGCACTCCACCCGGAGCCGTGATGACTGTTTTTCGGTGGAACTGAGCAAGGCTGCCATCCGCAATGCCCTCAATCTGGTGGATAATCCCGGCAATCTCGGCCGCAAGGTCATCCTCAGGGGCGTCATAAGCAAGTACTATAACCTTACCGGCCTGAAAAGCGTCTCGGACTACCTGCTGCCGTAGAACCATTACCGCCGGCTGCCCACGCGCCTCGAACATTCATTTTTGCACGCTAAAAGCTTAGCAAATAATGAATGTATCTCGGCTCCACCAGGCTACGCGCAGCCGGCGGAGCGGGCGGTCGGCAGTTGCCTCGCAGAGGCTTGTCCACCCCCGGACAAGTATAGGGGGATGGGGCCCGCCGACAGCAAGTTATCGCGAAGCGATGACGCCGATGACGGTGGGAGGGGCCGGAGCGAACGAAGTGAGCGGAGTCCTCTGCGAGGCAAGCTGCCACCGCAGCGGAGCCGGTACATGGAAAAAAGGCGCGTGGGCAGCCGGCGTGAGGAATCAGTCGTTGCCAGGATGGAAGCGGAGGATGGTCTGGTGCCAGCGGGCGGTGTCGATGTGGGTGTAGATTTCGGTCGTAAGGATGCTTTCGTGGCCCAGCATCTCCTGGACGACACGCAGGTCGGCGCCATTTTCAACCATGTGTGAGGCGAAGGAATGGCGGAACGTATGGGGAGATATGGTCTTGTGAATGCCGGCCATCTCAGCCTGCTGACGTACTATGTGGAAAACCATCTCGCGGGTTATCTTCCCTCCCCTGCGATTGAGGAAAATGATGTCGTCGCATCCGCGGCCGACAGGCCAGAGCGCGCGTTGCTGCAGCCAGTGGTCCAGCCACTTGAGGGCCGGAGCGCCGATCGGCACCAGACGCTGCTTGCCGCCTTTGCCAGTCACGCGCACGAATCCGTCCTGACGGAAAATATCAGACAGATGAAGCGAAACCAGTTCGCTGACGCGAAGGCCGCAGGAATACAGCATTTCGAGCATCGCGCGGTTGCGATGGCCCTCGTGCGAGGAAAGATCCACCGAATCCAGAATCGCGCTGACTTCCTCAACCGTCAGGACCGCCGGCAGATAGGTCGGAATGCGCGGAGACTCCAGCTTCTCGCTCGGATTTTCGCGCCCCGCAAGGCGCCCGTCCGCTTCGAGAAAAGCATACAGCGTGCGGATGGCGCTCAGCAGTCGGGCCTGCGAACGCTTGCCGGTCTTCTGCACCTCTTCGGTCGCCAGAAAGGCGGTCAGATCATCCAGCGTCGCATCCTCCAACGCAGGCAGATCGCGGCCCCGAAGAAACGCGGAAAGCTTGCTGCAGTCAGTAAGATAGCCTGCCACCGTGTGAGGCGAGAGACCCTTTTCCAACTTCATAAAAAGGGCAAAATCAGCCAGCACTTCCCCGTATGCGTCTTTCGAAGCTTTCATGGCGGCAAATATACTAAAATAAATATGGTTACGATTTTTGTTTTATTTGCGGATTATGGTTAACTTTGGCGTTTGCAGAGTACTTATTTAAAGAAAACTATAACGTTTTGCCATGAAAGTTAAGCATTTACTCCTGTGTCTGAGCGCGATTCTGCTTCTGGCCTCCTGCCGCACGCCTCGCGAACTCATTTACTTCCAGGACCTGAACGGTGATAAACCGATTGCCGCCACTATCGCCCAGGGGATTACGATACAGCCAGGCGACGAGATTTCAATCATCGTCAAGAGCAAGGACCCGATGCTTTCAGAACTTTTCAACCTCGCGGTCGTAGCTCAACGCGTCGGCAATTCCAACTCGACGGTCGGAAGCCAGAGTACGGTTCTCTATACCGTTGACAGCAATGGTGAGATCGATTTCCCGGTGATGGGCAAGATCAAGGTCGGCGGTCTGACACGCGAGCAGATTGCAGGGAAGATCAAAAATATTCTCATCGACAGCAACCTTGTCAACGACCCCGTCGTAACGGTCTATTTCAACAACATGACCTATTCCGTCCTCGGTGAAGTGTCCCGTCCGGGCCGTTACGCCATCGACAAGGATAAGGTAAGCATCCTGGACGCCATCGGCGCGGCAGGTGACCTGACCATTTACGGCAAGCGCGAAAACGTCACGGTCATCCGCGATGAGAACGGGCAGAAAGTCTCATACATACTGGATCTGACATCCAGCAAGAGCCTGTGCTCGTCTCCTGCATTCTATCTGCATCAGGGAGACATCATCTACGTGACGCCCAACAATTACCGCCTGCGCCAGTCCACAGTCAACGGCAACAATGTCTATTCCACCTCATTCTGGATTTCGCTGGCATCCCTGCTTACATCCATCACCACGGTCATCATTCAGTTCTTACGATAAACAACACAGATTATGTCTGAGGTCAACAATACACCCAAATCAACCAACGAGAGCGAGAGTTCACTGCCGATTCGCGATCTCATCTACCTTTGCCTTAGCAACTGGAAGTGGATACTGATTTCGGTAGCTGTCTTCCTTGTAATGGCGAATATCTACGTCAAGAAGCAGCAGCCTGTCTATACCCGCTCAGCATCCCTGCTCATCAAGGAGGATGCCCGCGGCAGCCGTTCGTTCTCGACCGAGATCAGCGCTTACGCCAACCTCGGAATGTTCAACAACCACGTCAACGTCAACAACGAGCTGGCATCCATCCAGTCTCCTGCAGTGATGCTGGAGGTAGTGAAGCGCCTCAACCTGGACATGAATTATTCCATGAAAGGCCGCTGGCACGATATCACGCTCTACGGACCCAACCTGCCTGTCAGCGTATCCCTTCCGGGTATCGCAGACCGCGCCGGCTGTTCTTTCGATTTGGAGCTCCACCCCGATGGCCAGCTTCAGCTTTCAGGATTTACGGCTTCCGGAGAGAAATATAACGACGTAGTAACCGGTGCATTTGGCGACAGCCTCCAGACTCCCGTCGGCCCCGTAGTGGTGATGCCTTCGCTCTACTATGTGGCTGACACGACCGGCACGACCGCCATCAAGATCCGCCGCACCAGCCTCCACTCCGCAGTCGGCTCGTATCTCGGCAAGCTCTCGGCAGCCCTGAGCAACAAGGAGAGCACCATCATCGCCCTGACTCTCAATGATGTCTCCACACAGCGTGCAGAGGATGTCCTGAATGCCGTCATCGCAGTCTATAACGAAGTCTGGGTCAAGGACAAGAACCAGATCGCAGCAAGTACATCCAAGTTCATCAACGAACGTCTGGTCATCATAGAGAAGGAGCTGGGCAATGTGGACAGCGACATCTCGACATACAAGAGCACGCACCTGATCCCGGACGTGCACGCCGCATCGTCTATGTACATGACGCAGGCCAACCAGGCAAACGCCCAGATTCTCGAGCTCAACAACCAGCTGTCGATGGCACGCTACATCCTCAGCCTTATAGAGAACGAGAACTCCCAGTACCAGCTGCTTCCCGCCAACTCCGGTATCAACAGCACGACCATTGAGCACCAGATTTCCGAGTACAATGGGAAGCTCCTTCAGCGCAACAGCCTCGTAGCCAACAGTAGTACCCAGAACCCTCTGGTCATCGATATGGACAAGGCTCTGGTTGCAATCCGCGCCAATATCATCACCAGCATAGAGAACCAGATCAACGCTCTGAACACTCAGATCCGCGCATTCCGTTCGAAGGAAGAGCAGAGCACCGCGCGCATCGCATCCAACCCTACGCAGGCCAAGTACCTGCTTTCGGTCGAGCGTCAGCAGAAGGTCAAGGAGTCGCTGTATCTCTATCTGCTGCAAAAGCGCGAGGAGAATGAGCTTTCGCAGGCATTTACCGCATACAATACCCGTCTGGTCAATCCGCCGACAGGTTCGATGAGCCCCACCTCGCCGCGCAAGCGCAATATCATGCTTATCGCATTCCTGCTGGGACTGATGCTTCCCGTAGGTATAATCATCGGCAGGGAGTATCTCAATACCACGGTCCGCGGCCGCAAGGATATCGAGGATCTGTCTATCCCGTTCCTCGGCGAGATTCCTTACTATATAGTGAACCGAAAACAGAAGCGCACTATTCTCAAGCTGCGCCGCAAGGCCAACCGCGATGCCAGCCAGAGTATCGTTGTCAAACGCGGCAAGCGCGACATAATGAACGAGGCATTCCGCGTCCTGCGTACCAACCTTGAGTTCATGGGCGGACACGGCGGCGGATGCAAAGTCGTCGGTATCACTTCGTTCAATCCGGGTTCGGGCAAGAGCTTCAATGCTCTCAACCTGGCGATAGCTCTTGCCATCAAGGACAAGAACGTCCTGCTGATTGACGGTGATATGCGTCACGGCTCGGTTTCCGCTTACTTCAACAGCCCCGAGAACGGCATGGCGGATTACCTCAACGGCAATATCGACAACCTCCAGGAGGTCATGCTCACGGATTCCGACAATCCGACCCTTAAGATTCTGCCCGTCGGTACCATCCCTCCGAACCCTGCAGAGCTTCTCGATAACGGCCGTTTCGAGAGCCTTATCGCCGAATGTCGCAACCGTTTCGACTATATCGTCATCGACTGCCCTCCTGTGGAGATGGTGGCCGACACCCAGATCATCGAGCGTTTCGTGGACATTACCGCATTCATCGTACGAGCAGGCCTGCTCGAGCGGAGCATGCTCCCGACGATGGTACAGCTCTACGAAGAGAAGCGTTTCAAGAATATGGCGCTGATTCTCAACGGTACGGATTCGAGCCAGTCGTATTATCACGGCGGCTATCGTTACAGTTATCACTATGGCTACTCCTATAGCAGCAATTACTATGAGGACAGCCATAAGCGCAGAAGTTATCGTTCGTGAGTATCTGGCCCTTCCATAGACGCCTTTCGATAGAAGATTCAGGAGTCCTGAAGGGTTACACCGACTGGCACTGTCACCTTCTCCCCGGAGTGGATGACGGTGTGGAGGGCCTTGACGAATGTATCGGCCTGCTGGCGATATACGAGATACAGGGCGTGCGGGTCGTATGGATGACCCCGCACATAATGGAGGATATCCCCAATACGCCGGAGTTTCTCCGGAAGGTTTTCGATAAAGTCAAGGCCGCCTATAAAGGCAATATGGTGCTGCATCTTGCGGCAGAGCATATGCTCGACCATCTTTTCGAGGAGCGTCTGGAGAATGGCCAGGTGATGCCTATCGGACCGGAGCGCCGCTACCTGCTGGTGGAGACGTCGTATTTCAATCCTCCGGCAAATATGGACGCCCTGCTGGAGCGCATCCGAAGCAAGGGCTTCATCCCTATCCTCGCCCATCCCGAGCGTTATAACTATATGAATGATGCGGATTACCGCAAATACAAGCAGATGGGCGTCCTCTTCCAGCTCAATATCTTTTCGCTCGTGGGCTCCTACGGCAAGACGGCACAGAGGAAAGCCAGACTACTGCTCAAGTCAGGGATGTACGATGTGAGCGGCACTGATACGCACTGCCTGGAGAACTTCGAGAACGATCTTCTAGTCCCCGCCCTGCGCGGCCCGCTCCAGGTACCTACGATCACTTTCTGATCCCTTTCCAGCTCCACCAGGCCGCCCGCTAATGGCTATAATACAAGAGAGGCTGACCATCGTGGTCAGCCTCTCTTGTACCCCCGGGCAGAATCGAACTGCCATTTAAGGTTTAGGAAACCTCCGTTCTATCCGTTGAACTACAAGGGCGGAAGCGCCGGAGGCGCGCCTGTACTAGGCTTCGGTCTTATCAATCACCTGACGACCGCGGTAGTAACCGCACTCGGGGCAAACGTGATGATAGAGGACGGTTGCACCGCAATTGGAGCAAACTGCAAGCTGCGGAACCGCTGCCTTGTAGTGAGTTCTTCTCTTATCTCTGCGCTGCTTCGAGATCTTATGTTTCGGATGTGCCATAGTTGGTATTGTTTTATTTGTTTATTTTCCAATCATATCCTTCAAAACGCCGAAGGGGCTGTCGGCCTCTGCGGCGGTGGAGGAAGGTTCATTCTGCATCCGGCGGATCATGTCTGGATTGCACTTCCCTTCGGGATGGACCATCACCAGCGGGAGGCCCAGGCAGATGTAGTCATAGACGAACTGACTGATATCCAACTCCGCATCGGATGAGTCGATGAGCACGACATCCTCCTCGTCGGCGGTGTCGTCCAATTCGACAATCCCGATCCCGGCCGTAAGGACGCGGTCCACATCGACCTTGAGAGTGATATCCTCGAGGCAGCGGTCACACTCCACCACGACAAATCCGCCCACGCGTGAACGGATGCGCAGCAACGTGCTCTGCCGCTCGACTTCCACCCTTACGGTGCAGTCTGCATCCTTGATCCGGCCATTGCCGAATGCCTGAAAGAACGTTCCGTCTATCTCGAAAACGAACGGCTCGCCGCCATTTTTCAGTCCCTTGACGGGGATGATGATACTCTGTGCCAGTCCTTCCATTTTGCGAAATAGGGGTGCAAATATACTATTTATTTTTCAAATTCCAATTAATGTTGGCTGCGTTTGCGCGCTGTCTCATCGAGAATTATCTTGCGCAGGCGCATCGAATGCGGCGTAACCTCGACCAGTTCGTCCTCCTGAATATACTCCAGAGCCTCTTCGAGGCTGAAACGGATGGGCGGAGGAAGCATCACTTTCTCATCGGTGCCGGCGGCGCGGACATTGGTCAGCTTCTTGGTCTTGCAGATATTGATGACAAGGTCGAAATCGCGCGTATGCTCGCCGACGACCTGTCCCGCATAGACTTCCTCGCCCGGATCGATGAAAAATCTTCCGCGGTCCTGCAGCTTATCCATTGCGTAGGCCACGGCAAGTCCGGTCTCATTGGCGACAAGCGAACCGTTGGTGCGCTTCTCGATCTCGCCCTTGTAAGGTTCGTAGCCCTTGAAACGATGAGCCACGATGGCCTCGCCCTGGGTGGCGGTGAGAAGGTTGCTGCGAAGTCCCATCAGGCCGCGGGCCGGAATCTCGAAATCCAGGTGCGTACGGTCGCCGCGGGTCTCCATCCGTATCAGGGCTGCCTTGCGGCGGGTCGAAAGCTCTATGGCGCGGCCGACGAACTCCTCGGGAACCTCGATGGTCAGGTACTCTACAGGCTCGCAGCGCTGGCCTCCGATTGTCTTGTCCAGCACGCGGGGCTGTCCCACCTGCAGCTCGAATCCTTCGCGGCGCATAGTCTCGATAAGGATCGAGAGATGCAGCACGCCGCGACCATAGACCACGAACGAATCGGCGTTCTGGCCGGGCTTGACGCGAAGCGCGAGGTTCTTCTCGAGCTCGCGTTCGAGACGCTCCTTGATATGGCGTGATGTGACGAACTTTCCTTCGCGGCCGAAGAACGGCGAATCGTTGATCGTAAAGACCATACTCATCGTAGGCTCGTCCACGGTGATGGGCGGCAGAGCCTCGGGAGCCTCGAAATCCGCGATAGTATCACCGATCTCGAATCCTTCGATACCGACTACCGCGCAAATATCGCCGCAGACGACTTCATCGACCTTGCGTTTCTCGAGTCCCTCGAAAACCATCAGATCCTTGATCTTCTGCTTCTCGATTATATCGTAGCGTTTGCAGAGCGAAACGTTCTGGCCGCTACGCAGTCTGCCGCGCGTGATGCGGCCGATGGCGATACGGCCCACGTAAGGCGAATACTCGAGCGAGGAAATCAGCATCTGGGGCGTACCCTCGTTCATCTGCGGAGCGGGAATCTCCTGGATTATGGTGTCAAGCAGCGGAGTGATGTCGGTAGTGGGCTTGTGCCAGTCGAGCGACATCCAGCCCTGCTTTGCACTGCCGTAGATGGTCTTGAAATCCAGCTGCTCCTCAGTCGCGTTGAGCGAGAACATCAGGTCGAAGACCTCTTCGTTGACCTCATCCGGACGACAGTTCTGCTTATCGACCTTGTTGACGACCACGATAGGCTTCTTGCCCATCTCGATGGCCTTCTGGAGCACGAAACGGGTCTGGGGCATAGTGCCTTCGAAAGCATCCACGAGCAGCAGCACGCCGTCCGCCATATTGAGCACGCGCTCCACCTCGCCGCCGAAATCGGCGTGGCCGGGAGTGTCTATGATGTTGATCTTCGTGTCCTTGTACGGGACTGAGACATTCTTGGCGAGAATGGTGATACCGCGCTCGCGCTCCAGATCGTTGTTGTCAAGGATAAGCTCGCCGCTCTTCTCAAGGTTGCGGGAGATCTTTGCCTGAAGTATCATCTTGTCGACCAGCGTAGTCTTGCCGTGGTCGACGTGAGCGATGATGGCTATATTTCTGATATTTTGCATAGAATGCAAAAATACACATTATTGGGTGAAAGTGTATAAAAAAAGCTTCCGCGTTTTGCGGAAGCTGCTTCGTAGTGCCCAGGACAAGACTCGAACTTGCACGCCCTTTTACGGGCACCAGCCCCTCAAGCTGGCGTGTCTACCAATTTCACCACCTGGGCGGGGTTTGGGACTGCAAATGTACAATCTTTTTTTATTTCTGCAAAAAAATTATAAGAAATTGCTCTCCTACATCATCTTCCTGCGACGGAAGATGATAATGGAGATGACGACCGAAAGGACCATCACGCCGCCGGTGATGAGCATATCCCAGTTGCCGCCCGCCAGAGGCAGCTTGATATTCATACCATAGATGCTGGCTATCAGCGTCGGAGGCATCAGCAGCAGCGATACGAGCGTAAAGATGCGCATGATGCGGGTCTGGTCGAGGTTGATAAGACCGAGGACCGTATTCTGCAGGTACTCCAGACGCTCGAAGCTGAAGTCGGTGTGGTTGATGAGCGAATTGACGTCCTTCAGAAGGATGTTGAGCTTGCCGTTGACCGACTTGGGAGTCTTGCTGCTCTTGAGCAGGTTGGATATCATTCGCTGCTTGTCTATGATGTTCTCGCGGACGGTCATCGTATTTTCCTGCAGCTGGTTGATATCCAGCAGGAACTCGTTCTCGACATTCTCGCCCATGCTGACGCGGCGGCTGTACTGCGCGATCTCCTTGGAGGTCAGCTCTATCATATCCGCATCCAGGTCGATACGGTTCTCCAGGATGCCGACCAGTATGGAATGTCCACCCGGATAGAGTCTCGGGTTGGCCATCATACGGCGCTGGATGTCGGTGAAGCTGCGCAGGGCGACCTGACGGATGGATACGAAAGTATCATCTACCAGGATAAATGAAACAGACTCCAGGGAATAATCTTCAGGACCCGGAATGAGGAAGTCCGTATTGATGAAGATGGCGTGGTCAGTCTCCGAATAACGGGATGAACTCTCGATCTCCTCGGCCTGTGCACGGCTCTGCAGATTGGTACCGAGAAATACCTCCACGGCCCGCTTCTCATCTCCTTCGGGGTCAAAAAGGTCCAGCCACAGTGCATCTTTGACTGTGATCTGCTTCAGTATGTCGAGGGATTGTGTTGTCTGGACTTTGTTGTCTTTGCTATAAAAAATCTGAACCATGATCTTTCCGTTTTACAGGTTTGACATTCCGTGAATTGACGAAATTTACCTGCAGGCTCGGGGGTTCAGTTTAGACAATGAGCCCCTTCCGTATCGGGAGAGCCCGGTGCGGATAGAGCTATTGTACTGTTTTATAGAAAGATACATCTTCATTTGCGGCCATTTCACCGTTTATGCACCGCAAAGTTAAAAAAAACTTCCAAAAACGGAACCCCGGCCGAAATATTTTAGCCGGCAAGAAGATGTTCCAGAAGAATCTTAACTCCGATAAGGAACAGGACCAGGCCGCCGATCAGATTGCAGCGGCGTCCGAACTTATCCCCCAGATGCTTGCCGCCGTAGAGGCCGATGGCTGCGGCAACGGCTGTCACGGCCGCGATAAGAAGCGAATCCAGCAGGATGGTGGCGAGCGGCATTTCCATCATCGCGAAAGAAATGCCGACGGCCAGGGCGTCGATGCTCGTAGCGACGGAGGCCATCACCAGGCTGGCGGGCTTGAGCAGGTCAGGCCCTTCCTCCTGACGGCCCGGGCGAAGTGCCTCGACCACCATTTTGAGGCCGATCCACGAAAGCAGCAGGAATGCGATCCAATGGTCGAAACGGTCTATCAATTCGAGAACGGAATGTCCCAGCAGCCATCCCAGAAGCGCAAAACCGCCCTGGAATAAAGCGAAACTGCCGATTATCAGAAGGTCCTTTGCGCGGCTGCGGCCGCTGGTGCATGCACCTCCCACCATCGATACGGCAAGAGTATCGAAGCACAGCGAAACCGCTATGAGAAACACCATCCAGAATGACATAGGCTACGGATTGAATACCTGGCGGTTGGAAATCGAACGGCCGAGCGTGAGCTCATCCACGTACTCCAGGTCGTCGCCGAATCCCACGCCCCGGACAAGGGCTGTAACAATTATCGGAAGCGAGGAAATACGCTTGTAGATATAGAATGCCGTGGTCTCCCCTTCCATCCCGGTACTCAGGGCGAAGATGACTTCCTTGATACCGTCCTCTTCTATACGGCGCACCAGTTCATCTATCGGCAAATCAGCAGGACCGATGCCGTCCAGAGGAGAAATCACCCCTCCCAGAATATGATAGAGGCCCTTGTACTGGCCGGTATTTTCGATACTTATCACATCCCGCAGGCTCTCCACGACGCAGACCGTCGAGTGATCGCGCCTGCTGTCCGAGCAGAACGGGCAGGCACCCTCTTCGCTGATCATCCGGCACTTAGGGCAGAACTTGACCTCCTGCTTGAGCCGCACCAGAGAGGACGCGAAATGCTCGACATTCTCCTTAGGGCTGTCCAGGACGAAGAGCGCCAGGCGCAGCGCCGTCCGCCTCCCGATACCGGGAAGGGTGGCGAACTGCTCGAGGGCATCGTCCAGAAGCTTGGGGATATGGTTGTCGGGACTCATCTAAGAAATTGAATGGTAACGGATCAGGCCTTCCATCGGACTCTTCATGAAATCGCCGGCGATGAGACCTGCAGCACGCATCTCAGCGCACAGCTCCTCGCGGAAAACAACGGCGATCGAACCCACGAATCCGACCGGGCAGTCCTCGTGACCGTAACGGCTGGCATTGCGCTGCAGGAAAAGCCGGAAGCTCTCGCGGAGCAGGCGCTGCATATACGGATGTGAGCGATGCTCCTCGATAAATACCGAGAACGAAGCCAGGAACTTATTGGGATTCGCTTCGCGATAAACCTTTGCCACAATGGCCGGATAATCCAGTCCGTAGCGGCGTACGAACTCCATCCCCAGGTCGGGCGGCAGCAGGCCTTTGATGAAATCCGAGATCAGCATCCGGCCCAGATGCGCGCCGGAACCCTCGTCGCCGAGGATAAAACCGCCCGCGCGGATATTGTCGGCGATGCGGTCGCCGTCATAGAAGCAACTGTTGGATCCGGTACCGAGAATGCACGCCACGCCCGGCTGATCGCCGAAAAGTGCGCGCGCCGCACCGAGAAGGTCGCTGCTGCATTGCGTCACGGCCGCAGGGAATACCTCGCGGAAGCAATCCTCAAGGCGCTTACCGGACTCCCCTGAAACGAGTCCTGCAGCGTAGAAAAAAATCTTTGCTGGAGCCGATGCAAGTGCCGGAGCTACTTCGGCGCGAACGTGGGCGACTATCTCTTCGGGAGTGGAGAAAACAGGGTGCAGGCCTTCGGTCCGAAGACGCGACACAACCTGCGCACCGTCGAGCAGGGTCCAATCGGTCTTGGTACCGCCGCTGTCAGCTATAAGAATCATAACTGCTATTCGGTTTTGGCCGGCGAAGCCTTCTCGTCGACTATGACACCGTGACGGCGCCAGGTGATGATACCGATGATGACCATCGTGATATATACGGCATAGAGTATCATGGTCCAGTACTGGCCGCCCTTGAGGAACACTCCGACAGCCATCACGTTGACTACCATCCACATATACCACTGCTCAAAGTAGGACTGGCTCAGCCAGTAGGTCGCGAGCATGCTGCCTACGGCAAGCGCCGCATCCCACCAGTGCTTTGCGGGCCAGGGATTGCCAGCATAGTCCATAGGCGTATCGCCGACACGGCCAAGCGCCCAGGCAAGTGCGAAAAATGCAACTACGGCTATGGCGCTGCTTATGGCCACCTTGACGGGATTCATCCTGACGATGGCTATCTTCTTATCCTTCTTGGGATCGTCATAGCCGTGCTGCGCAATGGTTGCGGCGCGTATCTTGCGCCATTTGAATATACTGTAAATGCCTGATACGATATAATATATCTGAATCAGCCACATAGCCCAAAACTGCTCGTGCCAGAAAAAGATGAGGAACGCAATGGCCGAAGCTATCATAAAATACCACATCGTGATGCTCTTGCGAATCTCATACACCACGTATATGATACCCAGGATCATAGCGACCATCTCAAGCCAGTCGTAGAAACCGTAGGCCGCAAAATTGAACTGTTCGAGGATGGATTGGATCATAGTACACTAAAAAGTCAGCCTCACCTTGAACATCGCGTTGAACGGTGCCTGCGGGAATAGTCCGTCTTCGATGTAATCGGGCGAGCCGTCGGCAAATACAGCCCTGTACACCCAGGCATCCGCAACGTATGTCTTGTTGAGGATATTTTCGGCAAATATAGCAAAACTTATCGTTTTGTTAAGACAATATTCAGCGCTGAAGGAAAGAACGTCATAGGCCGGCAGGGCGCGGTCTTCACAGGAGGTATTGTCGTAATATTGCCTGCCTACATATTTCCAGACGGCAGCCAGAGAAAGGCCCGTTACTGGCTTGAGAGTGACGCCTGCGCGGCCTGTCACAGAGGGCGAAAGCAGCAGGTCGGTCGTGCCCAGATACTCCTGACGCTGCTCGAGTGGCGTCCAGTACACCGGATTGTCGTAGCAGTCCACCCAATTGGTATAATCGAGTATCTTATTGCGGCTCAGCGTCAGGTTGCCATCTATGGTGAGCATCCCGACAGGCTTCCACGCCGCAGTCAGCTCGATGCCGTGGCGGTAGCTGCGCGGCACGTTCGCCTTGATGGAGTAGCCGTTTTCGCTGAGCTTGCCGGTCTGCACAAGCTGATTCTTGTATTCCATAAGATAGATATTCGCGCCAAGCGCAAGATGCTTATTTGCGAAGCTGTAACCGAACTCCCAGTCCACCAGCCGCTCCGGCAGGATCTCATCCGCCTTTCCGCCCTGAATGGCGTCCTTGATGTCGCTGCGGGCAGGCTCCTTGTGCGCGACGGCTACGGATGCGTAGAGCCGGCTGTCCCCAATCTGCCAGGAGATGCCGCCCTTGGGATTGAAGAAGTCATACAACGCACTCCAGTCGAGCTCCGGTCCTTTCTTTTCGGTGCCGTTGATACGGTAAAAGACGTGGCGGTACTGCATGTCGGCATAGAGGTTGACGCAGTCCCAGAGCAGCCATTCGCCGCGAAGGAAAGCGGAAGCGTCCGTCTTGTAGCCGGTATTGTCGTATATAGTCCTGTTGTACTCATCGGGATAGAATCCCGCCTGGGTTATATCATATACGCGATAACCGTAGTGACCTCCTTCGTATATGGAGTACGAGGCGTTGGCGATCAGATGCACTTGGGCCGTCTGGTATTTGAGGTTGGCCGTCGCCACGCTGTAAACGTTATCCATCGCGTTGCGCGTCGAATAGTATTCCGCCAACGGATCGGTCTGCAGATACTCGTAGTAGCCGTCACCCTTGGTAAAATTGAGGGTCGCCGAAGCCGAAAGCGCAGGCGAGAACTGATGCAGATACACGCCCTGGATATGATGCTGGGCGTAGTTGTCTGTATCGCCGGGTGTGGCCGGATTGTAGCGGGGATTGGTCGCGACCGAATCCTTCGGGATGCCGTACCAGGTCAGGCCGGTACGCTCTTTACCCATCAGATATGTGAGCCGCAGGGAATTGCTGCCGCTGTACCAGTCCAGTGCCGCATAAGCCGAATGCAGGCGCGCCGTGGCATTGTCCAGATAGCCTTCGGTGGTATTGTATGCGTAGCGCACATCGAGCGAAAGACCGTCCGCCATCCGGCCCGTTCCGGCTGCGGCGCTTACCGTTCCGGTAAGAAATGAGCCCGCCGAGAGCTCGATTTCGGCATACGGAGCGGGGCGGACATAGCCCGAACGCATATTGACGCTGGCGCCGAATGCACCGCTGCCGTTGACCGAGGTACCCACGCCGCGCTGCAGCTGAACGCTGCCCAGAAGTCCGGAGATGGCCGGCATATTGACCCAGAACACCTCCTGGGACTCGGCGTCGTTAATGGTAACTCCGTTGAGCGTAACGTTGATGCGGGAAGCGTCGCTGCCGCGAACCCTCATCTTAGAATAGCCGAGGCCCGTGCCGCCTTCGTTGGTCGCGACGACCGAAGGCTGAAGCGAGAGCACCATCGGCAGCGAAGAGAGCGAATTGGTGCTTCGCAGCTCTTCGCGCGAAATGCCGGTATGGGCCACCGGCGTACGCGTAGAAGCCCGCAGGGAGACTATCAACGTGCTGTCAATCCGCTCGTTGAGCGTGACATCATCACTGGGGCCAATTTCACTTGTCTGTTCGATCTGCTGGGCCGAAACGCCCACACAAAGCAGCAAAGCAGCTGCAGTCAATGCGATTTTCATTTTTAATTCCCTCCGCCGGCATTACCCGGATCAAGTTGTCAGGGGTATGTTCTCAGCTCCCTTGCGGGGCACCCCCATAAAAATTATTATGTTTTCCGGGGGCAAAGATACAAAAACAATTCGTACCTTTACTACCTGTAAGGTATTAGAAACAGCATCAAATGAGTACCAAATACGTTTTCGTTTCCGGCGGAGTCGCTTCATCCCTTGGTAAGGGCATCATCGCCGCATCTCTGGCCAAGCTCTTACAGGCCAGAGGATTGAGAGTCACTATCCAAAAGTTTGACCCCTATCTGAACATCGATCCGGGCACGCTCAATCCCTACGAGCACGGCGAGTGCTACGTGACGGAGGACGGCGCAGAGACCGACCTTGACCTGGGTCATTACGAGCGATTCCTCAACATTTACACCTCAAAGGCCAACAACGTCACCACCGGCAAGATTTACCGCACGGTGATAGACAAGGAGCGCGAAGGCGCGTATCTGGGCAAGACAGTGCAGATCATCCCGCATATCACGGACGAGATCAAGCGCCGTATGATGCTGCTGGGCAAGAGCGGCCAGTATGATATCATCATCACGGAGATCGGCGGTACGGTGGGCGATATCGAGTCGCTGCCGTTTATCGAGGCCGAACGCCAGCTGCAGTGGGAGCTGCCGGCCGAAGACTGCCTCTCCATCCACCTGACGCTCATCCCCTACCTTGGCGCGGCAAAGGAGCTGAAGACCAAGCCTACACAGCATTCCGTGCGGATGCTGCAGCAATATGGCGTGCACCCGGACATCATCGTTTGCCGCACGGAGCATCATATCCCGGCCGATATGAAGCGCAAGATCGCCCTTTTCTGCAACGTGCGTCCCAACGCCGTCATTGAGTCTTACGACGCCCCTACCATTTACGAGGTGCCGCTCAATATGCAGAAGGAGGGTCTGGACAGCATCGTGCTTGATCATTTCGGCATTCAGGCGCCGCCGCCGGATCTGGACAACTGGAAGGAGTTCCTCAAGCGGATCAAGAATCCCAAGAAGGAGGTCCACATCGCCCTGGTCGGCAAGTATGTCGAGCTTCAGGACGCATACAAGTCCATTCAGGAGGCGTTTATCCACGCCGGAGCGGCCAATGAGTGCCACGTCCGCGTGACCAGCATTCACAGCGAGCATATCTCCGAGGCAAATGCCGAGGAGCTGTTCGGCGACAAGGACGGCATCCTGATCGCCCCGGGATTTGGCGAACGCGGACTGGAAGGCAAGATCGTCGCGGCGCATTACGCCCGCACCCACAACGTGCCGATGTTCGGCATCTGCCTCGGAATGCAGATGGCTGTCATCGAGTTTGCACGCAACGTGCTCGGTATGAAGGGCGCAGCTTCGACCGAGGTCAATCCCAATACCCCCTACCCCGTCATCGACCTTATGGAGGATCAGAAGTCCCTGACCATCAAGGGCGGTACGATGCGTCTTGGCGCTTATGCCTGCAAGCTTAAGAAGGATTCGCTGGCATACCGCATCTATGGCCAGGAGATTATCCACGAGCGCCACCGCCACCGCTATGAGTTCAACAACAAGTTCCTGAGCGAGATGGAGGCTGCCGGTATGAAGACTACCGGACGCAATCCCGACACCGGCCTGGTGGAGATCGTTGAGATTCCCGAGCATCCTTTCTATATCGGCGTGCAGTTCCATCCGGAGCTGAAGAGTACCGTCGTGCGTCCGCAACCGATTTTCGTCGCGTTCGTCCGCGCGGCTATGGATTTCAAGGCCGCACGATGAAAGGTCTCGCACTGCGTATAGCCGCCTGTGTCCTGGGACTTGCACTCCTTGCCCCGGGATGTGACGCGCAGAAACCTGTGCGGTTCACTTATCGGGTGGATCAGGTGCTCCGGCACGATACCGGGGCCTATACGCAGGGGCTGTTTTTCCATAAGGGCAGGCTGTATGAGTCCACGGGCCAGTACGGTTCGTCTTCGATGCGCATCGTGGATCTGGCCTCCGGCAAGGTCGTGAAGATGAAGTCTTTCCCGAGGCGGTATTTTATCGAGGGCAGCTGCATACTCGGCAATAATCTGTATGTCCTGTCCTGGCAGGAGCGTACGTGCTTCGTCCTGGATCCCGAGACGTTCGAGCAGAAGCGGACTTTTGCCTATCAGGGAGAGGGATGGGGCCTTACCACGGACGGCCAGAGCCTGATTATGAGCGACGGGACGGACCGCATCTATTTCCGCGATCCGGCATCGTTCCAGATTCGCCGGCAGATCAAAGTGACTTTCGAGGGCCGACAGATCGCCTATCTCAATGAGCTTGAGTATATCGAGGGAGAAATATGGGCCAATGTCTATGGCAGCGATGTAATCGTGAGGATCCGTCCATCGGACGGCGTGATCACGAGTATCGTGGACTGCAGCGATATCCTGCCCAATAGTCTGCGGACTTCTTCGACCGATGTGCTGAACGGCATCGCCTATAATCCGGAGACCGGTTATATCTATGTCACAGGCAAGTATTGGCCAAAGATGTACCGGATATCTGCCGTCAGGGAGTAGGTTTCAGCATTTTTTCGTACCTTTGTCGTCCCGTTTGAACAAGGTGGGACATCCTGTCGCCTCTCGTCAGCGAGGGGAGGAAAGTCCGGACAGCGCAGGGCGCTTCCCTGTGGAAAGCACAGTTGGGCGTAAGCTCAGGGTAGTCGTAACAGAAAACAACCGCACGCTTGAGGCTCCGGCCTTTTGCTGCAAGGGTGAAAACGTGAGGCAAGAGCTCACGACCGGTGTCGGCGACGGCGCCGGGGTACGCTCCGGAAGGCTGCAAGACCAAATATACCGGCAGATGAGGGCTGCCCGCCCGATGCCGGGGGGTAGGTTGCATTAGATAAATGACAGGAACCCGCAAGGGCACAGAATCCGGCTTACCGACCCACCTGTTCTTACTGGGGCGCTGCCCCCCAAGTTTCTTTTTTGGGTTTCGCCCCCAAAAATCCCAGCCACAGGATCCCTTTTTGTCATCCTAAAGCCGCAGGCCGAAGGATCTATCGCTCCGCACGGAAAGCAGCGTTCTTTCGGCGGAACTTCTCTCGCGCCTGCGGCGCTCGCTACGGCCCCTCCCATACTAGCCTTCGTCCCTGCTCGCAGGAACTTGTCTGGCACGGGCCCCTCCCCCTGCCCTGGTCCGGGGGTGGACAAGCCCGCCGAAAGAACCTGCTTTTCCGATGCTCCGCTCTCTCCAGGCGAAGCGGTCGGTCGGCTGTCAATATGCGGCAGGACTATCTGCCTTAGACATTATTCTAAGGCAGGTTGATCTGCCGCACAGGCTAAAAACGGGCGATGCGGCAGGCTGACCGGCCTCAGAATGCTCTACAGGGCACATCGCCCTGCCGCATATTTTGTCCGGCCTTTCATTTAGGTTGTCACTTTATTTGGCGAGCCTTTGGGTTGTCCCCTGATCGGCTTGGCATTTAACTACCTGAATGTCACCCGATAGCTGAAAGTGCTACCCCCTCTCAGAAGGGGTAGCACTTTCAGCATCTCACAGTGTATCTGCCGTTTAAGTGCCAAGGCTAAAATCGGTTTACCCAGAATGGTGCCTGGGAGAAATCCACGTGGAGCGAGCCGCCCTTAGAGCCCGGTGGAGCCGAGATAGTTATACTATTTGCAAAGCCGAAGGGCGTGCAAAAAGCATAGCGCCATCAGGCGCTAGCGGAGGTGACGAAGCGTTAGCTCGTGTAATAGTGTCACCGGAGCGGCGGGGTTTGGGGCAGAGCCCCAGTAAACACAGGTCGAGGTGCGAAGGCGGAGCCGGCGGGGATGGTTACCTGATGTCGGTGACGATGGCCTCCTCGGGGAGGGCGGCGGCGTTGAAGACGAAGTGGTCCGAAGGGAGGTCTTCGGGGAGGGGCTCGATGGAGAGGATGCGGAAGACCATCTTGTTGCCGTTGCTCTGGGTGTAGGTCACCACGGGGACGTCGCCCGAACGGTCCAGCTTCGAATCCTGCAGGAGGATAAAGATAAAACTGTTCATCACCATCACCTCCTGGTCTTCGGTATCGTAATACCACAGCGTCTCTGCATCACCGATGATCAGGTGGCGGCCCATAGTGACGCGGAACGAAGGCACATTGAGATCCATCGTGCCTGTCTCTGACGAATGCTCCTGGCCGTCAATGCCCTTGCCCGACATAGAGAAAGTCACCCGGCAGGGGCCCTGCTCATTAACAAACTTGATCAGCGCCGAATCATTGGACAACTGCGCCAGGCACGAAAACCCGACCAGAAACAAAACGATGGAAAGAATAAAACGTCTCATACCGGAAGGAAAGGACAAAACGCGTGCCGACAAACCAAAAACTACATTATCGTCTGATGATCCAGGGACTCCAATTTGCGGTCAAGCGCATCAAAATCAGCGATAAGCACAGCGCGCGGCTTGCTGCCCTCGGCACGGCCCACGATACCCGCAGCCTCCAGCTGATCGATCAGGCGGCCGGCGCGGTTATAACCGATATTGAGCTTGCGCTGCAGATTGGACGCCGAACCCTGCTGATACTGCACGACAATCTTTGCAGCCTCCTCAAACAGTTTATCCCGCTTGCGCAGGTCCACATCCGTATCCTCCTCGCTGTTGGGATCCACGTACTCGGGCAGATAGAAAGCGTGATCATACCCGCTCTGCTCATTGATAAACTTATTGATACGAATAATCTCAGGCGTATCGATAAGCGCGCACTGCACGCGTTCCAGATCCGCGCCGGGACGAATCACCAGCATATCGCCGCGGCCGATGAGGCGGTTAGCGCCGGGCCCGTCGATGATAGTCTTCGAATCCACGCTCGAATTGACACGGAAAGCGATACGCGAATTGAAATTGGCCTTGATCGTACCGGTAATGATATCAGTGGTAGGACGCTGTGTAGCAATCACCAGGTGGATACCCACGGCACGGGCCTTCTGGGCGAGACGTGCGATAGGCTCCTCGACCTCGCGCCCTGCAGTCATCAGCAGGTCTGCGAACTCATCGATGATGACCACGATATAAGGCAGGAACTTATGCCCCTTGAGAGGATTCAGGCGACGGGCGAGGAACTTGGCATTGTACTCCTTGATCTGGCGCACGTCAGCCTTCTTCAGAAGGTCATAACGGTCATCCATCTCAACGCAAAGCGACTTGAGCGTGGTGACCACATTCTTGGTATCGGTGATAATCGCGTCGTCATTATCAGCCATCATGGCCAGATAATGCTTCTCAAGCTTATTGTAAATGGAAAACTCGACCTTCTTGGGATCGACCATCACCAGTTTCAGCTCGGCCGGATGCTTGGCATACAGCAGCGAAGCAATGATACAGTTGAGACCCACGGACTTACCCATACCGGTAGCACCGGCCACCAGCAGGTGAGGCATCTTCGCCAGATCGAGGAAAAACGGCTCATTGGTAACGGTAATACCCATCGCCAGGGGCAGCTCCATCTTCGCCTCCTTGAACTGCGGCGAATTGAGGACGCTCTTGAGCGGCACGACGCTCGGATGCTCATTGGGCACCTCGATGCCCACCGAATCCAGCAGTGTCACGACGCGCACGCCCTTGGCGCCGATCGACATAGCGATATCCTCCTCCAGGCGGCGCACCTGCGCAATCTTGACTCCGTCGGCAAGGCGGATCTTATACAGAGTCACGGTAGGACCCATCTTGGCGGTAATGCCCACCACGCCTATCTTGTAATTGCCAAGAGCATTGACAATCTTCTGCTTATTGCGCTCCAGCTCGTCGCGCGAAACCTCGTGCCAAAGGTCGCGGTAATCCTCGAGCATCGAAATCGAAGGCAGCTGAAAATCCGGCAGGTCGAGCTTCGGATTGTAATAATGCTCCTTCTCCTCGTCCGAAAGGTTGGCGAGGAAATCATTCTGACTCTCCTCGACATCCAGCGTAACCTCCGGTGCGGCAGGAGTCACCACCGGCTCCGTGAGGGGAGCCGCGGGAGCCGCAGGCTCGTCGGCAGCCACTGGAATATCGTCATCCGTAGGAAGATCATCAGGCAGGTCATCGCCCAGCCCGTCATCAACCGGGCCACCGCCCACACTGCCAGCTGCAGCAGCCTCAGAGGAGCCGAGCAGGTCAATCTCAGCACCGCCGCCGGCAGGCGCGGAAGGCCATAACGGAGCCTCGGAATCAGGCTCACCCGGCTCATCCTCCCCCGTCAGGGAGTCAAGACCGCTGCCGGCGGCAGGATCATCAGTGACAACCTGTGGCGTAAGCCACTTGCGGAAAGGATAATGCGCCGTAAAATAAAGCTTCTCCTCAAACCAGAACGCCACGCGGCGGCTCAGCATTACACCCCATAAGAACAGGGCGAGCAGGATGATGCAGCCGGCGCCTAAATCACCCATCAGATCACTCAGCCACTTGGTGACATAGAATCCGTAGGAGCCTCCAGGGCCGCTGCCCAGCAGATATGCCATACCAAACAGGCCGAAAATAAAGCTGAATGCAACCGATAGCACTATCGCCCCGATCATCGATACGAGGAAGAGCCTTACCAGATTGACCCGGCGGATGCGCAGGCAGAATATCGAAATCGCCCCAAGGAAGAACGGCACCGTAAAGGCGCCGAAACCGAAAAGCTTCGATACCAGGAGGTTGGACCACAGGAAACCGACACGGCCGCCGATATTGTGCACAACGTGCGAAGTGGTGATGACATCCCCGCCCGAAAGCAGGCTCTGATCCTGACTCCAGGTGAAAATATAAGAGATGAGAACCGCAAGGGTATAGATCGCCGCTATACCGAAGACCACTCCGGTAATCACGCGGAAAACGCGGTAGCCCTCCTTCTCCGGCTTCTGGGCCGGGGCGCGCGACGGCCTCGAAGGCTTTGAAGGCTTTTCGGTCTTCGAAGCCCTGGAAGTCCTGCGTACGGGAGCTGCTTTCTTCTGTTTACTCTTTAATGTCTTCCTTGCGGCCATCAGGGTCAGTTATTGATGCGCTTGCGCTTCTTGTTCTTGTTTTTCTTCTTGCCGAAACCGCCATCTTCCTGCTTGCGGACGCCGGGACGCGAAAGATTGGCATCCGTGACAGGGCCGAGCTGCATACCCTCGGGGACCTTGAGCCGGCCGCCGGAAAGCTTTTCCATATCGGCAAAAATAGTCTCGTCAGCTACGCTGTCCTTGTTCCAGATCAGGTACTGCTGACGCATATAGAGAGCCAGCATACGGATCATCTCCCGCTTGACCTCGTCATCCGGACGCGCCGCGATGAGACTGATCATATTCTCGATATTGCGGCCGTAACAGGTGGCCTGAATGGGCGTCTTCTCGATGGGAATGGGCTCCGGACGCGATGCGACCTCCTCCGGCGAGGGCACCGGGAAAGGCGAATCCACGTCAATGTCATACCCTGCTATCATATACATGTGGTCCCACAGCTTGCGACGGTAATCGACCGTGTCGCGAACCTGCGGATTGACCTGGGCCATCACCTGGATGACGGCCTGGATCTGTTCGGTACGTTTCGTTTTGTCAGGAATGGCTTTTACCTTCTCGATCATCTTCTGCACGCATCTGCCGTATTCCGGCAAAATGAGTTTCTCCTGCTGTGTGTTGTAATCCATTTCAAAAAATTTTCACAAATATAACGGAAAATGTAATTTTGCGCAAACAGTTTTTAGCTATGGAACGAATCCTTGTCACGGGTGCTTCAGGCCAGCTGGGCACCGAACTTCGACTCCTCGCCGGCGGCGACTCCAGGTTCGTCTGGACCGATGCCGTCGAAGGCGATGGGATCCTGCCCCTGGATATCTGCGATGCCGATGCCCTCGAGCAGCTCTGCCTCCGGTGCGACGTGCATACCATCCTCAATCTGGCCGCCTACACCAACGTTGACGGAGCCGAAAACGATGTGGCACGCTGCATAGCCATCAATACCGAAGCTCCGAAGCAGATGGCCCGCATCGCACGCAGCCACGACTGGTCGCTGGTCCAGATTTCGACGGACTACGTTTTCGATGGCAACCGCAGGCGCGGAGCATATCGCGAAAGCGACCCGTGCCGCCCCCTTTCGGTCTATGGCAGCAGCAAGCGCAAAGCCGAACTTGCCATCCGCCGGATCGCCCCGCGAGGGGTTATCATCCGCACGGCCTGGCTGTATTCGCCATTTGGCAAAAACTTCGTCCGCACGATGCTCCGCCTTGGCGGCGAGCGGCCCGAAATAGGCGTCGTCGCAGATCAGACCGGCACCCCGACATACGCCCGCGACCTGGCTGCAGCCCTGCTCAGGATCCTTCCGCAGGCGGGCCTGAGGCACGCGGAGATATACCACTACACGGACGAAGGCACCTGCACCTGGTTTGATTTCGCGGCAGCGATAATGGCTTATGCCTCACTGCCCTGCAAGGTGCGGCCCATAGTCACTGCCGAGTACCCCACCCCGGCACGAAGGCCGCAGTATTCACTGCTCGATAAATCTAAGATACGCAACGATTTCGGCGTCGAAACGCCCTGGTGGTCAACATCCCTGCGCCACTGCCTGAGCCGTATCAGCCTCTGAGCGAAGAGAACGCGGGAGCAATCCGGTCCTTGTCCGAGAGTATCACCTCCGAGGGAGAGACACCCCAGTCTATCCCGACCTGGGGATCATCCCAGCGGAATGAACCCTCGTCGGCGGGCGAATAGTAATTGTCGCACTTGTACTCGAAGAGAGTATCGTCCTCAAGTGTAAGGAATCCGTGGGCAAATCCGCGGGGGATGAAGAACATATTCTTCTCCTGAGCGCTGATCTCCACCTTGACCCAGCGGCCGAAAGTCGGCGAATCGGGGCGGATATCCACGGCCACGTCCAGCACCCTGCCGCGGGAGACGCGCACCAGCTTGGCCTGGGCTGCATCGCCCTTCTGGAAATGCATGCCGCGCAGCACGCCGCGGCGCGCCGAGTAGGACTCATTGTCCTGCACGAACTGCACCGGCCCGACATTGGCGGCAAAATCACGGAGCGAAAATGTCTCCATGAAAAAGCCACGGCTGTCGCCGAAGACTTTTGGCTTGATAATGACCGGGCCCTCCAGGGCGGTAGGCAGATATTCCATTTTAGCGGTTGGTTATAACGTTGATTGCCAAAGGCAGGATAGTGAATCTTGCGGGAGTCTTGCCGCAGATCTCTCCATCGACCTCCACGTAGGAAGCAGGCTCCGCCTCGACGCAGAAGCTCTTCGCACGCTCATACTCCACCTCGCGCAGGGTCTTGATCGTCCCGTTGAACAGTGTGCGGACCTTGGCGACGAACTTGACCTTGGACATACGGCCGGTCACCGTCATATCGATAAGACCGTCATCGAAAGCAGCGTCAGGGGTCTGCATCATTCCGCCGCCGCAGTACTTGCCATTGCCCAGAGCCACCGAAAGGGCCTCGTCATCATAGAAATCCTCGCCGTCTGCCGTAATGCGGAAATGCTTCATCTTGTAGTGGAAGAAAGCACGCAGCAGACACTTGTAGTAGAGCATATTGCTTTTCTCGCCCCTCTTGCGGGCCAGGCTGAACAGGTGGCAGACATAGGCATCCAGGCCCAGGCCGCCGATATTGACCATATATCTGACCATATGTCCGCCATCTTCTGCGGTGGTCTCGGCCTTCACCACATCCTGAACAAACTTCTTGCCGCGGCTGATAATCTCGACTGCGCGGTTGATATTCGAAGGAATCTGATGGTAACGGGCCCAGTCATTGCCCGAACCGATGGGGATGATACCCAGAGTCACCTCGGTGGAGGGCACCTCCTCCTGCATCATCACCCCGCAGAGGGCTTCGTGAAGTGCACCGTCGCCACCTGCGACCAGTATCTTGCGATAGCCTTCCAGGACAGCCTGGCGGGCAATATCGAGTGCATGCATGTGTCTTTCCGTGAATGCTACCGAATAAGGGATCCGGTTAGCCGAGAGTGCGGCCGCGAGCTCTTCCCAGCGCTCCTCGGCACCGCCGCCGGAAACCCGGCTTACAATAACTTTCCAATCGTCCATAATCTGACTTATGCGACCGCAAATTTAACATTCTTTGGCGAGTATTAAAAAGTATTTTTTATCAAAGTATTTTGTACTTTTGTAGGCTGTAATGTAAGTGAAATGGGAAAAGTAATAGCTATAGCCAACCAGAAAGGCGGCGTGGGGAAGACAACGACAGCCATCAATCTTGCCGCTTCACTGGCCGTGCTGGAGAAAAGGACCCTTCTGATCGACGCCGATCCTCAGGCCAATACAACATCGGGGATGGATTTCAACCCCGAATCCACCGACAAACGGACACTGTATGAAGTCCTTATCGGCCAGCTGGCCATCGAGGACGCCGTACGCGACACACAGATAGAGCATCTCAAGATCATCACCTCGCACATCAATCTGGTCGGCGCGGAAGTCGAGATGTTCGAGATAGAGCAGCGCGAATCGGTCCTGCGCAACGCCCTGGCCAAGATCCGCAGTCAGTTCGATTACATCATTATCGACTGCGCCCCGTCGCTCGGCCTCATCACGGTCAACGCCCTGACGGCCGCCGATTCGGTCATAATCCCCGTCCAGCCTGAATTCTTCGCCCTAGAGGGCCTCGGCAAGCTTATGAATACCATCAAGATCGTCCAGACCCGTCTGAACCGCAACCTTTCGGTGATGGGATTCCTCTTTACGATGTTCGACAGCCGCCTCAGACTCCACAACCAGGTAGTCGAAGAAGTGCGCGAGCATTTCAGCGGCATGGTATTCGATACACTCATCACACGCAACATCCGCCTGAGCGAGGCGCCCTCGTTCGGCAAGCCCGCCATCCTGTATGACGCAGGCAGCAGCGGCGCAGCCAATTACCTCCTCCTGGCACAGGAGATTTTACAGAAAAACGACAGATAATGGCAAAAAGAACCGCATTGGGCAAAGGCCTGGACGCACTTCTGGGCGAAACGGCTGCCATTTTGCAGCAGCAGACTGATACAACGACAAGCCCCGCGGCAGTCCGCGAGATAGAGCTTGACAAGATCGAACCGAACCCGTACCAGCCCCGCGAGAACTTCGACCAGGAGGCGATGGAAGACCTTGTCGCCTCGATAATGGCACTCGGCATCATCCAGCCGGTAACTCTCCGCCTCACGGCCGAAGACCGCTACCAGATCATCAGCGGCGAACGCCGTTACCGGGCAGCACGGGCCGCCGGACTGACCACCATTCCCGCTTATGTCAGGCAGGCCGACGAAGAGGGAATGATCGAGATGGCACTGGTCGAAAACCTCCAGCGCGCCGACCTGGACCCCATCGAGACCGCTCTCGGCCTCCGCAGGCTCATCGAAGAATGCCACCTGACGCAGGATGCGCTCGCGCACCGCATCGGCAAGAGCCGCGCGGCGGTGACCAATTCGCTCCGCCTGCTCACGCTCGAACCCGAACTGCAGAAAGCCCTGCGGTGCGGTGACCTGAGCACCGGACACGCAAAGGTCCTGCTTTCGATAGAAGACAGCTCGCTGAGACTCGCAATGGGTGAAGCCGCCATCGCCAACGGCTGGTCCGTCCGCCGTCTCGAGGAGCGCCTGCGCGAACGCGAACGTGAATCCCTCGGACATACCGAGACGCTCGTCCCCGACTCGTTCGTCCGTGCTGTCGGCACCGTCGGCCGGTTCTGCGAAAACCGCGTCACCGTCCGCCGCCGTGGCAATAACGGAGGCACGATGACCATCATTTTCCGCAACGGCGAACAGCTGGAACAATTCTTGAACGCACTAGAGTCCCGTTAAACCGAGATTTGAGACTGATCCGTCACATATCGATATGCCTCTGCCTGATGCTGGCCGCGATTCCCGCAGCCCGCGCGCAGTTCCGTACAGGCGTCAGTACAAGTGACAATACGTCTCTGACTTCAATACCCGGCGAAAATACCAATACCACAGTGCAGGATACAGCCAACGTGCAGACCGATACGCTGGCCGGATTCTCGATGCGCAGGCTCATCCGCGGCTATATGCGCCGCGATACGCTGACCCCGGCATATATGATGGCCGGCGCGGCGGTCGTCCCCGGCGCGGCCCAGATTTACAACCGCGACTGGTGGAAACTGCCCGTAGTGTACGGCGGCATAGGCGCGGGCATCTATCTGGGCATCCACAACAACGTACTCTATCAGCAGACGGGCGAGGACACTTACCGGATGCGGCGGGATCTCAGCTACATCGGCGCGGGAGTGTTCTACTGGGCGTCCCTGCTGGACGGCGTAGTCTCCTACCAGACTCCCGTGCCGGCCCCGGTCCCTGCCAAGGCGACACTCTATTCGGCGCTGCTGCCGGGTCTGGGACAGGCCTACAACGGCGACTGGTGGAAGATTCCCATCTGGGTGGGAGGATTTGCCGCCTGCGGCTATTTCTATCACTTCAATGATATGGAATACCGCCGATTCAAATACCTCTACACCGTCGGCAGCGATCCTTCGAGCGGCTACGTCGGAGCCATAAGCGCATCCCAGGCCGAATGGTACAAGGACCTCTACCGCAAGTACCGGGACTACTCCGTACTTGCCATCGTCGGCGTCTATGCGCTCAACATCATCGACGCCTACGTATTCTCATTTATGCACGATTTCGACATCAGTGACAATATCGCCCAGGACATTACCATAGCTCCCGCGGTTATCACGCCGAGCGAGCCGTGGATCGCCGAGGGTTCGTACCGACCGGCCATGGGTTTCAAGATGAATCTGAATTTCTAGACTATGAAAACACGCACCATATTACTTTTTGCAACAGCATTGATCCTGGCCTGCCCGGTCGCAGAGGCGCAGAGCAGCGGCCTGTTCGGCCGCAACAGGGAGATTCGCGAACTCAAGGCGCAGCTCGACTCGCTCCAGCGGGCCTATGACTCACTTTATGTCGATTACCAGGCCATCCTGGAGCCTGTCAACGCAGATGAGATCCAGGAAGACGACAGCACTTACGTGGATTTCGGCACGGCCTACTCCCCCGAAAGCATCGACTCGCTCTTCGTGGCATACCACGACCACCAGCTGCAGAGCTTCATCGGATTCCCGTTTGACGACTTCGAAGAGATCGAACGCGACTCACTGACCACCAATATCCCGGACTCGGTATTCATCGAGCGCCTCAACCGGATGACCTCGTTCATCCCCCTGACATTCAACCGTTACGTCAAGAACAATATCATCCGCTATACGGAGAAGTTCCCTTCGGTAACGGCACGTATCATCAGCGTGGCGCCTTACTACCTGCCCCAGTTCGAGGAGATTTTCGACGAATATGAGATGCCGGTCGAGCTCAAGGCGATGGCCGTCATCGAGTCGGCCCTCAATCCCAAGGCCGTCTCGCGCGCCAAGGCAAAGGGTATGTGGCAGTTCATGTACACCACCGGCCTTCGCTACGGTCTGAACATCACCTCGTTCGTGGACGAGCGCTACGACCCGGTCACGGCATGCCGTGCGGCGGCCCAGTACCTCAAGGATTCTTATATGATATTCGGGGACTGGTCGCTGGCCATCGCATCTTACAACTGCGGCGCGGGCAACGTGCGCAAGGCGATCCACCGCTCGGGCGGCAAGACCGACTTCTGGGAGATCTACAACTACCTCCCGCGCGAGACACGCGGCTACATTCCCGCCTTCATAGCGGCCCTCTACGTGCTCCAATACTACCCCGAGCACGGCATTGTGCCCTACCAGGTACAGCTTCCCTCGCATATCGATACATTCCACATCAACCGTATGCTGCATTTCGAGCAGGTCTCGGAAAATATCGGCATCTCCGTCGAGACGCTTCGCGAACTCAACCCCCAGTATCTGCACGACATCGTTCCCGGCACGGAGCGCGAGTACATCCTGCGCCTGCCCTACAACTACAGCGGACTGTTCGCCGACCGCGAAGAGGAGATCTACAAGTATAAGGACACCCTGTATTTCAACCCCGTGGCCATCGACAAGATCAAGGAGGGCGGCAGCACGGGCAGCGGGCAGCGCGTGATCCATACCGTCCGCAAGGGTGAAACCCTCTCGAGCATCGCACGCCGCTACAATACCTCCGTGGACAATATCCGCCGTTGGAACGGCATTCGCGGCAATACCATCCGCGTCGGACAGAAGCTCTCCATCTACGGCAAGAGCAGCGGCAAGTCGGGCGGCAAATCAGGCGGCAAGAATGTCACTACCGACTCGTCCGGCAGCCAGATCTATACCGTCCGCAAGGGCGACACTCTCTCGAGCATCGCCAAGAAGAACGGAATGTCGCTCAACAGCCTGCTCAAACTCAACAACCTTACGACCCAGAGCAAGATCTATCCGGGGATGAAGATCCGGGTGAAATAATGCACCGAGGACTCTGATATCCGGGCATACATTGTAAGCCATCCGGCGGGAGCGTACTTCAACAGCAGGTATGCTCCAGCTCCTTTTCCGTGCAGGCATACGAGACCGAAACTCTGGGGAGTGTCCCTCTCATAGACATATACGCGGCTGTCCCAGTCGCGGGTATTGTACGCCGTAACCCGTCCGCAGACCTCCCAGCGGCCCCGGCTGGAAGTCCAGATGCATTCGGCGAAAGCCGCATGGCCTGCCAGATTGCCCATCAGGCGAATACCCGCCTTCCAACGGGGCGATGGATTCCATTCGGCGTGAATACGGCACTTGAGCGGACTTTGCTCCGCTTCCCGCCGTCCGCCTGGATAACGGGCCTTGATCTTGCCGCTCACCTGCAGCTCGGTACGAAACCGGCCGAAGGTCTTGTCGGCGGCCACCACGAACGATACGGCATCGGAAGGATCGCTGATACCATAGCGCGGAGCAGGATGACAGGTATATGCCCCCGAGGCCGAGACCGTCATATCACGCCCGGGCGACCAGCGCGCAAGGAGATTCACTCCGCACTGGTTGGCGCAATATGAGAGGGACGAATACGCCCCGGCGTGCGTGGCCGTATAGCCCCGCGAATAGTATCTGCCCAGAATAGCGATATCGCATCCGTAGAACGGACTCCAGAGAGCACCTGCAAGCGCCGCGGGGGAAGCCCTCGCATCGACGGCCATCTCCGCGAAGAGGCGGAACTGCCTCCAGCTGCCATATATATCCACTCCGGCATTGCCCCAGAGGCCGTCATACTGCCGTTCGCGGTTGTCCTCGCGGAGCCGGACGCCATTGGATTTGTCGTAGCCGTATGCGACGGCCGAAAGGCCCACCCGCCAGTGGCCGGATTCGTGCTGGAGATACATCCCCGCAACGCCCTCGTGCATCGCTCCGCGACGGGCCTGCTCCGTCTCGCTGCGATGATAGCCATCGGTATATGTAGCGGTATACGCCGTATCCCCGACGATGCGCGCATCCACCGCCCGGTATGAGGCAAAGCAGGTCAGGGACCACCCTCCAAAGGCAACGAGGGCCGCAGCTCCTCGAAGGTAATCTGCCTCCGACAGAGATGTATGCGGACGAAAAGGCGATGGATGCCGGGCTACGGAAGCCGGCTGGGAGAGAATCTGCAGCGGCGAGGCCTTCCACATCACCAGACCCTGGCCGAAACGCGCCGCATAATCACCTATGATGCACTGCTCAAGGCGCAGTCGTCTGTAGCCGTCCTCCGGCCGTTGCCAGGACACATAGGACGATACGAAATCCGGGATAAAGCCTCGCTGCAACGGTTCCCCGGCATCCTGATCGGCTGTAAGCCCCCAGGAGAGCCCCTGACGGAAGCTTCCCTCATAGCGCATCGAAGCGGCAAATGCCGTGTCGCTGAACGAACGCCTAAAGCGCATAGTCACCTGATGTCTCCACGGCGAAAGAGTGTCGCGCTCGGCAGGTGCACGGGCGGAAGTAAAACTGAAAAACCGCGACAGATAGCCGGCCTGCTCCCGGTCAAAGCCATCCACGAGCGATAGCTCGGCGGCAGACAGTATATCCCCGTAGCGACGACGGTAATCCAGAATGCTTTCCACCTGAAACAGAGTCAGCAGCCGAGTCGCCTCCAACTGTCGGCGCGAGAGAAGGTTGATGCACGGCCGACGCTCCGCCAGCCGTTCATAATGCTCCAGCAGCGACTCGGTCCGGTCACCGTTCTCTGCCTGCTGCTCGATGGTACGCAAGAGCCACGGTGGCAGCTCCTGAGCCATTACAATGATATCTACCGTAAAAAACAAAAAAGCCGCGAATGCGGCCCGGGGCCATCTCCCCAACAAATCTCTCCTGCACATAGGCCAAAAAAACATTAAAAAATCAACGACACACAAAGATAATAACTATCTTTGCCCAATCCAAACCATTTTTCAAATGAACGGGATTATACTCTTCGGCAAACGGTTTGTCCCCTACATTCCCCATGCGGAACTGGAGCAGGACATCGACCGTCTGGCCCGGCGTATGAATGCCGATTTCGCGGGCGGAGAGGATATTCCCGTGCTGCTCTGTGTTCTCAACGGCTCGATCCTCTTCACCGGCGAGCTGATGAAGCGGCTGGAGTTCGACATGGAGCTGATGACCATCAAGCTTTCGTCGTATCAGGGCACGTCATCCACCGGCAGCATCCGCGAGATTACAGACATCAGCGGCGACGTAAGCGGCCGTCGCGTCATCATAGTGGAGGACATCGTAGATACGGGCAATACCATCCTGTATCTGCGCAACAAACTGATCGAAGAGGGCGCCTCGGATATCAGGATATGCACGATGCTGCTCAAGCCGGAGGTTTACCACCAGGACCTGAAGCTGGATTATGTGGCGCGCGAGATTCCGGATAAGTTCGTGCTCGGCTTCGGGCTGGATTTCAACGAACTCGGCCGCAACCTCAAAGAACTTTACATATTGGACGAATAATTATAGATACCATGAAATACTTCATTCTCTTCGGCCCTCCGGGCGCAGGCAAAGGCACCCAGGCCGCAATGATGGTTGACAAATACAACTTCCGCCACGTATCGACCGGCGACCTGCTGCGCCGCGAGATCAAGGCCGGCTCACCGCTCGGCATCCAGGCCAAAGAACTGATCGACCGCGGACTTCTCGTTCCCGACAACATCGTCGAGGATATGATCCGCCTCGAGATCGAACAGCATCCTGACGTAGCCGGATTCCTGCTCGACGGTTTCCCCCGCACCACCTCGCAGGCCGAGGATCTGGACCGAATGCTCGGCGCACGCGGCGAGGAAGTCACCACCGTCATTTCAATCGTCATCGATGACGAGATGGTCAAAGAACGCATCCGCCACCGCGCGATGATCGAGAACCGGCAGGACGATATGGACGATGCGACGATCGCCAACCGCATCGCCACCTACCACCAGAAGACCGAGCCTGTGATCAACTACTACAAAAAGGCCGGCAAGTACAATGAGATCTACGGCGTAGGTGCCATCGACAGCATTTTCGAGCGCATCTGCGAGCTCGTGGACAAGTTCTGACAACCCCCAAAAACCACAGATATGAGGAAATGGCTGCACAACCTGCTTAAAGGAGCATCGCTGACCACGGCCCTGTTCATCTTCCAGGCCTGCTACGGGACTCCGTACGATTATGACTTCCAGACCGAGACATTGGAGTTCAACGTCAAGGATGCCGAGACTGGCGAACCCATCACCGGGGTTAACCTTCAGATGCGTTTTACCCAGTACGGCGGAGACGAGTGGCGTGAAGTCGGAACGACTGATGCAGACGGCAAGGTATGCTCACATCTTGTATTCCGCATCGAATCCATTCCGGTACCCGAGTACCGTTTCGAGCATCAGACAAATGCCTATCAGGTGAAGGACACGGTCATCAATGACATCACCACCCGCCCGATTGACATCCTGCTGAAGGGCAACAACTGATGAATCCCTTCTTATTCAGACTGTTCCGCGACAGCGAAACCCGCCTGCACGAGCTCTCTTACCTGTTCTGGGAGTGCACCACGCGCTGCCAGCTTCACTGCCGCCACTGCGGCAGTGACTGTTTTATGGAGAGCCGCGACAAGGATATGCCGCTGGAGGATTTCCTGGGCGTACTGGATACCATCCCGACCAAAGACAGGCCGAAGGAATTCACCGTGGTGCTGACAGGCGGAGAGCCCCTGCTGCGACCGGATATAGCCGAGGCGGGCGCCGCAATCCGCGCCAAAGGATTCAACTGGGGAATGGTCTCCAACGGCTATCTGTACGACGAGAAGATGCACCGCCGGCTGGAAGAGGCCGGAATGGGCGCCCTGACCATCAGCCTGGACGGACTGGAGGCCTCGCACGACTGGATGCGCGGACGCGAAGGCAGTTTCTCCCGCGCCGCAAATGCCATCTCGATCGCCGCTCGCAGCCCCAGACTGTATTACGACGTGGTGACCTGCGTCAACAGGCGCAATTTCCACGAACTGCCCGCCATCCGGGAAATGCTCGAGGCGATGCACGTCCGCCAGTGGCGGCTGTTTACCATCATTCCCATCGGAAGGGCAAAGGATGACGAGCAGATGCACCTGAGCGATGCTGAGTTCCGCGGGCTTATGGAGTTTATCGCCAAGGCCCGGCGCGAGATAAAGGAAGCAGCCGCAGGCGGGCGCCGCCTGATGAACGTAACTTTCGGATGCGAAGGGTTTCTCGGCCCTTTCGAAGAGAAAGTCCGCCCTTCAAGGTATTTCTGCCGCGCAGGCATCACGGTAGCCTCGGTGCTTGCCGACGGACGCATCTGCGCCTGCCCCAACAATGACCGCGACCGCTTTTCGCAGGGCAGCATATACTCCGACAATTTCTGGGACGTGTGGAATACCCGTTTCAGCCAGTACCGCGACCGCCGCTGGACGCGCACCGGCATCTGCTCGACCTGCCCAGAGTGGCGCAACTGCCTTGGCAACGGGATGCACAACTGGCACGGCGATGGCCCGCAGGTGCTCAACTGCCATTACGCCAGGATACAAAGGGCCGAAAGTGCTGAAATGCCCTGAACACCTGCATAAACCACTTTTATTTGGAATTTGTCTCTTTATAGAGTAACTTCGCGATTTAAGGTATCTTACACCAGAAGATTATGAAACGCATTGCCATCATTCTCTCGATTCTGCTCCTGTCGGCGGCGCCTGACGCATTCGCCCAGAAAGCAGGCAATTTCTATCTCGGCCCCTCCGTAGGTATCATGGACGGTATCGGACTTGAGATCGCCATGCCGATCTCCTCCAGCCTTGCCATTCGCGGCGGATACAGCGTTCTCCCCGAGTTCCTCTACAAGTATGAGCAGTCGGTCCACATCCCCGCATTCGGCAACGTGCCGGAGGGCGACGTCGACTTCAAGGCTTACCCCAACTCGGCCAGCGGTAATGTCCTCCTCGACATCTATCCGTACAAACGGGGCTCGTTTCACATCACGGCAGGTGTGTTTTTCGGCAACGGCACAATAGCCAGCGTCACCAATACCACCCCGCTTGATTCTTCGTTCGAAGATGTCAACCTGAACGTGCACGAAAACGACAGCGAGGACCCGGAAGACCTCTATATGGTAAAACTCAGCGACAACGGCTATTTCCACGCAGATCTCAAGCGCAATATGGCAATCGCCCCCTATCTGGGCTTCGGTACCGGCAAGTACGGCCGTCGCGCCAGCGTCATTTTTGACCTTGGCGTATTGTACAGCGGAGGTCTGGGCATCTATGCCGACGGCGTCAACTTCGTCTCCGGCCAGACCAAGAGCGTCCGTATAACCAGTTCGACCATCGGTACCAACAGCAGCGGACAGCTCGTCGACCGCGGCTGGCTGGACACCATAGCGGGTAAGGACGTATGGTACTTCAACCTGCTTCCGATGGTACGCCTGACCCTGATGCTCAAATTATTCTAAAATATTCTTAATTCTAAAATACCATGAAGAAAATTTTTTCAATCCTGGCCATTGCGCTGGCCATTCCGATGATTATTGCCTGCGACAAGGAAAAGGAAGATGATCCGGGAAGCGTCCCTTCCGAGGCTTACAAGGCCTATGAGCTTGACGTGACATTCGGCAACAATCACATCTCTTTCAACCAGTCAGGTACCTTCTGTGCTGTCCTCGAAAGGAAGCTGCTCACCAAGGCTGAAGATGAATTCGAGTACATTTCCGGTCTTTATACCGTTGTCGGCAGTGATTTCCTGACCTTCGTACTCAATGGCGTCGGCACCCTCGAAGTCCCCAACAAGGACGGTGAAGCCAATATCGTATTTACCCCCGAAGGCGGCAATGAATCCGTTGTCCGCGGTCAGGTAAAGCACGATCCGAGCACAGGCAGCCACGCTGACCTCAGCCGCACCTGGATCCCCGACTCCACCATCGTCTCCTTCCAGATCCCCGGCACTCCCGAGTTCGCTACAGATAAGATGAAGGGCTTCGACCTCAACGCCATCGAGGCATTTGCTGCAAAGAACGGCGTTTATATGAAAACTCCGTTCCCGGCAGGTCTCGCAGCTGAGTACTTCGCATTCTTCCCCAACGAATACCTGAGCGTCAAGTTCAAGAATGGCGATACCTATGTCGCCAATGTCAAGGGTATGAAGATCACGGCTGTCTCCCAGAAGGACCTCAAGTATATCTCCGGTTCGGCTACCGCAAAGATCGTAAAGGGCAAGCTCATCTTCACGATCAATGCAAGGTTTGAGAATGGTGACGGCAAGAACGTTTCCACAAAGGCTTACATCACTCTTGTCCGCAAGCCTTCCAACTAAGCCGTAATTATTTACACCACAATAAAGAACGCCGCCCCGGAAGGGACGGCGTTTTTTGCCTTAAGGCTTATGGGACCGATGTCTTACTGAGGCATCTGGGCACCGTAACCGGGAACCTTGCCGAAGAGGTCCTTTGCCTTCTCCCAGGGGTACTTGTTGCAGTACATCGTCGGGCGGACAGTCTCCGAACCGACCTGGTTCAGACCGAACATACGGTTGACCTGGTTGGCCGCCGAATTGGGATTGTAGCTCTGGGAAGTCATAATCGAGAGGCTCATATAACCCTCGAGGTACGGCTTGTCGATGGCGTTGAGGAATGCATCGTTGCCCTCGGGCATTTCGACATTGCCTTCATACTTCGGGCCGATCTGCTCAGCCTCTTCGATGCGGGATGCGGGGACCGAAATGGATGATGCGCCCATTGCCGCGATCTCCAGGTCACGCTTGTTGGCGAAATAATAGTTGTCGTAGAGGTTGCTCTCCTTGAGCTTCTCCATCTCCTTGTTGGATTCGTAGTACACACGCTCGACCGCGCAGTTGCTGTTGCAGCCGAAAATGTTGTTGTGTACGTCGATGGTACGGATGCCGTTCATGAAACGGAAACCCTGTCCCATATCCTCGAATGCCTTGGTGCGGGTCCAGGTGAAGAGGACCGTGTTGTGGTGGAAATCGAGCGAAACGAACTTGATATCGTCATCGCGGACACTGCCGCGGACCTGGCAAGCGGCGTAACGGCAGGAGATGAAGATATTGTTGCAGATCTCCATATGGCCCTTGCCCATCATCGCGGAGATACCGTAGTCGCGGCAGTTGACAAAGACGCAGTTGGAGACGCGGACATTGCCCTCGACATCCATATGGAGTGCGTACTCGTCGCCGCTCAAGGTACCGGCATAAGGGTACTTGGGCTGGGAGTCAGGCTCTACGAAACGGCCCGTAAGGACACCCTCGTTGGGAGTACCGGTCGCCGATTCATTGACATTGGCGACATAGTAGATGCTGTTCTCGCCAAGGTCGAAAGTGAAACCGTCGACCACGACCGTGCCGACAGGACCGGTATAACCGTAGGGGCGGCGGGCATTGATGTTCATCAGGGGAGCCGTGAACTTCTGTGTCGTGGGCTGGATCCTGGTGACGTGCTTGATGACGTCGCGCTCGCTGAAATCGGTGGAGTAACCGCCGTAGATGCTGATGAACTTGCCGCGGTCGTTCTGGGCGTTGCCGAACTTGCCGCACTCGACATATCCGCGGTCCATATTGCCCAGGTAGTTGCCTTCGGCCACGAGGATGACGTCATTCTCCTCTGCCAGATCGATGGCCTTCTGGAGGTCCTTGAGAGGCTTTTCGGGGCTGAGGCCGTCTGCGCGTGCGCTGCCGGTCGAGATGCTTACGTACAGGGTTCTGCCCTTTGCGGCAGGAGTAGCGGCGGAAGCAGCCTTGGATGCCGCTCCGTCAGCCGCGTTCTTTGCCTTGTCGGAAGCAGCCTTCGAGACTTCATTCTTTGCCTTGTTGGCGATGCTCCTCAGATTGAGCTGGGCCTGTGAGGGTACAGCCAGGGCAAAAAGTGCCACAGCTGCGATCAAATAACGAAAAACTTTCATATAGAAACCAATTGGTGAATATTCAATCCTTACAAATATAATGATTTATTCCGATGCATCAAACAGAAGGCCGAGTATCTCGTCTTCGCTCACCCCGCAGAAATAGTCATCCAGCGGCAGCTCCTTCAATCGGCGGGACAGCTCTTCGCGGGTGAATGAGGCCCCGTCCATCGCTCTGCAGAATTCCTCTGTCGGCCGGCGGAAGAAATAGTCGCCCTTGATATCCATTTGCGCGATGCGATGCGCCTCGATGGTGGCATACAACTCGAACAATCCTGCCGGGAATCGCCTGACGGCTGAAATCCGCCCCGCTCCGCCGGCCGCAGCAGTACCGTAATTCCACTCGTCGCGGCGGTATTTGTCGCGCGCAAGCGCATCTATCGCGGCAATATCCTGCGCCGAATACTCATACGGGGTGCCCGCACGCCCCACGAAGTCGCCCAGGAAATCCAGAAATTGAACGACGCTCATCGGCTCGCGCAGGTGCTGCGAGATATTGGTGACGCGGCTGCGGACCGAAGCCACGCCGCGACCCTCGTACTTCTCGGGCCGGGGCAGCAGGGCCTGCGTGAGATCATCCATTTTCGCGCTGAAAAGCAGCGTACCGTGATGCAGCAGCCGCCCGCGGTGGACACACATCGCCGTGCCGGAGATTTTCAGCCCATCTACCGTCAGGTCGTTGCGCCCTTCTATACGGGCCTCGACGCCGAGTGCGGCCAGCGCCTCGACTATGGGCTGCGAAAAACGGCGGAACATCGAGCGGCCGTATTCATCCTCGCCCTTGAGGTCTATGAAAGTATAATTGACGTTGCCAAGATCGTGAAACACAGCGCCTCCGCCGGTCATCCGCCGCACCACGGCTATTCCGCTGCGCTCGACGAAGTCGCGGTTGATTTCGGCACGCGTATTCTGGTTGCGCCCGACGATAACTGCGCGGTCGTTGCGCCAGAGCCGGAATATCGGCTCGTCCTTTGCCGTGAGAAGGTATTCCTCGGCGGCCAGGTTCCAGTAGGGATCGATGCTTTTGTCGCGGATTATCAGCATCTCTTTTCGATTTTGAGCTTTTGCTCCACCCATCTGAAAACCAGGACGAAAACTGCGGCGATGGCCAGTCCCAGCAATGCTCCGGCGATGCAGTCACCAAGGAAATGCATACCGTCATAGATGCGGCTGAATGTCACGAGCGAGGCCCAGCCGAAGAATACTGGTGGCCACCAGCGGCGCTGTGCGCTGTATGAGGTCAGAAGTGCGAATGCAAATGTATTGCAGGCGTGGCCCGAGGGGAATCCGTAGAGGCCCTGATACTTCTCCATCATATGTATCAGGCCCGAGAGCGTAGGATCCTGGCACGGACGCAGGCGGCAGACGGTGTTCTTGATAAGCACGCTTATCTGGTCCGTGGCTATCACGGTCAGAATGGCGAACCCCAGGAGCAGCAGAGCCTTGCGCCAGCCGTGCCGCCAGAGTGTCCAGAGGATGACCGCCACATACAGCGGCACCCATACCCAGACTTTGGACAGGAAAGCCATAATGGCATCCAGCCAGGCCGGGCCGAAATCATTGATCGCTACGGTGATGTTACGATCCAGCTCAATCAGCGGATTCATCTTCGTTGAGCTGCTGCCAGAGCAGGTCCTTGAGCTGTACTATCCCCTCTCCCGTCACGCTGCTGATAAATATATACGGTATCTTGCGCGGCAGGTGCCGGCGAATCTCTTTCTTGAGGTCCTCGTCGAGCATATCCGACTTGGAGATGGCCAGGACACGCTGTTTGTCGAGCAGTTCGGGATTGTAGAGCTTCAGCTCACGAAGCAGGATGCGGTATTCGCCCGCGATGTCACTGCTGTCGGCGGGGACCAGGAACAGCAGCATCGAGTTGCGCTCTATGTGCCGCAGGAACCTCAGTCCGATGCCGCGGCCTTCGTGCGCGCCTTCGATGATGCCCGGTATGTCAGCCACGACGAATGACTTGTCTTCGCGGTAGGGCACGATGCCCAGGCTCGGCTCGAGCGTCGTAAATGCATAGTCTGCAATCTTGGGCTTGGCTGCGGAAATCACCGAAAGCAGCGTGGACTTGCCGGCGTTGGGAAATCCGACCAGTCCCACGTCCGCCATGACCTTGAGCTCCAGGATGAACCAGCCCTCGACGCCCGGGGTGCCAGGCTGGGCGTAGCGGGGCGTCTGGTTGGTGGCGCTCTTGAAGTTGTTGTTGCCCAGGCCGCCGCGGCCGCCGCGTGCGAGAATCTTCATCTCGCCGTCTTCGATCACCTCGAACAGGGCTTCACCCGTCTCGGCATCGCGCGCCACCGTACCCAGGGGCACGTCCAGGATGATGTCGCGGCCTTCCTTGCCGGTCTGGAGCTGGCCGCCGCCGCTTTCGCCGTCCTCGGCCTTGATATGCTTGCGGTACTTGAGGTGGATCAGGGTCCATTCCTGACGGTTGCCGCGAAGGATGATATGTCCGCCGCGACCGCCGTCACCGCCGTCCGGCCCGCCCTTTGCCACATACTTGGCGCGGTGCAGGTGCGTCGAACCAGGCCCGCCGTCCCCCGCCTTGCAGTATATCTTGACGTAGTCTATGAAATTGCTATCTGCCATAACATCGCAAAGGTAGCTAATTTCTTTTCAAAAACTGATTTCGAGTAGCATCAGATTGCACTCAAATTCTTGTGACTTTATGCAATTATTTTTGTCCCGGTTTTGTACTTTCGGGATATGGGTAGCTGGATATCGCCGATGGACAGAAGATCTCCGTCGATTCGGGAGACGGCGGCCTTGTTGACCAGATATGAGCGGTGAATCCGGATGAAGTGCGGGGAGAGGTTGGCTTCCCATTGGGAGATTGGGGTCTTGTTCCTGAACCGTCGGCCTTCTGTGGCGACGACGGTGGTGATGGCATCGTTGGATTCCACGAACAGGATTTCTTCGAGGGAGAGCGTTACGGGTTTTCTGTCCGAAGTGAAGGTAACAGGGCCGGGGCTGGTGGGGCGTTTCTTATCAAGCCAGGACTCAAAGTAATAGCTTCCTGTGGCCAGAACAGTCAGAATGAGGGCGATGAAGATGGGGTTGGTCAGGATTTCGGGGATATCCTCCCATTTGTAAAAGTAAGCGGCCGGATCCCGGAGACGACAAATGTAGTAGTGAGCAAACAGGAATAGAAGCAATTCAGCCACGAGGATTCCCAGGACGATGAAACAGCAGTCTTTGATTCCTGACCACCTGTTTTGGAAACTCACTTTTGGAAATAAGAACTTAGCGGCCAAAGCACCGGGAAGGAACAGCGTCCCGACGAACAAAGCCTCAAGAAAGCGATAGACCTCGCTGATGAGCAGGATCGCCGCAAAAACGATGGCGACAATCCAGTAAGATATGACGAGAATCCGCTTCATGTTTCTGCAAAAATATCATAAATCCGGGATATCCGTCCTTTGCGAATCATAAAGATGGGGATTTGACATCTCTGTGTAGGGTTTTAAACTTTGGGGAAAGCGCTGGTTTCCCTACTTTTGCTACAGAAATTTTAACCCCAAAATTACTCGTTATGTTCAGATTGTTCATTGAAGGAGGAGCCTTGTTTATGTCCGTCCTTACGATCCTCCTTGTCGCCATCTTCTTCGCCGCATGGAAGGCGCCTCGCCGGGTGAAGGAAATCGGTGCCTTCGCATTGGTTTTTGGATTCTTTTCGTTTCTGCTGGGACTTCGTCAGATGTTTTCCGCGTTTCAGCAAGTCGCCGACGCTCATGGTGGTGGGGTCTCCGGACTTTTTGACTTAATCTCTCCCAATGTGTTTTTCGGCGGACTGAAAGTCAGCATGATTCCCGTTATCTACGGCGTCATTATCTACCTCATCTCCCTTGTAGTCCGGGTCATCCAGAAACCCCGGCTATAGAACTGGCACGCGTGGCCACTTTGGAGGCGATACTTGACGGTAAGATTCGCGGTGCTGAAGCCCTGTATTCAGAGCTCCTTCCTGTACGGGATCGAGTTCTGGGCGCCGGGGCGCTGGACGGTGATGGCCGAGGCGCGGGTTGCAAAACGGGCTGCATCGACGAGGGTGAGGCCTTCGCTCAGGCCGACTGCCAGACCGCCGCAGAATGTATCGCCGGCCGCAGTAGCATCAACCGCCTTGACCTTCTGTGCCTCAACTGTCTCGAACGTAGAGCCTGCGCAAACCAGCGAGCCCTTTGAGCCGAGCGTCACGACGACATCGCCGACGCCCATCCGCTTGAGCTCAGCAACAGCCTCTTTGACCTTGTCCATACTGTCGCAGTTGATGCCCGAAAGCAGCGAAAGCTCCGTCTGGTTGGGCACCATCAGGGAAACGTAGCGGAAAAGCTCCTTGGGCAGCGGGCAGGCGGGAGCCGGATTGAGGATGACGTAGGCACCGCCTTCGCGGGCGATCTTTGCCGCCGCAAGAACCGAAGGAACGGGTATCTCGAGCTGCAGCACCAGGATGTCCGCGCTCTTGATGATGCCCGCCACCGAATCCACGTCCGCCACCGTAAAGTCGCCGTTGGCCCCGGAAGCTACGGAAATGCAATTCTCACCCGAGGCATCTACCAGGATGAGCGCGACGCCCGAAGCCTCCTTGCTGCGCAGGACACCGGAGATATCGATGCCCTCATCGACATATGACTTGAGTGTATTTTCAGCGAAAATATCATTGCCGACCTTGCAGACAAACGCGACTTCACCGCCGAGACGACGCGCCGCAACGGCCTGGTTGGCGCCCTTGCCGCCCTGTCCTGCATAGAAAACGCCGCCGGCGACTGTCTCGCCCGGTACCGGAAGCTTATCACCCTTTATTGTCATGTCGGTATTGCTGCTGCCGACCACTACGATTTTCTTTCCCATAATAATCTCGTTTTTAATGTTCTTATGCTACAAACTTACTGAAAATATCCCGAATTTATACCCAGTCCGCTGTGTTATTTCAAAACAAGGATTATCTTTGCATTGATGGAAATCGCGATAGTCATACTCAATTGGAACGGTCTCGGGATGTTGCAGCGTTACCTGCCGGGAGTCGTGGCCTCGGCGGCCGGATTTACCGGCGGCGGAAACGACAGCGCATTCGTCGTGGTGGCGGACAACGGCTCGACAGACGGCTCGACAGAGTATCTGGCCAGCGAGTGGAGCGGCGTCAAGGTGCTACCATTTGACCGCAACTACGGCTTTACCGGAGGCTACAACCACGCCCTGAAGCAGGTTGAGGCTGATTATTACATCCTGCTCAATTCGGACGTCGATACGCCTGCGGGCTGGATTGAGCCGCTTGCCGCATTTATGGAAGAGCATCCCGATGCCGGCATCTGCCAGCCCAAGATTCTCGCGGACGCAGACCGCAGTCACTTCGAATATGCCGGAGCCTGCGGCGGTTTTATCGACCGCTACGGCTATCCCTTCTGCCGGGGGCGTATCCTCGCCAACATCGAGGCGGACCGCGGCCAGTACGACGAACCCATCGAGATATTCTGGGCCACGGGAGCCTGCCTGATGATCCGCAGCTCGCTCTACCACCACCTCGGCGGACTCGACGAGTCATTTTTCGCACATATGGAGGAGGTGGACCTGTGCTGGCGGGCCAAGCGCCTCGGCTATCAGGTATGGTGCGTTCCTCAATCGAAAGTCTATCACCTGGGAGGCGGCACCCTGCCGCAGGATTCGCCGCACAAGCTCTACCTCAACTACCGCAACAACCTGCTGATGCTGCGCAAAAACCTGCCGGACAACATCCGCCTCGCAAGGATGATGATGCGATTTACGCTGGACCGCACATCGGCGCTGATATTCCTGCTCACGGGGCGGTGGAGCAGCTTCAAGGCCGTGCTGCGCGCCCATCGCGACTACCGCAGGATGAAGAAGGACATCGAGGTCAATGACGAGCAGCGAGGCCCGCTGACCGGCTACTATCCGCACAGCATCGTACTTCGATACTTCCTCTCGCGCGGCCGTATCACCTTCGACCGGCTGGATTTCTAAACCTGATCAGAGAGCATCGCGCAGACGCTCCAGATGCATTCCGTGCGAACCCTTGATAAGGATCGTACGGTCCGAGAGCGGATTGTCTGCAAGATAATCGCGAAGAGCGGCCACGTCCTGGAAGCAATGGACTTTAGAGGCGCTGCCTGCTACGGCCGCGGCGGCGGCAAATTCTCCTCCCACCAGGAATACCGAATCCGTGATGCCCAGAGCCTTGCCGATGACGGCCTCGTGCTCGCTGCAGGAGACCTCGCCGAGCTCCAGCATATCGCCCAGGATGACCGTCTTGCCGGGGAACTCCGAAGCGGCAAGATTGTCAAGGGCGGTATTCATACTCGTCGGATTGGCATTGTAGGCATCTACGATGAGGGTATTGCGCCCGGTAGCGACCATCTGCGAACGGTCATTCGAAGGAGCATACTCCTCGAGCGCCGCAATGGCATCCTGCAGCGGAACATCAAAGCAGGAGCCCACGGCAAGGGCCGCAAGGACGTTGTCGGCATTGTACGAGCCCACGAGATGCGTCGATATGACCGGAGCCTCAGCGCCCGGAGCGAGGCGCAGGAAAGGATGCTCAGCGGTCACGGGCAGCACCGTCGATCCGGAAATGCTCTGCCCGTAGCGGATGGTGCGCAGACCGGGGCGGGCTGCCACCATCTCTGCGATGACCGGATTGTCGGCATTGCAGAACACCGTCCCTCCGCTCTGTCGCAGGAAATCATACAGCTCGCCCTTGGTCTTCTTGATCTTCTCGAACGAGCCGAAACCTTCGAGGTGCGCGCGCCCCACGTTGGTCACAATACCGTGTGTCGGCTCGGCGATATCAGCCAGAGTCGCAATCTCGCCCGGTGAACTGGCCCCCATCTCGATGACGGCCATACGCGTGCGGCGGTTCATCCGCAGCAGCGTCAGAGGCACGCCGATATGATTGTTGAGATTGCCTGTCGTATAAACAGTATCGTATTTGCGCGAAAGCACCGCGCTCACAAGCTCCTTGGTGGTGGTCTTGCCGTTGGTGCCGGTAATGCCTATGACCGGAATCGCGAACTGGCGACGGTGATAGCGCGCCAGCGCCTGCAATGTCTGGAGTACGTTCTCTACCAGGATGCAGCGGCGCCAGCCACCGGGACCGACGTGGACGCCTTCGAGTGACACACGATCCACCACCGCAAAGCGCGCACCGGCACGCAATGCGCCGACGGCGAAATCATTTCCGTCGAAATTTTCGCCCTTGAGAGCGAAAAACATAGCGCCTGCAGGGACGTTCCGGCTGTCGGTAGTCACTGCGGGGCACTTCAGGAAAAGCTTGTAAAGTGCTTCGATAGTTATCATTGATCTTACTTTTTACCGGTACTTCCAAACCCGCCCGCACCACGGTCTGTCTCATCCAGGGCCTCGACACTCTCCCACTCCACCCTCTCGTGGCGGGCCACCACCAGCTGGGCTATACGCTCTCCGGGCTGGACCGTATAAGGCTCGCGCGAAAGATTGATCAGCAGGACTTTGATCTCTCCGCGATAGTCGGCGTCTATGGTGCCGGGGCTGTTGGTCACGCTGATGCCGTAACGGGCGGCAAGGCCGCTACGGGGGCGCACCTGAGCCTCATAGCCCTCGGGCAGCTGGATCGAGATGCCTGTGGGGATCATCGCCCGATCGAGCATTCCCAGCGTAAGCGGCTCTTCGATGTTGGCCAGCAGGTCCATTCCGGCCGAAGCCGAAGTCGCATAAGCGGGAAGCGGATGCGCGGAGGTATTGACAATCTTTACTTTCATATAGTCTTGCGGATGGGTTTACGAAGTAAAACAAATGCCGCGGCCACGTACGCGAGCATAATAGCCGCGCGCGTGAGAAGCTTCGGCGCGAGTGCCATCTGAGGCAGCAGGCCGCTGGCCAGATACAGGCCGGTGCCAAGCACGATAAGCAGTATCAGCAGCAGCCAGTCGTATGGGATGTAGTAGTACCTGTTGCCCAGCAGGACGCTGATAATGAGCATCACGGCATAGCTTGCCAGATGTCCCCACGCGGCGGCGTGATACGAATAAACGGGCATCCAGACGGCATTGACGGCGATGGTGACCACCAGGCCCGCCAGCGTCACCCAAACGGCATACTGCGTCTTGCCGGAGAGCTTGTACCACATATTGACGTTGAAGAGCATGCCCAGCAGGACATAAGCCATCAGCATTATCGGCGCGATAGAAAGCCCTTCGCGGAAATCCCGCCCGAGGATCAGGCCTATCTCGTCGATGAAGAGCATCACGGCCAGGAATCCTGCCATACAGAATGCCGTGAAATAGTTCATCACCTTGGCATAGAGCTCCTTGCTGTTGCGATCCCTGGCCCTCTGGAAGAAGAACGGCTCGGCTGCATATCGGAACATCTGCACGAAAAGCGACATTATCACGGCTATCTTGACACCTGCCTGGTACACGCCCAGATCGGCGCGCCAGGTGGCGGGATCGGCATTGAGAAAACGCATCAGGACGCGGTCCAGGAAGTCATTGAGCACGCCCGGCAGGCTGGCCACCATAAGCGGCAGCGAATATGCCAGCAGCGCCGAGAGCATGCCCCGCTCCGGCTTCCAGCGCAGACGCATCAGCTCGGGAAGCATCAGCAGCAGGCATACCACGCAGCTTACCAGAATCGCAAAGATGGCGTAGGTAAAATCAGGCGTCGGGCTTACGAACCGCAGCAGCCAGTGATCGGGATTGGCCGCGAAGCGCGCCGGCATAACCAGATACAGCAGCAGGTTCATACCCACTTCCGTCAGTATCTTGAGCGTCTTGACAAGCGCAAACCGCAGAGCCTTGTGCTCGTAACGCAGACGGGCGAAAAGGATGGCCAGAGGATTGTCCAGCAGCAGTATGGCAGAGACGTACATGATCATCCGCCCGTGCCCCTGATAGCCCATCGCGTCGGCGACCGGATCGGCCAGAAGCGCCATGACTCCGAAAAACAGCAGGCACACGCCCAGCACGGTTATGAAGGCGTTGGAAAAAACCTTTACCGAATCCTGCCCCTCGCGCGAGGCGTATCTGAAACACCCTGTCTCGAGTCCCATCACCAGCACCACCTGGAGGATGGCGATGTAGGACATCATTTCGGTCACCACACCATAGTCCGCCTGCATCAGCACGCGGGTATAAAGCGGCACCAGAGCAAAATTGACAATGCGCGCCAGGATGGTGCTCATTCCGTAGATAGCGGTCTCGCCCGCAAGCTGCCTGATAGGATTTGCCATATAGAGACTGTTGCAGAAGACAAATATACAACTTATGCGGCTATTGTGGCAAGATAAATGCTATCTTTGAGGCAACAAAAACGTAAAGCATTATGAAAAGGACGCTTATTATTATCCTTGCCTGCGCGATGGTAGCCTTCACCGGCTGCAAACCCAAGACCGGCTCGGACAACGCGGCCGATACTACGGACGCGACCGAGATTCTGGACGACCAGGACACCGAGACACCGGCAGAGCCCGATGCACAGCCCGTTGAGGCAGCTTCCTCCGCTACAGAAGACAACACAGCAACAGAAGTTATGGCAACACAAGAGACCATTTTCAAGATCAAGACAAGCTACGGCGACATCACCGTCAAGCTCTACGACGACACGCCGCTCCATAAAGAAAACTTCATCCGCCTGGCGAATTCCAAGTTCTATGACGGGATTCTCTTCCATCGCGTTATCAAGGACTTCATGATACAGTGCGGCGACCCCAATACCAAGGATTCGACCCGTATGTCGGAGTGGGGTCAGGGCGGTCCCGGCTATACCATCCCCGCCGAGATTACTGCGGAGCACTCCCACGTCAAGGGCGCACTGGCCGCAGCCCGTCGGGGGGACAAGGTCAATCCCGCTAAGGAGTCTTCCGGCTCGCAGTTCTACATCGTGCACGATCCGGATAATTGCCGCCACCTGAACGGCGAATACACCGTTTTCGGCGAGGTGACCAAGGGTTTGGATATCGTGGACCGCATAGCCACTGTCGCCACCGAGCCGCGCACCAACCGTCCCGTCAAGCCGGTAGAGATTATCAGCATCGAACAAATTTCACCGGTTAAGACCGATAAATAAAATTGTGGCACGGCCTTTGCTTTAACCTATGACGAACAAGTAATTTTTTCATAGGTTAATTAGGTTAAGAGAAAGAGGGGCGCCTGCAGGCCGCCCCTCTTTCTTATTGATGAAGGAAAAAATATTTTTTGATTCTCAACTAAAAAACGTATCTTTGCGCACCTTTTCTCGAGAAGATAAGGAAGTTAACTGCTTTATTAACTTTAATTTGTTTTTGAAATGGCTGTAAAAATCCGCCTTTCCCGTCACGGCAAGAAGAACTACGCTTTCTTTCACATCGTAGTGACGGATGTCCGCTCGCCCCGCGACGGACGCCTGATCGAGCAGATCGGCACCTACAATCCCAACACCAACCCCGCAACCATCGTGCTCAACTCCGAGCGTGCCCTCAAGTGGCTCAACGACGGTGCGCAGCCGACCACCACGGCACGCAGGATCCTCTCCTATGAGGGTGTTCTTCTCCGGAAGCACCTCCAGGGCGGTGTCCAGAAAGGCGCGCTGACCCAGGAGCAGGCTGATCAGAAGTGGAATGCCTGGAAAGCAGGTAAGGATTCGAAGCTCGCTGCAAAGAAGCAGAACATTTCGGAAGCAGATGCAGAGGCTCACAAGGCTGCTATCAAGGCTGAGGCAAAGGTCAACAACGAACGCGCCGAGGCTATCGCCAAGAAGAAGGCTGAAGAGGCTGCCGCAAAGGCTGCCGCTGAGGCTGAGGCCGCTGCTGAAGCTGCCGCTGCCGAGGCTGCCGAGACTGAAGCTCCCGCCGAAGAAGCTGCTCCGGAAGCATAAGCAAAGCTCTCCCGTGCAAAAAATCCTTAAATCCTACGGAACCGGGGGCGCAGTAGCTATCAGCCGCAGCGCCACAGGGGACTGGGATGGAAAGACCGAGGGACCGGTAACCGTCATCATCGACGGTCTTCCGGTTCCTTTCTTTATTGAAAACGCCTTCGAAAAAGGCGGCAAGTGGATAATCAAGTTCGAAGACGTGGACAGCCTCGAAGAGGCCGAGGAGCTTGTAGGCCACGAATTTACCTTCGACGACGAGACATCGGACGACGATGAAGCCTCGCTCATCGGAATCAAGATCCGCGACGAGAAAGGCCGCAGCATCGGACCGGTCACCGAAGTGCTCGACTTCCCGGGCAATCTCTGCATAGAGGTAGATTACAAGGGCACGCGCGTAGTGCTACCCCTCCACGAGGATCTCATCATAAAAGCAGGCAGGGACACGCTTACTCTGCGCATCCCCGCCGGTCTTCTGCCTGAAGAGGACTAAATCAGCTACGCACGGGACATTATGATCTCGCGCGCCTTGGCGACTTTTTCATCCAACAGTTCCTGAGTGACCGCCTCGCATATAAAGCGAAGGTACGGCTCCGTGTTGGAAGGACGGATATTGAACCACCAGTCGGGGAATTCGACGCGATAACCGTCGAAATCCAGCGAAGCGGTGGCCTCCTCCTGCGAGGTAAAATAGTCGCGGACGGCATCCATCGCGCCCTGCTTATCATCGATCTTGAAATTGATCTCGCCCGAATTGCGGTAGTGCGAGATACCGGCGATGACCTGCGAGAGCGTGCCGCCTTCGCGCTTGATGTCCGCTACGATATTGAGCACGAGCAGCGAGGCCAGCAGTCCGCTGTCCGAATAGAAGAAATCCCTGAAATAGTAGTGGCCGGCCAGCTCGCCGCCGTAAATGCCGTCCAGTTCGCGCAGGCGCGGTGCGGCAAATGCGCGGCCCACCTTCCACGTTGCGACCTTTCCGCCCTTGGGTCCGACGTATTCGGCGACGGATTTGGAGGAGCGGATATCCTGCAGCACGATGCCGCGTTCGCCACGCTCGTCGAGGAAATAGCGGCCCAGCAGGGCGATGATCAGATCCGGCGGGATAAAATCGCCCTTTTCGTCCAGGAACATCACGCGGTCGGCATCGCCGTCATAGACCACGCCCACGTCGCTGCCCTCTCTGCGGACCAGCTTCTGAAGATCGACGCGATTCTCCGCCAGCAGAGGATTGGCCTCGTGATTGGGGAAGGTGCCGTCAAGCTCATCGAAGATATATGCCGGCGCCTCACCGAAAATATCGTGTACGAACATCGCCGCCATACCGTTGGAGCAGTCGATGGCCATCTTGATGCCGGAGAGGTCCTTCTTGTACTTGAGGAGGAACTCGAGATACTCTGCGCGGATATCAAACGGATGCACGCTGCCCTTCCTGGCTGCGGGAGGCATCGGCCTGCCCTCCTCCATCCACTTCTTGAGAACTCCAAGACCCGCATCGAGACCTACGGGAAGCGCGTTTTCGCGCGAAATCTTCATACCGTTGTATTCCTTCGGATTGTGCGAAGCGGTAATCTGTACCGAAGCCTTGAATCCGTGGCGGGCGGTACCGTAGTACACCATCGGAGTGGAACTCAGGCCAAGATCCCAGACATCCGCGCCGGCGTCAGTCGCACCTTTGACGAATGCATCGTGCAGCACATCCGACGAGGTACGCATGTCGCGGCCCAGCAGGATGCGGTCGGTCTTGAGAAGTTCGGGCAGGAAATAGCCTGCCTTGTATGCGAAATCCGCGTCCAGGTCAACTCCGTAGATGCCGCGGATATCATAAGCGTGAAAAGCTCCCATATAGTTATTTTTTATCGGATTTTACCCTGTAAGATGTCTTCACCCGGCCCTTCTGGATGGCCACGAGCTTCGCGGCAATCAGCTTCTTGCGGATAGGCGAAGCGTGGTCGGTATAGAGGATGCCGTCGAGATGGTCAAGCTCGTGCTGTATCATCCGCGAAGCGAAATCGTCAAACTCCTCTTCGACCTGCTTGAAATCGGCATTGATATAGCTGACCCGGATCCTGCGCGGACGGACTATATCGGCATCCAGGTCCGGAATGCTCAGGCAGCCTTCGTTGTACTGGCTCGTCTCCTCGCTTTCGAAGGTGACTTCTGGATTGATCATCTCACGGTGGAATCCCTCAAGTTCGGGATAGCGGTCCCGCAGCTCGTTGCCGTCCACGACCAGCACGCGGCGCGAAATGCCCACCTGCGGCGCGGCAAGGCCGCATCCGTCGGCATTTTTCATGGTCTCGATCATATTGGCCAGCAATTCGCTCAGGCCTTCGCGATCCTCCGTATCGGCCGGCTGGGCCTTCTGGCGGAGAACTTGTGATCCATAGATATAAATCGGATATATCATCTCTTTATCGGTTATTTCTGTCCATATAAGTCTGCAGGATAAGCGCTGCGCTCACGCAATCGACGGCATTCTTGTCGCGGCGGTCCATCTTCTTAACTCCGCTGTCCAAAAGCGCGCGATGGGCCAGCACGGAGGTGAACCGCTCGTCCTCAAGTTCTACCGGAATATCGGGGAAATGCTTCTTGAGTTGCTTGAGAAATACATCCACGTCGGCTGCGGCCTCTGCCGGGCGGTTGTCCAGGTTCATCGGATAACCGACCACGAACATCCTGATATGCTCTGCCGCGGCATATTTTTGGAGATATTCTATTATCTTTGCGGAAGGAACCGTTTCCAGCGCAGAAGCGAATATGCCAAGCGGATCGCTGACCGCCACACCGACGCGCTTTCTGCCGTAATCGATTCCTACAAGCCTATCCATATTAACGCAAAGTTAATGTTTTTATGGCACAAAAGACTAAAGCAGACAGAGAAAAAGAACACAGGGGCCGCTACCACATTCTCTTCGAGGACAAAAAGGCCGGCCGCAAGATACTCGATATCACCACCAGAGGCGTCAATCTGGCCATATTCTGCCTGAGCGTCCTGCTGGTCGTAATGTTTCTGGGCCATCTGCTGACGGCGCACACTCCGCTGCGCCAGAGCGTTCCCGGCTATCCTACTTCGCAGACGCGGCAGGCGGCGATGGAAAACCTGCTCAAAGTCGATTCGCTCGAGACAGTACTCGATACCTGGGCATTCCAGGTGGCCAACATACAGCGCATCGTGACAGGTCAGCAGCCGCTCAGCATCGACCCAGTCTCGACGGCCGAGCCTACTTCGCTCAGCGATTCGGCAAGGGCCGTCATCGCCGCGAACGATTCGCTGCTCCGCGAAGAGCTCCGCAAGCAGCAGCTCAACACCGAGCTGCGCCGCCGCAGCCCCATCACCCGCATCGAAGGGATGCATCTTTTCACTCCCCTGAAGGGCGTCATAATCCATCCCTTCTCGCCGGTGCAGGATGAGCGCCATCTGGATATTTCGGCTGCCGAAGGCTCCGTCGTATATGCCATTGCCGACGGCACGGTGCTTTTCACCCAGTGGAATGACCGCGAGCTGTACAGCATAGTGATCCAGCACGACGGCGGCCTGGTCTCCATCTGCCGCCATTGCGGGAAGCTGCTCTGCCAGGCGGGAAACAGGGTGACGGCCGGCACGCAGGTAGCCGTAGTCGGAGCTCAGGCCTCAGGGGCGCATCTTCATTTCGAACTCTGGTATCAGGGCGAAGCTGTCGATCCTGCACTGTATATCAAATTCTGACGAACAATGAACAATTCTTCCGCCACGAAGCGGCGCCTGGCCATCCTCGGCTCTACCGGCTCGATAGGCACACAGGCCCTGGATGTAGTCCGCCGCCACCGCGATCTGTTCTCGATAGAGCTGCTGACAGCCAACAACAATACCGACCTGCTCATCCAGCAGGCGAAAGAGTTTGAACCCTCGGCCGTGGTCATCTGCAATCCGGACCGCTACCACGAGGTTGCCGACGCGCTTCAGCCCCTCTATATTAAGGTGTTTGCAGGGATGGAGTCCGTCTGCGACCTGGTGGCCGCCGACAACGTGGATATGGTGCTTACGGCAATGGTCGGATTCAGCGGGCTTGAATCGACTGTGGCCGCCATCCGTGCCGGCAAGGCCATCGCCCTGGCCAATAAGGAAACGCTGGTCGCGGCGGGCGGCATCATAATGCCTCTGGCCCGCGAAAGCGGCTCGCCCATCCTGCCCGTGGATTCGGAACATTCAGCCATTTTCCAATGCCTTCAGGGCGAGAGGATCCGTCCCGTAAAGCTCATCCTGACAGGCTCGGGCGGCCCGTTCCGACAGTTTACTGCAGAGCAGCTGCACGAGGTAACGGTGGATGCCGCGCTTAAGCATCCCCGCTGGAAGATGGGCGCGAAGGTGACCATCGATTCGGCCAGCCTGATGAACAAGGGGCTTGAGCTGATAGAGGCACGGTGGCTGTTCGATATGGCACCGGAGGACATCGAGGTGCTCATCCACCCCGAATCCGTCATCCACTCGATGGTGCGGTTTGCTGACGGCAGCGTGATGGCCCAGATGGCCGCTCCCGACATGCGACTGCCCATCCAGTATGCGCTCAGCTATCCGCTGCGCCAGGAGCTTGATGTCGAACGGGTTGACTTCGTCAAAATGGGCGCTCTCCACTTCGAGCAGCCCGATACCGACCGATTCCCCTGCCTTGCCATCGCACGGGACTGCGTCAGCCGCGGAGGCACCGCCTGCTGCACGATGAACGCCGGCAACGAGATTGCCGTCAGCGCATTTCTTGAGGGCAGGATCCGGTTTACGGACATCCCGACAATCGTCAGCGAAACGCTGGCGGCGGCTCCTTTTATCGAAAAGCCTTCGCTCGATGATGTTTTCAGCACGAATTTTGAAGCAAGGCGTATCGCAGAAACTATTTTGAAAAAGCATTTTAACTGATAATGGTTGTACTGATCAAGGCCGTCCAGGTCATTCTGGCCCTTTCGCTGCTCATTCTTGTCCACGAATTCGGACATTTCTTCTTCGCAAAACTTTCCAAGACACGCGTCGAGAAGTTCTATCTGTTTTTCAATCCGCGATTTTCGCTTATAAAGTTCAAGCGTTTCGGCGGCAAGCTGCACTGCAAGGTGCTGTCGGCCAACGGCGGAGAATGGGACGAGCATCCCGAATGCACTGAGTACGGTATCGGCTGGGTGCCCTTCGGAGGCTACTGCAAGATTTCCGGAATGATCGACGAGACCACGGACAAGGAAGACCTGGCGGGCCCTCCTCAGCCGTGGGAGTTCCGTACGAAGAATCTCTGGCAGAGGTTCTGGATAATGTTCGGTGGCGTATTTTTCAACTTCATACTTGCCGTCGTGCTCTATGCAGGCATCCTGCATGCCTGGGGCGAGGAGTATCTGCGCAACGAAGACGCCGTTTACGGCATAGCCGTCAATGATCTTTCGGCGGAGATAGGATTCCGTGACGGAGACAGGATTCTGGCCATCGAAGGCCACGAGGTGGACAATTTCGCCAACATTCAGATAGATATGCTGCGGCAGCAGGCCCGTGAAGTGACGGTGCTGCGTGATGGTGAGATCGTCACCGTGCGTATCGACGAGAACTATCTTCCCGCGATGCTCAACACTCCGGGAATGTTTACCGTCGCCGTGCCGTTCGTCGTGGCCGGCCTGCTGCCGGATTCGCCCAACGCCGGCTGCGGGCTGCAGGAGGGAGACCGCGTGACGGCGGTCTGCGGCGAGCCTATGACGATTGTTTCAAGTGTCTTAAATTCGTTCGCTGCTCACGCTGGAGAAGAGATTGAGCTTACCGTACTGCGAGGTGAAGAGAGTCTAACCGTGCCGGTAAATGTTGATGAGAGCGGCCTTATCGGGGTGTACCTCACCGATCCGATGCAGATGCTGACCATCACCCGCCGCGAATACGGACTGCTGGAGGCCATTCCGGCCGGGGCCGTAAAAGCCTGGAAGACGGTCTCAGGCTATGTCAAGGAGCTGGGACTGATATTTACCCCCAAGACAGGAGCCTACAAGTCCGTGGGAAGCTTCATCGCCATCGGCAAGATATTCCCCGAGCAGTGGGACTGGTCCAAGTTCTGGTCGATCTGCGCATTTCTCTCCATTATGCTTGGCGTGCTCAATATCATCCCGATTCCCGGTCTTGACGGCGGTCACATCCTCTTTTTGATCGTGGAAGCCATCACCGGCCGCAAGCCCGGCGACAAGTTCCTGCAGGTGGCCGAGACCATTGGCATGATTTTTCTCATTGGTCTGATGGTACTTGCCTTCGGCAATGACATACGTGGATTATTCAAATAACGAGATATGAGAAATATTTTTATCTGCTCCATAATCGGCCTGCTGGCGCTCACTTCCTGCGGCGGCGAGGGCAAGATCCTGCCAAATATCAGCGGCAAGCCCGGCGAGATAATCGTCGTGGCAACCAAGGCCCAGTGGGAATCGGAGACCGGCGCGGCGATCCGCGACGTCCTGGCGGCGGACTATCCCAGCCTTCCGCAGCGCGAACCTCTGTTCAACCTCTCCAACGTCCCGGAAGCGAGCCTCAACAAGCTTCTGAAGGTGCACCGCAATATGCTCTACCTCAAGCCGGCCGATGGCGCTGAGCCGACGGTACGCATCTGCAATGATATCTGGGCAAGACCGCAGATCGTGGTAGTGGTGACCGTTCCGCCGACCGACGATGCCGCAGCCGCATTTATCCGCAGCAATGGCGACCAGATCGTCGAAGCCTTCGAGAAAGCCGAGCGCGAACGCATCCTGGCCAATGCCAAAGAGTTTGAAGAAGTCGGCCTGAGGTCTGTCGTCGAGAACAAATTCGGCGGCTCCCCCCGTTTCCCCAACGGCTACAGCCTCAAGAAGCAGGCTTCGGATTTCATCTGGATCTCGTACGAGACCTCATTCCTCAACCAGGGCATCTTCATCTATCGCTTCCCATTCACCGATATGTCGCAGTTCACGATGGACAACCTGATCGCCAAGCGCGACGAAGTGCTCAAGGATATGGTCCCCGCGCCCAACGAGGGCAGCTATATGATAACCAACCCTGTCAATCCCGTTTACCGCCAGGTGCGCTTCAACGACATCGATATGTACGAGGTGCGCACGCTCTGGGACACCCACAACGACTATATGGGAGGCCCGTTCGTCTCGCGCGCGTTTCTGTCGCCGGATGGAAAAAGCATCATCGTGACCGAAGGTTTCGTTTATGCGCCGAAATACAAAAAGCGCAATTATCTGCGCCAGGTAGATGCGATTACCGGTTCTTTCCGATGGGCGGAAGGCAAAGAGTAGCAGGTTTGGCAAAATTTTTTGGTTTTAGAAATTATTTTCATACCTTTGCACTCCCTTAGACCGCATGGTCTGATGATGGTGGGTTCGTATAACGGCTAGTACTCAAGATTTTCATTCTTGCAATAGGAGTTCGATTCTCCTACCCACTACCGAAAATATAAAAAAACGAAAAATGGCCAATCACGCATCAGCAGACAAGCGCAATCGCCAGAGCGAGAAGCGCAGAGTGCATAACAGGTATTATGCCAAGACAACCCGGAACGCGATCCGCGCACTCCGTAACACTACAGACAAAGCAGCCGCAGAGGCATCCATGCCGAAGGTTTTTGCAATGATCGACAAGCTCGCAAAGAGCAACATCATCCACAAGAACAAGGCAGCCAACCTCAAAAGCGGAATTGCAGTTTACGTAAACAAACTCTAAGCACAGCTTTTTTGTAGTACGGCATCACAAGAACTTCCCCTATATTGCGGGGAAGTTTTTTTATACCCTGACCTCAAAAACAAACCTGTTATGGAAAGAACAATCAAAGACTGGAACGAAGAAGAGCGGCCGAGGGAGAAGATGCTTGCCAAAGGTTGCTCTTCCCTGACTGCAGCGGAGCTTATCGCCATCCTCATCCGCAGCGGCAGCAACACGGCGGATGCCGTAGAGACCTCGCGCAACCTGCTCGCCCTTGCCGACGGGAAGCTCTGCGAGCTGAGCCGGATGTCGATTGACCGGATGTGCAGCATCGAAGGCATCGGCCTGGCCAAGGCGATGTCTGTTACGGCCGCCTGCGAACTCGCTCGCCGGATGGCCTCCGAAAAACCGTACGACAACCCGATTATCCGCAATTCGGCGGTCGCCGCACAGATAATGCGGCCGGATATCGGAAATCTGCGCCACGAAGAATGCTGGCTGATGTTTCTCAACAAGGGGCGGCGCCTTCTGGGGCGCGAACGCATCACAAAGGGAGGCGTGGACCTGACCGTCATGGACATCAAGATGATGGTCAGCCGGTCGCTGGAGAAGCTCTCCTCCGGCGTAATTCTGGTGCATAATCACCCCTCCGGCAATCCCCAGCCCAGCGTCCGGGACCGCGAGCAGACCGAAAGTCTGCGCAAGGCCCTCGCCCTGCTCGATATTCAACTTTGCGATCACATTATCATATGTCAGGACAAATATTATAGCTTTTCTGAAGAAATTATTACTAAATTCGCGTAAACAAAAAAGCTCCTGCCTTATGAAAGTTATCAACCTTGGTGCCGGCAATACGCTGCTCAATCAGTTCATATCCGAGCTGCGTGACCGGAATGTCCAGAAGGACCGTCTTCGCTTCCGCCGCAATCTCGAACGCTGCGGAGAAGTATTCGCTTACGAGATCAGCAAGACCTTGAAATACGAATCCCGTGACGTAGAGACCCCTCTGGGCATCGCACAGTGCAACCTTATCAGCGACCAGATCGTGTTGAGCACCATCCTTCGCGCCGGACTGCCGCTGCACCAGGGCCTGCTCAATTATTTCGACAAGGCTGAAAACGCATTTGTCGCCGCCTATCGCAAGTACGGCAAGGACAACAAGATCAAGATCCAGTACGAATATTCGACCAATATCAACGTCCAGGACAAGGTGCTCATCATAGCTGACCCGATGCTGGCGACCGGCGCCTCGATGGTGCTGGCTTATGACAAGCTGAACGAGATGGGCACTCCCACCCACACGCATATCGTAAGCCTTATCGCTTCGGCTGACGGCGTGGAGTACCTCTCCCGCAACCTGCCGCACAAGAAAGTCACCTGCTGGCTGGGCGCCATTGACGAGGAGCTCACCAACCAGATGTACATCGTGCCCGGACTGGGCGATGCCGGAGACCTTGCTTACGGCAGCAAGCTCTGACGTTATAATTCCTTGCGAAGACGGGCGATCGGAATGTTGAGCTGCTCGCGGTACTTGGCGACCGTGCGGCGCGCGACCTGATAGCCTTTCTGCCCGAGCAGGGCGACCAGTTCTTCATCGGTCAGCGGCTTGCGCTTATCTTCCTCGGCGATACTCTTGGAGAGGATGGTTTTGACCTCGCGTGTCGAGACTTCCTCTCCTTCTTTATTGGTAAGGCCTTCGGAGAAGAAATATTTGAGCGGATAGATGCCGAAATGCGTCTGGATGTACTTGCTGTTGACCACGCGTGATACGGTGGAAATGTCAAATCCGGTCTTTTCGGCGATATTCTTGAGCACCATGGGCTTCAGCTGCGTCTCGTCCCCGTCGATGAAAAAGTCGTGCTGGAAGTCTATAATGGCCTGCATAGTGCTCTGCAGCGTGTGGTGCCGCTGCTTGATGGCCTCGATAAACCATTTTGCCGAATCCATCTTCTGCTTAACGAAGGCCACGGCTTCCTTGCCTGCCTGGGTGGTGTTGCCTGCGGCATTCATCAGGACCTCGGCATAACGCTTGTTGACGCGCAGCTCCGGTATCGAGAAACGGGGCATCGAGAGCACCAGTTCGCCGTCCCGCAGATCCAACAGAAAATCAGGAACGACCTGCTGTGCCTGCTCGCTGTACGAGTCATCGACCTGGCCGCCGGGGCGGGGATTGAGCCTGCGGATCTCGTTCATCGCGGCCTTCAGCTCTTCATCGCTGACAGAGAGGCGCTGCATTATCCTTGAGAAATGCTTCTTGGTGAACTCATCGAAACAGTCAGTGAGTATCTTGCCTGCAAGATCACGGGCCGGGGTTGAAGGCAGGTAGTGAATCTGGAGCAGCAGGCACTCGCGAAGGTCGCGCGCACCGACTCCCGGGGGATCGAAACCCTGTATCACTTTGAGAAGCTCTTCGAGCTCTTCGGCATCCGCCTCCAGTCCGGTCTTGAATGCCAGGTCGTCTGAGAGTGACTCCAGATCGCGGCGCAGATAACCGTCATCGCCTATCATTCCGACGATAAATGCCGCTATCTGCATCTGGCGCGTGTCCAGCTTGCAGTAACCCAACTGGTGGAGCAGGCTCTGCTGGAAACTTTCCCTGACCTGGAAGGTATTGTATTCGGGCTTCAGGTCCTTGCCCTGATTGTTGACATAGAGACGATACGATGGCGTGTCGTCGTGGCGATACTCGTCGAGCGAAACGTTCTTAGGCGCACCTTCCTGGTTCTCGGGGTCTTCGTTGACTTCCTCGAGTACCGGATTCTCCTCAAGCTCCTTCTCGATACGCTGCATGAGGTCCATCTGCGGCAATTCGATCATTTTGATGGTCTGAATCTGCAGCGGGGAAAGCTTCTGGACCTGTTTCTGCTGTAACTTCTGTTCGAGCATCTCTCTGCGATTTAGCGTATGGGATAGTTGATGGATTCGCGCACCACGAATGCCGAATGGTAAATGCCGGTTATCTGGTCTGCAAAATCCTGCGCTTCGGCCTGCGTGCGGAAGTCGCCTACCGTCACCTTGAAGTAGGGATTGGTATAATTCTCGTAGGCACGGATGCCCGGATAGCGGGCGCGGAATGACGCCGCGACCGATGCGCTGCGGGTGCGGGCCGTCTGGCTGTTGTCGAAGAAAATGCGGACGCGGTAGCCGCTTATCTTGCGGTCCGAATTGCGTGCGATGTGGCGGTCCATCGCCACGCGCAGTGCATCGCTCTGATGGATGGTGACTTTGCCCTGGCCGGTCTTATGCGTTGCAAGCAGCGTGAAAATGTCCTTTCCAACATAATCCGGATCCACGATCTGCTCATCTACGCGGGCCTCGAGAATGGCCGTCGTATCAACAACCGGGGGTATGATGTTCTGCGCCTGAGCCATTGTAGCGGCTGAGAGCAGCAGTACGGTTATCGCTATCGAAAGTCTGTTCATTACTCCTCCTCCTTCTGGCCTATGGCCTTGACATTACGGATCAGGTCAGCGAGCGGCACATCGTACTGGGTTATCGTGCGGGTCATCCCTCCGGCCCTGACCTTCATCTGATAATCGGCCCTCATCTGCTCCACATCCAGCTTGCCGCCCAGGAAAAGCGACAGAGGATCCGCTATCGTGAGTTTTACCGGCACGGATACTATCCCGTCGCTGTATGCCGGTACGGTGGCCTGGTCAGTCGAGACCACTTTGGCAAAGAGTGTGCCGTCAGCGTGATAAGCCGTGCCGTCAAATGCGATGAGGGTGAATACCGAGCGCGTCGGATTGGCGACGCCTATCCTGGCGTTCATATCGATCGAGGCATCTTCGCGGGTTACGGAGAATCCGTTAAAGCCGTCTACGTCAAATGATTTGAACTCCAGTCGCTTGTAGTCGTTGCAGCCGCAAAGCAAAAGGCTGCACAGCATCAGGCAAAAAACAATCCTTTTCATATTCTCTTGCAAAGATAGAAAAAAGTTATCTTTGCGTAATCATTGACACCGGATAATGGCAAAGACAGCAACTACCAATCTCAGACCCGTAACGGACCTTTCGCGCCCGCAGGTTTTCATCGAAACCTACGGCTGCCAGATGAATGTCAACGACAGCGAGGTCGTCCTTTCCATCCTGCAGGATAACGGATGGGCGCTGTGCGACAGCATCAGCAATGCAGACCTGATCCTGATCAATACCTGTTCGATACGGGATAATGCCGAAAAGCGCGTTCTTGGCCGCCTGGATGTTTTCCGTCAGGAGAAAAAGAAGCGGCGCGTCATCGTCGGCGTGCTCGGATGCATGGCCGAAAGGCTCAAGGCTTCCCTTCTGGAGAATGAAGCGGTGGATATCGTAGCCGGACCTGATGCGTACCGCGACCTGCCGCGGCTGATAGCCGGTATCCGCGACGGCGAAAAGCAGATCAATACGCTGCTCTCCCACGAGGAGACCTACGCCGACATCACCCCGGTCCGCACCGATCCTTCCGGAGTGTCGGCATTTATCTCCATCATGCGCGGATGCAACAATGTCTGTTCGTATTGCATCGTGCCGTATGTCCGTGGCGCAGAGCGAAGCCGCGACCCCAACAGCATTCTGCGTGAGGCCGGTGAACTGATTGCCGCCGGATACAGAGAGATCACCCTGCTCGGCCAGAACGTGGATTCGTACCTCTGGGTGGATGCCTCTAACCCCACCCGTTCGGTCAATTTCGCGCAGCTGCTGGAGCAGGTGGCGCTGCTCGACCCCACGGTGCGCATCCGTTTTGCGACTTCGCATCCCAAGGATATGGGCGACGACGTGCTCTACGTGATGGCGATGTACGAAAATATCTGCAAGCATATCCATCTTCCGGTCCAGTCCGGCAGCACTCCGATGCTGGAGAAGATGAATCGCAAATATACCCGGGAGCAGTATCTGGCACGGGTCGATAAGATCCGGGAGATTCTTCCGGACTGCGTCATTACGACGGATGTCATCGCCGGGTTCAGCGGAGAGACGGATGAGGATTACCGGCAGACGCTGTCCCTGATGGAGGCCGTCCGCTTTGACAGCGCGTTTATGTTCCAATACTCGGAGCGTCCGGGGACTAAGGCTTCGCGCCATTATCCCGATAACGTACCGCCCGAGGTCAAGACATCCCGCCTCAACGGCATCATAGCCCTCCAGAATGAGATCTCTCTGGAGCGCAACCGGGAATGGGTCGGACGCGTCGTGGAAGTGCTCATTGACGGCCCGTCTAAGCGCTGCGGCGATGAGCTTGCCGGCCGTACCGACGGCAACAAGACCTGCGTCTTCCCTGCCGAGGGTCACCACGCCGGCGAATGCGTCACCGTGCACATCGATTCGTGTACCTCCGCCACACTCCTCTGCCACATCGTCCAGGAGACGGCGCCCAGCATGGAGGACGTCATCGACAGCATCCGCGGCAGCATCCCGCCCATCAAGCCCCTAAAGGACATCAAGCCTCTCAAGGACTTGAAAGAAGACCTCAAAGATATCAAGAGCCGCAGCCCCTTCAAGGACATCAAACCCCTCAAGGAGCTGAAAGAGGATCTCAAGGAAGGCTTTAAGGATGGCTTCAAAGGCCGCCGTGGCCGCCGCCCCGCCTCCGGCAAGAAGGACGACAAATAACTAACCTGCCAGCCGGCTACGCCCTCGCGCCTCGAAGTTATATTTTTGCACGCCTCACGGCTTAGCAAATAATATAACTATCTCGGCTCCACCAGGCTGCCCACAGCCGGCTATGCGCCACAAGCTATCCAAAGAGCCAATAATTAGTGATGCTGATCCGGATTCTACTCGGTGATGGTCCAGTCGCAGCCGTCTTTGGTGTCCTTGATCTGGATGCCGATAGACTTGAGGTCGTCGCGAATCTTGTCGCTGACGGCCCAGTTCTTCTCGGCCTTTGCCGAGCGACGGATGTCGAGCACCATATCCATCAGGCCGGATATGACCTTCGCTCCGCCGTCCGAGCTCTGGGTATCCTGTATGCCCAGGACATCTTCAAGAATATCCTTGAACAGTACCTGCAGGCGATCGATGTCTTCCTGGCACAGACTTGCGGTATGATCCTTTGCGGCATTTACCCACTTGACTGCCTCGAAGAGCACGGAAAGGGCTCCTGGAGTATTGAGATCGTCAGTCAATGCATCGAGTGCACGCGGCTCCAGCTCGGCAATCTCCGCGATGGGAGCGGAACCGGCTGCAGGCTGAAGGCCCTTCAGGTCGCGGACAGCCTGAAGCATCTTCTTCAGACCCTTGTCTGCGGCCAGAAGCGCATCGTTGCTGAAATCGATGGTGCTGCGATAATGAGCCTGCAGGATGAAGAATCTGACGTTCATCGGGGAATACGCCTGGGTCAGCAGCGGATGCGTTCCTGCAAACATTTCATCAAGGGAGATGAAATTGCCCTTTGACTTGCTCATTTTCTCGCCGTTGATGGTGATCATATTGTTGTGTACCCAGTAATGAACCCCCTGGGTCCCGCGTGATGCGACATTCTGTGCAATCTCGCATTCGTGGTGCGGGAACATCAGGTCGATGCCGCCGCCGTGGATGTCAAACTCCGTCCCGAGATACTTCTCGCCCATTGCCGAGCACTCCAGATGCCATCCGGGGAATCCTTCGCTCCAAGGTGAGGGCCAGTGCATGATGTGCTCCGGAGCCGCCTTTTTCCAGAGGGCGAAGTCATACGGGGCACGCTTGTCGTCCTGACCGTCCAGTTCGCGGGTATTGGCCTTCATCTCTTCGAGGACACGTCCCGAAAGCACTCCGTAATGATGCTCACGATCGTACTTGTCCACATCGAAATAGACTGAACCGTTGCTGATATATGCATATCCGGCATCCAGTATCTTCTGGACCGTCGCGATCTGCTCGATGATATGACCCGAAGCGTGAGGCTCGATCGAGGGCGGGAGCACGCCAAGCTTCTGCATGGCCTCGTGATATCGCAGGGTATAGGTCTGCACGACTTCCATAGGCTCCAGCTCCTCGAGCCTTGCCTTCTTTGCAATCTTGTCCTCTCCCGAATCGGCGTCATTCTCAAGATGTCCGACATCGGTGATGTTGCGCACATAGCGGACTTTGTAACCCAGATGCTTCAGCAGGCGGAAGAGCACGTCATAGGTGATACCCGGGCGGGCATGCCCCAGATGTGCGTCTCCATAAACCGTAGGTCCGCAGACATACATTCCGACACGACCGGGGTGTATGGGTTTGAAAAGCTCTTTCTGGCGCGAAAGTGTATTGAAGAGGTAAAGATTGTGAGCCATAGTCAGTCCTTTAGTATCATACAAAGATACGTTTTTTTTGTCAATCCGGTACGGCTCCCCGCCGGCAGGGAGCCATATCGGAGCTCAAACCCTTACGGTATCAGGTTTAACTTTCGGTCTCCCGGTTGACACTCAGGCGCGAAGCGACCACTTCGGCGAAGAATCGTTCCTCCCCGTCGGCGTTAGTATACTTGGAATTGCGGATACGCCCGATAAGCCATACCGTGGCTCCTTTGCGGATCAGTTCGAAGTCTTCGATGTTGCGTCCCGCCCATACGGCCACGTTATGCCAGGTGGTCTCTTCGTGCAGATTGCCGCTGCGGTCCTTGTAGATCTCGCTCGTTGCGAGTGAAAAGCGTGCGAGGCTTGAATTGCCCGTCCTTGTGATTTTTGGGTCTTGTCCTACTCTTCCCTTCAGTTCGACCCTGTTAAGAGACATTGTTTCCATAATCAACAGGTTTGTTTGTTACGGCTGCAAATCTAATACGGAGCGCAGGCGCTAACCATACTTTACACGAGTATAATCGTTTAATTTTCGCCTCGAAACGGTTAAAAACGCATAAAAACGGATAAAGACGGTATCGGACAGGGCGCGTTTTTTCCGAATTCGCCCATCCTGCGACAAAAAGCGTAACGTGCGTTTTTGTCGATCCGACCGGGCGGGAGTCGATGTATATTTGCTCCGCACAAAAGGAGGGAAGAATCGTGGAAAAGGAAAGATATTGCAGAGAGTGCGGCAGCCGCTACCAGGGAAGGATTGACAAGGTTTTCTGCTGCGACCAGTGCCGCACCAATTTTCACAATGCCAGGCGCAGGGAAGAACTTCGGGCATCACATTCAGTGGATACCATCCTTATGCGCAACCGCAGGATACTCGATGCCCGTTATTCGCTGGGAAGGAAATGTATTCCCAAGAAAGAACTGCAGGCAAGCCGCTTCGACTTCCGCTACTACACCTCCCGGCTGGCCGCCCCGCTACGCCGCGTCCGCTACGCCTGCTACGAATACACCTACTACATCTCCCTCACCGGCAACGTCCACCTCTCCCGCCAAACCAGTACCCTGCACCATTGATTACACAAAGGTATGAAAGGTGAGCCGGCGGGGCAGGCCCCGACTATTTTGTCTTTATGGGGAGGCTGCGGTCGGTGGAGATGAAAGTCTTGGTCCCGGGATCTCGGCCCTGGACTACATACAAGGGCGCGCTGCGACCACAGAGGGTCACCTGCGTAGTATCCCGGCGGGCAGTCTCGGCAAGAGCGCCGATATCTCCTCCGCGGAGACACTCGATGATCAAGCCGACCTTAAGGTCCGGGAATTGCGTCAGCATCGCATAGTCCCCGTTACTGTCACCCGCCACAAGCACCGGACCGCGTCCGCCGTGAGAAGGCGCCATCTGGCTCAGGATGCACTCCACCTTGCCGCTGCGGTAAGGCTGGGCATACGAACTGTCGGCCACGGCCTTGAAATACTCATCAGCGGTCGGAGCCACCCGGATACCGAAAACCTGTGAAGCATCCAGGCCCAGACCATACCGGGGTACGCAGGCCACCGCCTCGACAATGGTCTCGAAAGAAGCCGAGCAGATATATACATCGATGCCCGAACGGCTAAGGGCGGCGTAAAGCTCCTTCATCTCGGGAGTAAAGGCAAGCCCCTTGGGGACATTAACTGAGACATTGCCGTCAGGACTCTCCCAACGCTCACGCCACATACTCGGCTGGGCCATCCAGTAATCCACCGATTCGCGGGTGAGAGCCATCACCTCGTCCCGGGTCATTCCCTCAAGCATGGAGATGATCCACACGCAGCCGAAAGGCGAATCGGGATACGCCATATCCGTAGAAGACGAATAATACCAAAGCTTGGCACGGAAATCCAGATACTGGCCGCTGCGGCGCATCTCATCCAGATCCGTGCAGGTGCAGAGAAACGCATAATCGCGGGCGAGATCTTCAGCCAGCATCCGGGGAGTCAGGCCACCGCCGAAATCGATATCCAGGTCAGAAAGCGACTCGGTCAGGACAGTGTAGAAATCCTCCGGAGCGATGGCAAATCTACGATTCTCAATCTGATAGACCAGCAAGGTCTGCGCTATATCATTGATGATGGTCGTATTGTCAAAATCAAAAACCGCATAGGGACGCACCGAAGCGTCATAATCAGGCGAAGACTTGCCACATTCGGCCAGAAGGCAGTCAAGAGCCTCCCGGACACGGGGAGCCCAGCCCTCCTGCTCAAGAGTAATGGCAGAAGGCCGGCAGGAAACCACCGCCAGAAAGATAACCGCAAGCCAGAGGAACTTTTTCATAAACAAAAAAAACTAAAGTGAATCGATCAGACGCAGGAGCACATTGTAGGAATCATCGGCAATATCGCGCCAGAAGCCCTGATATGAATTGATATGCTCCTCCCTGGAGGGAGAGTTGAGATCACTGATGAGCCGAAAACTCAGGAACGGAACCTTATAATAATGGCAAACCTGTGCTATGGCAGCAGACTCCATATCGCAGGCCAACGCATCCGGATACTTCGCAAGCACACCGCCCATTTCCTCCGGAGTAGTAAGGAACTGATCACCTGAACAGATAAGACCCGTATGGATCTTGTGGTCATACTCAACCAGACGGGCCATCGAGATCAGTTCGGGATCCGCCTCAAAAAACCTCGGAAGTCCCTGGACCTCACCTATCTCATTGCCCTGGCCGCACCATACGTCGTGATATGCGGTCCGGGCGCCGATAACCAGATCGAAAACCTTCATGCCGGGCTGCAGACCACCTGCACAGCCGGAATTGATAATACAGTCAGGATGCTCCGAGAGAATCATCTCAGTGGCAGCCCTGGCTGCCGAAACCTTGCCGATACCCGAATGCACCACACCACGGATACCCGCTTTTACAAGAGCCTCGTATTCGAGGTTCATGGCCACGATAATACCTGCTTTGCGTTTCATTTCTCCAAACATGAATCCATAAGACGGTCAATCTCCGCACGGTCCAGATTTTGACCAATAAAAACTATCTTAATCATACGGTCACCGTAGGGCGGCTGCCAGTCGCGGCGGAACTTCGCATCCCGCTCGAGCATCTGCTCGATGGCATCCTCTTCCATGGTGGCATACCACAGACCCGCATCACGCAAAGCCATCTGGCGCCCGGCCTGCTCGAACAGATAACACTTCTGAGGCTCATCCCAGAAATAGCAGAGACCTTTTGCGCGTATGATATTCTTAGGCCAATGACGGGCCAGCATATTGTCAAACTTATTGAGATCAAGCGGCGGACGGCGGTAATACACGTACGTATCTATGCCATACTCCAGAGCCTCGCCCTCCTCTTCACCTTCTTCCTCTCCCTCAACAGCCGCAATCCACGCAGCCGAAGTCGCGACCTCCTCGAAATCGAACATACCCGTATAGATGATCTCGTCCAGATCTATATCGCCGTAATCGCACTCGAGCACACGGGCAGTAGGATTGATGCCCTTGACCACACCGCGAAGAAGGTCCAGCTCATCAGGATTAACCTCGGAAGCCTTGTTGAGCAGCACGATATTGCAGAACTCAAGCTGCTCTATGACCAGTCTCTCCAGATCGTCATCCCCGATATCCTCACGGGACAGGGCCTCACCCAGAGCAAACTCATCCTTCATCCGGAGCGAATCAAGCACCGTCACGATGCAGTCCACGTAGGGGATATCTCCAGGCATCTCAGCCACCAGCTGCGGAATCGAACAGATAGTCTGGGCAATCGGAGCCGGCTCGCAGATACCGCTCGCCTCGATTACGATATAGTCGAACCTGCGGGTGGCGGTCAGTTCGGCCAGCTGCGCCACAAGGTCCATCTTGAGCGTGCAGCAGATGCAACCGTTCTGCAGGGCAACGAGATTCTCATCCTTCTGCCCCACTATACCGCCCTTCTCGATCAGGTCGGCGTCGATATTGACCTCGCCGATATCATTGACTATCACGGCGAAGCGGATGCCCTTGCGATTGGTCAGGATGCGATTGAGCAGCGTAGTCTTGCCGCTTCCCAGATAACCGGTCAGAAGCAGCACCGGAATCTGTCTCTTTTCGATATATGTTGCCATAGTCTATAATCTTGCCGTGCAAAAATACGACAATGAAGGCAAAAAATGAATACCCGCGGCGCGGAGATTTACCAGATTTCTACAAAAACCGAATCGGGCGGGCAAGGCAGGTCCCGAAGCGAAGTCAGGCTGTCAAAAGGCGACGGGATGAAGCAAGATCCGCCGCTTCCCACGCCGGACACACCGCCATTGGTACGGATATACCCCTTCCCTATGGCAAGGTCCCAGTCAGAGCGGGCGGCCCACTCCCTTTGGGCGACAGTATCGGCAATGGGACAGGTGCCCAGCACGGCTCCTTCCCGCAGGGAAATATACGTCCATTGGTCGGAGGTATCGCCGATACTGAGCGTCCCCTCGCCATAGATGTTGCCCTGACTTTCCTCCTGACACGAAACAGGAAGCAGCACGGCCAAAGCCGCAAATAGTATGTAGAGCACCCGTTTCATCTCTTTCTAACCTGATAACGTAAATCCAGCCGGCCGCTGCCGGAAGTATTGTTGCGAATCTCAACCTTTGCGGGACGGCCGTCGGCAGTACGGAGCACGAGCGTCCCTTCGCCTATAGAATTGACCGTGAGGCCCGAAACCGGCACGCTGGCGCGCGGCTTCATCCTTATCTCGAAGCGGTTGTTGCCACCTGCGATGATAGCCGGCAGGGGGGCGCGATACGGATACTCCACCGCGACGCCCCCGCGATAATCAATGACCGAAAGCTCCATCAGACAACCCTGCCCCTGTACTTTCCCGGCAACTGACTTGATAATATCCAGATACCATACGCCTGCATCACCTTCGAGCCCGTTCAGCAGCGGCGTCAGGTCTATGGCAATCTCTATCTGGCTGCCGAAATACGACCCGCGCATCGGCAGGTCGCCGCCCTGGTTCTGGAATGCGCCGACCGGCTTATACCGCTGAGGCTGGCGGGCATCCGCATCCGTGCTCAGACCAATCATAAAACGCAGGTCATTGCGCGAAGAATAATCTATCACCAGGCGGGCCACGACCTTTGGCTCGTGAACGCGCACCCGCACGCCCTGAACCTTGTCGCTCAGCTGCTGCGAAGGGACCGTCGGATCGCGGAAGAAATCATACGGCAGGTAGAAATGCCCGCGATCGTGCATATATGAGCCCCAGCTGTTGACGGCGATAAACGCTCCCTGGTGCTCAACGCCCGCCTTGTCGGTATATCTGACCGTATCGTCATAGCCCACGATGGTCATCGCGTGTGCGCCGTCCGTAGCCAGCGAGACCAGCAGCGAATGATAGCCCGTCAGGGACGGTCCGTCATAAGAATTGTCGAACTGCCAGTCGGTACTCTGGCCCGAAAAGGTCAGCACGCCACCAGGGGTCCGGCCTTCGCCCGCATCGTAGAGATAGCGCTTCATTACCGTGATGCTGTCATCATAGGTAAGCGTCTCCGCCGCACGGTATCGCATAGCACGGAGATATTTATCATAACCGCTCGCCCATTTGAAAGCCGCAACCCCGGAAGCACCGTAATCGGCCACAGTCATTACGCCGTAATTGTATGCCAGCAGCAGGCCCTCGTTCACGAATCCGCCCTGGTCCTCGCCGTCATTGAGCATATGCCAGACAAACTCATAGCTCATCTGGTTTTCGGCCAGCGAAGCATCCCGGTCCAGATACCGGTTCATCTCATAGGTAAACATATACCCGATGCCGGATGCCTGTGCGCAGGATCCTCCCGACTGCGTAAAAACAGGCGGGAAATAGCGCGACTGCGAATTGTCAACTGCCGCAGGCAACTCCGTATCAAGCGCCCGCAGGGGGCGCCAGCGCGTCCTGGGGATCTTCGTATCCGGGAGCTCCTGCCCGCAGAGCGAAAACCCTGCGAGAAGCAGCAAAACGGCAATAATAGCACGCCCCGGACGCATACTCGGCAGTTTTACATCGCCAAGAGGCGGTTGCGTGTCTTGAGAGCCTCGGCGCGGACCTTCGGGCTGAAGTTTTCATCCGCGGCGATCTGCTCCATTTCACCGACAAGCCAGGAAGCCTGATAGCTGTACCGATGCCAGCCAAGGGCCTCGAGAATCAAAATCTGCATCTCCTCATCCGCCCCGTCACGCACGAAAGCGACCATTCGGGGCATCATATAGTGCAGCGGAGTATTGCGAGTAGCGCGAACGGCCATCTTGATCTCGCGCGGCTTCGCGTACTTACTGAGCAGCGTATCGAGCTCGGCGGCAGCACGGCCCGAAGAGGTAAACGCACGCTCTATCAGGGTGCGGACCGAATCCTTGCGGATGTACTGCACCTTCGGCGAATCGAACTGGCGTCCGAACTCCTCCAGCAGCATCTCCTTGGGGAAACACGGCAGCGCCTGGGTAGCATCAAAGGTGCAACGGTCGCTGGTATTGTTGGCAATGCAAAGCGTAACCATCGCGGGAATCAGGCGCTCGTCGCCGCTCTGCCCCATATACTTGACCGCAAAACGCTGCACAAGCTCATTTGCATCCTGAGAAGCATTGATAAGGGTGCGGATAAACTCTTCTCCGCCCAGATCTGCCAGCGAACGCATTGCCTGAAGGCGCACCACGGCATAGGGCGAAGTCATATAGATGTCTTCGATCTGCGCAGCGCTGATAGCTTCCAGAGCCACGAGCTGGTCGATGGCGAGAGCCTGCTGGTCAGGAGTGCCTTTCTTGAGAAGTTTCTTCCACGCGGAAGCCTTGCGCTGATTGATCAGGTGGTCGATATCGACGGCCGACTCATCCTTTGCGAAGCTGTAAGTCGGGTCGCCGATCAGATGCGACTCGAGATAAGTGCTGAAACGTGCCAGGTCGCCGGCGCAGCCTCCCTGCGTCATCAGGCCGATGAAACGGTCGCTCCACTTGTCCTGCAGCGAATTGACGGTATTGGCAAGCACCGCTACCGTTCCTCCGGGTTGGAAAATATACTCGTTTGCGATGCAGTTGTCGCGGTGGAACGAGCCGCAGTAGCAGGCGTCGATGATAACCAGCGGGGTATTGGGCTGATAGCCGTAAACGGCAAAATCATCGGTGTAGAGGTCCGTGCCTGCACTGAGCAGCGAATCCGCCTCCGCCAGGCTTTCGTCAAGGCAGTTCTGTGCCCAGGAATCGGGCAGGTCGAAACGCGCGAGCAGTGCGGTGCGGACCGAATCTGCATTGCGGCCCTTGCGATATGCCGCATAGACGTGCTCGCGGATATTGCGCTCGATATAGGCCTTTGCATCCTTGACCGAATAGGGACGCACGATCGCATTGAGATACTGCGTATCCCAGGAGCCGTGGTGGTGCAGGATGGCGATATCGAGATCCGGACGCATCAGCTCGCTCATCAGGTGCTGCTTGACCGGATTGTAATCCGTATGATCCATATACCCTATCGTTGCCGTACGACGCTTGAGCGAAGGGAAATGCTCCATAAATACAGCCTTCTCGTCAATACGGGCGACCTTCGATTCGGAGATATATCCGTGACCGCTGAAATAGAACAACTGCTGCAGAGGGCGCGGATTGAGCTTGGATTCGGTTGCCTTGGCAAGGAAAGCGCGAAGCTTTTCGTGACGCGTGGTCACGCCTGCATCCGTAGGGCGGATGCGGCCGCTGAAGATATCGGGATGCGTGCGCTGGGCACTTTCGGGCGTGACGCTGTAATAGAAATACGGCGCGTCATCGTCCTTGTCCACATACTCGAATTGCAGGCCAAAATCATCATAGAACCTATCCGAAGGAATCGAAGAATCCTTGCGGGGCTGCGCCTGGTTCATCTTGAAGGCGCTGGTCATATGCTGGCCGTCACGAATCATTGCCACAGGAATATCACCCACCAGAACGGCACCGACAACGGGCTCCTTGGGCAGTGCGTGGAGGCGTTGAAGCTCCGTGCGTATGCTGTCAGGCACGCCCCAGCGGTCAATGACCCAATATACCTTGAGGTTGTTGACCTGCTCGACGGCTGCGGCATAGGCCTCCAGCTCAGTGCGGGCGGCATCATAACTTGCGGGATCGACAACAATCGCCAGACCGTCCCGTCCTGCTGCCTGCAGAACTATGGTAAGGCCGAAAATAAGGGTAAGGATAGCTTTTTTCATATCTATTTCAATCTTTTTGCTGTTTTGAGAGCCTCGCGGCGAACGGCTTCGCTGCGGGCAGGATCAGCCATCAAACGGCTGCAAAGGGCTCGGATCTCATCGCTGCGGTAACCTGCACCGTGCCATCCGAAGGCATCCAGGACCTTGAGCAGTTCATCCTCGTCGGTAAGGCTTTCGGCAAAACCGACCATATCGGGGACAAGATACGGCGGCAGGTAAATCTTCATGAATCCCAGGCGGGAGCGGCGCATACCCGCGGAAGCCTCACCCGAGATAATCCCCCTGAAATCGTCATCCCAGCGGCCGATATACGTATCGACGATGGAATGTACCCTTGCCGCATAGGCTTCGGGGCGCACGACGAAGGGAAGTACCTCCTCCAGGGCCTCTTCCACGGCTGCGGAAATCACGTCGGGCTCGAAGAACTGGATGGCCTGCTGGGCATTGAACGCCACACGGGCCGAAGTATTGTTGGCTACAATAAGCCGCGCCAGGGCAGGGGCCAGGCGGGGATCGCCGCTATGGGACATCTCATTGACCGCGAAGCGCTGCAAGAGTTCAAAACCGTCCTGCGATGCGATTAGGATGGCATCTACGGCAAGCGGCGAACGGCGGTCCATAAGAATCTCGAAAGCCTCCAGGCGGACCAGCCCCGCAGGATCGCTGCGAAGCACTTTCAGCAGCTCTTCATCCCCGAGGGAAGCATCGTCGCGAAGCAGCTCGAGAGCCAGCAGCCGCTCATCGGGCTTATCAGAGCTGCGAAGCACCTTCCTCAGACGAGAAGGCTTGGGATCGAAGACCAGCGCATTGCAGTCCATCCAGCCTTCGAAGCGCGTAAATACGAAAGTCGGATCGCCGATCACGTGGGTCTCGAGATCCACGTTGAACCGGTTGACCTGTCCCACCATCAACCCGCCGTCGAGCAGGCCGATAAGCTTGTCAGGCCATTTGTCCTGAAGGACGTTGACCGAACCGCCGATACCGGCTATGGTCCTGCCTTCCTGGAAGATATATTCTCCAGCGATATAATCCTCCTCGATAAAGGCCGCATTGAAGCAGGCATCGTAGAATGCCACCCGGCAGGAAGGCTTGTAGCCCCAGGATGCGAAATCCGGAAGGGTAAGGTTCATCGAGTCAGTCATCGCCTGCTCGCGGGCCTTCGCCTCGTCGCAGGCGGCCTGCAGCAGCCAGCCTTCGGGCAGGCCGTCGCGCACTTCGATCGCGCGGCGCACGCTGTCCACGTCCTGGCCGAACCGCTCAGCCCGCTCGAGTCTCGCGCGGTAGCAGTGCATCAAGTAGTCCAGCGCCGAGGCCATGTCATCCGGCTTGGGATAGTGCGAAAGGTACTGTGTATCATAGTCGCCGTGATGGTGCATCAGGCCGATGCTCAGAACAGGGCGCATCATTTCATTCATAAGCCGCTCCTTGATGAAGGGACGGTCTGCATAATCCATATAGCTTATGCTGCCTCCGCGACGCTGCAGGTCAGGGAAGTGCTCCTGCATCGCAGCATATTCGCAGATATGAGCCACCTTCGACTCATTGACGCTGCCGCTGCCGGTATAGATAAATACGGTGTTGACCGGCTCGGGGTTGCGTTTCGCCTCAACTGCCTTGCGCAGATAGGCGCGTAATTTTTCGTAACGGGACGTGCCGCCGGCATCCGTAGGCCGGATACGTCCGGTAAAAATCGAGGGACGCAGCTGCTGGCTGCCCTCGGCCGCAAGTGAATAATAGAAGAGATCGCTCTGGAGCGAATCGCGCTTCAAAAAGTCGAACTGCAGGCCGAAATCATCATAGAACCTGTCAGAAGGGACCGAACTTTCACGCCAGGGCCGCTTCTGGTCCATCTTGAAGGCGCTGGTAAGGAACTGCGCGTCACGCACCATCGGGATGGGTATGTCACCGATGAAGACTGCGCCGACGATGGGAGCGCGGCGCTCTGCGTGGAGCTGCTGCAGACAGTGGCGGATCGAATCCGGCACGCCCCAGCGGTCCTCGACCACGTAAACCTTGAATCCCTGAACCTGCTCAAGAGCCGCCGCGTACGCTTCGACCTCTGCGCGGGCCTGCTCAAGGCTTACGGGATCTATGACAATGGCAAAACCCTTGCTCTGGGCAAAGGTATTGACGGAAAAGAGCAGCGAGATGGCCGCTGCTATGACAAGGGATCTGAACCTCATTTCGTCTTAAAATTTCAGGTATGCTCCCAGTTCGAGCCCGAGTAAACCCGAAGTTGCAAATTCGGGCCAAAGCTGCGACTGATCGAGACATTTATCGTATCCTGCGCGGATCATAATGCCAGGATACGTGCGTCCCACCGGCATGGATGCATCCAGCATCAGGCCTGCGCCCACGTAAGCCGCCGTCTCGTAAGCAAACTTTCGCGCACTGTAAACCACTGAGATATCATCCGGATCGGCGTAGCGGCAAGCGCTGGCGAACTGCGTCGCAAGAGGCATGCGGCCCCGCAACTCGAGCTGCGTTGCCAGAAGCACCTTGCCGATCGAAAACATCTTGCCTGCGGAAGCACCCGCCTTGACCATCATGGCCTGCTGAACGGGCGTCTCGGCACCGACGTACTGCGATACCCGCTTCAGCTGCAGGTCAGCGTCAACCGTGGCATAGAAATCGCGGCGGCCGTCCCTCCAGCACTCGAAGTCATACCCCGCCCCTGCCGCTATCAGCATGGAGGAGTGGATCATATTGGTGCTCAAGACATCGTAATAGATCCGGTTGTTGTGCTCGGGATCAAGTTTTCGCTGCTGCTCGCTCCATACGCCGAAGCCTGCGGCAAATGAAGCGCCGAGCGAGACATTGTGGAAATTGCCGCCCCGGCGGATCTGGAGCTTATTGGAAAGGCCCGCCTCTATCTTGGTGAAATCACCTCCAAGGAAACGGTACGTCGAAGCGCCGTCGACAGCTTTTTCAGTCCCGTAGGACACCTCCAGCTCCAGGAAATCACGGACACTGCCGCGCTTCGGAGTCATATACGCCTGGAATGCGCCTCCGAAAGTCAGACCGTCATAATCGCGCTTGTAGCCGGATTCGTCAGATGAAGAGCGGCGCATAAAATCACCCATGCCCTTCATCACGAAGTATCGGTAGTTCTTCAAAGGATTGACATTGTAGAACTGGACCGAAGAAGAATAAAAACGCACTTTGGCCGCAAAGCCGAGTGCCAGTCCCTCACTTGCCTGCCACATAAGGCCGGCCGTCAGGGGGATTATCGAAGTATTCGTCGCAGGACGGGGGTCTTCCTGGTCACTGCGGCTACCGGTCGTCACACCCGTTTCCAGACCGGCCTTGAGCCGGTCTGAGAAACGGTAGGACGCCGTAGCGGAGAGGCAGAACATCTCTACGGTGACATCGCTCGGGATGGAGTCGCAGACAAAGAAAGGATTGTCCGCATCAAGGCCGAGCGTGGAGCACCAGGACTGTCCGTGCCGCCTCCGGTTATCATAACGGAACGACCCCTGCAGGTCAAACTTTCCTACCTGCCGCAAACCATCCAGTGAGAAACGCATCAGACGGTCATCTGAGCAGCCGTCAATGGCGTGGAAATCACCCCGGTCGATGCTGTAGGCGGCCGAAGCCACGGAGTAGTCACGAACGGCATTGTACGACAGGCGTGTCGGATTGACGCTGGCGTAGGCCGGATTCAAGGGCTGGTTGTACCAGCTCTCGTCCCAGGTCTGCGCATAGAGCGGCGCGACAGCCAGAAGAAGGATGATTGCGAGGGTTGTCCGTTTCATTTCAAATTAGTCAATGCTGTTGGGAACAAGACCCGGAGTGTTGTCCTGGTTGTTCTTGAAGTCAACTGAAGAGTTGTTGCTGTCCTTGTAGTAAACGCGGCCGTTCACGATCTTCTCGACCTTGCGGCGGACGCACTTGCCTGCATAAGACGGGCTTGCCTCTACACCCTTTGCATCATCCTTGGCGAGGAAGAACGGGTAGTTGCTCTCAGCTGCCACACCGTTGCCGTAGATATCGACTGCATCGAGGACGTACTTGCTCGGGAAGAGCATAAACAGGGTCGTCGCAGAAGTGTTGGGCGTGGTGGAGTAGTTGTTCTCGTCAGCTGCGAACTGCTCGGGGGTCATGCCTTCGGGCAGACGGATAAGCATATAAGCACGGCCGGTAACGCCGAATGCCCACATCTTCATGCTCTTGTTGTTGGTATAGACAACCTTCATGTTGGGGACGTTCTCGTTGTCGGTATCGCCGTTGCCATAGTACTTCTCCCAATTTGCACCGCTCAGGTCCGGGCTCTTTTGATACTCTTCCTTCTTGGATTCGTCTGTGCCGTAAGCGAGCTTGTGGTTCATGGCCTGGTCAGCCAGGACGATGAATTCACCGGGCTGCAGAGGATAATCGGTACCGTTGCCGGGGAATGCGAGGACTGCACCCTGGCCGCTGTTGTACTTGTCAGGGAATGCAACCTGCCAAGCGCTCTCCTGCTTAAGGTTGCCCAGAGGGCAAGCGAGCATCAGGCCGTCGAGGTACTGGACTTCGTCGGAGTTGTTGACAATCTCGACATAGCTGTCGAGCACATAGTACTGCGCACCGCCGGTCGAATAGATGGTCTTGAAGACGAGGGGGCTCTTGTAGCTGAGGCTAAGGTCGATGTTGACCTGCTTCTCCTCGAACAGATCGAAGGTAGCATAGCCCGAAATCTGAGCCGTAGCATCATCCTTGACGCGTGCGGTAAGCGTAGCGGTGTACTGGCCCTGGACGAGCAGGTCGGTCACAGGTGCGAGGGAGTTAAGCTCAAGAGTGTCGACCTCGGGACCGGTAACGATCAGGGTGATGTCGGTAAGGTCGGCAACCTCGATGTTGTCTTCAGGGGTGAAGGTGAAAGTTGCATTGTACAACTTCAGGGTGTCAAACCAGTCGCAGGATGTCAGGATTACCGAGCAGGCTGCGAAGATTCCAAAGAATTTGATTACTTTTTTCATACTGTATTGATTTTAGTTGATGAATTAATATCGTTAAAGCTTGATTTTAACCTCGGCACCAAAATACATCGGCGGATATATCTGACTGATGCTCAGGCTATAAGGATTTGTATGATACTTGCGGGTATTGGTTACGTTGTTGGCGATGAATGAAAGCTCCGCGGTGCGCCCGATCTCCTTGGTCAGACGGAAACTGAGCATCGCCCAGGGCTCGATGACGTCCTTCTCGAGATTGAATGCGTGAGTGCGGGACATATATATGTAGAGCATCTTGTTGGATGCCGCCTCCTCGGTCCACGGATACCAGTTGGCATCCATATCATAGTAGCCCAGAGGATTGACAGCCATATAATCGCCGTCGGGGAAACTGCGCAGATAGTAACGGCTCCTGCCGAGCTCATCCTCGTAGATGCTCTGGCTGCTGTCATACCATACCACCTGCACGGTCGTGGTAAAAATCATCTTGAGCGCGGGAATCTGTGTGATAAACGCGAAATTGGAATTGACTCGGCCCAGGATGCTTCCGCTGCCCGAGGGCAGCTTGACCATATAGACGTTTGCCGGATTGAGGCGCGTATCCACGTCAACGTTGGCATACGACTCGGTCATCCGCTGACGCTTGATATGGAACCACGCACCGGTGATATTGAGGCTCGTGCGAAGCGGCTTGAATTCGCCCAGATTGAGGGTGTACTCGATGCCCCGCTTGAACGAAGAAGAGGTATTGGACGGCAGCGACCACGAGAGGCGCTGAGTCCACATCTTGCGATCGGCCTCGCCAGCAACGCCGCCAAGCATATACGAGACCACCTGCGAAGCGGGATCGAATGCGAGGTTGGTCGCCCCGTCGGGAACCGTGTACCAGGGATACTGCTGCCAGAAGACCTGAGTCTCGAAACCGAATTCTCCGGTATGCCTTTCCTCGAAATAAGTGACCGTACCGGTTATCTTGCCACGGCGGAATGAAAGGCCCGCCTCCCATTTGTTACTGTGCATAGGCTGAAGAGCGGTATTCTGGGTGTTTTCGACAATGGTCGTCTGGACCAGCGCGAGACGGTCGGATTCATTTTCGCTCCAGCGGCCGAGCGCCACATTGTCAAAATATGCGCAGTCCGGATAGAGGTAAAGCAGGGTCGGCATCTTGTTCATCAGGCCGAATCCGCCATTGACCGTCAGGTCATCCAAAAAGTTGTTATTGTCGCGGTTGAGCAGCGTCAAAGATGCATTGAAACGCGGCTCAGCCACCAGATATCCGCTGCGGCCTCCGGTCTTCTCCTTATCGAGGAAAAGATTGCTGACGCGAAGGCCGGCCTCCAGAGTAGCCTTGTGAGTGCCCAGCTTGAGGACCGTATGGTCGCTCAGGTAAGCTGAAACCGTTGACAGATTGGGGATATCGGAGTAAGCACGGGGACGGAGGGTATGCGCAGACTGGGCCTGCGGAGGATTCGCCTCGTCATAGGTCAGGCCGGCGCCGAAATTGCCGTCAAATACATACTCGGCTCCGAGCTTGATGTTGGTATAGCTGTCTCCGTCGATCTGGATATACTTGGCAGCCGTCAGCTGTGCGAAGACGTTGACCGGAATACTCTCTATCTCGTATTCGGACTGATAGCCGTAGCGCTTGAAGACAGCCTCCTGAAGGCCCTGCTCACGGGTATTGGTGATAACGCCGTCAGGATTGTAAATCCACGTGGCCTTCCAGTCCTTCTGACGTGAAATCTGGCCGGAGACCTTGTAGCTCAGGCTCGTGAGGAATGTATCCTCACCCTTGTAGACACCGTTCAGTGCAATGCGGCCGCCGGTGTTGTCGTTGCGCCACTCGGCGTGGCTTTCGGTCATCTGCGCATCGCGCTTGGTATCGTTGATGCCGGTCCAGAACGAGGCGCGAAGATTGAAGCTCACCGGACCGAACTGGTTGCTGTAGCCTGCAGAAGCCGTAATTCGCTCATAGCCCTTGTAATGCAATCTGGTATCGGCCCAGGACTGCGACCAGTCGGCCGAGAAATTGACCGCACCGCCGGCTGCCAGATTGAATCCCTTGCCGATGTAGGCCATCTTCGAATTGGGGTCTGCCTGAGCCTTGAACTCCCAGGGGGTATGTCCGGACTTGGTATTGACTATCACGACGCCGGATGTCAGGTTGCCGTATTCGGCCGAAGGGATGCCTCGGATAACTTCCATCGACTCGACGTTCTGGCCGCTGATAAGGCGCAGGTCGGTGCCCTTGCCGCCGGTGGTGTTCTCACCTACCGTCGAGTTGTTGCCGTCCGCGCTCGAACCATAGCGGTTGGCGTTGAGCACCTGGAGGTTGCCGTCGTTGCTCATCGGCGTGCCGTCCACGACGACCGAAGTACCTACCGCGTAGTTATTGTTTCCTCCGGTATCGATCTCACGGATAGTGGCCTGCGAAACGGCGTTGAGGTCCGGATTGGTGATAAGGTTGCCCGGGACGAGCTGCAGCAGGTCGCCCAGATTCTTGGGCTGGATATGCCGGATAGCATCCATCTTGATGATGGACTTGCTGCCGACCTGGTCCTGCTGCGCCGTAACCACTGCGCCGCTGATGCTCAGGTTCTGCTCGGGAAGGATGATGTTGAGCGTAACCGGAGCGGCATTGCGGGCTGCGGAACGCAGGTCGAGAGTATCTGTCACCGACTCGTAACCGAGAAACGATACCGTATATACATAACGTCCGGCAGGAACGTTGTGGATACTGAATGCCCCGTGGCCGTCCGTCATCCCGTAGAGGGACTGGTTGAGGACCACCGCAGCCATTTCAATCGGCTGTCCGTTCTCATCGGTGACACGGCCCTGGACAGTATAAGAGCGCCCCTGAGCGTGAATCAGACACTGCCCCAGAAAGAGCGCCATTATGATTATTATGTGCTTGCAAAAGTTCATTTTACCATATTGTTCTGCAAAGTTACAAAAGTAATTTCAGTTTTGCCAATACCTATTTATGGTGATAAATCCTTGCTAAAATGCGGATTATTTGCTATTTTTAGCATTTGAAAAATTATTTAAACCTAAAGCTATGGAAAACAAGCTTAATTTCGTTGAAACCCTCAAGGGTGCTTTTAATCTTGCAATTGCAAATGCAGGTTCCCTCGTGCTGATGATCATCCTTTATGTGCTGACCATCTGGATTCCTTACCTCAATATCGGGACCACCATCGGTCTGATCAAGGCCATCGCTGCTATCGGCCGTGGCGAGACCGTCAATGCTACCGACCTCTTCAAGAAGGAGAATTTCAAGAGTTTCTCCGACTTCTTCGTCCTGCTGGCCATTGAGTTCGGAGGCATCGGTGCAGCTGCCATCTTCATGATGGTCCCCGCCATTGTGCTCAGCATCGCGTGGGGCTTTGCTCCCTATTTCCTCGTGGACAAGGGTACGGCTCCCGTCAAGTCTCTCTCCCTCAGCTATAAGGTGACCTTCGGAGAGAAGTGGATGATTTTCTTCCTCACGTTCGTCCTTTGTCTTGCCCTCTGCATCGTATCCATAATTTTCGGCCTGATTCCTTATATTGGCGGTATCCTCGGATTGCTTGCCTCCATTTTATACGGTCTGGTCTCCATCTGCCTCGAAGCTAAGCTCTACGCTCACTTCCTCCAGAAGGCTGTCGATATGGGCGAGATCGAAGCTCCCGTCGTCGTTGCGGCTCCCGAAGCTCCTGCAGCTCCCGAGACTCCCGCTGAAGCATAATCAGCGATTCATCATATATAAAAAGAAGGACTCCGGTCCTTCTTTTTTTTGTATTACTTCCTCAAACGGAACTCTACCGGAAGTACGAGCCTGGTCCGTACCGCCTTGCCGTCGATCTTGCCGGGGCTCCATTTGGGAGAGATGCCGATCACCTTGACGGCCTCGGCGTCGAGCAATTCATCGACTCCCCGGACGACCTCAACATTGCTGACCGAGCCGTCTTTCTCTACGATGAAACTCACCTGTACCGTACCCTGGATACCGGCATTGATGGCCTCCCGGGGATATTTGAGGTACTTATATACCCACTCGGTGAGGAACTTGCGCTCGTCACCGTTGAAAAACATCGGCCTGCGGTCACAGTCTGCCGGCAAATATACTCCCTCTTCCTTCTTAACCTCGACCGGCGCACCGCTCTGCAGCATAACTTTTTCGCAGGAGAGCGTCTTGATGAAATAGAACAGGAAGTTGCACAGGCGGCCCATATTGTCGTAATCAAGCGTCGAAGGCAGGTCGCGCACGGTACGCGTCTCGCGGGCAGCTCCCGTTGTAAAGCAGAAGAACGGTATGCCGCGCTCGTGGAACGCGAGGTGGTCGGAAGGACGGACAAGGCCGTCCGAGGCCACGGGCGGAACCAGTACCGGCTCTTCCAGCGTCTTATCGATAAGCGCATTAAGCACGCTTCGTGAAATAGAACTATATACGCGCAGTGGATGGTCCTGACCGCTATGGCCGAGCATATCAAGATTGACCATGGCCTTGACCGAGCCGATCTCGGCGAAAGCGCGGTTGACGAAATACCACGAACCTGCAAGGCCCTCCTCCTGCGCGCCGAAGGCGACGAAAATCACGCTGCGCTGCAGCATATAGCGATTGGCGGCAGCCATTCTGGCCAGTTCGATAAGGCAGGCCAGACCGGAAGCGTTCTTGTCCGCGCCGGGATAGACCTGCGTCAGGCTGCGACCATCCACCGTCACTTCCTGCGTGCCGAGGTGATCCAGGTTCGCACCTACTACTATATACTGCTCACGCAATTGAGGATCGGAGCCCTCGACTATAGCCACTATATTGCGCGAAGATAACAGGCCCTGCGGCGTCTCTATCGAGAAATCCTGCCCCTGGCGGGGTGTAAGCAGGACGGCTCCCGCCGCATTCAGGCGGTCGTAAACATATTCTGCCGCCAATACCTCGCCTTCGCTTCCGGCCCGGCGGCCGGCGAGTCGTTCATCCGCCAGATAATTGACGTGGCCCCGGAGCGGCTCCGCTGTAGTATAAACCTGCGCGGCGAGACTTCCCCCCTTAAGAAGAAGCACCGCCGCGCATAAAAAGTTCAGTATTCTGCCCATCGCGGTCCCTTAAATTCAAAAATCAAGCCACCGGCGGGCAGCCTCCTGCAGACAGATATTATTTCTTATAGAAAGGCATCTTGACGACCACGGCCTTGAGCAGGCGTCCGCGGACATCGATGAATATCTCGGTATCGACCTTGTTGAAGGGGACATCCACATAACCCATACCGATGGCCTTCTTGACGGTCGGGCCCATGGTACCGGAGGTCACGTGACCAATCTGGTGACCCTCTGCGTCGCAGATGGGCATCTCGTGGCGCGCGATACCGCGGTCCACCATCTCGAAACCGACCAGACGGCGCTTGAGGCCTTCGGCCTTCTGTGCAGCAAGCACCTCGCTGTCCACGAAAGGACCCTTCACGTCATTGAACTTGGTAATCCAGCCAAGGCCGCCCTCGAGCGGAGAAGTGCTGTCGTCGATATCGTTGCCGTAGAGGCAGAAACCGGCCTCGAGACGAAGGGTGTCGCGTGCACCCAGACCGATAGGCTTGATGCCGAAGGGCTCACCTGCCTCGAAAACCGCCTTCCAGAGCTTGTCGCCCGCCTCGTTGGGAGCATAGACCTCGCATCCGCCGCTGCCGGTATAACCGGTGGTGGAAAGGATGACATCGGGAATGCCCGCTACGGTAAGCTGCTTGAAAGTATAGTACTCCATCGAAAGGATGTCCTCGTCGCAGAGCTTCTGCATCACCTCCATCGCCTTGGGGCCCTGGATTGCGAGCTGGCAGGTCTCGTCGGAACGGTTGACGAGGGTCTTGCCGGGCTCCAGGCCGAACTTGGGAGCGTACTTGAGGAGGTTGTTCCAGTCCTTCTCGATATTGGCGGCGTTGACGGCCAGAAGAATCTTCTCGGGGCTGAAGAAATATGCGATAAAGTCATCCACGATGCCGCCCTTTCCGTTGGGGAAGCAGTTGTACTGCGCCTTGCCGGGGAAAAGCACCGAAAGGTCATTGGTAGAGACATACTGCATGAACGGCAGGGCGTTGGGGCCGAGGACCCATATCTCACCCATGTGCGAAACGTCGAAAACACCTACGCCGTTACGGACGGTCTCGTGTTCTTCGTTGATACCCGTGTACTGGATGGGCATGTTGAAGCCTGCAAAGGGTGCCATCTTGGCCCCGAGTGCTATGTGCTTCTCTGTGAAAACGGTATTCTTCATATAGAATTGCTGGTTATAATATTTCGTGTACTGTGCGCCTGCGCTTACGCAGACATGCAAATTTAGCACTTTTTGCTTTACTTTTTCTATATTTGCGATGATGGAGAAAAAGATTGTTTTGCAGGACGTGGATCCTGTTGATATTTATGGCGTCAACAATCGCCTTTTTGATATGTTATCCTCTCGTTTTCCGAAGGTTAAGGCAGTCGCGCGCGGAGAGGAAATAACCATTCTGGGACCGGAAGAAGAGATTGAAGCATTCGAGGACAAGATGAACAAACTGATGACATTGCACCGTACCAAGCCCATCCTCAACGAATACGATGTGGATGCGCTGTTCGACGCGGAAGCCCGCAATCCTGAAGAGGGCATGGTCACCCAGAACATCATCCTCTACAACAATGACGGCATCGCCATCAAGGCACGCACGCCCAACCAGCAGAAGCTTGTCAGGGAGTATTATTCGCACGATCTGATTTTCGCCGTAGGCCCGGCCGGCACCGGCAAGACCTATACCGCCATCGCACTCGCCGTGCGCGCCCTCAAGAACCGCGAAGTCAAGCGGCTCATCCTCACCCGACCCGCAGTCGAGGCTGGAGAGCGTCTTGGATTCCTGCCGGGCGATATGAAGGAGAAGCTCGATCCGTACCTGCAGCCGCTCTACGATGCACTGCAGGACATGATTCCGGCCAAGCGGCTGCAGAACTTCATGGAAGAAGGCATCATCCAGATCGCGCCGCTCGCATATATGCGCGGCCGCACGCTGGACAAGGCATTCGTCATCCTCGACGAGGCTCAGAACACGTCTCTCGGCCAGCTCAAGATGTTCCTGACACGAATGGGCTGCGACGCGAAGTTCATCGTCACGGGCGATGCGACGCAGATTGACCTGCCGCACAAATCCGACTCCGGACTGTTGCGCGGCATGGAGATACTCAAAGGCATCAAGGGCATCAGTTTCATACACTTCGACAAGGGCGACATCGTCCGCCACCCGCTTGTGACGCGGATAGTGGATGCTTTTGATAAAGAAAACGTGGATTGATTTTTGTATATTTGACGCCGATATGGACCAGACTTTGGAATTTGTATTGAGAATATTTATGGCGGGCCTGATGGGCGGCGCCATTGGTTTTGAACGAGGCATCCGCGCCAAGAGCGCAGGTATCCGCACCCACTTTCTGGTGGCGCTGGGCAGTGCGCTGCTGATGCTGGTTTCGCAGTATGCATTTGAAGGTGTACGCCAGTTCGATGCAGCCCGCGTAGCGGCTCAGGTCGTCACGGGCGTCGGTTTCCTCGGCGCAGGCGTCATCATTTTCCAGAAAAATGCAGTCCGCGGTCTTACTACGGCCGCCGGCATCTGGGTGGCATCGGCCATAGGCCTTGCCTGCGGCGCCGGACTCTACTGGCTCTCGTTCTTCACCTCCGTGATAGTTATCGCCTGTCTCGAAGTGATGCATATGACCTTGACGCGCTTCGAACACAAGACTGTCGCGGTAAGCTTCCTGGCGGATACGCCGGACATCGCCTCCGATACGGTGCATTCTTTCGGCAAGCACGCGAGCAACTTCAACCTGTTCCGTGAAGGCGGGAAATACAAAGCCGTTTTTGAACTTACAGTTGACGGAACTGTCACTACCGATTCGATAATCACAGCACTCGAACAACACGAAGGTGTTACGATCGAGTCTGTCGAATAATTACCAACTTCTTAATTTTATCAAAATGAAAAAGATTTTTGCTTTTGCTTTCGCAGCATCCCTGATGCTCCTTTCTGCCAGTGCCAACGCCCAGATTCACATTGATGCAGGTTATGTCCATACCCCGGAAGTCTCCACCAGCGGCAATACATCCAATACGGCTCACTACAACGGTGCCTATGCCGGTCTGGGATTCACCCTCAACCTCGGCGAATACCTGTCAGTCGATCCTACCGTACGTTATACCTACAGCAAGTGCAACGAGAAGACGTGGGCAGTCACTGACAACGTCTACGGTACGTTCAATGGCGTAGAGCAGCGCGTAGAAGGTATCATCGACCTTCAGCTGCGCTTCCCCTTCAGCAAGGATTTCTCGGCTTTCATCTATGCAGGTCCCCGTTATACGTATGCTATCAGCTCCAAGGGCCAGATGGTCTATACGGCGGCTATGATCGAGATCAAGAAAGACGTTGACAAATTTGACGAGAACAGCACCAGCAGCCACAGCAATGTCCTCGTCGGCGGCGGTATCGGCGTCGATATCATGCAGCGTTTCCGCATCAAGGCCGGTTATGACTTCGGTTTGATGAACCTCTATACCGGTTCGGCTTCCGACTATTCCGTCAAGCAGAATATGATCAACGCCGGCGTGGCAGTCCTCTTCTAATTCATTCACATTTGCTGGTATTTTCGCCTCTGCAAGATCACCCAAGCGCTGACGCCCAACATTTTGAGGCATCGGTAATTGAGTGATCTCAGCGAGGCGAAACCGCTTTTATGGGCCACGCGGGTCAGATCGCTGTCCGCGATATCCATTTGCGCAATCCGCAGCAGGGCCTCCTGTATGCGGAACGAATCCACATATTGGACAAAACTCAGCCCGCGCCGCTGCAGGCACTGCCTTACGGCTTCCCTGGTAAGGGAACTCTCCCTTGCCAGGGTCGAAATGCTGATATCGCGGTTGAGGTACAGTTTTCCGCAGACCATGCTGCGGTCAATCTTGGCAAATGCCTGTCTCAGATAGCGCGGAGAGTATTTCCTGCGCGTCAGGCACCATGGAAGAAATCTCAGCATTGTCTTAGGCTCTACGGATAGCCTTCGTGCGGACACTCTGGCGGCGGTAATTCTTGCACCACTCGGCCGGGGTGAAGCCGGTATTGCGTCCGAATGCCGTATTGAAGGTCGTCATCGAATTGAACCCCACCATTTTGCAGAGCTGCGAAATGGTCAGCGACGGATTCTCGGTGTAGAGCCGCATAGCCTCACGTACGCGATAATAATGGACCAGCTGGCAGAAATTGCGGCCGGTCTTGAGACGTATGGCCCGCGAAAGGCTCGTCTTGTTGGTCAGCAGCCGTGCGGCCACCTCGGAGATCCGGATACCGGGATCGAGGAATATCTTTTCAGACTCCAGAAGATTGACCAGGCGGTCTTTCAGGTCATCATACTCATCGCTGTCAGCCCCGTCGTCAGAGAGCAGCCGTGCTCCTTCATCCCCTGAGAGGCCGCCTCGGTCGAGCGTGTACTCCGTCTGCGGAGGGTTTTCTTCGGTCGCAGGTTTGTTTTCTTTGAGGGGCTCTTTCCTGCGATGAGATTTTGCCTTGAAAAAATAAGCGGCGAGAAAGTAGGTGGCTGCCATTGCCGGAACGTAGCCCAACAGATATAAATAATTTTCCATACCGGGTTTGTTTTAAAACTCGATATGGAAATTATCTATTATATCAAAAAGGTACTACACGGCTGATATCATAGCCATATCATACCCTCTTTATTTATTTTTTATGTGCTCGAATCCTGTTCCGAAAACGCCCATCGTAGTGCTCACCGAAGTGAACGCCGTCGGGTCTATTCTCTTGATAGAGGCTAGGATAGCATTCATCTCCGTCTTGCGGGCCACGACTATCAGCACCTTGCCTTCCTGCTTGCTGTACCAGCCTTCGGCCGAAATAACCGATACGCCGCGTCGGATATTTTTAGCGATATGATCGGCGATTTCTTCATATTTTTTAGAAAAAATCAACATCTGCACCGCCTGCTTGTTGCCAGAGAGGAAGAGATCCAGTGAGAAACTGAAGACTCCCATGATCACGAAACCGTACACGATGGTAGCGACGCGCTCCGCCATATTGTCCGCAGGGAGGAACAACGCAGAGAGAATGATAAACACGTCGGCCATCACTATGCCGCGCCCGATGGAGATGGGGCGGTACTTGTTGATGATCATCGCCACGATGTCCGTGCCGCCCGAGGAACCGCCCTGCTGGATTGTCAGAGCGATGCCGAAGCCATTCAGTGCACCTCCGATGATAGCGCACAGCATCTTGCCGTTGTCGAGAGCCATCGACTTTATGAACTCGGCCGGGATAAGCGGCGGGATAACCTTCAGCAGGGCCGTCATCAGCAGAATCGCATAGATGGTCTTGAATCCGAATCCCTTGCCGAGAATCTTGATGGCCAGGATTATCAGGACTGCATTGATGGCGATGTACGACCAGCTCATCGCGATGGCGCCGTTGGTTGCGTACTGGATGATGGCGGCGATACCGGCCACGCCGCCGGAGACCATTTCCATCGGCATGATGAAAACCGACCATGCCAAGGCATAGAGCAATACACCGAAAGTAATGATGGCGTAAGACTTGAGTGTCTTCCAGAAGCTGTTTTTATTGATATCGGACATTGCAGTAAAGTGTTTATTGGCAAACTATGTTGATGATCTTGCCGGGGACGACGATGACGCGGCGGATGGCGGCGCCCTGCAGATAGCGGGCCGTATTGTCATCTGCGCGCACGGCAGCCTCAACCTCGGCGGGAGTCAGGCTCTTGGGCAGTTCGATGACAAAACGCATCTTGCCGTTGAACTGCACCGGATACTTGACATTGTCCTCGGCCGTATATGCGGCGTTGTATTCGGGGAAACGGGCGAATGAGATGCTCTCATCGTGGCCCAGCAGGCTCCAGAGCTCCTCTGCGATATGCGGAGCGAACGGCGAAAGCAGGATGTCGAGCGGCTCGAGAATCGCACGCTTGTTGCAATGCAGGTCGGCGAGCTCGCCTACGGCGATCATAAATGCACTGACGGTGGTATTGAACGAGAAGTTCTCGATATCTTCCTGCTCCTTGCGGATAAGTTTGTGGAGTGCCTTGAGCTCGGCCGCTGTCGGAGCCTCGTCGCTCACGCAGAACGTGTCGCGGTCGAAATGCAGGCCCCACAGCTTGCGCAGGAAACGGTGGACGCCGTCGATGCCCTTGGTATCCCACGGCTTGGACTGCTCGAGCGGGCCGAGGAACATCTCATACATTCGCAGCGTATCCGCACCGTAGCGGTCGCAGACCTGGTCCGGATTGACTACGTTGAACATCGACTTGCTCATCTTCTCGACGGCCCAGCCGCAGCGGTATTCGCCATCTTCGAGGATAAACTCGGCATCATTGAACTCCGGCCTCCAGGCGCGGAATCCTTCCAGGTCGAGACGGTCATTGTCCACCAGACTGATGTCCACGTGAATCTCCGTCGTATCGTAGCCGTCCTTGAGTCCGGCAGAGACGAAGGTATTGGTGTTCTTGATACGATATACGAAGCTCGAACGACCCTGGATCATACCCTGGTTGATAAGCTTGCGGAATGGCTCTTTCTCGCAGACATAACCGCGGTCGAAGAGGAACTTGTTCCAGAAACGGGAATAGATCAGGTGGCCGGTCGCGTGCTCCGTACCGCCGATATAGAGGTCCACATTGCGCCAGTAGCCGTTTGCCTCGCGGCTTACAAGCGCATCGTCGTTGTGCGGATCCATATAACGCAGATAGTACGCGCTGCTGCCCGCAAATCCGGGCATCGTGCTGGTCTCTATCGGCGCGCCGTGCCACGTCCAGTCTTTGGCGCGTGCCAACGGCGGCTCGCCGGTCTCGGTGGGCAGGAACTTGTCGATCTCCGGCAGACAGAGCGGCAGATTCTCCTCTCCTATCGAGGTGGCTATGCCATCGGGATAGCATATGGGGAATGGTTCGCCCCAATAGCGCTGGCGCGAGAAAATGGCGTCGCGCAGGCGGTAGTTGATCTTGCGGTGGCCGATGCCGTGCGCCTCGACGTAGTCGATTGCGGCGGGAATGGCCTCCTTGACCGACATTCCATTGAGGAAACCGGAGTTGCACATCGTGCCTTCCTTGGCATCGAAACTCTCCTTCGAGACGTCGCAGCCCTCGATCAGCGGGATGATAGGCAGGTCAAATGTCTTTGCAAACGCATAGTCGCGGCTGTCGTGCGCCGGAACGGCCATAATTGCGCCGGTACCGTAGCCTGCCAGGACATATTCGGCAATCCATACCGGAACCTTCTCGCCCGTGAGCGGGTTGATGGCATACGAACCGGAGAAAACGCCGGTAACCTTGCGGGTCTCGGCCATACGCTCGCGCTCGGTCTTCTTGCGGCTCTCCTTGAGGTAAGCCTCTACCGCCTCCTTGCGATCCGGGGTGGTAAGCCGCTCGACCCACTGGCTTTCAGGGGCAAGGACCATAAAGGTCACGCCGAATACGGTATCCGCACGGGTCGTAAAGATAGTCATATCGTATGTCTCGACACCATTTGAAACCTTGAAAACCATCTCGGCGCCCTGGCTGCGGCCGATCCAGTTGCGCTGCATATCCTTGAGCGAATCACTCCATTCGAGATCTTCCAGGTCTGCGAGCAGTCGCTCGGCATACGCCGAAACGCGCAGCTGCCACTGGAGCATCTTCTTCTGCTCGACCGGGAATCCGCCGCGCACCGAATAACCTTCCTTGACTTCATCATTGGCCAGTACCGTACCCAGACCGGGACACCAGTTGACCGTCGTCTCGCCCTGATAAGCGATGCGGTACTGCATCAGGATATCGGCCTTGTGACGCTTGTCAAAAGCCTTCCACTGCTCCGCGGTAAATGTCTCCACGGTGCCGCAGGCTGCATCGACAGCAGCATTGCCTTCCTTGGCGAAACGCTCTACAAGCTCTTCGATCGGACGGGCGCAGTCGCGCTCACGGTCATACCAGCAGCCGAACATCTCGAGAAACGCCCACTGCGTCCACTTGTAGTACTTTGGATCGCAGGTGCGCACTTCACGGGACCAGTCATAGGAGAATCCTATGCGGTCCATCTGGCCGCGGTAACGGGCGATATTGACAGCCGTAGTACCGGCGGGATGCTTGCCCGTCTGGATAGCATACTGCTCAGCGGGGAGGCCGAACGCGTCGTAGCCCATCGGATGCAGGACGTTGAATCCCTGCAGTCTCTTGTAACGGCTGTATATGTCGCTGGCGATATAGCCGAGCGGATGCCCGACGTGCAGACCCGCACCCGAAGGGTAAGGGAACATGTCGAGTACATAATACTTGGGCTTTGAAGGGTCGGTTTCGACCTGGAACGTGTGATGAGTGGCCCAGTAATCCTGCCACTTTTTCTCTATCTCGTTGAAATTGTATGCCATCTTGCGGCTGATTTGTTTTAACTCACAAAAATAATATAAATTCCTAAAAAGAAACCCCGAAGGACGTCCTTCGGGGTTCGTTACTCTGGGGGTGGATGATGGGACTCGAACCCACGACACTCGGAACCACAATCCGATGCTCTACCAGCTGAACTACATCCACCGTGTAAAAAGCAGTCCGGCCAAAAGACCGGACTGCAAATATAGTCACTTTTTTTGATTTGCCAATTATTTTTCGGCAAGCCTCTTATAAGTATTGTAGCGCCACTTTGCAAACTCTTCGGTCTTGACAAAGAGCTCTGCGGCGTTCTCCGGGAACGACTTCTGGAGGGAAGCGTAACGGACCTCACCCTTGAGGAAATCCTGGAACTTGCTCCAGTCGGGCTCCTTGCTGTCGAGCGTGAACGGATTCTTACCCTCTGCCTCAAGTTGCGGGTTGAAGCGGTACAGATGCCAGTAACCGCATTCGACGGCGCGCTTCTCTTCGAGCTGGCTGTGACCCATACCGATCTTCAGGCCGTGATTGATACACGGTGCGTAAGCGATGATCAGGGACGGGCCGTTGTAAGCCTCGGCCTCCTTGAGAGCGTTCATCAGCTGAGCCTGAGAAGCACCCATTGCAACCTGAGCCACATAGACGTAGCCATAGCTCATAGCCATCATGCCGAGATCCTTCTTGCGTACGCGCTTGCCGCTGGTCGCGAATTTTGCGACTGCGCCAGCAGGCGTACTCTTGGAAGACTGTCCGCCGGTGTTGGAGTAAACCTCGGTATCGAGCACGAGGACGTTCACATTCTCGCCGGAAGCAAGGACGTGGTCCAGTCCGCCGTATCCGATATCGTATGCCCAACCGTCACCGCCGAAGATCCACTGCGAACGGACGGGGATGAAATGCTTGATCTCGAGCAGCTGCTTGCAGACGTCGCAACCGCATTCCTTCATAAGCGGAACGAGCTTGCCGCAAACCTCGCGTGTGACAGGACCGTCGTTGCGGTTGTTGAGCCATTTCTCGAAGAGCTCCTTCATCTCTGAGGTGCAGCAGTTGCACTCCAGGCCCTGCTTCATCAGGCGTGCCACGGTGTCGCGGACGCGCTCCGAACCGAGGCGCATACCGAGACCGAACTCGGCGTTGTCCTCGAAGAGGGAGTTGTCCCACGCCGGGCCGTGACCCTGCGCGTTCTTGCAGAACGGCGAGGAGGTGAATGCCGCGCTGTAGATGGACGAGCAGCCGGTAGCATTTGCCACCATCATACGGTCGCCGAAGAGCTGGGTGATGGTCTTGATATACGGGGTCTCGCCGCAGCCTGCGCATGCGCCCGAGAACTCGAAGAGCGGCTGGGCGAACTGCAGGTTCTTGACATTCTGAGTCTTGGGAGCAACCTCCTTGTAACCGACCTTAGCGTGCAGGTAGTCGAAGTTGGCCTGCTCGTCAACCTGCGACTCGTAGGATGCCATTACGATGGCCTTCTCCTTTGCAGGGCAGACATCGACGCAGTTGCCGCAACCGGTACAGTCGGCAGGTGAAACCTGAACGGTAAATGTGTAATCCTTGAATGCGGCGTTGCCGGTGGTCTTCTTGATGCCCTTGGGAGCCTTTGCAGCCTCCTCGGCGGTCATCAGGAACGGACGGATAGCTGCGTGAGGGCAGACGTATGAGCACTGGTTGCACTGGATGCACTTCGAAGGATCCCATACCGGGACCTCGACTGCGATGGCACGCTTCTCGTAAGCAGCAGTGCCGGCAGGCATCGAACCGTCAACCATATCAGGATCAGCGAAGGTGCTGACGGGCAGGTCATTGCCGTTCTGGGCAGCGACGACGTCGGCGACATTGCGGATCCATTCGGGAGCCATACGGTCGTAATTTGCGCTGTGGAACTTGCCGCCGAGCTTGCTCCACTCTGCAGGAACCTTGACCTCGGTGTACTCGCCGCCGCGATCGACAGCGGCATAGTTCATATTGACGACGGCCTCGCCCTTCTTGCCGTAGGTCTTGTCGATGGCCTTCTTCATATAGGCGACTGCATCCTCGTAAGGGATGATACCCGTGATCTTGAAGAATGCGGACTGCAGGATGGTGTTGGTACGGCCGCCAAGACCGATCTCCGAAGCAATCTTGGTAGCGTTGATCAGATAGAGGCGGATCTTCTTGGCAGCGATGGTCTTCTTGACGAAGTCAGGGATGCGCTTGAAGGTCTCCTCGGTATCCCAGAGGCTGTTGAGCAGCAGTGAGCCGCCCTGCTTGATGCCCTTCAGCACGTCATACTTGTAGAGGTAGGACGGGACGTGGCAAGCCACGAAATCAGGGGTCGACACGAGGTACGGCGCGTGGATCGGCTGGTCGCCGAAACGCAGGTGCGAGCAGGTGTAACCGCCGGACTTCTTGGAGTCATAATCGAAATAACCCTGACAGTACTTATTGGTATGGTCACCGATAATCTTGATAGTGTTCTTGTTGGCGCCGACCGTACCGTCAGAACCCAGGCCGTAGAACTTGCACTCGTAGGTGCCGGGCTTGACGATGGAGATCTCTTCCTTCTGAGGAAGGGACTTGAAGGTCACGTCGTCCACGATACCGATCGTGAAGCCGTTCTTGGGCTGCTTGAGCTTGAGGTTCTCGAATACCGAGACGATCTGGACAGGCGTGGTGTCCTTGGAAGAGAGACCGTAGCGGCCGCCGACGATAAGGGGTGCATTCTCGCCCATGTCAGCGATGACGCTCTTGATATCCATATAGAGGGGCTCTCCGAGTGCGCCGGGCTCCTTCGTGCGGTCGAGGACTGCGATGCGCTTGACCGTGCGGGGCAGTGCGCGCAGGAAGTACTTCGCGGAGAAGGGACGGTACAGCCTGACTGCGATCATACCGATCTTTGCGTTCTCCTTCTCTACCAGGTAATCGATGGTCTCGCGGATGGTCTCGGTGACCGAACCCATCGCGACGATGATGTTCTCGGCATCCTTTGCTCCGTAGTAGTCGAACGGCAGGTAGCGGCGGCCTGTGATCTCACCGATCTCACCCATATAGCGCGCGACGATGTCGGGGATAGCGTCGTAGTAAGGGTTGCAGGCCTCACGTGCCTGGAAATAGACGTCGGGGTTCTGGTTGGTACCGCGGGTCACCGGGTTGTCCGGGTTGAGTGCGCGGCTGCGGAACTTGGCAAGTGCCTTGTCGCTGATAAGGGGACGAAGTTCGTCAGCTTCGAGAATCTCGACTTTCTGAATCTCGTGCGATGTGCGGAAGCCGTCGAAGAAGTGTACGAACGGAACGCTGGACTTGATGGCCGAAAGGTGTGCTACGGCAGCCAGGTCCATCGCTTCCTGTACGCTTGCAGATGCAAGGAATGCAAAACCGGTCTGGCGTGCGCTCATCACGTCCTGGTGGTCGCCGAAGATGGAGAGTGCGTGTGCGGCGAGGGTACGTGCCGAAACGTGGAATACGCCCGGAAGCAGCTCGCCTGCGATCTTGTACATGTTGGGGATCATCAGGAGCAGACCCTGGGATGCGGTGAAAGTTGAGGTCAGGGCGCCTGCCTGCAGCGAACCGTGCACTGCACCGGCGGCACCGCCCTCGCTCTGCATCTCGGTGACCTTGACGGTCTCGCCGAAGATGTTCTTCTTGCCGAAGGCAGCCCACTCGTCGATGTACTCAGCCATCGTCGAAGAAGGGGTGATAGGATAAATAGCGGCGTGCTCACTGAAAAGATAGGCGATGTGAGCCGCCGCATAATTGCCGTCACAAGTGACGAATTTCTTCTCTTTTGCCATATTTTGTAGGGTATTTACGATAATTTTTCTTTCAAAAGCGTGTAAATATACAAATGATTCAGATACGATGTTTCAGCCTGAGGCGGTATTTTTTCAATTACTCGAACCTGCGACTTTGACCTCGGGGCATATCTTGCCGATAAGACTCTGAAGGACCTTTCCGGGGCCTATCTCAAGGAAGTCATCGGCACCGTCCGCGACCATTCGGCGGACCGTTTCGGTCCAGCGTACCGGAGCCGTCAGCTGCATCAGCAGGCGCTCGCGGATCTCGGCCGGATCGGTATGGGGAGCTGCATCGACATTCTGGTAAACCGGGCACAGCGGAGTATGGAACGGCGTGCGCGAAATGGCTTCTGCCAGACGCACCCGCGCGGGCTCCATCAGAGGCGAGTGGAATGCGCCTCCGACCTGAAGCGGGACGGCCTTTTTGGCGCCGCGCGCCTTAACCTCTGCACAGACTTCCATGACTGCCTTCTCCTCGCCGGAAATGACGGACTGAAGGTCGCTGTTGTAGTTTGCAAGGACTACTATGCCGGGATTTGCGGCACAGACCTCCTCTATCATCTTCGTGTCGCCACCGAGTACGGCCGCCATCATGCCTGGGACGGCCTCGCAAGCCTCCTGCATAGCCTCGGCACGCTCCAGCACGAGCCGGAGGGCATTTTCGAAATCAAGTGCACCGCATACGACCAGAGCGGAGAATTCGCCCAGGGAGTGGCCGGCAACGCAACCCGGTGCCGGCAGTCCGCAGCGCAGGGCCGTTATCACCGAATGGATGAAGACCGCGGGCTGGGTGACCCGTGTAGCTTTGAGCGCCTCGGCATCCTCACCGAACATAATGTCCGTTATCCTGAATCCGAGCACTTCGTTGGCCCTTTCGAAGAGAGCCTTCGCTTCTTTGTCCTGCTCGTAGAGTTCACGACCCATTCCCGGAAATTGCGATCCCTGACCTGGAAATACGTATGCCTTCATTGTCCTGTCGATTTAAGTATTTGTCTTACAAATATACGAAACTGTTTTGATTTTATTGTATCTTTGCCGGCGCATAAATAAAACTGCGAGCACCCGTAGTTTAATGGATAGAATTGAGGATTCCGGTTCCTTAGGTTGGGGTTCGATTCCCCACGGGTGTACAAGAATGGCTAGCCTCTTGGCCAGCCATTCTTGTATTTATTGTTCCTTACCGGGGGCAAACCATTTATTTGTCATTCTGAAGCCCTTCTTCTTGTCATTCTGAGGCCGCAGGCCGAAGAATCTATCGCTTAAGGCATAGATCCTTCGCTATCGCTCAGGATGACAAAAGTAGTAGCCGGCTGCGCGCAGCCTGGTGGAGCCGAGATAGTTACATTATTTGCTAAGCCGAAGGGCGTGCAAAAATGTAACTTCGAGGCGCGTGGGCAGCCGGCCCACCCACCTTATTTAGTCGGCATAGAGGCCGTCGCGGGAGAGCAGGTGGTCGAGATTGGCGATGCCGTAGGCGATGACGGCCGTGACAACTGCAGAATGCTCCATATAGACAGGGATCACCTTGTTGTACACGTCATTTTCGGTATGCCAGATCTCTCCGTACTTGAAGTTATATCCCAGAGGATCGGTACAACTGAACGAGAGGGCTGCGCCGCCTTCCATCTGGAATGGAGCGTGATCCGAACCACCGGCCTGTTTCGGTCTGGGACGTGCCGGGCCTTCGCGCTTGCGGACAGTGAAGGGTATGCCGGGCGTATAATCAGCCACCGGAGCCGCCACCTTTACGAAATCATCGTACATAGCCTCGGGCACTATGATGGATGATGCCGCGGTCGGCCCTCCGTCACGGTTGAAATAATTGGAAATATTTTCTATTGGAACTGTCTTGTTTTCGACAAAATACCGGCTGCCGAGCAGGCCGTATTCTTCGCCCGTCCAGAGGCAGAAGAGTATCGTACGCTTGGGTTTTGCACCGCAAGAGGAGAGAAGGCGCGCAGCCTCGATGACGACCGAGGCGCCGTTGCCGTCATCCACAGCCCCGCCCGCAATGTCGTACGAATCCAGATGGCCGCCCATCATCACGTACTCCTTTGGATACTTGCTGCCGCGCATCACACCGATTATATTGCGATACTTGACAGGGCCGATGAAGAAATGGTTGCGTATGTCAAACTCCAGGATGACATCCTGAAACTCAAGGACTTTCTGACGGATAATGGCGAACTGGTGCTCATCGAGCTTGATGTCACAGACTTTGGGCAGGTTATCCCACGTAAAGTTCTTGAAATTAGCGCGGTCCGCGAGGCATCTGATTGGCACCGGTGCGGCCTGGATGAATCCCAATACACCCGCTTCGACCATCTGCCGGTAGAAGAGTACGGGGTCTTTCTTCAGCTTATGGAGTTCTTTCTTGTCCGAATGGGTACGGTTGTAGAAAAATATTGCGTCGTTGAGCTTCGATAGTGAATCATTCTCCGCAATAATCCTTGCCCTGCGCTGGTCGGCCTCAGCCGAGCAATCCAGCACAGCACCGTCGGAACGGCTTTCGAGCAGTACCCAGGCGCCCTTGAGAACAGTCTTCATACGCTCAAATTCCTCTGTGGTCTTGGGCTCCAGGACTACGTGACCGCGCTGAATGCCTTTTGTGCCGGCGGTATACGTCGGAGTTCCGAAATGGAGTATCATTCCGTCGGCGGCGAGCATTCTGCCGCTCCACGGGCCACGGCTGAACCCGACCGGAGCCTCACCCACTTCCTGTATCATTACCTCAAGTCCCATCGACTTGAATGTCTCGATGGCCCATCGCTCGGCATCTTCGAGATTGTGCGAACCTACGGGACGGCCGCCTATTACGTTGGCGAGAATGTCATCGTGCTGCATTACGCGGTTGTCCGTCCGGCCCAGTTCCAATACTCTGCGTATGACCTTGTCTTCTGCCTGCAGTGACGCAGCTACCGCCACCAGGACAAAGAAAGTAAAGAGAATGCGTTTCATATTCCAATACATTGATACCACAAACATAACCAATCCCCTCATAAATTGCAAATCCCACCCCAGCGGCGGCGAAGCCGGGGGGCTTCGGGGGCTTTGCCCCCGGTAAGACACGGTGGCGGCCTGTTGCCGTCACCTTTGAAGCACATCCCGGGCACAAAAAAAAGCCCCAGGCTTTTTTGGCCCGGGGCTTCAAAGGTGGCGGCAACCTACTCTCCCACTTGGTGTAGCAGTACCATCGGCGCTGGTGAGCTTAACTTCTCTGTTCGGTATGGGAAGAGGTGGATCCTCACCGCTA
>CACYGI010000002.1 GCA_902773925.1 uncultured Bacteroidia bacterium | reverse complement strand
AGGTTGAAACTCAAAGGAATTGACGGGGGCCCGCACAAGCGGAGGAACATGTGGTTTAATTCGATGATACGCGAGGAACCTTACCCGGGCTCGAACGGTGCAGGAAGAGAACAGGAGACTGTGACGTCCTTCGGGACCTGCATCGAGGTGCTGCATGGTTGTCGTCAGCTCGTGCCGTGAGGTGTCGGCTTAAGTGCCATAACGAGCGCAACCCTTGCCATTAGTTACCAGCACGTAAAGGTGGGGACTCTAGTGGGACTGCCACCGTAAGGTGAGAGGAAGGGGGGGATGACGTCAAATCAGCACGGCCCTTACGTCCGGGGCGACTCCGTGAAGTTGGATTCGCTAGTAATCGCGCATCAGCCATGGCGCGGTGAATACGTTCCCGGGCCTTGTACACACCGCCCGTCAAGCCATGGAAGTCGGGTGTGCCTGAAGTCCGCGACCGGAAGGAACGGCCTAAGGCAAAACTGATAACTGGGGCTAAGTCGTAACAAGGTAGCCGTACCGGAAGGTGTGGCTGGAACACCTCCTTTTTGGAGCAAGATTCCGAATCTCAGGCTTCGCGCTTGCTTGTATTGTTTCTTCCTTTATTATATATATTCAGTCTCTTAGCTCAGTTGGTTAGAGCGCCACACTGATAATGTGGAGGTCCGCGGTTCAACTCCGCGAGGGACTACCAAAAAGCCTCTTCAACTACAGCTGAAGAGGCTTCTTTTTTTAATTCCCACTGTTCTGCATCAGGAAGACCCGCATGAACTCCTGGATATCGCCGTCCAGGACGGCCTGCGTGTCTGAAGTCTCGAATCCCGTACGGAGGTCCTTGACCATCTTGTAGGGGTGCAGGACATACGAACGGATCTGCGAGCCCCACTCGATACGCTTCTTCTGTCCTTCAAGTTCCGCCTGCTTCTCCTGGCGCTTCTTCAGCTCCAGGTCATACAGATGCGACTTGAGGATGCGCAGCGCATTCTGGCGGTTGTCCAGCTGCGAACGCGTCTCTGTATTCTCCACGACGATACCCGTAGGGATATGGCGCACGCGCACGCCCGTCTCGACCTTGTTGACATTCTGGCCGCCGGCACCGCTCGAGCGGTAAGTATCCCATTCCAGATCTGCGGGATTGATCTCGATCTGGATCGTATCATCAACCAGAGGATAGACGAAGACTGACGAGAACGTAGTCTGACGCTTGCCCTGGGCGTTGAAAGGCGAAATACGCACCAGCCGGTGCACGCCGTTCTCAGCCTTCAGATAGCCGAAAGCATAATCGCCTTCGATCTCCAGCGTAGCGGATTTGATACCTGCCTCATCGCCCTCCAGGACATCGGCGACGGTCACTTTGTAACCGTTGCGCTCGCCCCAACGGGTGTACATCCGAAGCAACATTGCTGACCAGTCATTGGACTCAGTACCGCCTGCTCCGGAATTGATCTTGAGGATGGCCCCCAGATTGTCGCCCTCGGCGCTCAGCATATTGCGGACCTCGAGATTCTCTACCTCGCGGATAGCGTCGGCGTAAGCCGCATCGATATCCGCGGAAGCATCCTCCCCGAAATCCATAAGCGTCTCAAGGTCATCCGTGGCAGCCTGCACCTTGGCAAAACCGTCCACCCAGTAACGTACGCCTGCGGTTTTCTTAAGGAAATCCTCGGCCTCACGGGCGTCGTCCCAGAAATCCGCAGCCAGCGTGCGCTCCTGCATTTGTTTCAGTTTCTCCTGCTTGGCAGGGATGTCAAAGACACCTCCCCAACGTCCCGACCCGCTGTTTAAGTTCTTTAAGTTGATCTGATGTTATCATAGCAGTGCTTGATTTGTTCGTAATCATAACCGCGGCCGGCGCCGTAGCGCAGCAGCTTCATCCAGCGGACCTCCTCCTTCTCGTCCTCGAGCGTGCGCAGGCGCGCCCTCAGCAGGCTTTCGAGCTTCGAAGAGGCCTTCTCAGTATCGATGGCCGCCAGTGCCTCGCGGATGCATTCATCCGAAATGCCCCGCGCGCGCAGCTCCAGGCGTATGCGAAGCGCGCCCCAACCCTGCAGGGCGCTCTTGTCCCGGGCGAAAGCCGCGGCGTAGCGGCTCTCATTGATATAACCCTCGCTTTGCAGCGTGTCCAGGATCTTCTCGGGCGAAGGCACGTCCAGCCGCTGCAGCTTTGCACGAATCTCACTGCGGCAGTATTCCCTCCTGCTGCATAGGGTTCGCATTCGGTCGGCGGCGGCTTTCGTTTCCATACTAGAGATTATATCCGAGTGAAATATAGACACCGGGACTGTTGAAAAGATTGGACCAGTGCATATTGAACGAAAGCGGACCAATGACGCTGTCATACGTATATCCGGCCCGGACTCCGAAGATGCCGCGGGGGGAATTGAACAGATCGTGGATCGTCGCTGCGTCGAGGGCATAGCAGCCGCTTGCGATGAGATAATGCTTATCTCCCATCCGCACCCGCGCGTCAAGCGAAGCCACGTTCATCAACTGATTCATCACGATCGCATCGCGGAAGCCGACAAACGGAACCTGATGGTCCATATAGCGCCCCGGCAGATAGCCGCCCATTATGTTGCTGTCTGCAAAAGGAATATCCGAACCCAGAAGATAGCGGAAATTGAGCGAGGGGATGAACGTAAGGCGGTCGCCGATGCTCAAAGCGCTCTTCCAGTTGAGATGCAGGATCGAATAAGGTCTGTGGGTCTTCTTGTAGAAGAGATTGCTCTCGTATCGTGCTCCGATCTCGAGGTCGGTACCCGAGGTCGGGAAATACTCGTCATTGAGTGAATTGAAGTGTCCGCGGACAAATGCGCCTGCGAAACTGTGGGCGCTCTCTTCGCCCCAGTCCACGTTCACCCAGTCCATCGCATCGACCAGCATGAAACGGCTGACGGAAATGCCCGCTTCCGTGTAGATGTTGTTGTACTTTCGCGAGCAGACGTACATTCTCGCTCCGAAGCCGTGCATATTGAGCCGCTGTTGGGCGTCGTTATAGATCAGCGAGCCGTATGCCCCGCGATAAAGGAGCTCGGTATTGAAGCGTACGTGGGACGGGAACGAATACGAGTAGCGCAGCCTGACATTGGGATTGATCGAGACGCGGCCCGAAAGGTCCAGCGACGAGCCGTAGAGGGCCTTGCTGTTGACCCCGACGTGGAATTTGACTACGGAGACCTCTTCGTTGTCGATAAATGCGCCGATGCCGATCTCGCAGTTGTGGCCGGTCTCGAAATAGATATCCAGATCGTAAGGTTCACTGCTTCCGGTGATGCGGTAGGTGACCGAATTGAACGCCATCGTGCCGTAGAACTGCTTCACGGCCTCGTCGATCTCGGCCCCTGTCAGGTAACTGTCGTCCTGCAGCGTGGAGTTGCGAAGGAGAATCCTTGCGGTGTTGTCATCCAGGCCGTGATAGCGTACCGAGCCTATCAGGATCGAATCGCGCTCGATATTGATGGCGGGCCTGCGGGTGCCCGGCGCGGCCTTTTTGGGCCCCATCACGGACCGTTCAGCCTGGTATTCGCAGTGCTTTATGTAATTCTGCAGATTCTGTATCTGCTCCTGATGATCCTTGGCGGCCGAATAGCCGTTGGCAATAAGGTCGGAGATGTTTTCGTCCGAAAAACCAAGCACGGTGTAACCCTTCGTATCGACTTCGATCAGGATATCGGTATCTTCGAGCAGTTCGGGCATCTTCTGCTTGGTGTAGAGGGAGTAGATACGGCTGAAAATATCACCTGCGTTGTGGACGTCCGGGACTTCGGGCTTGCGGTCGGAGCGGCTGAGCACCACGCCGATAATGTAATCGGCTCCCATCGAGCGGGCTACGTCCACCGGGAAATTATTGAGCGCGCCGCCGTCAATCAGGATCATATCGTCGTAGCGGACCGGCTCGAAATAACCGGGAATGGACATCGACGAGCGGATGGCATCTACCAGGCGTCCGTTGTGGAAATGGATTTCCTTGCCGGAAATCAGGTCCACGGCTACGCAGGAGTAGGGTACGGGCAGATTATTAAAATCTATCGAATCCTGATAGCCCACGGTCAACTTGGAGAACAGATTATATACGTTCTGGCCGCGGACAAATGACATCGGGATATTGTCCAGGAATGACTTCTGGCGCTTGGGCTCGGGCTCCGGGAGGGGGCCGATAAGCATCGGGTCATCTTCCTCTTTCTTCGACCGGAAATCGCTTAGCGACAGCGTGAAGGGGATATTTGCCAGATATGTGCCCTTGAACTGCTTCTCTTCGAATGAAATCTCGCTTCGCGGAATCCTGTCATTCATCAGGAAATCCCAGTCCTGCGCCCGGATGATGCTGTCGATCTCATTGGCTTTGTAACCTGCGGCGTACATTCCGCCGATAATTGCGCCCATACTCGTCCCGACTATGCAGTCGGCCTGTATGCCGTTCTCTTCGAGGAATTTGAGTACGCCGATATGGGCCGCTCCGAGGGCGCCGCCGCCGGAGAGCACTACGCCGACTTTGGGGCGTCGCACGACGGCCGGAGCCGAATTTTCCGTTTCATTTTCAAATGCGCCTGCCGGCACGAACAACAGCAGTGCGGCGGCTATGGTCAGAAGTCTTCGTGCTTTCATAGGTTCTTGTGTGCACCTGCGAGGAGGCCGCAGGCGGCCATTACGTCTTCGCCGCGGGATGCGCGGATAGTGGTTGTGATACCGGCCTGGTTCAGCCGGTCGCGGAAATGCTCCATTACGGAGTCTGGTGATGGCCGCATCGGAAAATCCGGAATGCGGTGGAACCGTATAAGGTTGATGCGGCATTCCAACGGGCGGAGCAGCCTTACCAGCGCATCGGCGTGGGCGTGGCTGTCATTCCATCCTTCAAACATCGTATATTCGAAACTGACTCGCCGCTGACCGCTGAAATCATACTGCTTCAGCAGGCGGACGACCTCTTCGATGGGGTATGCCTTCTGGACGGGCATCAATCCGGCCCTCTCCTGCGGGAAAGGATTGTGCAGGCTGACCGCAACGTGGCAGCGCGTCTCATCCAGCAGCCGCTTGAGATTGGGCAGTACGCCGATGGTCGAGACGGTTATGCGCTTGGGACTCCAGGCAAATCCCCAGTCGGCAGTCATAACGTTTATCGTGCGCAGCACGGCGTCATAATTGTCCAGAGGCTCGCCCATACCCATAAAAACCACGTTGGTAAGGTCGGCGGCCTCATCGACCGACATCAGCTGGTTGAGGATGTCCGCCGCCTGCAGGTTGCCGTGCCAGCCCTGGCGGCCCGTCATACAGAAACGGCAGTTCATCTTGCAGCCGGCCTGCGAGGAGATGCACAGCGTCCGGCGGTCCTCCTCCGGGATCATCACGGTCTCGATGCAGCTGCGGCAGGTACCGCTGCCGGTGGAGGCTTCCACCTCGAAAAGATACTTGCGTGTGCCGTCCTTCGAGGTCGCGCAGTCCAGCGGTGCGTGCCGTCCGATATCATATCTTTCGGCAAAACGAAGGCGTGCCTCGCGGGGCAGGTCGGTCATCTCTTCGAATGACTTTGCGCGGCGCACATACAGCCAGCGGGCCAGCTGCCTGCCTGCGAAAGACCTCAGTCCCTCGCGTACCGCGAGCTCTTCCAGCTCGGCCTGTGCAAGACCTGTCAAGGTTTCCTTCATAACCTTGCAAATTTACAAAAATAATCGCTATATTTGCTTATCGGGAAGGTCGCAAAGACCTTCCTTTTTAACCCTCAAAAACTAACATTATGGCTAAAGAAGCAGAAGTACAGGCCCCTGAAGTCAATGCCGCCAAGCTCAAGGCATTGCAGGCCACGATCGACAAGATTGAGAAAGATTTCGGGAAAGGGACGATCATGAAGTTGGGAGATCAGCCAAAATGGGATGTGCAGGTCATTCCGAGCGGCAGTATCGCCCTTGACCACGCACTCGGTATCGGCGGTTATCCGCGCGGCCGCGTCATCGAGATCTACGGACCGGAGTCCAGCGGTAAGACGACGCTGGCCATCCACGCTATCGCGCAGGCTCAGAAGACCGGCGGCATCGCCGCTATGATCGACGCCGAGCACGCGTTCGACCGCACTTACGCCCAGGCTCTGGGCGTCAATCTGGACACGCTCCTCATATCGCAGCCGGACAACGGCGAGCAGGCTCTGGAGATTGCAGACAACCTCATCCGTTCGGGTGCGGTGGATATCGTAGTCATCGACTCTGTCGCAGCCCTCACGCCGAAGGCGGAGATCGAGGGCGAGATGGGTGACAACAAGGTCGGCCTGCAGGCCCGCCTGATGAGCCAGGCGCTCCGCAAGCTGACGGCCAACATTTCCAAGACCAACACCTGCTGCATCTTCATCAACCAGCTGCGTGAGAAGATAGGCATCATGTTCGGCAACCCTGAGACCACCACCGGCGGCAACGCCCTCAAGTTCTACGCTTCGGTCCGTATCGACGTGCGCAAGTCATCCGCACTCAAGGACGGCGACGAGGCATTCGGCAACCGCACCAAGGTCAAGATCGTCAAGAACAAGATGGCTCCGCCGTTCAAGAAGGCAGAGTTCGACATCGTATTCGGCGAGGGTATCTCCCGCGTCGGCGAGATTGTCGATCTCGGCGTGGAGTTCGATATCATCCGCAAGAGCGGCTCGTGGTTCAGCTACGGCGAGTCCAAGCTGGCACAGGGCCGTGACGCCGTCAAGGACCTGCTTAGGGACAATCCCCAGCTGGCCGAGGAGATCGAGGCCAAGATCCGCGAGAAACTCAAAGATTTCAAGGACTGATGGGAAAGGTTATTCTGACGGGCGACCGTCCTACGGGACGGCTCCATCTCGGACATTACGTGGGTTCGCTGCGCCGTCGCGTAGAGCTTCAGGACAGCGGCAAGTTCGACAGGATTTTCGTGATGATAGCCGACGCCCAGGCTCTCACGGACAATGCTGACAACCCTTCAAAGGTACGTTCCAACATAGCCCAGGTGGCCCTCGACTATCTTTCGGTGGGTCTGGACCCCTCGCGTACCACGCTTTTCATCCAGTCGCAGATAAGCGAGCTGACCGAGCTGACGTTCTTCTATATGAACCTTGTCACCGTGCAGCGCCTGCAGCGCAATCCCACCGTCAAGCAGGAGATCGCCCTGCGCGGATTCAATGATTCCGATGCCGCTGACAATAAGGCCGGTATTCCGACCGGATTCTTCTGCTATCCGATCAGCCAGGCGGCGGACATTACAGCTTTCAAGGCAACCACGGTGCCCGTAGGAGAGGATCAGGAGCCGATGATCGAGCAGACGCGCGAGATCGTGCGCAAGTTCAACGCCACCTACGCGCCGGTGCTCGTGGAGCCTGAGATCCTGCTTCCCGACCGCGCCGCGTGCCTCCGCCTGCCCGGTACCGACGGCAAGGCCAAGATGAGCAAGTCGCTGGGCAACTGCATCTATCTCTCGGACGACCCCGAGGATATCCGCAAGAAGATTATGGGTATGTACACGGATCCGACCCACATCCAGGTCTCTGATCCCGGACATCTGGAGGGCAATACCGTCTTCACGTATCTGGATGCATTCTGCCGCGACGAGCATTTTGCGGCATTCCTGCCCGAATATGCGTGCCTCGACGAGCTCAAGGCGCACTATACCCGCGGCGGACTGGGCGATGTCAAGGTCAAGAAGTTCCTCAATGCCGTCATTCAGGCGGAGTTGGAGCCGATCCGTGCCCGCCGCAAGGAGTTCGAGGCTGACATCCCCTATGTGTTCGAGGTGCTCCGCAAGGGCAGCGACAGCGCCCGCCAGACCGCTGCGGCGACGCTTGCCGATGTCAAGCACGCGATGCAGATAGATTATTTCAATCCTGAAGTCCTGAAGGGGATGATCCAACCCTGACAAGCGGTTGGCCGTCCTCTACCAGGTACAATGTGAATCCGAGGCTGTCCGCGATCCTGCGGGCGGCCTCGGGTCCTGTTACCATCATCCAGGTGGCATAGGCGTCGGCCGTCGCGGCGTCAGAGGCGATGACCGTTGCGCTGAGCAGATTGTGCTCCACGCTCATTCCGCTTCGCGGATCTATCGTATGAGCGTACCGCCGTCCGTCACGGACGTAGTATTTGCGGTAGTTGCCCGAAGTAACGATGCCGCAGTCGGTGATGCTCAGGCGCTCTATAAGAGCCGTGCTCTCCTCGGGCGCGTCATACTGCGGGTACTCTATGCCTATGATCCACTTTCCTCCGCGGGCGCTGCGGCCACGGCAGAGGATCTCGCGGCCGACCTCGACCATATAGTCGTCGCAGCCCAGGGATTCGAGCCAGCGGCCCAGGGTATCACAGGAGTAGCCCTGCGCTATGGCGTTGAAATTGAGCCGGCAGCGGCTGTCCGCCCTGACCAGGTGGATGCCGTCTTCACGCTCCTGTGTCGAGAAGAGATCCATCCCGCAAAACGCCAGAAGGCTGTCCAGCTCAGCTGCCGAAGGGACGGCTGATTCTGCTTCCGCAGCGAATCCGAACCCCCAGCGGTCGAAAACAGGTGCGGCTGAAGGGTCGAAAGCGCCGCCGCTTATCTCCCAGATCTCCTTCGAGAGGTTGAAATTGCGCAGCAGGTGACCGTCCATCGGGAGGTCTTCCCCGCTGTTGATGCGCGAGAGCAGCGAGCCGCGGTTGTAGCCGGAGAGCGAGAGATTGATCGAGCGCAGAATGCTGTCGGCGCCTTGCTGGAGAGCTCCGGCGTCGAGGCCTTCCGGGATGCGGCAGATAGCGTGCCACGTCCCTCCCTGCGTAAAGCCCTCGAGCTTCGCATAGCGCGTCCCAGCCTCGCACGAGCAAAGCAGCAGGAGCGTTGCCAGAATGATTGCAAGAGGTCTCACGGCACGGTTTTGGTTAATTGGCGTTAGGACAAAAATACAAATTAAACTTGGCAAAAGGCTAAATTTTGTGCATATTTGCAATCTTGTAAGCGATCAGTCGATGAAAAGGACATTCTCTATATTGGCAATAATGCTGCTGGCCGTAGCGGTGATGGTCTCCTGCGAAAAGGAAGAAGATGAGACCAAGCCCTATCTGACGGGTACGGTCACATTCGATCTGCCCTCCTATCTCTGTATGGGCGAGCTTTTCACCGTCAAGGCGACCGGCATCAATTATCCCAAGGATGTTACCTACCGCTGGTATTCGCAGGTTATGGCTCAGGATTCGGTCTATGCCAATCCCGCCGTTTTCCGCGCTCCCGACAGCATCGGCTTGTTCTCCCTGACAGCCACTGCCTACAGCCCCGGATTCTATACTTCCGCCGGCAGCCGCAGTTTCTATACCGTAGATCCTTCGTGGAACGGCTCCCTTCGCGGTGTCCATCGCTCCATCCACTCGTTTACTGACAGCCGCGACGGCCGCTCGTACGGCTATGTCCGCATAGGCAGCCTTGACTGGATGACGTCCAATCTCGCCTATGACGGGGCAGGCGTCTCGTTTATGTATTCCCCCGCGGTGGACGGGATGTTCGGCCGCTTCTATACGTGGGACGAGGCTACCGGAGGCATTTCAGGTGCAGGACTGGGACAGGGTCCGCAGGGCGTATGTCCTGAAGGCTGGAGCGTTCCTACCTCCGAGGACTGGGCTGATTTCGCTACGGCTGTGACCGGCAGTCCGCAGGAGTTTACGGGCCGCTGGGAAGGGGCAGGCGAGAAGGCTTCAGCCTCCGCTACCTTCAATGAGGACCGTATGTGGGCCTACAGCCCTGACAATGGCCACACCAATACCTTCGGCTGGAACGGTCTTCCCCTCGGCAGTTGTTCGATCGCCAATACTGCATTTACCGGTTACGGCAAGTACGGATTCTGGTGGTCGTCGGCCGGCATCGGCAATGACAAGGCCTGGTTCCGATATATCTTTGAGGACGAGGGCGCATTCCCTGCCGGAGCCACCAACAGGACTGACTTCGCGGCCGGTGTGCGTTGCGTCCGTCTGGCGCAGTAGGGCGCGCATCTATGGAGAAGAACAGCACTCTTACAGGCAACCTCGCGTGTTTTGGCGCCTATGCCATTTTCGGATATAATGTCATCAGCTGCAGGAGTATAGCGGTCGATGGCAACATCACTCCGATGGCGCTTTTCTGCCTCCGCTCGTTCGGCTCGACGATCCTCTTCTGGATAGTGTCGTTTTTCGTCGCTCCCCGGGAGCATATCGAGCGCGGTGATTTCTGGAAGGTGGCGCTCGCTTCGTTCATAGGCCTGTTCCTGACGCAGATTTCATTCCTCTTCGCCATTACTCGCACCACGGCCATCGATGCGTCCATCCTCTGTACGCTCAGCCCCATAATGACGCTCATCATTTCGGCCTTCGCCATCCACGAACGGATCACCTGGTCGGGCGTGGCCGGCATCCTGCTCAGCCTCTCGGGCGTGCTGATACTGATATTCCACAGCGTGTCGATGCGCTCCGGCGCGGATGTGACGACCGTCTGGGGCATTCTCGGCATGGTCGCAAACGCGTTTTTCTTCTCGTTCTATCTGGCGGTATTCAAGCCCCTGCTGCGCAAATACTCGGTCGTGACCTTTATGAAGTGGATGTTCCTCTTCTCGTCGGTAATGGCGCTGCCCTTCGCATTCAGCTCATTCAAGGCCTCCGACCTGTTGGCGATTTCCCCCGCAGTGGCCGCCCAGGTCGCGTACGTTGTGGTGGCTGCGACATTCATATCCTACTTCCTCATACCCATCGGTCAGAAACGGCTCCGGCCGGTCGTGGTGTGTATGTACACCTACGTCCAGCCGGTCATCGCGATGGTCATCGCCCTTGCGCTCGGGATGGACCATCTGACCCTGCTCAAAGTCATCGCCACCGTACTCGTCTTTTCGGGAGTCGGTCTTGTCAATTTCGTACCTAAAAAGCGGCGGGAAACGCCGGTGGGCGGTGCTAACACTTCTTCAGCCCCAGTTCTGCAGCCTTCTGCTCCATCAGAGGGAGGGCGGCGTCGAGGTCATTGGGGATGATGCCGTCGAGGATGGCTTCCTTGACGTATTCTTTGATGATGCCGATCTCCTGGCAGGGCGGGATATTGTAGGTCTCCATTATCAGCGCCCCGTTTATGGGATTCTTGAAGTTGCGGACGGCATCCTTGGCCTCGACCTCGACAAGTTTCTCTTTCAGGTGCTCATACTGCCTGCGGAAAGTCTCGACCTTGCGGTCATTCTTGGAGGTGATGTCAGCCCGACAGAGGATCATCAGGTCATCGATATCGTCTCCGGCATCGAACAGCAGGCGCCGTACAGCCGAATCGGTCACCTCGTCCGAGACCAGCGCCGCGGGCCGCAGATGCAGCGCCACGAGCTTTTCGACATAGTGCATATCTTCGGTCTGGGACATCTTGAGCGAGGAGAAAATGCCCTTGATCATCTTTGAGCCGATGAATTCGTGGCCGTGGAACGTCCAGCCGATGCCCGGCTCGAAACGCTTAGTGCGCGCCTTGCCTACGTCGTGCAGCAGGGCGGCCCAGCGCAGCCAGAGCTTGTCGCTTGCGGCGGCGACATTGTCAAGCACCTGCAGCGAGTGCAGGAAATTGTCCTTATGGCCGCAGCCTTCGACCGTCTCGACGCCCTTGAGTGCGTCAAGCGAGGGCAGGATATACGGCAGCAGGCCGCACTGATCCATCAGCAGGAAGCCGACCGAGGGCTTTGCGGTGCGCATGATCTTGTTGAGCTCGTCGGCAATGCGCTCGGCTGAGAGTATCTTCAGGCGCTCCTTCTGCCTGTGCATGGACTCGATGGACTCGGGGACGATGCTGAAGCCCAGCTGCGCCGCAAATCTCACGGCACGCAGCATCCTCAGGGGGTCGTCGCTGTAGGTCCGGTCCGGCTCGAGCGGGGTGCGGAGCAGTCCGGCGTTGAGGTCGCGGATGCCGCCGAACGGATCCACCAGCGCCCCGTAATCCTCTTCCTGCAGGCTGAACGCCATCGCATTGACCGTAAAGTCGCGGCGGCTCTGATCCTCTTCGATAGTGCCGTCCTCGACTATGGGCTTGCGGGATTCGGCGCGATAGGACTCCCTTCGCGCACCTACGAACTCCACTTCATACGCCCCGTAATGCAGCATCGCCGTGCCGAAATTGCGGAATACGGCCACGTTGGTCCTGATCTTGGCAGCGACGGCTTCGGCAAGACGGATGCCGCTGCCTTCGACTACTATGTCGATATCGTGGCAGGGCCGCTGGAGGAAATAGTCACGCACGAACCCGCCTATGACGAAGGCTCTCACGCCCTGCTCGCGGGCGGTCTTCGACACTATGGCGAATATCTTGTTGTCAAGTGCGTCTGTCATTGCTGCAGCATCTGTTCGTATGTGGGGACGCTTTCTGCAAAACGGTAGTTGCCCAAGGCGTCGTCCCAAGCACAAAAATAAGAAGATTTTCCATTGGTGAGCAAGATATATCGCACCTGCAGCACGCGGTTGTAGCGCAGCACCTGCTCCAGGATGGCCTCGTCCAGATGCACCGAAGGCGCCTTGCATTCGACCAGCAGCAGCGGGCGGAGCTCCCGGTCATATACCAGAATGTCTGCGCGGTATTGCAGACCGTTGAAGGTGAAGGCATGCTCCGACACCATCAGCTGTCGCGGAACGCCGAGATTCTCTTCCAGATAGCGGATGGCGGCCTGGCGGACCTCCTCTTCGGGAGTCCGTCGGACATTTTTGCGACGCAGCGGATCGTATATCTCTTCCATCGGCGGTAAAGATACAAAACTAAATGTTATATTTGCAGTAAAGAATGACCGATGGCAAAGCAGACCTCCGATACCACGCAGATATTCGAAACTCTCCGAAGCGAGATAATCTCAGGGGATATCAAGCCGTTCTACCTTCTTTTCGGCAAGGAGCATTATTTTATCGACGAGCTCTGCTCGGCGATCATCGAGCATGCGATGCCACCCGAAGAGCGCGATTTCGGGCAGGTGGTCTATTACGGCGCCGATGTCTCGGCCAATCAGGTCGTCAATACTGCCCGCCAGTTCCCGATGATGGTCCAGCGGCAGCTGGTGGTGGTCCGCGAGGCGCAGATGATGTCCGACATCGAAGGCATAGGGGTATATTTCCAGGCTATGATGCCTTCGACCGTGCTGGTCCTGTGTTACAAGACGCCCAACGACCCGCTTCGCAGCGGCAAGAATATCGACAAGCGCACGTCATTCTACAAGCAGGCCTGCAAGGCAGGCGTGGTCTTCGAGTCGGAGCAGATCCCGGATTATAAGATGGCCGGCTGGATAGAGGGCTATTACCGCAGCCGCGGCCTGCAGATTTCGCCGGACGGCGCCGCACTGCTCGCGGAGTTTACCGGCTCCGATATCCAGAAGATCGCGGTCGAGACGGATAAGCTCATCAAGGCGCTTCCCGAAGGGTCGCGCTCCGTCACGCAGGATGATATAGCCGAAAATATCGGCATGAGCCGCGGCTATTCGGTTTTCGAGCTGACACGCGCCCTCTCCTTCAAGGATGCCGACAAATGCTACCGGATAGTGAGGTTTTTCGCCTCGAGCGAGAAACGTTATCCCATACAGATGACGATGGCGGCGCTTGCATCGCACTTTATCAAGCTGCTGCGGTTCCACGCCCTGGTCCGCGCACGTCTTCCGCGCAACGAGATCCTGGCGCAGCTGGGCATCAATCCGTTTTTCGCGAAGGAATACGACACGGCCATCCGCAATTATTCGGTCAAGACGACGATGCGGGCCATTTCGATACTCAAGGAGTTTGACTACAGGAGCAAGAGCAACGCCCGCGGCAATGCGACCGACGGGCAGCTCCTCGAAGAGCTTACCGCCCGCCTCCTGCGTTAGTCTCCCACTTTCCGGTCCAACAGTTAAAGCATGAACGAAGAACTCAACCTCGTCCGCGACCTGGCAGTCATCCTGGTTTCCGCAGGTCTCTTTACCATCATCTCCAAAGCTCTCAAGCAGCCACTCATCCTGGGATATATCATAGCCGGTTTCATCATCGGCCCGCACCTGCAGTTGATTCCCTTCGCCATCAGCGAGGAGACGGTTCACGAATGGTCGGACATCGGCATCATCTTCCTGATGTTCGGTCTGGGTCTCGAGTTCAGCTTCAAGAAACTGCTCAAGGTGGGCAGCAGCGCGCTCGTATCGGCCGGCAGCAAGTTCTTCGGTGTATTCGTCATAGGATATATAGCAGGACAGGCGATGGGCTGGAGTACTATGGAGAGCGTTTTCCTGGGCGGACTGCTGTCTATGTCATCGACGATGGTCGTGCTTAAGTCATACGACGATATGGGCCTCAAGAAGAAGCCCTACGCCGGGATGGTCTTCGGTACGCTGGTGGTCGAGGACCTCATAGCCATTCTGCTGATGGTGCTCCTCTCGACGATGGCCGTCTCCAACAAGTTTGAAGGCAAGGAGATGCTTTTCAATCTTGCGAAGCTGGCATTCTTCCTGATCCTGTGGTTCCTCGTGGGCATCTTTATCATCCCGACGCTGTTCAAGAAGGCCCGCAAGTATCTCAACGACGAGATCCTGCTCATCGTCAGCATCGGCCTGTGCTTCGGTATGGTGGCGCTGGCCGAAGGCGTCGGCTTCTCGTCCGCCCTCGGAGCGTTCGTCATAGGTTCGATTCTCGCCGAGACCATCGAAAGCGAGCATATCGAGCATCTGGTCTCTCCCATCAAGGACCTTTTCGGTGCGATATTTTTCGTATCCGTCGGTATGATGGTCGCCCCTGACGTTATAGCTGCGCATTGGCGGACCATCCTGATCATAACAGTGATAGTGATGGTGACGCATATCATCTTCGTTAGTGCGGGTATCCTTATGACGGGCAAGGGCCTGCGCAATGCGGTCCACGCCGGTTTCAGCCTTGCGCAACTGGGTGAGTTCGGTTTCATCATTGCGGGCGTAGGAGTCAGTCTGGGCGTGATGCGCGGCTTTATCTACCCCGTCATCATCGCCGTTTCGGTCGTCACGACATTTACCACTCCCTATATGATCAAGCTGGCTACTCCCGCCTACAAGATACTCTGCCGGGTGCTGCCATCCGGCTGGGTGGCTCGTATGGACCAGCAGGGGGGCGGCGCAGGCGCCTCGGTCGCCGAAAAGAGCGAATGGCGCAAGCTGCTGAGTGCGTATTTCATCCGCATCGTGCTCTACGGAGTGATTCTCATAGCGATTTTCATAGGATCAAAGCTCTATCTCCCTGACCTGATAAAGCTTATTTTCCCGGAAATGGGCGACGTGACGCTCAATATCCTGGAAGTTGCCGTAACGCTTCTGGCAATGACGCCGTTCCTTATCGGTCTCGGGGTCAACACCGGCTCGATCAACACATCTGCCAACAAACTTCTCAAGGAAAAGAGTTCCAACCTCTGGCCCATAGCCGGGCTGGTCATTGCGCGCACCTTCATCGCCATATCTTTCATTATCTCGGTCATCGCCAGCCATTTCTATCTGGCCTGGTGGACCATCGCGCTGATCGTCGCCGCCGGCTTTGCACTGATTATTTCGGCCCGCAGGACGATGCGGCATTTCTCTGCCATCGAAAACCGGTTTATCTCCAATCTCAACGATAAGGAAGAGCGTGAAAAAAGGGCCCGGCCCGTCACCACGCACGTGCGGGACAAGATGGCCGGCTATGACGTGCATCTGGAGATGATTGAGCTTTCCGCGGATTCCGTTTTCTGCGGAATGGAACTCAAGGATATCCCCATCCGCGAGCGAAGCGGCGCCAATATCATCAAGATCCAGCGCGGCAGCGGCAGTATCACCATACCTGCGGGCAACGTGCGGATCTACCCGCACGACCGTCTGCTGGCCGTAGGTACTTCAGTCCAGATCGCCTCCCTGAGCCAGATGCTGCTTGAGTCTTCTGCCACCAGGGAGCAAATGACGGAGCCGGATTTTAATCTGGTCACCATTACTCTTGACGAGAACTCGTATATGACCGGAGTCACTCTCCGTACCCTTCATATGCGTTCATACAAGTGTATGGTCATAAGCGTCCTGCACGACGGGGATTTCATCACCAATCCCAAACCCGACTACCGTTTCGCCGTCGGCGATACCGTCTGGATTGCAGGCGAGACTGATTCCTGCCAGTGGCTGGCGGGGGAGAAGGGTTAGCCCGGCAGGCTGTTTACCGTATCGATAAAGAAGCAGCCGGCAATTGCGGCGGCGGCAAGGATGACGCACGAGGCCCAGAAGGCCGTGCGGCGCAGATTTTCGGCGCTGCGGCGGCAACCTTCGGTATCACGAAGGCTCTGCAGCACTGCGAATGAGCCGTAGATTACCGGGCCGAAAATGGGCAGCATATAGATTTCCAGCTTAGAGCTGACAAGCGACATAAGGACGAAAAACGCACCGGAGACGATCAGCAGGAAGCGTTCTTCCTCCTGCAGCCGGATGCGGCGGAAAGCGCCCCAGATGAGCGTCGGCAGGCATATGAGCGCCGCCGGAGCCATCGCATACCAGATGCTGTACAGATAGTACCAGAAGGGCCGTTTGTGGTGAAATGCATTGACGGCGCGGTCCACGGTCTGGTGAACGAGCAGATTGTCCATATAGGCCCGCCCGCCCTCGGCCCAGGCGCAGCCCCACCAGATGAGACACGGCACGGCCAGTGCGACCCAGGTGCGCCAGCCCCAGAGTTTGCCCGCCTCGCGCAGGCGGCCCGTGGCGGCCATCCAGACCAGCGTGCCCGTCAGGGGCAGCAGCAGGCCGACGGGGCCTTTCGAGAATACGGCCAGGAACAGGTACAGCCCGAAAAGCCATTTGCGGCGGGTGGTACACTCGCCGCGCAGGATCTTCCAGGCCGTCTCCAGGGCAAGGGTGAGAAAGAGCGTCATCAGCATATCCATCCGCAGCACTATAGCGCTGCCCAGGAACCACGCCGCGCTCATCAGCGACAGCTCGGCGGTAATACGCACCGGCCACTGGAGACTACTGCCGAAAGTGCGGTCCATTACCCTGAGGGTCAGCAGCGCCGGGATTAGTGAGAACAGTTCGATCACCGGCAGGCAGTGGAATCCTATTATCCGCCTAAGGAGCATCACTATCCACAGATAGAGCGGCGGCTTGTCCGCATAGGCGGCTCCGTCCAGGAAGAAGCACCAGAAGTGTCCGTCGCGCAGCGCCTCGTCCGCGATCGCAAGATAGCGCAATTCATTGGCCGGAGTAGCTTCCCGGCCGAGCATCAGAGGCAGCAGAAGCAGCAGATACAGCCCGTAGCGCAGCCAGGGATTGCTTACGAAGAGGCTTTGTTTCCTTTCCATAAGTAGAGATTGCGGACGTAAGTAACCATTCCTCCTATCTGACTGACGAATATGACCGGATCATGACGGAGGATAGCGTAAACGATGAGCAGGATGGCACCGATGGCCGACAATACCCAGAATCCGAAAGGCAGGATGGATTCGCCCTTGCGCGAGGAATATATTATCTGATAAACGAACCGGAGGGTAAAGAGCGCCTGACCGGTAACGCCGAGGATAAGCAGCCAGGTGGCGATATTCTCCCGTGCGAAAAGCTGCTGGAAAGTCTCAGGATGGCGCGTCAGGACAGCAGTGACGGCGGTGATTGGGACAAGAACGATAACGGTTTCCGCCAGCCGCCGCAAAGGGAAGGCCATCTTGCTGAAAACCTGCTTCTTCTCAAGGTTCCAGAGATAGATGTAGTATCCGACGAATTGTCCGGCCATAATGGCGAAATCCAGCCGCAGCCATCCGTAGATGAAGTACAGGAATGCCGCGACCAGGCTGAGCACCCAGAATGCCGTCGGGGAGACGACTTTGCGGGCCTTTTCGGAAAGGATCCATTGTGTGACCTGACGTGCTCCGTAGAGGGCCTGCGACAGGAATCCGAGTGCCAGTATCATTATATCGGACATCAGAGATTGGTGTCTTTAATCTGGTTGGAAGTATATCTGCTGCGCATCCAGCGGTATGCGAAACAATCGAAGAAAGGCCCTGCGAGGCGGTTGCCCAGGTGGTATTTGGCCTTGCCCGCGGTCCTCGGGAAATGCCTTACCGGCGTCTGGCAGTACGTGCCTCCCATCATCAGCACGAGCGCCGGGATAAAGCGGTGCATACCCTTGAAAAGCGGCAGCTGGCGGGCATATTCGCTACGGATGACTTTCAGCGGGCAGCAGGTATCCGTCGCGCCGTCGCCCGTCATCATCCTTCGCCAGCTGTTTGCGATCTTCGAAGAGATGCGCTTGATAGGGCCGTCCTTGCGTCCGGTGCGGATGCCCTGGCTCAGTGCGTGATCGCCCATCGCGTCCAGCAGCAGGTCGAAATCTTCCGGCGCCGTCTGCAGATCCGCGTCCAGATAGCCTGCAAGTTCGCTCTGGCACAGGTCGAATCCTGCCTTGAGCGCGCCGCTAAGGCCGTTGTTGCACTCCAGGTCGGCATAGAAGAAATCCTTATGGCGGAGGCAGGCCTCGCGAATGAGGGCGTCACCTCCGTCCGTCGAGCCGTCGTTGACGAAAAGCACGCACGCGGGAGCGGCGTGGCAGAGCGGGAGATAGGCGGCCAGACGTTCTTCCAGGGCGGCGACATTGTCCCTTTCATCCTTGAAAGGAATGACGATCGTCAGCTTGTAATCCGCGGTTTTATTACTGATTTGAGGCATTATGCTGCAAATATAGGGTTTGTTTTTTGGAAAAATCAATAAAAAGTTCTATTTATGTACTTTAATAGAAACAAATTAGGATTGGTGCGCCGTTTTTTGACCATAGTCCTGCTGCTGATGATGCCGTTGCTGTCCGCCTGGGGTGCGAAAGCCCGCGGGGGCCTTGTGCCTGTCCTCCAGCCTGACGGCACCCGGCTTCTTATCAGGATTTACGGAGACGAGCGGTTTTCATACAAAACAAATGCCGCAGGCTATCTTGTGGCGCAGGATGAGAACGGATGGTACCGGTTCGCGGATTACAATTCCGGAGTGCTGCGTCCCGGACGCGAACTTGCGCTCTCGTACTCTTCGGGCACGGCGCTCCCCGCTCCCGAGCAGGTCATGACCGGAGGCCGGATATTCGAAGTCCGCAGTCCGGAGCTGCCATCGGCGCCGATCACCGGCACCAAGTCTTCGATCGACCATCGCACGCTGGTCATCCCCGTGGCGTTCAGCGATCAGGATTTCGCAACGCCGATGGTCCGCAACCGCATCTACAACCTGTTCAATCAGCTCAACTATACTTACGAGGGTGCCGTCGGCAGTGTGCGCGAGTACTTCCGTGACAATCTCGGCGCAAGCTTCAATATGACCTTCGAGATATGCGAGCCCGTGACCGTACAGGGGACGGCCTCGTATTACGGATCCAATACTGGCGGCGTTACCGACGCCAACCTCAAGCGTCTGGTGCTCAATGCCTGCACTCTGGCAAAGGATGCCGGCGTGGACTTCTCCCGCTTCGACGGCGATGCGGACGGCGTGGTGGACAATGTCTTCATCATTTTCGCGGGCCACAATGAAGCCGAGGGCGGCGGAGACGATACCATCTGGCCTCAGGCGTGGAATATTTCCGAGGCGCAGCTGTTCTTCGACGGAGTGAAGATCTCCAATTTCTGCTGCTACTCTGAGTTCTCCGGCAGCACGGGATTCGATTTTGCCCGCATAGGCACCATCTGTCACGAGATCTGCCACGTGCTCGGTCTTGTGGATATGTACGATGTCAACGGTGAGACGGAAGGGGAGGGCTGCGGCCTTTGCGGCTCACTCTCCATAATGGATCACGGCAATTATAACGGCGAGGGCCACGTGCCCCCGTATCTCAATGTGGTAGAACGCCTGATGCTGGGTCTTGCAGAGCAGAAGACCGTCAGCTCTCCGCAGGATCTTGTCATCGATCCCGTGTATGAGGCTGCTTCGGTATATCGCTTCCGCACCTCCTTCGCGGATGAGAATTTCTACCTCGAATATCGTGACGGGACACGCTGGGACAATGCTCTGGGACAGCAGGGGCTGGTCATTTATCACGTTGACCGTACGGACAATTCTGCCGGCTCGATGAGCGCGCGCCGTCGTTGGACACTCAACTCCGTTAATGCCTGCGCCGATCATCAGTGCTGCGTTGCGGTCTCGGCCTTGGGCACTTCGCCCATCGCGGTGGACGACCTGTTCTTCCCGGGGCGCAGCGGAGTGAGGACCGTTCATTCGGCAGTCAATTTCCCCCTGATGGACTGGAACGGCCGCGGCACGGGTTTCGGCCTTACCAATATCAATCCTTCGGCCGCCGGCCTTACCTGCGAGGTGGTTGAGGACAACAGCTGGAACCTGCCGGTCATCAATTCTTATACTGTCGAGACCGACCAGCGCTCCGCGCAGCTCAAATGGGAGCCTTCCAAGAGCCTCGGAGGCCGCTGGCAGGTGGTTTGGGGCTCTGTCAACAGCGTCGTCACGGATACCGTCCTGACCAATGCCACCAGCTTGAGATTTGCCCCGCTGGAGCCGGGCGAGACATATTCCTGTACCCTGACGTATCTCTATATGGGCGTCAGCGGCAAGCCGTTCCACCTCGAATTCCAGACTCCGGGTATGCTTTCCTCATTCCCGCTGATAGCGGATATGGACCGGGTTGTGACGGCGGGAACGCTGATCAGGCTGCATCTTCTCAATATTACGGAAGATATCGCCGAAGTCCAGTGGTACGTTGACGGGCAGCTCAATGAATCCGGCTATTTCTCGCCCGGGGCCGGCCAGCACAGGATCAAAGCCTATATCCGGTATCCGGACGGCAGCACTGAGATACTCACCAAACGTCTTACGGTAAAGGAGGCAGATGATGAATAGCCGCTGGAAGTCATATCTGCGGATGGTCCCCATCCTTTTTGCCGTCGTATTCTCGATGGCGGTCGCCTGCCCGCAGCCCGATCCGCCGGGACCTATCCCCGGCAATGGACTGGACGAGACCAAGAGCGACGCCCGCATCGCATTCGAGAAGGTCTCGGCCGAAGGCTACTACCACGAGGGCGCGTGCCTGCTGCGGTATGATGAGAAGACGTTCCAGCGTTCGCTCAACGCGTCGCGCCGCTCGGTCCGCATCCAGGCCGACGACCAGAGCCGTTATATGCATCTGGTATTTACCGACAGGATTCCTGAAAATGTCGGCGACGAGACGGTCTGCCGCATAACATTTACCCCGGAGGGAAGCGAAGAGGTGACGCTCATCGTCAAATTCCTGACCGTACGCATCGACGATACTTCCATTTGGCTCTGGAACGAACTGCAAACCATCGGCATACTGATCGATATAGATTTGCAGGATGACAAATAATTGCTATCTTTGCACCCTGCTAAAAAGGAATACCTTTTTGGTGTAATGGGGTCCGGAAAGCCCGGACTGAGTAACACATTTTAAAACAGTACAATGAAACATCTCGACCTCAAAGGCACGCTCCGCGTGACCGGCCGCAAGGCAGACGTCAACAGCGTCCGCCGCGACGAAAAGGTGCCCTGCGTCCTCTATGGCAACGGCATGGAAAATGTCTCCTTCGCCATTGACGCAAAGAGCCTCAAGCTCGTCACCAACACCCCCGCATCTTACATTATCAACCTCGACATCGAGGGCAAGCAGTATGTCACCAAGCTGCAGGCTGTGCAGTATCACCCGGTGACCGACGCCGCTCTTCACGCTGATTTCCTCGTTCTTCCGGCCGACAAGCCGGTCACGATGGAAGTTCCCGTCAAGATCGTTGGTAATTCCGAAGGTGTCAAGCAGGGCGGTAAGCTCTATGCACCTACCCGCAAGCTCCGCGTCAGCGCTCTGATTGCAGACCTCCCCGACGAGCTGGTAGTGGACATCACTCCTCTCCAGATCGGTAAGCAGCTGTCCGCAGGCGACCTTTCTTTCGACAAGGTTACCATCGTGACTCCGAAGGCTACCCTGGTTTGCGCAGTCCGCGCTACCCGTGCCGCCGCAGCCGCTGCTGCAGCCGCCGCTGCCGAGAAGTAATAACCTTTCTTATCTGTTGCGGCCATGAAGTATCTGATCGCCGGTCTGGGCAATATCGGACCCGAGTATGCAGGTACCCGCCACAACATCGGTTTTATGGTATTGGATGCCTGGGCTCAGGCATCCAATACTGTTTTTACGTCCGGCCGGTACGGGGCGACGGCCGAGATTTCCCTCAAGGGGCGCAAGTGCGTGCTCCTGAAGCCCTCCACTTATATGAATCTCAGCGGCAAGGCTGTCAACTACTATCTTGGTAAGCTGGATATCCCCCGCGAGAATCTGCTGGTCGTACTCGACGACCTGGCATTGCCATTCGGCACTCTGAGGCTTCGCCGCCGCGGCAGCAGCGGGGGTCACAACGGCCTGAACAGCATCGATTATTGCCTCGCCAGCGACGATTACGCCCGCCTGAGGGTGGGCATAGGCAACGGTTTCCCGCAGGGCGGGCAGATCGATTTCGTGCTGGGCGAATTTATCCCCGAAGAGCGTGCGGAGCTTCCCGGCGTCCTCGAAAAGGCCGTCGAAGCCGTCAAATGCTCGGTCCTCGAAGGCGTTGACCGCGCGATGACGCGCTACAATCACTCCTGGCTGTCTTCGTCGACGAAAAAGGACGAATAAAGCGAATCCATATCGCGGCGTTCCTTCTTGGTGGGACGTCCGCTTCCTCGGTCCCTTCTGATGAAGAAGGTCTCCACCGGCGCGTGCAGCTTGGCAAGTTCTTCCTCCGGCGTTAGGTTGAGGGCGTATTTTTCGACTTCGCGTGCTCCGACGCGCTTCTCGAGCGGCAGAAGCACCTTGTACGAATAGTGCACCGCGCCCTTGCGGACGGAGATTATATCGCCTGTGTGCACTTCCCTGGAGGGTTTGACTTCCGCGCCGCCCACGGTGACCTTGTTGCCGCGGCAGGCATCGGTGGCTTCAGAGCGGGTCTTGAACACCCTTATCGCCCAGAGATATTTATCGATCCGAGTACTGTCCATTTCAGTTTTTATCCAGATAATCGTCACTCTCCTCAGTCTGGGGCAGGATGTCGGCCTGCAGCAGGAGGGTGTCTTTGGCCCTGGGGACTATCAGCAGATCATCCATATCCGCAGGGATCAGGACTGACTGCCCGCGCTCGAGCGTGACTTCCTCCGTCCGGCCGTCCTCTTCGTACTGGATAGAGGCGGCGCCTTCGGTGCAGAACCACACCAAGCAGCTCTCGAGATTATCCGTATCTATGCTGCGGGGCTCGTTGCAGCGCAGCGCGGTAAGGTTGAACGGGAAATGACTGTCGCTGATCAGACGGCCCTCATCGATCGATGTGCGGTGCAGCAGGGCGTCATCGTAGGGCCGGTAGTCAATGCAGTCGATGGCTTCCTCGAGATGCATCTTGCGGGCGGTTGCGGGATTGTTCTCCCGTCCCCAGTCATACAGGCGGAAGGTCATATCCGACGCCTGCTGGATCTCTGCGATGACCAGTCCGCCGCCGCAGGCGTGCACCGTCCCTGCAGGCAGGAAGAAAAATTCGCCGCTATGCGGCTTGTAGCAGTTGAGCAGCTCGGTGACAGTGCCGTCCTTGCATTTGGCATAAAACTCAGCGGCCGTCGTCTGCCGGCTGAACCCGGCATAGATGCGCGCGTCCTCCGAGGCCTCCATCACGTACCAGCATTCGGTCTTGCCGAAGCTGTCGTAGCGCTCCATTGCAGTATGGTCGTCAGGATGCACCTGTACCGAGAGGAAATCCTGTACGTCCAGCAGCTTGACAAGCAGGGGGAACCACAGGTTGTAACTGTCGAAGACCTTGTCCCCGACCAGCTCGCCCATATAGGTCTCGAGTATGTCCTGGAGCGAATTGTCCGCGAGGAAACCGTTCTGGACTATCGTGGCGTGCTCTTCGTCGATGGCGGCTATCTCCCAGGATTCGCCCAGAGGGGTCTCCTCGGGCCCGTCCCAGGGCTTGCCGAAGTCTTTGACCAGATGGTCGCCGCCCCATACGCGCTCCACGGTTACGGGACGGAATATCAGCGGATAGAGTTTCTTTTTCATTGCAGAGGCTGTTTGAGCGATTTGCGGGGGCCGAAACGATGCATCAGATAGATGATGGCTGCCAACAGCACGAGGCATCCGATGTAGGCGGGGATTCGCATTTCTGCGGGAAGCAGGTCGAGCGTACCTCCGTCCACGTCAGCGCCCGGAACGAAGCGCATCATTACGGTCGAAAATGAATTGTTGGCGGCGTGCATCAGGATTGCGGCCCAGATGCAGCCGCTCTGGTGATATACCCAGCCCAGAAGCAGGCCCAGCAGAAAGGCCGGAATCGCCTGCCAGGGGTTGAGGTGTATGACTGCGAAAATTGTCGCGGCCCAGAGAATCGCCTTCCAGGGGGCGGTGTTGGCGGCCATTCCGCGCATCATCACGCCCCGGCAAAGAAACTCCTCGCAAAGTGGCGCAAGGATGCAGGTCGAGATGATCATATCCCTCAGGCTGGAATTGACGAAAGCTTTCTCAAATACCTGCTTTACCATCTCCGGCATCGGGATCAGCTCGCCCAGCGGCTCGATGACGATGCTTGCGGCAATTGTGATGAGCGCGGCGCAGATCAGGTAGAGAGGCGCGCCCATACGGCCGAAATCGGGATTGTTGAGCGCCACCTTGCGGTACGGCAGGCCCTGAGAGGCGAGGTACTGCGCCTGATGCCACTTCTGATTGGATATCAGATAGATGATCAGAAAAGGTATGACCATCGATACGGCATAGCTGACCGCCGTCGAAAGCTGCAGTCCGGGAATGACCGAGACAAGCGCCGCGATAAAACCTGCTGCAGCCAGCGAGCCTGCAATGAAAATCAATGCCAGCAGCCAGGAATTGCCGATCGTAGGCAGGTAAAATGCAACTTTGCGGAAAAATTTCATTGCGAAAATTCAAGAGCAATTATTACTGATAACAAAAATAGTTATTTTTGTGAAGAGAAAGGCTAACGAATCGCGATGAAATTCAATCCCAAAGAGAAGATCCGCACCTGGATCGAGACGAAAAAGGCTGAAAAACGCCTGTGGCGCATCGTGTTGAACAAGTATTTCATCGCCTCGTTCATTTTCGTCATCTGGTTATTATTCTTTGACAACAACAACGTTTTCGTATGGCTCCGCACACAGAGCAAACTCCGTGACCAGCAGGCGCGCATAGAGTATCTCCAGGAGCAGATAGAGGATACTTCGGAGCGCCTGGGACGTCTGCGGTCGGACCGCGACACTCTCGAAACTTTCGCCCGCGAGCAGTATCTTTTCCATACCGCCGAGGAAGACGTTTACCTGATAGATGACTGACATTATGAGACTGCGCGACATTATTATTCCGACTCTGGCGATAATCGCCTGCCAGATGATTCTCTCCTCGGCCAGTTGCCGCAAGGAGCCGGGCGGGGATCCCCCCGTCGTGGTTCCGGACAAGGACAAGGCTGCCAAGGAGTTCCTGCGGGACGAATATATCAGCGTGTACTATTACTGGAACGCCCAGGTCAGGGACCGCAATAAGTCCATTTTGACCAACGAATACGATATCTACCAGTATTTCGACGCCCTGCTCTACGCGCAGGACCGCTGGAGCTGGATGACCGACCGCGAGTATTATGTATCTTCGGAGACCGGCGTGGTCAGCGGTACATACGGTGCGAGCCTTTCCCAGCCCATCGAGTACTATGGCGATTACTCGGTGCGCGTACGCTATGTTTTTCCGGATTCGCCGTTCTATCTGGCCGGTGTCCGCCGCGGCTGGGCCCTTACCCACATAGGTGGAGTAGAGGTGATGACACTTATCCGCTACGACAGGTTCAACGATGCCTACGGCGCGTCTCCGCAGACTTTTACATTCTCCGACCTGGAGGGCGTATCGCATACTTTCGATCTTACGGCTGCCACTTCTCTCAATACCCATTCTTCGCTGATGGTCAAAACTTTCGGCCCCGAAGACTTCCCCGGACTGAATGAGAAGGTCGGCTACTTCAACTATCTGGCATTCAAGGCTAATTTCCTCTCTGATATTACGGAGGCGATGGAGTATCTCGCCTCGGAGGATGTGCATACGCTAATTCTGGACCTTCGCTACAACGGCGGAGGTGACAGCCGCGCCAGCCAGCTGCTGGTGGATTGCCTCGCGCCGGCATTCGCCGATGGTCAGGTGTATGTGCGCCGTGTGCATAACGAGGAGCTTTCTTCGCACAATATGGAAGCCCGCGTGGGTGAGAGCGAACCTTCACTCGTGCGCCGGCTCGATCTGCAGCGTCTGTACGTTATCGTAGGCGCCGGCAGTGCCTCTGCCAGCGAAATGGTCATCAACGGCCTGCGCCCGATGATGGATGTCAAGATGGTGGGTGATACGACTTACGGCAAGCCCAACGGTATGTATGTGCTGATGTATCCCGGTACAAATGCCGATTACGCGCAGTATAACAAGGGCAATTATGACAAGCTGGAGTGGGTTTTCCTGCCGATCTGTTTCTACAACCAGAACGGAATCGGAGAGAAGATTCCCGATACCGGTTTCATCCCTGACAATTACCGTCCGGATGACCTCTATCACGATTTCGATGCCAGCGAGGACAATATCCGGGCCTGCCTGACGCATATTGTTACGGGTCTCTATCCAGAGCTTCCGCGCCTTGCCAGCGGCGGCACCAAGGCTGCAGGCGGACGGCGGATCGCCCTCTCGGAGGAGGACCGCAACCCCCGATATGGCCTTTACACGGTCAGGAAAGAGGCTCCGTAATAATCGGATTTTTGAAAAATTATCCATAAAAATTTGGAATATAAAGATTTATAACTAACTTTAAAACCAAATAAGTTTAACCAAATCCAACTTAATTAAGTACAGTTATGAAGAAACTTGTTGAGAAAATCAACGCTGAGATCGAGCTGTTCCAGAAGAACGCTGAAGCTCAGGTAGTTAAGGGTAACAAGGCTGCTGGCACACGTGCTCGCAAGGCCGCTTTGAACATCAGCAAACTCATGAAGGAATTCCGTAAGGTTTCCGTCGAAGAGGCTAAGAAATAATCTCTTAACGATTTAAATAAGACCGGCCCCCAAATCTGGAGGCCGGTCTTTATTTATATAGTATTAAGGTATAACCTACAGCGTGCTGTATTTTGTGCCGTAGTCCATCTGCTGCTTGAGGAAGTCGTCGCAGTACTGGATGCGGTAATCGACAGTACGTCCGCCGCGGACGACAGGCACGATATCGGGATTGATAAAGCCCTTATAAGGCTTCAGGTCGAGACCTGCGTAGCGTTCAAGCACCTCGCGGTGGAGCTCCGGGTCGATATTGACAGCATAGTTAAGGACCAGGTTGCGTCCGGCCTTGTAGTCGCCCTCGGACTTGATGCGCTGGATCTCTGCGAGCAGAGAGCCGAACAGGCCGCGCAGTTTTGCGTAATCGTTGATCACGAAATATGTCTTGCCGTCCCGCACCTTCTTCTCGATGACATTCTCGGCAGCGCCCTTCTCGAAGCACCACTCGGCAATCAGTTTGCGGTTCTGCATATGGGCTTCGGTATTGGGCCGGCCAGGCTCAACGCGGACGAACTGCGTAAAGATACCGTTGCGGATATATGAGCAGTATTCGGCCTTGTATGCATCCTCATCCTCCAGCAGACCGAGCTCGACAAGCTTCGGATCAGCGAGGTAATACAGTGCGAAAAGGTCGGCACGGGCCTCTTCCAGGGTCGAAGTAAACTCCTTGAGTGCATTTGCGGGCGTGCCCGGAAGTAACTGGCCGGAGCCGTGGCCGAGGCACTCGTGCAGGTCGGTATGCAGGTCGTCCGTCACCGAACCGTACTTGCGGCACAGGTCAATCTCGGCCTGGTCCCACGCAAATTCGGTCAGCATGCTCTTGGGAGCCTGCTCCGCGGCCTTGGCGTAGGCGCGGGTGATATTGGCGATGGTCACAGATTTGGAGCCGTGCTCCTTGCGGATCCAGTCGGCATTGGGCAGGTTGATACCGATAGCCGTCGCGGGATAATCGTCACCGGCAATCACGGCCACGTTGATGACCTTGGCGCTGACCCCGCGCACTTCCTTCTTGCGGAAGCGGGGATCGATAGGCGAGTGATCCTCAAACCACTGGGCGTTGTCGCTGATGACCTCTGTGCGGTGCGAAGCTTCCTCGTCGCGGAAATTGACGATGCCCTCGTAGTGTGCCTTGCGGCCCAGCGGGTCCGAATAATCCTCGACAAAACCATTTACGAAGTCCACCTTCGAAGCCGAATCCTTAACCCAGAGGATGTTGTACTCGTCCCAGAGGCGCAGGTCTCCGCTGCTGAAATAAGCCAGCAGCTTGTCGATATAATCCTTCTGCAGATCATTCTCGGCCACTTCGCGCGCCTCGGACAGATGCTTCGATATCACCTCGAGAGCAGGGCCGTAGAGACCGCCGATGCGATACGGCTCCTCGTGGATGCGACCGTCAGAAGTCTTTACCAGCTTGCTGTTTAGGCCATAAGAAATAGGATGGGGATCTTTGGGGTCTTCCATCGCATTATAAAATGCGTTGACCTCGTCCGCGGTCAGGCCGCCCTCGTAGAAATTGACCGCCGAAGCAGCCACGATGTCCTTGTCAGTGCCCTGATAGCGCTTTGTCGGCAGCAGGTCGGGGTCGGTCATTACCTGAAAGATGTAGTCCCATTCTCCGCCGCTTTTGCCGACAGCCTCCATCAGCGAAGCGAGATACTCCGGCGGGCAGGCGGGCAGAATCTTGTCATCGGCATAGTGATGATAGATACCGTTGCTGAAAAATACACGCTTGGCATACACCATAAAGTCGTTCCACTCCGTGCACTCGCGGTCGCCCTTATAGGAGCGGATGATCTCCTCCAGACAGCGGCGGATCGGCAGGTTGTATTTGCCGTTCTGGTCCCACGTTATATCGCGGCCGGCTTTTGCAGCCTCGCACAGATGATATACATAAGCTTTCTGCTGGAAGGTAAGATCGTCGAAACCGGGGATCTCATAGCGGAGCACCTCGATATCGGCAAAGCGGTCCACCGAATAGGTAAATTCAGCCTCTTCCCGGTTGCCTGTGCAGGCGGCAGCCAGGGTTATGCCAATGCCTGACACGATTGCCATAATAATTCTGTTTTTCATTTTATTGGATTGTTGATAATAATTCTGCAGTATGTGCCACATCGTGGACGCGAAGGATCGTAGCGCCGCCCTTTACGGCCTGCAGCAGCAGTGCGTCCGCATCCCGGCCGCGCGTCATGCGCTTGTTCGAAATGCCGCACACTATCGACTTGCCGAGGCTCTGGAGCCGTGACAGGCCTTCCATCAGCCGCAGGCAGTCTTCGATGCTCTTCGAGAAACCGAAACCCGGGTCGCAGATCCAGTCGCTGATGCCGGCCGCCGTCGCCCTGCGGGCAAAACGCTCGAACCACGCGAGGACCTCTTCTACGACATCGCCGTACGAAAACTCTCCGTGCATAGAGCTGAAATCGCCCTGGTGATGCATTGCGATATAGGGCAGGCCCTTCTCTGCGGCAAGCGGAAGCATCGCCTCATCCCACTCCCCTGCGGAAATGTCGTTGATCCACAGCGGTCCGACAGTCTCACAGGCACGGCGGATGATGCCGCTGCGAAACGTATCTATCGAGAGGGGAACGTCAGTGGCAAGAGACTTCCAGCCTTCGAGGGCGGGAGCAAGGCGCGCCCATTCTTCCTCTTCGCTGACCAGCGTCGAACCGGGCCTCGACGAGACGGCCCCGGCATCGATGATATCCGCGCCTTCGGCGATGAGCTGCTCCGCCCTGCGGGCGAATGCATCCCGGCCCCGGACACGGCTCTGAGCGAAGAATGAGTCGTCATTGACATTGACGATGCCCATTATTTTGATACCCTTGCGTGACATTCGATTAAAATGCGTAAATTTGAAAGTTGTACGGGCCGTAGAGACGACCCGCTGCAACGCAGTAACAAAGATAGAAAAAATATGCTTATCGTGCTTGAAGGCCTTGACGGCGCAGGTAAATCGACTCAGATCCGGAGGATTTCACAGTATGTGGCGGCTACCGGCCGCAAGGTGGAACACCTTCACTTCCCCCGTTATGACGCGCCCGTTTTCGGCGATATGATAGCTTCATACCTCAGGGGCGATTACGGCGCCATCGACAGCGTGCATCCCCAGATAGTCGCGCTGCTCTTCGCCGAGGACCGCCGTATGGCGGCAGATGATATCCGTCGCAGGATGGACGACGGCTGCTGCGTGATCCTCGACCGGTATGTCTATTCCAATATAGCATTTCAGTGCGCAAAGATAGCCGAAGGCGAGGCGGAAGCCCTTCGTGACTGGATACTGGATGTCGAATACGATGTCTTCGGCATCCCCCGTCCGGACCTGAATCTCTTCCTCGACGTGCCCATTTCCTTCGTGGACGAGCGGCTGCACGAGACCCGTCAGGGCGAGGACCGTGCATACCTCGGAGGCAAGGAGGACATTCACGAGCAGGATATCCGGTTCCAGCAGAAAGTGCGTGCAATCTATCTCGAGCAGTGCCGGCGCGACAGCAGTTTCCATCGCATCGAGTGTGGTGACAGTCAGGGCCGGATGCTCAGCGAAGAAGATATTTTCTCCCGAATCAAGACACAGATCGACAAGTTGATATGAAATTCCTGAGAGTCCTTTGCCAGATACTTCTGGGTCTGCACCTGGTCATGACCGGCCTTCCCAAGCTGGCCGACCCGGTCGGTACCAGTCTACTCATTCAGGAATACCTTGGGATCGTTCACGGCAGCGCCTTTGTGCCGGCGGCCGATGTCTTGGCGATGCTCTACGGACTTGCGGAGACGCTTCTCGGTATCGCGGTCCTCTCGGGGCTCCGTTATCGCCTGACCGCGATCGCCTCCGTTGCCTTTACCTCGCTCACCACGCTTCTTACGCTCATTCTGGTGATCTTCGGCAGCGGTTCGCTTGCTTCGCTCGTGAGCCATTGCATTTTCATACTGATGGCAGTCTGTATGCTAACGCAGCATCGCAAGGTGGAGCCGATGGCCGCCGCTCCGGTCGAATGGACGCTTCTCGGCATATATGCGGCCGTGCTGCTCTTTTTTTCGATCAGCGCCTACAACAGCCTGCCCCGCATAGATTATACCCCGTTCAAGCCTGGTACTGATTTCCAGCGGGCAAATGACGGACAGGGGCGTGTCTCGCTTGTCTTCCAGGCGGATTCGACCGAAGGCCGCGCCGTTGCGGACGAGGGTCCGCTGGTGGTATCGGTGGTATGGGATCCCCTTAAGATGGATTCATCCGCGTGGCAGGATATCTTGATGCTTCGCGAGCGGGTAGAGCGGCTCGAGGTGCCGTTCCGCCTTTTTGCCACGCACGAAGGGGTGCCCGAAGAGTTGTCGGACGTACTGCTGACCGGTGAGCAGAGCGACCTGCGTGCGCTGATGCGTTCCAACGGCGGCGGCGTGTATTTCTACGATGGCGGCATCATCTGCAAATGGGCTGCCGGCAAGATGCTCGACGGCCGTCTGGAAGAGACGTTGGAGCGGGATCCGGACGAGGCTCTGGTCGAGTTTATGGCCGCAGAAAAGACATACGCGCGGGTTTTCGTCGCGCTGCTGCTCATATCCATCCTGCTGATGCGGTATATCTGCCGTTTCAACAGTCGTAAAAATGCTGCGCAGTCAGCTTGATTATGTCGGGAAAAAACTTAATTTTGCGTAGATAAACATTAACCTTTTAATATCGATAACAATTATGGCAAAGAAATGGATCTGCACCATCTGCGGTTATGTACACGAAGGGCCTGAAGCACCTGAGCAGTGCCCCCTCTGCAAGGCTCCCAAGGCCAAATTCAAAGAAGTAGTCGAGAGCAGCAACGGTCTGACTTTCGTTGACGAGCATAAGCTCGGCGTCGCACAGGGTTGCGATCCCGAGGTCTGGGAGGGTCTCCAGAGGCACTTCCACGGCGAATGCACCGAGGTCGGCCAGTATCTGGCTATGAGCCGTCAGGCTGACCGCGAGGGTTATCCCGAGGTCGCTGACGCTTTCCGCCGCTATGCTCTCGAAGAGGCTGACCACGCTGCACGCATCGCAGAGCTTCTCGGCGAGATCGTCTGGGATACCAAGACAAACCTCAAGAAGCGTATGGAAGCCGAGGCCGGTGCATGCGAAGGCAAGAAGGCTATCGCCACCCGTGCAAAGGAGCTCAACTATGACGCTATCCACGACACCGTCCACGAGATGGCAAAGGACGAGGCACGTCACGGCAAGGGCTTTGAAGGCCTCTACAACCGCTATTTCAAGAAATAAGGACTACTTTACGAGTCCCGTAGCCTTGTTCCAGGCGAGGGTCTTGTAATAATCGTTCAGGTAACTGTATTCGGGATTCGGCAGATAAGAGCTGAGTCCCGAATATTTTAATGGATCGATGATGATGCTCAGGAACCGCTCCGTTGCGGCGCGGTAGATGACTGCGCGGTCCAGCGCCGTGCAGAAGCTCGCGTATTCGTCTCCGTCGGCGACCTTGCTTACTATGTCGCGAAGGTCGTAGAACCAGTGCCGGTTGAGGCGGAAATACTGCTGGATATAGTTGCCGTTGAGCGCGAATATCTCTTCGCGGTGACGATCGAAAATCCGTGCGGAAACCTTTGCCAGCGCCTCCAGCTGGTCGGTCTGAACGACCGATACCGTGCAGCCTTTGTTGCGCTCGATCTGGCTCTTCTCGTAGTAGTAACGGAAATATTCCTCAGCCGTGGCGATGAGGCCGTCCTTAATCTCCGTGCGGTTGAAAAGGGCGTCCATCATCATATAGTAGGGGAATCCCTGCGCCAGAATCTCGGTCGGCGAAAAGACAATGTAGTCGCACTTGTCCTTCATCTCGTAAGCCACCTCTATGCCGCCCATCAGGCAGGCGTCGAATATGATATAGTCGTAGCTGAAAGGCAGGGCCGAGGCGACTTCGGAGATTTCCATCTCCTTCGTGCCGTTGTAATCATTGCCGAAGGTACGGGTAAGCGAATCTTCGGCCGCCTTGACAAGGTGACGGTAGGGGTCCTCGATATCCATAATGGCACGGCCGGCCAGTTCTTTGGGATCATTGAAATACCCTTCGGGCAGGTATCCGGTAGCGTGTGACCAGAGGATCAGTCCACGGCGCTCCGCCGGCCATAGCATCTGGACTTCGTTTGCCACGCGGTTGAGGGTCGCAGGGTCCGCCGAATTGGTGTCCTCGTCATAGCGGGCGATGACCGATACGCGCATCTCGCCGTCCTTTGTCATCGAATATCTCCGCAGCTCCGGCGCATTGTCGTAGCGGTGCAGATAGACGAAAACGGCCTGGTTGATATCACCTTCCGGGGGCAGGAAACCGCGGGCGAGCTGCTCCATATTATCGTCGGCATAGTAAGCCAGACTGTTGTTGCCGGCAAGATATATCAGGACGTACTGGGCCTTGGTCCTGTCTTCCTTGACGCAGGAAGAGGGCAGCAGGAGGCCGCAAATTGCAGCGATAATAATCAATGTGGTCCTGACTTTCATGACACCGGAAAGTTACATTATTTTTTGAAAACGAAATATACTGCGGCCACCAGGCACAGAAAAGCGTAGAAGTGGTTGATGTTGAGCTTGCCGGTCTTGAAGACGAAAGTCGTGACAAGGGTAAAAACCACGAGTGTCAGGACTTCCTGGATGATCTTGAGCTGCATCAGCGAGAACGGTCCGCCGTTCCCGGCAAAGCCGATGCGGTTGGCCGGAACCATTGCGCAGTACTCGAAAAAGGCGAGCATCCAGCTGAATACGATGACTCCCAGCACGCCCCAGCCGGAGAAGACCTTGGGCACGCCGAACTTCAGGTGGCCGTACCAGGCAAAGGTCATCATCACGTTAGAGACTATCAGCATTCCGATAGTTAGAAAACCTTTACCCATAATCAGCGGCAATAGTAATCGATCATAAGGTTGATGGCCCGCTGGCAGACGGGGCAGAACGCGGGCGCCGTGTTATTTTTCATGCGACACTCATAATAAGGACGCCAGACGCCCTTGGCAGAATATCCGCCTCCCTCGAAAAGTCCGGTGACATTCTTGTACTTCGGGTCGTTGGGGGTGGGGACGGGCGTGCCCGGCTCGATCATATCCTTCCATTTGGAGGCGAAATCCGCCTGGGTGGTAATATTGGGCTCCCAGGGCTCCACGCCGGCGGGATATGCGTCCTGATAGGCGACCTCGCTCGTATAATACTCATCGGCCAGTCCTGCGAAACTGTGTCCGAATTCGTGCGGGAACACGGCTTTGACGGCCGGATGGTCGGCAGTGCTCAGGGCATAATAGTTATAGATGCCACCGCCGCCGTATTTGCCGTGGTTGACAATGACATAGAGTGCATCGTGGGGCACGGCCGAAGCGATCTGCGCGATGCGACGGTGGTCGGGCGCCGTGAGATAGCGGTCTATGCGGAACGTATAGAAGTTGGAAGCCGCCACAGTGTTGCGCCAGATGTCCTCGTGCGGGATATCGGTGCCGCTTTCCTCCGAGACGCTCTCGACGATCCATACGTTGAAGTCCGATTTGCGCGAGCTGAAAGGCTCCAGAAGGAACAGATAGCCGGTAAGCCGCTCCGCGTCGGCGCGGAACTTATCCATCTCGGCTTCGGTATATCCTTCGGCAATGATGCACAGGTCAACGTGGTTCTCCACCGGACCGTTATCCAGTATCTTGCTGTACTTGTAACTGTTCTCGCTGCCGCGGGTGATGAGCTTGTCCTCGGGGTCCACCTCGAAAGAGAGCATTTCGCTCCGCTTGCCGGTGTGGCGGTCGAGCCCGGTCACGACTACGCGTACCTTCACCTTCGGGAAGGGGATCCAGGCCGAATTGGTAAATGCCTTGTTGATCGTTTCGGCCTCTTCGGTGGTGCACCATTCCTCGAAGAGCGAGTTGAATCCGCGCCTGAAGATGAGCTTGCCGTCGGTCGTATAGACGTCGGTGGTGTAATGACCATAGTCGAACGAGGGAATGAGCTGCGTGCGCGTGCCGGCCCAGCAGGGCTCATACACCAGCTCTTCGAGAAAAGCCTGCTGATGCTGCGAGTTGCCTGCCAGAATCAGGTCGATGCGAAGCCTTTCGCCGGTGAAATACCGGTCGAAATCCGATTTGCGGCCTTCGGCCGTCAGGGTGGCGGCAATCAAAAGGACTATAGCCAGTAACCGTTTCATTAGAGTTTGCGTTTGATTTCAACAATCTGGTAAGCCTCGATGACGTCGCCTACGAGCACGTCGTTGTAGCTCTCGATATTCAAGCCGCAATCGAAGCCGGCGGCGACTTCCTTGACATCATCCTTGAAGCGCTTGAGCGAACCCAGGACGCCGCTGTGGATGACGATACCGTCGCGGATGACGCGGATCTTGCTGTTGCGCGTGATCTTGCCTTCCTTGACCATACAGCCGGCGATCGTTCCGACCTTGGAGATGCGGAAGATCTCGCGGACTTCGACCGTAGCGGTGACTTCCTCTTTCTCCTCAGGTGCAAGCATACCCTCGATACCGCTCTTGACTTCGTTGATGGCGTCGTAGATGACGGAGTAGATTCGGATTTCGATGGACTCCTTCTCGGCCAGCTTGCGCGCATTGGCCATCGGGCGGACCTGGAAACCGATGATGATAGCGTTGGATGCGACTGCCAGCAGGACATCGGACTCGGAGATGGCACCCACGGCCTTGTGGATGACATTGACGTGAATCTCTTCGGTCGAAAGCTTGATCAGCGAATCAGAGAGAGCCTCGATACTGCCGTCCACATCCGCCTTGACGATGATGTTGAGCTCCTGGAAATTGCCCAGGGCGATACGGCGGCCGATCTCCTCGAGGGTGATGTGCGTCTGGGTCTTGATACCCTGGATACGGATGAGCTGCTCGCGCTTGTTGGCGATCTCGCGGGCTTCCTTTTCATCCTTGAGGATGTTGAGAGTATCACCGGCGGTCGGAGCGCCGTTCAGACCGAGGATTGATACCGGAGTCGAAGGACCGGCCTCGGTGATCTTCTGTCCGCGTTCGTTGAACATAGCCTTGACGCGGCCGGTAAAGCAGCCTGCCAGCATCACGTCGCCGACGCGGATGGTGCCGTTCTGCACGAGCACGGTGGCCAGGTAGCCGCGTCCCTTGTCGAGCGAAGACTCGATGACGCTGCCGACGCCCGGCTTGTTGGGATTGGCCTTAAGTTCGAGAAGGTCAGCTTCGAGCAGCACCTTGTCAAGCAGTTGATCGACGTTGATGCCCTTCTTGGCCGAAATCTCCTGGCACTGGTACTTGCCGCCCCAGTCTTCGACCAGGATGTTCATATTGGCCAGCTGCTCCTTGATCTTGTCGGAGTGGGCGCCGGGCTTGTCTATCTTGTTGATCGCGAAAATCATCGGAACGCCTGCAGCCTGTGCGTGGTTGATGGCCTCGATGGTCTGCGGCATGACCGCATCGTCTGCGGCCACTATGATGATGGCAAGGTCCGTCACCTTCGCACCGCGGGCACGCATTGCCGTAAATGCTTCGTGACCAGGGGTATCGAGGAACGTGATCCTCCGTCCGCCGGGCAGCTCGACGTTGTATGCACCGATATGCTGGGTGATACCGCCGGCCTCACCTGCGATGACGTTTGTATTGCGGATGTAGTCGAGCAGGGAAGTCTTACCGTGATCGACGTGACCCATCACCGTCACGATAGGCGGGCGGGGCAGCAGATCCTCTTCGCTGTCGGCCTCTTCCTGGACTGCGCCCTGTATCTCGGCGGTGACGAATTCGATCTTGTAACCGAATTCTTCGGCGACCAGCACGAGGGCCTCTGCGTCGAGGCGCTGGTTGATGGAGACCATCAGACCGAGGTTCATGCAGGCTTCGATGACCTTCGTCACAGGGGTATTGTTCATCAGGATGGCGAGCTCGTTGACGGTGACGAACTCGGTCACCTTGAGCACGTTGCTCGTGAGCTCCTGCATCTCCTGCTCTTCCTGCATCTTGAGGGAGATCTCCTCGCGCTTCTCGCGGCGGTGCTTCGAACTCTTGGTCTTGCCCTTGCCTTCGATCATACGTGCGTAGGTCTCCTTGATCTGCTTCTGGACTGCATCTTCGTCCACCTCATTGCGGATAGGCTTATAGCGGTCCTTCTTGTTGCCGCGGCCGTTATCCTTGCCGTGGTTGTTGTCGTTGCGACGGTCCGCATCGCGCTGGTTGCTGCCGCCTGCGTGGTTGATGTCAACCTTTGCGGGGCCGCCCTTCTTGATGCGCTCGCGCTTGCCCTTGTCCTTCTTCGAATCTGCGGAAGGCTTGCGGTCAAACTGCGAAAGATCTATCGTGCCGGCAATCTTGGGTCCGGTGAGTTTCTCGACGCGAGTCTCGATATGTTCGGGGACGGAGGGGCGTTCAGGCTCTTTCCTGGGAGCTTCGGGAGCCTCTTTCACCTCCTTCTCCGGTGCAATTATGGCGGGTTCTTCTACCTTCGGGGCAGGCTTTTCTTCCTTTGTGACGGGTTCTTCCTTCTTCGCGGGCTTTGCCGGGGTAAGGTCGATCTTGCCGAGCACCTTGAGGTCTGACTTCTTTGCAGGTTCCTCCTTTGCGGGTTCCTCGACCTTCGGTGCAGGCTTCTCCACGGCTTTCTTAGGAGCCTCCGCGGGCTTTTCGCCTGGGGCCTTCACTTCCTTGCGGGCGTGTCCGGTATCGGCCAGGGTGTTGGTCTTGATGAGGAGCGCACCGCTGTCTTCTTCCTCTTTCTCGCGGGTATGCTCCATCTCGGTTATCTCCTTGACCTTGAGCGAGATTTTCTTGGATTGCTCCTTGATCTTCTGCTCTTTGCTGAATTCCTCGGCGATCAGGTCATAGACATCGCTGCCCACCTTGTTATTAAGGTCGGAAACATCTACGTCTACTTTCTTTTTCCTGAGGAAATCCGCCAGTGTCGGCTGGCCGATATTGAACTCCTTCAATATCTTGCTTATGCGAATACTTGCTTCTGCCATATTTTGCTCCCTTTATTGTTGATGTTAATTATGCCTGTTCGCCTTCTTCGTCTTCAAACTCGGAACGGAGGATGCTGCAGACGTCTTCGACTGTCTCTTCTTCCAGGTCGGCGCGTTTTGCGATCTCGTTGACCGGCAATGCGAGTACGCTGCGTGCGGTATCGCAGCCGATGCCCTTGAGCGCGTCGATGATCCACTGCTCGATCTCATCGCTGAATGCATCCAGCAGCACGTCGTCTTCCTGTTCCTCTTCGTCAGTCTCGCGATAGACGTCGATCTTGTAGTCAGTCAGCATACTGGCCAGCTTGATGTTGCTGCCGTTCTTGCCGATGGCCAGGGAGACCTCCGACGGCTTGAGATATACGCGGATCTCGCGGGTGTCGTTATGGATTTCGATGGATGAAATCTTGGCCGGATTGAGGGCGCGCGATACGAGCAGCTGGATGTTGGAGGTCCAGTTGATCACGTCGATGTTCTCGTTGCGCAGCTCGCGGACGATGCCGTGGATGCGGGAACCCTTCACGCCGACGCAGGCGCCGACCGGGTCGATACGGTCGTCATACGACTCTACGGCCACCTTTGCGCGTTCGCCGGGAATTCGGACTACCTTCTTGATGGTGATCAGGCCGTCCAGGATCTCGGGTACTTCCTGCTCGAAGAGCCTCTCGAGGAAGACGCTGGAGATACGCGAAAGGGTGATGACCGGAGTATTGTTCTTCATCTCCACGCTGGAAATGACGGCCTTGACCGTATCTCCCTTGTGGAAGAAATCAGTCGGAATCTGCTCGGTACGGGGCAGGACGAGCTCGTTGTTGTTCTCATCCTTGACCAGAACTTCCTTCTTCCAGGCCTGATATACTTCGCCGACGATAACCTCGCCGACCTTGCCCTTATAGAAATTGTAGAGATTGGCTTTCTCGATATCCATGATGCGTCCCGAGAGGTTCTGCCTCAGGTTGAGGATACCGCGGCGGCCGAAGTCTTCGAGGTTTATCTTCTCGGTGAAATCTTCACCTACTTCGAATGAATCATCGGTCTTGCGTGCCTCTTCGAGTGAAATCTCGGTCGCAGGGTTCTCGACTTCCTCTACGACAGTGCGGGTGCGCATAATGACGAAGTCTCCCTTATCGACGTTGGTAATCACCTCGAACATCGCGTCTTCGCCGTACATCTTGGCCAGCTGGGCCTTGAATACGTCTTCCATGACGCTCATCATCGTGAGCCGGTCGATGTTTTTCTGCTCTTTGAATTCAGTAAACGAGCTGTTCAGATTTGTAACGTCCATTTTGTGTTATTGTTTTTGTATTGATTATTCTTCATCTTCATCCTGCGAAGCGTTCCGTACCCCCGTGCTGCTGACCGTAAGGGAGAAATCCTCCTTGTCGCGGTCCAGCCGGGACTCTATGTAGCGGCTGAGCTCTACGCAGTCATCGATGCATACGCTGCCGCCCTCGCGGGTGATAAATACCATAATATCATTGTCCTTGCTGACGCGGGCCTTGACGAAAGTAAGGTCGGTCTGCTTCAGGTAGTCGGCCGCAATTGCGGAAATTTGTTCCTTTGTAATCATACTTGCTTTTATGATATGAGAAAAGGGTGCCCCCGGGGCGCCCTTCACATCTTCATCTTTCAACCTTGCAAAAGTACCGCTTTTTGGCCTAAATAGCAAATTATTCGGCACATTTTGTGCAACAGCCTTGAATTTTCGGCCAAAAACAACCATTTTTGTACCGCAAAATGAAGAAAAAGATTTCTATCTCGGCCCGTGAGATTGCGGAGCGTTTCGGAGGTGAGATATCCGGCAATCCGGATGTCACCGTTTCTGCGCCGGCGCGCATCGAGAGCGGCCGCGCAGGGACTATCTGTTTTCTGGCCAATCCCAAATACGAGCACTACATATACTCCTGCAAGGCTGACATAATCCTGGTTAACAGGGATTTTCAGCCAAGGGAGCCCGTGTCTGCCACGCTCATTCGGGTGGACGATGCGTATTCGGCCGTAGCCGGCCTTCTGGCCTGGTTCCAGCAGATGCAGCGCAGTGCCCGTGGCGGCAACCGGTTCCGCGCCAGGCTCCTGCCTGACCGCCATATCAGCTGCTCAGCCCGCATCGGCCGCGGTACGCGCATTTACCCGATGGTCCATATAGGCGAGGGCGTGAAGATCGGGCGCGACTGCATCCTCTATCCGGGAGTCAAGATCTATCCCGGCTGCGTCATCGGCGACCGCTGCACGCTGCACGCCAACGCCGTCATAGGCGCGGACGGATTCGGGTTCGCCCCCGATGCCTCAGGCCGTTACTCCAAGATCCCCCAGACGGGCAACGTTGTCATCGGCAATGACGTGGAGATCGGAGCCTCTGCTACGGTCGACCGGTCGACCATGGGCTCGACCATCATCCACGACGGAGTCAAGATAGACAATCTCTGTATGATAGCGCACAATGTCGAGATAGGGGAGCATACGGTGATAGCCGCCCAGTCGGGTGTCGCCGGCTCTACCAAGGTCGGGGCGCATTGCGTCATAGCCGGACAAGTAGGCATAGCAGGCCATCTTGTGATAGCCGACCATACTACGATTGCAGCTCAGTCCGGCATTACGGGTGATGTCCGCGAAGAGGGCCGCACCCTGTTCGGTTCACCTGCATTCGACCATCGCGAATATCTCCGGGCATATGCCATTTTCCGCTCCGCGGCCCGCAAGAAGAAGTAATGAACCAGCATACACTTAAGTCCGCATGTGTTTTCAAGGGAAAGGGCCTTCACGGAGGCCTTCCCGTGACTATGACCGTCGAGCCTGCCGGCCCCGGAGAGGGGATCGTGTTTTATCGCACCGACCTGGGCGGGGCCCCCGTGCGGCTCGCTCCTTCTTCGGTAGCCTCTACTGACCGCAGTACTGCGATAGCCGAGGGCGAGACGAAGGTCGTGACGGTCGAGCATCTGCTTTCCGCATTTTCGGGGCTTGGCATTGACAATGCCGCAGTTCGCCTCGATGCCCCGGAGCTTCCCATCCTCGATGGCAGCGCCGCTATGTATGTGAAGGCGTTTCAGCAGGCCGGTATAGCGGAGCAGGATGCGCAGCGCCGCTACGCAGTGCTTCCCGGGCCGTTCGAGTACCGGGACGAGGCAACGGGCTCGCTGATAAGGATGACGCCGTGCGATCGCTTCGAGGCCGAAGTTACGGTCCATTATGAGCATCCCGCACTGTTGAGGGATATGAAGGCCGGATATGTCTGCTCTGACGATTATGCCGGCGAGATTGCGCCCTGCCGCACTTTCTGCCTGCTGAGCGAGGTCGAGTTCCTGATGCAGCGGGGGCTGATTCGCGGCGGAGACATCAGAGGCGCGCTGGTCGTGGTGGACTGCGAGTTAGATGCGCAGCGCCTCGCGCGGTTGCAGGAGTTTTTCGGCATCCCGACTCTCAAGGCTTCGCAAAATGGCTATCTCGATAATGTGGAACTGCATTTTACCAACGAATGCGCACGTCATAAAATACTCGATCTGATGGGCGATCTGTTGCTGCTTTCGCGTCCCTTGAAAGCCCGTGTCGAGGCTTTCAAGCCCGGGCATCGCGTCAATGCGGCGGCGGTCAGGGCCCTTGTCAGACAATACCCCCAGATGTTATGAATTCGATGAGTTTCATCCACCCTCAGGCAAAGATCGGGACCGGCGTAGAGATCGGCCCGTTCTGCTACATAGATAAGAATGTCGAGATCGGCGACGGCTGCCGTATCGGTCCGCACGTCACTATTTTCGAGCACGTGCGTATGGGACGCGACTGCCAGGTATGGCCCGGTGCCGTGCTGGGAGGCGTGCCGCAGGACCTGAAGTTTGCCGGAGAGGAAAGCTACGTGGAGATCGGTGCGCGTAATATGATCCGCGAATTTGTCACCATCCACCGCGGCACGGCCGCAAGCGGCAAACTGACCACCCGCGTAGGCGACGACAACCTCATAATGTGCTACGTGCATATCGCGCACGACTGCCGCATCGGCAATCATTGCATCCTTTCGGGCAAGGCCGGACTGGCAGGCGAGGTGGACGTCGATGACTGGGCGATAGTCGGAGGCGGTGCGCTGCTCCATCAGTTTACACATCTGGGTTCGCACGCGATGCTCGGCGGCGGCTGCATCCTGACCAAGGATGTCCCTCCGTACGCACTTGCAGGCCGCAATCCCGTCTCATTCGAGGGAGTCAATCTGGTAGGCCTGCGCCGCCGCGGATTCACTCACGAACAGATCGAGGAGATCCGCAGGATATACCGGATCATCTACAATGACGGCCTCAATGTCTCCGATGCCTGCCGCGTGGTCGAGCAGACCATCGACAGTAGCGAACTTCGCGAGACCATCCTCTCATTCGTGCGCGGCTCTTCGCGCGGCATAATCCGCTAGAGATGTCTCTTTTCCAGCAGACGGTACTGACGACGGCCTACCTGCCTCCGGTAGAGTATTTCTGGGCCATCGCCGCTGCGGATGCAGTATATATCGAACAGCACGAGACCTATCAGAAGCAGTCGTACCGCAGCCGTTGCAGGATTTATGCTGCCGGTGGCGTGGAGACGCTGAGCATTCCAGTGCTTTGCGCAGCGACTCACAAGTTGCCGGTGCGAGATGTCCGCATCGATTACGGTGATCCCTGGCTTATGCGCCACAAACGGGCGCTGGAGGCCTCGTACAACTCCTCGGCCTTTTTTGAATATTACCGCGATGAGCTTTATGCCGTCCTGGACCGTCGCGAGCCGTTCCTATTCGATCTGAATCTGCGCCTGCTGGAGGTGCTTCTAAGGATGACCGGCCTTCGCCGGGAAATCCGCCTCACGGATCACTACGAGCCGGATGCCGGGGCTGGGGATTTTCGCGCCCGCATCCAGCCCAAATATCGCGGGGAATCGCTTCTTGCCGAATACAAAAAAGAGAAGACCTATTTTCAGGTCTTCTCTGCGGGGGCTTCTTTCATCCCCAATCTTTCGGTCATCGACCTGCTCTGTGCAGAGGGGCCGGATGCCATCTCATACCTGCTTTAGAAGCGGATGGCTACGGATGCCAGGAACTTGTTGACGTTCATCCGGTTCACATAAGCCACGGGACCTTCCATACCGTCATATCCTTCGAAGCATTCAAATGAGTAGTCCTGCTTCGATATGCAGCGCTGGTAAGCCAGGTCGAGAGTCACGCTCTTGCCGAGCAGGAATCCCATACCGCAGGAGAAATACCTGAGTTTGGGATATGTGTAGTTGCTGAGTGTGCCGGGGCTCGAGTGGCGGGCGTAGCCGAGGCGGAGAGCCGTATTGCCAATCCACTGCTCGAAACCCAGTCGCAGCGAACCTGCACTCTTGAAGCTGTTCTGGATGACGGTATTGTCATACGAGAAAGGTATCGTGTTGTTGTTTTCGTCAGCCATTCGCATCTTGCCGTAATTGGCGCGTTCGTAATCGAAGCTGAATATCGTGCTGCTGCCTACGAAGGCTGCTCCCAGGCCCCAGCGGCCGGGCGACTTGACAGTATATGTAAAGTTGCCTATCGGCGAAGTATTGTAATACGTATCTGTCACAAACGATGTCTGCATACTGCGCTGCCAGTTGTCCGTAAGGGTGTACCAGGTAGGAGTCTGGTAGGTGAAACCAAAGCGCAGGTGAGTGGTGGGAGCGTAGATGGCGCCGAACTTGACGTTCAGGCCGCTTCCGGTGGTGCGCTGCCAGTAGTTGGACGTCATCGACATAAAGGAGTTGAGCGTCTGGGCGTCAGTCGATGCCTCTTCGCTGAAAAACTCGTCCAGGGTATAATCGACACTGTGCAGGTTGATGTTCGCGCCGAGGTAGAAGTTGTCGTGGATGTTCAGGCCAAGGTTGCAGGAGAACTCCTGGATGCCGCCGGTGGTATGTGCCTCATAGATGTTGAACAGCGTGCCGGCCATATGGGGATAACCGTCGGAGCCGAGATACTCCGTTGCGGCGATATAGCTGTTGTCGAGATCTTCACGCGGGTTGATGCCGTAGCAGTCCCAGGCGAGGATGGCATTCCAGGGCAGGTCGCTGTCCAGATAAGGCTCGTAGGTGTCGGTCTTGGTCAGGTCGGCCTGATTCACTCCCTCGATGCTGGCGGCTATCGAACCGAGCATAGTCGTGTTGCTGTTGTAGCCGTATGCAGCGATGTTGCTGTCAAAACTCTTTATGCGGTTGGCGGTAAATCCGATATTGATGCTGAATGTCCCGCCGTCGTCGCGGATAAATATCGGAGCTACGAATCCCGCGCTGGACAAAACGCCGCGCGTGCCGCTGTCCTTGTATGTGTTGCTGAAATAGGTCGTCTTGGCGCCGGTGTTGAGCAGGCCGGGCGTGATCGAGAACTCCATGTAGCGGTAGAGACCCGAAGCGGCGGGGTTGATCGAAATGGCTCCGACATCACCGCCGAGTGCGGTAAATGCGTTGCCCATGGAAATCGTGCGTGCCGAACCTTCGTAGTCGCTGCGCGAGAAGAGGATGGCATCCGCCGGACCCTGAGCGAAGAGTGGCATCGCCATCATCGCGGCCCCGAGTATCGTAAGAATCTTTTTCATTTTCGCTTTCAATATCTTAAAATGTAAGACTTCAGGTTGTGGGATTACCTGCGGCCGGTGTGGCTGCTGCTGCCAGAGCTGCTGGAACTGCTGCTGCTGCTGCTGCCGCCGCTGCGTCCCGAAGAGCTGCTGCCGGAGCTGTAGCTGCCGCCGCTGCGTCCCGAAGAACTGCCAGAGCTGTAACTGCTACTGCTGCGTCCGTTGCTGTAGCTGCTGCTTGAACTGCCGCGACGGTTGCCGCTGGAGCTGCCTGAACTGCCGGAGCTGCTGCCCGAAGAACGGAGCGAGGAACTGTAGCTCGTGCCGCCGGTGCTGCCCTGTCCGCGACGTCCGCTGTATGAGCTGCTGCCGGAGGTGCTGCGCTGGGTGGAATAGGCGCCGCTGTCCCTGCGTCCGGAGGAAGTACCTCTGTATCCGGGAGTAGAAGAACCGCCTGAAGTACCGCTTGTACGCCGTCCGCTGTACCAGCCGCCGGACTGCCCGTGACCGGGATTGACATCGTGTCCGGGATGATATCCGCCGGGATGATAGGGGTGGTAGTACGGCCAGCCGTAATAATAAGGGTGGTAGTACCAGCTCCCGTACCAGGGATCATACCAGCTGTACCAGGGGTCATACCAACTGTAGTACCAGGGTGAATACCAGCTCGAACGCCACGAATAACGGCCGTACCACGGTGAATAATAAGAGGACGTGTACCAGGGATTCCAGGTATAATAGCCGTCCCAGTAGTTGCCGTATCCGTATCCGTAATCATATACGTACTGGTACGTGGGGCTGTCAAAGCGGGTGAGCAGCTCCTCGTAAGAGACGCCTTGGAGGATGGTGGCGTTGCCGTTGCGGTCGATTACGATGCGTTCGCCAGCATCGGTTGTAGCGTAGATGAGACCGTCGCTGTCAGTGATCGCGGTCCCCGTGTATTCATTGCCATACCCCGGGAGCGAGCGGTCCGTATATACGGTGGTGCGGGCCGTACGTCCGGGACGGTAATAGATGCCATCGCGGTAGCCGGAGGAAGTCTGGTAGCTGGAGAAGCAGGAAGTGGCGCTTACCAGTACGACAGACAATGCAAGATAAGTGAGTTTGTTTTTCATTTTTACCTCCTTTGTCACTAAGTTTTTATAATTTTGCGACTGACAACAAAAATAACAACATTTATACCAATTTCCAATAAAATGGCAAAAGAGATAGACAACAAGGAGGTTTCCAACCGTGAAGACGATTATTCCAAATGGTATAACAATCTGGTCGTAAAAGCCGATCTGGCAGAGCAGTCAGCAGTACGCGGATGCATGGTCATCAAGCCGTACGGGTATGCCATCTGGGAGAAGATGCATGATGAGCTGGACCGCATGTTCAAGGAGACGGGACACGTGAACGCATATTTCCCGCTGTTCATACCCAAGTCGTTCCTGAGCCGTGAGGCCGAGCATGTCGAAGGGTTCGCCAAGGAATGCGCCGTGGTGACGCATCACCGCCTCAAAGTGTCTGATGACGGCAAGGGCGTGGTCGTGGATCCCGAAGCCCGCCTCGAAGAGGAGCTCATAGTCCGTCCTACCTCCGAGACCATTATCTGGAATACATACAAGAACTGGATCAAGTCCTGGCGTGACCTGCCGCTGCTTTGCAACCAGTGGGCCAACGTCGTTCGCTGGGAGATGCGCACGAGGCTGTTCCTGCGCACGGCGGAGTTCCTCTGGCAGGAGGGCCATACCGCCCACGCGACCCGCGAAGAGGCCGTAGAGGAGGCTCAGAGGATGGTGCAGGTCTATGCGGATTTCGCCCGCCGCACGATGGCGATGCCGGTAGTTGTGGGTGTCAAGAGCGAGACGGAGCGTTTCGCCGGCGCACTCGACACATATACCATCGAGGCTATGATGCAGGACGGCAAGGCACTGCAGGCAGGTACATCCCATTTCCTGGGACAGAATTTCGCAAAGGCGTTCGACGTCCAGTTCGCCAACAGGGAAGGCAAGCTCGAATACGTCTGGGCTACGTCCTGGGGCGTTTCGACTCGCCTGATGGGTGCCCTCATAATGACGCACAGCGACAATAACGGACTCGTGCTTCCTCCGGCCCTGGCTCCGATCCAGGTCGTGATGGTGCCTATATACAAGACCGAAGAAGAACTGGCCCAGATTGTCGGCCGTATGAATGAGATAAAGGCAGAGATGGCCACACAGGGCATTTCCGTCAAGATAGATGACCGCGACAACCTCCGTCCCGGCTTCAAGTTCGCCGAGTGGGAGCTCAAGGGCGTTCCCGTGCGCATCGTTATCGGTCCCCGCGACCTGCAGAACGGTGTTGTCGAGCTTGCGCGCCGCGATACGATGGAAAAGGAGTCCGTGTCTCAGGAGGGCCTTGCAGCACGCGTCGCAGGCCTGCTGAAGGACATCCAGCAGCACCTTTATGATAAGGCTGCCGCATTCCGCGAGGCAAATATCCGCCGCGTGGATACCTGGGACGAGTTCAAGGTCGAGATCGAGAAGGGTGGCTTCCTGCTCTGCCACTGGGACGGTACCCCCGAGACCGAGGAGAAGATCAAGGAAGAGACCAAGGCTACCATTCGCTGCATTCCTCTGGACAGTTTTGTCTGCGAGGAAGAAGGCAAGTGCGTATATTCAGGACGGCCTTCGCACCGTCGCGTGATTTTCGCCCGCGCATACTAAGCAACCCAAAGATATGACAATGAAAAAGATCCTGACACTTATCCCGGCGCTGCTGCTCTCTCTTACGCTTTTCGCGCAGGAGGCCAAGCCGGCGGCGGCTCCCGAATCTCCTTGGAAGCGGGGAGTACTGACCCAGGTGGGATTCTCGCAGCTGTCACTGACCAACTGGGCGGCCGGCGGTAGCGGCTCGGTCTCGCTCAACGCATATCTCGACATTTACGCCAACTACAAGAAGGACAAGATAATCTTCAATAACGAGCTCCAGCTCGGCTATGGTTTTATCCAGTCATTCGATGACGGTTACAAGAAGAGCGACGACCGTATCATTTTCGACAGCAAGTTCGGCTCCAGGATATCTGACAAGCTGTATCTCTCCACGGTGCTGGGGTTCCGTTCGCAGTTTGCCGACGGTTACAACAGCAAGAATGAGCTGGTATCGGGTGCCTTCGCTCCGGCTTATACCACTGCCGGTCTGGGTATCGATTACCAGCCGGCCAACAATTTCGCCATCAACTTCGCGCCCGTAACGGGCAAGCTGATCATGGTCGCCGATCCTGCGCTGCGCTCCATTTACGGCAATGACGAAGACCAGTTCACGCGTTTCGAGCTCGGTGCCCAGCTGAAGCTGGACAACAAGCTTGAAGTCAAGGATTTCACGGTCAAGTCGAGCCTGACCCTGTTCTCCAATTATCTTGACAAGCCGCTCAATATCAAGGTCAACTGGGATGTCAACGTGGATGCCAAGATCACGCGTTTCTTCTCAGTATCGCTGCGTACCAGCCTCGCATATGACGATAAGGTCAAGAGCAAGAAGATCAATGTCATAGGCGAAGACGGCACCGCGACTACCCAGATGGTGCAGGGCATCCAGTTCAAGGAGCTCTTCACCGTCGGCTTCTCGTACCTGTTGGGTTCCAAGAAATAATTATGCAGGAGGCCTTTGACAGGAGTCTTGCACGGTTGCTGAAGGCTGTCGGATGTGATGGCCGGCGGCCCCGTGTGCTTGCCGCCGTCAGCGGGGGAGTGGATTCGATGGTAATGGCCAACCTGCTGATGCGCGCGACTCCGGCGGTCGATCTGGCTCTGGCGCATATGAATTTCTCGCTTCGCGGGGAGGAAAGCGATGCGGATGAGAGCTTTGTTCGGGAGTGGTGCCTCCGCAGCGGGATAAAGATGTATCAGCGGCGGGTCGATGCCCGCGCCGAAGCTTCCCTACGTGGCATTTCGGTGGAAATGGCGGCTCGCGATCTGCGCTACGCGTGGTTCGAAGAGCTGCTGGATAGCGAAGGCTTCGACTGCGTTGCCGTAGCGCACAATCTCAACGACCAGATAGAGACTGTTTTCCTGCATCTGCTTCGCGGCGGTTCGCTTCGCTCATTGGCCGGGATGCCGGCGGTCCGCGGGCGGATCATCCGTCCGCTGCTGGACGCTCCGCGCTCTGATATCGAGGCATTTGCGGCACGCGAAGGGATTGATTACCGCGTGGATTCGACCAACCGTGAATCCGTTTTCGCGCGCAATCGGCTTCGCAATGAGGTATTTCCGCATTTTGCGAAGATCAATCCGTCTTTTGTCTCGACCATCGCCGCTTCGCTTCCGCGCTTTGCCGAAGCGCAGGCGATCCTGGACGAGATGGCTGCCGCCAAAAAGGCTGATCTGTGCAGTCAGGGGGATGGTTTTACAGGTATTGACACCGCTGCGCTCAAGGCTGATCCCCACTGCGGCTACTGGCTCTATGCTATGCTCGAAGGCTACGGGTTCCGTTCCGCGCAGGTGGCGGATATCGCCCGCGCTCTGGCGGGTGCCTCTTCGGGCCGAGGGCAGAAGTTTTTCTCGCCGACGCACCTTCTGGTCTGGGATCGCGATCTTCTCAAGCTGTATCCCGTCAATGTCCTGTCGTCTTCAGGGCCGCAGGTGCGGATGGAAGTGCATCCGGTGGATGAGGGATTTGACCCCCGCAAGCTGCCCGAGGGGACGCTCTGCGTCGATGCCGAACTGGTCAATCTGCCGCTGAGTTGCCGTCCCTGGCAGGCCGGAGACCGTTTCCGTCCTTTTGGGATGCGTCAGAGCCGCCTGCTGAGCGATTTCTTTACGGATCTGAAGATGGATGCGGTGCAGAAAAGCCGCGTGAGAGTCGTCACCACGCAGACCGATGGCGGAGAGCAGATAGTCTGTATAGCAGGACTGCGCATCGACGACCGCTTCAGATTGACGGAGTCGACGCGCAGCGCGCTGTTTATCTCGATTGACTGATTACCTGATCTGATACAGATAGGGGAGGCGTGCGAGGGTTACCGGCTGGAAGCTTTCGCGGAGGTAGCCGTATGCCTGCTCAAACACCTTCATCGGGTCGTACCTGAAGGCTTCTGAGGCTCCGGTCGAGACAGTAGTCCTACCCAGTGACTCCATCAGTTTTTCGGCGAATTTCTTGACCTGCGGGTATTTCTTGACGGTGTAGCGGCCCTTTTCGAGTCCTGCGGTGAGCTCCGCGTAGGCGATGGCATCGCTCAGGCCGCCGATTTCATCGGCGAGACCGTTGCTGACAGCGTCCGCTCCGGCCCAGATGCGTCCCTGTCCAAGTTCGTCCACGCGGACTCGGTCCATATTGCGGCCGGTAGCCACGCGATCCAGGAAGTCATCATATACTTTCTCGATAGACTCGAGGAAATAGCCGTGCTCAGCGTTGTCCAGAGGCCGCATCAGCGAGAGCATGTCGCTGTGGCGGTTGGAGTTGACAGCTGCCACGTTGACGCCGACTTTGCGGCTCAGGGCTTTGCCGAACGAAGGGATCATCGAGAAGACGCCGATGCTTCCCGTGACGGTCATGCGGTCGGTATAGATGCGGTCTGCGCCTGCAGAAATCCAGTATCCGCCGCTCGCCGCATACTCGCCGTAACTTGCGATGACGGGCTTGACTTCACTCAGAAGTGCGATCTCACGATTGATCATCTCGGCTGCCATGGCATCGCCGCCGGGCGAGTTGACGCGCAGCACGACGGCCTTGACGCTGGAGTCGCGGCGGATCTCACGCAGAAGTCCGGCCATCCTCACGCCGGAGATGATCCCGTCCTCGCCTTCGGCCGCAATCTCGCCGCTGGCATAGACCAGCGCTATGGCATTGCGTCCGAAAGAAGGTTTCAGGCTGGCGATATAATCTTCGAGGGCAATCATCTTGAGCTTTTCGGGCTTATCGACTTCGGCGATGCTGCAGATATAATCTTCCAGCTCGTCCTGATACATCAGCTCGTCCACGAGGCCCTTCTCCAGCAGGTCGGCGGCATCCACCAGCTCGAGGCGGTCCAGCCAGCCGTTGAACTCGGCGGCCGTAAAGTCTCTCGAGGCGCAGATGTCGCTGCAGATGGTATTCCAGATGGCATCGATCAGGGTTTTGTTCTGCTCGTAATTGTCAGGAGTCATCCCGCTCTTGGTAAACTGCTCGCCCGCAGCCTTGTAGCGGCCGTGGCGGATCAGCTGTACATCTACTCCGAGTCGGTCTATGAGGTCCCTGAAGAAAATGACGCTCGAGCTGATGCCGAGGATCTGCGGAGTGCCGTATGCGTGGAAAATCACGCGGTCGGCAACGCTGTGCATATAGTAGCCGAGGTTGTCGTAGGTATCGCTGTATGCAACGATGGGTTTGCCGCTCTGGCGGAAACGCAGCAGCGCGGCGCGGATCTCCTCTGCCTGCGAAAGCGTGAGGGCGGGAGTGCCGCAGCGCATATAGATAAACTTGATGGCGGGGTCTTCGGCCGCGGCGTCTATGGCGCCCACGACATCTGCAAGCGCAAGGCTGTTGCCCACCGACATAGCCCCTGTCAGGGCTATCTGAAAGCTGTCAGTCTCCTGCTCGGAGACGGCCTGGGCCAGATCCAGGCGCAGTATCCCGTCCTGTGAAGGGATCTTAGGCTTGCTGCCGGATGAGGCCAGCGAGCCGATGAGGCCTAATGACAAAAGGAAGGCAATGGTCAGGGCTACGAGGCAGCCGATGCACGAGCCGATAAGGATTTTCCAGAACGTTTTCATCTGTTTGAACTGAATAAGTTCTGCCCAAAGGGCAGGAGTTTGCCACAAAGATAATACTTTTGCTTATATTTGTAGGTTAATAGAAATCGTATGACGAAAAATATACTGTCACTGATTCTCACGCTGCTCTCCTGCACGGCACTGGATGCAGGGCCGTTCGTAGGGCACGTGTATTCCCAGACTGCTTCGGGCAGGCGCGAGCCGCTGCCTTTCGCACAGGTCTATCATATCGAGCAGGCGCGGCTTATCGAGACTGATGCGGACGGCGTTTTCTTCCTCAATCTGAAGGGCGAGGCCACGCTTGTGGCTACTTACGTGGGCTATAGCCGCGACACCGTCCGCGTGCAAGAGGGGCTTGAAGCGGCGGATTTCATTCTTTTTGGAGAGAATGAACTTGACGAATCGGTCGTTGTCGCCCGTCAGGCGACGCTTTCGCGCCTCAAACCCGTCCGTACCGAGGTTATTACTTCCGCCGGACTGTGCAAGATGGCCTGCTGCGCCCTTGCCGAGAGTTTCGAGAATTCGGCAAGTGTGACCACCGGTTACGCCGATGCCGTTACCGGCGCGCGCCAGATCAAGCTGCTCGGCCTTTCGGGCGTCTATACCCAGATGCTCGACGAGAACCGTCCCGTCCTTCGCGGCCTTGCCAATCCCTTCGGCCTCTCCTACATCCCCGGACAGTGGCTGGAGAGCATTCAGATAGCCAAGGGCCCCTCTTCGGTGGTCAACGGCTCGGAGGCCATTACCGGCCAGATCAATATGGAGCACCGCAAGCCGACCGACGAGACCCCGCTGTTCATCAATGTTTTCGGCAGTACCGATGCGATGTACGAGGCCAATGTGGCTTCGGCGCTGCAGTTCAGTCCGGAGTGGAGCACCATCGCCCTGGCGCACGTGGGCGGTGCTTTCAGCAGTACCGATATGAATCACGACGGTTTCCGCGACTCGCCGCAGAACCTTCTGCTCAGCTTCGCCAACCGCTGGCTCTACTACCATCCTTCGGGATTCCAGCTCCGCTTCGGAGTGCGCTATATCAACGACGACCGTCTCGGCGGGCAGATGGCATTTGACCGGAATGTCCCTGCCACCGAACAGCAGGCCTGGGGAAGCCGCATCAAGAACCGCGGCATCAACGGCTATGTCAAGGCCGGAGTTCCTCTTAACGAAGACAATACTGCCAACATAGCCATCATCCTGGATTACGACCATCACGAGATGGACAATGTCTCGGGCCGCAGGTATTTCGACGGGAAGCAGGATTCGTGGTTTGCAAACCTTATCTGGCAGGCGGCCGTGGGCGAGCATCACCGTTTCGAGGCCGGCCTGACCGGCCGTGGCGACATCTACGACCAGAAGCTTTCTGATCTGCCGGGGTTTGGCCAGCCGCTCGATCTCGGCAGCCGCGAGACTTCGGTTGCCGCCTTCGGCGAATACAATCTTACCCTGGATGATCGTCTGACTTTCGTCGGAGGAGTCAATCTCCAGTATAGCACTCTATACGGATGGCTTTTCGCGCCGCGCACCAACTTCAAGTATTCGTTCACCGACAATATCGTCGCCCGTCTGCTGGCAGGCCGCGGATTCCGTCAGGCCAACCTTATCGCCGACAATCTCGGCGTGCTCTCGACAGGACGCGAACTGTATCTGGAAGATGGTCTCAATCTGCTTGAGGATGCGTGGACTTTCGGAGGCAATCTGACCTTCTACCTGCCTTTCGGCGCAGGCGACGACAATACCTACCTGAGCCTGGATTATTTCCGCAACGAGTTCGGCAACCAGCTTCTGGCCGATCAGGAGTACCGGGACGGATACGTGCATTTCTACAATCTGGAGCCGGACGGCCGCTCGTTTACCAATACCTGGCAGGCTGATTTTTCGGTAGAGCCGTTCGAGCGCTTCACCGTGCTGACGACATTCCGTTACACCGATGCGCGGGTGACTCTGCGCGGACAGGGGCTTGTCGAGCGGCCGATGACCAGCCGCTACAAGGGCGTTGTCAATCTGCAGTATGCCCTGCCGATGAACAAGTGGGTATTTGATTTCACGGCGCAGCTCAACGGCCCGATGCGACTGCCATCATTTGCCGCCAGCGCCTGGGGTATGGAGTACTCGCCTGTATATCCGATGCTGTTCCTTCAGGTTACCAAGCGATTCAGCGGATTTGACGTATATGTGGGAGGCGAGAACCTTACAAATTATATGCAGCATGACGCGATTCTCGGCGCCGACGATCCGTTCACGGACGAATTCAACGCCAGTTGTGTCTGGGGTCCGCTGATGGGCATCAAGGTATATGCCGGGTTGCGTTATACGCTTTGGAAATAGAAACAAAATACTTACGCAGTATGAAAAAGATAACAGCCATCATTACTCTTCTCCTGATGCTGCTCGCATCCGCTCCGCTGGATGCCCGCAAGTCATCAAAGACCGAAGTAGTCACTTTCCTGACCACCATCGACTGCAAGAATTGCGTCCGCAAGGTCGAAGCCAAGCTTCCCTTCGAGAAGGGTGTCAAGGATTTGAAGGTCGATCTGCAGGGCAAGACGGTGACGCTCAAGTATGATCCGCAGAAGACCGACAAGGAGAAGCTCGCCGAAGCTATCCGCAAGCTCGGTTATGAGGCCGAAGAAGTTGTCTCCGAAGAGAAAAAGTAGTCTATGTACCGTATCTTAAGCAAGAATGTGATTGCCCCCGGCATCTGCCGGATGGAGGTCGAGGCCCCGCGACTGGCAGCCTCGGCGCTACCCGGGCAGTTTCTCATCGTGCGCGTCCGCGAGCAGGGTGAACGGATCCCGCTGACGATTTGCGATTACGATCGCAAGGCGGGTACGGTCTCCATCTGCACGCAGGCCGTCGGCGCCTCCACCCGGATGATTTGCGCTCTCGAAGCCGGTGACAGCCTGCAGGATGTCGCAGGTCCGCTCGGAGTGCCTTCGGCATTCGTCGGCCTGGGCGACGAGGAGATCCTCGGTCGCCGTTTCCTGTTTATCGCAGGAGGCGTAGGTGCGGCTCCCGTCTATCCGCAGGTGAAGTACCTGCACGCCCGCGGGGCCATAGTGCACGTTATCATCGGGGCCAAGAATGCTGATTATGTGATATTTGAGGATGAGATGCGGGCAGTCTGCGACCGTTTGGAGATCTGTACTGACGATGGTTCGAAGGGATTCAAGGGGCTGGTGACAGCCTGCGCGCAGAGCCTTCTGGACGAGGGTTGCACCTATGACGAGGCCGTGGCCATCGGTCCGATGATCATGATGAAGTTTGTCGCAAAGACGCTTCAGCCTTCGCTTATTCCGCTTACTGTCAGTCTCAATACGATTATGGTAGATGGGACGGGAATGTGCGGCGCCTGCCGCGTGACGGTGGGCGGCAAGACGCGTTTTGCCTGTGTCGAGGGCCCCGAATTCGACGGCTATCAGGTCGATTATGACGAGGCGATGCGCCGGATGGGCATCTATCGCGAGGCTGAGATCGAGGCCGACCACAAATGCAAAATAGGGAGGGGATGATGGACCGTATGAAGCGTATTCCCGTCAGGGAACAGGATCCCAAGGTGCGGGCTTCCAATTTCGAGGAAGTATGCTACGGATACAATGAGCAGGAGGCTGTTGCAGAGGCTTCCCGCTGTCTCAATTGCAAAAATCCCCGCTGCGTGGGCCATTGCCCCGTGCGGGTTCAGATACCCAGATTTATCGAACGGGTGAAGGCCGGCGATTTCGCCGCGGCCGCAGCCATTCTCGCGGAGGATACGTCGCTGCCTGCTGTTTGCGGACGCGTCTGCCCGCAGGAGACGCAGTGCGAGGGTCAGTGCATCCTCGGGGTCAAGGGCGAGCCGGTCGCAATCGGCAAGTTGGAGCGTTTCGTGGCCGACTGGAGCCACGCGCACGGTGGTCCGAAGGTGGAAGTCAAGCCTTCCAACGGCCGTCGCGTCGCAGTAGTCGGCAGCGGGCCGGCAGGCCTGACCTGTGCGAGCGACCTTGCGCGAATGGGATATGAGGTGACCATCTTCGAGATGCTTCACAAGGCCGGCGGAGTGCTGAGCTACGGTATCCCGGAGTTCCGTCTGCCCAAGGAGCGCGTCGTGGCACGCGAGATAGATGCGGTCCGTGCACTTGGCGTGAAGATCGAGACCAATGTCGTCATCGGCCGCACCCTGACCATTGACGATCTGCTCGGCAAAGAGGGCTTCTCGGCTGTTTTCGTCGGCTCCGGGGCCGGTCTGCCGAAGTTTATGGGCATCGAGGGAGAGAATCTCAACGGGGTTTTCTCCGCCAATGAATACCTTACCCGCAGCAATCTGATGGGGGCATTTTCGCCTCAGAGCGATACGCCTATCTGCCGTGGCCGTCACGTGGCGGTCGTCGGCGGAGGCAACGTGGCGATGGATGCAGCCCGCACGGCCCTGCGTCTGGGGGCTGAGGTGAGCATTGTCTATCGCCGTACGGAGAAAGAGCTTCCGGCGCGCGCCGAGGAGGTGCATCACGCCATAGAGGAGGGTATCACTTTCCGTATGCTGACCAATCCCGTCGCGATCCTGGATGACGGCAAGGGCGCCGTCCGTGCCCTGCGCTGCATCCGGATGGAGCTGGGCGAGCCGGATGAGAGCGGTCGCCGCAGTCCGGTCCCTGTCGCGGGGAGTGAGTTCGAGATAGAAGCCGACACGGTCATTATGGCTCTGGGCACTTCGCCCAATCCATTGATCTCCAGCACGACGCCCGGTCTGCAAACTGACCGCCGCGGGTGTATCACGGCCAGCGAAGAGGGCGCCACTACCCGTGAAGGAGTCTTTTCTGGCGGAGATGCCGTCAGCGGCGCGGCAACAGTTATTTTGGCGATGGGCGCCGGCCGCAGGGCAGCCCGCGCGATTGATGATTATTTGAACAGATAACAGATATGGCACAGAAACCGTCCATTCCCAAGGGTACGAGGGATTTCGGTCCCGTCGAGATGCGGGGTCGCAATTACATTTTCAGTACGGTCCGCAGCGTGTTTGAGCTTTATGGCTACCAGTGTATCGAGACTCCGTCGATCGAACAGCTTTCGACTCTGCTCGGCAAGTATGGCGAGGAGGGTGACAAGTTGCTTTTCAAGGTGCTCAATTCCGGCGATGCGTTTTCGGGGATCGATTTCGAAGCTTTCGAGAGCGAGACCGAAGACGGCCGTCGCATCAACAGCAACGCTCTTTCGCTCAAGGTCTGCGAGAAGGGCCTCAGGTATGACCTTACGGTGCCTTTTGCGCGTTTCGTGGTGCAGCATCAGAATGAGATTTCATTCCCCTTCAAGCGTTATCAGATACAGCCCGTCTGGCGTGCCGACCGTCCCCAGAAGGGCCGCTACCGCGAGTTTTATCAGTGTGACGTGGATGTCATCGGTACCCGCTCCCTGCTCAATGAGCTGGAGCTGGTCCAGATCGTGGACGAAGTCTTCTCGCGCCTTGGTATCCGGGTATGCGTCAAGATCAACAACCGCAAGATTCTCTCCGGTCTGGCGGAGGTCTGCGGCGCACCGGACAAGTTGATTGACATCACGGTGGCTATCGACAAGATCGACAAGATAGGCCTGGATGCCGTCAAGGAGGAGCTTCGCGAGAAGGGTCTGGACGATAAGGCTATAGGCGTGATCGAGCCGGTGCTGCTGCTCGAAGGCGATACGGCTTCCAAGATCGCCCGTATGCGCGAGGTGCTCGCCGGATCGGAGGTCGGTCTTCTCGGTCTGGAAGAGGTCAGTACGCTGTTCTCGCTCGTCGAAAAAGCCGGGATCCGCTCTACGGTTGAGCTGGATCTTTCGCTGGCCCGCGGACTCAATTATTATACGGGTGCAATCTTCGAGGTGAAGGCCCTGGATTTTGCTATCGGCAGCATCTGCGGCGGTGGCCGTTACGACAATCTGACCGGTATTTTCGGCCTTCCGGATATGTCTGGCGTGGGTATTTCATTCGGCGCAGACCGCATCTACGATGTGCTCGCGGGACTCGACCTTTTCCCGAAGGATGTTACCGGCACGGCGGATATCCTCTTTACCAATATGGGAGATGCGGAGGCGGCTTTTGCCGTTCCTCTGGCAGCACAGCTTCGTTCGCGCGGGGTGCGTGTCGAGATATATCCCGACAAGAGCAAGCTCAAAAAGCAGTTTGACTACGCTGACCGCAAGGGCATCCGCTACCTGGCCATCATCGGCGAGGACGAAGTGCGCGAACGCACCGTCAGCATCAAAAACCTCACCTCCGGCGAACAGCGCAAACTACCCGCCAACGCCATCGGCGCGCTCGACTGGTAATTTCTGCTAATATTTCTGCGCGGAGCCTGGTGGAGCCGAGATAGTTATACTATTTGCAAAGCCGAAGGGCGTGCAAAAGTATAACTTCGAGGCGCGAAGGCGCGTAGCAGGAAGCGTTTATCTGAAATAAAAAACCCGTCTCCGGTGGAGGCGGGCTTTTCGTTGCTGGAGGGTCAAATTATTTGACAGCTTCCTTAGCGACCTCAGCTGCGTTCTCGATAGCGTTCTCAACGTGCTCGACAGCTGCATCGATAACCTCGACAGCCTTGTTCTGATCGCAAGCCTCGCAACCTTCGCAGTCGCCCTTGCACTCAGCCTTCTCGCCGCAGCACTCGCACGCGGGCTCTTCAGCCTTCGGCTGGCTCTTGCAAGATACAGCGAACATTGCAAGGCAAACCATTACAGCAAAAACAGTAATCTTTTTCATTTTAGTATAAATTAAGTTATTAGTGTTCCCTAAAAGTCCGGCAAAGGTAATAAATATTTTTAAATCAAATACCTCTGATGTGTTTTTCCCACGCCCAGGCCGAAGAAAGTGTCTCCTCGACGCTTCGTGTGGCCTTCCAGCCCAGCTCCCTGTTGGCGAGGGAAGGATCTGCCCATACAGCTGTCACATCCCCGGCGCGGCGAGGCGCAAAACGGTAATTGAGCTTCAGGCCGTTGACTTTCTCGAAAGCACGGACGAGCTCGAGCACCGAAAGCGGGCGGCCCGTGCCGACATTGAAGATCTCATAATCCTCACGCATCCGGCCCTCGAACATTCGCGTCACGGCGCAGGTATGGGCCCGTGCAAGATCCACTACGTCAATATAATCGCGCAGGCAGGTGCCGTCGGGAGTGGGGTAGTCATTGCCGAAAATGCTCAGCACTTCGCGGACGCCTGCGGCGGTCTGCGTGATAAAGGGCACGAGATTGTTGGGAATGCCGCGCGGCAGCTCCCCGATGAGAGCCGAGGGGTGCGCGCCGATGGGATTGAAATATCGCAGTGCGATGCCTCGCAGGCCTGCGCAGGCACTGACCGTATCGCGCAGGATATCCTCGCAGATCTGCTTCGTATTGCCGTAAGGCGAAGTGGCAGGTTTGCGCGGAGACTGCTCCGTCACGGGCGTCTCGTCCGGCTCGCCATATACCGTCGCCGAGGACGAAAAGAGCACGTTGCCGCCGCCGCGATTGGCGAAAGCCTGCAGGATATTGATAAATGAAGTAAGGTTGTTGCGGTAGTAGAGCAGCGGCTCCTCGACGGATTCGCCGACTGCCTTGAATGCCGCGAAATGAATCGCAGCATCTATTTTGTGCCGCGAGAAAAGTCCCTCGACTGCTTTTGCGTCGCAGCAATCGATCTCCTCCAGAGGCGGCCGCTGCCCGGTAATGGCGCAGACGCCTTCGTAGTTGGTGCGGTCACAGTTGGAGAAATTGTCGGCTACGACCACCTCATAACCGGCCGAGAGCAGTTCGACCGTTACGTGGCTGCCTATATATCCCGCGCCGCCGGAGACAAGGACGCATTTCTTTTCGCTCATATCCTATTTTATAATAATAGTTATCGTCTATCTTGTGCCGCCGCCGAAGCTGCCGCCGAAACTGCCGCCGCCACCGCCGAAGGAGCTGAATCCGCCGCCACCGCTCGAGCGCTTGCTTTCGCGGGCTGCTGCCTCCTGATAGGACTTCTCGGCCTGTGCGCGTGAAATGGCCTTTGCCGAGACGCTGTTGGTTGCGATGATGACGCTCTGCATCAGATATGGATCAATTCCGGTTGTCTGTGAGAAGTCCTTGAATTGATCCGGATAAAGCGATTCAAACTGCCTGGCGACCTTTTCCGCGATGCCGAAGAGTTGCGCGTAGATCAGATATTCTTTCCACAGAGCCACTTCCACCGCGCCGCGCTCCTTGTGCAGGGTGAAATCATACAGGTAATTGCGGAACTCTATGACGTGGCGCATCTTTTCGCAGCCGCTCTCCGTCGCCTTTTCCGGGCCGATGAGGATGCCTTTGGACTTGAGCCACTTCAATCCGGCGTCGGTGGCCTTGCCGGGCCAGCGGATGATCTTCAGGTAATTCTTTCTCGCCCAGCGGTCGAGCTCGTCAGCCTCCAGGATCTTATTGGTGCCGCTGGCTGCCTGCACATAGCTGTAGAGCAGGGCCTCCACTTCATCCTTAAAGTTGGCATCTTTCGTAAAATCGAGATTGACTTTATGCTTCTTGCCCTCTATGGGCTGCACTTTGATGATGCCCTCCAGAATCCACTTGAGGAAAAATGCTCCGATGATGTTATTCTCGTGCTCCGTCTGCCAGAAGAAGCGGTTGCCCTTGGTGAAGGCGTAGGCCGAAGCATAGATATTGCCTTCCAACGGCAGGTCGCGGTACCAGCCGGTTATCTTATGCGTGCCGAACATCGCCTTGTTGTACTTGTAGCCAAGGGCCTTGAGGATGATCGTTACGATAAGGGCTATGATATGCCCTATGATAAAGAGGGCAAAGCCGATGCCGGCAATGATAAAGACCCACTCCTCGAAGCTGCGCTTATTTTCCTTGTAGTCGCTGCCTTTCTTGGCCTGCTTCTCGATTTTTGCGAAGCTCTTGCCAAGTTTGGCCGCAGGCTCGAACAGTCCCGGCTCGAAGCGGGCGAGGATGGTCAGGCCGCTGTTGTATCCGAAGGGTCTGTCGGATTCGGCTACGATGGCTCCATCCTCAAGATTGATGGTGCCGTGGTAGCGGAAGCCCCAGATGCCGACATTGTCGCTCGTCCACGGTTCGCCGCCGGTATCGTTGACGATCGTCAGGCGGATGTGCTCGGGAGGGAAGTTGAGGCCCGGGTTGAGGAACGTAAAGTACATTCCGTCATACTCCTCCATATTCATCACCAGATTGTGTATGATATAGGAGATGGTCCAGTGATGGTCGGTGTATTCGCCCACGCCCCAGCACAACTCCACGCCGTCCTTTTTGCGCACGATGCCGCAGCGGCCGGTCTTCTGGGCTCTCGTGCGGTCGGTGTCCCAGCGGTCTCCTTCACTGATGAAGGCCTCGCCGTCCTCATAGACCATAAGGTCGGTGATGTCCATCGGACCGAGATTGTCAAAGGGCAGGTAGTATTCGGTACCGTTGTAAATGTTTATGTCCCAGTTCTGGACGACCTGGGCGGTCCCGTCTTTGCCGAGAGTTACTACAATTTCGGCGTCGCGGAATGTCTGGGCTGCCGAAATGTTACAAATTGTAATCAGCCAGGCTGTAAGGAGCAGCCTGAAAGCTTTGAAAACCAGTTTTTTCATAGTTGTTACAAATATACCGAATTTTATTGAAAAATCAAAAAAAAGCCGTTGTAATATAATCTGAGGGGGGGGGTAGGTGCTGGCAACATTAAAAATTTAAAGAAAAAAAAGTGACAACTCCATACATAAATTCGTAACTTCGCGTGGTTTTCCGTACATATTGTTATATGACAGTAATGACGAGAAAAGAACATATTAAGCAGCAGAAAATCAGGTGTTTATGTGTGGTATGCCTGATTGCGGGGTTTTTATGTCAAGTCCCTGCTCAGAGTGCGCCGGTTTTTCCGGAAGTGTCTAATAGTTACGGTTTTACGTCCGATTTTTTGCGCAGGGTAGATTCACTTGAGGCAAAACGGCCTTTCGACCCTTCCTTGCGCACAAATCTGTTATGGTTAGGCGCTTCCGAACCCAATATCGGATTTGAAGTACAGGTCGGATCGTATTTTTCCGTTGGTGCAAATCTCGGTCTCAAACCCTGGCCCCGCTGGGCTCCGTGGGACTGGGATGAGAGCGGTATGAACCGCCACTGGCGCAATTTTGCCATTGTGCCCGAAGTCCGCTGGTGGCCCGCCGGAGTGTATGAAGGTTTCTTCGCGGGAACTGATTTCATTTATACTCACTATAACGTGGGCTCGGTCAACTTCCCGTTCGGCTTGTATCCCGAGGTGCGTAATTATCGTCTGCAGGGTTCTTACTGGGCCGGAGGTATCTTCGCGGGCTATTCCTGGGCTTTGGGAGAGCACTGGCGCATCGAGGCCGAGGCAGGCATTTCCGCAGGACTTGCGGCATACGACCGGTTCGACTGCCCGCACTGCGGCACGATGATCGGCAGCGAACGCCGGGCTGCATTCGTTCCCAAGCTCGGCGTCAATATCGCCTGGAATCCTGTCAGCCGCAGCGATCGTTCCTCCCGCGCCAGTTTGCAGCGCGCACTGCGCGATCTGGTCTCCCATCCCGTACCGATGACGGTGCAGGTCGGGGTGGTTGGGAGCGATACCGATGCGGCCCTCAAGTTTAACGGCGAGATTGCTTCGATGATTTCGCAGCGGAGGTACGACGAAGCTGTAGCTGCGATCCAGTCTGATGAGAGTCTGCTCGCTCTTACCCTGACCGATGCCGAAGCTGCCAATATATATGGCGCCGCACTTTATCTTGTGGCGCTCGACCGCGCTGACACCGCTGCCGCTGATGAGGCTCTCAAATTGCTTGGCAGTGCTGCTCAGGCAGGTTCCGATGCGGCCCGCGCAAATCTTGACAGCATCGCGGCATATGACGCCGACCGAAAGGTATATGAAGCACTTATCCGATTGATAAACGATGATGAACAGTAACCAACATATAAACAACCATATCAATTAACCTTTTTTCTATGAAAAGAACCAGTATTTTGTTTTTGAGCGCATTCGCTCTTTTCGGGGCTCTTTCTTGCCAGAAAGACTCCGTGGATCAGAATCCCAATTTTGATTCCGACAAGAACGAAGTTGTAGCAGACTTCGTGTTCAACGTGGCTACCCGTTCTGAGACCAAGATGTCAGACGGTGCAGCATAGGCTACTACCAGCGCACTCTTCCGTGGTATCGAGAATGCAAAGCTCTTTACCTATGCAGAAGAAGCAAGTGCCTACAAGGGCATCCTTCCTACTGATAAGACTGCAGGTAAGGTATTCGACCTCGCAGCAGTTGCCGCTCCCGCTTCTATGAGCGCAAGCAACAGCCGCCGTGTTCTCGAGCTCAGCCTTCCTTTGAAGACCAATGTCCTGCTGTTCTACGGTAAGGCACCTTACGGCGATGCTTACGGCGGATACAGCAATCTCTATGACTGCTACGGTCACCTCGATGCTTACGAAGTAAGTACATCCACTACTAACATCGAGATTGGTCACCGTATCTCGAGCGAACTGTATTCGAAGTTCATCATCGTCGAGAACCTCTTCGCAGGTATCCAGTCGATGCTGCTTAACACCACGCTCCCTGCAGGTACCGTTATCTCCGCTACTCAGGCTCCTTCAGGTGTCGCTACGAAGTACAAGTTCGATGTCACTACGACAAGCGCTATCAACTGGGAATCTTATGTAGATGCCAGCGGTTACAGCCCGTATGAGACCACTCACGAAAGGTATCCTCTCGAGGACAAACTCTGCGCACTGTACCGTCAGCTTACCACGATCAATTCAGCAGAAGGCGAACTTCGTGCTGGTTCCGGTGAAGCACAGGTCCGTGTCGCTCACGACCTCCTCTGCGTGCTCAATGAAGTCCGTTGCGCTGAACCTATTTCCGAGGCTGAGACAGTGGCTAAGTACATTGCAAATGAGATTTATACCCGTACCCGCAAGTATTTCTCGGCATCCGACGAGTTCACCGGCGGTCCTGTTACCAACGTTACTTTCCAGGATTTTACAACCGTCAAGGCTGCTTTCCTGAGCGAGGCCGAGAAGGCTACCCGCCCGTATCAGCCTAATGACGCTACCGTCTGGCCCACCGAGTCTGATCTTAACAGCGTTGCATCATATGATCTCAGCGAATTCCCGTTCAACTTCAACCTGCCTCGCGGTGCTACTCATACTGCATTCAACAAGACTCAGAAGATGTTCTACTATCCGCAGACGTTCAATGTCAGCGGTATGGGCGTGCCGGGTGTCGGCGATACCTACAATGCACGCAGTTACTACTATCCTGCAGAGTTGATCTATTTCGGAAACAGCCCTGTCCGTACGTCCAATGCTTCCAAGAAGGCCAGCGATTATCCTAACGGCGTTGCTAACTGGGATGACGACAACAGCTGGGATGCTTCCTGGAGCGGTACCCAGGTTTCCGCATCAACCCGCGCAGTTGCTATGACATATGACATCAACTACGGTGTGGCTATGCTCGAAACCAAGGTCCAGTTCAAATCCTCTACTACCGATCCTGGTTACATCTATGATAACAACCACGCAGTTCAGGAAGAATGGCAGGGTGTTACCCTTGATCCGACCGAAGAGCCTGACAAGAAGATTCCTGTCACTAATGGTTGCTTCAAGCTTACCGGTATCATCATCGGCGGCCAGGCAGATCATATCGGCTGGGATCACCTTCCTGCAAAGAACGGTGACAACTACAAGTATGGTTTCATCTACGATAAGGCTATCAGCTCAGACGCACAGCCGATTCCGGCAACCGGCACTTCCCAGTCTAACTACACCCTCGTATTTGATAACTTCCGCGCAGCATCCCAGACCGACGGTATCTATACGCCGGCTACTGATCAGGATAAGGTTCACGTTGCTCTCGAGTTCCGCAATGATACGGGTATGGACTTCTACGGCAATCACAATATGATTCGTGATGGTGGTTACTTCTACCTGATCGGTGTCCTCGATCCTACCAACAAGACTATCTCCAGCTGGCCGACCAACCACATCATCCCTCCTTATACTGCCGCTGGTGCTTCTCAGGAGGTTAGCCGCGTGTTCATCCAGGACTTCAAGACCACCGCTACCTTCACGATCGGTCCTGAATCACTGCATAACGCATACCTGACCGTTCCTGACCTCCGTTCGAGTTCAATGAACATCGGTCTTTCCGTCGATATCTCCTGGGAGACCGGTCTCAACTTCGACGATGTTACTCTTGGTAACAACTAATATTCTACTAGTCTGATGCAGCGCATCCGGACATATATTTTCCTTATCCTTACCGGGGTCGCGGCCTTCACCGGCTGCGGCCTCGTGGATGAGGATTTGTCCAATTGCGAGACGGACTACAGGATGGACTACGAATTGCGTCTGGTCGCCGATATCAAGGCCGAAATCGAGACGCAGCTCGAGGTCGTCACCGATCAGTCCGTATCGCAGGCGCTGAATGATTTCCTCTCCAGGATATTCCTGGACAAGGCTTATGACGTGGATCTGGGATTCTATGACGTGGTGCGCGACGAGGCTGCGGGTGATTCCCTCAGGCTTCATCACGAGACTCACGTTCTGGAAGACAACCAGACCAGTTTTACTCTTTACATTCCAATCCGCGATTACCGCCATCTGGCTGTGGCAAATCTCTACCGCGTAGGAGACCTCTCCTTTGACAATGCGGAACTATGCCACGGTGCGCGGCTCTCGCAACTGGTTCGCGATACGGTCCCCTGCCACGCCGCAGGTCTGTTCACGGCTCGTGAAGACCTCATAATCAATCAGGAAACCGCGGACCAGCATTTCGACGTGACACTCTATATGGCCAACAGCGCTACCGCACTGGTAGTAGATACTCTCGGCTCCGGAGTGCGCTCGATCCGTGCTTATGCAGAAGGTTTTGCTACAGGCCTTAACCTTTGCGACAGCACTTACGTATTCGATTACAGCCCTGTCGTGAGGGCTGAAACTCTGCCCCTCGAAAATCCTGGCTACTACTGCTTCACTACTGTCAATTTCCCTTCGAGGGACAGTCTCACGACAACCAAAGCAGATACTGATGATTCTGACACGGAGAAGTCGCTCTGGCGTTACTATGTATATACCGAAATGCCGGACGGCACCATCACCCAGACCATTCTGGGCATTCATTCTCCTCTCGAGGCAGGTCATCTGAAGATAATTGAAGCCAAAGTACAGGAAAACGGATCTGTCCAGCCCGGCGATGCCACCATCGGCGTGAGCGTCGTTCTCGACTGGCAGGACGGTTATAATGTGGAGGTGCCGCTGGAATGATGCGCAGGATTGCCATATTAGCCGTTATCGCAGTTTCATTGCTGAGTTTCTCCTGCACTAAGGAAGATGAGCGGAAGGTCCGCACTGCAGGCAGTCTGGTGCCGGTGGATCTCTCCCTGTCGCTGGAAGCTGCGCCGTCGTCCGTTGAGAGCAAGGCATTCACTTCGATCGTGACCGAAATAGACACCGTGCCTAATTTCCGCGGAGTGGACGATATCCGCGTGCTGCCTTTCGATACACGTGACGCAATAGTCGGTACTGACGTTGCCTGCGGCCACCCGAACGGCCTGCCGTCCATTTCATCCTTAATCGATGAACGGGCATATTCAGGCTCGACATACCATACAGGTCTTGTCCGCAACAACCATTCGCATTTCTATCCCGATGCGTACGCCGCCTTCCCGAATGGCACGGCTTCGGTGCTGATTTACGGCAAGGCTCCTATCGTGGTACAGGGCACGGAAGCGGAGACAAAGCACATCAACGGTTCACTGATAGAGACCGGCTGGGATGAATCTGAACAGATGCGTGCGGCTTCGGAAATCACGTTTTCTCCCGACCCCATCGTTACCACCGCCACTGTCGGGACGGCCACGTCGCTGGCACAGATTCTCAGTTACGTGGCAACTTCCGCAACTTATGCGCAGGATTATTATTACCATCGTAACGGCGTGTGGTACAGTTCCCGCGCATACATTCAGTGGAACGGAGAGATTGAGGACCTTGCCCTCCGCAGTTATTTCGATTGGTTTACAAGCGGCGGACAGTTGATGACGGGTGCAGGTCACAATTTGGAATACCTGCTTACGACGCTTTACAGCCGCCTCCTCGATTATGAGAGCGATAACACCGAATTGTACTACCATATGGCAGGCGGCATCGAATATCCGGCCGTCCTGACCGAAGGCGACGAGACTTCCACTTTTACCAATGCGGTGCTCTACGAAGGTCTTCGTGACGTGCTGCTGCAGCGCATAAGGAATCTTGTCGACGGAGGTCTGCTGAATATGGATAATGAAGGCAAGATAAGGTTCAGGGATGCAGATGAGCGTGGATACCCTTCCAATCTCGGACTTCCCGAAGGTGCTGCCGTCCTGCGTTGGAACGGCCTGCGTTTCGTGGTCGTGAAAGAGGGTCTCGACGGTATCGCAGCCCTCGACCGCTTCTGCTATATGCCGTCGCTCTACTACTTCACCAATTCGACTGTCAGTACGGCGTCAAGCAACAATATTTATGAGAATTACACGGCTGAAAAGACCTCTTGGTCGCAGATACTCAGCGTCTATCGCCAAGGCAAGGTGATTACCAAGGGTACCCGCGCAGTCGCGATTGACAACCCCCTGCAGTATGCTTGCGCCCTGCTGGCCGTGACCGTCAAGGCTTCCGTTCCCAATCTTCCCGATGCGGACGGCGACATCCGTACGTACTGTCAGGCATCCGGTACCAATTTCCCGGTAACGGGCATCATAGTCGGCAGCCAGTTCCGCCAGAATTTCGATTTTACCCCGGATGAGTCGGCTGACGAATACTATCTCTATGACAATCAGGTTTCCGGTGTGTATCTTACTACGTCGGAATCAAAGCAGGTCCGTACGCTGGTGCTTCCCGTCCCGGCGCAAACGGATATATATTTCTTCCTCGAACTGCGCAACGACAGCGGTGCGGCATTTACCGGCGCTGAAGGCGTCATTCTTCCCGGAAGTAAATTTTACCTTGCCGGACTTCTGGAGCATTCTTCGGATCCGGCGTTCCCGCGCGTCTTTATGCAGGATCATCTCACCACGGCCCGCTGCATCGTTTCCTCGATGGAAAATGCGCACGTGGCAGTGCCGGAAATGGGCGAGGCCCAGCTGATCCTCGGCGTGCAGTGCAAACTTAACTGGATAATGTCAACCTCGGCCTATGTAGTGCTCGAATGATGAAAAGGCGTGTGCTCATATTTGCTGTTTCGTTGCTGACGGTCCTGTTGACCGCCTGCCACCCCGACAATGTCCCTACCGAAAACGGCCCTACGCTTTCGGTTGCAATCGATTTTCCTGCAATGCAGGAGACGACGAAAGCCGATGTTGGCGAGATGCCCGCTTTCGATGTGGAGAATGCCCTGCACAGCCTCTCGCTTTGGATTTTCCGTTCCGATAATCATCGTTTGGTCGCACAGCGCAATCTCGAAGAAGAGGATTTCCCTGCCGGCGGAGGTGTCCGCAACTATGCTCTTGCGGTGAGCCGCGAATTTGCAGCACAGGCTCCGGACGTGGATGTGTTCGTGCTTGGCAATGCCGCTTCCATCGGATGTGATCTGGATGAGGAATCCACCTGGGATGACCTTAACGATGCATTTTTCGAGGATTCCGAGACAGGGCCTTATTATGGCTTCGGCGTTACCCATCCGGTCCACGCGGTCGATTCGTCTCTCGGCCTGCCGATGAGCGTAGCCCGCAAGAATATGACTATCCGTGGCGAGGCTCCGGTACTTCGCGTCGGGACGGTGAGTCTCACGCGTGCGGTCTCGCGCCTTCGCTACGTTTTCTGCAAGACCAAAACCGAAGGCGGGGAGGAAGATGAAGTCGCCATCCGCCGCATCATTCTTTCCGGAGGAACGATTCCGCTCAAGGAATATGTCTTTACCACAGAGCAGTCGGGCGTAGTCCTTGACGATCCGATTCTTTCTAGCAATTATGTCTCGATGTCCTATATAGTCGACGGGCCTTCGGAAATTGCCGACAACGATATGCCCGAGAACCTGATCTATGTCAATCAGGATCCCGATACATACCGCCGCCTGCTCGATGATGCGGTTGCCGACGGTACGCTCACCGATCTCGGATATACATATTTCCGCGAGAGCGACCAGCGTCTTATGGGCCGCATCGAATATACGATCAACGGCAAGGAACGCATCCGCGAGTTCAATATGGCTGCGCCCGGAGATTTCGCGCGCAACAGGACCTGGACGCTGTTCGGCTACTTCCTGAGCGGCCGTAACCTGCAGTTGGCACTGAGCGTGCAGCCGTGGGACTATAACCGCTTCTATGTGGATTTCTCCCACGAGTCCGTGAACGTGTCGTCCAAGTTCGTGGTAGATACCGCCTCCGTGGATCTGGTTTATACTTCGAAAGATCATTATGATGCGCGCCTGCTGCCCGGTACGGCTGCGAAGGGGCACATTATCATCAATACGCCTGTCGGAGCTCGTCTTATGATCCGTTCGATCGGCGATGCGTATGCATTTTCGGTTTCTCCCGAAATCGAGCGAATTGACCCGTCCGTCAATAACGGACGCATAGATATCGATATCCGCCGTAATCCTGACCTGGACGAGGATCTGAGCGGTAAGTTTATTACTCTGTCCTTCTCGGTGGAGACCGATGACGGGCGAACTATCGATGCCAATACGGAGGCCGTCGATGCAGTATATAGATTCGTGATATGATGCGCAGGGTGTTCATATTGCTTCTGGTCGTCGCCGCTTCGACAACGCTTTTCTCCTGCGAAAAGCTGATTGACGATATTTGGCCGGCTTCAGGCCCCTGCATTGAGATTACCCTCAAGACGGGCGGCGATCTGGAGACGCGTGCCGGCAATAACGGTGCGATGGACGGAGTGGACCGCTACAACGAGAATCTTATCTCGTGGGTGGATTTCTTCTTCTATCCGGGCGGAGATACGCTCAATGACGCTACGTGGCACGTTCGCCGTGTTTCCGGCAAACGCCGCAGCGACGTGATGCGTATCGATATGACTTCCGAGCAGATCAATACGCTTATCTTCCCGACTTCTCCGACCGATATCCGCACCTGTACGGTGTTTGCCATAGCCAATTATCCCGATACCATCGTTGCGGACGAGTCGGATCTTTCGGGTACTTCATTCGAAGATCTGTATGCACTTACGGTCGATTCGGACTTCGTTTCGCCTTCCAATCACCGTCAGGCCCGATTCGTGATGAGCGGACAATACAATCTCATACTTCGCGGACGTGCGCAGGTCGTGGCGGCTGCCGCCACCATCGACCTTATCCGTTATGCCTGCAAGATGACCGTCGGTGTCCACGTGGCCGATACGGTCCGCATCGGCAAGGAGGTCTGGCGTCCGATGCTCAGCGGTATGAATATCTATCTGGTCAACGGCGTGAGCGACGTAACTCTCGACGGCCGTAAAGAGCAGGATCCGACATATTTCAGCTATCGCAACAATCCGATGTATTTCGCATACACAGATATGGAGGAACAGTTGCATTTCTATTTCGAGAAAGACGGCGAATTCTACAATACATATCCGTCATATATGTATCCGCAGAAGTGGGATTACGGTTCAAACGAAAGCCCGCGCAAGGAGCCTTACCTGAAACTCGTGGTGCCTTGGAAACGCGATGCGGATTCGCTCAACAACATTTCTTCCACGCAGCGTCAGTTCTACTATAAGGTCGTCATTCCGGATGATTACCGCAGCGAATTCAAGCGTTCTTTCGTGCGCAACAACTGGTATCACATTGACATCAACGTGGGTATTCTCGGTTCCGAAACGGACGAGGCTATGGTGACCATCTTCGACGGCTGGTGCTACATCGAATACTGGCAGGATAAGGACATCGTAATCAAGAACGCGGAGATAGGTATGGCCCGCTATCTGTCCGTTGAAGATACGTCGTATGAGTTCCATAATATCTCCGATCCCGTCAATCTCACATATACCTCAAGCCATCCGGTCGTCATCAGGGATATAAGCGTCACCCGGCCGTATTACGGCGAGGAGACAAGCGGCGAACACCTTGGAGGAACAGTCTGCAAGGTCACCTCGGGCAGCCGCTACAGCAGCCTTTATCCCGTCGGTTCTTATTATCTCGAGTATGACGAGGCGCAGCGCCGGGCTATCAACGGCGGAAAGGAATGGCTGACCAATACCGGAACGGCCGTAACGTTCCAGCATACGATCAACAACAACTATACGGATACGCTGTTCGACTATTCGCCATATACTGTCAGTTATACGCTGGTTCACGGCGACCGGCAGGATGATACGACGTTCCGTAAGACTATAAAGGTGCTTCAGCGTCCCGCAATCTATATCGAGTCACACGAGAATTCGGACCGGACGTCAGGCTATAAGTATAACGGCTATGTCTATGTGGATAACGCACAGCTCAAGCGTCCGCTCTATGATTCGCTGGCCAATGTTTATGTTGAGCAGGGCGAAACGTGGGATTCCCGTACCGGTGGTACGGTGCGCTGGATTCCCGAGATGCAGGATCTTCAGTGGCGCATCATCAATTACACCGGCGGCAGCCGTAACATCTTCCTGATGAATATCAGCGTCCTTCCGGATAGTTCCGACTTCCTGATAGGTGATCCGCGAAAGAGTTCGGTTGACAATCTCTATGATGTCAAAACGGCATTCGGTACCCCCCGTACATTCTCTACGGCCCCCTCTCTCGAAGAAATAGACGGCAAATTGTACTCCACAGGGGAGGAACGTACCCTTACCTGGTATTATCCTACGGATACTTCGGGCAGGACGCGCAATCTGATGGCACCTGCATACCGTATTGCATCCAAGTTCGGCGGTATAGAGTATTATGATGGCACCCCGTTTGCCGAGGCGCTCTTCCGCTGTGCCTCATATCAGGAGGACGGCTATCCGGCGGGCCGGTGGCGTCTGCCTACTCGGGGCGAAATCCGGTTTATAGCAATGCTTTCGGCCAACAAGATGTTTACCTTCCTCTTCTCGAAGAACAGTTATTACTGGTCTGCGAACGGTGCTATCCACGTGCTTGATCACGATGTGGAGGATGCTCCGACCAAGGCTACGGCACTTACGCGCTGCGTATATGATACCTGGTTCTGGGGAGACGGAGAACTGGAGGACAGGACTATATTTACTTGGGGGGACAGGGAACGATGAGAATGCGCAGAGTCATAATGTTTGTTCTGACGGTGCTGGCGCTCTGCTCCTGTGCCCAGGATTTCGATTGGAAGTTCTGGGATAAGAACGACGATACGGTCGGCTCGAAAGAGATTCCCGAGGACGGGAAGGTTACCATCGAATTCTCGGTACCTGGATTTACCGCTCCCGAGACGAAGGCTCTCGGCGAGGGCGGCGTGCTCAACAATCTCTACGTGGCCGTATTCGGCAGTTCGGGTTATCTTAAGGAGTACGCTCAGGCCTATCCCGAGCGAGTAGAGGACTATACATACCCGATGGTTGACAAGGACAGCACCATAGTCTATCGCACTGTGCCCTGCTACAAGTTCTCGGTGACCATCGCAATGTCCGAAAGCCCGCGAACGATACATTTCCTCGGTAACGGTCCTTCGACGCTCCCGTTCGGTTATGACAACGCGGTTATTCCGATGCAGCTTTCCGCGGACGGGGAGATGAGTTACTGGCAGACGATACACCTTCCGCACGGCATTCAGGCCAAGCGTAACAGCGACGGCTATTTCATAGACAGGAACGGCAACGTTATTCCTGAAGGCGGTTCCGGTTATATTGCAGACAGTACGACTCTTGCCGCTTTCAAGGAGATTCCTCTTATCCGCAACTGGGCTAAAATCGAGATATCCTCGCTGGATGATTCCAATTTTACGCCGTATAGTTTTGCGGTTGTAAATGTTCCTTCCCGCGGTTCGATAGCACCTTACAGCGCGGAAACCGGTTTCCTCGAGAATTATCAGGATCTGGGTTTTGCTTACCTCGAAGATTCGCTCCATTATGCCGCCAACCTTCCTTCAGGCACGACGTTCGATATGTCGATTCCCGACTCGACGGAGTTCCTGATGCCGAGCGGGGAGAGGGTATCCTTCGCAGAAGGAGGTTCGGTATTTCTTTATGAGAGGCCTGCTCCTTCGCCGGCCATCCCGCAGTCTTACGTCATAATTTACGGTCATTACCACAATCCTTCGGATTCACTTCACTGGGGCAATTACTACTACAAAGTCGACCTTATGGAGACCAGGTCCGAGATAGTGGACGGCCAGACGTCGTGGTATTCCGATTATTATCCGATCTATCGCAACTTCAAGTACCAGATTGTCGTCAAGAAGATTCTTGCTCCCGGACAGAGCACTCCTGCTGCTGCAGCGGCTTCTGCCGGCAGTGCGGACGTTTCGGCGGATATTTCAACCGGCCACCTTGCCGATATTTCCGACGGTGTCGGCCGTCTTCACGTCACGCCGTGGATGTCGCAGACATTTACAGATGAGCACGATGAAAATAATCCGGTTCAGGTGCTCAATGCGTGGTTCGGCTCTATCGAGGGAGAGCCGATTTTGGAAACCGATAGAGTCCGTGTGGATTTGCTTGCACCGACAGATGGTGGAAGTGATAATATCCTGTATAACCTGTCCATAGGACCTGCTTCCGAAGAGCAGGGCAGCCGTGGCTGGAGGCAGATTTCATTCTGCAATGTCGCACCTGGCCGTACGGTCAGGAGCCAGACTCTCCGCATCACTGCGACGCACGAGTATGGCCGACTGTATCGCGATGTTACCATTACGATTCAGCCGATCCAGAAGATGTCAATGCACTTTGCTGCGGACCGTATTCCAGCCGAGATGGGCGCAAGCCAGACGGTGACGGTCAACATTCCTGACGGTCTGGTCGAAAGTATGTTCCCTCTGGAGTTTGTCATAGAGGCGGAAGATATGACCTTGACGCCTGACAATACGGTTCCCGGCAATAATCTGCCTGTGATTTCGGGTACTTCGATCTCCGAGCATCCCGGTTATGCCGGCAAGCCTGCATTCCAGTTCCTGCGTACCATTACCTGGAATGATTATCTCGGTCTTGCACGCTACCAGGATGACGATGAGATGATGTGGCGCTCGTTTGACTGCTATTTCCGCACGAATATAGCCGAGAGCGGGACGACGGTATGGGTGCAGAACGAGTATTTCGACAAAACTTCTGCTACCTTTACTCACTTCAATTATAAAAGTTTCGTTAATCTGGGAATCAATGTCCCGATTCCGATGGAATCAGAGGCAGAGATACCGCTTTCTTTCGAGATGGTTGAAGATCCGGGCGGCATTTATCCGCTCGATTATCCGAGGATTCTGATTTCGGTGCGCGGCCTGCGCTGCATTTCCGAGGGTATTACGCCTGGACCTTATCCGGAGTCTTACTACTATAAACCGGAGAGCCATCTTGTCGAACTGACGTTTATCACGACTACGAATGACGGAGATATTGCGGTAGATCTGTATGCAAATGATTATGAAGACGGACACGTGAAGGCGTATGAATTCCCGTTTGCCGGTCTTCTGGACGGTCATCCTCTGAGTTCCAGCAACGGCTACTGGGCCACCAATCTATGGTCCAACGTCGCCTGGGGCTATGTCAATAAGGATGACAAGAAGACGATTCTTTTCGGCTACAAGGATCATCCTGACAAGATCAATACTCCGGTTACGCTTTCCATATTGTCAGGATTGCAGGAACCGAAGGTGATAGGCAAGGAGATAACGTTCCCTTATAGCCCAAGCAGCCCGCGTCATTCCAGCGGTGACAATAATTATCACGAGATAGAACTCCGTACGATCGGTGGCCTGCGAGACGTGTCATTTTCTCTCTCATCGCCCGGATATATCACCAAAACATTCACTTGCGGCCGTTTCCAGGGTAATATCCGTACGATGAAAATCACAAGCAGCAATGTGCTCAAGAGTGGCAACGAATATGGGTTTACACTGGAAAGGCCCTGGTTTACTTATGCCGAGGATAATGGTAAGGTGACGGTTGAATTTGATAAGATTTCAGACGAGCCCTCAGGATATATCCGTCTGGACGCCGGAGAGACTTATACGATGACCATTACCAGCAAGAATTCCACCCAGACTTTGTTCTATGTTGATTTCTTCTTCCAGACGAGCGGCACGACGATCTTTGATCCGGAGTCGTTCACCCCGTCAGTTGGTACTATCGAGCGTTATCCCGGCAGCAACAATCAGTATGTCTGGCATATCCCGCGCGGCCACCTCTCCGCCAGCGTTACGCTTACTCCTCGCGAAGATCGTTATATCCGCATTAATACGCTCTATATCAAGTCGATGAATGGCTCTCTCTATAAGGACGGAATCGTCGTTCCCTAAGATTTTTTTGTAAATACGCGAAAAATCCTTACATTTGCAGTCCTAAACACCGCGGAGTAGAGCAGTTGGTAGCTTGTCGGGCTCATAACCCGGAGGTCGCAGGTTCGAGTCCTGCCTCCGCTACTAAAGAGAAAGGCAGCCTTCTTGGCTGTCTTTCTCTTTATCATCAGGACGAGAACCTGTTCGAACCGACGCAGTAGATTTTGCGTTTAATTGTATCGATTTCGACAGGTTTAGTTTTTCGCAGTTTTGTTTTCCAGCATCTTAATCGTATCCAGATAGGCCTTCTCTACATCGCTAAGGGTGCGTTGCTGATACTTTTTGTATTCTTCTGTTGCTTTCTTGAGCGCCTTCTGATGACTGACAGAGCCGGATCCGACGAGGTGTTGTTCGCCGTTCATGGTAAGGACGTTATCCAGATGCTTTGCCCAGTCGGCCATTGTCATAAATTCATGGCGTTCAGCCTTGCGTTCCGCAAAATCCAGATAACCTGAGACCAATTGACCAAGCGAGCGTAATTCCTTTTCGTTCAGATAGTTCTTTGCAATGACGGCATCTGAGAGATGTGGCCTGTTCCCTTTGAATGTGGTCAAACCCATAAATTCCTTTTCAGCATCTGCTCTGGAGTAGATGACCTCTGCTGCCGTCTGGCCATGGATCGCATAGTGAATCTTGTTCTGGACTCTCTTGAAGAACTCAATAGATAAGTCGGCCTTTGGGTCATAGTCCACGCTGGTTGCGTAGATATCCAGGATTTGGCGATAAAAAACCTTCTCCGAAGCACGAATGTCCCGGATTCGATTCATAAGCTCCTTCCAATAGCCACCTCCGCCCAATTGCTTCAGGCGCTCGTCATCCATCGTGAAGCCCTTGACGATGTACTCCTGAATGCGTTCAGCTGCCCATTGTCTGAAGATGACTCCATTTCTGGAGCGAACACGGAATCCGACAGCGATAATCATGTCAAGGTTATAGTAGAAGGGAGCTTTCTGCTGAAATTCGGAATTTCCGAATTTCTTTCTACAGACCTCTAGGCGCAGTTCTTTATCCTCAAAAATGTCTCTTATATGCTCGTTAATAGTGGAAGTTGCCTTACCGTACAACAAAGACATTTGTTGCTGAGTAAGCCACACATTTTCATTCTCCAGTCTTACATCCAGCCGGACATCTCCTCCTTCCGACTCGTAGATAACGATATTTCCCGTGTCTTCCATAACTAATCCTTCCCGATGTGACGGGCTGATACAAATTTAATCATTATTTCCATCGTGGCGGATTGTCAAGGCAATCTGGCTATAGCTTGCCTTCTTCCAGAAGCTTGTTGTAGCAGTGGCGGCAGATGGGCTCGTAGATGTCTTTCTCGCCGAGCTCGACAAGGTTTTCGCTTCGGGAAAGGCGGTGGGAGAACTGGGCCAGGTCGCCGCAGCGGACGCAGATGGCGTGTACCTTGAGTACGTCGTCAGCGATGGCCATCAGCGAGGGAATGGGGCCGAAGGGTTTGCCGAGATAGTCCATATCCAGGCCGGCCACGATGACGCGGATGCCCTTCCCGGCAAGCTCGCGGGCTACGTCTATAATGCCCTCGTCAAAAAACTGGGCCTCGTCGATACCCACCACCTCGACATCCGAAGCCATGCGGCGGATGTCATCCGAACTGGCTACCGGAGTGGAACGGATGGCGTGTGCGTCGTGCGAGACGACGTCCGAATCCGAATAGCGGACATCGATGGCAGGCTTGAAAATCGCGGTCTTGAGATTGGCGAAAACGGCGCGGCGCATCCTGCGGATAAGCTCCTCGGTCTTGCCCGAGAACATCGAGCCGCAAATCACCTCGATGCGACCCGTATTTTTTGAATTTTCGAGAAACATTTTGACTATTTTTGCAAAGTAAAACCAGTTCGGACTCCCCGCAGGGAAGCCGCTTACAAAGGTATAAAAAATGTCTGTACTTTATATCGTCCCCACGCCGGTCGGCAACCTCGAAGATATGACGATGCGCGCCATCCGTATCCTGCGTGAGGCTGATCTGGTCCTGGCGGAGGACACCCGCACCAGTTCCGTGCTGCTGCACAAGTACGACATTCACGCTCGTCTGGAGTCGCATCACAAGTTCAATGAGCACCGTACCGCGGAGTCGGTCCGCGACCGCATTCTCTCAGGGACGAAAGTCGCCCTGATAAGCGACGCCGGCACGCCGGGCATTTCGGACCCGGGATTCCTGCTCGTGCGTACGTGCGTCGAGGCCGGTATCCGGGTTGAGACACTTCCCGGTCCGACGGCTCTCATTCCGGCTCTCGTGGATTCGGGATTTCCCTGCGACCGCTTCTGTTTCGAAGGCTTCCTGCCCGTCAAGAAGGGCCGCCAGACACGCCTTAAGGCACTTGCGGATGAGCCCCGGACGATGGTTTTCTATGAGTCGCCGTACCGCCTTGCGAAGACCCTGGCCCAGATGGCCGGTCTCTTCGGGGCCGAAAGGCAGGCCAGCGTGAGCCGCGAGATCTCCAAGATCCACGAAGAGACGCGCCGCGGGACGCTGGGTGAATTGGCGGCTTATTATCAGCAGAATGCCCCGAAGGGCGAGATAGTTTTGGTTGTAAAAGGAGGAAAGGTAGATGAAGAGGCGGGAGAAACACCAGAAGCTGAGTAAGAGCGCGGCAACAGGCACCGTCGCACTGATTTTCCTGATACTTGGATTCCAGCTGGCCCTGTTCGTGGTCAAGGTTGTCGAACGCCCTCCACGGGAGGATGCGCCGCCGTCCCACGGGCCCGTAGCCGATTCGTCATATTCCGCGCAGCCAGAAAATAGTGGATCATCCGGTGCCGCGGCTGATATCACGCCCGGCTCCCGAATACGTTCTGCACCCCGCAAAAGCCCGCTGGGCGGCTATGAGGCGCCCGAAAAACCATCATACAGTCAAAAGCGCAGCCATTCCCGCAAGGTGGAGTCGTTCCCTTTTGATCCCAATACCGTGACTGTCGAAGACCTGCAGCGGCTGGGTCTGTCGGCCTCGCAGGCAGAGGTCATCCGGCGCTATCGCGAAAAGGGCGGGCGCTTTACCCGCAGGGAAGATTTTAAGAAAATGTACGTGGTCTCGGATTCGCTCTTTGAGCGCCTGGAGCCGTTTATAGACATTGCGAAAGTCGAACTCAATGCCGCTGACAGCGCGGCGCTGGTCTCACTTCCGGGCATAGGGCCGTGGTATGCGGCCAGGATTATGGAATACCGCGATGCGCTGGGTGGTTTTTATGCACCGGAGCAGCTGCTGGAGGTGCGCGGAATGGACGAGGATAGATTCGCCCCGCTGAAAGATCGTATAAGCGTGGATACCTCCGCTATCCGTCCGCTTCGGCTGGACATCCTGCCCGAAGACAGCCTCGCGCTACATCCGTATATAGGCCGCAGCCGTGCGCGAAGCATCGTCCGTTTCCTTAAGGTATATGAAGGCCGAAGTCTTGCGGTGGAGGATCTGCGCCGCGAAAACGTGTTGGATCAGGCCTCGTTCGAGCGGCTGCGTCCGTATCTCAAGCTGCCGGAAGTGGCGCCGTCAGAGGCGGCGAAGGATGTTGAGACCGTCCCGGACGGGCAGGATAAAGCTCTTGAAGGCTTCGTCGGCGATCACCTCGTCGTTGAATGCGCGGATACTCTGAGTCTGGATATCACGCTCTGAGGACCATACCTTCCCGTCCCAGAGCACGTTGTCAGCGATGATATAACCTCCGCGCCGGACTTTGTCGCGCAGCAGATGCAGGTATTCGCAGTACTCCTTCTTGGCCGCGTCGATATATACCAGGTCGTAAATATCATCCAGGGTGGGGATGATCGCCCGGGCATCACCGAACATCAGCCGGATGCTCCCTTCGAGGCCTGCGCGGGCAAATCCTTCGCGGATCAGGTCTTCAAGTTCGTCGTTGATCTCGATCGTGTCGAGCCGCCCGCCCGGAGCAAGCCCGCTGGCCAGGCAGATGGACGAATAGCCGGTAAAGGTGCCCAGCTCGAGGATGCGCAATGGCTGCATCATACGCGAGAATGTCTCCAGCAGGCGGCCGGCCTCCGGCCCCGAGAGCATACGTGAATAATTGGTCCGCAGATGCGTCTGACGCTCCAGCCAGGCGAGCGTGTCGCTAATGGGTGAAGAATGCTGCGAGATATATTTTTCGCTTTCGGTGATCATTTGCTCAAAGGTAAGCAAATAATCCGTATATTTGTAAGACTATGGGACAGTTTATAGTATCGGCGAGAAAGTATCGCCCAGGCACATTCGACGCCCTTATAGGGCAGCAGACCATCGCAAAGACGCTCAAGAATTCCATCGCCCGCGGACAGCTGGCGCATGCATATCTTTTCTGCGGACCGCGCGGCGTCGGCAAGACCAGTGCTGCACGCATTTTCGCCAAGACCATCAACTGTTCGAACCTTTCGCCGGATATGGAGCCCTGCGGCGAATGCGAGAGCTGCCGTTCGTTTGCCGAAGGCCGTTCCTACAGCATCCACGAGCTTGATGCCGCCTCCAACAATTCTGTCGATGATATCCGCCTTCTGACGGAAAAGGTGCGCATCCCGCCCCAGATCGGGCGCTACAGCGTCTATATCATAGATGAGGTGCACATGCTCTCGCAGGCTGCTTTCAATGCTTTCCTCAAGACGCTCGAGGAGCCGCCGGCACACGCGATTTTCATCCTTGCCACGACGGAGAAGCACAAGATTCTGCCGACCATCCTTTCACGCTGCCAGACTTATGATTTCAACCGCATATCGGTAGCCGACATAGTGCGCAACCTTCGCTCTATCGCTGCTGCCGAGGGTATTACGATCAGCGAGGATGCGATGCACATCATCGCGGGCAAGGCCGACGGCGCGATGCGCGACGCCCTTACGCTGTTCGATCAGATGGTGGCCTTCTGCGGCAAGGAGATAAGTTACGACCAGGTCGTCCGCAACCTGAACGTGCTCGACTATGAGTATTATTTCCGCCTGACGCAAATGTTTCTCGCAGGCGATTACGCTTCGGCCCTGCTGACATTCGACGAGATTCTCTCGCGGGGATTCAACGCCCTGCATTTCATATCCGGACTGAGCAACCATTTCCGCGACCTGATAGTGTGTCGCGGAGGTGCTTCGCAGCCTCTGCTCGAGGCGGCTCCGACCATTGCGCAGCGATATCTGCAGATGGCTGCGGCCTGCGATCCGGAGTTTCTGTTTGCAGCGCTTGATATCGCCACCGCCTGCGAGGTGCAGTACCGCCAGAGCGGCAATCAGCGCCTGCTGATAGAGTTCGCCCTGATGAAGCTGTGCCGCCTCAGCGGCGGGCTTGTGTCTCAAGGACCGGCAGTCGCGGCGCCCGCTCCCGTGGTGGCACCCGTTGCGGCGCCGGAAGTGAAGGTCGCGTCCGCACCTGCTCCTGCACCGGAGGTTAAGGCCGCACCGGTGACCGGGCCCGAGCAGGTTGTTGCAGCTCCTGCACCTGCACCCGAGCCGGAGGTCAAATCTGAGCCGGTCTCAGAGCCTGAGCCCGAGCCTGTCGCAGCTGCGGAGCCGAAGCTGGAGCTGAATGTGGAACCCGAGCCTGAGGTCGTTTCTGTACCAGAGCCTGAGCCGGAACCTGTTGTAGCCCCGGAGCCTGCCCCGGAGCCTGCCCCGGAGCCTGCACCCGAGCCCGAACCGGAGGTCACCCCGGAGCCGGAACCCGAACAGGTCACTGAGCCTGAGCCGGAACCTGCGCCCGCTCCCGAGTCGGAGAAGCCCCGGCCCGTGATCAATGCCGGACTTTCCCTCAAGGCGATGATGCAGCAGGTGACCCGCCTGACCAATCCCGAATCCCCTGCGGCCGGAGCATCCGAGCCGGTCAAGGTCTCCATCGATGTGGCCCTTCTCAAGGAAGCCTGGATGGCGCTTGCCGAGCGCGAGTCAGCCCGCAAGAGCCTCTCGGCCACCATTGCGGCCACAGAGCCGATACTTGATGAGGACAGCCTTACGGTTACATTCCCCGTCCGCAACCAGTCACAGAAGGACTGGATCGAGGCCAAGTGCCGCCTCAGCATGGAGGAATTCCTGCGCCTGAAGCTCGATTGCCCGCCGCTCAGACTCCTGGTCGAGGTCGTGACGCCCCAGGGAGGCCAGAGCCGCCGCACATTATATATGCCCACCGAAAGGGCAGAGTTTTTGCGTAAGAACTCCGAGGAATTCCGCGAGTTCTGCAAAGAGCTCGATTTGGATGTAAAATAGTACTGATTATGAAGCTATACTGCACCGATCTTGTCAAGAAATACGGCAAACGCACCGTCGTCAAGGGCGTTTCCATCGAAGTAGAGCAAGGCGAGATCGTAGGTCTGCTCGGGCCGAACGGCGCCGGCAAGACCACCTCATTTTATATGATAACAGGCCTTATCAAGCCGGATGGCGGCCGCATTTTCCTCGACCAGGACGAGATAACCTCTCTCCCGATGTATCGCCGTGCGCAGAAAGGCGTAGGCTATCTCGCGCAGGAGGCGTCCGTCTTCCGCACTATGTCGGTCGAAGACAACATCCTTTCGGTTATGGAGATGGCGGGATTTGACAAGCAGTACCGCCTCCAGCGGCTGGAGTCGCTTATCGAGGAGTTCGGACTTCAGAAAGTTCGCAAGAGCCTGGGCGTGCAGCTATCCGGCGGTGAGCGCCGCCGCTGCGAGATCGCCCGCGCGCTGGCCATCAATCCCAAGTTCATCCTGCTCGATGAGCCGTTTGCCGGAGTCGATCCCATCGCGGTCGAGGATATTCAGCACATCATAGCCAAGCTCAAGACCAAGAATATCGGCATCATCATCACCGACCACAATGTCCACGAGACGCTGGCCATCACCGACCGTGCATACTTGCTCTACGAGGGTTCGATCCTCGAAAGCGGCACGGCCGAGCAGCTCGCCAATAACCCGGAAGTCCGCAAGAAGTACCTCGGACAGAATTTCGAGTTGCGCAAGGCAGTCCTTCACAAGCGCGAAGGAGAGTAGCAGCCTTATCTTAGATACATTTCCACTCGGGAACGAGCGGATGGCTGCCCACCGTTATGACGGCGGGAATCTGCAACGCCTTGAATGCTGATGCATTCTTGAGGCGCACTATGCGGTCAATAAGCTCGCGCTTTACGCCGCGGGAGACGAGTGTCTCCGGGCTGAGGCCTTCCTCGTGCAGGGCATGCAGGATCGGATCAAGCTTCTCATAGGGCGGCAGGGAGTCGCTGTCCTTCTGATCGGGACGCAATTCGGCCGAAGGCGCCTTGGTCATTGTCGAAATGGGGATGACCGTACGGTCGGCGTTGATATTTGCCGCCAGCTCATATACCTGAAGTTTGTAGAGGTCCGCAATCACCATCAGGGCGCCGCACAGGTCTCCGTAGAGCGTGCCGTATCCCATGAACAGCTCGCTCTTGTTGGACGTGTTGAGCAGCAGGGCCCCGTAGCGGTTGGAATATGTCATCAGCAGGGTGCCCCGGATGCGTGCCTGAAGGTTCTCGAGCGATATGTCAAGCTCGCCCGGCTTGTACCACTCGCGAAGCTCCTCCGTATAGCTGCGGAAGATATTTTCGATAGGAACGATCTGGTAGCTGGCTTTCAGATTTTCCGCCAGATCCACGGCATCCGCGACCGAATGCAGGGTGGAGTAGGGAGAGGGCATAAGGATGCCCTGTACGTGGTCACTGCCGAGCGCTTCGCAGGCAAGGGCGAATACCAGGGCGGAATCAATGCCGCCGGAGAGGCCTACGACAGCCTCCGTCTTGCCGCATGCTGCGAAATACTTCTTGAGTTTGCCGACAATCCTGGCGCGGACTTCTTCGACTGGCAGTTCGGGTTCGAGTATCATTATGGCTTATGTGTCAAAAGACGAATGATTCGCTGATGGGAACGAAGTTATAGACCTTGCTGATAATATCTGCAAACAGGTCTGCGGACGAGAGCACGTGGAACTTGCGCAGCTCTTCGGCGCTGCCGCGAAGGGGTATGGTATCGGTGATGACGAATTCCGAAATGGTCGATTCGTTGATCTTGCGGACGGCATCGCCCGAGAGGACGGGATGCGTGCAAACGGCGCGGATGCTCCGTGCCCCCATATCGGTAAGCATATTTGCGCAGCGCGTGATAGTGCCTGCCGTATCCACCATATCGTCAACTATCACCACATTCTTGCCCTCGACATCGCCGATGGCGGTCATCGAAGCCACTTCATTGGGACTCTTGCGCGACTTGTGGCAGATGATCAGCGGTGCGCCGAGGCGGGATGCGAACACGTTCGCGCGCTTGGCCCCGCCGATATCCGGGGATGCGATTGCCAGATCCGGCAGATGCAGTTCGTTGATATACTTGAGGAACATTCCGCTGGCGTAGAGGTGGTCCACCGGAATATCGAAGAACCCCTGCAGCTGGTCTGCGTGAAGGTCCATCGTCATGACGCGGTCGCAGCCCGAAGCCTGCAGCAGATTGGCGACGAGCTTGGCGCCGATGGGTACGCGCGGGCGGTCCTTGCGGTCCTGGCGGGCCCAGCCGAAATACGGGATGACGGCGATAACCTTGTATGCGGAAGCCCTTCGGGCGGCATCTATCATCAGAAGCAGCTCGAAAAGGTTGTCTGTCGGGGGAAATGTGGACTGGACGATGAAGACCGTTGCGCCGCGGACGCTTTCGTTGAAAGACGGCTGGAATTCTCCATCCTTGAACCGGATGAATTCAGCATCTCCCAGGGGAACTCCAAGGCGTTCGGCAATCTTCTCCGCCAGATAGCGTGAAGCCTGGCAGGTGAAAATCTTCAATTTGTGCTCGTGAAGCTGTGTCATGTCCTTATATATTATGTTAGGAATTCTGTAGCTTGAGAATCTCTTCGATATAAGAGAGTACTTCTTCGCGCCCGGCAGCGGTGCGCGAGCTGGTCGTAAATACCGGAGGAAGCTCCTCCCAATACTCGAGGAGGATCTTATTGTTGCGCTCTATGCGCTCCTGAAGTACCGTGGAGCCGACTTTGTCGGCCTTGGTGTAGATCATCGCGAAAGGTACGCCCTCTTCGCCCAGCATCTGAAGGAACTCCAGGTCTATCTTCTGCAGCTCGAGACGCGAATCGAGCAGTACGAAGAGGATCATCATCTGCGGAGAATTGCAGGCATAGTCGCGTATCATCGATGCGAGCTTCGCCCGTCCTTCCTTGCTGATCCGTGCGTAGCCGTAGCCCGGCAGGTCCACGAGATACCATTCGTTGTTGATAAGAAAATGGTTGATGCTCAGAGTCTTGCCCGGAGTCGCGGAGGTGTGGGCCAGGGAGTGGTTGTTGCAGAGCATGTTTATAAGCGAGGATTTGCCTACATTCGAGCGTCCGATAAAGGCAAACTCAGGAAGCCGTGCGGCCGGTCGGCCTTCGAGGTTCACGCTGCTTCCGGCAAACACTGCTTTGTTGATAGTCATCATAGTTTGCATCTGCAGGTCACAAAATTACTACTTTTCTTGGTAAATGTCAAAAGCCATTGCTAAATTTGCCAGACGAAAACTGTTCAGGGAAGATGAAAATTGCAGCTACAGGTTTTTTTGACGGAGTGCATCTCGGACATCGCCTCGTCATAGGAAAAATGGTCGAGGAGGCACGCAACCGCGGATGCCAGAGCCTTATAGTGACATTCTGGCCGCATCCGCGCGCCGTCCTTCAGCAGGATGCAGACCGCCTGAGGATACTCTCGTCGTTGGAGGAGAAGAAGCATCTCTGCTATTCGATGGGGGTGGATGACGTCGCCGTCATTCCCTTCACGCGCGAGTTCAGCCGCCTTACGGCCCGCGATTTCATCAGCGAATACCTTCAGGAGACATTTGACGTGACCTCGCTGGTCATCGGGTATGACCACCGGATCGGTTGTGACAACTCCGAGTCTCCCGACAAAGTGGCTTCCTGGGTGAGTGAGTGCGGTATCGAGCCCATCGTGGTCGAGGACCACCGTTCGGTGGACGGCGTTGCGGTCAGTTCCACAGTCATCCGCCGCCTGATAGCCGGAGGAGATGTGCGCGGCGGCGCCGAAAGGCTCGGATACAATTACACCCTGCACGGGGTCGTGGTCGCCGGGGCCAAGATCGGTCGCACGATAGGTTTCCCTACTGCCAATATGATGCTCTACGAGCCCATGAAGCTGGTTCCGGCCAATGGTGTATATGTGGTGGACGTGCTCGTGCAGGGACAGACATATCGCGGAGTATGCAACATTGGCATTCGTCCTACGGTCGGGGATAGCCGGGGACAGACCATCGAGACGCATATTCTCGATTTCGAGGAGGATATCTACGGGCTTGACATCAAGATCTCCTTCATCGACCGTCTGCGGGACGAGATCCGGTTCGACTCGCTCGAGGACCTCAAGGCGCGGCTCAGCCTCGACTGCCAGGCCGCCCGGATGTTGCTCCGGTAAGATTTTCACCGGCGGTGAAAAATTGTTTTTTTTGACGTTGTTATGAAAAATAATTACATTTGCCGTTGAATAAATAATGAACTATCAATGAAAGGGTCTCGGATGCGGGATTCTTTCTAATTTTTATCGTATGGCAGAAATACATTATGTGACCAGTGAGGGTCTGGAAAAGTTGAAAGATGAGCTGGCGGCAGCAATCGCACGCCGTCCGGTTATCTCAGCCGCTATCGCTGAGGCGCGCGACAAGGGAGACCTTTCGGAAAATGCCGAGTATGACGCGGCCCGCGAGGCGCAGGGACTTCTCGAGATGAAGATCGCCAAGCTGCAGGACACCATCGCAAACGCGCGCGTGCTCGACGAGAGCAAGATCGGCACCGACCAGGTGCAGATGCTCAATTGCGTCAAGCTCAAGAATCTTGGCAACGGCCAGATCGTAGAGTACACCCTTGTGGGCGAGAGCGAGGCCAACTTCCTCGAAGGCAAGCTGGCTGTCGGCACACCCATCGGCAAGGCTCTTCTGGGCCGCCGCAAGGGCGAGACCGTTGAGGTCAAGGTTCCCTCGGGCATCATCAAGTTTGAAATACTCGACATAACTCTCTGATATGGCAACGATATTCTCCCGCATCATAGCAGGCGAGATTCCTTCCTACAAGGTAGCGGAGGACCATTACTGCTACGCATTCCTGGATATCAATCCCCTTGCCGAAGGGCATACGCTCGTCGTGCCGAAGGTCGAGACGGACTATCTGTTCGACCTGGATGACGAGCATTATATGCATCTGATGGCATTTGCGCGCAAGGTGGCGAAGGCCCAGAAAGCCGTGCTTCCCTGCCTCCGCATAGGCGTGGCCGTTCTCGGACTGGAAGTTCCGCACGCTCACATCCATCTCGTCCCTCTGCAGAGCGAGGCTGATCTGGATTTCCGCAAGGAGAAGAAGCAACTCACTCCGGAGCAGTTCCGCGCCATCGCGGAGCGCATAGCCGGCGCATTTGCAAAGCTTTAGAGTCATGAAGATCCGTAATATACTCGTTATCTTCGCCGTGGCCGCCCTGATGATGGGTTGCCACCGTCAGCCCGCGGCCGTCGTCACCGGTACGGTTGAGGGCCGCAGCGGAGACAGCCTCGTGCTGATGTATCTCGCATTCAATACGCTCGAACCAGTCGATACGCTTGTCACCGATGCGCAGGGCGCATTCCGGTGTAAGGTCGCGCTGCCTTCCGGCCTCCCCGAGTTCTATTATCTCTACGAAGGACAGACGCAGCGTGCCGCAGTGGTCCTGCATCCCGGCGACCGAGTCAATATCTCGATCAAGGATGGTGACTATTCGGTCGAAGGCTCGGATGATTCGCAATTCCTCTATGATGCGAATGCCAGCTTTGCCGCCGCCCGTGGCGAGATGCTTTCGCTAACTGAGGATTACCTTGGTGCATCGTCTTCCTCCCTGCAGAAGGACATCCGTACGCGTATGGGTCGCGTGTTTGTAGATTACAAGCGCACGGCTATCGCGCAGATGATGGAGCATCCCAAGAGTATCGTTTCGGCGATCCTGCCTTTCCGCCAGTTCAGCGACGAGCTGCCGGTATTCACCGAGCATACAGACGTGCTGTTCCTTCGCCAGATCTGTGATTCGCTCCTCGCGACGTATCCTTCTTCGCCGTATGTCCGCGCGCTGAATGATGATGTCAAGTCCCGGACGAACCTCTTCGAGCTGAGCCAGAAGATGGAGCAGGCAGAGACCGTAGGTTTCCCTGACCTTGTCCTGCCGGATGTCAACGGTGAGGAGCAGAGGCTTTCCCTGCTCAAGGGCAATGTCATAATCCTCTCGTTCTGGAGCTCAGGCTATCCCGACCACAAGATGTACAATCACAACCTGATGGACCTCTACGCGAAGTATCATTCCCGTGGTCTGGAAATATATCAGGTGTCGCTCGATCCTGACAAGCCGATGTGGGCTTCTGCCGTCCGCACCCAGGAGCTCCCCTGGATCAGCGTCAATGACGGTCTGGGCTCGCTCTCGCCCGCCCGTACCGCATACAACATCCTGCAGGTGCCGACGCTGTTCGTCATCTCGCGCGGCGGCGAGGTGGTCTCACGCAACGTCGTGGAGCCCGCCGAATTGGAGAAGATTATTCAGAAGTGCTTATAGCAGGCTTTTCTTGCTCTTGCCGGCGACAAATTCCTTGAGATAGAAGGGTTCGAAGTACGCAATGTCTTCGAACCTTTTTTCTTGCCAGGCTTTCGTCGCGGCACGGGCCATTGCCGTGGCAACGGGGCCGCTGTAGTCAAACGTGGCGCCCGGCGAGCTGCAGACCTTGCTGAACTTCTCCGCCCCGTCGCCTATGAAGAGTACCGTACCCTCCGCGAGCAGGTCGCAGAAGCTGTTTTCATCCAGAATCCTGGCCTCCGTAGGGCTGAGTTTGTGGCACTGCGAGTCGAAAACAGCGCAATAGACCTCCATCCTGCGGGCATCCAGCATCGGCACGATGCGCTCGGCCCGCCCGTAGCCCTGCCAGGCCAGTATCTCCAGGGTGTCCACGGATATAAGCGGAATCCCGGCTCCGAAGCAGAGGCCCTTGGCGGTGGAGACTCCCACGCGAAGTCCGGTATATGAACCCGGGCCGCCGCTGACGGCCACTGCATCGCAGTCGCGGACACTCAGGCCGCAATCCGCGAGCGTATCACGCACGAAGGGTGCCAGCATCGAAGCGTGCTGGCGGGAGGTTTCACTCTTGCGCGAGGCAAGTATCTCCTCGCCGCGCGAAATGGCTGCCGAGCAGCATTCAGCGCTCGTTTCCAAAAGGATAAGTATCGGACTGTTCGTTTTCATTCTGCATATTGCACCGGACTTTCATCCCTTCCCGTAGGTCCTGCGTTATGGCCTGCCAGGGTGCCGTGACGACGGTTTCCCCTTCGGCCAGTCCCGATGTGACCTCAATGGAGCGGATGCCCTGGATCCCGGTGGTGATCTTCCGGCTGTGGACGCTGCCTTCCTCCATCGTCCAGACATACATTTCACCGCCCCGGGTGAAAATACTCTCGAGCGGAACAGTCAGGATGCCGGACTTGCGCATCGTAATGATATGCACCGTCGCCGACATTCCCGGCCGGAGCTCCACGTCCCGGGCCGAAAGGAGGCTGTCTTCCCGAAGGATGGCGATTCCGACGTCAAAGTTAGTAACTTGTCCGATGCCTGCTGCATTTTTTTTGACCGAATTTGCCATCCGGCTCACGATTCCACTGAATTCACGGCCCGCAAATGCATCCACGCTGATGCTGACGCTGTCTCCGATATGCATTTTGACTATGTCGTTCTCGCCGACCTGAGTTACGATCTCCATCCGGCTGAGGTCTGCTATGCGCAGCAGTTCGGTCCCGGCCATCTGGCTTGTGCCCACCACGCGCTCCCCGGTCTGGATGTCCAGCCGGGTGACGGTCCCCTTGCAAGGGGCGCAGATGACAGTTTTGGCGAGATTGTCACGGGCTTCGCGCAGCGCCGCCTCAGCGCTCTGTACCCCGTATCTTGCGGAAGAGAGCTGCGAGCAGGCGATCTCGTAGTCGGCCTGTGCCGATTCCAGTTCCGAGCGGGAAATGGCCGAACTGTAGAACAGCTTGGTCTTGCGCTCGAGGATCGATTTCGCCTGTCGCGTCCGTGCGCTCTGCTGCTGAAGTTCGGCCCGGGTCGTACCGAGCGTTGCCGCCGCCCTTTCCACGAGCGAAAGATAAACGTCCGGCCGGATCTGTACCAGAGTATCTCCGGTTTGCACTTCTTCTCCCTCGCGGCAGCGGATGGCTACGATTTCGCCAGATACCTCAGGCGATATGGCAATCTCTGTCTGGGGGCGGATGCGGCCGTCCGCCGGAATGCTTTCCACTATCTCGCAGGTCGCAACCGTGCAGGCGGTGACCTGTATCCGGCTGTCTTTGCGCGAGCAGAGGATTAGTATAAATATCAACGGGATCAGTGCCACAGATATCCGTAGGACCTGTCTGCGGCTTGGTTTCTTAAGTTGCATAATCAGAGATTGAGCGGTTTACCCATATATAGATTAAGGATGAGCGAGTGCAGAAGATAGTCGTATTTGGCCTGATAATAGTCCGTCACGGCTTTGTTGAGGCTGTTACGGGCGACTGAATAATCGCTGCCCGAGAGGCATCCGTCGTCGAACTGGCGCTTATGTATGGCAAACAGAGCTTCCTGCGCCAGAAGGCTGCCGCGAGCCGCACGATAGCGTTCATAGCTGTCTATCACCTCAAGTACCGCTTCCCTTATCTGCTCCCGCACCTCGCGGCGGATGGCTTCGGCCTCAAGCGATTTGAGAGTGGTCTCGGCGCGGGCCTTCGCCGCACTCGTTACGCTCCGGCCTCCGTCAAACAGCGGCACGCTCAGCGAAAAAGACATCGAAGGGTTGCGGTTCGTCCGAAGCTGCTCCTTCCACGGGGTATCCAGCGAATTGCTGTGATAGCTCCCGTAGCCGGCGCTGATATTGAGACGGGGCAGCATAGCAAACCGGACTTCTGCGCTTTGTGCTTTTGTCAGGCTGATGTCTTTCAAAGCAAGCTGCAACTGCGGTCGGCAGTCCGCTATGCGTTCAATCTCATCTTCCGAAGGAATATCCTCGGGCGGAGCTATCGAATCCTCCGGCGGGGGAAGGATCGAAAGTTCCTCCCCGGCTGGCAGGTTCATCAGCGAACGGAGCCGGGCAAGGCTTCTGCCCAGGTCGTTGCCCGCACCCACAAGGGATGCCTTTTCGGCCTGTACCTGCGCTTCCATCTCATAGATGGCGCTTTCGGGCTGCGTGCCCGCCCGGACTTCCGTTTCTGTCCGTTCCCTTCGCCTGACGATGTCCTCGTAACTGAGCTGTGCCTTGCGGCGGACCTGAGTGGCCATCAGCAGCTGGAGATATGCCTTGATGATATCGATCGTCAGGGATTCCCCGATCCGGTCGGATGACAAGACGGCCTTTTCGACGTTCAGTTGCTGTGTCCTGCGTCGCAAGGTAAAGGCACCGATCGCATCATTGACCGAAAGACTTGCGCCTGCGGCAAATGAGGTGTAGGATGAGAGCCGGTTGTCTATGATCTGCAGCTCCTGCATATCCACCGAACGTCCCCAGTTCAGATCATTTGCGGCTGTCAGGGAGACCGACGGAATGGCTTCCAGAGGCAACCTTTCCAGAGTCCGGCGTTCACTGCAGGCCGATTCTTCACCGGCTTTCATCCTTGCATCTTCACTCAGTCCCCGACGTATGCAGTCCTCCAGAGTCCACTCGGGCGTACTCTGTACGGTTGCCGCCTGAATCAGCAGGGCAAGCAGAAAGAGAACAATATCAGGCATCGGGATTCAGAACGGTTTAAAAAATTCCCTTGATGTAGAGATATACTTTGGTTGCGGCTTTAGCCACCACTCCCAGGAGATATCCGAACATATAAATAGCTTCCTGTGCACCTTTGTCGATGCCGCCTGCCACTGCGCAGGACTCGGCCGCAGGGACCGCAGTCCAGCCCTTTTTATTCATTATTGTTTCCATAACTTTACCTCCGCAAGCTTAGAAGGCCAGAAAGCCGTCCATAATACCCGAGATAAGTTTGGGAATGTAGTCGGCCAGGAAATTGATAACCGATTTGACCTTGCCGAAAATGTCGCTCCAGACGCTGGAGCCGCCGCGGATGAGCAATTCGGAAGAATGTACCTCCGACCATCCTCTTGCTTTCCATTTCATTTCTTCCATAATCTTCTGTAGTTTTAATTGTTGTCCCCGGACCTGGCAGGGGCGTCCGGGATATGCCCCTTTGTACGCGCGTGCATTTCAAGTATCTCATCCGCTATTGCGGCGTTGTCGTCGCGGTGCGTTATCATTATCACTGTCCTGCCTTCGTCGCGGAGTGATTTCAGCTTGTCGAGTATGTATCGTTGGGATTCGCTGTCGAGCGACGAGGTGGCTTCGTCCAGGATAAGTACCTGCGGATTGCGGTAGAGCGCCCGCGCAAGTGCGATACGTTGCCTCTGGCCGCCGGAGACGCAACATCCGCGCTCTCCGATACGGGTCAGGATGCCCATCGGCAGGGAGGTTATGAATTCCTTCATCCCAAGTTCGCCCAGAAGGGCGGCGGCCCTTTCGTAGTCCGGACAGGATTCTCCGCCCGTTACATTGTCCAGCAGCGAAGCATCCCGCAGCACGGCTTCCTGCGGAACGATGGTCACGTAGCGTCTCCACGAGTTGACATCGAAGAGGCGGATATCCGTTTCTTCGAGCAGGATCTTTCCGTGGTTCAGGTCGTAATCGCGCATCATCAGGGCTGCGAGTGAGCTTTTCCCGCATCCGCTTTCGCCGCGTATGGCGGTGATCCGTCCGGGCCTGAAAGTATAGTCCAGGTGCTCGAATACGTTCATCCCGCCGGGGTAGGCGAATGTGGCATCTCTGAAAATTATAGGGGCGGCTTTGTCCGCACGGACCTCGAGGCCGCCTTCGTCTTCCGGTTTGAGTTCTGTTATATCCTGCAGCCTTTCCATAGCGATGCCGGCTTCGCTGACCATTTCGCTGATGCCGGTCAAGCGGCTCAGCGGCGCTGCAAACAGGCTGCACATGGCATAAAATGAGACCAGTTCGCCGATGCTCAGGTGCCCTTTGAGGACAAAAACGCTCCCGGCCGTCAGCACGGTAAAAACGCTCAGCTTGGTAAGTGCCTCCGAAGCGACGGTGAACCGGCCGATGCAGCGACCGCCGCCCAGCATGTTGGTGCTCAGCTGAACATAGCTGCGCTCGATGTCCCTCTGGCCGTCCTCTCCACTGCCGAAATACTTGATGGCCCGGATGGATGAGATGCCTTCGACGCATTTCTCTTCAAATCGTGCCGCGCTCTCGATGATCCGCCGGTTCCAGCGGCGGTTGGCCCGCCTTGCAAGCAGATACAGGCCGCTATACAGGGGTATGAATGCCATCGTCAGCAGTGCCAGACGCCGATGGAAGCTGAACATCAGGCAGAATGAAAAAATAAGCATCATTCCTCCTGTCAGAATACCGTCCAGTCCTTCGGTAAGCAGATGCCTGACTTTCATCGCGTCCGAAATGCGCGAGTTGAGCTCTCCGCTGCCACGGCGGGCGAAAAATCCTGTCGGAAGACGGAACAGCCGCCTCAGATAATTGATGATCAGTCTGCCGTCGATCCGGACGCAGCATCGCAGCATCGCCATCGTGCGTGCGTACCCGACCGCGAGAGTCAGGATGGTCAGCAGGGCCAGCAGTCCGCCGGTCGCGGCCAGCATCCTCAGATCTCCAGAGGGTATTACATCATCTATGATATGCTGCAGAAATAGAGTGGAGCAGACCCCCGCCGCGACATACGTCGCCGAACAGAGAAGGGACATACAGAAATCCCTTTTAGTGGAAGCCAGAATGGCTGTGTAGGAGACCGAAGGGTCGGGCGAACGGTGTGATGAATAGAGCGTACTGCTGTCCGGACGCATTGTGACGATATAGCCCGTCCACTCCTGTTGCAATTTTGCGTGTGAAATATGTATGTGCCGGCCGACTGAAGGATCCATAATCGTGGCCTTGCGCCGGCCGAGAGAATACAGTACTACGAAATGAAGCTCCCTGTGTGAATTGACCGTGTGCAGGATGACCGGCACAGGAACGCCCCTGAGCCTGTCGGCATCCGTCTTTTCGGATTTGTAGCAGTGCGCCGTGAATCCAAGGGCGCGGCACGCGTCCGTCAGACCCTTGAGCGTCGTGCCTGCCTGGGATGTGCCGGAGGCTTCGCGGATGGCTGTCAGGGGAATGTCCTGCCCATAGTGTCGCGCGATCGAAGCGATTGCCGCCACTCCGCAGTCCGAGATGTCGTGCTGTCTGATATCTGTCTTCATCACCCTGCCTGTTATGAAACGATCCAACTCAATGCAACTGCGACGCAGGCAAGGCAGGCGATTGTAATAATAATAGCTAGAAAGAGAGTTGTATTACCGGGCTCGTTGACGAGTCCTTCAATGCAGACCTCAATGTCTGCGAGGGGTTTGTAGCCTTTGCCTTCCATAGCCTGCGTCGTTTGCGATGGCAAAGTAAGGCACGGCCGGATAGGCGGTCACTATCATTTCGTCAAAAGATTCCGTCCGGCGCGAAATTGTAGAGTTGCGTTTTTTTAGAAAAGTTCGCGCAAATATGGAAAAACGGTTCCGGCAAAGCCGAGCATCGGCTTGTAAAAGCTGGATTGTTCGATCCATTCCTCCGGAATGAACGCCAGATTGGCATTGAGCGAATCCACGAAGTAGATAAGCAGCGATACTCCCATCATAAAGATGAAGAGCGACATGACGAAACCCAGCAGGCGGTTGAGCCACTCGAGCAGGGTGATCTTGATGATCTTCTCCAGGATGCGCCCGAGCAGGCTGATGATCAGGGCCACTGCAAAGAATATGAAGACAAAGGCGATGATCTTGATCCATATCTCCGAGATGGTCCATTCGCGGGCGGCCGCAAACCCGGCGAACCACTCCGAGACGGGGTCTGCGAATCTGAGCGAAAGCGTGATGCCGAGATAGACCACGCCGAAGGCGACAATCTGCTTGACCAGTCCGTTTTTGAGTCCGAAATATAGCGATGGCAGCAGGGCCAGGACAATAATTACGTCAAGTGTTCCCATATCTCTTTTGGCAAGTGGAATTGATATCCAAAGTTACTGATAAAATCGTATATTTGCGAGATAAATGACATTTTTATGAAGTTTGCAGAGTACAAGAATCTTGATTTAGTCGAAGTCAACCGCAAAGTTTTAGATAAGTGGCAGAAGGAGAACACATTCCGTGAATCGCTACGCCTGCGCGAAGGCGCCCCGAAGTTTGTCTTTTTTGAAGGCCCGCCGTCCGCAAACGGTATGCCCGGCATCCATCACGTGATGGCCCGTTCGATCAAGGACGCGGTCTGCCGCTATAAGACGCAGGCGGGTTTCCGCGTTGAGCGCCGTGCCGGCTGGGATACCCACGGCCTTCCGGTCGAGCTTGGGGTAGAGAAAAAGCTTGGCATCACCAAGGAGGACATCGGAGTCAAGATCTCTGTTGAAGAATATAATCGCACCTGCCGCGAGGAGGTGATGAAATATACAAAGGAATGGGTCTCCCTGACCGACCGCATCGGCTACTGGGTGGATACCGACAATCCCTACATCACCTATGACAACCGTTACATCGAGACTCTGTGGCATCTGCTTCGCGATATCTACGACAAGGGCCTGCTGTACAAAGGTTACTCCATCCAGCCGTATTCGCCCGCCGCAGGCACCGGCCTGAGCTCCCACGAGCTCAACCAGCCCGGCTGCTACCGCGACGTCAAGGACACGACCTGCGTGGCTCAGTTCGAGGTTATACGCGACGAAAAGTCCGAGTTCCTTTTCAAGGGCACGGACCTTCCGGTGTATTTCATCGCCTGGACGACCACGCCCTGGACGCTTCCTTCCAACACGGCCCTCTGCGTCGGTCCCAATATCGAGTACGTCTGCGTTGACAGCGTCAATCCCTACACCAAGGCTCCCGCCCGCTACGTGGTGGCCCTGCCGCTGGTTTCGGCGCATTTCAACGACAAGAATCCCTATACCGTATGCGAAGGCACGGTCCGCGGTTCGGCCCTGGCCGGCATCCGTTACCGTCAGCTCATCCCCTGGATGGGTTGCCCAGGCGATGCATTCCGCGTGATAACGGGCGACTATGTGACCGTCGAGGATGGTACCGGTATCGTCCACATCGCGCCGACCTTCGGTGCGGACGATGACAAGGTCGCCAAGGCCTACGGCATTCCGCCGATGATGGTGCGCGACCGCGCAGGCAACAATCAGGCTATGGTGGACCGCACTGGCAAGCTCTACCGCATCGAGGATATGGATCCCGAGTTCGTAGAGAAGTACGTCGATGTCGAGGCTTATTCGAAGTTCGCCGGCCGTTTCGTCAAGAACGCATACGATCCCGCGCTTGCTCCGGATGCTGACACGCTTGATATCGACCTGTGCATGGACCTCAAGCAGAAGGGTCTGGTATTCCGCATCGAAAAGCACGTCCACAACTATCCGCACTGCTGGCGTACCGACAAGCCGGTGCTCTACTATCCGCTTGATTCGTGGTTTATCCGCACCACTGCCGTACGCGAGAAGATGATGGAGCTCAATGATACCATCCGCTGGAAGCCCGAATCTACCGGTACCGGCCGTTTCGGCAAGTGGCTGGAGAATATTCAGGACTGGAATCTCTCGCGCAGCCGCTACTGGGGCACTCCGCTTCCCATCTGGCGCACTGCCGACGGCACCGCGGAGAAGTGCATCGGCTCGGTCGAAGAGCTCTACAGGGAGATCGACCGCGCCGTGGAGGCCGGTGTGATGAAGTCCAACCCGCTGCGCGACAACGGATTCGTGCCGGGAGATTTCTCTGCTGCCAATTATGACCGCATAGACCTGCATCGTCCTTACGTGGATGAGATTTTCCTGGTCAGCGACGATGGCCGCAAGATGACGCGCGAGAGCGACCTGATCGATGTCTGGTTTGATTCCGGCGCTATGCCCTATGCGCAGGAGGGCCTGAAGCATCTCGGCGACGAGTGCTTCTCCCAGACGGCTGATTTTATCGCCGAAGGCGTGGATCAGACACGCGGCTGGTTCTATACGCTGCATGCCGTGCATACGATGGTAAGCGGCACGTGCGCTTACAAGACCGTGATTTCCAACGGTCTTGTGCTCGACAAGGACGGCAACAAGATGTCCAAGCGCCTCGGCAATGCCATCGATCCGTTCAAGGCTCTTGACGAGTACGGTGCCGATGCTCTGCGCTGGTATATGCTGACCAATGCCCAGCCCTGGGACAATCTCCGCTTCGATATGTCCGGAGTGGATGAGATCCGCCGCAAGTTCTTCGGCACTCTCTACAATACCTATTCATTCTTTGCGCTCTACGCAAACGTGGACGGATTCGACCCCGCAGCCGCCGATGTCGCCTCGGACAGCCGTCCGGAGATTGACCGCTGGCTCCTCTCGCTGCTCAATACGCTGACCCTCAAGGTCAATGCTGCATATCAGGATTATGATATCACCCTGGCCGGCCGCCTGATTCAGGATTTCGTCTGCGACGACCTGAGCAACTGGTACGTGCGTCTCAACCGCAAGCGTTTCTGGGGTGGCGGACTGACTCCCGACAAGCTTTCCGCATACCAGACGCTCTACCGTGCGCTGGTGACCGTGGCACAGCTCGCCGCGCCGATCGCTCCCTTCTATATGGAGCATCTCTACTGCGACCTGGTCCCCGGTGCGGCTTCGGTGCACTTTACGCTTATGCCCGAGGCTGATACCTCGCTGATCGACCCGAAGCTCGAGGAGCGGATGGCGCTGGCACAGAAGAGCACTTCGATGATCCTCGCGCTTCGCCGCAAGGTCAATATCAAAGTCCGCCAGCCGCTGGCCAAGATCATCATCCCCGTCCTGGATGCTGAAGTAGAGGCTCAGTTGGAGAAGGTCAAGCAGTTGGTGCTCAACGAAGTAAATGTCAAGCAGGCAGAGTTTATCCACGATACCGCAGGCCTGATTACCAAGAAGATCAAGCCCAATTTCAAGACTCTCGGCAAACGTTACGGCAAGCAGATGAAGGAGATTGCAGCCACATTCGGCACGCTGGACCAGCAGGTTATCTCGGATATCGAGCGCGCAGGGGTTTATACCCTTTCGCTCCCCTGCGGAGATGTGGTTCTCGAGCCCGCTGATTATGAGATTTCATCCGAGGATATGCCGGGCTGGCTTGTCGCATCGGAAGGCCGTCTGACGGTAGCCCTCGACATTACCATCACTGATGAACTGCGTCGCGAGGGTATCGCCCGCGAGCTTATCAACCGTATCCAGAATCTCCGCAAGGACAGTGGATTCCAGGTGACCGACCGTGTCAATGTCACCCTTTCGCACAATCCGGCGGTCGAGGATGCGCTGCAGCAGTTCTCCCAGTATGTGAGCGAGCAGACGCTCTCGGCCTCCATTGTTTTTGCAGATACGATGCCCTCGGGGGCCCAGGAAGTGGAGTGGGAGGATGGCGCTCTTCAAATTGCGGTGGCCCGTGTATAATTTATTGACTTTTTGTATATTTGCATAATACAAGAACCGTTAGTGTATGGAAGAAAAAACCGAACTCACCCCTCAGGTACGTTACAGCGATGAGGAGCTTCAGGAATTCAAGGAGCTGATCCTTGAAAAGCTTGAGAAGGCACGTCAGGAATATGATGCGCTCAAGAGCTCCGTCGATCACGAATCCAGCAATGATACCGAGGATACGTCCCCGACTTTCAAGCTGCTGGAGGAAGGTGCATCCGCACTTTCCAAGGAGGAGTCCAGCCAGCTGGCGGCACGCCAGTACAAGTTCATCCAGAACCTTGAGGCTGCACTTGTCCGGATCGAAAACAAGACCTACGGTATCTGCCGCCAGACAGGCAAGCTGATACCGAAGGAGAGACTCCGTCTGGTGCCGCACGCTACTCTTAGCGTCGAATCCAAAGAGAAAGGGGTAAGATAGATGAAGCTCAGCAGGGGATTCAAGCTTACTGCGTTCGTCGTCTTGCTTCTTGTCATCGACCAGGTAATCAAGTTCCTGGTCAAGACCAACATGACTCTGGGCCAGAGCATTCCGGTCTTTGGCAACTGGTTCCAGATTCTTTTTGTCGAGAATAAGGGAATGGCCTTCGGAATGCAGTTCGGCGGTGATATCGGCAAGCTCATCCTGAGCCTTTTCCGCATAGTGCTGGTGGTGTTCATCATCGTGTGGATGCGCCGTCTGCTTCGTCGCGAAGGGGTCCCCTTCGGCGTGCTTATCGGACTTGCGGCCATCCTCTGCGGAGCACTGGGCAACATCATCGATTCGCTCTTCTACGGGATGATTTTTTCCCAGAGCACTGCTACCGAAGTGGCGCAGTTCCTGCCTGAAGGCGGAGGCTATTCGGGCTTTCTGATGGGCAAGGTGGTGGATATGCTGTATTTCCCCATCATTGATACCGACCTGCCCTCGTGGATTCCTATCTGGGGCGGCAGGCATTTCCTGTTCTTCCAGCCGATATTCAATTTTGCAGACAGCTGCATCACCTGCGGTGCGATATATCTGCTGATCTTCCATTGGCGTTTCTTCTCCTCGTCGGTCGAGACGCCCTCCGAGAAACGTAAACATCTTTCTGAATAAATGACTGCCTGGTTATCGATAGCCGCCATTATATTAGCGGCTCTGCTTGCATCTGTCATCACCTTTCTTCTGGTAAGGGAGCGTGCCCGCGTGCGCGAAAATGCCCTGCAGGACCTTTTGCGCGCAAAGGAAGATGATAACCGCCAGAAGGAGACGGCCTTCCGCGAGCAGGAGGCCGCCCAGCGCGCCGTGATTGCCCGCCTGGAGACTCAGGTGGAGGGAATGAAAGCCTCTCTCGAAGAGCAGGAGCGCAAGCACCGGGAGAATATCGAGAACGAGCTGAAGTTTATCAAGACTGAGATGTCCGACCAGTATGGCAAGCTTCTCAAAGAGCGTCAGGAGGATCTGAGCAAGGGCAACCGGAGCAGCATCGGCGAGATTCTCGCGCCTCTCAAGGAGAGCATCGACAAGATGCAGGATGCGATGAAGGCCAACGAACTGGAGCATGCCAAATCGACTACCGCGCTTCGCGAACGCTTTGACAGCGTGGTCCGGGAGCTGGGGGAGAAGACGCAGTCCATCGGCCAGAAGGCGGACCATCTTTCGGAGGCCTTGACCGGCAAGCCGAAAATGCAGGGTTGCTGGGGCGAGAACAAGCTGGATGCGATCCTTGCGCAGGAAGGCCTGATACAGGGAATGCATTATGACCGTGAGGTGGCCGGCGAAGATGCTTCGCGCCCGGACTTCGTATTCCATTTCAAGGACGGGATGGAGGAGAAGGACCTTATCGTGGACTCGAAGGTGTCCCTGACTGCATTCGTGGATTTCGTCAATGCCGAGTCGCCGGAGGCCGCCGATGTGGCGATGAAGGCGCATCTGCGCAGCATTCACAATCATATCGATGAGCTTGCGCGCAAGGATTACGCCAAGAAGGTGGACCGTTCGAAGCGGTTTGCCGATTATGTGGTTATGTTCATGCCGATCGATCAGGCCTTCCGCGTGGCGCTCGACCGTGAGCCGATGCTCTGGCAGCAGGCTTACGAGCGCGGTATCCTCATCACGACAGAGCAGACGGTGATGCCGTTCCTCAAGATTGTCCAGCTGACCTGGAATAAGTATCGTCAGGATCGCAACATCAGTGAGATTATGGATGCTTCCGATCTGATGATCAAGAGGGTACGGGCATTTTATGATTCGTATCAGGACCTGGGCAAACGTCTGTTGGCAGTCCACTCTACCTACAACAGCGGTCTGGTGAAGCTCCAGGACTCCGGGCAGAGCATCATAACCGCCGCCCGCAATGTAGTCCGCCTCGGCGGGAAGCAGGTCAATCGCCAGGAATTGGAGGAAGTATCATTAAAAGCCTTGCCGGAGGAGTAATTTTTATTAACTTTGCAACACTTAAAGGAAGGTTGGCCGAGTGGTCGATGGCGGCAGTCTTGAAAACTGTTGAGCGGTAACGTTCCGGGGGTTCGAATCCCTCACCTTCCGCAAGCATCCAAGGGATGAAGAGATGAAACAGGCACGGCAGAGCCGTGCCTGTATTTTTATAAAACGTGGGCCACTCTGAAAGCTAGCTTTCAAGATGGCCCGCGTTTTTATAAAAACCGGCAGGAGCCGGTTTTCATCTCTTCATCCCGCCAAAGCTTGCAAGGGCCCCCGCGGCGAGCGGCCAGGGAAAAGGCCGCGCCCCCGGCGCGGGCTAATCCCGAACCGCCGCGCGTCAGCGGTGGCAGGCGCGGGAGGAAAAGGTATGATTTATGTCGTGATTGATACCAATGTTCTGGTATCTGCTTTGTTATCTAAGCACCCCCGAATTAGTTACAGGAAACACAAAGCATTTCCCTAAAACACCAATTGTCGTAAATCCTATAGCAAGCCTCCTTGCAAATAGTTGCATAATAGCCATTTAGCACATTGCATCTAATTGCATAGAAGCGCATTATTATACCGTTTTCGGCTCAACACTTCGCCAATTTTGCATTTTTTCGGCTCAAATATTTGGAAAAAGAGCCGTATTTTCTTATATTTGAGCCGTAAATCGAAAGAACCATGACCAGAGAAAACGAAATACTCCAGTTCCTGCACTATCGTCCTGCCTCCTCCAGAAGCGAGATTGAGACCGGAATGAACCTTACGGAAAGCCCCGCTACGGTCAAGCGCATCCTTGCCTCGCTGGTGGAGGCAGGCTCCGCCATTGTCTCCGGCCAGGGTCGCGCCACGCGATACAGCGTGTCCCCGCAGACTCATGTAACAATGCCTCTGGACATTGATACATATTTCCAGAAGGAAACGGATGAACGCACAGTTCAAACCAGCTTCAACTTCGACCTGATCAACAACATCCTCCCCAAAGTAGATCTTTTCTCGGCTGAGGAGAAAGATCGTCTTGATGCCCTGCAGGCCCAGTTTACCCGAAACCTGGAAGGTATTACTCCTAATGAGTACCGCAAAGAGATGGAGCGTCTGGGCATCGACCTCAGCTGGAAGTCATCCCAGATCGAAGGGAACACCTACTCCCTTCTGGAGACCGAAATACTACTGAAAGAGAAGCAGACCGCCTCCGGCAAGACGAAGGAAGAAGCCGTAATGCTCCTCAATCACAAAGATGCCCTAGACTTTGTCCTGGCCGATCCGGAGTACCTCAAGGAAATCTCCCTCTGGCGTATAGAAGAACTCCATTCCCTCCTCACCAAGGAATTAGATGTGGATAAAGGTATACGCAAGCGCCGCGTCGGTATTACCGGCACCAACTACTACCCCCTGGACAACGAATACCAGATCCGAGAAGCTCTCGAAGACAGTTGTCGCCTTATCAACGGAAAAGAGAACGTCTTTGAGAAAGCCTTACTGGCTCTGTTGCTGCTGTCCTATATCCAAGCATTCTCCGACGGCAATAAACGGACAGCCCGCATCACCAGCAATGCCATCCTCATCGCCAACAAGTATTGCCCCATCTCCTTCCGTACAGTGGATTCCGTGGACTATAAGAAGGCCATGCTTATCTTCTATGAGCAGAACAACATCTCTGCTTTCAAGAAGATATTCATCGACCAATTTGCTTTCGCCGTTCAGACCTACTTTTAAATAGCCCCCCATGATAAACGAAAACTATCCGCAAATAGACCTGTCGCAGTGGCAGCAGGTAGGTAAAGGAGGCAACGGAAAAACTTATGTGAACCCCGCGGCACCCGGAAAAATCCTCAAAGTGAACAACGGCCGCTTAAGTACATTTGATGCCGTCAAGCATGAGTTCGACGTATCCAAAGCCGTTGAGGCATTAGGACTTTCCGTGCCTCATGTTTACGAGATAGTTCGCGTAGGAGAGGCCTATGCAACTATCTCTCAGCTTGTAAAAGACAAGAAATCCCTGTCCCGCATCTGCCACGACGAGCCGGAGCGTACGGAAGAAATGGCCCGGCTTCTGTGCCAAAAAGGCAAGGAACTCTTTGCTACGCCCTGCAATACCGGCTGTTTTCCCAACCGGAAGGAACAGGTACTCTGGGCTATCGACCATGCAGACTTTACGAGCAAGAAAAACCGTCGAATCATCCGTGCGTTCGCCGAATCCATCCCCGAGAAAACCACATGCGTGCACGGCGATTTCCAGACGGGAAACATCATCCAGTCCGGCGACTCTTTCTACTGGATAGACCTGGACCGTTTTGCGTATGGAGACCCTATGTTCGACATCGGCCACCTGTTCCAGATTTGTAAAGTCTATGCGCCGATGAAGCAAGTGCAGGAAATCTTTCACATGACACAGGAGCAGTTTGGCCGCTTCTGGGATGCTTTTGCCAAGGAATTCACCGGCAAGGAAGACCATTCTGAGTTTGACAGACTTGCCGGCAAGTTTGCCTGCCTGGACGTTATTGTGCGCACCTGCTTTGTCCGGCCCACCTTCCTGGAGAAGTTGTTCTTCGGTATGCACGTCAGAAAACTTGTCAAAGGGTATTATCTATGATAGTGAACCTACGGGACTTGGGCGGTTATGAGGTGGACGGAGGCAAGTGTGTGAAAACATGCCTGCTCATCCGTTCTGCCCATTTGGCCGACGCTTCGGACGCAGACATCGCATATCTGGAAAGCCTTCCGGTTACGATGGTGGTAGATTTCCGAACGGAGGTGGACCTGAAGGGCAAAGCGAACAAGGACGTCCCAGGGGCAAAATATGTAAATCTTCCCATTGACGCCAGCGGCAATGCCGCGGCTAACGCTACAGAAGAGGAAATGAAGAAGGTGACTGGCCGCAAAAAGTTCGAGGTAAAGAAAGTCATTATGTTCGCTGCCTTCAACGAGAAGGCAAAGGCTATAGCAAAAGGGATGTATCCTACACTGCTGTTTGACCCGGATTGTCAACTGCAGTTTGCCCGCTTCCTGCGCCTAGTGGTGGATACGGAAAACGGCGCTATCCTCTATCACTGCACACAGGGGAAGGACCGCACCGGCATTGCCTCGGCCTTGCTTCTGGCAGCACTCGGCGCCAGCCGTGAAACCATCGTGTCCGATTTCGAGGCTACCAATAAGGCCTATGAGAAGGATGTCAGGAAGTATTCCCGCCTCGTCAGGTTCTGGGGCGGAAAGGAGGAAGAGGTAGCCGTAGTGAAAGCCTTCCTGGGAGCCAATACGGAGAACTTCGTCAAGGCCCTGGACACCGTTGACCAGCAGTATGGCTCCATAGAAGCCTACCTGAAGGGCCCAATGGGCCTGACGGATGATGATATCCGAATCCTCCGGAAACGTTACCTTTCACCGGCAAATAATTATCAAACATACACATGAAACGCACTTTTTTTCAGAGATTTATCGGGTTCTCCGCAATTGCCCTCCTGCTTTGGGCGTGTAATCCGGGACAAGCCCAAGAGTCACTGAATCAGACAGAATGGCTGGAACGTGCAGATGATTTTCAGGATAAATACGAACTGGAACAGATGGTGGTCCTGAGCCGGCATAACATCCGCACGCCACTAGTCGGTAAAGGATCCGTCCTTTCCCGCGTAACTGATCCTTCCTATCAGTGGTTCCAGTGGGAAGATCCGGCCAGTTATCTTACTGCCAAGGGCCAGAGGCTGGAGGCTAAAATGGGTTCCTTCTTCCGTGAATGGCTCACGAAAAAAGGTTTTACCAATCAATATGCCGCAGGTAACGGAAAGTTCCGCTTTTATGCCAATGCCAAGCAGCGCTGCCAACTCACGGCCCGCACTTTTGCCGATGCCGTATTCCCAGGAATGACCCCTGAGGTAGAAATGAAAGTGGAATTCGACAAGATGGACCCGGTATTCAACCCGCAGATTACCAAGTTGCCGGAAGGGTTTACGGAAAAGGCACAGAAGGAAATATCTGCCGGGATGGGCGACATCGATGCCCATGTTGTTTCGCAGTATAAACTGATTGAGAATATGATCGGGATAACCAGGTCGCCGGCATATCCGGACACCACGTCTTTCTCTCAGTACCCGTCTTCCGTAGGATTCAAATTAAACGCGGAGCCTTTTATGAACGGAGGCCTCAAGATGGCCTGCACAGTATCAGATGCACTGGTGCTTCAATACTATGAAGAACCGGACGCCAGGAAAGCTGCATTCGGTTATGAAATGGGCGCCGATGATTGGGTGAATGTCGCTCTGGTCAAGGAATGGTACGGGGATGTTCTGTTCACCGCCCCTTCCGTCGCCGTCAACGTTGCACATCCTCTGTTGCAGACCATGCTCTCGGAATTGCAGCAGGATAATCGCATTTTTACATTCCTTTGCGGGCACGACTCGAATATCGGCAGTGTGCTGGCCGCCCTTGATACAAGAGCATACGATTTGCCGGAAACGATAGAAAAGCATACTCCCATCGGATCTAAAGTAGTCATCGAAAAATTCAAAGCCAAAGACGGGAAGGAGTATGCGGATATCTGGATTATCTATGCTTCGACCAGCCAAATCCGCAGCGAGAGCGCGATGTCTTATTCCCAGCCTCCAGTCGCAGTGCGCCTGCAACTGGAAGGTCTTATGGAAAATGCTGATGGGCTTTACCTCCTGTCCGACGTCGAGAATAGATTCGCCGAAGCGATTAATGCATACGATGTGAGTTTATAAGAATCAGGGTTGTGTTATGGATTATCAGCAAATCAACCTTGACGAATACTCTCTTTCGGGAGCAGGCGGAACTGCGCTAACGTACACTCACAAGCAGGAGAAACGGCTGGCGAAATTATTTACACCGGGCTTTGCTGCAGATATGGCGGCGCAGGAGTTCTTTACCTCTCAAACCGTCTATGAACTGGGTATTCCGACACCCCGTCCCATCCGTCTTGTTACGGACGGGGAACGCTACGGCGCAGAATATGAGCTGATAGAGGACAAAAAGTCTTTTGCACGCATCATTTCGGAGAATCCTGAACGTATGGAACCGCTGAGCAAAGAATTCGCAACGCTCGCGCGGAGTCTCCATGCTACGCCTGCCGACACCACCCTCGTCCCGTCCATGAAACAGCGTCTGCTTTCATTCTATGAGAACAGGGAGATGGCCCCGGACTTTCTCCGTGGAAGGATAATGGATTTCATCAAGACGGTTCCCGAGCATCCCTATTGCCTTCACGGAGACCTCCAGATAGGGAACATCATCCGCTCCGGGAACAGAGACCTCTGGATAGATGTTGGACAGTTCAGTTATGGCGTCCCAGAATGGGACCTGGGCTTTACCTGGCGCATTACCGGCATTACAAACGAAGAGCGCAGCCAAGAGCTATTTCACCTGTCTCCAGACCAGCTTTCCCATCACTGGCAGGTGTTTTCGGCGGCTTATTTTGAGGCCAAAGGAAAAGATTTAGAGGACAAGGTCCGTACGCTATATCCTTACGCAGCCACCCGTCTTCCCTTCATGATCTTCCTCGCATACCACAAGCCGATCAATGAGCATATTGCCCGGCAGTTTGTAGCCCCGCTTTTTGATGGCGAGAACAATTGGTAAACTGGACTATTCTTTGGTACAATTTTGGTGCAATTTTAAAGAAAAACCCCATCTGACGTGTGTCAGACGGGGTTTTGAAGTGACTCCTACAGAATCCACATTTTGTTTACGGGTGTTATCTCGTTTTTGCTTAATGTTATATGATTATCAACTACTTACAAAGATTTCCCCAACATTCGCAAACAAATAAATAACGCTCATCGCCAATTTATCGGGACAATTTCGGGACAAATTTCAGATAAATTTTGTATCTTTGTTGTGTACTATAAAAATTGGGGAATATGGAAAGAATTACGCTGCGCGTGCGCACAACAAAGAAGGACGGGACTGTTCCCATCATGTTCAGACTCCGCGACGGAGAGACCGTTGACATCTACTACAAGAGCGACATTCCTATTGATGTCAAGCAAATATCCAAGCTAAAATCAGACGGCACACCCAAGCCCAAAGTCACATCTGTAGACCTGGGTATGGTTGATAAGATTAAGGAGAGGAAGCCCATCATCTCCCAGGCTTACCGCGGAATGAAGCAGCAGGGCCTCGACATTACATCCGAGGTGCTGCAGGCCGAGGTGGAGAAACTCCTTCGCCCCATTGTAGAACTCCGGACGGAAAACCCCTCCCTCCTGGATCGGTATGACCGCTACGCAGAAGAATCCGTCCGCGATGGCATTATGAGCGAGGCTCGTCAGAAGCACGTCAAGGTGGTCGGCTCCAAACTCCGCCGCTTCCTTATAATAAATGGTCTCTCCGAAATCACCGCTGAAGAATTCACGGCGGATATGTTGATGGAGTTCCGCAACTTCATCTACGAGGAGTACAAGTACGTCCCCAAGCACAAGCGCCTGTACAAAGACATCAAGCAGAACAATCTCCCCTCGGCCCGTGCATCCACCAACACTGTCGTCTCCCAGTTGAAGATGCTCCAGACCTTCTTCACCATCCTGGACGATAATGATGAGATTCGGAAGTCTCCTTTCCGCCGCCTGGGCACTGAGCGCCGTCGCACCGTGATGAAGACCCAGTTCGATGACCCCATCTTCCTTCGTGCCGAGGAACTGACCAAACTCCGCAACGCAGAACTCCCCGTCTTCTTGAGGGAGACCCGGGATGCCTTCGTGGTCCAGTGCGCCTTCGGCTGTCGTATCGGCGACTTTCAAAAGTTCAACATGGAAAAGGTGGGTGTCTCCGAGGACGGCATACCTTATATTCATTACATCCCCCACAAGACCGCTGGCGAGCAGTCCGGCAACACTGAGCTGATGACGCCCATCGTCCGCTATGCTTTTGACATCATCAAGCGTTACAATTTCCAGTTCAAGATTCTCCGCAATATCAACGGTACGAACGGCTACAACAGCCTTATTAAGGTCATGCTGAAGACCTGCGGATTTGACAGGAAGGTCGCTCATTACGACGAGTCTCGAAAAGAAAATGTATATTTGCCTTTACATGAGGCTGGTACGAGTAAGTTGGCGAGAAAGACCCACGTCGATATGATGAACAAGGTCCAGATCGACAAGTACGCCGCCGGTCTCCATAAGGCAGGTAGTGGTGCCGTGAACCGCTACACTGCACTCGAACTCAAAGACAGGTTTGCTCTGATGAACCTTGCCTTCGGCCAGAAGCCATATAAAGTAGACGCTGAACTTAACGTTATTGGGGAATAATGAAAGTACAAGACAACCTTGAGAATTACAACATCCCGTCCAAATTTCGCCTGAGCATTGAACAGGAAGAAGAACTCGCGAGAATTGTCGCTGAGATAATACCCGAGTTGGCGAAACGCCGTACCAGCAAGGTGCAGACACGCAAGTACTTCAAGCAGCATCTGTGCTATAGTACTAACGTCCGTTATGATAACGCGGTTAAGGGCAAGCCGTTGGACTATTATGAAGAGGGAGAATCATACACACCTCTTGAGGGCGAATACGCCTGGGACAGCGACCTTCTCCAGCCGGTACTGCTGGACGTCCTCAGCGTGGAGCGTTACAAGTATGGCTACATCGTCAATCTTCTTGAAAACGATATACTGAGCAGGGGTACACTTCAATATAGAAATGCTTGGACCGTGCCAGACAACTTGGTCCAGTTTTCCAACGAATTTGACATCGACGCTATCCGGGAGGAGGTGGCGAAAATAGAGGACATTCGAAAACGGATCGTATACCTCCAGACCAAGAAGGCTGACCTCCAGGTGACGGACCTCTTGAGTATAAGCGAGAAGCAAGACTGGGGACCTGAATATGACGACAAAATAGACGCTTTAATTGCCCTGGAGGAGAAACGGCTTGAGCTGTATCCTTCCGGTTATGAAAGGTCTGTCCCTACTCCCACGCCTGTGCCTGCGAAATCAGAAAGTAGAGACTTATTTAAGATAGTATACGACTACTGCGACAAAGACGACCAAGTCAGTAACAAGGCATATACTTTACTCTTGAAGGCTGTCAACCTCGAGAACAGTACGATTGATCGGTCTTCGGTAGAGGAAATGTTCACATTCGTTGACAACTGCTTTGCTCATTTCCTGGAGTCTTGTGAAATCCTTACCCATGACAAGATTGGTGATATTTTCGCTTTCACCGACCACTGGTATGAACACTTCAAGGATGCAATTGATGATGCCAACACATGGTGTCAGCAGTCCATCAAGGTGTCGGTGCAGAAGAAACACACTTCGTTGAAACGAGATGTCTTGAACAGAATAGCCCTCACGTATGCGAATTTCATAATAGAGAAGGCAGTAACCGTTGTTTCAGGGTTCAAGGCCAACATTCTATACAATCACCGCTACGAAGTCGAGGTTTATTACAATATTTATGATGACCCTCTGGAGGCCTATTTCGCCGAAAGAGATCGTATGGAAGGCAAGTTTGGCGCAGGCCAGGAACGCGACATCTATTTTGATATGGACACCAATATAGATGCGTTTTATGACAAAGTGACCGAACTGGTCCATGACGGCTTGATAGAGGCCACAATAAACTCGGATGCATTCGAGGAAGATGGCGAAACCCCTCAGTATAAAGACAAGGTTCGTACGCTGGTAGAGCAAGGCCTTCCTTTCTACGTAGAATTTATGAAGTTAACTCACAGCCTCAACTCGGAAGCATATCATGAGGCCGCTTCATGGATTGAAACTACACGATACTGCTTAGGGAATGTTATCCTTGCGGCAGAGTTATGGGCGGCATGCGACGAAAAAAGGAGTTCTCTGGTCAATTATTCCTTATTTCAACGCTTTAACATCGAATATCTGCCCAGACTTCTTGATGAGAATCTGCTGAAATATAAGAGCGATACGGGCAATTACGACATTGATGACAAGCTGAACGACCTGGGCGAGAGAGATGCTGATGAATGGGATTCCTCAGTCCCCGTCTTCGACCCCGAGGTCCTAACTGATACCTTTATTACGAAGGATGCAATAGATAATGCCATCCGGAACGATCCGTCTAAGGTTTTCTCTGCGGCCCAAATCCTCTCAGGGGAAGAAGCCGAGGCTTATCTTAAACAGCTGGATGCCGAGAGAAAGAAGGATAATCGCCCCGCCGCTGGGGAGCCCGTACCACACATTCTCCTTGCTGGGCGGGAGTCGGATGTAATCAAGTATATAAACGAGCATATTGACCGAGATGTCCCCACCAATGCCATCTGCCTGTTGTTGGCAGCAAGGCAGCTGGGATATACCGGAAAACTGACCCATACCGTAGCGGAAGAATTGTTCGGAAAGTTCGCCAGCCGTAGTACATACAACTCCTATTACAATGGCGCAAGAACTGTCGATTCGTCAGTCGTAGCGACATATAAAACTGCCCTTGAGAAGCACTTCAAATCTCCTCCGAGTAGCCCCGAGTAGCGCAGTGTAGCACAGAGTGTACAGCCGCAAATTACCGCTGTACTCACCTGTAAATCAATACATTTTTTGTATATAATTGCAGTCCGAAAGCAAAGGCGATGGTCGCGCCGAGCTTTCGGACAGCGCTTTTTTATGGCGACCACATAAACGCACTTCCGTGCAGCGCTGTTGTTGTTAACTTTTAATTATTGACAAAAATGACAAGTCTTTTTAAAGCTAATGACGAGCGCACATTGCTCATCGCCACCGTTCCGGACCTGGAGACAGCCATCCGGAATGTAGTCTCCGAACTCCTTGCTGAGAAGCAAGAGTCGGATGCGGATGTGAAAGTTTCCCGTACGGCCACGGCGAAACGCCTTGGCAAGACCCCCATGACGCTTACGCGCTGGGAGCAGGCAGGGAAAATCCATCCGATCAAGATAGGCAGGTCCATATACTACCTCGAGCGCGAGGTAAAAGCCATTGAGGAGGGTAAACAATGAGTAGGGTAAGTACTATGTCAGTCGCCGACTACGACTTCTCAGAGGAATATCGCACGCGTATGCTCATACAGGATGATATAGAGCCCTGGGAGCGGGAGGAGGATAGTATATTCCATGTCCCCGTGGAGGAGGATATGCCCGACTTCGGCCCGGAATCAACCCCGGAACCATCCGAGAACGAGCCAAGTGTCACCACGGAGCCGCCCGTCGCCGTTACAGAGCCACCGCGTTTCTCCTACTACAAACGGCCAATCACCAATAAGATTCCGTGCGAGGAGATGACCCTGGCGCAACTGTACGCCCTTGTGACGAGCGATGCAGCGAAAGCCGCAACCGAAGAACTCCGCGCCATTACCGACGAGGACGCAGCAAAGGCATACAAGCGTACGCATTTCGACTACGTGACGCCTGCCGGGATTTTCACCTACCGCAAGGCAGACCAAATCATTACGCCATCCGGTTACATCGTAATCGACATTGACGACCTGCCTGATTCTGCCTCAGTTGAAGACACGTTCCAGCAACTGCTCGACGTGCCGCGCTTGGAAACCTTGCTTCTCTTCAGGAGCCCCAGTGGCCACGGATTGAAGTGGATTGTTCCCATAGTCAACAACCAAGGACACGACCACGGCTTCTACTTTGACGCGGTATCCAACTATCTCAAGACTTTCGGAATCGTTGCTGACCCCTCAGGCCGCGACATATGCCGGGCCTGCTTCGTGCCGTACGATCCGAACGCATTTATTAACCCCAAGTACTTGTAGTGATGAACCATATTTCAGATTTCAATCCAGAGGCCTGGCAGACGCCAAGCGAAAAGCTGGCCTCACCCAAAGTCGCACCAAACGCAGCGCCGCCGGTCATTCCCGGCGACGTTGCCAGCGACGTTGAGTTTGTTCTTCAGCAGATAGAGGAACGCCATGTGGATATTACTGCGGATCGACTGAACTGGGTGCGATTCGGCTTCGCCTTCGCCGACCAGTTCGGAGAAGCAGGACGCTCGCTCTATCACCGGCTGTGCAGATTCTTTCCCAAGTACACAGAAGCCGAGACGGACAAGCAGTACAACAACTGCCTGAAGTCTAAGGGATCCGGTGTTACTATGCGCACATTCTTCATGTATGCGAGGGACGCCGGCATCGACATCCGCACACGTTCCTACAAACCTCCAAAATCTCCAAAGCCGCCAATATCTCCACGGAATGTCGGTGGCGATAATGGAGATATTGGAGATTCTGGAGCGACGGAGCGAGTTGCATTGCCCACATTTTCAGACATCATCACGCCGCACCTGCCTGGCTTCCTGCGCAAGGTCGCATCCTACGGGCGCAACCCGAAGGAAACCGATACGCTCATTCTTGCTGCCATTACGGTCATCTCCGGGTGCCTCCATAATGTGCAAGGCTCTTACGACGAGAAGATGGTCTACGCCAACCTTTTCTTCTTCCTCTCTGCGCGTGCCGGCTCCGGCAAGGGTCGAGTAGACCTGTGTCGCCGCATCGCCGCTCCCATCCACAATCGGCTCAAGGACCTGCACGACACCTTGAAGGCAGAGTACGATGCCGACATGGTGAAATGGGAGAATACGCCCAGGAAGCAGCGTGGCGACAAGCCCGTCAAGCCTCGCCAGACCATGCTGTACATTCCCTGTAACACCAGCGCAACAGCCTTCGTCCAGCTGCTGAACGAGAATGACGAGAGGGGCATAGTATTCACCACCGAGGCCGATGGCCTGTCTTCATCCTTCGAGAGCGATTTCGGGGACTACAGCGAGACTTTCAGAGCCGCATTCCATCACGAAGGCGTGTCGTATCACCGGCGTGCCAACGACGAGGATGTAGAGGTGAAATGTCCCAAGCTGTCGGCGGTTCTGACCGGCACACCGAAGCAGGTCGTAAGACTTGTCGGGAGTGCTGAGAACGGGTTGTTTTCAAGGATTATGTTTTACCGGATGGAGACCGAGCTGGTCTGGCGCAGCGTTCTCAAGAACCAGGGCAAGGAGACTGTCGATAAGAAGTTCGATGCCCTCGGGGAGGAGTTCCTCGTGTTCTACGATTCCCTGTGTCAGCAGCCGGACATCTATTTTTCAGTAACCGAGGAACAGACCGACGCTTTTGACGCATATTTCAGGGAACTGCTCGACAACTATAGCCGGGTGTTTCCAGATGATATTGCGGGTTCCGTCTTCCGTCTGGGCCTGATTTGCTACCGCATAGCGATGGTTTTGGCGTCTGTCCGGATGATGGATACCAACACGTTCCCGACGGAGTTGGTCTGCACTGACGAGGACTTCAATACGGCGCTTACCATCAGCCGTACGCTTGCTGTTCACATGGCGAAGATATTCGACGAGTTGTCATCAACGGACTGCTCCCGATCCGCCGCTGTTGCCAAGTCCGCGAAACGCCAGTTGTTCTTCACGGCCCTACCAGACGAGTTCGACCGTCAGGATTACCTGGAAGCCGCAGAGCGCACCGGAGTCCCTCCCAGCACTGCCGAGAAGTGGATTAGGGCCTTTTGTGAGGAAGATGGTCCGCTGGAAAAAGTTGAGCATGGACGCTACCGAAAGAGATCATAATACTTGATTTACCTTAATGCTACGCAGCCCCGGACCAAAACCGGGGCTGTATTATTCACTTAGACTCAATCTCTTATACCATCGTGCGGCTTTCTCCGCATTTTTTCGTATATTTGCCTTGCAAAACAATTGCAAGACATATTTTAACATAGCATTTGCTATTTATTCGGTTACCAGAAACCTGAGAAATTTCTAAAGTGAAAGACCGGATAAGTCAGTAAATGTCTGCGCTTTGGCGTGGACACGACTTATTCATTTTCACGGCTTCTCAGGGCCTCTGGTGTGGATAGGAAACGATCCACGCCTTTTTTTGCCCCTTGGAAGCCGTCAATCGAGTAAACACCAAGTGCCCCATGAAAGCGCAGAATGGACACCCAGATCAAGTCCAGGGACAGGGTGGCCGCTCACGGTGAGGTGTTTACTAACCCCCGCGAGGTGAATGCCATGCTGGACCTTGTAAAACCGGAGACGGAGAGACTTGACTCCCGTTTCCTCGAACCCGCTTGCGGAGATGGCAATTTCCTTATTGAAATCCTCCGCCGCAAACTCGCAATCTGCGAGAATCGAGTCAGATCAAAGCAATACACGCAACTTCAATACGAAGAAAATGCTGTGCTGGCCATCTCCAGCATCTACGGCATAGAATTGCTCCCTGATAATGCTGAGGCCTGCCGCCAGCGCTTGCTGGATTGCTTCACGGAGCAGTATCGCAACCTCTTCAAATCCAAATGCAAGGAAACCTGCATTGAAGCCCGTTACATCCTCTCTAAAAATATCATCCTGGGAGACGCCCTCACCTACAAGAGAGTCGATGGCTCCGGTGAGTGGATACATATATGTGAATGGAGTCCGGTGGGTGATGGGAAATTCAATCGCCGCGACTACGAATTCTCATATCTGATTGGTGAATACGAAAGCGATGGACTCTTCTCCGACATCCCCGCCTTCACCTATGCCCCCGTTCACTTTTTGAAAATAAACGCAAAAACATATGGCGAACAGTAATTACAATCCGGACGTTCTCAATTGCATCGCCAATTTGAGCAACGACGAGGTGTTCACCCCGCCAGAGTTGGCAAACAAAGTGCTGGATCTGTTGCCGCAAGATTTGTTCAGAGACCCGAACACTACATTTCTTGACCCAGTCTCCAAGAGCGGTGTTTTCCTAAGGGAAATTGTCAAGCGTCTGGACCGTGGCCTGGAAAGCCGGATTCCGGACCGCCAGGAACGCATCGACCACATCTTGCATACTCAGGTCTATGGCCTTGCCATCACGGAACTGACTTCCTATTTATCGCGGCGCTCCCTCTACTGCAGCAAACACGCTAACGGGAAATACAGCGTTTCTCAATTCAATAATGAGAGCGGAAATGTCCTGTATGCCAATCGTAATCATACATGGGAGAATGGTAAATGCAAGTATTGCGGTGCTTCTCAGGCTGCCTATGACCGTGGCCCTGAAGCGGAGCAATACGCTTATATGTTCATTCACACAGACAATCCAAAGCAATTTTTCGGTAATATGAAATTTGATGTCATCATAGGAAATCCGCCTTATCAACTGAGCGACGGCGGAGATACTGAGGAAAGGCAGAGAGGAGGAGCAATCCCTCTTTATCACAAGTTTATCCAGCAGGCCAAGAAACTCAAGCCTCGCTACTTGACTATGATTGTCCCTTCCCGTTGGTTCGCCGGAGGCCGTGGATTGGATGACTTTAGAGATGAGATGCTCCATGATAAACATTTGCGGGTTATCGTTGATTATCCTCTATCTTCAGAGTGTTTCCCTGGAGTTGAGATTAAAGGTGGCGTGTGTTATTTCCTTTGGGATAGGGACAACGAAGGTTTATGCCAGGTATCAACAGTCCGCGGCGATTCGAAATCAGTTTCTACCCGAGCCTTATTGGAAAAGGGGTCTGATACCTTCATCCGGTATAACGAAGCGATTTCTATTCTTCGTAAAGTACAGAAACTCAATGAAAAGAGTTTTGCTCCATACGTAAGTAGTCAGAAGCCTTTTGGATTCCGCACATTTGTTACGGGAAAGCCCAAGAGTTTTGATGGAGCTGTTAAACTATATGCCAACAAGTCTGTGGGGTATGTAAGTAGAAATGAAATCACACAGAACGTGGGCTGGGTTGACAAGTATAAAGTTTTCATTACCAGAGCGTATGGAGCCGGAGAGGACTTTCCTCACCAAATACTTAATACTCCTTTTATTGGAGAAAAGAATTCTTGCTGCACCGAGACATATGTCGTGATTGGTCCCTTTGATACAAAGAAAGAAGCCGAAAATGTTATTAGTTACATCCAAACACGCTTCTTCAGATTCTGTGTTTTATTAAAGAAAAACACACAAGACGCTCCAGCGCGCGTTTATCAATTTGTCCCGACACAAGATTTCTCTCATCCGTGGACGGATGAAATGCTATACGAGAAATACAAACTAACGAGTGAGGAGATTTCATTTATTGAATCTATGATTCGTCCGATGGAATAAGTATCTCTTCTTTGTCCAGAACGATTGTTAAAAATGGCAGCACAAGACCTACTCCGCAATAGGGTCAGCGAGACCCCAATGATATACGCTTACGAACACGTAGGTGTGCCCGCTCATTCAGGATGGCTTAAGGTGGGCTATACCACCCGCGACGTGGAAACTCGCGTGAAAGAACAGAACCTGACTGGTAATATCCCATACCACATTGTTCTCAAGCGCCCCGCCATGCGTAAAGACGGTACCTCCTTTGACGACCATCTCATTCACAAGATTCTTCGCAAGAATCATATCCGTAATCCGGAAGGAGAATGGTTCGTTACTGACGTGAAAAACGTCGAAAAGGCCATCATTGCTGCAGTCGAAGGTAAAGAGACGATGGTCGATCGCATCTACTCTTTTCCTATGCGTCCGGAGCAAGAGAGGGCTGTAGCAAAAACAACGTCATACTTCGATTCATTCAAGAAAGACCCCTCTAACCGCGGCCTCATTCCACACTTCTTGTGGAATGCCAAGATGCGCTTCGGCAAGACCTTTACCACCTATCAACTTGCTCTCAAGATGGGATGGAAGAAGGTGCTGGTCTTGACCTTCAAGCCGGCGGTGAAGACTGCCTGGGAAGAAGATCTGCTTACCCATAAAGATTTCGAGGGCTGGCAGTTTTGCCAGAAGCAGGAAGACCGCGAATTCAACTACGTAAATGAGCGCAAGCCATTTGTCTGCTTTGCCTCATTCCAGGATGTGCTTGGAAAGAATGATGCTGGCGGTATTAAGGCTACTAACAAGTGGATTCAGACTGTAAACTGGGACTGCATCGTCCTGGATGAATATCACTATGGAGCCTGGGGCAAGAACGCCAAGAACTTCTACGACAAAAAAGACCCTGCCCTGAAGCGGGCAGAGGAAGTTGGGGAGATTATCACCGAGGATGCCGACAATGTTCGTGAATTGGAGGCTCGTGAGTTGTACGACGAAGGCTTGATGCCGCTGCGCACCGGAGCCTACCTTTATCTCTCAGGCACTCCATTCCGAGCAATCTCTACGGGAGAATTCATCGAGGAACAGATATACAACTGGACCTATTCTGACGAGCAGGCGGCAAAGGAAGCCTGGAAGGGCGACAACAACCCTTATGCCCAGCTCCCAAAGATGGTTATGCTCACATACCAGATGCCTGATAGCATAAGCGAGGTTGCATCACAGGGCGAGTTTGATGAATTTGACCTGAATGAGTTCTTCCGGGCAGAAGGCGATTATTTCTTACACGAGGAGTATGTCCAGAAATGGCTCGACCTTATCCGTGGCGCTTATATGGAGAATATCGTCACGGAGCTGAAACTGGGAACAGAGAAACCGCCAATGCCAGGCATGGGCGCGAAGGCAGTAGATCCTGTCTATGATGCGATGGGCGAACCGCAGCAGACCAAGACCATCACCCTGTCTTGCGGTAAGCTGTCTACGGGCGTCACCGTAAAGCCCTGGACCGGCATTATGATGCTGCGCAATACTACGTCTCCGGAAACCTATTTCCAGGCCGCTTTCCGCGTTCAGTCCCCCTGGACCACAAAGGATGAAGAGGGTGAGGAAGTAATCCTCAAGCCTCTATGCTACGTATTCGATTTCGCCCCCAACCGGGCGTTGCGCCAGGTTGAGGAATACAGTTGCCAACTCAATGTCAAGGAGACCAACCCGGAGAAGAAGGTGGAGGAGTTCATCAAGTTCTTGCCTATCCTTGCTTACGATGGTTCTTCCATGAAGGAAATCGACGCAGCCGGTGTGCTGGATATGGCTATGAGCGGTACCACCGCGACCTTGTTGGCTCGCAGGTGGGAAAGCGCCGTCCTGGTCAATGTAGACAATGCCACCCTCCAGCGCCTGATGAACAATCCGGAGGCTATGAAGGCCCTGATGAACATCGAAGGTTTCCGCAATCTGAATTCCGACATTGAGACCATCATCAACAAATCCGACCACGTCAAGAATACCAAGAAAGAGAAGGGTGATGACCTCACACCGAAGCAGAAAAAGGAACTCACAGAAGAAGAGAAAGAGTACAAGAGCAAGCGAAAGGAGATACAGGAGAAACTTATCAAGTTCGCTACTCGTATCCCTGTATTCATGTACCTTACTGATTACCGGGAATACTGCCTCAAGGATGTCATAGAACAACTCGAACCGGAACTTTTCCGCAAGGTCACGGGCCTTACCCTCAAGGATTTCAGCTTGCTGGTCAGCCTGGGCGTCTTCAACAGCGAATTGATGAACGATGCTGTCTACAAGTTCAAGCGCTACGAAGATTCCAGCCTTGAATACACCGGCATAGACAAACATACCGGCACGCTCATCGGCGGATGGGACACCGTAATTGACACTTCCAAGCTGGTTGAACAGCCTCAGGAAGAAGAACCGGAACCGGAGCCGATAGTGGAACCAGAAGGAGAGGAAATGGAGCCCTGGGAGCGTCTACAGGTGGGCGATACCGTCATCCACAAGAGTTTTGGCGAAGGCGAAATCATGGCGATGGACGATAAATACGTCATCATCAAATTTGCCGATAGGGAAGCGAAATTCCTATATCCAGCCGCATTCGAGAAAGGCTACTTCCAGATCGTCTGAGGCGAATAATAAAGGAAAGCGGTACTTGCCCTTCTGGGACGGACAAGCCGCCCAGAAAGGCAACCTTCATTGCCACCCTTCGCTGCAAGACTGTGTCAGAGCAAGTCTGCCACAGACTTGCTGACGCCCTCCGCTCCATTGGCCCCCGCGCAGCGAGACTGCTGACGCAGACTCGCCCCCTCGCACTTAAAGGGAAAGCGGTCACGGTCAGCAGTCAGTTGTTCCGCTCGCTGCGCTTGCTCCACAACTGCCAGCTCACCGTGCTGGTTTATCCCCCACAGCCCCCAGGGGCCATAATCGCCTGGGCTGCGACATCCCTTCGAACCACCGTAAGTGCTTGAAATCCACAACATTAACATAATCCCATCGGGATTGTGTAACTCCTCGCGCGAGCGGTATCTCACCGCATCAAGGACATCAAGTTGCGAGGGGCAGAAGCCCGCCTTCAACGTCCTACCTGCTGCGGGTTAACACAATCCGGATTATGTTAAGTTGTTCCGGCAGAGGCTTTTAGGACCGTTGTGCCAGTTCCCCGCCCAGGCGAGGCGGCGGCAGGAGAGGAGTTCGCTCAGGGAGGGGACCACCCCTCCCCTCCGTCGCTCACTCCGCACTTTGCGCTCCTTCGTATCACCGTCATCAAGACGCCAGCCCCGCTACAGCAGTCGTATCCTTCGCTGACGCTCCGGATACCACTGCCTCCGCTACCACCTTCGGTAGGAAGGACTGCAAGTGTTCGGGGGCGCAAAGTGCCGCACCGCAGGACCGTTATCAAGATTCGTGGGGTAGTGGCCCGCTGGGAGCGTTATCAAGGCGCGAGCATCCTGCCGCCTTACGCACCTCCGGTGCTGGGTCGTTCCAGGCCGTGACTCCTCTTCCTCCGCAGGCTCCGTCAGAAGAGTCCCGTCCCTCCACTCCGCGGTAAGCCTACGGCTTGGTTTATGTCGGGCTCGCTATTCGTCTGGTGCTTCAGCAAACTCCGCTCTCGTCTCCGGGTTTCCGGCGAGTCGTCGGAGCCACAAGGTCTCCGCCGCCTTGACGCCTCCAACCCTCCGCCTTCCGCTACGTTGCTCAAGCCCCAGCCGGCGGCCCGACTCTCCCGCATCAGCGTCCAGACGTTGTGCTTCTATTCGTAGGATCGTGCCTGTTCGCGAGAGACCGTCGTACCCCGCTTCAGCCGCATCAAGTCGCTCACCTGCCGCGGCCTACGGCCTTGCCTGCTCAACTTTTCCGTTCGTCTGTCGCCACGGCTGACGCCGTCGCGCCAGCCGCCCAGAAAAGTTCGAGCCCTATCAAGTTGATATACGCTTCAAAGCAGGTGAAACCTCGACCGCCGTACCCCGCCCGAACGTCGCAACATGGGACAAAAATCTGGCACAATCAAGGGGGCACAGCCCCCTTTGACCCCGCAATTTTTTATTAAAGTATTACTTTAGTTTGATATATTGAAATTATTGTGTATCTTTGTGTTGGACTTACAACAATAGTTGTTACATATACCGAGGTACCTTTGAGCTACCTATGTGTCCAAGAGTTCAACGCCCGAGGTCCCTCTGACCCAGGCACTACATAGTACAATTCCCCAACGCCCTGTCTTGCCGTGATGGTCAGACAGGGCACCTCATTATAGATAAAGTGATATGCCAAAATATAAATCCAACATCGGTTTTTCAGACTGCTGGTCTTCCGTGGGAGAGGTTACTTTCTACCACCGGGATGGTGTTTGTTTCTGGAAGAAGAGAGCGCATCCGGAGTTCCCGGGGACGCTGTCTCAGATGGAAGCGCAGTCGGTCCATCTTCGTGCTTTGCAGGCCTGGCGTACACTCGATCCGTTGACCCAGGAGCAGTGGAATATGCTGGCCTTGACCGTACAGAGTCATCGCCCACCGTTCAAGAATGACCACCACATCACCGGCCATAATTTGTTCGTTTCCGGATACCACGGATTCGCACAGCTTGGCAATGAGCATCTACCGGTCCCCAGGGCATTCGAGGAGCTGCCGGTAGTATACTGTTCATATCACAGCGCTTCGGTTGTTGAAGGTGATACTCTATCCCTCAAGTTGAGGGTGCAACTGGATCGGTGTCCGAATCCTTCGAGATACCGGCTTGCTGTTCGCCTCCAGTTGACTACTCCCGGTTCCGGTAGGAGGCCAGGCTATCTGCGGTCATTTGTCGCCCAGGAGAACTGTACTTCCAACAACTGCATGGTGGAAGTCTTGGTTCCCGGGTATAAGGACATCTGGGACTTGGACCTGCAGGAGTACCAGGTTCATATGCGGTATCTATTGCTCGATTCTGAGACCGGCTACCGGAACATATTCAAGAAGAAATCCTTCCTGATGTCGCTGTAGTTTTGCCTAAAGTGTAACTTTATGTGAAATATCATAACTTTCTAATTTTGAATAATTCAAAATAAAGTATTATATTTGCATTGGAATCAGAGGCTGCTAAGCATAATTAGATTATGATAGCAAAGCCTTCAATAGCCTTCAATGACTTCTCCGGTACGGCGAAAGATGTCACCGCGAGGACTGTGCAAGGCAGGAATGTACTCTCTGTACGTGCTTATCAGAGCAAGGTGTTCACACCTTCTCAGGCAGCCACAAGAAATCAATTGTCCAAAATCTCCCGGGAGTACAAGCAGCTCTCTGATTCCCAAATGCAAGCCTGGGAGGTTTTGGCCAATCATCTCAAAGGTATATCCTACTTTGGCAAGGCAGCGGAGATGACCGCCCACAATGCGTTTGTCCGCATCAATTCCAATCGTCTCCTTGCGGGCAAGTCCATTCTCATGGATGCGCCTTCCCACATCAGTAATATCCCCGCTGTCGTTTACGACGAAATCTGGGTCACTCCGAGCGATCTTATCATCAAGGGGATCGTACACCAGAACGACCCGTTTCGTCTTGTTATCAAGATGTCTGCAGGCCTTTCCGCCGGTGTTTCCAGCGGTTGGAGCAAGACTGTGATTGTGTCTGCCGGTATCGAGGATGACTGGGGCGATGCGAATGTACGTGGCCGCTATATGAAGGTCGTAGGATTTGCGCCCGCTGTGGGCGACAAAGTCTTCCTTGAGTTGTACTGGCTGAACACAGAAACCGGCTTCGTTGGAGCGAGTGCTTTCGATAGCAAGATATGCATCACATCCGAAGAGGCCGAAGCCGAGGGCTATGTCAAGCGCAACAAAATTACGATGGATGACATCAAGCCGGACAGCCACGTTTCTGAGTGTGACGTGGACTTCTCCACCGGTGCTCCGGTCATCTCCTTCGATACCGTCTGCCTCGGCCATAGCAACGTCGCTTCTTCTGAGGCCTATCTCGAAGATGAACTTCCGGCAGACTGCGTCGGCACCAGCATGGCTCTTGCCCGAGGTATGGGCGACGGCAACTGCGCCCTGGCCGCCCAGTCCTACATAATCTGGCTGCGCAACTCCAGCTGGGACGGCTCCTCTATCACCTTTGCCCATCGAGGCGGCTACTATGTGAAACCTACGGAGGTCTTCGGCCCCGGCATCCTTTACTAATACGGATATGTTCAATTCTACAGGCAATAACTTCGGTGCAGGTTCCATTCAGTTCAAGGACTACCAGGCGGAGAACTACGTTGTTCTCAACGCCAAGTTCACGTACGATCCCACGAATGCAGCTTATCAAGGGGTGGATACACTTGAGATATATGTCCCTGACCTCAGCATCAACAGGAGTGCCGTTGCGGGCGCCATACTGACGTTCCAGGACCGTTACGTGTATTCTTCCTATACCTGGAATAATGACGGCGGTACGGCCATTAAAACGTGGATTAAGGACAAGAACACCATTTGTCTGGAGAAGTTCACCAACTTCGATGATAAGGGCGAGATAACCATCTTCATCCAGGCCCTGTATCCGATGCTCAACCAGCCCGGGAGCCCCATAAAGGGAACCAGAACACGCATCAATATGACCCAGGAGACTCGTTACCTATATTGGAGTTCCGATACCTTCTGCGTCATCTTTGAACACTGGGTGTTCCTGCACATGCAGTTCTCGAGCTGTTCGTACTCTTACCGGAACCAGCCGTGGGAGGCGCAGATGGGGGATTTCCCTACGGATGTGAACGCGGATGTTCCTTTCCTCGGAGGCTCCAACCAATACAACCCTTCGGTAAACGGATACTCGTTGGCCCATGTCGAGAACGGAGTGTTCACCTGCCAGGAGAGAATGAGCGGTTTCGATAGCACCGGATACGATCCATTTATCTTTGCCTTCCTCGTGAGGGATGGAGAAAACAATTCAGAATAACCTTATGTTCAACCATTAATTATTTTGCGCCATGAAGTATAATCCTTCAATCGCCTTCGACGAAATGTCGGGCTCCGCAAAGGGTGTCACCGCCGCCAAGACTCGCGGCAGAAAGTACATCCGCAATCGTGGATACGGCGGTTCTACCCGAACCTCGTTCCAGTCTTCCGTAAAAGCTGTCTTCAAGCAGCTCTCTCAGGCCTGGCAGGGTCTCACCAACGAGCAGATCCTTGCCTGGAATGCCGCGGCCAACACCGCACAGGGCAAGTCCGTGCTGGGTACCAAGGCCAAGATTTCCGGTGCCAACCTCTTTATGAGGCTAAACTACTGGGTGGTTTATTGCGGCGGCAATATCATGACCGCTGTGCCGAACCTCGCCGGTGTCGTCGCTCCGGATTCCGCGACCATCACCCTCACCGCCTCTGCGATGACCTTCCAGCTGGCCACCATCCCCAGCGATGTGACCAACCTGAAACTCGTCATCCAGGCCTCCGACCCTCAGGGCAACGGTATCACCCGCGCCTACAGCAAGGCTGCTGCCTTCGCTGACCCGTACACTCCCGTGGCCACGGCCATCGACATCAAGAGTGCCTACGACAGCAAGTGCGGCGCTCCTTCCGCCGGCAGCCCCAAGGTCTTCTTCAAGTACTTCTACGTGAACACCGCCACCGGCGAGAAGTCCGGAGATGTGCTTGCCCAGGCTAAGCTGTCCTCGGAGTAGGGAACCACGGTTCTAAATGCGATACCCCGCCGGGATGTATTTCCTGACGGGGTATTCTATTTTGTCCCGGATTTGCTCAAGGCACTTTCATCGGGACAATTCTGGGACAAATTTATACGAAAAACCCCTCTGAGGTGCTCTCAAAGGGGTTTTGAAGTGACTCCAACAGAATTATTAAGGATTATTGAAGCAGAGCAGAAACCATAATGCTCTGCTTTCATTATGACGTACCTGTCGTCATAATTTTACTTCGTAAACCCTTTCTCCTCCCTCACATAATCCACCGCCCGGTTGATATAGTCCAGGAAGGGCTTCCCGCTATGAAAGATATCCACAAGCCGTGAGGCAAGGCCGCGCGAGGTGACAAACCTGTCATTGACAGTAAAATACAGGCAGTAATGCCTCAATTTGAGCAGCTCCGCATCCGGGCTGTCGGCCGGGAACCCCATAGGGACACGCTTTGCCGCCCCGTCGGTATCCACCATAAAACGCGGATCGGCCGAGGCGATAATCCTTCGAAAATCGCCCTCCCCGTTCTGGATATCCTCGCGAATCACCTTCAGCACTTTCGGCTCGCAGCAGATATCGCCGACGGCAATCAGATTGGAGGCGGAAGCCGAACCTATCTGGAAATAATACCCGCTGTACCCCGACTTCTTTCCCCCTCTGGTAATATAGATTCCCATGTGCGTCTTATACGGAGTCTTGTCCGGCGAAAAACGCAGGTCCCGGTAGATCCGGTAAGTACAGTCGCGCATCTGCAGGGGCCCGATACTGTCGTCAAACTTGCGGATGCCTGCAATCAGTTCGGCCGTGAGCGCCTCAACCTTCGCACGGGCCTTATTATACCTGTCACGGTTGGCCTCGAACCAGACCTTGTCATTATTGAGCGAAAGCTCATTCAGAAAATCGATAACCTCTTTCATATGCGGGATAAAAAAATGCCCGGCCAAAGCCGGCCGGGCATCGAAACATCAGTGCCTGAGGATTATTCCTCCTCTGCAGCGACAACCTCTACCTTGAAGGTAGCCTTGATGTCGCGGTAGCACTTGACCGTTGCGTCGTAGATGCCGAGCTCCTTGAGGTTCTCAGCGCCGACGAACGAAATGTCGCGACGGTCGATCTCCTTGCCCAGGGCTGCGAGAGCCTCTGCGACCTGGATGGTACCGACCGAACCGAAGACCTTACCGTTGGAGCTGACCTTGGTGGCCACCTTCACGGTCATACCCTCGAGCGAAGCTGCCAGTGCGGTAGCATCCTCGCGGATCTTGGCCTCCTTCTGAGCCCTCTGGCGGAGGTTCTCAGCGTGAATCTTCTTTGCCGTAGGAGTTGCCATGATGGCGAGACCCTTCGGGATCAGATAATTGGCACCGTAACCGTTCTTGACGGTCACGATATCGTCCTTATAACCCAGATTCTGGATATCCTGCTTAAGAATGATTTCCATGGTCTATCCTCCTTATTTCATAAGATCGGTTACGTACGGCAGGAGAGCGAGGTGGCGTGCGCGCTTGACGGCCTGAGCCACTTTCCTCTGGAACTTGAGCGAAGTACCGGTGATGCGGCGGGGAAGAATCTTACCCTGCTCGTTGAGGAACTTCTTGAGGAACTCTGCGTCCTTGTAATCAACATACTTGATGCCGGCCTTCTTGAAGCGGCAATACTTCTTCTTCTTGACCTCTACTGTCGGAGGATTCAGGAAACGGATGTTGTCGTTCTGTGCCATGATTAGTTCTCCTCTACATTAGCGGCCTCGGCCTTGGGTTCGTTAAGCTTGTTGCGGCGACGCTCTGCATAAGCGATAGCGTGCTTGTCCATAGAGACAGTCTGGAAGCGGATGATACGCTCATCGCGCTTGAACTGGATCTCAAGCTTGTTGATAAATGCCGGCTCTGCCTGAAACTCGATCAGGTGATAGAAACCGGTGGTCTTCTTGTCGATCGGGTAAGCCAACTTCTTGAGTCCCCAATCCTCTTCGTACACGATCTTGCCGCCGTCCTCGGCGATCATACCGGTGTACTTGGCAACCGCTTCCTTCATCTGGGCTTCAGACAAAACGGGAGTTGCAATGAAAACGGTTTCGTACTGTTTTAACATAGTATTTGGTATTAATTAATCCTTCCGGTCTTTCCGAAAGGACCGCAAATGTAGTGATATTTATTGATTTGACAAAATAATTTCAATAAAAAGGGTGGCCCTCGAGCCACCCTTCATATTATAAGCTGACGAAACTATTCGGAAGTAACGCGCTCGAGCCACTTCACCATGCCAAGCATAATAGCCATCGATACGAGGCAGATGATGAGGAACACGCCCCAGCATTTCCAGATCGGCCATGCATTGAGCATGATCGGGCCGACGAAAATGAAGAGGTTGCCGATAGCCGTTGCGCCCAGCCAGAGACCCTGGCAGAGACCGACCATGTTCTTCGGAGCAACCTTCGAGACGAAGGACAGACCCAGCGGCGAGATGAAGAGCTCAGCCACCGTGAGGAAGAAATAGGTCACGACCATCACCCACGGAGCTGCCTTTTTAAGACCGAGGCTGATCATCTGTGCGGTCGTAAGCTCGCGGAACTCATCGCCCGAAGGATAGTGGCCGATGATGGAGAACACCATCAGGAAGAGATATGCCATAGCTGCGATACCCATACCGAGCGCAATCTTGCGGGGCGTGGAGACCGGACGGCCCTTGCGTGCGAGCGAGCCGAAGACAATCATGATGATAGGGGTGAGAATGATCACGAACAGCGGGTTCATAGCCTGCCAGATCTCAGCCGGGAGAGCCTTCGTCTCGACAAAGTCACGTGCGAAGACCGACAGGGACTGACCGTTCTGGTGGAACGAGAGCCAGAAGAAGATCGCGATACCCAGCACTGCGAACAGGGCGGCCATACGCTGCTTGATCTCCTTTGCCATTGCCTGCTTCTCTTCTGCGGTATATTCGACGCTCTGAGCGGCGACCTTCTTCGCCGGCTGCGGGAAGCGCTTCTTGTTGGCGAAGAAGATGACCAGCGAGGTGATCATTGCCAGAGCCGAAACGATAAATGCCCAGTGGACACCCGTATTGAACACCTCTACATAGTCAGAGCAGAACTTTGCGGTATTGTCGAGGACCGAAGGATCGGTAACCGAAGCTGCGCTGGTCTCGATGAACTTCTGGCTGGCAGCGACTGCCGTATCACCTTCGATGAACTTGTGGCAAAGGCCCGCCATATCTGCATTGTAGATAAAGCTGCTACGGGAAAGCCACCACTTGCGGAGCATCGGAGCGATGAACGGAGCGATCACGCCGCCTATATTGATGAACACGTAGAAAATCTGGAAACCGGAATCGCGCTTGTCCTTTGCGATCTTGAGGGCCTCTGGACCGTTCTTTGCGGCCTCGGCCTCGAAATCATCGTACAGCTTGCCGACAAGAGCCTGCAGGTTGCCCTTGAACAGACCGTTACCGAATGCGATGCACAGCAGTGCCAGGCAGGTGAAGATCAGGATGCTCCACCAGCCGCCGTTGCCGTCCACGACCGAACCGTTAACCTTGCTGAAGAGGGGAATGGCCAGTGCGACGTAGCCTGCGGCCATAATGATCAGACCGGTCTGGATGGTACGGTTGTAATTCTGCGTACGGTCAGCGATAAGACCGCCGACCAGCGCCAGAATATATATACCAAAATAAAAGAACGAATAGATAAGACCGGCAGTACCGTCAGGCAGACCGAACTTGGAGACGAGGAAGAGCAGCAGCACGGCATTCATGATATAGTAGCCGAAACGCTCGCCCATATTGCTCAGGGCGGCTGCGACAAGTCCCTTCGGGTGTTCCTTTGCCTTTGTCAGGTAGAAAATAAGGAACGGCACTACGATGATCAGGATAAGGATCAGAAGCAGCAGGGTAAGGTTGTTTTCCCACAGGTCTGCGAAAAATCCCTTGGGTGCAGCATCGACCGGAGCGACTTCCGCCACTTCTGCGGCAACCGGCTCTTCGATCTGTTCAACCTCAACGGCGGCGACCTCCTCGGTAGCCTCGTTAACCTGCTCCTGTGCGAAAACCGTCTGCGTGCCGACAGTAAAGGCCATGACGGCGGTTACTGCCAAAAACATCAAAAATCTTCTCATAGGTTGTTGTTGAATATTAATAAATGAAGATTATTCGCATCTATATCACGACAAAGATAATAAAAATTGTTAAATTCGCCTTAAACTTGATATACGACCCGAGATGCATCTTAAGACTCTGCTTTCACTGCCCCTGTCGCTGCTGATGCTATTGTCTTCAGCCGTTGCGACTTTCGCACAGAATCCCGTCAATGCCCAGGGCACCGTACGCTATTCGCTCCCCAATACGGTCGTCCACCTGAAGGTGACTGCGGCCCGCGAAGACTTTTTCGCCGGTCCCTATGCCGCCTATGCCCGCAAGTACCTCGGCACGGAGGCCGTGACCTCCGACCAGACGCGTTACAGCATTGCGGCCGTGGATATGGTCCCCTATATCGAAGCCGACAGGGGCGAATCATTTACCGTCAAGCTGACCGCAAAGCAGGCCGGCAGTACCGATATGCTGCAGATGTGCGCCCAGGGCCTCATCGCCCTGCCCGATGCATATACCGGCAAGGAAGAGCCCTGGCGCTTCCCGACGGTTGCTGGAGGCGAGCGTTTCGCGGGCAAGGATGCCAGCGGCAACCTGACCAGCGCCACGACGACCCTCTACCATACGGTCAAGACTGGCGACGGTTTCCGCAAGGTCCCCCTGCAGCAGAGCGAAGTGGTCGAGAAGTCCCTCGAGAAGAAAGCAGCAGAAGCTGCCCAGATGATTTTCGACCTTCGCAAGACGCGCATCCAGATTCTCACGGGCGATACCGATGCCACCTACAGCGGCGAGGCCCTTGGAGCGGCCGTCGCGGAGATTGCCAGACTGGAGGCCGACTACCTGAGCCTATTCTACGGCGTTACTGAGACCTCGTACCAGCAGATGCACTTCGACGTGCTTCCTGTCAAGGATAAGCCCGGCCAGATATATGTGGCGTTCCGTATTTCAGAGACCGACGGACTGCTGCCCGCAGAGGAGATGCAGGGCCGCCCGGTGACTCTCGAATTCAAGACCGGCGGCAAGGCGGAGCCCGCTGAGGAAGAAGTCCCCGCCGGCAAGGCCCCCGTGCTCTACTATCGCGTCCCCGCTATCGCCACGGTGCGCCTGATGGATGCCGGTGAGGCTCTGCTTCAGACGCGTATGCCCGTCTATCAGCTGGGAGAGGTATGCAGCTGGCCGCTCAAATGACAATAACAATTCATAATCATAACAACTATGACAATTCACGATCTTGAACCCAAAGAGGTATGGAAAAATTTCTATGCCCTGACACAGATTCCCCGTCCTTCGGGCCACACCCAGAAAGTCGCCAAATACCTTGTCCAGTTCGGCAAGGATCTCGGCCTGACGGCATTTCTCGATGACTGCGGCAATGTCATCATCCGCAAGCCCGCTACCAAGGGTATGGAAGGCCGCAAGGGTATAGTCCTCCAGGCACATATGGATATGGTTCCCCAGAAGAACGCAGACAAGAAGCACGATTTCACCAAGGATCCCATCGAGACGCGCGTCGTCAAGAAGGAAGACGGTGACTGGCTCTATGCGAACGGCACCACTCTGGGCGCTGACGATGGTCTGGGCGTAGCTGCCGCAATGGCAGTCCTGGAGTCCAAGACACTGAAGCACGGCCCCATCGAGGCTCTCTTCACGGTTGACGAGGAGACCCGTATGGTCGGCGCAAAGGCCCTCAAGCCCGGTCTGCTCCAGGGTGACATCCTGCTCAATCTCGACTCCGAGACCGAAGGCGAGCTCTATGTCGGCTGCGCAGGCGGTGTCGATGCAAATGTAAGCCTCAAGTACAAGGAAGAGCCGATGCCCAAGGGCTATGCGGCGTTCCATATCAATGTCACAGGCCTTCGCGGCGGTCACTCCGGTATGGAGATCAATGAGGGCCGCGGCAATGCCAACAAGCTTATGGCACGCGTCGTGCTGCCGATGCTCAAGGATCTCAAGGGTAAGCTCATAAGCTTCGACGGCGGCAATATGCGCAACGCCATCCCGCGCGAGGCCGACGCTCTGGTTGCAATTCCTGCAGATAATAAGGCCAAGGCCGAGAAGATCGTCGCCGACACGCTCGCGACCGTTCAGCACGAACTTGCAGCCGTCGAGCCTACGATTTCCATCACGATTGCTCCCGCAAAGGCCAGCAAGGTCATCGCCGGCCGCACCGGTCTGCGTTTCGTCCAGGCTATCTACGCCTGCCCCAACGGAGTTGACCGGATGAGCCTCGAGGTTAAGGATCTCGTCGAGACATCCAACAACCTTGCTATCGTCAAGACCGAAAAGGGCGTCATCACCGTCCAGACCCTGCTGCGCGGCTCGAGCGACACGCTCAAGGCAGATCTCGGAGTGGCTGTTCAGAGCACTTTCGAGCTCATCGGCGCAAAGGTTTACTTTGACGGAGCATATTCCGGCTGGACCCCGAACCTCAAATCTCCCATCCTCAAGACGATGAAGGAGCAGTACAAGAAGCTCTTCAAGAAGGAGCCTCTGGTGATGGCCATCCACGCCGGCCTGGAGTGCGGTATCCTCTCGGGTGCATATCCCAACTGGGACATGATCTCCTGCGGACCTACCCTCAAGTCTCCTCACTCTCCCGAAGAGCGCGCATACATCCCTTCGGTCGCAAAGTGGTGGGATTTCATCAAGGCAGTACTCGAAGCAGCTCCGACCAAGTAATCGGAAGCATATAAAAAAGAAAACGGCCAACGAACGCTGGCCGTTTTTTATTTGCCGATCAAGGCGAACTATTCGGCGGGATTCATCACCACGGTGATGAAGTTGCCCTGTGCGAGCAGGTCGGCGACGAATTTCTTCACCTTGGCGGCGGTGATCTTCTCGATAACCTTCTCGGCATCCTTGTCGAGATCCAGACCTGTATTGTACTTGGTCTGGATGCGTCCTGCCCAGTAAGCATTATTGATGCGGCGCTCGGGAATACGCTTGAGCATATTGCCCTTGACCTTCATCAGCTGCTCCTCGGTCGGACCGTTGGCAGCAAGCTCTTCCAGACCTTTGACTGCAAGTGCGCGGATGGCCTCTGCGCGGGCAGGGTCGGTATCGAAGCTGATGATCAGTTTATACTCCGGACGCGGAAGCGAGGTGATCGAACCGCTGGAGTGTGCGCCGTAGGTGCCGCCTTCCTCCTCGCGGAGCGTATCGGTATAGATAAGGTCGAGAATATCGGCCGTGGCATCCATCAGCGCGCGGTTTTCGGCGTTGTCCTTACCCGTTCCGGTGATCATATAGATGCAGGAAGTCTTGGGCGTGCTCATTTCGACAGTGAACACGTTCTCTACGCGGCCCTTGACCACATCGTCGTGGATGTCCCTGTATGCGGCCTTCTCCTTGGCGGCGGGAAGCGAGCCGAAGTAGCGCTCGATAAGGGGCTTAATCTCCTTCAGATCCACGTTGCCGGTAATCACGACGTCCGCACCGTTGAGGTTGGAGAACATCTTGCGGTATGAATCTGCGAACGAAGCGAGGCTGATGCGCTCGAGCTTCGAAGTGCTCAGCTGCTCGTGGCGCGGGCTGTTATCGTAAGCCGTCTCAATATACGTGCGGCTGAAAATATAGTCAGGCTGCTTTTCGAGATTGGGAACGATCGCCTGCAGGCGTGCCATCGCCGGAGTAAGCTCGGACTCTTCGAAACGCGGCTCCGTGATCTGCAGGTAAATGAGCTGCAGCAGGGTCTCCAGATCGCGCGGCGAGCAGGATGCCCCGATGCCGCAATTGATATCCGAGATGGAAATGGTTTCATTGGCAATCTTGCCCGAGAGCATCTTCTGCAGCTGATTCTGCGGGAAACGGCCCAGACCGGCGAGGGAGTTGTAGAAATAGACCATCGTCTCGTCCAGCGATGCCATATCTTCGTCAGCAATGAGCGAAGCTCCGCCCGGGATATAGAGATTGACGAGCACTTCATCCTTTTTGTAGTCGGTGGGGAGCACGGTCACGCGCAGTCCGTTCTTGAGCTTGAAGACCTTTGAGCCGTAAGGGCCCTTGGAGGTGCCGGCGATCTTGCCGCCCTTCAGGGTGGCGGGATCGAGCAGCTCGGTATCGGTCTGCTCCTCCGCATTGCGTTCGATCTCTGCTGCAAAAGCATCGTTGACGCAATTGACAAGCTGATTCTCGGTAGGATGGGAGAGGCCTTCGCGTTCAGGCGCGGTATAGATGATGACCAGGTTGCGGGCAAACTCCTGAGCCGCCATAATCTGGTTGATCTGCTCCAGGGGCAGCACTTCCAGATAGCCCTTCAGCTGGCGTTCCTGATAAGCGGGAGCCATTGCCGGCCATCCGCGGAAGAAATCATTGCTGATGCGGCCCACGATTTCGCTGTTCTTGCGGTCTTTGGCATTTGCCGTAGCGCGCTCGGCGCTGGCTATCATAGCCGCCTTGACGCGGTCGTATTCAGCCTGGGTAAATCCATACCTGCGTGCTTTTTCAATCTCCTGTACAGCTGCCGAAACAGCCTTTTCCCACTGTCCGTCCGCGCAGGCGAGGCTGACTGTAAATGCATCGAGGGTCGAACAGAGGCTCTGCCAGCCTGCGCCGGCTCCAAGGAACGGTGCATCGCTGCTGTTGGCCAGGTCGCTCAGGCGCTCTTCAAGCATACCGTTGATGCATTCCTGGATGAGATCCATCATGAATCCTGCTCCGAGGCTGCGGTACTGCAGGGGAATGGGTTCGCACTTATAGCAGAGCATAATGTTGGTAATCTGCGCCTCCGGATCGGTGATGATGCCCACGATTGGCTCTTCGTTGTCCGGGATGCGGATAACCTGCTTGGGTTCGGGATTTTCACGCTTGGGAATATCGGCGAACGTAGTCTTGATCTTCTCGAGAATCTTGCCGGGCTCGATGTCACCGATGACTACCACTGCCTGGAGGTCGGGACGGTACCAGGTCTTGTAGAACTTCTGCAGCTCCTCGGCGGGGAAGGTCTCGAGGCCTTCCTTCGTGCCGATGATATTGCAGGTGGCGTATTTTGAACCCTTGAAGAGATATTCGAACATCTGCTCGCGCATACGCCACTGCGAATTGCGGCGGGTACGCCATTCTTCGATGATCACGCCGCGTTCGAGGTCGATCTCCTTCGGGTCGTTGGTCACGAATGCCGAATAGTCGTGGATGGCCAGAAGCGCCGTGTCGATCATTCCTTCGCGCGTGGTGGGAAGGTTGTTGAACATATACATCGTCTGCTCGACGCCGGTCGAGGCGTTGATATTGCCGCCGAAGCTGGCTCCGATGCTCTGCATATAGTTGATGATGCCCTTGCCGGGGAAGTTCTTGGTGCCGTTGAGGGCCATATGCTCAAGGAAGTGGGCCAGGCCGTCCTGTGCGGGCGATTCCTGGATGGCGCCTACGTTGGTCATCAGATAATACTCGCAACGGTCCTTCTGGGTATCATTATGCATGATGTAGTAAGTCAGGCCGTTGGACAGTTTGCCATAGAGCAGGGCAGGGTCCCTCTGGATTGCTCCGCCGGGGTTAACCTGCGCAAAAAGCGATGCGGCAGCCATCAGGCCTGCCGCAAACGCAAAGATTTTACGAGAAAATTTCATTGTTATTTTTCAAGTTTATGAATTGCAAGACCGCTGCGGAGCTTCGGCTCGAACCAGGTCGTCTTGGGCGGCATGATATTGCCCGTGTCGGCAATATCGATAAGCTGCTTCATCGAGACCGGGTAGAGAGCGAATGCTACTGCCATTTCGCCGCTGTCGACGCGCTTGCTGAGCTCGCCCAGACCGCGGATGCCGCCGACGAAGTCGATACGGTTCGAGGTGCGCAGGTCGCCCAGGTTGAGAATCTTGTCAAATACGAGATTCGACAGGATGGTGACGTCGAGAACGCCGATCGGATCATTGTCATTGTATGTGCCCGGCTTTGCGGTAAGCGAATACCAGACACCCTCGAAGTACATCGAGAAGTTGTGCAGGCCGGCGGGACGGTAGGGCTCGGAGCACTTGCAGTGGCAGGGGAATTCGCATTCGCACCTGCCGCCGTCCTTCGTGCAGTCGCAGCGGCATTCGACGATGAAGTCTTTCTGCAGGGCCTCGAAGAACTGCTTTGCGTTCAGGCCGTTGAGGTCCTTGACGACGCGGTTGTAGTCGATGATCTTGAGCTGGTTGTCAGGGAAGCAGACGGCCATGAAGTAGTTGTACTCCTCCTCTCCGGTGTGGTGGGGGTTGAGCGCCTTCTTCTCTGCGCCGACGCGGGCCGCCGCTGCAGTACGGTGGTGTCCGTCAGCTACGTAGAATGCATCTATGCCAGCAAATATCCTGGTGATGCGCGCAATGTCCTTATCCTCGTCGATGACCCAGAGCTTGTGTCCGAAGCCGTCTTCATCTGCGATGAAATCATACTCCGGCACGCGGGAGATATAGCGGAACATTATGGCGTCGATCTCCTCGTTGTCGGGATAAGCGAAGAAGACGGGCTCGATGTTGGCGTTCTGTATGCGGACGTGGATCATGCGGTCGTCTTCCTTCTCCTTGCGGGTGAGCTCGTGCTTCTTGATGGCGCCCGTGGCGTAATCCTCGGTATGCGCGCAAAGGATGATGCCGTACTGGGTGCGGCCTTCCATAGTCTGTGCATATACGTAGTAGCACTCCTTCGGGTCCTGGACGAGCCAGCCCTTCTCCTGCCATTTCTTGAAATTCTCGACTGCCTTGTCGTAGGTGCGCTGTTCGTGCTCGCCGGCGATGGGCTCGAAATCAATCTCGGGCTTGGTGATGTGGAGGAGGGACTTCTCCCCGGCCTCGGCCTTTGCCTCGACGGAGTTCATCACGTCGTAGGGGCGTGCTGAGACGGCCTTGCAGATGTCCTTCGGAGGACGGATGGCTGCAAAAGGTTTTACCTTGACCATAATGCTATTTGTTTACCTGGAAAGTACGGTCGCCGGTGGCGAAGAACTTGCAGATCTGGCGTGCTGCGGCCAGGCCTGCGTTGATATTGGCCTCTGCGGTCTCCGCGCCCTGCTTCTTGGGGGTTGCAAATACGCGTGCGCCGAATTTCTCCTTCATCTCATCCATCTTGACGGCTGCGATGTCGGTGATGTACTTGAGGTCTTCGCGCTCTGCGAGGACTGCGATGAGCTCATCTTCGTTGATGACTTCCTTGCGCGCGGTATTGACCAGGCAGGCACCCTTGGGCATGCTGCCGACCAGCTTGCGGCCGATCGAGCCCTTGGTCTGCTCGGTTGCGGGAATATGCAGGGACAGGAAATCCGCATTGGCGTAGAGCTCTTCGATGCTTGCGACAGCCTTCACGCCGTCTGCGGCCATCTTCTCTGCAGGGACGAACGGGTCGAATGCGATGACGTTCATGCCGAAGCCGTTGCGGGCGATCATCGCCACCAGGCGGCCGACATTGCCGTAGGCGTGGATACCGACGGTCTTGCCCTTGAGCTCACGGCCGGTACCGGGGGTGAACTGGTTGCGGCTCATATAGATCATCATGCCGATGGCAAGCTCTGCGACGGCGTTGGAGTTCTGGCCCGGGGTGTTCATGGCCACGACGCCCTTCTCCGTGCAAGTTGCAAGGTCGAGGTTGTCATAGCCGGCGCCTGCGCGGACGACGATCTTAAGCTTTCCTGCAGCCTCGACGACTTCGCGGGTCACCTTGTCCGAACGGACGATGAGCGCGTCAGCGTCTGCCACTGCGGCTTTCAGCTCGCTGGCGTCGGTGTATTTCTCGAGCAGGACGAGGGTGTGTCCGGCTTCCTCCACGATGCTGCGGATGCCGTCCACTGCTGCCTTTGCAAAAGGCTTCTCGGTAGCTACAAGTACTTTCATCGTATGATCCTCCTGATTATTTGTGAAGCTTCTCGAACTCCTGCATGCAGTCAACCAATGCCTGGACATCCTCCTTGGGGCATGCGTTGTAGAGCGATGCGCGGAATCCGCCGACGCTGCGGTGGCCCTTGATGCCGACCATGCCGCGTTCCTTGGCGAATGCCATGAATTCATCCTGGAGATCTTCGTGGCCGGGAGCCATTACGAAGCAGACGTTCATGATCGAACGGTCTTCCCTGGCTGCGGTGCCGACGAACAGAGGGTTGCGGTCGATCTCATTATAGAGGAGCTCTGCCTTTTCGAGGTTGAGCTTGTGCATGGCCTTCACGCCGCCCAGGCTCTTGACCCACTTGAGGGTCTCCTTCATTACGAAGATGGCGAACACCGGCGGGGTGTTGAACATCGACAGACCGTCGATATGGGTGCGGTAGTCGAGCATCGTGGGCAGGTAACGGGTGACCTTGCCGAGGACATCCTTGCGGACAATGACGAAGGTAACACCTGCAGGACCGACGTTCTTCTGTGCACCACCGTAGATCAGAGCGTACTTGCGCACATCGACCGGACGGCTCATGATATCGGATGACATATCTGCGACCAGATTGACGGGGCAGTCCATGTCATACTTGATCTCGGTACCGTAAATGGTGTTGTTGGTCGTGATGTGGAAATAATCTGCATCCGTAGGAATCTCATAATCCTTCGGGATGTAGCAGTAGGTCTTGTCGGCGCTGGAAGCTACGCAAACGGCGTTGCCGATACCCTTTGCTTCCTTGAGGGCCTTCTTTGCCCAGACACCAGTCTCCAGATAGGCAGCCTTGTTCTCGAGGAGATTCATGGCGACCATGAGGAACTGGGTGGATGCGCCGCCGCCGAGGAAGAGGATCTCGTAATCCTCGGGGATATCGAGCAGCTCACGCCAGAGGGCGCGGGTCTCGTCCATTACTGCATCCCATTCTTTGGAACGGTGAGAAACACATATAACCGGCATTCCGGTACCATTGAAATCCTTCAGGGCTTCGATGGTGGCATCAATAGCGGCCTGCGGCAGAACGCAAGGGCCGGCGTTGAAATTGTGAACCTTTTTCATTGTATTGATTTTATTTTGAAAGTTTAAAAACAGGTTTTGCGGGCGTTGTTAATCTCGCAAATTTAACAAAGTCTTTTGATTAAAAAAATAATTGATAAACTATTAATCGATAATTGCCCAGCCCATCAATTCTTCGAATCCTGCGCAGCGGCTCAGGGGGACGCGGACGCTTATCGTGCAGACCGAATCGTAGGTCGGCTCGAATGGCACAAGTCCCTGGTCTTTGAGGCTTTTCATAACTTCCGTGGTCCGCTCGTAGCCGAATCTGAGGATATATGTGCGGGTCGCGGTCTTCTGCACAGTAAGGGCATTGTCAAGGGCGTCGGCCGTGGCCGTCTTATAGGCCCGGATGAGTCCGGGAATGCCGAGCTTGATGCCTCCGAAATACCGGACCACGACGACCAGTATATCGCTCAGATTGCGCGAGAGCAGCTGCCCGTAGATGGGCTTGCCCGCCGAAGAAGAAGGCTCTCCGTCATCGTTCGCACGCCAGCGGCCGCCGTCCGCGCCGAGCCGCCAGGCATAGCAGTGATGCCTTGCGTCGAAGTACTCTTTGCGCAGTGACTGAAGATGTTCGCGGATCTGCTCTTCGCTCTCCACGGGGAAGGCAAAAGAGAGGAATTTGCTGCTGCTTTCCTTGTAAGAGCCGCGCGCCGGCTGCGAAATGCTCGTGTAGCTGTCGATAATTTGTTCTGAAACAGTCGCCATTATGGTTGTAAAAGTAGCGATAATTTTCCTAATTTTGCAATCAGAAGACATTTAGAACGAGTTTTCACATGCTATACAGATTCCGTGTAACGCTGTCAGACAGCAAGTTTTTCTTCCGGATATACGATATAGACGGCAGCATCAGTCTGTTCGCCCTGCACAACTTTCTCCTCAATGACATGGATTTCTCTACCGACCAGATGACCCTGTTCGAGGGCCGGCCGGAGCAGGGACACCCGAGCCGTTACGGTCTGTTCGACCTGGGTTGCGGCTCAATGGACAAGGTGCATCTGGAGGATGTCATAGCCCGCGGCGAAACGGAGCTGCGTTACTATTTCAACCTGCGCTACGGCCGTTACCTGATCCTTCGGCTCGAGGCGGAGGATGTTCCCCTCGTTCCGAGGGTCTCCTATCCACTGCGTGTAGATGAGAAGGGAGACAATCCAGACCAGTTCGCTCCCGGGTATGACGACCGCCTGCTTGCCGAGGCCGAGGCTGCACGCCACGCCCCTGCGCAACGCGCCGCATCTGATCTTGAAGATGAAGAGGACGACGAGGATCTGGATGACGAAGATGAGGATGAGGACGAGGATGAAGAAGAGCTGATCGTGGACGAGTCCGAGATCTGACACTCTCCATGGCCGAGCTGATCATAGTACTGGGCCCGACTGCGGTAGGCAAGACTGACTACAGCATCGATTTGGCACTTGATTGCGGCTCACCTGTAATTTCCTGCGATTCGCGCCAGATATTCAAGGAGATGCGTATCGGCACCGCCCAGCCTTCGGCTGAGCAGCTGTCACGTGTCAGGCATTATTTCATAGCTTCGCGTTCGGTCACGGAGCCCTATACCGCCGGCCTTTACGAGCTGGATGCGCTGGCTCTTCTGGATGAGCTCTTCAAGACGCACGGCAGACTGGTGATGACAGGCGGTTCTGGCCTGTACATAGACGCCCTCTGCGACGGTCTGGATGCATTTCCGCAGGTTGACCCCGCCATTCGCGAGAGCCTCGTCCGCCGTCTTGAGGAGGAAGGCCTCGCATCGCTGCGTTTTGAACTGCAGCGGCTTGATCCTCAGACTTATGACTCGATCGACCTGGCCAACCGTCAGCGCATTGTCCGTGCCCTTGAAGTCTGTATCGGCACCGGCCGGCCATTCTCATCATTTAAGTCCGCCAGCAAGGCCCAAAGGCCTTTTGCCATCACCAAGATAGGCCTGCAACGTCCGCGCGAGGAGCTCTATGAGCGCATTGACAGGCGTGTCGATGAGATGATCGCCGAGGGACTTGAGGCCGAGGTGCGTTCGCTACTGCCATACCGCGACCTGCCGGCCCTGCGCACGGTGGGATACAGTGAGATGTTCGACTATATTGACGGTAAGATTCCGTTTGAAGAGACCGTGCGTCTTATCAAGCGCAACACGCGCCACTACGCCAAGAAGCAGATGAGCTACTGGCGGCGGGATCCTGCGATATGCTGGAAGGATATCAGTTGCCTATCTCGGAGAGGAATTTGATCCTCACCAGGCGGACTTCCTCTTCGGTATAGTCGGGGCCGAGAGCCGCCATCGCGTCCTCTACGGAGTCGGACTCGGCCTCTTCCCTGAAATAAGCGTAAATGTCTTCGACCTTGTATTCGTCAAGCTCCTGGCGGATATAGTAATCAAGATTGATCTTCAGGCCTGAACTTACGATGCTCTCGATGGCGTCGAGCAGCTCCGGGAACTCCATATGGCGGGCTTCGGCGATGTCTTCCAGCGGCAGGCGGCGGTCGATGCTCTGGATGATCTGTACACGCTCGGCGCTCTTGTTGGGGACGCTGCGTACCACTATGTCGTCGGGACGGATAATGTCATTGTCCTCTACGTACCGGGCAATCAGCTCGACGAACGGCTGACCGAACCGGGCCGCCTTGCCTTCGCCTACGCCCTGGCACTTCTTCAGCTCGTCGATGGTGACGGGGTAGAAGAGGGTCATGTCTTCGAGCGAAGGATCGCTGAAAATGATCCACGGCGGCAGGTTGAGCTTGCGGGACTGCTCCTTGCGGACGTCCTTGAGCATGGCCAGAAGTGCGGGATCGCCGGCGCTGTCACCCTGATGCCTTGCACCGGGAGCCGCGGTGAACTCATCGTCGTCGTCATCTTCGCCCTCCACGAACTCGCGGTCCTCGGTAAACTTCACCGGATGGGGATCCTGATGGAAGCGGCGGCCCTTTTCGGTGACCGAAATAAGTCCGTACCGCTCGATGTCCTTTTCCAGATAGTGGAATATGACGCCCTGTCGGATGATGCCCGTCCAGTATTTGACCGGTTTGTCGCCTCCGATGCCGAAATAAGGACTCTCGTCGTGGTTGTATGATTTTATGATGGCGCTGTCCACGCCTGCGAGGATGCTGGCCAGATGGTCTATGCGGAACCGCTCCTTGAGCGAGCAGATCAGGTCGATGACGGTCATCAGGTCCTTCTGTCCGTCGAAACGCGCCCACGGGTGGAGGCAGTTGTCACAGGCGCCGCAGTTGGGCTCGTCGTAGTCTTCGCCGAAATAATTGAGCAGAATCTTGCGCCGGCACTGGTTGGACTCGGCATAGCTCATGGTCTCGTTGAGCAGCTGCTTGCCGATCTCCTGGTCCGAGAGGGGGCGGTTCTGCATGAATTTCTCCAGCTTGAGAATGTCCTTATGGCTGTAGAATGCGATGCACTGTCCCTCCTTGCCGTCACGGCCGGCACGTCCCGTCTCCTGATAGTAGCCTTCGAGGCTCTTGGGAATGTCGTAGTGGATGACAAAGCGGATATCCGGCTTGTCGATGCCCATGCCGAAGGCGATGGTGGCCACTATGACATCCACTTCCTCCATCAGGAAGGCGTCCTGGTTGCGGGAACGCGTGGCGGCGTCCATCCCGGCGTGGTATGCTACGGCGCGTATGCCGTTGACGTTGAGCAGCTCGGCGATCTCCTCGACTCTCCGGCGGCTGAGGCAGTAGATGATGCCGCTCTTGCCGGGATTCTCGCGGATGAACTTGATGATGTCGCGGCGGGTGTTGGACTTGTCGCGGATCTCGTAGTAGAGGTTGGGGCGGTTGAACGAGGACTTGAATACCTTCGCCTCGGTCATCTTGAGGTTCTTCTGGATATCCGACTGGACCTTGGGAGTGGCGGTGGCGGTGAGTGCGATGATCGGCGCCAGGCCTATGTCCTGGACGATCTCTCGGATGCGGCGGTATTCGGGCCTGAAATCGTGGCCCCACTCGGAGATGCAGTGCGCCTCGTCAACTGCGTAGAATGATATGTCGAGGCTCTTGAGCAGCTGGATGTTCTCCTCCTTGGTCAGCGACTCGGGAGCGACGTAGAGGATCTTCGTAATGCCGCTCAGCAGGTCGTCCTTTACTTCCTTGATCTGGGCTTTGTTGAGCGAAGAATTGAGGAAATGTGCGACTCCCTGGTCGAGGTGGCTCAGGCCGCGGATGGCATCGACCTGATTTTTCATCAGCGCGATAAGCGGCGAAATGACTATAGCCGTGCCGGGCAGGCAGAGCGCAGGCAGCTGGTAGCAGAGCGACTTGCCGCCGCCGGTGGGCATCAGCACAAAAGCATCACCACCTGCAATCAGGTGGCGGATAATCTCTTCCTGCTGACCTTTGAACTTGTCGTAGCCGAAGAAGTTCTTCAGTTTTGAATATAATTCCTCTGTCGTAACCTGCATCTGCGACTCTTTTGCTTTGCTAATTTAGCAAATAAAAACCTTTCCGCGAAATTTTTTTAGCCAAAAGTGGTATATTTGCAATCCAGTATAATAAGGTATATATCATTAAACAGTAATACTCAATTCACTATGAAAGCAATCAAGACAATCACAATCGCGGCCCTCTGCATCTTGGCATTATCGGCTTGCGCACGTTACACTTCCAGCGAGAAGCGTCCCGCAGGCGTCACTGCAAAGGATGTCAACGAGGCCAGCTATATGATTGGTTACAATTTCGGCCAGTTCATCTCGGGCAACAAGATGGGCGCTCTCAACCTTGCGATGATCGACAAGGGTATCAAGGATGCCTGCAAGGGCGTCAAGATTGACGACGAAGAGTTTATGAACGTGATGGACGGTTATATGGATAAGATTCGCACCGCCCTCAAGGAAACCAATGCGGCTGAGGCCGAGACGTTCTTCGCCAAGAACAGGGACGCCGAGGGTGTCTTCACCACCGAGTCCGGCCTGCAGTACAAGATCGTCCGCGAAGGTAGCGGCGCCTATCCGGCAGCGGATGACAAGGTTGAGGTCAACTACGAAGGTTCCCTCCTCGACGGCACGATATTCGAGTCTTCATTCGAGTCCGGTCAGCCCGTCCAGTTCGGTCTGAACCAGGTCATCAAGGGCTGGGGCGAAGGTCTGCAGTACATCAACGAGGGTGGCGAGATCATTCTCTGGATCCCTGCTGAGCTCGCATACGGCGAGTATGGCGCAGGCGCAGCCATCGGCCCCAACCAGGCTCTCAAGTTCCGCGTCGAGCTCCTTAGCATCATCAAGGACGAAGAGCCCGCTGCAGGCGAGAATAACTAATATCTAAGTTATCGTCCTTCAGAAGGATTGCCGGAGCGCCACGGGCGGCTTTTACCGCCGGGCGCTCCGTGCATCTTAAAAGAAAAGAGAAGATATGGACCTTTTTCGCAGGATATTGGGTTATGCCCGGCCGTATGGACGATACTGGCCGCCGTATCTTCTGCTGTCCATACTTTCGCTCATATTCGGCATAGCCAATTATGCCCTGCTCGGCCCGATGCTCTCGGTGCTTTTCGAGCAGGACGCGGTGACTGCGGCCGCGGCCTCGGCGCCCCAGGCTTCGCTGAGCATATCCTACGTGCGTGATCTCTTCTCCTGGGAGATGGCCCGCGTAGGGCAGGCCTACGGCACGGTGGGCAAGCTGGTCTTCGTCAGCCTGATGCTGGTCGCGGCCTGTCTGCTTGCCAATCTCTGTCGCTACCTCTCGCAGCGCATCCTGGTCAACGTCAAGACCGAGGTGATGCAGCGCCTTCGCAGCGAGCTATTCTCGAAGATTGCCTCGCTCGATGTCGGTTATTTCAAGGACCGCCGCAAGGGCGACCTGCTGTCGAGCCTTTCCAATGACGTCTCGGAGATTCAGAACAGCGTCGCGGGCAGTTTCCACATCATATTCCGAGAACCGGTGCTGGTTATCGGTTTTCTGGTGATGCTCTTCTATATGTCCGCCCGGCTGACGATCGTTTCGCTCATTGCGCTTCCCATAACGGCCTTTGTCGTGACGCGTATCACGCGCTATCTGCGCAGCGGTTCGGTCGAGACGCAGAGCCTGCTGGGAGATATCCTCAGCCAGTTTGAAGAGGCGGTCAGCGGCTCGCGCATCATCAAAGCCTTCAACGCCCGCGGCTATGTCACGGACCGCTTCGAGCGGACCAACCGCCGTCACCGCGATGTTTCGCGCCGCGTTTTCTACCGTCAGGAGCTGGCTTCGCCGACTTCCGAGTTTCTCGGCATAAGCGTCGGCGCCGTCGTGCTCTTCTATGGCGGGTGGCTCAATCTCCACGGCCGCCTTGGGATGAGCTGGGAGGCGTTTGTGGTCTATATAATGTTCTACTGGAAAGTCCTCGAGCCGGCCAAGGCCATCAGCAAGTCATTTGCCGACATCCGGCGCGGACTCGTCTCGGGGCAGAGGGTTTTCTCGATCCTGGATGCCGAACCGGCCGTGCAGGATGCTCCGGACGCATTACCGCTCGAAGGATTCCGTCAGGCCATCCGCTTTTGCGGAGTATCGTTCTCCTATCCCGGTACGCCGGTGCTCAGGGATATCGACCTTGAGATCCCAAAGGGCAGCATGGTCGCCCTGGTGGGACCCTCCGGAGCAGGCAAGTCCACAATGGCCGACCTTCTGCCGCGCTTCCAGGATGTAAGCGGCGGATGTATTACGATAGACGGGGTGGATATCAGGCGGGTGCGGCTTGAAGATCTGACCGCGCTGATAGGCATAGTCCCGCAGGATCCGATCCTGTTCAACGACACGGTTTACGCCAACATAGCTTTCGGGCGGCCCGCCTCTACGGCCGAAGAGGTCGCCGAAGCGGCGCGCGTAGCCCACGCTGACGAATTTATCGACAAGATGCCCCAAGGTTACCGGACTGTTATCGGCGACCGGGGCGTCAAGCTCTCCGGAGGCCAGCGGCAGCGTATCGCCATCGCCCGCGCCGTACTCAAGAATCCGCCGATACTGATTCTGGACGAGGCTACTTCATCCCTCGATACTGAGAATGAAAGACTCGTTCAGGATGCACTCTCGCACCTGATGGGCGGCCGTACGACGCTGGTCATAGCACACCGCCTCTCGACCATCCGCCACGCGGACCTTATCGCCGTGATCAATGACGGCCGTATCGTCGAACGCGGCACGCACGAGTCTCTTACGGCTCTCGGCGGTATCTACTCAAGACTTTGTGAATTACAAGAATTCTCACAACAATGAAGAAATCATTCAACAAGCAGCTCGAGCGAAGCTTCCGCGAACATTGGGACCGCCCTGCGCTCTCCAATTATCACGGAGCGGTGACAACCTATGCCCAGCTGGCGGAAAAGATTGCCAAGATTCACATAATGTTCGAGTCCTGCCACGTGAAGAAAGGTGACAAGATCGCCATCTGTTCGAAGAACCAGGCCACCTGGCCGGTGGCTTTCCTGGCCTCGATGACTTACGGCGCAGTGCCCGTCCCTATTCTCAACGAATTCAAGCCGGGCAGTATCCATCACATCGTCAATCACAGCGACTCGATAGTCCTCTTTGTAGGCGACAATATCTGGGACTCCATATCAATGCCCGAGATGCCCGGGGTGGAAGCCTGCTTCAACCTCAATTCGCTGGAGCTGGTCTATTACAAGAGTGATGTGTATCACGGACTGTTTACGCATATCGACGAAGTGTTCAAATCGCGTTATCCCTCATTCTCGTCTGCGGACCTCAATTACTACCAGGACAGCCCTGACGAGCTGGCGATGATCAGCTATACCTCCGGCAGCACCGGATTCTCCAAGGGCGTGATGCTCCCTTACCGTTCGCTCGCTTTCAACGTGGCATTTGCATACCGGGCCGAGCCGCATATGAACGAGCAGTCGCGAATGGTGGCAATGCTGCCTACGGCGCATATGTACGGCCTTTTGTTCGATCTGCTCTATGAGATGAATATCGGTGCGCACGTGGTCTTTATCACTCGTCTGCCAAGTCCGAGGGTCGTGATGCAGGCTATGGACGAGATCAAGCCTGATGCAGTGGTGCTCGTCCCGATGATTATAGAGAAGATATACAAGACCACTCTGCTGCCCATCATCAGCAAGAAACGCATCAAGTGGTTCCTTTCCGTACCGCGCGTCAATCGCGTGATACTCAACAATATCCACAAGGAGATGATGAAGGCTTTCGGTGGCAACTTCAAGGAAGTCCTCGTCGGCGGGGCACCGTTAAACCGCGAGGTAGAGGCATTTATGCGCCGCATCCGCTTCCCCTTTACCGTAGGCTATGGCATGACAGAGTGCGGCCCGATCCTGACCTATATCCCCCATACCGAGGCACGCCTCTATTCGTGCGGCAAGCCTGTCAAGGACATCAGCATGCGCGTGGATTCACCGGATCCGGCAAGGACTCCCGGTGAGATCCTGGTCAAGGGACCCAATGTGTTTCTGGGCTACTACAAGAACGAAGAAGCTACCCGCGCCGCTTTCGACGAAGAAGGATGGTTCCATACCGGAGATATGGGCGTGATGGACAAGGACGGCTACCTCTATCTCAAGGGTCGCTGCAAGAGCATGATTCTCGGCCCTTCGGGCCAGAATATCTACCCGGAGGAGATCGAGAGCAGTCTCAACAACCTGCCCTATGTCGGCGAGAGCCTCGTCATCGATGACGGCGGCGTGCTGACGGCGCTGATCTATCCCGATTTCGCGCTGATGGAAGAGGAGGGACTCGAAAGGGAGCAGGTGCTGCGGATCCTCGAGGAGGAAGTCCAGACCGTCAATATCACCTTCCCCGAATATTATGCCGTCAAGAAGGTGGAAATCTATCCCGAGGAGTTCGAGAAGACTCCCAAACGCAATATCAAACGCTATCTGTACCAGAGATAAAATGAACGAAAAGCAGAATAAGTTTGACAAGAGCTATCTTGAGATGGCCGAAGTCTGGTCGCGCAATTCGTATTGCGTCCGCCGCAAAGTCGGCGCCCTGATAGTAAAGGACCGTATGATAATCTCCGATGGTTACAACGGCACTCCTTCCGGATTCGAAAATGTCTGCGAAGACGAAAATGGAGTAACCAAGTCCTATGTCCTCCACGCCGAGGCCAATGCCATCACCAAGGTGGCCAAGAGCGGCAACAGCAGCGAGGGCTCGACTCTCTATGTCACGGCTTCCCCGTGTATCGAATGTGCCAAACTCATAATCCAGTCGGGCATTACCCGCGTAGTTTACCGCGATGAATACCGTTCACAGGACGGCGTCGAACTGCTGCGGCGTGCAGGCATTGTAGTAGATCATTATGGAGAATAACAACAACGGCGGCTACCGTTTGCTGACGATACTTATGGGCCTGCTGATGCTCATAATGCTCGGCTATATAATTTTTGACCGTTACGCAGGCAGTGTGAATACCATCTCTCCCGCCTCCGGCACCGAGTGGTCCAAGCTCAATGCGATACTTGAGACGGTTTCGTCCAATTATGTCGATCCCGTCGATCAGAAGGAGGTTACCGAGACCATCCTGCCGGATATAATGCATCAGCTTGATCCGCACTCCATCTATCTGCCTCCGCAGGATCTCAAGGCTGCGGACGAGGAGCTGCAGGGCGGATTTGACGGCATTGGCATAATGTTTACCGTGCCCAATGATACGGCGGTCATTTCCACCGTCATCACGGGCGGCCCTTCCGAGCGTGCCGGACTGCTCACGGGCGACCGCATAATGCGGGTAGATACCGTTGATATCGCCGGCGTCGGTATGCCTCAGGATTCGATGGTGCGCCTGATGCGCGGCCGCCGCGGCACGAAGGTGCGCGTTACGGTCCTTCGTGACGGCGAGCAGGTGCCATTTGACATCACCCGCGACAAAATTCCCGTCAACAGCGTGGACGTGGCCTTTATGGTCAATGATACCACGGCCTACATCAAGCTTTCGAAGTTCGCCCGCACGAGCTATTACGAGGTGCTCAAAGCCGCTTTGAAAATGCGTGACGAGGGGATGAAGCGGATGATTCTGGACCTTCGCGACAATACGGGCGGTTATATGGACCAGGCCCTGCTGATCTGCAATGAATTTCTCGAGGAAGGCCAGCTTGTGGTCTATATGGAAGGCGCCCATCGTCAGCGTCAGGATGTCTATGCCGACGGCAAGGGCCTCTTCAAGGATATCGGGCTGGACATTCTGATCAATGAATCGTCCGCCTCTTCGAGCGAAATCGTGGCCGGTGCGATGCAGGACAACGACCGTGCGACCATCTATGGCCTCCGTTCGTTCGGCAAGGGCGTGGTGCAGGAGCCGTTCTACCTGACCGACGGTTCGGGCATCCGCCTGACCGTGGCCCGCTACCATACGCCTACGGGCCGCTGCATACAGAAGCCCTACAGTGATGATTACGAGCTGGATCTGATAGAGCGTTACCGCCACGGCGAAATGATGTCAGCCGACAGCATCCGCGTCAACGATTCGCTGCGTTACGAGACTCCCGGCGGCCGCGTGGTATATGGCGGAGGCGGCATCGTCCCCGATGTCTTCATCCCTCTGGATACGGTCGGCGTGACTGATTTTCTTGTCAAATGCAACCGTCAGAGCCTCCAGGTGAAGTTTGCCAACCATATCACCGACCAGCATCGCGCGCGAATGCGCGGCATTTCCAGGATGTATGATCTGCAGCAGTTCCTCTCGGAGCTGGATCTGAAGTCACTTTTCCTTGGTTTTGCAGCCGGTTATGACGTGCGCCCCGAAAAGGGTGACTGGGAGAAGTCCGGCGATATCATCCTGACGCAGGTCAAGGCTCTGATCGGCCGCTATACGGCTATGGGAGATGAGGGATTCTATCCCATCTGGATCAATATCGACTCGACCGTCCAGGCCGCGATAGCAGGCTCCGGGGCGGGACAGCCCGATGGCCAGTAGTATTACTGGGCTACGAAACGATAGACTATCTCACCGCTCTGGGGATCCGGAGCGGTGTTTTTTGCTGAAAAGCGGGAACGCATCGCCGCATCCAGCGCGTACTCCTGAAGCTGCGTATCCGTAGATGATGCTCCCGGAATCACCTTTGCCGATATGACGCGTCCGCTGCGGTTAACTTCTATTGCCACATATACGTCGCCTCCGGCAAATCCTTTGTATGCGGGAACAGGCAGGTTGCGGGCCTTGCGGCCTTCGAGAGAGTAGGAGAGCACCGACGGGCCGCGGTATGCAGCGGTCTCTTTTGATTCGCTGCTTTTACGCTCGTCCAGATCCACGCGATCCGTCGCCTTTTCATCTTGGCGCATCGCTTCGGCCCTGGCTGCATCCAGTTTGTGCTGGAGCTCGTCAGCTTCGCGGTAGATGCTCGAAGGATCCTTGTGCCTGTCGTCCTTGAGCTGTGCGCCGGCATCGACGCGTATATTGCGGATGTTCGCCCGGGAGGCTGCGATCTGTTCGTCGAGAGCTTCCGAGGCTTCCTCGCGAAGGTGCATCTGCTGCCGCTCGCGCTCGAGGTTTTCCTGATTGGTAAAGTCCAGGACAAATGTATTCTCCCGGCGGCTTACGGCGCCGATCGAGAGAACAAGCAGCACAATGAGAAGGCCGAGGTGAAACGCTATTGTCGTATATACCCCGGCTTTGTTCTCTTTCTTCTGCCGCTGTTTCAGTGAGTCCATGTCGGTATCAGTTGCCCGACTCTTCCTCTTCTGCCTTTAGCTTCAAAATGTTGCGTATTGTGGCAACGAGGATGTTGATGGCAACGCGGTTGTGTCCTCCCTGGGGGACGATAATATCTGCGTAGCGCTTGCTGGGCGCGATAAACTGCAGGTGCATCGGCTTTACCGTCTTGGTATAGCGGTCCATCACCCATTCCACATCCTTGCCGCGTTCGCGGATGTCGCGTGCTATGACGCGCATCAGGCGGTCGTCATCATCCGCATCCACATAGACCTTGATGTCCATCTGGTCCATCAGCTTCTTGCAAGTGAATATCAGAATGCCCTCGACGATGATGATGGGGGCGGGGGAGATGTGTACCGTCTCGGTTTCGCTCCGGGTGCAGGTGATATACGAATAGACAGGCTGCTCAATGTCCTGGCCTTCCTTTAGACGCTTCACGTTGCTGGTCAGCAGATCCCAGTCGATTGCATTGGGATGGTCAAAGTTCAGCGCCTGGCGTTCTTCCAGGGGCAGGTGACTCTGATCCTTGTAATATGAATCCTGCGACACGATTACAATGTGGTCGTGAAGCCTTTCGGCCAATCTTTTGGCTACCGTTGTCTTGCCTGAACCGGAACCTCCGGCGATACCGATGATAAGCATATTAGAATTCTGCGGTTTTGGGTGTTCTGGGGAAAGGTATTACGTCGCGGATGTTGGACATGCCCGTGACAAAGAGCAGCAGGCGCTCGAAACCGAGGCCGAAACCGCTGTGCGGGCAGGTACCGAAGCGGCGGGTATCGAGGTACCACCAGAGGTTGGTGGTGTCCATGCCGAGCTCTGCTATGCGTGCGTTGAGCTTCTCGAGGGAGGATTCGCGCTCCGAACCACCGATGATCTCGCCGATCTTCGGGAAGAGCACGTCAGTGCCGCGCACGGTGCGTCCGTCATCATTCTGCTTCATATAGAACGCCTTGATATCCTTCGGATAATCAGTCAGGATGACCGGACGGCCGAAATGCTGCTCGACCAGATAGCGCTCGTGCTCGCTCTGCAGATCCACGCCCCACGATACGGGGAATTCGAACTTGCGGCCCGATGCGGACAGGATGTCGATGGCCTCCGTGTAGGTGATCCTTACGAAGGGAGTGTCGAGCACGCTGCGCAGACGGTCTATCAGTTCGTTGTCGATCATCTTGTTGAGGAATGCCAGATCGTCGCCGCAGTTGTCCAGGGCGTAGCGCACAAGGTACTTGATGAATTCCTCCTCGAGGTCCATCAGGTCATTGACATCGTAGAATGCCATCTCCGGCTCGATCATCCAGAACTCTGCCAGGTGGCGGGGAGTGTTGGAATTCTCTGCGCGGAAAGTGGGGCCGAAGGTGTAGATGTCGCCGAGGGCCGTAGCTCCGAGCTCGCCCTCCAGCTGTCCGCTGACGGTCAGCGAGGTGAAACGGCCGAAGAAATCCTGGCTGTAATCGACCTTGCCTTCTTCGGTGCGGGGCAGATTCTCCGGGTCGAGCGTAGTGACCTGGAACATCTCACCTGCGCCTTCGCAATCCGAAGCCGTAATGAGAGGAGTATGCAGATATACGAAGCCCTTGTCATTAAAGAACTTGTGGATGGCGAAGGCCATCGCGTGGCGAATGCGGAGCACTGCGCCGAATGTATTTGTACGGGGACGCAGGTGTGCGATCTCCCGAAGGAATTCCATGCTGTGGCCCTTCTTCTGAAGGGGATATGTCTCGGGATCAGCCGTACCGAGCACCTCGATGGAGGATGCCTGGATCTCCACGGCCTGTCCGCTGCCTATCGACTCTACGAGCTTTCCCTTGACGGCGAGGCATGCGCCGGTAGTCACCTGCTTGAGCAGCTCTTCGTCAAAGGCTGCAACTTCGCAGACGACCTGTATGTTGTTGATGGTGGAGCCGTCGTTCAGTGCGATAAATGCAACGTTCTTGTTGCCGCGCTTCGTGCGGACCCAACCTTTGGCAATGACCTCACTTCCGGGGGCCTCTTGCAGTAATTGTTTGATTTTCTTGTGCATAAAGGATAAAAAGAAGGGTGACACGAGGGCCACCCTTCTTGATAAGCGGATTATTTAATTCCGCCCTGACGGGCGCCATACATTATCTTGAGGGCCGAGCAGCGACGGAGCTCCTGTTTGACATCCGTTATAATACCCATGCGGGTATCCTTGTCAGCCTTGAGCGAAACGGTCATCAGCGGGCGTTCGCTCTCGCTGAGATTCTCACGCTCCGAAGCGATGAAGTCACGGATATCGTCAATGGTGCGGAACGCATCGTTGAGCTGGATACGGGACTCGGTACCGTACTGTGCGCGATACTGCGCCGTAGGCTGGCCGATGTAGATGTAGCAGGCCAGGTCCTTGCGCTCCAGCTTGGCGATCTCCGAAGCCTGCGGCATTGAGACGATGACCTTGCGGTCAGTCTCACGCATGCTCGTGGAGACCATGAAGAACATCAGGATCATAAACACGATGTCGGGCAGGGACGCGGTACTGATACCGGGAGTCTCACCTTTGTCTTTCTTGATGAATTTAGCCATACTGTGTCCTCCTATTTTTTCTTGACATCCTTGGGTTCCGCCTCTGATATGTTCTGGGGGATTGCCTTGCGGACAAGCTCCTGACGATCAGAATCCAACTTTGCGTAGGTCTTGCCGTACTGCTGCATCGAGAAGTCGTCACGCAGTTCGTTGACAGCCTTGATCAGTTCGTTCTGAACTTCGATGTATTTGCTGTACGTGGTACCGCGGTCGTTCTGCAGCGAGATGACGCCCTTGGACTTCATCACCGTACCGAGACCTTCGATCTCAACGGCTTCCTTCTCGGGAAGGTTGGGATCGTCCAGAGGATTGGAGAGGAACTCTTTGATCTTATCTTTCAGCTGGCTGACATCCATCATCTCATTACCGGCGTAGAGCCTGTCGCTGGAATTTATCTTGACCTGAATGATATTCCTGCGGTTGACTTTCTGGTCCTCTACCTTCTGATCTGCAGCAGGCATAGGCGGGAGACGTCTGGAGAGACCCTCCTCCTTATCCATAGTGGTCACCATCAGGAAGAATATCAGCATCAGGAACGAGATATCCGCCATGGAACCGCCGTTGATTTCGGGAGTCTTTTTAGAAGCCATAATTATTTCTTAATAGCGTTGCGAACGATGCTCCATACAATGGCAAGCACGGATGCACCGATAAAGAGATAGGTAATATAAAGTGCAGTGTCGGTAAACTTGAATACCGAATCAGTCACCTGAGTGTTAACCTCGATCGGGGTGCCGGGAGCAAGCAGGTACATACCGCCGAATACTACGACAAGGCCGACTATGAGAAGCAGCAGGGCCTTCAGTCCTGACTTGCTCTTGAAGGCGTTCACCAGCGGGAAAGCCAGCGCGGTGACGGCTGCCGTCGCGAGCAGGATATAGGCCCATCCCAGATAGCCGTCAAGCATGATACCGGTCTTGTCCGCAGCCAGAAAGAAGACTACGAAAATGACCAGCGAGACGACCAGCAGGACGATTTCCAAATATTTCCAAACTTTCATAATGACAAATTGCTTAATACCTGTGGCGGCAATAATTATTTCTGATACTTGACGAGCAGGTCGACCAGCGAGATGGAAGCGTCTTCCATTGCGATGGTGATGGAGTCAACCTTTGAAACCAGATAGTTGTAGAAGATCTGGAGGATAATAGCAACGACAAGACCGCCGACGGTGGTAATCAGAGCGACCTTCATACCGCCTGCGACGAGGGTCGGGCTGATATCACCTGCAACCTCGATAGCATCAAATGCCTGGATCATACCGATGACCGTACCCATAAAGCCCAACATCGGGGCGATACCGATAAAGAGGGTAATCCAGGACATGCCGTTCATAAGCTGGCCCATCTGGACGGAACCGTAATCGACGATAGCCTTCTCTGCCTTGTCGATACCCTGGTCCATGCTGAGCAGACCCTGATAGAAAATGCTTGCGATAGGGCCGCGGGTATTGCGGCATACATCCTTGGCAGCTTCGACACCACCTTCATTGAGAGCCTTCTCAACCTTCTCAAGAAGCTTCTTGGTGTTGGTCTGGGAGAGACTCAGAGTGATGATACGCTCGATTGCGATAGCAAGACCGAAGATAAGGCAGAGGAGAACCATTGCCATGAAGCCTGCACCACCTTCGATGAAGAGTTTCTTGAGGGTCTGATGCAGAGGCTGGTCTTCCTGGGGAGCCGTGAAGGGATTGACTTCCTCGTCAGCGGCTGCGACGACTTCCTCGGTGTTTTCGGTCTCGGCAGCAGCTTCGACCTGATCCTGAGCGTAGGTGTTTGCAGAAATCGCCATCAAGCCGATAACTGCCAGAAACATGAAAAGTTTTTTCATAAGGGTTTGAATTAGTTATTAAACAATAATTTAGTTATATTTCATTTTGTGTCCCTAAGTCCATGCTACGGGAAATTCCCTGCAATTTAGTATTTATTTTTTAGAATTACGAATTATTTGAGAGAAATTTCTCCGCAGAATGATTCGCCAAACTTCTCGGCGATTACCTCCGGATCGCTGCTTTCTCCCAATAAAACAAAGAGTTTGGTAAGCGCCGCCTCGGTCATCATATCGCCCCCGCTGATAACGTGGCAGGCATCCAGCACCGCGCCGTTGGCATAAGTACCCATATTGACGCTGCCGGCCCGGCACTGCGTGACGTTGACTACCGGTATGCCCGAGGCGGTGCACTCGCCGATGGCCTCGAGGAACCACGGCAGGGCGGGCGCATTGCCGGCGCCGAAGGTCTCCAGGACCACTGCGCGCAATCCTTCGGTATGCAGGACAGACTTGACATACTGCTCGGTCATTCCCGGGAAAATCTTGAGCAGGCCCACGTTGGCGTCGAGCCGGTCGTGCAGCCGCAGTCTGCTTGACCAGTCGGGGCGCAGGATCGCCGGTTCGTTGTAGCGGATATGTATGCCCACTTCGGCCAGGGGCGGATAGTTGGGGCTGCTGAAAGCGGCGAAATTGTCGGCGTGGAACTTGGTGGTGCGGTTGCCACGCATCAGCTTGTTCTCGAAATAGATACATACCTCCGGCACGAGTGAGTGCCCCTCTGCGTCACGCGCCGAGGCTATCTCTATGGCCGAAATGAAATTCTCGCGTCCGTCCGTGCGCAGCATCCCGATGGGCAGCTGGCTGCCCGTCAGCACGACGCATTTGGTCAGGCCTTCCAGCATGAAACTCAGCATCGAAGCCGAATAGGCCATCGTGTCCGTGCCGTGCAGGATGACGAAGCCGTCGTAGTCGTCATACCGGTCGCGGATGAAGTGCGCCAGGTGAATCCAGAATTCCGGCCGCACGTCCGACGAGTCGATCAGAGGCTGGAACGAATACGTGTCCAGATGGCAGCCGAACTTGGCCAGCTCCGGAACTTCGGAGAGTATCTGGTTGAAATCAAACGGCTTGAGGAGCCCGCTCGCGGGGTCCTGCTTCATTCCGATGGTGCCGCCGGTGTAGATGATCAGGATGGATGTCTGCATGGTCAGATGGCAAGATTGAATAATTGCCGGGCGTTTCGGGTGGTCGTCTCTGCCACTTCTTCGATGCTGAGGCCTGTCAGGGAGGCCACCTGCGCCCCTATGATGGGTATGTATGAACTTTCGTTGCGGTGCCCGCGATGCGGGACGGGAGTGAGCCAGGGACAGTCAGTCTCCAGAATGATGTCGGACATCGACATACGGGGCAGATCCTGCGCTATGCCGGCTTTGCGGTAGGTGACCACGCCTCCGATGCCGAACTTGAAATCTCCGTATCGCAGGCCGCGGCGGTAGGTCTCGTAGCTGCCCGTGAATGCGTGGAATGAGCCTTTGAGCTCAAGTCCTTTGACATCTTCCAGAACCTCGAAAAGAGCTTCCGTGGCTTCACGCACGTGCAGGATGACGGGCAGAGAGGCGCGCGAGGCCATCTCCAGCTGCTCTGCCAGGACCCGTTTCTGCTGATCGATAAACTCCCTGCTCCAATATGCGTCCAGGCCGATTTCGCCGATGGCCTTGAATGGCCGGTCGCCGAGATGGTCGCGCACGAAATCCAGCTCCTGCCGCCAGTTTTCGCCGACGGATGTGGGGTGCAGCCCGATGCAGGGGAACGCATATTCGGGAAGGGAATCGGCGCAGGCGGTCATCCGCCCGTATGATTCGATATCGATGCCGGGCAGGACGAGGCTTACCACAGATGCATCCCGGGCGCGGGCGATCGCCTCTTCGCGGTCCTCGTCGAACTGTTCGTCGTAAATATGCGAATGCGTGTCAATCCACTCCATGGCAGAAGAGTCGGCCCCAGGGCCTTTTCCACGCAAAAGTAATAAATGCTTTCGATATGTCAAGTATGTACGGCCGAATAACGGTTGCCCGCTCCGCTGATTATGGCCCCGGAGAGTTCCATCTCCACCAGGCGCTGGGCAAGAAGGGCGGGTGAGGCTGCGGTCCCGGAGCAGAGGCTGTCAAAAGTCTGCGGCTGCCCGTCCTGCAGCATTTGCAGGATGGCCTTCCCGAGAGGGTCGGTGATGTCTATCCCGGGCAGTTGCGGGTTTGCGGCAGCGGTCCTGCGCATCGGCCAGCCCATTCCCCTGCAGATGGATTCGGCGCAGATCGCCACGCGTGCCGAGAGACGGTCCAGAAGACTGTTGCATCCGGCGAATGAATTGTCCGTCGGCCGCCCCGGGACGGCAAATACCTCGCGGCCGTAGGAATTGGCCAGGTTGCAGGTGATCAGGCCTCCGCCCTTCGCGTGCGACTCGGCCAGGAGCGTCGCGTCCGCCATCCCGGCGATAATCCGGTTGCGCCGCAGGAAATTGATCGCGACCGGCTCCGTTTTCCGCGTGAAATCCGTCACCACGGCGCCACTCTCCGCGATGCTGGCGGCCATCGTGCGGTGATGCTGAGGATATATGTCATCCATTCCGCACGGGATGACGGCAATGGTGGGCAGATCTTCTTCGAGGGCCGTGCGATGCGCTTCCCCGTCAATGCCGATGGCCAGTCCCGATACGATGCTGACCCCGCCCCGGACGTTTTTCATCCCGCTTACGATGCGGCGGGTCATCTCCCGTCCGGTCCAGGTGCAGCGGCGGGTGCCCACCACGGCCAGCAGATGTTCGGCGTTCAGGTCGGCCTTCCCGCGGCAGAAAAGCACCAGAGGTGCATCCGGACAGGTGGCCAGGCGGAAGGGATATTCCGGGCTGTCTTCGGTTAGCGCGGCTATCCCGTGCCGCAGGCACCACTCCAGCTCGTCCTCGGCCCACTCTCCGAGCGAGGGGTCGAGCAGCTGTTCGATGTAAAGCTCCCCGCCGGCAAGGTATCTCTCGAGCCCTTTCCGCCCCAGGCGGAATACCTCCGAGGCCGAGCCGCAGATCGCGATCAGTTCCCTTCCGGCCGCGCATTTATAGGCGAAAACCTTTGCCAGCGCGATGGTCCATTTCAATTCCCTGTGATCCATATCGGTTTTTTGCGGCGAAGATAAGGCGCTGACCGGAGATGCAGCACGACAAAAAACGCCGGTGACGTTTTTGTCGACCGGCGATTTCTCGGAATTTGAAGACCGATATCCGAATCAGATGATCAGCATAGCATCTCCGTATGTCCCGAAGCGGTATTTCTCCTTGACGGCGATCTGGTAGGCGTTCATCACCTTCTGGTAGCCGCCGAAAGCCGCAGTATTCATCAGCATCGTGCTCTGGGGCAGGTGGAAATTGGTGACCAGGGCATCGGGGATCGAGAAGTTGTACGGAGGGAAGATGAACTTGTTGGTCCAGCCTTCGTAGGGACGGATTTCGTGCGTGGTGGTGACATAGGTCTCGAGGGCGCGCAGCACGGTGATGCCGATGGAGAACACGCGGTTGCCCTTGTGCTTTGCGTTGTTGACTGCGCCTGCGGTGGCCTCGGTGATGATCATCTCCTCGGAGTCCATCTTGTGCTTCGAGAGGTCCTCGACATCCACCTTGTGGAAATGGGCGTTGCCCATATACAGCGTCAGGAATGTCCAGTCGACATCATTGAGCTCCATCAGCTTGAAGAGCATCTTGCTGAAATGCAGGCCGGCCGCGGGGCAGGCTACCGCCTTCTCGTGCGCCGGATCGGCGTAAATGGTCTGGAAACGCTCGGTATCCTCGGGCTCCGCGTGCTGGCGGATCCACTCCGGTATGGGCAGCTCGCCGAGGCTGTAGAGGATCTCTCGGAACTCCTCGTTGGTGCCGTCAAAGAGGAACCTCAGGGTACGGCCGCGGGAGGTGGTGTTGTCAATGACTTCGGCCACAAGGGCGTCGTTCTCGCCGAAATAGAGCTTGTTGCCGATGCGGATCTTGCGTGCCGGATCGACCAGTACGTCCCACAGGTGCTGGTCGCGGTTGAGCTCGCGCAGCAGGAATACCTTTATCTCTGCGCCGGTCTTCTCCTTATTGCCGTAGAGGCGCGCGGGAAATACCTTCGCGTTATTGAAAACGAACAGGTCGTGGGGCCTGGTGTAGTCGATGATGTCTTTGAAAATGCGGTGCTCGACCTCTCCCGTATCTTTGTGAAGCACCATCAGACGTGATTCGTCGCGATAGGTCGCGGGGTGCTTGGCGATGAGTTCGACCGGGAAATCGAAATTGAATTGTGAAAGTTTCATTTGTGCGTGCTTTTCCGTTTTTGGTCAGACAAAGCAATAGTTTATACGCACAAATTCGGAAAAAGTTTCAAATCGGATAATTAAATTTTAAAAGGACCCGAAGCAGTGCGGCGCAGCGAGGTAAGATACGCACCCGAGCCAAGGGCGAGTCCGAGGTCCCGTGCGAGCGAACGGATATACGTGCCGCGGCTGCACCGGATGCGGATAGTGGCGCGCGGGCGAATGCCTTCGCTGCCCATTACGGCAGTATGATAATTGTGCACGTGGCGCACTACTGCCGCGACCTGCGGTGCTTCCTCCAGGGTGCTTTCGCTTCCGCCGCAGCGGAAATCCAGCAGCTCTGCCTCATATATCTCGATCGTGGCGGTTCGCAAGGGGACCGGTTCGCCGCTCCGGGCGTATTCGTACGAGCGTACGCCGCCCACGATTTTGGCCGAAAAGGCCGGAGCGACCTGCTCCTGAGGGCCGATAAAGCCCCTGAGCGCTTCTTCGACTGCCTCCCGCGTGATGTGCTCCCAGGGATAGAAACTGTCCAGAGGCTGCTCCAGGTCAAATGAGGCGGTAGAGGCTCCGAATTCTACCTGTGCGACATATTCCTTCTCGTGCGCCTGCAGCGATTCGGCGATCCGGGTAGCTGCTCCAACGCAAACGATCAGCATTCCGGTTGCAAGGGGATCCAGCGTTCCGGCGTGGCCCACTTTGAGCTTGCGAAGTCCCGTCTGCTTTTGCAGCGTGAATTTGACCTTCCGGACCAGATCGGCGGAAGTCCAGCGCAGGGGCTTGTCCAGAGGCAGTACGATGCCTCCGGGATAGTCGTCCATACTTGTGCCAAGACGGGAGGCCAGGAAGCCCTCCATCCCTTCCACAGGGCAGCCTTCCAGCAGGAAATAATTCGCCATAGGACTAACGGCAGGGGATTTTCCGGATGCGGATGCTGTGGCGGCCGCCTTCGAACTCCGCACCCAGATATGCTTCCAGGATGGCTTTCGCCTCGTCCGTGGTGACGAAACGGCCGGGCAGGCAGAGCACGTTGGCATCGTTGTGAGCCTTTGCCAGTCGCCCCAGTTCGGGAGCCCAGCAAAGTGCTGCGCGGATGCCCTGATGCTTGTTGAGCGTCATACAGATACCGTTGCCGGAGCCGCATACGGCCACTCCGAAATCCACTTCGGAGGCTTCTACGGCCAGCGCGAGCGGATGCGCCGAGTCGGGGTAATCCGCACGTTCCTCGCTGTATGCACCGAAGTCGCGTACTTTGTAGCCGAGGCCCTCAAGTACGCCCTTCAGATATTCTTTCATGGCATAACCGGCGTGGTCAGAGGCCATTCCAACGGTCCTGGCTTCCATTATCCGAGAGTTTTGATGGCGCGGTCCATGCGCTTGAGAACCTCTTCCCTGCCGAGAATCGAGAGCAGGTCGGCCATCGCCGGTCCCTGCGCTATGCCGATCATCATCAGGCGGAGGGTGTTCATCACCTTGCCCATGGGCCATTCGCGTTCGTGTATGAGTGCGGGCAGGGCCTCTTCCAGCTTTTCACGGCTTAACGGCTCTACGGCCGCGAGAAAATCCCTTACCTGCGGCATTATAGCCGGAACATCGTCCTTCCAGAACTTGGCGACCGATGCCTCGTCATAAGCCTGCGGCGCCTCGAAGAAGAAGCGCGTCATTTCCGGCAGCTCCGCTGCAAAATGCGCTCTCTCGCGCATAAGCGAAAGCACTGCGCCGATAAAATCGTCGCTGCGCACGGCGGTCATCTCAGGCGCAAGAGCGCGGAATTCAGCCGTAAGGGCCTCGATCGGACGCATACGCAGATACTCCTGGTTGAACCACTTTGCCTTTTCGGGGTTGAATTTGGCACCCGAACGGACCACGCGCTCCAGTGAGAATGCCTTTGCAAGTTCGTCCAGTGTGAAGAGCTCCTGCTCCGTGCCGGGATTCCAACCCAGAAGGGCCAGCATATTGACAAATGCCTCAGGGTAGTAACCGTCCTCGCGATAGCCGCGGGACTCTTCGCCCTCGGGCGAAATCCATTTCAGAGGGAAAACGGGGAATCCCAGGCGGTCGCCGTCGCGCTTGCTCAGCTTGCCCTTGCCGTCAGGCTTGAGCAGCAGCGAGAGGTGTGCGAAAGCGGGCCTTTCCCAGCCGAATGCCTCGTAGAGCAGGTAGTGCAGAGGCAGCGAGGGCAGCCATTCCTCACCGCGGATTACATCGGTAATCTCCATCAGATGGTCGTCCACGATGTTTGCCAGGTGATATGTGGGCAGCTCATCGGCGCGTTTCCAGAGCACCTTGTCGTCGAGCGTGTCGGTATTGACTTCGATATGGCCTCGGATCAGGTCGTCCATCGCCACGATGCGGTTTTGCGGCATCTTGAAGCGAACGGTCCAGTCCGTGGTCTGCTCCAGCAGCCGCGATACCTCGTCTGCGGGCAGGGTGAGCGAGTTGCGCAGGCGGCCGCGGGTTGCGGCATTGTAGGTAAATGTCTGCTTCGAAGCTTCCGCTTCGGCGCGCAGGGCACCCAGCTCTTCGGCAGTATCGAATGCGTAGTAGGCCATGCCTTTTGCTACCAGCTCTTCGGCGTAGCGGCGGTAGATCGGCTTGCGCTGCGACTGGCGGTAGGGCGCGTGCGGATGGCGGTCCGAGGCGGTCTCTACGATATGCCCGTCGGCATCCACGCCCTCATCGGGCAGAATCCCGCACCAGCGGAGAGCCTCGATGATATATGCTTCCGCCCCGGGCACGAAACGCTGTGAGTCGGTATCTTCGATCCTGAGTATGAAATCCCCTCCCGCCTGCTTTGCGTACAGATAGTTGTACAGTGCGGTGCGGACACCGCCCATATGCAGCGGTCCGGTCGGGCTTGGCGCAAAACGTACTCTTCTCTTCTTCATAGGGATTGATTAGTTGGTTGCTCTGTTCTTGATAAGGCGTTCGCGGCGGTAGAAGGCCGGTTCGTCCTCCATCGCCTGCAAATCTTCCAGACGGTCCACGATGAGCGAGGGCTTCCCGTCCAGGCGGGCCTTGTTGTTGATATGCGACTCTTCGTCAGGGCAGAGGGGCATTCCCGTCTTGCGGAAACGGTCGCCGATCTCGTCGTAGCGCACCTCGATGGTATTCTCGCGGCGGACGTTGATCATCGGCAGCTGAGTCATCTCGAATCCGGTGGCGATGATGGTGATCATAATCGAGTCGCCCATCTTGTCGTCCTTGACGATACCTCTCTTGAAGTGGATCATATTGCCGGTCTTGCTCTTGATCAGGTCCATGATCTGGGAAAGCTCTGTCATCGATGCAGCCTTGCCGTTTTCGCTGCTGGTGGTGATATTGACCAGCGCGCGCTTGGCCGTCGTCAGGTCCAGATTGTTGAGCAGAGGGGAACAGAGAGCCTGGTCCACGGCAGTGGTGACACGGTCCTTGCCGCTGCCCATACCGATACCCATCATCGATACGCCGCTGTTCTGCATAATCTTGCGCACATCGGCGAAGTCGGTGTTGATGTGGCCGCCCTTGGTGATGATGTCGGCGATGCTCCGGACTGCGGTGCAGAGCACCTCGTTGGCCTTGTCGAAAGCCGTAAATACATCCAGGTCGGGGTAGATATCGTAGAGTTTCTGGTTGTCGATGATCAGGATGCTGTCAACCTGCTGACTGAGTTCCTTGACGCCCTGGACCGCACGGTAGAGGGCCTCTTCGCCTTCGTCGCGGAAGGGAATGGTCACAACGCCCACGGTCAGCAGACCTTTCTGCTTGGCGGTATTGGCCACCACGGGAGCGCCGCCGGTACCCGTACCGCCACCCATTCCGCAGGTCACGAAGACCATCTCCGTGCCGGGATGGAAAAGCTTCTGGATATCGTCCAGCGATTCTTCGGCGGCCTTCTTGCCGACTATATTGTCAGTTCCTGCGCCAAGACCCTTGGTGAGGATGGCGCCGAGCTGGATTTTCTCCTGTACCGGGTTCATCTCCAGTGCCTGGAGGTCGGTGTTGCAGACAGCGAAATCGATGTCGGTCAGTTCCTGCTGGAACATATATGCCACGGCATTGCCGCCGCCGCCACCCACGCCGATAACCTTGATGATGTTGTCGCGCTTCTGCCAGTTGGTAGGTATCATCTGTAATTCCATATCCCTTCTATGTTAGATCGTCTTCATCAAATAAACTTGCAAGGCCTTTCCTTGCCCGGCTGAAAATGCTGCCTTTCTGCTTCCGGTCTTCGCGTTCCTTCTGCTTCTTCTCTTCCTTGATGCGCTTCTGCTCGGCGCGAAGCTTTTCCTGCTCCTCCTTTATGCGCCTGTTCTCCTCGCGCTTGCGCTGGTCTTCTTCCTCCCTGCGCTTTTTCTCGTCTTCGCGGCGGAGCTGTTTGCGGACTTCCTCTTCGTTGCCCGGTTTGGATATCTCTATCATTCCGGACTCTTCCTTCTCCTTTTCCTTGGCCGGAGCGGGAGCGGTTTCGGCCGGCTTGGGTTTTTCGGGTACGCTTGCAGCGGAGCTGTCAACGTATGCCTCCATCAGCGAAGGCTTGTTCTCGGGCTCGAATGAGAGCATGCTGTCGAAACCTTCGAGCACGAGGCCTACGGCCGTCGAAGAGGATGCGTTCATCGCTTCGAGACTCGAATCGGGTGTGATCGAGCTGCGCGGTGCGGCCAGACGAACCTTGCAGTTGAGGATGGCGCGCGCCAGCGGCAGAATGTGGCTCAGGTAGCAGGTGCCGCCCGTGATCACCACGCCTGCGGGCAGTTTGCCCAGATAGCCGGACCTCTCGAGGATGTAGAATACCGCATCCATAATCTCGCTCATCCGGGCTTCGATTATATTGGTGAGCAATGTCAGCTCGATGTTGCCTTCCTCCACGTTGTCTGCGCCGCGCAGGACCAGCAATTTATTCTCCGGGGTAAATTCGGACAGGCAGTCGCCGTAATATTCCTTCAGCTTCTCGGCCCATTCGTAGGTAGTGTTGGTGACGTTGCGGATGTCATTGGTGATCGAATCGCCTCCGAACGGAATGACCGCCGCCTCGCGGACCACGTGCCCCTTGATGATGGCGATGTCGGTCGTGCCGCGGCCGATGTCAACCACCGCCACGCCGTTGTCCATCTCCTGACGGGTGAGTACCGCGTGTGCCGATGCAACCGACGAGAGGCAGGTCTTGCGGAGATTCAGGCCGCAGTCGCGAAGGATTTTGATGCGGCGGCTGATAAGGGCCTGACGGCCGTAAATGACCTTGAAGAAGCCTTCGATGATGCTTCCGCCCATACCCACGACTTCGTCGCAGCGCACGCCTATCTGGTCGTCGATGTTGAATCTCTGGGGGATCACCTCGAAAATGCGGTTGTCGCCGCCATCGACCGCCTTGTTGAATTGTTCGGCTGTCATCTGGCGGATATCTCTCTCGTCGATGTAGCGTGCCGCATCCTTGCGGGCGTAGCGGCTAGTGGTATCCTTTGAGTGCAGGAATTTACCTGAAACGTTGATGATGGCTTCGGTGATGGGCTCTCCGATCTGGCGCGAAGCGTCCTCCAGCATGGGCCGGATGGATTCGACGACGCGCAGGTCGTTGATAATCTCTCCGTTGCGGATTCCGGCAACGGGCGTATCGCGGTAATAGACTATCTGTATGCCCGAGTCGGTCCGACGGCCGACGGCAAGGGTCACTTTCGAAGACCCGAAGTCAATGGCGCTTAAATACTGATTCATTTCTATTTGCAGACAATCTGTTTGTTATATTTCAAGTTTATGCACGTGTAGCGTTTGTTGGTGTCAAGGGGCGCGATCGTGCGGTAATATGTCGAGATGCGGTTGAATTTGCGTTCGATATGTTCGCAGTCGCCTAAAATAAATCTTTCGCGCGAGCTGCGCAAATATAATACGGCGTCGCCGTCCTTTTCGATGTCAATCTGACCGACCTCCGTGCGCCAGTAGTCGTGGCTGTCGATATATTTGCCCAGCCGCAACATCGAGTCGAGCCACTCGCGCTCCTGCTCGCTGGCGGCGAATCCCTTTCCCGTATCGGGGACGCTTACCGGTATGGCTCCGGTGACCACCGGGACGTCGGAAGGGTTCGTGATGGGGAAGAGGTACCCCTGCGAATCGCTGTAAACGGCTCCGTCGGGCAGGCAGAGGCGCATCGCCGGATGTCTCTGCCGGATCTCGACGTACATTATCCCGTCGTTGCGGGCGTAAACCTCCGCGTTGAGTATCTCGCCGCGCTGGCCCAGCAGGTCTTCGATGCCGCACAGGTCGATCTCCGAGGTCTTGAGGCCCACGGCCTGTGGAGCTTCCTTAAGTGCGTTCATCACGTCCTCACGGGTGACGATGCGGCTCTCCGCAGAGTCGAGGATGCGTACCTCCACTCCATTGCATCTCAGGGATGCAAGTCCCCTTTCGGCCTGCGAGGATGCAAAATGGATGTACCCCGTGCCGATCGAGACAGAGGCCGCCGTTATCAGTACCGTGAGAAGTATCCGTTTCAGCATCGCTTTTGCAACTCTTCAGTTATGGGTCCTACAAACCTGTCTATATCACCGGCTCCGAAGGTTACCAGCACTTCTATCCTGCGGGAGCGCAGGATATCCATCAACTGGTCTTTCGTGGCGAGGCACTTGTCGGCCAGATGCATCCGCTCGAATATCATCTCAGAGCTCACCCTGGGTATGGGAAGTTCCCTTGCGGGATAAATGGGTAGCAGAATCAACTCGTCCAGCGTGTCCAGCGCCGAAGCGAATCCGTCGCAGAAGTCACGCGTACGGGTGTAGAGGTGCGGCTGGAATACGCCGCAGATGCGTTTGCCCGGGTAGCGGTTGCGGATCGAGCTGATGGCCGAGCGGATCTCTTCGGGATGGTGGGCGTAATCATCGACATAGGCTATGCCGCCTTGCTCCAGACGGATGTCGAACCTGCGGCTTACGCCGCGGAATGAGGCAAGGGCCTCCCTGACGGCTTCTTCCGAAGTGCCGTGCAGCAGCGCGACTGCCGAGGCAGCGATTGCATTTTCGACATTTATCCAGCCGGGAATGCCCACGCTGCAGTGCGGTATGCGTCCGCCGGGCCAGTTGAGGGTAAAGTCAAACAGGCCTTTGTCCAGGGCCACGATGTCGGATGCGTAGAAATCGCACGGGCTATCGTAGGCGTAGCGGTAAATCCGGGCTTTGCATTGGCTCAGATCTATCTCCACGCCCTTTTTGATAACCAGTGAACCGGAAGTCTGCGCGGCGAATGCCGCAAATGCCTCCTTGACGTGGTCCTTGTCGCCGTATATGTCAAGATGATCTGCATCCGCCGATGTGATGGCCGCAATGGCAGGGAAAAGCTGCAGGAACGAACGGTCAAATTCGTCGGCTTCCGCCACCAGGACGGGATTGTCGGAAATCAGCAGGTTGCAGTCATAATTCTTGGAAATGCCTCCCAGGAATGCGCTGCAGCCCTCCGAGGATGATGTCAGGATATGAGCGAGCAGGGTGCTGGTCGTGGTCTTGCCGTGAGTGCCCGCGATGGCCAGGCATTCCTGGCCCCGTGCTATCTCGCCAAGGGCGCGCGAACGCTTTACGAGAGTATAGCCCTTGTCCTGCACGTACCTGAGCTCTTCGAAGTCGGCGGGGATGGCCGGGGTATAGATGACCAGCGTATGCTCCCTGTCCGTGGGGACATCCTGGCAGCGGGCTTGGTAGTGGATGGCGATACCCTCCTGCTCAAGCCTCTGCGTCAGGGGGCTCAGCGTGCGGTCATAACCCGATACGATGCCGCCCTTGCGGTGGAAATACCGTGCTATGGCGCTCATTCCGATGCCGCCGATGCCGAGGAAATAGTAATGGGTATATTGTGCCATCGTTTACTGTTTGACAAGTTTCAATACTTCACGTGCGATCACCTCACCTGCGTCGGGGCGGGCGAGAGGCAGAATGGCGGCGCTCATTGCGGCGCAGCGTGTTTCGTCCGAGAGCAGTTCTTCGGCCATCGCCATTACCCGTTCAGGCGCCTGATCATCGCTTACCATAAGGGCTGCATCCCGATCGGAGAGGGCGCGGGCGTTGTGCGTCTGGTGATCTTCGGTCACGTTAGGCGAAGGTACGAAAATTACCGGTTTCCCGACTATGCAAAGTTCCGAAATCGTACCGGCTCCTGCCCTCGAAATTATGACGTCCGCAACGGCAAATGCGAGGTCCATCCGATCGATGAACGGCAACAGGTGCACGTTGGGCCTCCCGCCGGTCACCTCTTCGGCCGATGAGAGCTTCGCAAAATACGTCTTGCCGCACTGCCAGAGCACCTGGCAATCCGACCAGTCGGCACTTTGCGCGGCCCATTGGCGTACGCTCCGGTTGAGAGTCGCGCTGCCGAGGCTTCCACCTGTGACAAGTATGGTCTTGCGTCCCTTCTCCAGGCCGAAATGTGCATAACCTTCTTCGCGCTGCTCTTCGGTCGGACGGGCGATATTGCTCCGCACCGGATTGCCGGTCAGCAGGATGCGGTCTGCCGGGAAGAAGCGTTCCATCCCTTCGTAGGCCACACAGATCTTGCGGGCGCGTTTGCCCAGAATGCGGTTGGTCAGCCCGGCAAATGAGTTCTGCTCCTGGATCAGTGTGGGGATGCCCATATGCGAAGCGGCCCAGAGCAGAGGTGCGCTGGCATATCCGCCAACGCCCACGGCTACGTCCGGCTTGAATTCGCGAAGGATACGGCGCGCCATCTGCACGCTCCGTATCACCTTGAATGGAAGCTTCAGGTTCTCGATCGAAAGGCTCCGCTGCAGTCCGGCCACCGGGAGACCCTTGATCTCAAAGCCGGCAGCAGGCACGCGCTGCATTTCCATCCGGCCCTCGGCGCCTACGAACAGGAATTTTGCCTCGGGCACGATCTTCTTCAGGGACTGTGCGATCGACAGGGCGGGAAAAATGTGTCCGCCTGTGCCGCCGCCGCTTATTATGATGCGTATCTCAGACATTAGAAGTCCTCCTCATTATTATCAGTTGTATCCACGAGCGTGTCTTCTGCAGGTTCCTGCAGCTCCGAGGCCTGCTCCCGTGCGAGCATTTCCTGCCGGCGGATCTGCTCATCCGCCTGACGGCTTGCCGAGAGTATCATTCCGAATGCGCCGCTGAGTATGATATATGCCGTTCCTCCGTGACTTATCAGAGGCAGCGTATGTCCGGTAATCGGTATGAGGCGCACGTTGACGAAAATATGCAGCATGGCCTGAATAGCCAGCAGGAATGCAAGTCCGAGCACCAGGGACGATGCGAAGGTGCTCTGGCATTTCTGCGAGATGCGGATGCACCGGAACAGGAATATGCAGTATAGCAGGATGATGATGGCTCCGCCTACAAATCCGTATTCTTCGACTATGAAAGCGAAGATGAAGTCCGAGAATGCCATCGAGAGCGAATAGCGCTGCGTGCTCTTGCCCGGGCCCTTGCCCAGCAGGCCGCCTTCGGATATTGCGACCTTTGCATTCTCGCTCTGGCGGATCTCGTCCAGATGGCGCATTTTATCCTCTTTGGTGAGAAACTCTTCTTCCTCCGACTCTGCCCCGCCTATGTCGTCAAAGAACTTCTCGAAACGGCTCTGTACCGTGCCGAAGCGGTTGAAAAGCTTCTCCACGGTGTTGGGCTGGTAGCCTTCCGGATGCTGGCGGCCGGCGAAGGCCACGTTGTACACACCGAAGAGCAGTACCACCGCGACCGCGGCTCCTGCAAGCGAGATCAGCAGGAACTTGACCTTTACTCCCATAAAATAGAGCAGGGCGAAGCTTATCAGGCCGAACAGGATGGCCGACGAGAAACTGTTGGCCATAACCAGGCCGCAGACCGCGATAATGGGCAGCAGCAGCTTGAGGAAGAAGTCCTTGAACGTGTCGAGGCTGTCTTTCCAGAACTCCAGAGCCCTTGCCAGATATATCACCAGGCCCACTTTGGCCAGCTCGAATACCTGGATCGGGATGCCCGCTATCTTGACGCCGCGCACGGCGCCGTTGATGCGATGGCTGAAATGGGGGATGAAAGTCATTATGAGCAACACGATGGATGCCGCGAATGCCAGAAACGCTATGTTGCGGTAAAAGCGCGTCGGCAGGGCATAGCAGACGAACATCGTCAGGAATCCCAACAGGACGAACCGTATCTGCTCGAAGAACAGGGAGACTTTCGTCACGTCATTGGTATTGGCGCGGTACGTGCTCGAAGAGAACACGGCCAGTATGGATATCATGGCGAACAGCAGCACCAATATCCATATCACCTGGTCCCCCTTGGGCCTGAGCAGCTTGACTTTCATTCGCTAGAGCCTCCTTACCGCCTCTTTGAACTGTCTTCCGCGATCTTCGTAGTTCTTGAACAGGTCGAAGCTTGCGCAGCACGGCGAGAGCAGCACCGTATCGCCCGGAACAGCCAGCTCGGCGCACTTGCGTACGCATTCCTCGGCCGAGAGGGTGTCGGTAATGCTGTCCACCATACCTTCGAAGAAGTCGTGTATCTTTTTGTTGTCAACGCCCAGGCAGACGATGTGGCGCACTTTTTCGCGCACCAGGTCCGCTATCGGCGTGTAATCATTGCCCTTGTCCGTGCCGCCGAGAATCAGGATTATCGGCGTATTGATACTCTCCAGAGCGTACCAGGTCGAGTTGACGTTGGTGCCCTTCGAATCGTTGATGTAGAGAACGCCACCCACCGACATTACTTTCTCCATCCGGTGCTCGACGCCCTGGAACGAAGAGAGCGAGTGGCGGATCGAGTCGTTGTCGATCTGCATTATCTTGCCGGTGATGGCAGCAGCCATCGAATTGTAGATATTGTGGCGGCCCTTGATGGAGAGCTCTTCGAGCATCATGTCATAGGTGCTGCCGCCTGCATTGACGTGCATCTGGCTCCCGTCGGACCAGGCACCTTCATCTACCGCCGTATTCTGCGAGAAAGGCAGTTTCTTGGCCTGGATGACGATCTTATTGAGTTCGTTGACCGTAATCTCGTCATCCGAGCAGAAGATGAAGCAGTCTTCGCGCGACATATTGCGGGTGATGCGGAACTTGGAGTTGATGTAGTTCTGCATCACGTATCCGTAGCGGTCCAGATGGTCCGGGGTGATGTTGAGCAGCACCGCTATATCCGCCTTGAAGTCGTACATTCCGTCCAGCTGGAAGCTGCTGAGCTCCAGCACGTAGATATCGTGCTGCTCGGTAGCCACCTGCATCGCGTAGCTCTTGCCGATATTGCCGCCCAGGCCGACGTTGAGGCCCGCGTTGCAGAGCATATAGTATATGAGCGAAGTCGTGGTGGTCTTGCCGTTGCTGCCCGTGATGCAGATCTTCTTGGCCGTGTCATAGCGTCCCGCAAATTCGATTTCCGAGATGACGCTGATTTCGCGGCGGTAAAGCTCCGCTACCAGGGGCACGGTCTCCGGGATGCCGGGGCTCTTGATGACCTCGTCGGCGTTGAGTATCTTTTCCGGGGTGTGGCCGCCTTCTTCGAAGGGAATATCATAGTCGCGCAGGGTCTTGCGGACTTCTTCGCCGAGCGTGCCCTTATCCGAGAGAAAAACCTCGAATCCCTTGATTTTCGCGAGCACAGCGGCACCCATGCCGCTCTCGCCACCGCCCAGTACTACGATTCGTTTCATCGCTATTATCTGATTTTCAATGTTACTACGGTAAGCACGGCCAGGATCAGCGAAATGATCCAGAACCGCACGACTATCTTGTTTTCGTGCTGCAATCTCCTGGGAGACTGAAGCAGCGCGTCAGGATTTTCCTTCTGGAAATGATGGTGCAGCGGGGCCATGCGGAATATGCGTACGCCAGTCCCGGTCTTCTTGCGGGTATGCTTGAACCAGGCGGTCTGCAGAATGACCGAGAGACTTTCGACCAGGAAGATGCCGCACAGGATGGGAAGCAGGAACTCCTTGCGGATCAGCACGGCGCAGACGCCGATGATGCCGCCCAGCGCGAGGCTGCCCGTATCGCCCATAAATACCTGGGCGGGGTAGGAATTGTACCACAGGAAGCCGACCAGTGCGCCGACCAGCGCGAGAATGAAGACCGTTATCTCACCGCTGTTGGGGATATACATTATATTAAGGTAATCCGCAAACCCGTAGTGGCCCGAGACATAGGCCAGGATACCGAGCGTAGCTCCGACTATGGCCGATACGCCCGTGGCCATGCCGTCCATGCCGTCGGCCAGGTTGGTGCCGTTGGAGCAGGCCGTGATGATGAATATTATCACCAGAATGTAGAGCACCCATTCCGCTATTTCGGCAGCGCGGCCCTTGAACGGAACGAGGCTGCGATAGCTGAATTCGTTGTTCTTGACGAACGGAATGGTGGTCTTGGCTTCGTTGCGGATGCTCGAGGGGGCTATTTTGGCCTGGCCTGATTCGGAAGTAAAGCTGTCTCCCAGCTCCGAAAGAGTTATCTCTTCGCTCTCTGTTTGCGTCTTGGAGTAGAATCCGACCTGGCTGCTGAAGCACATCGTAAGGCCCACAACCAGACCCAGGGATGCCTGCGCGACGATCTTGAACTTGCCCGGGAGGCCGTTCTTATTCTTGCGGAAGACCTTGATATAGTCGTCCATAAAGCCGGTCAGGCCGAGCCATACGGTCGCCACCACCAGCAGGATGGTATTGACGTTATTGAAGTTGCCGAAAAGCAGCACGGGCACAAGCGTCGAGACTATGATGATCAGGCCGCCCATCGTGGGGGTGCCCACCTTCTTCTCGTCGCCAGCCAGTCCCAGGTCGCGGATCGTCTCGCCGATCTGCCGTTTGCGAAGCCAGCCGATAATGCACCGTCCGGCGATGAGCGCCGTCAGGATGGCGATCACGTTGCAGGCGATACCGCGCACCGAAATGTACTGCAGCAGGCCCGAACCGGGGAAGTCGTACCCGTTATTCTTGAGATATTCAAACAGATGGTAGAGCATGGCGCTGGTTATGATTCAAGTTCGTCGAGGGTTGCACGGACGATCTCGCGGTCGTCGAAATGGAATTTCTGCTCGCCGATGATCTGGTAGTCTTCGTGGCCCTTGCCGGCGACGAGTATCACCGCGCCCTCGGGAGCCGTCATTATGGCGGTGCGGATGGCTTCCTTGCGGTCAACGATATATAATGCACGCGCACGTGCGCGAGGATCCATTCCTGCACGGATCTCTGCGATGATGGCGGCAGGATCTTCGTTGCGGGGATTGTCGCTCGTCACGATGACGCGGTCCGCATATTTGGCGGAAATGGCGCCCATCTCGGGGCGTTTGGTCTTGTCGCGGTTGCCGCCGCAGCCGAAAACGCATATGAGCATCCTCTCGCGGCCGACTTCGCGCAGGGTCTTGAGCACGTTCTCCAGTCCGTCCGGAGAGTGGGCATAGTCCACGGCCACGGTCAGGTCTTCGCCGCCGCGGATGTATTCGAGACGGCCCGGAACGGTATGCAGGGCGCTCATCTTGACCAGGACTTCCTCCTTGTCCGCGCCCAGCAGGATGGCCGTGCCATAGACTGCAAGCAGGTTGTGCGCATTGTGTGCGCCGATGAAGCTGCTCCACATCTGGCGGCCGTCCATCTCGAGCAGCATCCCGTCGAGGCCTTCTTCGATGATCTTGCAGCGGAAATCTGCCATCCCGCGGCAGGAGTAGGTATATACGCGGGCCCTGGTATTCTGGACCATCACCGTACCGTTGCGGTCGTCGAGGTTGGTCAGCGCAAATCCCTCGGCGGGCATATTGTCGAAGAACAGCTTCTTGCAGCGCAGGTACTCCGCGAAGGTCTTGTGATAGTCGAGATGGTCGTGGGTGATGTTGGAGAAGATGCCTCCGGCAAATTTCAGTCCCGCAACGCGGTCCTGTGCCAGCGAGTGCGAGCTGATCTCCATAAAGCAATACTGGCAGCCGCGGATGACCATCTGCGCAAGCAGACGGTTGAGCTGGATCGGGTCGGGGGTGGTGTGGTCCGCCGGAATTTCCTCGCCGTCGATATAGTTGGCGATGGTCGAGAGCAGGCCGCAGCAGTATCCCATCGACGAGAAGAGCTGATAGAGCAGGGTGACTGTCGTGCTCTTGCCGTTGGTGCCGGTGATGCCCACCAGCTGCAGGCTGCGCGAGGGATGGCTGTAGAAATTGTCTGCCGTCAGTGCGAGCGCCAGGCGGCTGTCGCGGACCTTCGCGGCCGAAACACCCTCGGGCCGCACTTCGCCGTCCTGATAGACGATGGCGACGGCGCCGGCTGCGATAGCGTCCGGTATGTATTTGTGTCCGTCCACTGCCGTGCCGTTGACGGCGATGAACAGGCATCCCGGGGTGCACTTGCGCGAATCGAACGAGAGGCTACTTACCTCCACATCGTCGGCCCCGTTTATCGAAATGACTTCGATACCTTCCAGTATGTCTTTGAGTTTCATATTATTTTTTACCAGTTTTATCGGTTTCTTTAAGTTTCAGGTACACTTTGACTCCGCTCGTATCGGTCCCCGGGGCGGGTTTCTGCTCGCGGATGATTCCCCGGCCTTCGAATTCGACGCTGTAGCCCTTGCTCTCGAGGGTGGCGATGCCGTCGCGAAGGGTCATCCCGATCACGCTCGGAACGCCCTTGATAGTGTCATTGACTATGCGGACGGGGTATTCTTCGGTAGCAGGGAGTTTGGCCTTCGCCTCCACAGGATCGTTCCACTGCGGGGAGTTGGCGTATATCTCGTCTGCAATCTCGCAGATGACGGGGCCGCCCCAGGTCGCTCCGTAGAAGCTGCCGTGGGTCGGATTGGAATATATTACGGCGATAGCCGAATAGCGGGGATTGTCGCTGGGGAAGAATCCTACGAAGGTCGCCTGGTATTTGTGACGGCCGAAGGCATCCTGGTATTTGCCGTTGGGCATTACCACGCGCGCCGTACCGGTCTTGCCCGATACGGGGATGTGGCAGTCCTTGAAGATGTTGCGGCCGGTACCGTTCTCCACCACGGCCCGAAGTGCGCGGTGCAGCTCCTTTACAGTCTCGGGGGAGCAGACGCGGCCCATCTCTTCGGTCCCGAAGGATTTGATGATGACTCCGTCCTTCTGGTAATTGCGGATCAGGTGCGGCTTGACCATCACGCCACCGTTGGCGATGGCATTGTAATAGGCGACGGTATGAAGAGGCGTGACCTCGACGGTATAACCCATCGCAATCTGGGGCAGGTCGGCCTCGGCCCAGTAGGTGCCGTCATTGGGATGCTTGACCCTTGCGCGGGCGAAGCCCTTGATGTCGAACGGGTAGTTGCGGCAGATCATCAGCTTGTCCTTCAGGGCGTCGATAAAGTACGCGGGATTTTTGCCGTAGTACTTGTATGCCATCATTCGGAACACGTTGTTGGATGAAATCTCAAATCCGCGAAGTATCGATATCGTAGAATAGTTGCGCAGGTAGTCATCGACGAACGGCTTGGCCTTGCCGAGCTTCCAGCTGACGACGGCCGGAATCTCCGTATCGAGCGTAAGCTTGTGCTCGTCGAGCAGCATCGTAAGGGTAGTCAGCTTGAATACCGAACCCGGCTCGCCGGAGCGGCCGATGGCGTAATTGTAATCCTCGGAGAATTTGCCCTTCTCGTCCTTGCGCATATTGACCATCGCACGGACCTCGCCCGTGGGTACGTCCAGTATGATAACCGTGCCGGCCTCGAGCTCGGGGCTCTTCTTGATCTGGCGAAGCAGGGCGCGCTCGGCGATGTCCTGGATGTCGATATCAATCGTAATCTGCACGTCCGTGCCGTCAACGGGCTCTATGCGCTCGCGCTCGAGGTCCTCGATCCAGTTGTAGTGCTCGGTCATACGGATCGGCTGCAGGCCCGGGCGGCCGCGAAGGATGGAGTCGCAGCTGCCTTCGATGCCGACTTCCTGCGTCTCGTTGTTGCGGATGTGTCCGAGCGTACGGAACGCCAGCTTGTCATAGGGGTACTGCCGGCGTTCGAATTTCTCTACGATAAGGCCGCTGTAGCGGCGGCCGGCGCAGAAAATGGGGAACTGCTCGGCACGCTTCATCTCCTGATAGGGGATGAGCTGGCGGTTGAGGACCGTATAGCGGCGGCCTGCATTGCGCTGGGACTCGATCAGCTGGCGGTACTGCTGCGGCTTGCGGTCTCCGTAGAGGACCGAAAGAGAGTCGCATAGGGCTTCGATGCCTTCGTTGAACAGGGTCGAGTCAGCCTGCATGCAGTCCATGCAGAGCTTGTATTCGGGTATGGAGAATGCCAGGTAGCGGCCGTCGTTTGCCAGGATGCTGCCGCGTGCGCAGGGGATCTCACGCTCCGAGGCGGTCTTGACCACGGTGCTGCGGTCCGGCTTGTGGATGAACTGCAGGTCGATGATCCTGAGCGCAGCTACGATTCCGAGAACTACGAACAGGATATAGGCTAGGGCGACACGGGAGTTGTGGATCTGCATCTCAATCGGTTTTGAGCCTTACGGCCGGTTTGACAGGCGGTTTGACTGGCGAATGGTATTGCTGCAGCATATTTTCGATGCGGCTCCGTTCGTCGATTGAGACGAGCTCGATGCTCTTCTGGTGAAGATGTATCTCGAGTGATTCGATAGTCTTGGCGTTGCGCTCGACAGCCACCATACGGCCCTCCACGTAGAGGCTCCAGGTGATGATGATGCAGAAAAGCGCGAATCCGAACAGGCAGAACCAGATGTAGCGGTCAAGTCTCCTCTCGAGGATGAAATCACCGCTGAACCACCTGATAAATCTGGTGAGACCTTTTTTGAGCCAGCCCTTCGACATCTTTTCCGCTCCTTTATGCAGTAAGACTTCCGGTTCGGCGTGCTGCGCGGAGCTTTGCGCTGCGGGCACGGGTGTTGGCCGATATCTCAGCCTCTGTCGGAAGTATGGGTTTGCGTGTAATCACGGACCACGGGACAGCGGTGCGTCCCATCGGGTCCTTTTCTGCGATACCTTCGCGGTTGCCGGCGCGGAAGAAATTCTTCACGATGCGGTCTTCGAGCGAATGGTAGGTTATGACCGAAAGCACGCCGCCGCAGCGGAGCGCCTTCGCGGCACCCTTGAGAAATCCCTCCAGGTCGCGCATCTCTCCGTTGACCTCGATGCGCAGGGCCTGGTAAATCTTTGCCAGGAACTTGTGCTCGGCGTTGCGGGGCAGAAGGGGACGGATGGCTTCCTGAAGATCGCCCGTCGTGCGGATGGGGGAGTTCTCGCGTGCGCGGCAGATCAGCGCTGCTGCGCGGCCGCTGCCCTCGACCTCTCCGTAGAGGCGGAAAATCTTCTCCAGGTTCTCCTGGGTGTAGGTATTGAGTACCGTTACGGCAGTAAGCTCGCTCCGGTCGTTCATACGCATATCCAGCTCTGCGTCGAAGCGGAACGAGAATCCGCGCTCCGGGGTGTCGAACTGGTGTGATGATACGCCAAGGTCGGCGATAATGCCGTCCACTTCGTTGTAACCTGCCTGGCGGACGAAGTTGTGGACGTAGCGGAAGTTGTTGCGCACGGTGTGCAGGCGTGCGTCCGCGGGCGCGTGCGCGAAAGCATCGGCATCCTTGTCGAAGGCCAGAAGGATTCCTTCCGGTCCGAGGCGGCGCAGTATTTCGGCACTGTGCCCGCCACCACCGAAAGTGGCGTCCACATAGACGCCATTTTCTTGGATATCAAGTAAGTCGATACTTTCTCCAAGAAGCACGGGAGTATGGTACTCTGACATCGCCCGGCTCCTTCTTATCCGAGTATCTTCTCGGCAAGGGCCTCGTAGGCGTCTCTGCTCAATTTCTGAGCCTCGTACACGTCCTTGGGCCAGATTTCGATCATGTGATTACACCCGTGGAAAACGGCTTCACGGCCAATCTTTGCGAAAGACATAAGTTCCTTGGGGATCGTGATGCGGCCAAGGTTGCCCGAAGGCTCTACGATGGCCGTCCCTCTCATGTACTCTCTCCAGAAGAGCGCGTGCTCCCGATTAAAGAAATTCAACCGGGAGCGCACTTCTTCCGAGCGGGCCACCCACTCAGAGTAGGTGTACATTTCGAGACAACCGGCAAATATCGACGCCTTGACGACAAAACGCATGTCAGGCTCCTCATGACCGCTGGTCATAAGCGCCTTGAACGCGCTCGGGAAGATGATTCTTCCCTTGTCGTCCACCTTTACGCCATATTCACCGATGAAGTCTATCATATAGTGTTGTGTGATGTGTGATGGCAAAGGTAGAAAAATTTTTCCACTTTCTTACATTTTATTCCAAAATTTTCCACAAATAATCAAAAAGTTTTCCACAATGCTTTTTTTGGATATGTTTCGGCTTTGGATTATTTTTGTGTCAAAATCTTACGCTTATGTTGCAATGTAACTCAGTAACCAAGCGTTTCGGCGATTTTACCGCCATCGATGGTGTCAGCATGACCGTCCCCGACGGCAGGATCCTCGGTCTTCTCGGTCCCAACGGAGCCGGCAAGACGACCCTCATCCGAATCATCAACCGCATCACTGTTCCCACTTCCGGCCAGGTCCTGCTTGACGGGACCCCGATGACCGACGAGATGGTCCGCCATCTCGGCTATCTGCCTGAGGAACGCGGTCTTTACAAGAAGATGAAGGTAGGGGAGCAGGCTCTCTATCTGGCCCGCCTGCGCGGAATGAGCAACGCCGAAGCAATGGCTTCACTCAAAGAATGGTTTTCCCGCCTGGAGATCGGTTCCTGGTGGGACAAGAAGGTCGAAGAGCTCTCCAAGGGCATGGCCCAGAAAGTTCAGTTCGTCACTACCGTGCTCCACAATCCCAATCTGCTCATTCTTGACGAGCCTTTCTCCGGTTTCGACCCGGTCAACGCCCAGGTCATCCGGGGCGAGATACTCCGGCTCAAGGAGCAGGGCAAGAGCATTATTCTCTCCACTCACAACATGGAGTCCGTGGAGGAGCTCTGCGATGAGATAGTCCTTATCAACAAGTCAAAGGTAGTGGCTTCAGGTGCCACCGACGAGATCCGCCGCAAGTACGGCACCTCCCACGTGGAGGTCCTCTACCGCAGCGGAAGCTCCCTTACGCAGTGCGTTGAGGGCGCCGGAGCGCTGCCTTTCACCATCGTCAGCGACGGCGAGGCCCACTCCCTGCGCCGCTCGGTCATCGCTCCGGCCGAAGGTGCCTCTTCATCGGCAGTGCTCGGGGCTCTGATTTCTCTGGTGGACATCGCTTCCTATCGGGAGCTGGTGCCACGGATGAATGATATTTTCATAAGTCTTGTAACCGGAAAATAGGAGGACGCGCCATGAACTTCAAAAAGATAGGTATAGTTGCGGGTTACGAATACACCACCCGTGTCAAGAAGAAGTCCTTCATCCTCATTACGATTCTCAGTCCGCTGCTCATAGGCCTGCTCATCTGCGTCCCCATCCTGATCCAGCTCTGGGGCAGAGACGAGGTCAAGATGGTCAAGGTCGTGGATGAGTCCGGATTCGTCCGTCAGTATCTCGAGGGCGGTGAAAGTGCAGTCTATCTGGACCCTTCGCCGGGCGAGACGCTCGAGAGCATCCGCGACGACTTCGAGTCGCAGAATATTTATGCTGTCGTAGGCATCTCCACGGCTGACGAGACCGGCGCCGTGAAGGTTGTCACATACTCCAGGGAGCCTCTCAGCCTTACGCTTCGCGAGAATATCAAGCGGTCTGTTGACAAGGCGGTCGAGGACCGTCGCCTGGCGGCCCTTTCGCTGCAGGATCTGGACCGTATCCTGGATCAGATCAAGAGCGACGTGCCGGTCGAGACCCTTACCATTACGCGCGACGGAGAGACTAAAAAGGACTCCGTGGGCATTTATATGGCCCTCTCGTACCTGATGAGCTTCTTCATCTATATGTTCGTCTTCATATTCGGGGCGATGGTGATGAACAGCGTCCGTCAGGAGAAGAACAGCCGCGTGGTGGAAGTGATCGTCTCTTCGGTCAATGCGACGGACCTGATGCTGGGCAAGATTTTCGGCGTGGCAATGGTGGCCCTGACGCAGTTCCTGATATGGATCGCCCTGACTTTTGCCGTCGTGACGGGAGTCAGCGCCGCAGCCGGCATTTCCGCTACCGGTATGGGTGATGCGGCAGCTCTGGTGCAGGATATTTCATCTTCCACAACTTCTGCTCCCGGCATCCATCCCGATGGCGCGGAGGAGATGGCAGCTTCGCTGCAAAATGCGGATGAGGGAATGTTCGGCGAATATTTCGAACAGATCCGCAATATGAACTGGGGGTACATCCTCATTTGTTTCTGCGCATATTTCCTGCTGGGATATCTGCTCTATGCGTCGCTCTTCGCGGCCATCGGCTCCATAGGGGATACGGATTCGGATACGCAGCAGCTTCAGCTCGTGGTGACGGTCCCGCTCATCGCAGGGTTGTTTATAATGCTGCATACTTTCGAGCATCCGGGCAGTGCCCTTTCGGTATGGGCCTCCATCATTCCGTTTACCTCACCGATGGTGATGCTGGCGCGGGTTCCTTTCGGAGTCGTGCCCCTCTGGCAGCTTCTGCTCTCCATCGCATTGCTCATCCTGGCCTTCATCGGCATAGCGTGGGTTTCGGCGCGCATCTACCGCACCGGCATCATCCTCTATGGCAAGAAGACCTCATTTAAAGAAATCGCCAACTGGCTGAAACAGAAAAACTGATATTATGCACCGATTCAGACTCTTACTCCTTTTGCTCTGCCTTGCCGCGCTCCCCGCTTCGGCACAGATCAGCTATACCTGGAAGGCGGTCCGGATGGATTCCACCTGGGCTGACATTAAAGATCTCAAAGCCACCAGGATCATTATGAAGTATGCTCCCCTGATTGAGTTCAGCCAGGAGATAATCGCCTATTCGGATGACGAGTACAAGAGCAAGTCTCCCGAAAGCGGCCTGTCCAACTTTACGGCCGACGTGATTCGCGAGAAGGCCGAAAAGATCATCGGCGGACCGGTGGATCTGGCACTTGTCAATTTCGGCGGCATCCGTACCAGTATGCCAAAGGGCGCGGTCCGTATCTATGACATACTTTCGATTTTCCCCTTCAACAATGACATCTATGTCTTTGATATCAAGGGCAGCGACCTTCAGGACTTTTTCGAGAGGATGGTCGCCCGCAAGATCGAGTGCCTGAGCAATGTCAGGCTGAAGGTCACGGACGGACATATCGATTTCCTGCAGGTGGCGGGCGCTCCGATCGATCCCGAGCGCATTTACAAGTTTGCGACAATCAACTTCCTCTTCGACGGTGGCGACGGCATTGACGTCAAGCCCTATGCCACCAATGTCGTCCGTTCGGGCGTCCTTATCCGGGATGCAATCACGGAGAGCATGCGGGTCATCAACGAGGAGGGAAAGACCATCAATCTGCAGCCTGACGGTCGTGTCAAAGTTATCAAAACGAGCAAGTAATCATGAGAACACTCCGATATTTTGCGGCCGTAGCGTTCTTTTTCGCGGCCATAAGCAGTTCGGATGCCCAGAGGCTGGTCATCCTGCATACCAATGATACCCACAGCCAGATAGAGACCGTCCGTGTCGGTGACGACAAGGGCCTTGGCGGCGTGGAGCGCCGTCTCCAGTTTATCAACAGCATCCGGACCAAGTACGGCAAGAACCGGGTCCTGCTGCTGGATGCGGGCGATTATGACCAGGGCACTCCGTATTATACACTGGGTCACGGCGACCTGGAGGTCGATCTCAACAACGCCCTCGGATATGATGTGGTTACGCTCGGCAATCACGAGTTCGATGACGGTCAGGCAGACCTGCTGCGCCGTCTCAAGAAGGCCAAATACAAGGTCGTAACGTGCAATTATGACTTCTCCAAGACCTGCCTGGCCCGCAAGGTGAAGCCTTACACGATCGTGCGCCGCGGCGGGATGAAGATAGGTATCATCGGAACGACCTCTTATCTGGAGACCACCGTCCACGCCTCGTCTCTCGAAGGTATGAAGCGTCTGGACGGCATAGAGGAGGTCAACAAGTGGGCAGCCCTGCTTCGCCACAAAAAGCATTGCGACCTTGTCATCCTGCTTTCCCATTTCGGCCTCTACAAGGAGGTGGAGGGTACCGTTGACGACCAGGCGATGGCGGCCGCTTCGCGTGATATCGACATCATCATCGGCGGCCACACCCACACGTACCTCGAGCATCCCGTCGAAGTCAAGAACCTCGACGGCAAGATAGTCCCCATCGTCCAGGTCGGATCGAAAGGCATAGCCGTCGGAATGTTTGAGATCCAATAAAAAAGTGCCGCCCGAAGTTCAGGCGGCACTTTTATTTTCGTTAAATCATTATTCCCGTTCGATCCGCAGCTGCTGGATATAGCTCTTGCCGTTGATGCTCTTGACGTGAATGATGAGGCGGAACTTTTCGCCTCCGGCGTCAACGAGCGTGCCTATGGCGTAGCGGGCGGGGGCGTTGTTGCCCTTGTGCAGGATTGTAAACTGCCTGGGCGTATATGTATCGAAGAAATCTTTCATTATCAATCGCGCCTGGTTGCGTGAGCAGTTGTTGACGCTGCCAAGCAGGTCCAGTTCCATATTGTCGGCAAACCAGGCCGAGAGCTTCACGTGGTCGCCGGCCTGCAGATACTTACTGATCGGGATGAATACATCCTGATCCTTGTTCTGCGCCGGTGATGCGGATATGGCCAGCAGTGCGGCCATCAGAATGCAAAGAAATTTTCTCATGACAGGTGTGGTATTTTTCAAAAATCAAGCCAAAAGTTTCGTATTTTTGCAATAACAAGACCTGCAATAGTATGCGGCTGAGATTGATCGTAGTAGGGAAAACGGTGGAAGACTGGCTCCGCACTGCCGTTGCGTTGTACGGCGGACGGATCTCCCACTATGCGCCCTTTACGGTAGTCGAGATTCCGGAGCTGAAGAATGTGGCGTCTCTCACGCGCGAGCAGATAAAAGAGCGCGAAGGAGAGTTGATCCTACGCCAACTGCATCAGGGCGAGCATGTTACGCTGCTTGATGAGCGTGGCGCGAAGTTCACCTCGATCGAATGGGCACGACATTTGGAGAAGGAGATGAGCCGCAGCGGGGCCGACCGGTGCTTCGTGGTGGGCGGCAGTTACGGCTTTTCGCCGAAAGTATATGAGCGCGCGGACGCCCTTCTTTCGCTTTCGCCGATGACTATGTCTCACCAGTTGGTGCGCGCCGTCTTCACCGAGCAGCTATACAGGGCCTTTACGATAATGCGCTCAGAGCCGTATCATCACGAATGAAGCAGAGCATCAGATCAATCCCGGGCCGCCTCTGGCAATTTATCTCGCGATACCTCGCCGAGACTCTGGCCTCCGTGGCCATATTGCTTTTCTGCCTGTCCTTCATCACGCCCGGATATGATTACCTTCTCGGGCGTCAGGTCAGCCGCGTCCAGGCCAACCTTCACCGCCGCCAGCAAAGCGTGGAACGCTACGTTCTGCGGGCGTTCGACACCCCGCCGGACGAGATGCTCAAGATGCCGGACCTGCCCGAAGACATAGTCATATACCGCTATCTCGCCGATACCCTCCAGTCGTGGGTGCACCAGTTCCCTATCGGCAATGACGCCCTGCAGGCATATTCCTTCACCTACCGCCTCCAGTATCAGAGCAACAGCAACGTCTATTCGGCGCCCCTGGCATACATAGGCGTCAGGGAGCATTACGTCAACCTGGGCTCCGACTGGTACATCCTCAACATGCAGCTCAATCCCTCACGCAATATGAAAGTCGTGACGGGCATCCGCATCAAGACGGAGCATCCTTTCGCCGACCGTCCCGCGCAGATCAACCGGCGCCTGCATCTTGACCCCGGATTTACGACGGTGGACATCAATTATGACGACGCGGGCATAGTCTATGGACTGGAAGGTGCGCCCCTGTTCTCCATCGTAGCCGATTCGCCGGAGGCGCTTTCTACCTGGAGCACCTCCATCAAGTGGTACGCGCTGCTTTTCGCGGTCCTTTCGCTCTTCGTCATGCACTCGCGAAGGCGCGCCTGGAGTACCTTCTGGATTGCTTTCGCAGGCCTGGTGCTCATCCGGCTGGCCGCCGTTTTCCTGTCCTATCACTCGATAGTGGCCGGACAGCTGTTTTCGCCGCTGCTCTATGCCGACGTTGCGATATTTGACTCGTTCGGCAGCTTCCTGCTCAATCATCTGCTCGTAGCCCTGACGGTCATACTGCTGTTCATGATGCGCGGCAGGATCAATCAGGCTTCGCAGGTCTCCCGCCGCAGCCGCATAGCCATATCGGTGGCGCTATGCCTTGGGGCCGCACTTCTGGTGGCTTACATTCACCTGACCCTGCACTCGCTCATTCTCAACTCGACGGTGGTGATGGAGCCGTTCCGCATCGGCGACCTGAGCATCTATACGCTGCTGTGCTACCTGGCTTACGCCGCGCTTTTCCTGGCGCTACTCTGCCTGCTGCAGATGGCCTCCGGCGTAATGGGCGGACGAAATTCCCTCCGCCAGCCATTCTCATACCGAGGCATACTCATATACGTGCTGGTGATTTCGGCATACTGCGTGATCGCGGAGACCGCTTTCGGGCGCGAGCGCGAATATGAGATGAACCGCGTGCGCACGGCAAAGCTTGCCATCGAGCGCGACCTGCGTCTCGAATCCGACCTGCGCACGATCGAGGCATCCATAGCCGCCGATCCGTTCTTCCCGATGCTCTCTTCGGTCAATGCCGTCGAGATAATCCGCAGCCGCCTCGTGGACCGTTATCTGACCAACGAGATGCTCCGCAAATATGATATGAGCGTCACCGTTTGCGGCCCGCGCAACCTGCTTGCCCCCGATCCGGTCTCGCAGCCTCTGAACTGCTACCAGTTCTTCTCGGAGCTGATACGTGACGCAGGCACGGTGATCGCGCCCGGTTCGTCGTTCTATTTTATCAAAAATCACGACGGCCGCGCATCCTACCTCGGAATGTTCGTCTATTTCTCGCCCAGTGACGGAGAAGTCTCGCGAATGTTCCTCGAGCTCAAGGCCCGCTACAAGGAGGATCCATTCGACATATTCGCACAGGTCTCGGATTTCAGTTCGACCCTGCCCGCACGCTATTCATACGCCCGCTATTCGGACGGTATGCTCGTGATGAATGACGGTGCGTACCGCTATTCGACCCAGATTCCGCAGGGCTATCCGAACGGTTACATCCGCATCGAGAAGAACCGCTTCATCCATTTCATCAATAGTATGACGGATACGGAGATGACGGTCATTTCGCGTTCGCGCACGCCGTTCTTTACCTTCGTAATCTCCTTCTCGTACCTGTTCATTTTCTTTGCGGTCTTTATGCTGCTGATGACGGCCCGCCATCGAAGCGGACTGCTGCTCAGCCTGCCGCCGCATTCGCTCAAACGCAGGATAACCTTGATGACCACCGGCATAATGGCGCTGGCCCTGGCAAGTCTGGCCGCCGCGACCATATTCTATACCGGCAATATCCGCGATGAACGAAACCAGAGGCAGATGCAGGAGCGGATATCTTCGCTCCAGACGGGTCTTTCGGAGGCCTGCCGCTATGCTACTGCATTTGACGACCTGCGCACGCCGCAGTTCCTCTCGACGCTGGAGAGCCTCTCGAGGATAATGGGCTGCGAGATTCACGTGTACGACGTGCACGGCCAGCTGCTCTGCTCCACCAAGCCGGAGCTTTTCGACCGTTTCGTGGTGGGCAAGCGAATGAATGCCGATGCATTCGAAGAGATCGTCCATCTGCACGCGCTCAACTATTCGGCTCTCGAGAGCCTCTCGGGTGTGAGGTTCTATTCGCTCTACGCGCCCCTGACAAACGGCTCCGGGGAGATGGTGGCGATCATCAACACCCCGTTCCTGTCGCGTTCCAACTACATCGAGCAGACGGCGATGTCATCCGTGGCGATGATCATCAATATCTATCTGGTACTGCTGATCGCGGCCATCATTCTCGGCCTCTTCCTGTCCAACTCGATGCTCCGGCCGCTGGACCAGCTGCGCTACCGCCTGCAGGCCCTCGGCGCCGGCCGCGAGAACCAGCATATCCGCTACCGCAATCCCAAGGATGAGATCGGCGTGCTCGTTTCGGCCTACAACAAGATGGTCGATGACCTCGAAGAGAGTACCCGCCGCCTGGCTGCGAGCGAGCGTGAGCGCGCCTGGAAGGAGATGGCCCGCCAGATTGCGCACGAGATCAAGAATCCTCTTACCCCGATGCGCCTGAGCATCCAGCACCTGATCCGGCTCAAGAAGAGTGGCGCACAGGACTGGCAGGAGCGCATCGAGCCGCTTGCAGCATCGCTTCTGGAGCAGATCGAAGTGCTTTCCGACACGGCTTCCGAGTTCTCCGCCATCGCCCGCACCTTCCAGGAGGATGCCGGGCCGGTGGATGTGGATGCGCTGCTTCGCGAACAGGTGGTGCTCTTCGAGGGCCGCGAGAATATCGATATCAGCTACAGCTGCACGGCAGGCAATACCGTCCTGCGACTGGTCCGTCAGCAGATGACGCGCGTCTTTGTCAACCTGCTCACCAATTCGGTGCAGGCCATCGAAGGAGCCGGCGGCAGGGGCCGTATCCGCGTTCTGCTGTGCGAAGAGACCTCCGCGGAGGGTCGCCGGATGCTTCGCATCACATTCGAGGATGACGGTCCGGGCGTACCCGAGGACAATATTGTCAAGCTCTTCACGCCCAATTTCACGACCAAGACGGGCGGCAGCGGCCTGGGCCTTGTCATCAGCCGCAGCATAATAGAGCAGACCGGCGGCACTTTGTCGTACAGCCGGTCCGAGACTCTTGGCGGAGCCTGCTTTACCGTATTACTTTTTGCGTAGGAAAATCTGCATCGTGCAGCCCGTAAAGTCGAAGTGGCTCCGGAGCTTGTTCTCGAGGAACCGCTTGTACGGGTCGCGTATGTACTGAGGCAGATTGCAGAAGAATGCAAACGAGGGGAATGCCGTGGGCAGCTGGGTGATGTACTTGATCTTGATGTACTTGCCCTTCCAGGCCGGCGGCGGGTAATTCTCAATCTCGGGCAGCATCACGTCGTTGAGCTCCGACGTTGAGATCTTGCGCGAATAGTTGGCATACACAGTGGTAGCCGCGTTGAGCACGTCGAGGATGCGCTGCTTGTTGATGACCGAGGTAAATATGATGGGAATATCGGTAAACGGGGCGATGCGGGCCTTGATGGCTTCGGTGTATTCCTTCATCGTGTTGGCGCTCTTGTCAGGCACCAGGTCCCACTTGTTGACCACTATCACGCAGCCCTTGCGGTTGCGGGCGATGAGGTTGAAAATAGCCATGTCCTGCGCCTCCAGGCCGGAAGTGGCATCCACCATCAGGATACAGACGTCGCTGTTCTCGATGGTGCGGATCGAGCGCATCACCGAATAGAACTCCAGATCTTCGCGGACGCGGTTCTTGCGGCGTACGCCTGCCGTATCGACGAGCAGGAATTCGTGGCCGAACTTGTTGTAATGCGAGGTGATCGAGTCGCGGGTGGTGCCAGCCAGCGGGGTGACGATATTGCGTTCCTCGCCCAGAAGGGCGTTGGTAAGCGATGATTTGCCGACATTGGGCTTGCCGACGATGGCAAAACGGGGCAGGCCGCTCTCTATGTCCTCTCCGTCGCGTTCCCTGGGCAGCAGGGCGCAGATGGCGTCAAGCAGCTCGCCTGTGCCGCTGCCGGTGGCCGAAGAGATGCTGTAAGGCTCTCCGAGGCCCAGGGCGTTGAATTCGTACGTGCCGTAAATCTTTTCGCCGCTGTCAACCTTGTTGACCACGGTCAGGACCGGCTTTTTGCTGCGGCGCAGGATGCGGGCTATCTCGTCGTCGAAATCCGTTATGCCCGTATCCACTTCCACCATAAAGAGTATCAGGTCGCTCTCTTCGATGGCGATCATCACCTGCTTGCGGATCTCCTCTTCGAAGATATCCTCCGAATTGACGGTGAATCCGCCAGTATCGACTACCGAAAATTCACGGCCGCACCATTCGCATTTGCCGTAATGGCGGTCGCGGGTCACGCCGGCGGTCTCGTCGACGATGGCCTGACGCATTCCCACCAGGCGGTTGAAAAGTGTCGATTTGCCCACGTTGGGGCGTCCTACTATAGCTACCAGGTTCATATCAGATCGATGGTGTTGCGAAGGCGATAACGTCTTCTTTGGTGATTTCTTTGCCGCAGAGTATCATCAGACGCTCGGTGACGTTGCGAAGCTCGCGGATATTGCCGGTCCAGGGCAGTCCCTGCAGGGCTGTGATGGCCTCGGCCGTAATCTTCTTGGAAGCGATGCCGGTCTCTTCGCTGACCTGCTTCATAAAGTGCTCCACGAGCAGGGGGATATCCTCGGTGCGTTCGGCCAGTGAGGGGACCTTGAGCACGATGACGCTCAGGCGGTGATACAGGTCCTCGCGGAATCGGCCCTTCGCGATCTCGTCGGTGAGGTTCTTATTGGTAGCGGCGATGACACGCACGTCCACCTGGATGTCCTTGTCGCTGCCCACGCGGTTGAGCTTCTTCTCCTGGAGGACGCGAAGCACCTTGGCCTGCGCCGCGAGGCTCATATCGCCGATCTCGTCGAGGAAGAGCGTACCTCCCTCTGCCTGCTCGAACTTGCCCTTGTGCTGCTTTATGGCTGAGGTAAATGCGCCTTTCTCGTGGCCGAAAAGCTCACTCTCGATGAGCTCGCCCGGGATCGCGGCGCAGTTGACCTCGATGAAAGGCATCGCAGCGCGGGTGCTCTTGTCGTGCAGGCGGCGGGCCACCAGCTCCTTGCCGGTGCCGTTGGGGCCCGTAATGAGCACGCGGGCATCGGTCGGGGCGACGCGGTCCACTATATCCTTGATATGGGTGATGGCAGCCGAAGCGCCGACGATCTCGTACTTGCTGCTGACTTTCTTCTTGAGAATCTTCGTCTCCTTGACGAGCGAGGTCTTGTCCGTCGCATTCTTCAGGGTGATGAGGATGCGGTTGAGGTCGAGCGGCTTCTGGATGAAATCAAACGCACCTGCGCGGATGCATTCGACGGCCGTCTCGATGCTGCCGTGCCCCGAAATCATTATGATGGCGGATTCGCACCCGGCCTCATTGAGCGAATGCAGCACTTCGGTGCCGTCCATCCCGGGCATCTTGATATCGCAGAAAATGGCATCGTAACTGCCCTTGAGGGCAAGGTCGAGCCCGGCGCGACCATCCTCCGCAAGCGTGATCTCGTGCCCCTCGTATTCGAGGATCTCCTTCATCGTGTTGCGGATGCTGCGCTCGTCGTCAATGATAAGAATATTCATTTTGTCAACAGTTGTATGCAGAAGTACAAAGATAGGTAATTTTTGACTATTTTTGTGGTATAACACTCAGTTGTAATTGTTATGGCAGGACTGATAATCGCCGTTGACGGCCACTCTTCCACAGGGAAAAGCACTTTTGCAAAGATTATCGCCCGCAAGATGGACCTGGTGTATCTGGATTCGGGCGCGCTTTACCGCGCCGTGACCCTGTATGCCATAGGCGCGGGATTGATAGCCGAGGACGGTACCGTGGATGCCGCGCAGCTTGACCGCCACATCGCGGAGGGCAAGGTGGATATCGGTTTTATCCGCGATACGGACTCCGGGACGTATGTCATCGCCCTCAATGGCAAGAGTGTCGAGGGCCGCATCCGTATGCTGGACATTTCCTCGTCGGTGAGCCGCATCGCAGAGATTCCCTGCGTGCGCCGCCACGTGGACAGCGTCCTGCACCGCTACGGAGCGCAGGGCTGCGTTATGGACGGGCGCGATATCGGGACAGCCGTATTCCCCGATGCCGACCTGAAGCTGTTTATGACCGCCGATGCGCGCGTGCGTGCCCGCCGCCGCCTGCTGGAGATGGAGCAGAAGGGCGAGAAGGCGGATTTCGAGGCGGTTTACCGCAATGTCCTGGAGCGCGACTATATCGATTCGCACCGCCAGATGAACCCGCTCCGCCAGGCTCCGGACGCGGTGGTTCTCGACAACAGCGATATGACCATTGACCAGCAGCTGGCGTGGCTCTCAGACCTTCTTAAGCAGCGTTTCGGGATCACGATATGAGACTTACCGTTGATATAGACCCCGAGTCCGGATTCTGCTACGGAGTGATCCGCGCCATCAGCAGGGCCGAGGATTATCTGGCTTCGCACCAGCACCTGCGTTCGCTCGGGGCCATAGTGCACAACTCCCTGGAGCTGGACCGTCTGCGCGCCCGCGGACTGGAGATTATCGGCCTTGAGGATATGGAACGGCTTCCCGCAGGGGAGGTGGTGCTGATCCGTGCCCACGGCGAGCCCCCGCAGACATACCAGACGGCACGCAGGCTTGGACTTGAGCTGATCGACTGCACCTGTCCGGCCGTGCTTCAGCTGCAGGGCAAGGTGCGTGAGACTTTCGCCCGGATGGAGGCCATCGGCGGACAGGTGATCATTTTCGGCAAGCGCGGACACGCGGAGGTCAACGGCCTGGTGGGCCAGACCGGCGGACAGGCAAAGGTCGTGGGTGGCGTGGAAGATATCGAAGGCATAGATTTCGACCGTCCGATAGCACTTTTCTCCCAGACTACCAAGGATCCCGAGGAGTACCGCCTTCTCGCTGAGCAGATCCGCAGCCGTGCCCGCAGCAGCGTGGATGTATATGATACCATCTGCCGCAGGGTGTCCCAGCGCTACAATTCGCTCAAGGAGTTCGCCGTTTCGCACTCCGTGGTGCTGTTCGTGAGTGGCCGCGACAGCTCCAACGGCAAGGTGCTCTACGATTTGTGCCACCAGGCAAATCCCCGCTGCCATCTGGTCGAGCAGATCTCCGATATCGTGCCGCAGTGGTTCCGCGAAGGCGATACGGTAGGCATCTGCGGAGCCACCTCCACTCCCAAGTGGCAGCTCGAAGAGGCCGCTGCCCGCACCGCTTCGATGCAAACTATTTGTTAAAAAAAGATTTATCGTTATTTTTGCACTTCGCACGAAACAATTTTTAAGTAACTATATGGCAACAACAGCAGATTTCAAGAACGGTCTTTATCTGGACTTCAACGGCAAGCCCTGTTCGATCGTCTGGTTCCAGCACGTCAAGCCCGGCAAGGGTCCGGCTTTCGTCAAGACCAAATTGCGCAACCTTGAGAACGGTCGCATCCTGGAGAAAACTTTCAACGCAGGTGAGAAGATCGACGTTATCACCGTCGAACACCGTGAATATCAATACCTCTATGCCGAGGATGACGTATTCAACTTTATGAATACCGAGACCTTCGAGCAGGTGGCTATCCAGAAGGACCTCGTGGCCAACAATGACCTTATGAAGGAAGGTCAGGTCGTACAGATGGTTTTCCACGTGGACGGCGAGGAAGAGCGCTGCCTTACCTGCGAGCTTCCGACCTATGTCGAGCTTCAGGTGACCTACACCGAGCCCGCAGTCAAGGGCGACACTGCTTCGACCAATGCCCTCAAGGAGGCTACGCTCGAGACCGGTGCCAAGATTATGGTCCCCCTGTTCATCAACAACGATGAGATGATCCGTGTCAACACGGTTGACCGTACATACGGCGAGCGCGTGAAGTAGTCACTTCCAGAACAAGATTAAAAGGGTGGCCGCTACGGTCACCCTTTTCGTTTCTCCTACTGAGCCTCTTCGGTGTTGTCGATGTCGCTGCGGAGGTTGGTACGGATGAATTTCTGCCGCACGGGAGTATTGTTGCCCATATAGAACTCGATGATGTCGCTTATCTTGTCCTCATTGGTCAGGCGTACGACCTCGAGCCGGATATCTTTGCCGATGAATCCCTTGAATTCCTCGGGAGAAATCTCGCCCAGACCTTTGAATCGGGTGATCTCGGCGTTCTTGCCGATAGCCTTGACGGCCGCATCTTTCTCGGCGGTATTGTAACAGTAGATATTGTTGCTCTTCTTGTCGCGGACGCGGAAAAGCGGCGTCTGCAGGATGTACAGATGGCCCGAGCGCACCACGTCCGGATAGAACTTAAGGAAGAACGTGAGCAGCAGCAGGCGGATGTGCATTCCGTCCACGTCGGCATCCGTCGCGATCACGATATTGTTGTAGCGAAGGCCCTCGACGCCTTCCTCGATATTGAGGGCGGATTGGAGCAGGCAGAGCTCCACGTTCTTGTCCACGTAGAGGTCCTTCTTGGAGGCCTTGACGCAGTTGAAAGGCTTGCCCATCAGGCTGAATACGGCCTGTGTATTGGCATCGCGGCTCTTCGTTATCGAACCCGAAGCCGAGTCGCCCTCGGTGATGAATATGGTAGTCTCTTCGGCTTTCTCGTTGCGGTCGCCGTAATGGATACGGCAGTCGCGCAGCTTCTTGTTGTGGACGCTGGCCTTCTTGAGGCGGGCCTTGGTCTTCTTGCTGATGCTCGAAATGGCGTTGCGCTCGCGTTCCGAATCCTGGATCTTCTTGAGGATCACATCCGCGATGTCCAGATGCTTGTGCAGGTAATTGTCCAGATCGGCCATCAGGAAATCGCTCATCTCCTTGCTGATGGTAGGGCCGTGGGTGCCGGCCTGCTTATCCTGCCACATATATTTGGAGCCGAGCTGGACCTTGGTCTGGCCTTCGAATTCGGGCTCCTGGATGCGCACGCTCACCGCGCCGATGATCGACTGGCGGACATCCACCGGATTGAAATCCTTCTTGAAGAAATCCTTCAGCACCTTTGCCACGGCCTCCTTGAATGCCGAGAGGTGCGTACCGCCGAGCGTCGTGTTCTGGCCGTTGACGAACGAATAGATATTCTCGCCGTAGCCGTTGCCGTGCGTAAATGCCACCTCAATGTCGCCGCTGCGCAGGTGGATGGGCTCGTAGAGCGGCTCCTCCTCCATACTCTCGTTGAGCAGGTCCAGCAGACCGTTGGCGGACTTGTATTCCTGCCCGTTGAAAACGAGCTTCAGGCCGACGTTGAGGTACGCATAGTTGCGAAGCATCGCCTCGATGTACTCGAGATTGTACGAATAGGGCTCGAAAAGCGTCTGGTCGGGGATGAAACTTACCAGCGTGCCGTTGCGCTCCGAGGTCGGCTGCGGCGTGAAATCCGGTGTGATCAGCTTGCCGGCGGCATATTCGAGGCGAAGCGTCTCGCCGTCGCGGAACGACTGGACGATGAATGACGATGAAAGCGCATTTGCGGCCTTCAGGCCGACGCCGTTCATACCCACTGACTTCTGGAAAACCTCGCTGTCGTACTTGGCGCCCGTGTGCAGCTTGCTCACTGCGGCGTCAAGGTTGTTGAGCCCCGTCTTGGGGTTGTGGCCGAAGGGAATGCCGCGTCCGTAGTCGCGGATGGAGATCCGGTCTCCGTCAATCTTGATGTTGATGACCTTGCCGTAGCCCATCGCAAATTCGTCGATGGAATTGTCGATGATCTCCTTCATCAGGACGTACATACCGTCGTTGGGGGCCGTACCGTCTCCGAGTCGTCCGACATACATTCCCGGACGCAGGCGGATATGCTCGATATCCTCCAGGTGGGTCATCGACTCGTCGCCGTAATTGTTCGGCTGCTCCAGCTGCAATTCTTCCATTTCGGGCTCTTTCATTGTCGGCAATTACATTTCGTTGTACAGGTAATTGAGATCTACGCGGTCAATCTTGGCCGTCTCGACGGGAATCTCAAGCATCTTGACGGTCTCGTCATAGCAGACTTTCTCTCCGCCGAGAATGCTGCTGCGGATGAATTCGACCACGTCGTCATAGTCGTCCTCGAGCCGCATCGCTACGCTGTGGCCCAGGCCCTTGTATCTTTTGATGCGATATACGTAACCGTTGCTGTCAAATATTTTTGCCAGGGTGTTGGAGCCTGCGATCCAGTATTTGAGGACGGCGATCTTGTCGTAGGGGACGAGCTTGTCTGCATCTCCGTGCAGCAGGAATGTCGGGGCGGGGGAGTGGATGACGTAGGAGGGCCTTCCGCTGGTCGAAAACAGTGCTCCGGCAAATGATATGACGCCCGCAAAGCGGAAATCATCCGGAATGAGCGTAGTCATCTCGGTGCGGTTGCAGAGCTCGAAATCGGCCTGGAGTGAAATCATCGCTCCAGCGCTGGAGCCGCAAAGGAAAATCCTGGCGGGATTGATGCGCATCGAGAAGGCGTTGTCCAGGACGCACTTCAGGGCCTTGAAAAGGTCCTCCGTGCCCATATCGATGGCGTTCTTGAGGGGCTTGGCCATCGACAGCTTGCCGGTGGCGTGGTTGTCCTTCAGGCCGAGGCGGTAATCTATGGCCAGCACCACGATGCCCAGATCGTCGGCCAGGCGGCGGCAGAAGCGTCGCGTCGCGGGATTGCGCTGCGTGTTCATCTTGAATCCGCCGCCATAGGTGAAAATCATGCACGGATGAGCCGCCGAGTTGTCATCAGGCATATAAACGTCCATCCCAAGGACCTGATCATCGTACTGGGCGAATACTACACTGCGGTCAGGCATATTGCTGTCATCGTCTTCCGTTACGGCGGCAAGATGATTATCCTGCGCACCGAGAGGCAGAGCGAATCCCATCAACGAAGCAAAAAACACCAATAACAGTAACTTTTTCATCCTAATCTGATTTTAACCTTCAAAATTACAAATAATTCTTGAAGAGCACAAAAGCAATTCCGCGGAAAAGTCCGGATGGCCGGATGTTTCCGCGGAATGTGAATTAAGTGGTCGTGACCCTTATCTGGTCAGGACTATAGGCAGATAATTGCGCGCCAGGACGGTGTTGGTCGCAGTTGCGCCGCTCTTGCTTGCAAGGCCGCGGAATACCAGCTGGTTGAATATGCACCAGTCACCGCTCGAGGCGGTAGTCCAGTAGCCAGTGATCTGCGCCTTGTTGTCGTCGATACGCGAACCGAGGGCGACATCGGACGAAGCGCCGGTACGGTAATACGAGCTCGAACCGTTTGTGAAGAGGCCCAGCAGGTACAGAGTCTTGAACACATACTGACCCTCGGTATAATCCGAACTGATCAGGCTGACGGTCGAAGAGCCGGTGATCGTAAAGGTGCCGTCAGCAGGGGTGAATTTGGCCGAAACCGGGAAATTGTAACCCTTCAGTCCGGTGATCGTATAGGATGCGCCGGACTCCTTCTGTGCGATTTCAAGCGTAGAGACAACTCCCTGAGCATCGGTAGCCGTCCAGGTGCCGAGCCACGAAGCATATGTCCGGGGCGTGGTCTGGACCAGGGCTGCCGAGTAGAAACCGGTCGGAATGGCGTCGGGGTTGAGACCTACGGCGATGACATACCAGCTTCCTGCAGGAATATCCGAAGCGGGGAACTCGGCCGTAGCCGAATCCGTCAGGAGCAGGTCGCCGAGTTTCAGCGTCCCCTCGGATTCTTCGATGATAAGTTCAAGCTCAGCAAGTGCCTTCTTCCAAACCACATCAGCCACATAATCCGACATAGTCTGACCCGAAGCGATGAAATCGCTCTCCGGGACAAGCGTGATGGCATAGGGCTGGCCGATGGAGGCGGCTGCCACGCTGACACTGAAATTCTCGCAGGTATAAGTCGTGGCGCGGGTCTTGCCGGCATAAGCGGGCTCCCAGTCGGGAAGTACGCGGAACAAGGGATTCTGGATGATCGAGAAGCTGCCGCTGCGGTCGCCGAAGGCATATTCGATCTGGCCGGTACGCATACTGCCGGTATTCTCGGCAACGCTGATCGTAACCAGCGAATCATTCAGCGCGACGCCGATCCAGGCCTCGTTGGTCGAGACGCTCAGCGGACCGTTGGCCGAATAGGGGAATTTCAGCACCTGCTGCTTTGAGCTTACGACCTGGTCGGTCACAGTGAAGCCCTTGAGGATCAGGCCGGCCTGATGGACGGTGATGCCAAGGGTCTCATCTCCGCAGACCAGCGTGACGCGCGCATAACGCGTCTCGTTGCTGCCGTTGTCAGTCACGTTGACCGTAACCTCGCTGCCACTGACAGTGGCGGTGCACCAGTCGCGGTCAGTCTGCGCCGTAAAGGACTTTTCCGCCTTTACCAGAAAGCTCGAAGAGCCGGCCGCGGGCGTGAAAACCAGATTTGCCTGCTCGATGAACATTGTCTGTACAGGCTCCACCCATACGGGCTCCTTCTCCTGGCAGGCACAGCAGAGTGCCGCCAGGACGAAAAGCGCGATAAAAGGATATTTCTTCATAGTGCAAACTATTTCTTTGTAAATGACGAGAGATAAGCCATGCGGTAGTTGGTCGTCGGGAAATACCAGGATGCATCCTGGATGGCGCTGTTACCGCTGCCGCTGCTGTGTCTCTGATAGAGGATGAACGAATCGATCGGCTTGCCTGCGGCTGAATTGCCGGATACCCAGTTGATCGAGAAATGAGCCGGATCAGCGTCATAGGATGCCTGGTCCAGGACGGAACGCATACCGTAGGAAGTGGAGTACCAGAGGCTGCCGCCGCCGACGAGCGACCACGGTGCGAACCAGTAGGTATATTCACCCGACTGGCCGATGGTCTGGCCGTTGAGGACCAGGGCACCGGAGGCCAGGTCGTAGCTGACCGTCAGGGTGTAGTGGGAGTTCAGGCCCGAGAGGATGTATGACTTCATATATTCATCCTTTTCCAGCTTGATATCGATGGTCGTGCCGTTGTTGTAGCTCAGGACATAATCACCGATGTAGTCGTTGTACGGGAGCCAGCCTTCGGGAAGGACACCCGCGACGACGATACCGGAGAATGAGAGGCTGCGAGCGACGCCGTCCCAGGTCATATCCTGGGTATCGTGATCCTCAAGCATCTTGATGAAAGCCTCGCGGCCTTCGGCCGTAACACCCTTTAGCGCTGATTTGAGAGAACGCTTCAGGTGGATACCGGTCTCCGTATAGAGGTAAGCGATATCGAGGATATTCTCTTCGTATGCTTCCTTTTCTGCGGTCGCGGGCTCGAAATAGTTGATCAGGATATGGCGGTTGTCGCGGTCCAGATCCATACTCAGGTTGTTGGATGCATCCTCATAGTGGGTGACGAGCATTTCCTCGCGCACCTTTACCACACCAGCGAGAAATTCTGCGGGCTCCTTGTCGAGCGGGTAGAGGTTGATCTTCTGTCCGCCGCGCTTGCCCTTGAGCTTCACGCAGTCAGCCGAAGCCTCGAGGATAAGGAACTCGAAGTCGCCGCCCAGTGCCTGGTAGTGGCCGGTCTGGCCGTACTGGTTGCGGCTCGTTCCCGAAGGAGTGCTGTAATAGTGCAGGATGTAATTGTTGTCATCGAACGAAAGCACCGGACCGTCGTCGGTGGTCATAATGTAGAGCGAAGTGTAGCAGATGTTCACGTCGTTCATCATTTCGCCCCAGGCGGTCACCTTGTCCTCGGTAAACTTCAGGGCAATGGTATAACCGCCCTTGATAGCCGTGGTATTGCTTTCATTCATAAAGTCGTCCATACGCCAGCCGTGAGGGGCGGTGCGCAGGATGTCCTGTGCATTTTTGAGCGCTTCCTGCATACGCACGGAAGGCTTCTTGTCAAATACGGGATCTGCATCCTTGACGCAGGAAACGGAAGTGATGGCCAGCAGGCCGATCATCATCAGTGAGAAAATACGTGTTTTCATATCTGCGCCTCCTTATTTGATTTCAACAGAATGAAGATCGACCTGTCCGGAAACCACCTCGCCCTGGCGGCGCAGAATGATGTCGCGCAGGTTGTCAAGGTCGATGCCGAACGTTTCGCTCATATAGGACTTGACGATGCTGATCTTGGTCATAAGCTTGGCTGCGCCGTCCTTCTCCTCCGTAGTCGCGGACTCGATGGTAGCTGCCCACCAGTCGGCGGTATGGGTGACATAGACGGACATACACTCCGCGAAGTCCTCACGGTCCGAATGCTGCGCGTAGCGGGTGATGAAACCGCGCTGCAGATAATCGCTTGCATAGTCGGAAGCATTCCAGCTGTCGGCCAGATAACCGTCTGCAGAACCGCCGGAGACCTGAGAGAAGGTTACCGGGAAGTCCTTCGTCTGGTTGAGGATGTGGGTAAACTCGTGGTGGATCGTCTTGAGGTAGTAATAGTTGAGGTTCTCGGCCGTCGTCATATAGATGGGCAGGTAATTGATGCCCATCAGGATGATCTTCTTGCCGCCCTCTGCGGTACCCAGCGTATAGACGCCGTTGTTCTTGTATTCCCATTCGCCCATCAGGAAGAACTCCTTGGGGAAGTAGGTCCTGGTAAAGGTCACGCCTGCGGCCTCGTCATAAGAGTCGATGCAGAGATATTTGACCAGGTGGGCCATTACGATGGAATTCTCGTAGGAAGCCGGTACCGAATAGTAGTTAAGGTCCGTCTCGTTGTTCTCGTAACGATACTTGAACTCGATGTTATACGGATAGACATAATTCGCGTCGAGCCAGAGGTCGAAAGCATTCTTGGGCCGTGAATCCACGGTGATGATGCTCTCGGGATCCAGCTGCTCCTCGCTGCAGGCAGTGCCCAGGGGCAGGAGCGCGATGATTGACAGTGCTAAAAAGAAATATTTTTTCATGGCTGTCATTTTTAACGGGGGTTCGGGGTAAATCCGCCCTGGATGACCTTGTAAGGGATCTGCAGGGCCAGGCGGGGATCGCGTGCACCGATCTCGTCAGAAATGCTTACCGGCACGTAGCCCGCGGAGGTAAGGTTCATCTGGCGGCGGTGAACGGTGATGCCATAGCGGCGGATATCCTGCCAGCGGCCGCCGAAACCGATGGTCTCGAGTCGCTTGCAGTTGAGCAGGCACTGGAGCATGCACTCCTCGGTGCTGCCTTCTTCGATGGTCTTGAATGCGGGATGGAGGTGCTTCTTGACTGAGCCCTTGTCCCACTGGTGATATGCGACGCCGTTATAGAAGCTTCGGATATTGTCCGGGGTCAGCACGTAGGTCTTGTTGGTGATATTGTGCAGCCACAGATTCAGGTCGTCGCAGGCGGCCTCGTAATTGCCGGACAAGATATAGGCCTCGGCGCGGTTGAGCAGCGTCTCGTCAGTGCTGAGCGCGACGGAGATCGTGCGCAGATAGCCGATACCTGCCACCGGGTCGGTGTACTGGAAGATACGGGGGACGCGCCAGAAGATGACCTTGTCCATACTTCCGGAATAAGTCTTGGAGCCGTCGTAGAATCCACCGTTGCCCCAGGGATACGTAGCCTGCATATCTTCGGTCGAAGCCAGGTAAGCACCGTGAGAGAAACGGTTGTATGTGGAATAGTTGGCCCAGACATAGCCCTGGGACGAGTAGCAGGCCTGCAGCAGGAGGTTGGCCGGCGAGGAAGACTCGCAATATGCGGTCGCGTGAAGCAGCGGGCCGTTGGTTCCGGTCGGCAGGCTTCCCAGGTACGCCCAGTCCTTCAGGACGGTCTTCGGGGATTCGCCGAGCACGTGGTTTGCGCATTCGATGGCCTTGTCATATTTGCCGTAGTAGAGATAGAAGCGCGTTGCAAATGCGTAAGCCGCATCCTGGTTGAAGTGGTACTTCGGGACGAGGTAGCGCGAATCGCCGACCAGCGGCAGGCCGCGCTCGATATCAGCCTCGACTGCTGCGTAGAAATCAGCAACCGAGCCGCGGTCGTGCTGTACGTTGAATCCGTTCTCGACGGCGGTGAGGTAGGGCAGGCCCGGATCGGTCTTGCTGTTGGCCGGATCGTAGGGCATGCAGAACATCGTGCCCAGCATGAAGTGGTTGTATGCGCGTGCCATATAGGCCTCGCCGTAGATCTCGCGGAGCGAAAGGTCCGTCTCGGGGCCGATCTTTGCAAGCTCTTCGAGGGCGATATTGGAGACGGCGATGGCGTTCCAGTAGTCAGCCCAGCAGTTCTCGGGGCTTTCATTGTTGGACTCGGTGATTTCTTCGAAGTTGTAAACCTGTTCGAGGAAACGGCTGGAGTTGTTGTAGGACGTCAGGCCGAAGTCATCGATATTGTCGCTCATCAGCTCGGCCATTATGTTCATAATGTGGTCCGTGTATGCCGTGCCGAGCAGCGCGCTGATCTCTTCGACGGTGTCAACCTCGGCACGCTTGTCCGGGTTTACGTCGAGGAATTTGTCGCAGGAGCTGAGGCTCAGGACAGCGATGACTGCGATAAGGGTATATTTAAATGCTTTCATAATCATCATCCTCCATTATAAACCGATTTTAAGGGAAAGGGTGAACTGCTTCGGCATCGGGACGGCCACACCGCCGGTGTTGAAGAATTCAGGATCCTGTCCGTTCAACTTGGAGTCGGAATACAGCAGGAACAGGTTGGTCGCCTGCAGTTTGAGGGAAAGCGTGCTCAGACGCAGCGGTTCGGTGACCGTCTTGGGGAAGTCATAGCTCAGGGATACTTCCTTGAGGCGTACGAAATCACCCTTGGCGATACGTTCCGTCGAATAGTTGTATGCGTTGTAAGCGTAGCTCAGGTGGCTGTCGTTACGGTTCTGGATGCGCGAAGCGATGACCGGGATGGTCGTGTAGTTCTCGTCTCCGGGGATGACCCAGCGGTCGTTGAACTCCTTCGGCATCGAGGACAGGTCATTGTAGCGGGCCTTGAATACGGGATCCATACGGATGACGTTGCCGAACGAACCGGTGACGAAGACATTCAGCTTGAAGCCCTTCCACTGGAGGGTGTTGCCGATGGATGCCACGTCGGTAGGATCAGCCGTACCGCTGTACTCGAGGAAGTCGAGTTTCTTGGGATCCGAAGTCTGGAAATAGATGCCGGTCGTGGTGATATTGCCGTCCTGATCCAGGAACGTCGGCAGACCTTCTTCGTTAAGACCCATAAACGGGATGGAGAAGATACTGTGGTTGGGGTAGCCCTGCAATGCAAAGCCGGTACCCGAGACCAGGTCGATGACGCGGCGCGTGGAGAGCAGCTCGGTAACGATATTCTGCGTATGCGAATAGATGAGGTTGGTCACCCAGTTGAAGTCGCGTGTCTTGATGTTGGTCGTGGTCAGCGAAAGCTCGAAACCGTTGGACTTCATCGAAGCGACGTTACCGTACTTGGTGACCGCGCCCGTGGTGCCGGTCGTGTATGCCGGACCGATAAGGTCGAAGTTGTTACGCATATACCAGTCACCCGCGAAGTTGATGCGGTTGTCAAGCAGACCGAGTTCGAGACCGATGTTGAGCTCGTGCTTCTTCTCGTAGGTAAGGTCCGGATTGGCCGGGGAGGAGAGGTAGAGGACGGTCTCGCTGTCGGAGGTCGAATACCTCCAGGGCGTGTCCGCGCGGATGATCATCAGCGAGTTGTTGACCGGACCGCGTTCTGCCGTCAGGGAGTAGGAAGCCTTCAGTGCGAGGTGCGAGATGCGGTCGCGCATCTGCTGCATCCACGGCTCGTCGATGACGTTCCACTTGGCCGAAATGTTCCAAGTAGGCAGCCAGCGTGCCTTGCGGCTCTTGCCGAGCTGGTTGGAACCCTCGTAACGGATGGTACCGTTGATGCTGTAGCGGCCCTTATAAGAGTAGGTACCGGTGCCGAAGAATGCGACGCGGCGGTCGAAGGTATGGTTGATCGTGTAATAATCGCTGCCATCCTCCTTGCCGCGCTTGAAGATGCGGTAATCGTAGTTGGCCTCTTCGCCCAGGTCGTACTGCAGGCCCCATCCGCGGAACCAGGTCGCCTCACGGTCGATGGAGTTGGTCTCCATACCGCCGTAGAAATTGACGATGTGGTCGCGGGCGTAAGTGTCATTGTACGAAGCCGTAGCACGCATATCCCATCCGAACATCTTGTTGTCGGTACGCTCGAAGATACCACCGTAAGGCATTATGACCTCAGGCAGTGCGAACGGATCGTCCGGGTCGGTGTAGAGGAATGTGTTGCTGTTGCGGACCTGGGTGGTCGGAGCTGCGCGGTATGCCAGAGCCTGGTTGGAGTCGTCCTTGATATGGTGCTGGCGCGTCGAAGCGGTGTACTTCGCAGCCGCGAGCAGTGACAGCTCGATCTTGCTGATGGGCTTGTATTTCAGCTCGCCCTGGAAACGCAGGTTGGTCACGTCGATGTCGATGTAGTTGTTTTCCAGCTCGTGGAAAATGTTGAACGCTGCGTAGTTGCGGGTATAATACTCATCGGGGTCGAGCGTGCGGGAAGTGTTGAGCGCGTACGAATAAGGGTTGATATCGAAATCGCGCTTGACCTCACCGTTGACCGCATCGATTGTAGAGCTCAGGGTTCCCGGCGCGCGCTGCTTACGGTAAGCGGCGTTGCTGATGATATTGAGCGTCAGCTTGTTGGTGATCTTGTGGGTTGCGTTCAGGTTGCCCGTAAAACGCTGCACGGAGCTCTGGAGGGTCCAGCCCGGGTCGTCCATCACCGAAAGGGAAGCGTAGTAGTTGCCCTTGTCGGTACCGCCGGACATTGAGACCGAGTGGTTGTGCTGCACGTTATACGTAAAGAGGCGGTCGAACCAGTCGGTGTTGCGGTACTCGGCGGCACGCAGGTAAGCGGCTTTGGCCTCTGCGGTATTGGCCAGACCGAACTGTCCGGAAGTCTCGTCATAAAGCGTAAGCAGCTGGTACATCTTGCCATAGACACCGCTGCTCGAAGCGTTTGCGGTACCTGCATAGGAGAGGTAACCCTTCTGCTGAAGCTCCTGGTAGATGGACATCTGGTCCTGGGAGTTCATGATGTTGAAGGTGGAGTAGCTCGGCTTGAGGCGCATCGTGTACTCGCCGGAGTAGCTGATGCTGCTGTGGCCGCTGCGGCCCTTCTTGGTGGTGACGACGATGACGCCGGCCATTGCGCGGGCACCGTAGATCGAAGTCGCCGAACCGTCCTTGAGGATGTCGAAGGATTCGATATCGTCGGAGTTGAGGCCGGCGATGGCTGAGGAGATCAGCGTGTTGGCATCACCGGAGGAAAGGCTCTCGGCATCCACTTCGACGACATCCTCCATAATCACGCCGTCCACGACCCACAGCGGCTTGGACGAGCCGTAGATGGAGGTTGCACCGCGGACGCGGATCTTGGGCGCCGTACCGAAGGTACCGGAGACGTTCTGCACGGAGACACCTGCTACGCGGCCTTCAAGCGAACGGCTTACGTCCGAAAGACCGCTGATCTTGGTCTCATCAGCGCTGAGCTTGGTGGTCGAACCGGTAAAGAGTCGCCGGTCGACCTGTTGCATACCGGTGATGACCACGCTCTCGAGCACTTCCATATCGTCCTGCAGGACAATAGTGAGCTCGGGCGCGATGGCGACCCGTTCGTCTTTGCATCCTACGAAGGAGGCAATGACGAATTTGGCGTTTGCCGGCACGTTGTCGAGGCGGAAATTACCGTCGATGTCGGTGGTGGTACCAATCTTCGGATTGGTCCCTTCGACCACGATATAGCCGCCTACCACAGGCTCTCCGTCAGCCGCGAAGGTGACGGTGCCCTTTATCGACCGTGTCTGCGCAAGTGCCGTTGTCACGGTCAGAAGCGCCAGCAAAGCCGTCAGCAATAATTTTTGCTTTCTCATAGGCATATAATAGGTTAATTAAATGAAATTTCTTAAGGGTACAAATGTACATAAATGCATTGATAAATACTTATTTTTTTTAGATTTGCCGTCAGTTACTGATAATCACATTACATATCGATATGAAGACCAAATTAACTTATCAAGCGCCGGTGGCGGAGTTCCTGTCCATCGGCACCTTCGGGATGATTGCCGGAAGCAGTAACACCGGAGAGGACTACAAGCCTACGCCGCTCGAGCTCGGCGGTGGAATGTTCGGCGGGTTTGAACTGCCCGACGGTTTTAATTTTTAGGAGGGACGCGTCATGAAGAAATTTGCTATCATCTTTGCGACTGCTCTCACGGTTGTGATGGGCTGCGCACGCGAATCTTTCGCTCCCGCCAATGTTACTGACGAAGGCGAGAAAGTCGTCCTTCGCGCTACAGTCGCCCCGCAGACACGCTCGGCCGTCTCCGCGACCGGCGAATTCTCCTGGCAGTACGGCGATACCATCGCTGTCAATCTTGCCGGTACGACCGGTTTTACTCCTTTCAACCTTACTGACGGCGCCGGCACCAAGGTGGCTGAGTTTACCAGCCTCGTTCCCGGTGTCTCGGTTGAGAAGGTTGCCGTTATGCCTTCCGATATCGCTGTTTCCGCAGGTACGGATCTGACGATCCATATCCCGCAGAACCGGATATTCGAGGCTGACCGTACTTTCTCTCCGATGGTCGCCACTTTCAGCGGCGAGGATGCGGGTGGCCTGCAGTTCAAGCATATGAGCGGTCTCCTGGCAGTTACCATCAACCACGTTCCGCGTGGGGCGGGCTGGTTCTTTGTCCGTTCCAACAGCATTCAGCTCTATGGCGACTTCACCATCAAGGATTACGCTGACGAGGAGGATCTGATCATTCCTGCAGGTCCGCTTCCGTCCGGAAGGACGAACAGCAGCCTCTGGTTTGAGATTCCTGAGGAGCTTGAGGGTACGGGCCCCGTCACTTTCTATGCTCCGCTGCCTGTCGGTGATTACCCCGACCTGCAGTTCGGTATCCTCGACGAATATGCCTATTATTACGAGGAAACCAAGTGCGTGTATGAGAATCTTCACGTGGATCGCGGCGAGATGCTGACCAAGACCATCGACAATATCGACTGGGATATCGTCTATGCCCGTCGTGGTGCAGATGACGGTTCGGATCGCGTTCAGATTATGGGTGTCCCCGGCACCTGGGCATATATATACTTCCAGTATTCCGAGTTCACCAGTCATTACGGTTCTTCTTACGAGGCCGCTAAGAACGACCTTGCAGCAAAGGTTCTCTCCGGTGAGAGGAGTCTCCTCGAAGGCAACAAGAATTACCGTATGGGATTCGTCTTCCCTCCGGAGGCTACGTTCTATGTCCTGGTGATGCAGTTTGACGAGGCTAAGGAGCCGACGGGAGCATATCTTATCCGCCAGTGGACTCCCAAGCAGGGTACCACCTCTTCCGACGGTTTCAACAAGTGGATCGGCAAGTGGACTCTCGTAGGCGAGACCATCAACAATGAGCCTGTGACCTATACTCTTGATATTACCAGCAAGAATCCTGATGAGGTCTTCCAGTTTACCGGCTGGGCCGGTACCACTACCAAGTACTGGGCAGAGTATGATCAGACAACCGGCAATATGGTTATTCTCAACCATATGCTTACATACAGCTCTACTCAGAAGTCGTCATCTGACGGTCTGGAATATAAGTGCCGTGGCGGTATGTTCGGCGTCATCGGCAGTTCGGCCCAGAACACCCCTCTCTTTACCCCGATTGCCATCTGTACGATTGACGAGTCCGGCTCGACCGCAGTTATGACCGGTTACAAGTACTATACTGATGCTGCATTCGAGACGATGTGCTACTACTATCGTTCTTATGACAAGAACGCCAGCGGCAAGTACAATATCTGGTACACGAAGAAGGCTGACATCCTGGCTCGTTTCCCGATCAATATGTTCAAGGAAGAGATCGACGACTAACCTCTCGATTGACCGACAAATCAAAAGGTGGCTCATTGCGGGCCACCTTTTTTCTTACTCGCCGACCACCACTTTCTGTCATCCTGTGGCCTTCCCGTTTTGTCATCCTGAGCGAAGCGAAGGATCTATAGCTCCGTAGCAAACCGGGCACAGAAACCCCCATTTTCGTGCCCGCTTTTGATTATTTCTCAAACCGGACACAAAAACGGCCCTTTTCGTGCCCGCTTTTGCCCGCCGGCTTCGCCTTCGCGCCTCGAAGTTATATTTTTGCACGCCTCGCGGCTTAGCTGTCCACCCCCGGACAAGTATAGGGGGACGGGGCCCGCCGGCAGCAAGTTATCGCGTCAGCGATGACGCCGATGACGGTGGGAGGGGCCGGAGCGAACGAAGTGAGCGGAGTCCTCTGAGAGGCAAGCTGCCGCCGCAGCGGAAGCCGGCGGTCAAAGGCAAGCTGCCGCCGCAGCGGAAGCCGGCGGTCAAACAAAACGAAAGATGCCCGGGGTGGGCCGGGCATCTCGCTTGTATGCGTAGTGGAAGATTAGTCTTCGAAACGCTGGTTGAGGATCTCCATGATCTTGATGGCAGCCGTAGCGATCGGTGTGCCGGGGCCGAAGATGGCCATTGCACCGTCACGGTACAGCTCATCGTAATCCTGGGCCGGGATCACGCCGCCCACGATGACCACGATATCCTCGCGGCCAAGCTTCTTGAGCTCTGCGATGATCTGCGGAACGAGAGTCTTGTGACCTGCGGCAAGCGAAGAAACGCCCACGACGTGAACGTCGTTCTCCACAGCCTGCTTTGCAGCCTCCTCCGGAGTCTGGAACAGAGGGCCCATATCCACGTCGAAGCCGCAGTCGGCATAGCCTGTTGCGACAACCTTGGCACCGCGGTCGTGACCGTCCTGGCCGAGCTTGGCGACCATAATACGGGGCTGACGGCCTTCCTTCTTGGCGAACTCGGCCACCATCTTCTTGGCGGTCTCAAACTCGCGGTCGTTCTTAAGTTCAGAAGAATAAACACCGGAATTCATACGGATAGTAGCTTTATAACGTCCGACAATCTTTTCGCATGCATCGGAAATCTCGCCTAGAGTAGCGCGGACCTTTGCGGCCTCGACTGCAAGCTCGAGCAGGTTGCCCGTCTTGGTCTCGACAGCGTGGGTGATAGCTTCCAGGGCAGCACGGACTGCAGCCTCGTCGCGGTGAGCGCGGAGCTCCTTCAGGCGTGCGATCTGGCTCTCGCGGACCTTCGTGTTGTCCACGTCAAGGATCTCGATGGGATCCTCGTGAGCGAGGCGGTACTCATTGATACCGATAATCTTGTCGATACCCGAATCGATGCGGGCCTGCTTGCGTGCGGCAGCCTCCTCGATGCGGAGCTTCGGAATACCGGTTTCGATAGCCTTGGCCATACCGCCAAGCTTCTCGACCTCCTCGATATGCTCCCAGGCCTTGTGTGCAAGGTCGTTGGTCAGGCTCTCGATATAGTACGAACCTGCCCACGGGTCGATCGAACGGCAGACCTGGGTCTCTTCCTGGATGTAGATCTGGGTGTTACGCGCGATACGTGCGGAGAAGTCGGTCGGCAGGGCGATAGCCTCGTCAAGAGCGTTGGTGTGCAGCGACTGGGTGTGGCCCAGGGCGGCGCCCATAGCCTCGATGCAGGTACGTGCGACATTGTTGAACGGATCCTGCTCGGTAAGCGACCAGCCGGAAGTCTGGCAGTGCGTACGGAGCGAGAGGGACTTCGGGTTCTTCGGGTTGAACTGATTGACGATCTTTGCCCAGAGCATACGCGCTGCGCGCATCTTGGCAATCTCCATAAAGTGGTTCATGCCGATGGCCCAGAAGAACGACAGGCGCGGAGCGAATGCATCCACGTCTATGCCGGCCTTGATACCGGTGCGGATATAATCCATACCGTCGGCGAGCGTATAAGCCATCTCGATATCATTGGTGGCACCTGCTTCCTGCATATGGTAACCGGAAATCGAAATCGAGTTGAACTTGGGCATATACTTGGAGGTGTATGCGAAGATATCGCCGATGATACGCATCGAGAACTCCGGGGGATAGATATAGGTGTTACGCACCATAAACTCCTTGAGGATATCGTTCTGGATGGTACCTGCCATCTCTTCGAGCTTCACGCCCTGCTCCAGTCCGGCGACGATGTAGAATGCCATCACGGGAAGGACGGCGCCGTTCATCGTCATCGAGACGGACATCTTGCCCAGAGGGATCTGGTCGAAGAGGACCTTCATATCTTCCACCGAGCAGATGGACACGCCGGCCTTACCGACGTCGCCCACTACGCGCGGGTGATCTGCGTCATAACCGCGGTGGGTTGCAAGGTCGAATGCGACCGAAAGACCCTTCTGGCCTGCAGCCAGGTTGCGGCGGTAGAATGCATTGGATTCTTCAGCCGTGGAGAAACCGGCATACTGACGGATGGTCCAGGGCTTGTTGACGTACATCGTAGAGTACGGTCCGCGGAGGAACGGCGCAACGCCGGCCGCGTAATTGAGGTGCTCCATACCCTCGAGATCCTTCTCGGTATAGAGTGGCTTCACGTTGATGTTTTCCGGCGCCAGCCACGCTTCGCTGTTTTTGCAGTTGCAAGCGGAAGGAGTCGTGCCTTTGTATTCGAGGTTTTTGAAATCAGGTCTCATAGTCATTCCTCCTTATTAAAGTTCGCTGATGCCCATCATCTTCTGGTACTCCTTGAGAGTCTCGAGGATGTTGCAACGGACGTGAATAAAGTTCTTGATGCCCTGCTCTTCGAGCTGCGGGCGGCACTCGGGATCACCGGCGACGACCACTACAGCCTTATTGCCGATGCCCTTTGCGATCTGCGGAACTGCCTCGAGGTACTCGTCATCCGCCGAGCAGGCTACGACGATGTCGGCCTTTGCCTCAAGAGCGGCCTTGATGCCCTCTTCGACGCTTGCGAAGCGGTTGTTGTCCACAACCTTGAAACCTGCCACTGCGAAGAAGTTGCAGCTGAACTGAGCGCGTGCGCGGCACATCGCAAGGTTGCCGAAGGTCAGCATAAATACGACCGGCTGGTGCTTGCTGCGGTCGGTAGCGAGGCGCATCGCCTCGAATACCTGTGCGCCGCGATACTTCTCGAGCGGCTCTGCGATCTTCTCGCTCTCGTCCTTGCAGGCGCAGCAGCATTTCTTCGCGCCTCGCTTGACGATGTCCTCGGTGATCTCGTCGGACGCCTTCTCGAGGAAGTTGGGGAACTGGTTGGTACCAAGGATGGTGTCGCGGCGGGTAGCGATGTTCATATCGCGCTTCTCGGCCGTAGCCTTGATCTGGCTCTGGACGAAGCCTGCCTTGAATGCCTCCAGATAGCCGCCCTTCTCCTCGACGCTCTTGAAGAGAGTCCAGGCAGCGTTTATGATGGAATTGGTAAGAGTCTCGATGTAGTACGAACCTGCTGCAGGATCCACGATCTTGTCGAAACGGGATTCCTCCTTGAGGATGGACTGCACGTTGCGTGCGATGCGGTTCGAGAATTCGCCCGGCTTGCGGAATGCCTTGTCGAAGGGCAGGACCGTGAGCGAGTGGACGCCTGCGATGGCGGCGCTCATTGCCTCGGTCGTGCCGCGGAGCATATTGACATACGCGTCATAGACGGTCTGGTTCCAGGCGCTGGTGACGGCGTGAGTGCAGATCTTGCAAGCTTCTTCCTTTGCACCGTAAGCCTTTGCGATGTTGGCCCAGAGAACGCGCGCTGCGCGGAACTTGGCGATCTCCATAAAATAATTGGAGCTGACGGCGAGGGTGAAACGCATCTTGGAGGCGATCAGCGAAGCGTCGAGGCCGAGTGCCGTAAGGCCTGCCATATAGTCGCTGCCGATGGCCAGCGCGAATGCGAGCTCCTGGACGATACCTGCTCCGGCGTCGTTGAAATCATAGCCCGCTACGTTCACAACCTGGACGTGGGGGTAATCTGCCGTGAGGCGGATGCACTCTGCGAGGATCTCATAACCCTTCGCGGGGTTGAGTGTGCCGCGTACCGTGAGCATATGGAGAGGACTTACGTCAAATGACGCGCGTACCTCTTCGGGCTTGATGCCCTGCTCCTTTACATACTCGATAAATGCCTTGACGGTCGATACGGCCGTGCGGGGCATGCAGTGCGTGAAGTTGACTTCGACTGCGGGAAGGACGATGTCTTTGAGCAGTTTCGCGAATCCTGCCTTGTCAAGACCTTCCTTGCCGTTGATGCGGAATCCGACGGACTCGACACCCTTGCAGAGGCCGTCGAGAGCCAGCGCGTTGGCCTCTTCGATGCCCTCGCACAGGCAGTAGTCCTGGCGGGTAAGCCATTTGTTGTCAGCTTCAACGCCCCTGACATAGGGGAATACACCCGGCGCAATGCCGGTAAAAGGGATGTCCTTGAGGTTCTCGGCGCGATAGTAAGGCCTTACCGGGAACCCTTCGAGGGTGCGCCAGACGAGCTTTTTCTCGTAGTCGCCGCCCTTCAAGTCCTTGATGATCACCTCATCCCACTGCTCCGTCGTCACGGGAGGGAATTCGGTAAAGAGTTTTTTAGTCATTCGTGACAATTGTTTATGTTGATAATAATCCGCAAAGATACACATTTCTTGCGAATACCGCTATAAAAAAAGAAGGGTGGCCCGAAAGCCACCCTTGCTATTGTCATACCGTGCAACGGATTATTCGTTGGCGGTAGAGGTGATACCCTTGTTGTAGTCAGTCTCGTTACGAGGAATGCACCAGGTCCAGTTGTTCTTCTCGTTGGGGCCGAAGCTGACAGCGTAGGAACTCATCCAGTTGCCGCCGTTAGCATAGGTCTGACGAGAGATGCTGTCACCCCAGCGCTTGAGGTCGAACCAGTTGAAGCCTTCGCCCCAGAGCTCGATGCCGCGATAGAGCTTGATCTGCTCCATGAGGGCCTCGCCGCTTGCGGTGCAGGTGTAAGCCGGGTCACGCTTCGAGGTTGCGTTGAGCTCAACCAGGAGAGCGCGAGCCTCAGCTTCCTTCTTCAGATTATACTGAGCCTCAGCTTCGATAAGCAGCATTTCCGAAGAGCGCATCAGGCAGAGGTGTCCGATACCGGGCTGGATGTTGTTGCTGATCTTGAAGTTCATATAAGCGAAGATGCAGTGGGTGGAGAGAAGCTCGTGACCACGCTGTACGGCGTAGTTCTGGCCATATGCCCAGAGCCTGTTCTTGGAAGACTGTGTGCTTGCCTTCATCGTATTGGTGTTGAAGGTGCCCTCGTAGCCTGCGGGATCCAGCCAGAATGCACGGCGGATATCGGTCGTCGGGATCTGGTCGAACAGATGGCGGCTGATAAGGATCGGGTAGTTACGTGTCGTACTGGTCTGTGCGTTGTAAGCAGCGTAGCAGAAGTAGTCGTAGAAGTAGAGTGTCTCATCCTCCGCGCCGTAGATGTACCATATCCATTCGTTGTTCGGGTTGCTGAAACCAGCCTGCTCCTCAGCCACGCTCATCAGAGGATACTTCGCGTGAAGCAGCTGTGAATACTTGAGAGCGTTAGCCCAGTCTTCTTTGGTGAGGGCTACGCGTGCAAAGACGCCGTACGCCACGTCGAGGTCAACGATGTGGTTGGACTTGCGGCTGTTGGCCTTGCCCGAAGCGTTGAAGAGCTCGATAGCATCGTTGAGGTCCTTGTAGATCTGGTCGTAAACTTCGCCAGCGGTAGCGCGGTCGAGGTTGTCGGGTTCGTCACCGGTAAGACGCAGGACGCAAGCCGGCTTGTCGGAACCGTCCTTCCAGCGGCGGCCGTAGATCTGAACGAGGTTGAAGTATGCGTAAGCGCGGTATGTCAGGGCTTGGGCCTTGATGTAAGCGCGCTCCGCGTCGGTGCCTTCAGCATCGTCGATGGTCTTGATGATGGTGTTGGCGTTGCCGATCAGCATGTAGTAATAGTACCATGCAAAGGAACCGAGGGCGGCCGAGTTGGAAACATAGAGGTTACCGTTGGCCGAGTTTTGGAAGCCGGTAGAGTTACCCTTCATCAGGTTGTTGCCGAGGTACTCGCCGTAGTAGAGGCGGATGGTACCTTCACCGTTGTAGCCCTGTCCGTATGCACTGGCAGTGTACTGGCGGTGCATCAGTTTGGCGAGGCCGTTGACAGCCACGACTGCAGCGTCGGTCGTACCGAGGATCGTGCCCGGCGAGGTGCTGCTGGTCGGATAGGTATCCAGATAGTCCTTTGAGCAGCCGAAAGAGACGATAACTGCAAGGGCAAGTGCTATGATTGATAATCTTTTCATATTCGTCATATTTTAGCTTGCATTAAAGATTGACCTTCACGCCGACAGTAGCGACGCGCGGAGTATTGATATAAGAACCGTAGATAAGGCCGCTCCAAGCCTGCTGAGGGTTCATGCCCCTCTTTGCGGTGAAGGACCAGAGGTTATCAACGGATGCACTGAGTACCAGACCGTTCAGACCGATGCTGTTGACCAGGCGCTTGGGGAAGGTGTAAGCAATGTTGATGTTCTTGATGGTCAGGTAGTTGCCGCTTACAAGGAAACGGGTCGAAGTAGCGTTGCTGTAGGTGTTGTAGAAGCCGTCGATACGAGGGGTGCCGGTCGGGTCGATACGGTTGGGCGAATCAACATCCATACCTGCGGGAGCCTCGCTCCAGGAGTTGAGGACGTCCACGTGATAAGCGTGAGGGCTCGTGCTGACGGACATCAGGTCCTGATATGCATAGTCGAGGCACTTGCTGCCGAGTGCATAGGAGAACAGTGCGGAGAGGGTGAAGTTCTTGATGCGGAGGGAGGTATTGAAGTTACCGTAAACCTTCGGGAGAGAACTGCCCGCCCAGTCGCGTTTTGCGTAGGTGGTATTGGTGACATACTCCTTGCCGTCGATGACGACGCGGTAGTCTTCGGGAACGATGGTCTTCTCGACCTCGTCGAAGCTGGAGTCGACATCGTGGGTCTCCTCATACTTCTCCTGATTCCAGGCCTTGCCCATCTTGTTCTCGTCGAGGATGTAGTACTTCTCATCGTCGATAGCGTAGAGAGCGAGACCGGTCAGCTGGTCCACGCCGAGGAACTGATAGAGGTTCCAGTCATAGATGCCGTGGCCCTCGGCCCAGAGCTTGGTGCCGTTACGCATAGCGTTCTGCATGCCGTCATAGTTGTAGATGTCGGCATCGGGGAGCTTGAGGATGGTGTTCTTCATCCAGGTAGCGTTGACGCCCACGTTCCAGGTGACATTGCGGGTCTTGACGATGTCCACGTCGATGCTTGCCTCGACACCGAGGTTGCGGACCGAACCGATGTTCTTGGTGGTAGCGGTGGTGATGTCACTGCTGGAGATACCACCGACGGAGGTCGGGTGCTCGACGTCGAAGAGCAGGTCGTGGGTGGTCTTGTTAAAGAACTCGAAAGTGAAGTTCAAGCGGTCGAACATACGGCCTTCGATAGCCGTGCTGAAAGAGTTCTCAGCCTCCCAGACGAGGTCAGCGGCTTCGTTCTGAGTCTTGTAGGATGCAGCTGCGGCGCCGTACTTGGAGCCGAGGCCGTAGAGAGCCATATAACCGTAGTAACCGACGGAAGCGTCGTTACCGACCTGACCATAGGATGCGCGGATGCGCAGGTTGTCGATCCACGAAACGTTCTTCATGAACTCTTCCTTGCTGATGACCCAGGTTGCACCTGCGGACCAGAAGTTACCCCAGCGGTTGTCCTTGTGGAAACGTGAGGAACCGTCACGACGGAAGCTGCCTTCGATGAAGTACTTGTTGAGGTAGTCGTACTTGACGCGGGAGAGGTAGCTCTCGAGGCGGTAGCCGCTCTGGTAGCCGTCCATGGAGGTCATGGAGTTGAAGTTGCCGAGCTCGATACCGCCGGGCAGGGTCTCATCCTGCTTGTACAGATAGGTGTACTCGTACTGGTAGTAGTAGTTCTCGTGGCCTGCGAGGGCTTCCAGGGTGTGGTCGCCGAACTCGTGACGCCAGTTGAGCAGCTGCTGGAACGTGTAGTTCGTGTAGAGGTAGTCGGTACGGCTGGTACGACCGTTTGCGCCGCGGCCGTCACCGATGATTGCGTTGTTGTAGGTGCGGGTCTTGTCAGTGCGAAGGCCGAGGTCGCCCTTGATCGAGAAGGTGAAGTCCTTCAGGAAGGTGATGTCGGCATAAGCCTGTGCATTGGTGGTGACGCGCTGGTTGTAGCGGGTGTCGAGAGCAGCCTCCCAGATGGCGCAGCGGGCGTTGTACTGGGGACGGCCGTAGAGCTCACCGACATCGTACTGCTTCTCGCCGTTGTCGTCGAGCATATAGGTACCGTCCGGGTTGTGCATATAGACCGGATAGATAGGAGCCATCACGTGTGCCTGATACAGAGGGTTGGCGTAGGTGGTGGCACCGGTGCTGCGGTAGTTCTTGCCCTGCCAGGATGCGCTGATGTTGGCGCCTGCCTTCAGCCACTTCAGGGGAGATATGCTGACGTTTGCACGGCCGCTCCAGCGGGAGAAGTCCGAATTGACGGTCTGGCCTTCCTCATCGAGGTAACCCAGGGAGAAGTAGTAGTTGCTCTTCTCGGATGCGCCGCTGCCGCTCACGTTGTAGTCCTGACGGTAGCCGGTACGCATGGTGACTTTCCACCAGTCGAGGTCGTCATAACCGCCGCGGATGTTGGCTGCATAGTTGAACTTGCCTTCTGCATTGAAGAGGGTCTCGGTGGGAGCGTCGAAGATGTTGTACTCACCGATGTAGGTGAAGAGGTTGGTACGGACATCGTTGATAGCCTGCTCCTTGGTCATGCCGGCGTTGCTGATCAGGTTGTTCATATAACCTGTGAAGAATACCTGCATGAAGTCCTTTGCATCGACCTTGTCGTACTCGGGGAGTGCGCGGGTGAAGATACCCTGGTTGACGCTCAGGGAGATGCCTGCCTTGTCGCTCTTGCCACGCTTGGTGGTGATGAGGATGACACCGTTGGATGCGCGGTTGCCGTAGAGGGCTGCGGAGGTCGCATCCTTCAGGACGGTAAGGCTCTCGATATCGTTGGGGTTGATATCGCCCATATTGCCGCCCATCGGAACACCGTCGACGACATACAGGGGAGAGTTTTCGCCAGTGACCGAACCGACACCGCGGATGCGGATGCCTGCGCTCTCGCCAGGGTCACCGTCGGGAATTGCGAGGACACCGGTAACGGTACCGTCGAGTGCGTTCGAGACGTTGCTGATAGGGCGCTTCTCGATGGCGTCACTCTTCACCGTGCTGATAGCACCGGTGACGGACTCACGCTTTGCCACACCGTAAGCCACGACGATGGTCTCATCGAGCATCTCGGTATCCGGAGCGAGGATGACGTTAATGACTGTGCGACCTTCGACTGCAGCTTCCTGGGTCGTGTAACCTATGGAGCTGATGACGAGGGTAGCATTTTTTGCTACTGCAAGGGTATAATTACCGTCAATGTCGGTAGCGACACCGGTAGAAGTACCCTTGACGACGATGGATGCGAACGGAACGGGATCACCCGTGGCCCCATCCGTGACAGTACCTTTGACCGTGATGTTCTGTGCGAAAGCCGTGCTTCCGATGAGCATCAAGGCAAGGAATGCCAGAATAAGTCTTGATTTCTTCATAAGATGACTTTTGGTTAATAGGAATATAGGTTGATTCTAGTGTCTCTTCTAAGTCTGGAACGCTCTTTGTAGCAAGTTGTTACCGGAACGGTACTTCTCGATACGTCTTATCGCGCTTTCTGCGCGTTAGGGTTTGTAACTGCTGCTGTTTTGTCGTTGCGGCAAACCTGCTATGTATTATTATTAATAACGTTAAACCAAAATAAAAATCCCAACCGCCAGGGATGCACACGGCATACCTAGCCTAGTTATGATTAACTACAAATATAGATATTTTTCTTTTGAAATACTATTTTTCTTTGAAAAGCCATGAAATTATTTTACAAAAAAAAGGGATTGACCCTCTCTCTTTTTATTGAAAGACGAATCACGGCGATGAAAGAGCAACGCCTTCTCTTCAGGGGTTACCCCTATTCTGAAAGTGCGATTGCTTCCTGGGAGAAGTTCGGCCGCCTCTGGGGCGACTACTGCTCGACCGTGAAAAAAGAAAAAAAAATTTCGGCTCTTCGCCTCGAGGATCTCAACAATTTGCTGAATTATTGTGATACGCGCCGGTACCGGGACAGCACGCGTTCGCTGATCGTCGCCCTGTTCAAGGCCGCTATGAGTGCGGCCTACCGCGACGGAATTCTGGAAAGTCCGCTTCGCGGCCTGCAGGATTATTCGGTTACGGTCAAGGAAATAACCGAAGCGAAGAAGGTGTATCTCAATGAAGATGAGATTCTTCGCATAGCTTCGCTGGAACTGCCGCCCGGCAGCGGGCTCGTCCGCTCGCGGGATGTTTTCCTGGTCGGATGCTGGACCGGGCAGCGGTTTTCCGACTACTGCCGCCTCTCATCCGAGGATATCCTTTCTTTCAAGGTGAACGGGCAGCTGCGGTTCGCATTCCGCCTGCGGCAGAAAAAGACAGGCGCGGAAGTATATATACCTATATTATATCCGGAGGTAATGCAAATCCTCGCCCGTTGGAACGGGAGGCTTCCTGCGGTGAAGGCCTCGTCCCTCAACCACGATATCAAGTTGATTTGCCGTATGGCCGGCATCGGCGAGACGGTCAAAATAGAAGAGCGCATCGGCGGGCGGCAGGTCACCAGCATCGCGCCGAAGTGCAACCTCGTCTCCTCGCACACTGCGCGCCGCAGCTTCATCACCAACCTCTATCTCGAAGGCAGGCTGACCGAAATGCAGATCCGCTCGATCAGCGGACATCGCAGCGCCATGGCTTTCAGGCGCTATATCTGCTGCTCCAGCAAAGACAATCTGATGGGTATTTTCGAGTCCTGGACCGTTGGCCGCAACGGTTCGGTTACAAACCCTAACTTTTATCACAAAGCTGGGTTCTCAGGGTCAGTAAAGGTTGTTTCGGAGAATAGGCTTGCCCGGAATGTTAAAGAGAATAGTAACAAAGAGCAGAAAAAGGAAATTTCAAAAATTGACGCCAAATATATCAAAAGTATCCTTACACCCATCAATAAATTTTCCCATTAACCAAAAATCATCTTATGAAGAAATCAGGACTTATTCTGGCATTACTTGCCACGATGTTCTTCGGAAACACGGCGTTCGCACAGGACATCACGGTAAAAGGTATTGTCACGGATGGCGCTACGGGTGATCCAGTTCCGTTCGCATCCGTCGTCGTCAAGGGTACTTCAATAGGTGTCGCTACCGACATTGACGGTAATTATACCCTTGCAGTAGCAAAGAATGCCACCCTCGTCGTCAGCTCCGTAGGTTACACGACCCAGGAGGTTGCAGTCGAGGGGCGCACAATCATTAATGTCATCCTCGCCCCGGGTTCCGAGATGCTCGAAGAGACGATCGTCGTGGCATACGGTGTGGCAAGGCGTGAGTCCGTGACCGGCGCTATCAGCACGGTCCGTAGCGACGCCATCGAAAAACGCCCCATCAGCAACGTCTCGACAGCACTCGACGGTACCGTTACCGGTGTCCTCGCCATTCCCGGCGGTGACCCTGGCGACAGTGCCGGCCTCCGCATCCGCGGTATCGGTTCGGTTACCGGTGACAACTCTCCCCTGTATGTCGTCGATGGTGTTCCGATGGGCGGCAACATGCGTGATATCAACCCCAACGATATCGAAAGCCTTACCGTCCTGAAGGATGCGACCTCCGCAGCCCTCTACGGCAACCGCGCATCCAACGGCGTCATCCTCATCACCACCAAGCGCGGCAAGAGCGACAGGGCCGGACTCTCCCTTAGCATCAACCAGGGTATCTATACCCGCGCACTCCCCGAGTACGACAAGGTCGATGCAAAGGACTTCATGCAGGTATTCTTCACGGGTTATATGAACAACCTGATGAGCAGCGCCGGCATGACCAGGGAACAGGCCATAGAGGACGTCCGCACCAATATCCTTACCTACATCGGTGAGTACAACATCTTTGACGTTCCCACCGAGGCGCTCTTCGACGCAGACGGCAAGTTCAACTATGCAGCCAACATCCGCAGCGGTTATGACGATCTCGACTGGTGGGCTCACGCGATGCGCATCGGTTACCGTCAGGACTACAACGTGAGCGGAAGCGGAGCGTCCAGCAAAAGCAACTACTATTTCTCACTTGGCTACCTCGACGAGGAAGGCCAGACCATCAATTCGGACTTCTTCCGCTGGAGCGGCCGCGCAAACGTCAGCATCTCTCCCCTGAAGTGGCTGAAGGCCGGCGCCAACATCAGCGCATCCTGGCAGGGCCGGAATTACCGCAGTACCGGCAGCACCACATTTGCCAACCCTCTGTATCAGGCACACGTGATGGCTCCTATCTATCCGGTCTTCATGCACAACCCGGACGGCACCTATATGCTCGACGATAACGGCCAGAAGCAGTACGATGTCGGCGAACTCTACGGCCGACCCCAGTACAATGCCCGTTGCGCCATCTGGGAGGCACAGCTTGATACCCGCTACAACCAGCGCGTCACCACCAATGCACAGGCTTATGCAGACATCACCTTCCTGAAGGACTTCACCTTCTCGATCAAGGGCGACCTCGGCCTTCGCACTGACAAGACCCGTACCTACAACAACGCAATCATCGGTGACGGCCGCGGCGCAAACGGCCGTACCAGCCGTACCGACTACCTCTACACGAACTATACGTTCCAGCAACTGCTCAACTGGCATCGCGAGTTCGGCGACCATACCCTGGAAGCCCTCGCAGGCCACGAGAACTACTACTACCAGTATGAGTACACCTACCTCTACAAGCAGGACCAGACCCTGCCGGGCGGTATAGAGCTCGACAATCTCAATTCCATGACTTCGATGGAAGGTTACCAGAGCGGCTACCGCCTCGAGAGTTATCTTTCACGCGTCAAATACGACTACATTAACAAGTACTTCCTCGAGGGAAGTTTCCGCCGCGACGGTTCCTCACGTTTCCACAGGGATTACCGCTGGGGTAACTTCTGGTCCGCGGGTGCAACCTGGGTCATCAGCAAGGAAGAGTTCATGAAGAACGTCTCCTGGATAGATAATCTGCGCATCCGCGCATCATACGGTCAGGTCGGTAACGACGCTTCCGTCGGTTACTATGGTTACATGGCCCTCTACGGACTCGGCTCCAAGTACGGCGGAAGTGCAGCTTCCTACAAGACTCAGAACGAAGCTCCTGACCTCGTCTGGGAGGCGGAGAACTCTTTCAGCACGGCTATCGAAGGCCGTATGTTCGACCGCCTGAACTTTACTTTCGAGTTCTTCAACAAGACCACCCACGACCTGCTCTTCGATGTCGAGCACCCGACCTCCGTCGGCGGTATCTCCGGCAGCAGCGTCACCACCGCTACCACCAAGAACATCGGTTCGGTTCGCAACATCGGTGTCGAGACAAGCATCGACGTGGACATCATCAAGACCCGCGAGGTTACCTGGAATTTCGGTGTCAACGCTACCTGGATGAAGAACACCATCCTCAAGCTCCCCGATGCCGACATCTACAACTATGACGGCCTGCAGAACGCTATGCGCAGCGGCACCAAGCTCTGGGCTGAGGGCCACGGCATCTATGACTGGCATCTCTACAAGTTCGTGGGTGTCGATCAGCTGACCGGTCTCGCTCTTTACGCTATCGACGATGATAATTATTACATCCTGGACGAGAACAAGATGGGCAAGGTCTGGAATCAGCAAAAGTACGAGGAGACCCACGATGTCAGCTCCAGCTTCGACGAGGTCGAAAAGACCATAGTCCCCGAGGAATACCGTGTCGTAATCGACGGCAAGGAGTATGTCACTCACACTACCTACGCCAAGCGTGACTGGGGTGGCAGTTCTCTTCCGAAGGTTTACGGTAACTTCAATACCTCCCTCCGCGTCAAGAACTTCACCCTCTCCGCACTGTTCTCCTATGCCCTTGGCAGCAAGTGCCTCGACTATGCATATCAGGACCTGATGTCCGTCGGAGTGGGGCCCCACGCTTATCACATCGACCTCCTCAACTCCTGGAGCGAGGCTCCCGCAGGTATGACTGCCGATTCGCCCAACCGTATCGACCCGACCGGCACCCCTCGTATCGACGGATTCTACAACACCTACAGCAACGCTACTTCGACCCGTTTCCTTGTAAGCGGCAACTACCTGACCATCAAGAACGTCAACTTCGCTTATACCTTCCCCAGACGGACGATTAGCAGAGTGGGACTGAATGGTCTGGTACTCAGCGCATCCGTTGATAACCTCTGGTCCTTCACTGCAAAGAAGGGTATGAACCCCCAGCAGGCCTGGAGCGGACTTATCTACGGTTCTTATGTCAATATTCCGCGCGTCGCTACTGTCGGCGTAAAGGTCAATCTTTAATGCAAGCTAAAATATGACGAATATGAAAAGATTTTCAATCATAGCACTTGCCCTTGCAGTTATCGTCTCTTTCGGCTGCTCAAAGGACTATCTGGATACCTATCCGACCAGCAGCACCTCGCCGGACATTATCCTCGGGACGACCGACGCTGCAGCCGTGGCCGTCAACGGCCTCGGCAAGCTGATGCACCGCCAGTACGGCGCATACGGACAGGGCTACAACGGTGAAGGTACCGTCCGCCTCTATTACGGCGAGTACCTCGGCAACAACCTGATGAAGGGTAACTCAACCGGCTTCCAGAGCGATGCGACGGGTAACATGTTCCTTAACAATACCCGTAATCTCGACTCTTATGCGTGGTACTACTACTATATGCTGATCGGCAACGCCAACGCAATCATCAAGACTATCGACGATGCCGAGGGTACTGAAGCGGAGCGCGCATACCTCAAGGCCCAGGCCCTGACATACCGCGCTTACGCATACTTCAACCTCGTCCAGATCTACGGCCGCCGCTGGTCTGACGGCCCGGACAAGCCCTCCTGTGTCCTTCGCCTTACCGGTGACGAACCCGACAACCTCGACCGTTCCACCGCAGCTCAGGTTTACGCTCAGGTCTATAAGGACCTCGACGATGCCATCGGGCTCTTCAACGCTTCCGGCAAGGCCAACAGCCGCAAGTCCAACCACATCGTGGACCTCGACGTGGCGTACGGCGTCTATGCACGCGCGGCCCTCACCCGCGAGGACTGGGCTAACGCTCTGAAGTATTCACAGATGCTTCACGAAAAGTATCCCCTGATGAGCGTGGAGGACGAGCTTAAAGGTTTCAGCAACCCTAACGACGAATGGATATGGTACATCTACGGCGCGGAGGATGAGACCCTCTACTTCTACGACTACTTCTGCTACGCTGCCTACAACGCGCAGACGAGCACGACCCGCAACTATCCGCTCCTGATCAGCCGCCATCTGTTCGACCAGATTCCGGCGACCGATATCCGCCGTGCATTCTGGCTGGATCCCGCAGGCTACGAAGGCACCTTCAACACCAATACGATGAAGGCAAACAAGCAGAACTCCGGTAACAGCCTCTGGGTGTATGGCCAGAACTATGCAGTACAGCGCGGTCACGAGCTTCTTTCCACACACTGCATCTTCGCCTATATGAACTTCAAGATCAGCAACAACATCCAGCCCGGTATCGGCAACCTCTGCCTGATGCGCTCTTCGGAAATGCTGCTCATCGAAGCCGAGGCTCAGTATCGTCTGCAGAAGGAGGAAGAGGCGCGGGACCTCCTGGTCGAGCTCAACGCGACCTCGCTGCGTGATCCGGCATACACCTGCACCGCAGAAGGTGAGGAGCTCCTGGAGCAGATCAAGCTCTATCGCGGCATCGAACTCTGGGCCGAAGGCTTCAACTGGTTCGACCTCAAGCGCTGGGGTGACAGCATCTCGCGTCAGACCTATGCTGAGGGCGGCAACTGGATGAGCTCCTACGCCGTCACTTTCGGGCCTAACGAGAAAAACAACTGGACCTGGATCATACCCCGCAACGAGACTGACTACAACAAGGGTATCACCTCTACCAGCAACGAATGATCAGTTGCACGGTATAACGACAAAAAGGGCAGCTTTTGGGCTGCCCTTATTTTTTTATTCTAAAAAGTACTATATTCGCAGTATGAAAACAAGCATCATATCCATCGCGGCCGCTCTTGCGCTTATGACGGCCGCCACCGGCTGCGGTCCGACCGTACGCACGGCATCAGCAGACCAGTCTTCCCGTCGCAGTGACGGATATATCACTACCGAGACAGCTTCCATCGACCACAGCGAAGTGAGCCAGATGGATCAGGTTACCTATCGGACCCTCGAGGATTACCTGCTGGCCAAGGTGAGCGGCATCGAGCTCAGTTCGGGCGGCGATATCATCATCCGCGGTATGGGTACGTTCAACGGCTCTTCCAAGCCGCTGATCCTCTTTGACGGTGCGGAAGTTTTCGATACGAGTACTGTCAATCCGGTCGATATCCACTCGGTAGATGTCATCAAGGACGGCAGTACGGCATCCTACGGCATGCGCGGCTCCAACGGCGTGATCCTCATCACCTCGAAGGCCGCTTATGAGACCCGCCAGGCCGAAAAGGAAGCCCGCCGCCGCGAGAAGGAGGCGGCCAAAGCCGCCAAGGCCGCAAGGCGCAAATAGTATCGGCCGCGGGGCCTCGTGCTCCCGGACTGAAGCTGCTTTACGATAGATCTGCGATCAGCCGCACGATCTCGTAGAGCAGCTTCGTCGTATGCAGCGCAATCTGCGCGAGGAATCCCTGCAGATGGGGCAGGGGAGCCGCCGCCAGCATCACCGGCACCATATAGAGCAGCGCACCGGCCACCGGGACGGCGAGCATCTGCGTAAGCAGGAAATATTTCGGGAAGATGCCGAACAAGCGCCACGAGAGCATCCCGGCAGTCAGCTGGCAGGCAATGGCAAGGCAGGCGCCGTCCCACATACGGCCGATGATGCGCATCCGCGTGGAGAGCAGCCCTTTCAGCCTCGGATAGATCACGAAAATGCCCAGGCAGGCTGCAAACGAAAGCTGGAATCCCGCCTCCCGCGGACACTCCGGATCAGCCAGGGCGAGGACTATCGCGGCGATGGCAAGCGAGCGCAAAGGGTCGGACGAGGCCTTGCGGGCCAGCGCTATCTCGTGTATGGTAATCATCGTCACGGCCCGGCAAATCGAAGGGCTGAGGCCCGTGATGCAGGCATAGGCCCAGAGAAGCGCGAGAATCAGCGCCGAGCGGATACGCCTAACGGGGATGCTCCCGCCGGCCAGGGACAGGACGCGCGAGGCAAACATATATACTATACCTATATGCAGGCCGGAGAGCGCCAGCAGGTGCATCGCGCCGCTCTCGCCGAATGCGCCGCGTATCTGCCGGGTGATGCCGCTGCGGTCGCCGGCCACCAGCGCCTGGAGCAGGGCGCGTTCATCTCCAGGCGGGAAAAAGCCTCCCAGGTAAGCCGAAAAACGCGCTTTGAGACCGCTGCAGAGGATGCCCAGGTATGAGGGGCCGTGCAGGGGCGGCAGGCGGCAGATCTGCACCGAAGCCGCTCCGAGCAGGATGAATGTCAGAATGAAAAGGATGGTCGAAGGCCTTCGCCGCGAGATGAGCGCTGAGGCCAGGGCAGCCGTCAGATAAGCTGCGGCAGGCAGGGCCAGCGACGATCCGAGCACGTTGCCGGCCAGCAACGCCACAGCCCAGAGGATTATTTCCCTACCTTGCCTCATCCCGTCAATATTTGAAAGGCAAGTTAGCGATTAAATGTTGAATGTTCGCAATAAAAGAGTAACTTTGCCCGATATTTTTGACATCAATCAACAATAACCTATATGATCATCTTAGTTTTGAATTGCGGCAGCTCCTCCCTCAAGTATCAGGTACTTGACATGAAGAGCGACAACGAATTTACACTCAAGGCAAAGGGCCTTGTGGAGCGCATCGGCGAGAAGATGGGTGCACTCAACCATCAGGTTCCCGGCCAGGACAAGCTCGTCATCGAACAGCCTATCGCCGACCATACCGTCGGTATCCGTGCTGTCCTCGAGATTCTCACGGGCAAGGAGCACGGCGTTCTGGGCTCTCTCGCAGAGATCGAGGCTGTCGGCCATCGCGTGGCTCACGGCGGCGAGTTTTTCAGCGGCAGCGCACTGATCAATGACAAGGTTGAGTCTGACATCGAAAAGCTCTGCGTCCTCGCACCCCTTCACAACCCCGCCAACCTTCTCGGCGTCCGCGCCGTCAAGGAGCTGATGCCCGGCATTCCGCAGGTCGCGGTATTCGACACCTCGTTCCACCAGACGATGCCCGATTACGCATACACCTACGCCATCCCGTACGAGTATTATGAGAAGTTCGGCATCCGCCGCTACGGTTTCCACGGCACCAGCCACAAGTTCGTGAGCCGCCGTGCAGCCGAGTTCCTCGGCATCGACCTGGGCAATTCCAGGATCATCACTTGCCACCTGGGCAACGGCAGTTCGATCACAGCAGTCAAGGACGGCCGCTGCATCGATACTTCGATGGGCTTCACCCCGCAGGAAGGTGTCCCCATGGGCACCCGCAGCGGTACCATCGACGCTACCATCGTCCCGTTCATCGCGGAGAAGGAGGGCCTTACCCCCAAGCAGATCGAGACCATCCTCAACAAGAAGAGCGGTCTTCTGGGCGTATCGGGCGTATCTTCCGACTGCCGCGACATCGAGCAGGCTGCAGCATCGGGCAACGTCCGCGCATCCCTCGCGCAGAACATTCTCTGCTACCAGATCAAGAAGATCATCGGCGCTTATGCCGCAGCTCTGGGCGGAGTTGACGTGATCGTATTTACCGGCGGTATCGGTGAGAATTCGGCGCTTGTCCGCTGCGACACCTGCCAGGGCCTGGAGTATCTCGGCGTCGAGTTCGACGATACGGTCAACCAGGGCATCCACGGCAAGGACGCTGTCATTTCCAAGCCTTCGTCCCGCGTAAAGGTCGTCACCATCGCTACCAATGAGGAGCTGGTCATCGCCCGCGACACAATGAATATTGTCAAATCACAAAAATAACCCAACCACTATGATTAAGAATTTTGACGAACTTTTCGAAGTCCTCCGTTCCAAAACCAAAAAGCGTCTGGTTGCCGCATGGGCAGTCGATGACCACACCGTAACCGCTGCCGGCAAGGCCGTCCAGCTCGGTATCGTTGAAGCAACCCTTGTCGGTGACGCTGACAAGATTGCAGCTGTCTGCAAGGCAGAAGGACTCGATATTTCTCTCTTTACGATAGTTGACAACAAGGACGAGCTCAAGAGCATCGCCCAGGCAGTATCGATGGTCCGCAACGGCGAAGGTGACATCCTGATGAAGGGTCTCTGCAGCACGGACAAGTATATGCGCGGCATTCTCAACAAGGAAGCCGGCCTGCTGCCTCCCAAGGCTGTCCTGAGCCACGTTTCCGTGATCCAGAATCCCAACTATCACAAGTTCATCATAGTCAGCGATATGGCTGTCATTCCGGCTCCTGATTTCAAGCAGAAGCAGGCAGAGATCAAGTATCTCGTCAATACGGCCAAGGCTCTGGGTATCGAAAAGCCGAAGGTGGCTGCAGTAGCCGCTACCGAGCAGATGCTCGACGGTATGCCGGCTTGCGTAGAGGCTGCACTTCTGGCCAAGATGGCTGACCGCGGACAGATCGGCGGCTGCCTCCTCGACGGCCCTCTCGCACTCGACGTGGCGCTCTCCCAGGAGGCTGTTGCCATCAAGAAGCTCAAGAGCGAAGTTGCAGGCGACGCAGACTGCCTCCTCTTCCCCAACATCGAGTCGGCAAACGTATTCTACAAGACCAACACACAGCTTTGCCCGGGCGTCCGTACGGCAGCCATCGTGGCAGGTGCAGCAGCTCCCTGCGTGCTCTCGAGCCGCGCTGACAGCATCGACACGAAGCTCAACTCGATCGCCCTGGCAGCTATGACGGCACGTTAATCCGTGGCTGAGAATCTACCATTGGAGCTCGGCACGGAGCCTGTCTCCCGTCTGCTGAAGAAGTATGCACTTCCGGCCATCATTGCGATGGCCGCTTCTTCCATATATAATATGGTGGACAGCATCTTCATCGGGCAGGGATGCGGTCCGCTGGCCATTTCCGGCCTGGCGGTCACCTTCCCGCTGATGAACCTTTCGGCAGCCTTCGGCACGCTCGTCGGCGTGGGCGGAGCAACCCTGACCAGCGTCCTGCTCGGCCAGAAGAATTATGACCAGGCCCGGCGCGTGCTGAGCAACGTGTTTATCCTCAATATTGCGATCGGCGTAATATTTACCGCCATATCGCTTCTTTTCCTCGATCCCATCCTGAGGCTGTTCGGGGCCAGCGATGCGACGCTGCCCTATGCGCGCAGCTATATGATTCCGATCCTTGCGGGCAACATCATCACGCATCTCTATTTCGGACTTAACTCGATAGTGCGCGTGTCGGGGCATCCGCAGAAGGCGATGCTGGCCACGATCTTTACCGTGGGCATCAATTCGCTGCTCGATCCCCTGTTCATATTCGTATTCAAGATGGGCATCCAGGGCGCCGCCATCGCGACCATCCTTTCGCAAAGCCTCGCCCTGATTTGGATCCTGCGCATCCTGTGCGACCGGCGCGAGTTCCTGCACTTCTCCCGCTCGTCTTTCGGCGTGGACTGGCGGATTGCCCGCCGTTCGCTCTCGATCGGCCTTGCGCCCTGTCTGATGAATGTCGCCTCGTGTTTCGTGGTTATTTTCATCAACAACCAGTTCAAGTACTACGGCGGTGACCTTGCCATCGGCGCCTTCGGTATCACCAACCGCCTGGTATTCATCTTCCTGATGATCGTGATGGGCTTTACCCAGGGCATGCAGCCGATTGCCGGCTACAATTATGGCGCAAGGCAGTATGACCGCGTGATGCAGGTTTTTCGGCTGACTGTCATCTGCGCCTGCATCGTCACCACGGTTTGCTTCATCGTGGGAGAATTTTTCCCTCGGCAGGCGGTTTCCATCTTTACCCGCGATCCTCAGCTCATAGATATGGCGGCGCACGGTATGCGCATCAACGTCATGCTGTTCCTGATCATCGGCCGGCAGATGGTGATCTCCTACTTCTTCCAGAGCCTTGGCCTGGCCCGCAAGGCTATATTCCTCTCCCTGACGCGGCAGCTGCTGTTCCTGCTGCCGTTCCTGATAGTTCTGCCGCGATTTTTCGGCACTGACGGCGTCTGGTACAGCTTGCCCGCTTCGGACCTTGCCGCGCTGATCGTATCCGAGATAATGCTGCATTCGCTTCAGCGGCAGTTCAAAAAAGAAACACAAATGGAGGCTGTATGACACAAAAGCGTTTTATCCTGACAATCGGGCGTCGCATCGGGGCGGGAGGCCTCGCCGTGGCGCATATCCTATCCGAAGAGTTGGGAGTGAAAATGTACGACAAGGAGTTGCTCGTAGAGGCTGCAAAGGCCAGCGGGCTTGCTCCCGAGGTGTTTGCCCCGAGTGACGAGCGGCCCCGCAAGCGCGGGCTTTCGGCGCTTCTTTCGGGGAGCGCGATTTCCCATCTCACCGAGTCGATGGCCAGCCGTTCGTATCTCGGAGATGACAATCTGTTCGCCCTTCAAAGCGAGGTGATGCGCCGCATTGCCTCCGAAGGCTCCTGCATCTTTGTCGGGCGCTGTGCGGATTACGTGCTGCGCGACGAGCCCGGGATCTTCAATGTCTTCGTGACAGCCCCGCTGGAGGAACGCGTCGCGCGTGTTGCGGCGGACAAGGGCATCGATCCTGCGGCTGCGCGCCGGATGGTGGAGCAGGCCGAACGGAGCCGCGCGGACTACTACAATTATTTCTCTTTCAAGCGCTGGGGCGATTCGGCAAGCTATGACCTGTGCGTCGATTCTTCGACTGCCGGAGGATTTGAGCAGACTGCTGAAATCATCCTTTTCGCAATGCGGCGGCGCGGTCTTATCGATTAAAAAGTTTTCAATCATGGCAGGCGAAAAGATCATCTTCTCGATGAATGGAGTGAGCAAGATATTGCCTCACAACAACAAGGTCATCCTCAAGGATATCTACCTCTCTTTTTTCTACGGTGCCAAGATCGGTATCATCGGTCTGAACGGCTCCGGTAAATCGACTCTGATGAAGATTATCGCCGGCCTGGAAAATCCCACGCGCGGCGAAGTGGTCTTCGCTCCCGGTTACAGCGTGGGCTATCTGGAGCAGGAGCCGCAGCTTGACAACTCCAAAACGGTCATCGACGTGGTACGAGAGGGCGTCAGCGAGGTTATGGACCTGCTTCGCGAATATGAGGAGATAAGCCTCAAGTTCGCAGAGCCGATGGACGACGATACGATGACGCAGCTTATGGAGCGTCAGGGCGAACTGACCGAGGCTATCGAGCACGTCGGCGGATGGGATATCGACGCGAAGCTGGAAAGGGCGATGGATGCCCTCCAGTGCCCTGATCCGGATGCTTCCGTGGCTACCCTCAGCGGTGGCGAACGGCGCCGCGTCGCGCTCTGCCGCCTGCTCCTGCGCGAGCCGGACGTGCTGCTGCTCGACGAACCTACCAACCACCTCGATACGGAGAGTATCCAGTGGCTCGAGGCCCATCTCCAGCAGTACAAGGGGACGGTGATCGCCGTTACGCACGACCGTTATTTCCTGGACAATGTGGCCGGCTGGATCCTTGAGCTGGACCGCGGCGAGGGCATTCCCTGGAAGGGCAATTATTCCTCGTGGCTTGAGCAGAAGAGCGCCCGTCTGGCAATGGAGGAGAAGCAGGAGAGCCGCCGCCGCAAGACTCTCGAGCGCGAGCTGGAGTGGGTGAGGATGGCTCCCAAAGCCCGCCACGCGAAGGGCAAGGCCCGTCTGGGCGCGTATGAGAAGATGCTCGCCGCCGATGTCAAGCAGAAAGAGGAGCAGCTGGAGATTTTCATCCCCAACGGTCCCCGCCTGGGCAACAAGGTCCTCGAGTGCAACGATGTCTCGAAGGCTTATGGCGACCGTCTGCTGTTCGAGCATCTCACATTCTCCCTGCCCCCGGCGGGTATCGTGGGCGTTATCGGCCCCAACGGCGCCGGCAAGACGACGCTTTTCCGCCTGATGATGGGCTACGAGCAGCCTGACAGCGGTACGTTCAGCGTGGGCGAGACGGTCAAGATCGCCTATGTCGATCAGCAGCATAAGCAGATCGATCCGGACCGGACCGTCTATGAGACTATCGCTGACAATTCTGAGTTCGTCCGCCTCGGCAACCGCGAGGTCAATGCGCGTGCATATATCTCACGGTTCAATTTCTCCGGCGCCGACCAGGAGAAGAAGTGCGGCGTGCTCTCCGGCGGTGAGCGTAACCGCCTGCATCTGGCCCTTACGCTTAAGGACAATGCCAACGTGCTGTTCCTCGATGAGCCGACCAACGACGTGGATGTCAATACTATCCGCGCGCTTGAGGAGGCGCTGGACAGCTTTGCCGGCTGTGCCGTGGTGGTCTCGCACGACCGCTGGTTCCTGGACCGTATCGCCACCCATATCCTGGCCTTCGAGGGCGATGGCAAGGTCTATTTCTTCGAAGGTACTTATTCCGAGTACGAGGAGAACAAGAAGATGCGTCTCGGCAATGTCGAGCCGAAGCGTTTCAAGTACAAGAAGCTGATGGAGTAATCCTGCGGGCTTCTCAGAGGACCGTGGGAAGGTAGTATCCCAGGCCGTGGAGGATGCCGAATAGCAGTGCGCCCGTGACGTTGAAGGCGAAGCAGAGGTTGATCTTTGCTCCGCGGTATCGGAGCGTGCCGTACTGTGCCAGTATGAAGAACGGATAGCTCAGCAGATAAAGCAGGTTGAGCGGCGTGAATGTCGGAAATACGAGGGTGTAGATCAGAGGCGCTGTCATACTCAGAGCGATGAGCGTGACGCCGTAGATGCGGGCGCGGCGTTCGCCAAGGCGTATCGCGATGGTCTTTCGCGTGGCGCGGTCTTTCTCAATGTCGCGGATATTGTTGATATTGAGCATCACGGATATGAATATCCCGTGCGAAATGGCGGGCAGTATGACTCTCCAGTCGAAGGGCGGCGTCCCGCCTTTGCAGGCGAAATATGCCCCGAAGACCAGTATCGGGCCGCATAAAATGAATACGGCCGGATCGCCGAGTCCCCGGTAGCCGTAAGGGTTTTTGCCGAGGGTATAGCGCAACGCCCCGGCGATGCACAGGGCGCCCAGGCCGATCATCGCCAGCGGCAGGGGCGCAAAAAGGGTCCCGAATGCCCGCCGGACCGTAAGGAGTCCGACGGCGCAGCTAAGGACGAGGAACGTTAGCAGGATGCCCTTCACCTGGGGTACGGTTAAGCGGCCTTTGGCAAGGGGGTGTTTCGGCGCCAGAGAGCTAACCTCGTAATCAGCCGTGTCGTTGCCGTGCAGAAAGTCGCCCAGTTCGTCGGCGACGCTGCTGAGGTTGGAGACAAGGCAACCCGTCAGGACAACCAACAAGCCCGTCAGTGGGTCTAAACTGCCTTCGGCGGCGGCCAGAAGTACTCCGTTTATCAGCCCGGCGGCATTGGGCAGCACCGTCGGAAAACGTACGCAGTCGATGGCTGCTTTTATGTTCATCCTGTTGCAATTAGATATTTGCGACAAAGATACTAAAAGCGATATTATTTATTATATTTGTCGGGATGAATCTCGATAACATTACTACCCTTCTTGGTGACAATTGGAAGGGGTACAACAACCTGATTCGTGAGCAGCTTCATTCAGACGTCAGACTGCTCAACGAAATAAACGCCTCGCAGCTCGCACACCCCGGCAAGCAGGTCAGACCCATTCTCTCGTTGCTCTTTGCCCAGGCTTGCGGCAAACCCGGCCCAGACAGTTTCAAGGTTGCCGCCGCGGTCGAAATGCTGCATAACGCCACGCTGATGCACGATGACGTGGCAGATGCGAGCGATACCAGACGCGGATTTCCTACCCTGCATTCGCTCGTGGGACCGACCTCGGCCATCCTGATCGGCGATTTCTGGCTCTCCAGGGCCATATCGACGCTCTCCGGAAACTTGTCGTTCGTCGGACTTTTCGCCAGTACGGCGAGTAATCTGGCCGAGGGGGAAATGCTTCAGCTGCAGTGCGCAGCCACTGCTTCCACCAGTGAGGAGGATTATCTGCGCATCATCTATTGCAAGACGGCCTCGCTTTTCGAGACTGCTTGCCGCGCGGGAGCATTTTCGGTAGGTGCATCAGAGGCGACCTGCGATGCCGCCGCCGCTTTCGGACGGGCATTCGGAATGGCATTCCAGATTCGCGACGATATACTTGATTATACGGGTGACCAGGGACTTGGCAAGCCCGTCGGCATAGACCTTCGGGAGCAGAAGATCACCCTGCCGCTGCTGGGCTTGCTCAGCAAATGCGATGATGCGGAAGATCTGCGTGAGATGGTGCGTCAGATCCCGGCCCGGCCCGAAAATTGTGAAAAGCTGTACCACCGCGTACGGGATGAGGGCGGCGTGGAATATGCTCTCCATTATCTGGATGATTACACCCGCCGGGCAATGGAGGCCCTCGAGGCCTTGCCTGCCTGCCCGGAGCGGGACCTTCTCGCCGAACTGGTCAATTATGGCAATGCAAGGCGCGTATGATTTCTAAAGTTAAACCGATATTCAAACAATATTCTTAAACGACAATACAATGAGAGACGCAATCTATTCTTTCCCCCTGCCCGCAAATGAGCCGGTGCTTACTTATCTCAAAGGTTCTCCTGAGCGTAAGGCTCTGGAGAAGGAGCTCGAGCGCCAGAAAGGCATCGAGTTGGATATTCCGCTGATCATCGGCGGCAAAGAGGTCCGTACAGGCAATACCGGTCACGTGGTGATGCCTCACGACCACCATCACGTCCTTGCTACTTATCACAAGGCCGGCGCAAAGGAGGTCCGTATGGCTATCGATGCTGCAATGGAGGCTCATAAGCAGTGGTCACAGACCGACTGGACCGTCCGCGCTTCCATCCTGATGAAGGTCGCGGAGCTTATTTCCACCAAGTATCGCGCGCTGATGAGCGCATCGCTGATGCTCGGCCAGAGCAAGAATATCTACCAGGCTGAGATTGACGGCGTCTGCGAGCTGATCGACTTCCTCCGCTACAATGCGCATTTCGCATCCGAGATCTACAGCTTCCAGCCCAAGAGCGCGAAGGGTCAGATCAATACCGTGGAGTACCGTCCCCTCGAGGGCTTCGTATTCGCCCTTACCCCGTTCAACTTCACCTCGATTGCATCCAACCTCAATATGTCGCCCGTGCTGATGGGCAACGTCACCGTCTGGAAGCCTTCGACCACCGCTATCCTGTCCAACTACTACCTGATGAAGATTTTCGAAGAGGCAGGCGTTCCCGCCGGCGTCGTCAACTTCATCCCCGGCCAGGGCTCGGTCATCGGCAAGGAGATTTTCGCTTCCAAGCACCTTGCAGGCGTTCACTTCACCGGTTCCTCCGCAACCTTCAACACTCTCTGGAAGCAGGTCGGCGAGAACCTCGACAAGTACGTCAGCTATCCGCGTCTGGTGGGTGAGACCGGTGGCAAGGACTTCATCTTCGTCCACCCCTCGGCCGATCCGAAGGATGTCGCTACGGCAGCATTCTGCGGCGCATTCGAATTCCAGGGCCAGAAGTGCTCCGCAGCCAGCCGTATGTATTGCCCGAAGTCTCTCTGGAAGGAGGTTCTTGCAGGTATCAAGGCTTTCGCCAAGGAGGCAAAGATGGGCGATGTCTGCGATCCCGACAATTTCATCAACGCAGTTATCGACGAGGCGTCGTTTGACAATATCGCCGCTCACATCGCTTACGCAAAGGCTTCGAAGGACGCCAAGATCGTCGTCGGCGGCAAGTGCGACAAGAGCGTCGGCTATTTCGTCGAACCGACGGTCATCGAGACCACCGATCCTCATTTCAAGACTATGGAAGAGGAGATCTTCGGTCCGGTCCTCACCGTCTATGTATATGCTGACAAGGATGTGGACAAGGCTGTCGAGCTTTGCGACACCACTTCGCCTTACGGCCTGACCGGTGCAGTGTTCGGAAAGGACCGTCTTGCAGTCCAGAAGATCGCAGACCGCCTGCGCTATGCAGCCGGCAACTTCTATATCAACGACAAGCCGACCGGAGCTGTCGTCGGTCTGCAGCCCTTCGGCGGTTCCCGCGCTTCGGGTACCAACGACAAGGCGGGCGGCGAGTTCAACCTCATTCGCTGGTCGATTCCGCGTGCTATCAAGGAGACTCTGGTCCCTGCACGCAGCTTCAAGTATTCGTATATGAAGTAAAGATCTGCCCTTATGCAGAAAGAAGCCGGCCGGAGCTCGATGCTCCGGCCGGTATTCGTTCATGCTGAAATATGTCAGTGCAGTGGTTTAGTTGAGGCTGCGGTACTTCTTCTCCTTGGCTGCTACGAGCAACTCCTTGAGGATACCTGCGCACTCGACGATGGCGTTTTCAAACTTGTCCGACTTGCGCTCTACGATGATGTCGTCGCCGGGGATTGCCGCACGGATCTTGACGTTCTTGTTCTCGTGGTCGGGAAGCAGCGAGAGGGTGACCTCCAGGCGCTCCGTCTCTTCGTAGAACTTTGACAGCTTCGAAAGCTTCTTGTCAATGAAATCGAGCAGCTTCTGGTCTGCGTCAAACTTGATCGATTGTACACTAATTTCCATATTTACCTCCTTATTTGGCCCTTGGATGGGCGTTTTGATAAACTCGTTTCAATTGGGCGAAGGAGTTGTGGGTATAGATCTGCGTGGCGGCGAGCGAACTATGGCCCAGAATCTCCTTTATGCTGTTAAGGTCAGCGCCCCGGTTGAGCAGGTGGGTGGCAAGCGAATGCCGCAGCAGGTGCGGCGACTTGCGTCCGTCGAATCCCTCCAGCCCCGAAAGCTCCTGCTTCACTGCCAGGTTGACAAATGCCGGATATAGCGGCAAGCCTTTGGGCGTAAGGAAGAAGAACCCCTGAGGATTGGACGGGTGCTCCCGCTCAAACTTTTCCAAATATAACAAAATTTCTTCACAAATCATTGCCGGTACCGGAATTTCTCTTGGCTTGTCACCCTTTCCCGTTACGCGGAAAACCTGCCTCGAGGCATCGAAATCGCTGCGTTTCAGGCTGCAAACTTCGCTCCGGCGCATTCCGGTCGAGTAGAGGATGAGCATTATCATTCGCGTGCGCAGCAGCGCGAAATTGTCAGGCTCTGCCTCGCAGGCCGCTTTTGATTCGTCAAAATAAGACTCGATGGCCTGCTCGCTGTAGAATTTCGGCAGGGGGCGGGTCTGCTTCGGACGGGGTACTTTCGCGACGGGATTGGACTTCAGTCGGCCGTCGCGCATCAGATAGCGGCAGAACGAGCTCAGTGCCGAGAGCTCCAGATTGACGCTGCGCGCGTCCATTCCCTCGTCCATTCGCTTGGCTATGAAGTGCCGCACGCTCATCGGGGTAAGAGTCGCGAGCAGGTCTTCGTCGCTTTTGCCCGTGGTGCCGCCTTCGTCCGCCGTTGCCACTGCGAAGAAGTTGCTTACGGCCGCTTCGTAGAGTTTTACCGTACGCGGCGAGCAGCGGCGTTCGGACTTCAGATAGCGGAGGAAATCGTCGGTTATCTGCATCGTGCTTTTGCCTCTCAGAGCGGACGGATGACCCTAAGGCCCGTAAAACGCTTGATGCCGGAAATGTATGAGCCGATCGTGCCTTTCTGGATGAGGACTTTCTTGCCCGTGGATGATGCGTGGATGAATGTCAGGCGGCCGTCCCTGTCGTGGAGCGCGATGCCCAGGTGTGCGATGTCCAGACCCGAGATGCCGCAGGTGAAGCAGACGATATCGCCGTCCTGCAGCTTGTCGAGTGAGGCGGTAAGCGCATCCTTCGGAATGTAATGGTACTGGCGTGCTTCAAGGGCCTTTTCGGCCTTGCGGATGCGCGCCGTCTCCGAGGGCGAATCGCTCAGCTGCTTGTAAGCCTGCGGGTGGGTGGACATAAAATTGAACTTCTGGTCAAAGGGGATGCCGCCGATCTCGCTTGTGATCTCGCGCAGGATTCCGCGCGCCTCGGCCTGCGCCATCCATTCGGAAGTATAGTGCAGTCGCGAAGCGTAGCCGTCCACCGTGCCGTCGCGATAACGGAGCTGGCGTACCTCTTCGGCGTAATCCTCGATGCCGCTGCCGCCATTGTCCACCGTAAGGCCGAGGGCGACGCACATCTCGACGAAGAGTATGCAGTCGGTGCCGGTCAGGCTGAAGGTCAGCATCTCCGGCTCGATCTCAAGGCTCCCTGCCACATAGGGCGTATCCATAAAGAGTCGCGCCGTAGCTGCCAGGCGTTCTCCGGGAGTAAGGCCGTCCATCGCCTTGACTTTGGGAAGTACCTCCTCCAGGCGGCTGACGTCCTCCGGTTTGTAGCGCATCTGATTGTCCGGCGTCACGGCACCGGCTGTCGCCGAAGTCAGCAGCAATATCAGAGCGCGCAGGATTATATTCTTAAAACGTGGGGATTTCATCATTTGGCTGTTATTCTGCAACAAAGATAGGACAATTTATAACAAAAAATTGGCCATGAATAAAATTTTACCTACATTTGCATCCCCAAGGAAAAGGAGGTGTATTAGCAAATGATTATCGTACAGGTTAAAGAAGGCGAGAACATCGAAAAAGCTCTGAAGAAGTTCAAGCGCAAGTTCGAGAAGACGGGTATCATCCGTGAGCTCCGCAGCCGTAAGACTTTTGAGAAGCCTTCCGTGAAGCGCCGTGAGCAGCGCAACAAGGCCATCTACGTACAGCAGATGCAGCTCCGCGACGAGATGTAATTCATCCGTCTTAAGATTGACAGGCGCGGCTGTTGAGGCTGCGCCTGTATTTTAAAAAGGCAAACCAATGATTACCGAAGAGCAGGCAAAATCACATATCCGCGACCTTCTGGAGTTCGTGGGCGAGGATCCGGACCGGGTCGGACTGCAGCAGACTCCCGACCGTATCGTCCGGATGTTCAAGGAGATGTTCCGGGGCTATGACCCGGAGCAGAAGCCTGTCATCACTACCTTTCCCAACGGGCAGGACGGTATCGTCTATGACAATATGATCGTGGACCACGGCACGTTCTATTCCCTGTGCGAGCATCACTGCCGCACTTTCTTCGGGGAGTACTGGTTTGCTTACATTCCCAACAATTACGGCCGCATCCTCGGGCTCTCGAAGATTGCCCGCGTAGTAGATTACTGCGCTGCCAGGATGCAGGTCCAGGAGCGTCTCGTGCACGATGTTGTCGAGATGCTCGCAGATGCTCTCGGGGATGAGTACCCGCCCCAGGGCATGGCCCTTGTTATGAAGGCCCGCCATATGTGCAAGGAGAGCCGTGGCGCCCGCAAGGAGGGCGAGATGGTCTCCACCTGCCTTACCGGTATCTTCCGCCGCGATCCCCGTACCCGCGACGAATTCCTCTCCTACATCAGCAAAGACTAACCCCCTCCGGGCACGCCTTCACGCAAACCGGCCACAAAAACCCGCCTTTTTGTGCCCGCTTTGACTTTTTTCACAATCCGGACACAAAATCGGCCCTTTTTGTGCCCGCTTTTGACCGCCGGCTGCGCGTAGCCTGGTGGAGCCGAGATAGTTATATTATTTGCTAAGCCGACAGGCGTGCAAAAATATAACTTCGAGGCGCGAAGGCGCAGCCGGCGGGCAGAGGCCCTGACGAAGGGGCGGGGGATAAAGCAGCCGGGGCGGGGTCCTGAAGAAAGGACTCTGCCCCGGTTGGATTGATGCGGGTGCGGGCTGCTATTTGAAGGCCTGCTCGCTGAGGCCGCGACCCGAGAGGGCCATCTCCTTGAAGTAATCAGGTACCTCACGGCCCAGGAGGGCATCCACGTACAGCTTGGCGATATACTGAGAGAGCATAAAGCCGTGGCCGCGCATACCGACCAGCAGGCCGAGAGCGGGATCGACAATATAACGCGGCTCAGTATAATAACCGCTCCAGACAGCCTGGAAGCTCATGCCCTTAAGCTGGGGAATCCACTCGGTAAACACCTCGGAGACAATCTCCAGGAACGCCTGGCTGTTGATCTTGAGATTCTGTGCCGTCTCGGGATGGTCCAGAGCAGGGGAGGCGCAGCCGATGATCTGGCCGGTCTCCGCAAGCTGCTGACCATAAACAGCCGAGAATCCCTTATAGTGACGACGGTCGATAAGCATATCCAGCGAATCGCCATCCTTGCCGATAAGCGGCAGGCGCTTGGTGATAAACGCCTGGTGGCGTACGGGGTACAGGCCCGTCTCTATACCTATCTGGCGGGCAAACTTCTCTGCACCTGCGCCAAGGGCATTGACGAACACCTCCGTCTCATAGACACGGTACTTGCCGTCCAGACCCTTTACGGTCGCACGGTACAGCTTGCCGTTGCGCTCGACGCTCACCAGCTCCGTATCCTCGAAAACGCGGCCGCCTGCAGCGATACCGATCTGGCGGACAGTATCGATGGTCTTGCCGGGAGTAGCCTGCCAGCAATCATTCGAAATCAGAGCGTGGCTGTAGATATCCAGCGAAGGATTGAAATACGGTGAAATCTCCTTCGTAAAGTCCTTGCGCTCCACCATATAAGCATCAGACCACGCGCGGGAAGCATCCAGCGAACGGTATGTAGCCTCATCGTGAACGAAATTGACATAGCGCGTCATCTTCAGGTCGATATTGCGCTTAGCCTGCAGTTCGCGGAAAATCTGGAGATTGTTGTTGGCGATATCAGCCAGTGCGGGCAGAGAGAAAGCAGGACGGCCGCCGGCGATGCAACGCCACGAACTGCCGTGCTCCTTATTGACAAGCACGGGCTTGAAACCGGCCTCGGCCAGATAACGGAACAAAGCAGTACCGGCCATACCGCCGCCGGCCACGAATGCGCCCACCTTCTCGACCTGAGCGGCCGTATGAGCGGCGGAAGTGATGATCGTGCAGCTGTCGGTAGGATTGATCACATTGCCGATCTCGACCAGATTGGCCATAGGACCGCGGGGCGTGAAATCACCCGTAACCTCGATGCCGTAGGGGCGGAGAGCCTGCTTTGCGCGGGGGAGGCAGCGGCTGCCGCGGCACGGACCCATTCCCAGACGGGAAATATGCTTGAGCTCGGCAGCGGTAATGCTCGTGCGGCCCTCGAGAAGCTTGAGCAGGTCGGAGAGGCGCACATCCTCGCAGTGGCAGATATAGGAAGACTCGTCATCCGTCTGAGCCGGGACGAGATTGAGCGGTTCGGGATAATTGGACTTGACGATAAATCCGCGTGCCTGAAGCAGTGCCTGCGGATCCTTCTCGTCGTAAAGCTTCTCGGCATTGACCACGGCCACGTTGGTCTTGTTGGGCTTGACAATCACGCGGCTGACCGTACCTTCGCCGACCTTTGCGCCGTTGTCATCCACCAGGAAGACCTCAGCGCCGGCCTCGACAGCCACCTCGACGGGGAGATAGAGCTGCTTCTTGTCCGTGCGGTAGCCGAAAATGGCAAGGCCCGGGCACTGCGACACGCAATCCATACAGCCGATACATTTGTCATAATCGATAACCGGAGTGACCGAAGTCGAGCTCTTGGTGATCGCGCCGTGCTTGCAGGCGAACGAGCAGGGGTTGCAGGCGAAGCCGAAGAGGCAGTCGGCGACCACGAAACCGGCCTTTGCCATACGCTCAGCCGAAGGCTTGCGGGGCTCGTCGAGCACGCGTACGGGATGCTGCTGGGAGTCGATATACTCCTTCGAAAGAGTCAGATATGCATCGTAATCGATGCGTTTGCCCAGCTCCTGCTGAATCTCGAAAGCGCACTGGCGGCCGCGCAGGACTGCGGAAGTGCCTTCGCCGATGCGGACTGCGTCACCGACGCCGTGGCAGGCGCGGCCGAACACCTCGGCGCCCTTGCGCATCAGCTGGTTGTCAGGCAGCAGACCGGTGCAGATATTGATACAGTCGATACCGTCGATACGGACTTCGGTACCGGGGATGGCCTTGAAATTCTCGCACTTTGCGATAATGGCACCCGTCACGCCGCTGCGGTCGGCATTGGGAATGGCCTCGACCAGCGTATAACCCGTCATAATGGGAATACCCAGACGACGGACGCGGTTGGCCTGGACGGGGAAACCGCCCTCACGCGGCATTGCCTCGATGATGGCCTTCACCTTCGCTCCGGCCTGGACTGCCTGATACGAAGTCAGGTAACCGATATTGCCGGCACCTACGGTGAGAATGCTCTTGCCGAGCAATGTAAACTCCTTGTTCATCATCCTCTGGACGACAGCGGCCGTATAGACGCCCGGAATATCGTCATTCTTGAAGGCGGGCATAAACGGCAGAGCGCCGGTTGCGATGACCAGCTGGTCAGCCTCTACGTAGAATACCTCCTGGGTGGCGAGATTCTTGACCGCCAGACGCTTGCCCGAAAGGATATCCCATACCACGCAATTGAGCATGATGCCCTCGTCGCTGTCGCCTGCGAGAGTCTTTGCGATATCGAAACCGCGCATACCGCCGAACTTCTTCTCCTTCTCAAAGAAGAAGAACTGGTGGGTCTGCATCAGGAACTGGCCGCCGATCTTGTCATTGTTGTCGAGGACCAGGTTGTCGATGCCAGCCTTGCGAAGCTCCTCGCGCACTGCCAGACCGGCAGGACCTGCGCCGATGATGGCCACGGTCGTCTTGAAGATGCGCTTGGGTTCTTCCTTCGGGGTGTCGCTCGCCACTGCGCCGAAACTGTCGATGCCGGTACGGCGGACGCTCTTGACTCCGTCAACTTTGGTGATGCAAATACGGCGGATATGTCCGTCGACTATCATTTCACATGCACCGCACTTGCCGATACCGCACTCCATTGAGCGGTTGCGGTCTTTCAGACTGTGATGGTGTACGGGAAATCCTGCCTGATGCAGGGCGGCTGCGATGGTCTGGCCTTTCTGGCCCCGGACCTTTTTGCCTTCAAATTCGAATTCAACGAGATTTTCTTCAGGAATCTCGAGAATCGGATGGGATGTGATTTTATACATGTGTTAAAATGGTTATGTTTCAGTATAGTGTAGTCCTGCGCCGGTTTTGCGCGCAATCGACAAAAGTAATCAAAATATGCTATGGTTATAGAAGCGGTGCGAAAAGGCGGATGAGTTTCTGATAGAACTTGCGGTACCACGGCCAGCGCCTCACCTCTTCGAGAGTTATTTCGCGGCTTGTCTTCAGGTCATTTTCGAAGATATCGACGCACTGCCGCGCTGTCTCCGTATCATATATATATACGTTGTCCTCATAATCGATGGCGAAGCTGCGGAAATCGATATTCGCCGTTCCGATGCAGGAGAGATAATCATCCATTACGAACGTCTTGCTGTGGATAAATTCGCCCTGGCGCTCGAACAGACGGACTCCGGCCCGCAGGCACTCCTTGTAATAGGCGCAGTTGCAGGCCCGCATTATCTTCGAATCCACGTTCTGCGGCAGCATTAAGCGGACGTCGGCGCCGCAGGCCGCGGCGGTTTTCAGGGCGTTGAGAATGGATGTCGGGGGCGCAAGGTACGGCGTCTGCATATAGATATAGCGCCGGGTATTGTGCAGGGCCCACTCGTAGCTCATCTGGATCAGCGGAATCCGTGCCTCGGGCTCGTCGGGGACGACCTGCAGGATCTTTCCCTTCTGGACAAGATGTCCCCCGGAGCCTTCTCCCGGCCAGGACTCCTCTGCCTCCGGGCGGTAAAACTCGTTCAGCGGCTTGTCCAGATTGCCGCCCGCAGTAATCCACGAATCCATAAAGATATGCTGCAGGCTGGCCACGGCCTTGCCGGTAATACGCATATGCGTGTCACGCCACTCCTTGAAATAATTGTCATTGATATTCATCCCGCCCGTGTAACCGATACGCCCGTCGATGACCACTATCTTGCGGTGGTTGCGGTAATTGAGCCGGGTGATAAGGGTCAGGATATTCTGCCTCGGACTTGTGAATCGCACCATCTCCACGCCGCTGCGGACCATCTGGTCGTAGTAGCTGGCCGGAATCGGGATGTTTGCGAAATTCTCGTGGATATAGCGGACCTTCACGCCCTCGGCGGCCTTCTTCATTATGAGTTCGCGAACCTCGCGGCCGCCCTTGTCCGCGCCGAAGCGGAAATATTCGATATGGATGGATTCTTTCGCTTCGCGCAAATCCTGCATTAGCAGCTCGTACTTGCGGGGACCTTTGGTGATGATCTCGAAATCGTTGCCGTCCTGCGGCGAAAGCCGGCTGTCGGAAAGCAGTCGCGCCAGAGGCCGGAATTCCTCGCGGATAGAAGCGAACTGCCCGTCGTCGAAGAGAATGCTGCGCGTCGCCGCATCGCTTTGGGCCTCGAAGAGGTCCGTAAATCGCTTGTGGTGCTTCTTGAAAAACGGATGGATCCGCCAGTTGACTCCGAGCAGCAGGTAGAGCAGCAGGCCCACGACCGGCAGCATTACCAGCGCCAGTACCCACGCCACCTTGTGTCCGGAGTCGCCATCGTCCGTAATCACGACGATGAGGGCTCCGATGCTGGAGATGACGAACAGCGATGTTATCAGAAGCTTAAACCACATTATCTCTCGAAATGCTGATAATCTTTAAGGCTCGTCCAGCTGCCGCCCCACTCGAAACCGTGGGCGGCCATCAGGCGGCAGGCAAGGTCGCCTTCGACGATCTTGTAGGGGAAATCGGCGTTGCGGTCGCAGTATGCGGCAGCGGTTTCGGGCTGTATGAAGAGCGAGCCGTCCTTGCGCCGCTTGACGTACGGATTGTAGAGCGGGTTGATATCGACTGCCAGGCCCAGGGCGTGGCGGGACAGCTTTGCGCTGCCCGAAATCCGGCGGTAAAGGAAGCAGGAAGTGTTGTTGGCACGCATCTGCCGCTCGTCATCGGCGCCGTATTCGTCCGGCAGGACCATCCGCTCGATGGGGTAGGCCGCCTCGTAGAGCGCGCGGAATATCTCGATAAGGTCCTCGGCGATAACCTTGTTGCAGATCATTTCGCCCTCGTGGGCGATGCCTTCCGCATCCCGGTGAAGAAGGCGCAGATAACGCAGGTCCTCGCGGGCGATATCATCGTTATCCTTCCACGAGAGTCCCTGCATCCGCTCCCAGACGTCGTCCGGAACAGGCTCGCAGGTGAAGCTTTGCCCGGCCTGCGGGATATCCGTCCCAGCGCCTGCCGCCGCGTCCGTGACAACTCCCTGCCGCCCGGCTGCATTGGAGCCGTTGCGGCAGGAGGTGTCTGCGAGCATTAGCGCACAGATCAGAAGTGCACCGGAGAGCCTCATACGCGCCCTCTTAGAGTCTCATCGAAGGCATATCGGTCTTCTCGGCGGGAGTCTCGAGGTACTCCTTCTCCTTGAAGCCGAACATCGGCACTATGAGCGAGTTGGGCAGCTGCCGGAGCGGCTGGTTGTAACGCGTTACGGCGTCATTGTACACCATACGGCTCATACGGACCTGGTTCTCGTACTCGTTGACGCTGTCCATCGTCTTGATGTACATCGTGTTGGCCTTCAGGTCGGGATACTGCTCGGAGACTGCGTTGACGACTGCCATCGCATTGCTCATCATCTTCTCCTGCTCCTTCACCTGCTCGGGAGTGCTGGCCGGACCGATGTTCTTGCGCTGAGCGATGATATCGGTAAGGGCCTTGTACTCGTGCTCCGAATAGCTCTTGGTGAGCTCGGCGAGAGCCTTGAGTGCGTCCCAGCGGCTGTTCTGCTGGACTCCGATCTGGCTCATCGCGTTGCGGCAGAGCTCTTCGAGACGGACCATCCTGCGCTGAACGCTGATAGCCCAGAGGATGATAAGGACGAGGAGAGCGATGATCAAAATAGTTACTGACATAATTGTGAGGTTTTATTTGGTTAATTTCTTTGTCTCTTTGATGTGGAAGTCGCACCAGGGGGCTATCCCGCAGTCCTGGCAGCGCGGGGTGCGGGCGAGGCATACGTACCGGCCGTGGAGGATGAGCCAGTGATGCGCCCTGGGCCGCAGCGGTGCTGCAAATCCTTCGGTCAGCTGCTTCTCGACCGCCAGCGGCGTATCGCCGTCCGAGAGTCCGGTGCGCCGCGCCACGCGGAATACGTGAGTATCGACGGCTATGACCGGCCGGTCATACACGATCGAGGCGACTACGTTTGCCGTCTTGCGGCCGACGCCGGGCAGCGTCTGGAGCTCCTCGACGGTATCGGGGACGCGACCGCCGTACACCTCGACGAGCCTTTTGGCCATACCGTGCAGGTGCGCGGCCTTGTTGTTGGGGTAGGAAACGGACTTGATATACGGGTAAATCTCTTCGGGCGTGGCCTGGGCCATCGCTTCGGGCGTCGGGAAACGCTGCAGCAGCGCCGGAGTGACCATATTGACGCGCTTGTCGGTGCACTGCGCCGAGAGGATGACGGCCACTATGAGCTGGAACGGGCTGTCGAAGTTCAATTCGCTTTCGGCTACCGGGACGTTCTCTTCAAACCAGGTCGTAATATCTGCGTATTTCTTCTTCAGCCGTGCCTTCATCTTATCGTTGAATAGGAAGACGGAATCTCCGTGCATTCGTTTTTGTTGCAGTGGAAAACCCTGCCCGGATATACCTCCGGGAGGCTGGTGTTGTGCGTGACCATCAGCACTGCGGTGCCCCGGCTGCGGTTGATGCGCCGCAGCAGGTCCATTATCTCGCGCGCGGTCTCGCCGTCCAGGTTGCCGGTAGGCTCGTCGGCCAATATCAGGCGCGGCTCGTTGAGCAGGGCGCGGGCTATGACGATGCGCTGCTGCTCGCCGCCCGAAAGCTGGTGGGGCATCTTGTGCGCCTTGTGCTCCAGATCGACAGCCTCGAGCACCTGGCGGATGCGCGCATTGCGCTCGCCGCGGTCATTCCAGTCCGTAGCCTTGAGCACGAACTGAAGGTTGTCCTCGATGCAGCGGTCCTGCAGGAGCTGGAAATCCTGGAAAACTACGCCGATCTCGCGGCGAAGGTACGGTATTTGCCTGCGTTTGAGCCTGAGCAGATCGTAACCGAGCACGCGGGCCTTGCGGGCGATGACCGGATTTTCGCCGGTAATGGTGCGGATGATGGAGGTCTTGCCGCTGCCGACCTTGCCCGTCAGATAGACGAACTCTCCCTCGCGCATCCTGAGGTTGAGGCCTCCGATGATGACGACTTCGCCGTTGGTGATATCGGCGTCTTCAAACTCGAGGATGGGGGCGTTCGGGTCGCTGCGCATTTTGTTTGGTTATGAACATACAAACTTACATAAAAAATGGCTATATTTGTATAATAGATTGGACTAATCGAACGATGAAGACAGCAAAATATATCACCCGCCGTTGTTTCGCCGCTTTCGTACTGCTTCTGGCGGCCTGCGTGGCGCTGTCGGCACAGGTCGGGCAGACCTATGCCGAGCGAATGGATACCGCGCGCAAGCTGTATCAGGGCGGCGCATTTTATGCGGCCGAGCAGGCTTTCGAGGCGCTTGCCGCCAGTGCTGATGCCGGATATGCCCTGCGGCGTAGCGAGATTGAGGCTTACCGCATCCTTTGCGCCATCTCGCTGGACCGTCCCAACGTCAAAGGACATCTCAAGGATTTTGCGGAGCAGTATCCCACGGCTCCGGAGCTGCCGATGGTGCGCTTTACGCTGGCCGGCAGATATTTCGACCAGGGGGCGTATGACGAGGCCCTTGCCATATATGACTGCCTTTCGGCCAAGGAGCTGTATCGCGCCTGGCGCGGCGAGTTTACTTTCAAGAAGTCTTTCTGCCAGATGAAGGCGACGCGCTATGATGAGGCCGCCGCCGGTTTCGGCAAGCTTTCCTCCGGCCGTCACAACGTTTACAAGTATCCGTCACTGTATTATCTGGGATACGTCAATTACCTCCAGAAGCACTTCGAGCTTGCCTACACGCAGTTCGTGCAGTCGGCCGCCGACTCACGTTTCCGCCTGATGTCGCAGTACTATCAGGTGGAGTGCAGGTTTATGCTCAAGGATTATCCCTATGTCACCGCCAACGGCCCCGGCCTGCTCGATACGCTGGAGGCGGACCTGCAGAGCAATATGCTCCGGATGATTTCGGAGTCTTATTACGGCGCCGGCGATGCGGAGAGCGCCCGCAGGTATATGGAGATGTATATGGGCAGCGGTACCGAGGTTACGCGCAAGGACCACTACCTGTCGGGCATCATTGCCTACAATCTCCAGGCCTGGGACGATGCCGTTGCCGAGTTCGGCTACGTGACGCGCCTTAAGGACACCCTTGCCCAGAACGCGTTCTACTACATAGGCGACGCCCAGCTGCTTTCGGGCAACAAGATTGCTGCTATCGGCTCGTTCCGTTCGGCTGCCGAAGCCGGGTTCGATCCGGTCATTACGGAGGATGCGTTTTTCAATTATGCCAAGCTTTCGTTCGACGTGAACGGGGATATCGCGCCGTTCCGCCAGTATATGAAGGATTATCCGCATAGCGGCCGGGATGATGAGATCAACCGCTACATTGCCGCCGCTTTTATCCTCGACAAGGATTACGGGCAGGCCATAGAGGCCCTGCAGCGCATTTCGAAGCCTTTGGACGAGGATTATGCCAATCTGCGCAAGGCGGCCCTGTATCGCGCGCTCGTCCTGATTGCCGGAGGCTCGTACCGTTCGGCTTCTGACGTGCTGGATCTTGCGCTGGACCTGCCTTCGGACAATGAGGCGCTTACCGGCGTGCTGATGTACTGGAGGGCGGAGTGTGATTACCGCGCCGAGAATTATTCCGATGCATTTTACGCATTCAAGTCGCTGCTTTCGCGCGAAGGTTTCAACCGCACGGACGAGTATCCTTCCACGCTTTACAATATGGCGTACTGCTGCTTCAATCTCGGGCAGACCGGGGAGGCGCGCAGGTATTTCGATCAGTATCTGACAACGGATGATGATCTGTATTTCGGCTTTGACGCCCGCGTGCGCACGGCTGACACATATTTCCTTGAGAATAATTATACCGCTGCCGCCGCGGAGTATGAGATGGCGTGGAGGATTCGTCCGCAGGACCTGTATCCGGGCTATCAGGCCGCCGTGGCATACGCTCTTGCAGGTGATGAGGCGAAGCAGATCTCGATTCTGCAGGAGGTCGTGAGCACGCAGAGCGATACGGAGCTTTACTACAGGGCTTATTTCGACCTGGGCCGCGCATATATGCAGGCTGGCCGCAATGCAGAGGCAGAAGAGATTTTCCTGAGCCTGGCGCAGCGACAGGACGGTATGTTTTACCTGCGTTCGCTGCTTCAGCTGGCTATGATTTGTGCCAACGAGGGCAAGACCGAACAGGCCATCGCATATTACAAGCGGATTGTCGAAGAGCAGCCCGGCTCGCACGAGGCAGGCGATGCGCTTTCGGGGCTTGAGAGCATTTACCGTCAGCGCAATCAGCCTGAGATCTTCCTTGCTTATCTCGAGGAGTCGGGGATGACGGCCGCGCGCAGCGATGCGCAGAAGGAGGAGATGCTCTACAAGGGCGCGATCCGCCTGTATCACAATGGTCAGTATTCTTCGGCCGTGGGCGCTTTCCAGAGGTTTATCGCAGCTTATCCTTCCAGCTCACGCCGCAGCGAGGCCCGGCTGCATATGGCCGAGTCGATGGAGGCCGTGGGGCGCCGGGAGAATGCGCTTGACAATTACAAGGCTGTCTATGAGGATGTCTCGGCTTCGTCCGGGATCGCGGCCCTTGCGGCTTTGGAATATGCCGATCTGGCGATGAAGCTGGGACGATATAAGATTGCGGCGGATGCCTACGCTATGGAGACGGGTTCGCCTACGCAGGAGTATGCCCTGCGGGCGTGTATGGGCCTGACCAATGCATTTTATGCTGATAAACGATATGACGAGGCGATCGCCGCTTCGCGCCGCTGCGCTTCGCTCCCGTTCCTTTCGGCGACGGACCTGCGCCCGATGCGCTATGTCGAGGCCAAGTGCCTGCTGATGAACGGCGAACGCGAGGCCGCCCTGCCGATTCTGAAGGAATTGTCAGCCGATGTCTCGGATGAGTACGGTGCCGAGTGCGCTTATCTGCTGATAAGTGATTCGTACAATTGCGGCCGCTATCAGGATGTGGCTACCAGCGTGTACTCCCTTTCGGAGAGTACCGTGATCCGCCAGTACTGGCTTGCCAAGTCGTATATAGTGCTGGGTGATTCGTTTGTCGCCCAGGGCAATAAGGATCAGGCCAAGGCTACTTTCGAGAGTATTCTCGAGGGGTACAAGCCTGAGGTCAAGGATGAGATTGCAGGTCAGGTCAAGTTGCGGCTGAGCCGACTGGATTCTTCAAAATAGGAGGTTGTCGAGATGAGAAATACGATTGCACTGGTTGTTTTGGGCCTTTTGCTCGGAGTTCAGATGCGTGCCCAGACCATCGATCCTACGGTCGAGGTGACGCGTCAGTATGAGGCCCGCCTGGGAAATATTGTCAAGCCGGCGCTGCCTGCGACGGTTTCGGATACCCTGGACCGCTTCGAGCGCAGTACGGATTACGTGATTTTCCAGCGTCCGATCCGCGACCTGTATGATTTTATGCCTTATGAGGCCTTGCAGATCAAGCCTGTTGATCCGGAGGATTTCGCGTTCCTTTATGCCCGTCTGGGTATGCAGGTGCCGGTTATGCCTTCGGCCGAGGTCCGGTTGCAGAAAGTCCTGCGCGGCGGCCTGCATTTCGGCCTTTCGGCCCTGCATGATTCGTATTATGGTTCGACCCCCTCGGCTTTCGGCGAGTGGGATATGCGCCAGAAGCGCAGCAGTACCGGTTTTCGCGGGGATTTCAAGTATGCGTGGGATAGCGGTGAGTTCCAGTTCGACGCCCTTTACGGCTTGAGCCGTTACAATTTCCGCAACGCGACGGCCGATGCCTTCGCGCACAATTATGGCAATGACCGTTTTAACCTGCACGCCAATATCCGTTCGGCCGATCAGGAGGAGAACAGTATCTATTACGATTTTACCGCGGAGTACCGCCGTACGGGGGCCCGTTATGATTCGCACGATACGGCACGGGAGACGATGAACGAGGATTTTACCTCGATTCACGGTTATGTTGGTACCACCTTCGAGATTCATCGCGTGTATATCGATATGAATCTGACCTATGCCTCGTTCGACAGCTTGCGTCACTATACGGTGGGCCTGGTTGAGTTTTCCCCGATTTACGAGTATTCCAATAAGTGGCTCAACGGCAAGTTCGGTATCAAGATAGCCAATCGCTACGGCACGGATATGGAGGACCGCACCCGCACGGAGTCGGTGGACGGCAATGACCTGTCGCCTCAGAGTTCGTTCTTCCCGGATGTGGATGTGCGCGCGATGGTCGTCCCGAAGGTCTTCTGGGTACACGCAAGGGTAGGCGGCGGCAATGACATCAATGTCTTTTCGACGCTTTTGCGGCAGGTTCCGTTCCTTACGCCAGATGCGCAGCTGCATTTCGGCAGCCGGCCGGTGGATGCCAAGCTTGATCTGGAGACGATGCTTTGGCGCCGCGTGGCGCTCAATGCTTCGGCTTCGTTTGTGCTCTGCCGGGACAATCCGGTTTTCGTCCTGGACCCCGCTTCGGCCGAGGAGCCCTGGCGTCTGAGGCCGGATTATCGCAATTACAACAAGTTGTCGTTTGGCGCCGAGGCGCTGTGGAAGACCCAGAGCGTGAGTATCGGCGGCGAATGGCGCTATCATCTGTATTACGAGCGTGACGGCCGGCCTCTGACCGAGTTGCCGCAGATGACCGCCGGTGCATACGTGCGTTATTCGTTCCGCGACCGTCTCACGGCTGCCCTGGACTTCACTTATCGCAGCGGCGTCGAGGTGTCCTCGCTGGAGATTCCCGCCGTCTGTGATCTGGATGCCAATATCAGTTTCCTGATCAACAAGCATTTTACCATTTATGCCAAGGCCGGGAATATTTTCAATCGCGCCATTCAGTATATCCCCGGTTACCTGGAGCCGGGCATCAACTTTGGCGGCGGCCTGACGGTTTCTTTTTAGGGCCGTCCGGCAAATTTATTTTTGAAATTCAAAGTAAGGTTGTATATTTGCAGCCCTATCCGCCACTTTAGCTCAGTCGGTAGAGCGGCGCATTCGTAATGCGCAGGTCGTCAGTTCGAGCCTGATGAGTGGCTCAGGAAGCAGATCCCCCCGGATCTGCTTTTTGTTTATCCCCTCCGACTGCGCCCTTGGCCCCTCCCCGCCAACTTCCGCTGCGGCGGCAGCCTGCCTTGGCTCGCCGGCTGCCGATGCAGATCTGGATGCGGTCCGGTGGCTATAACGCGGGCACTGCGCCGGGCTCTGATGGCAGCTCGCTCTACGTGAATTCCTCCCAGGAGTCATTCAGGGCAGACCGATTTATGCCTTGGCACTTAACCGGCAGATACACTGCGAGATGCTGAAAGTGCTACCCCCTCTCAGAAAGGGTAGCGCTTTCAGCTATCGGGTGACATTCAGATAGTTAAATGCCAAGCCTATCAGGGGGCAAAATAAAGGCTCGCCAAACAAAGTGACAACCTAAATGAATGGCCAGACGAAATATGCGGCAGGGCGATGTGCTTTGTAGTGCATTCTGGGGCCGGCCTGCCTGCCGCATCGCCCGTTTTGGGCCTGTGCGGCAGGTCAACCTGCCTTAGAATGACGTCTGAGGCGGACAGGGCTGCCGCATATTGACTACCGATAGGATCGCTCCGCCGGCTTCCGCTGCGGCGGTAGTTTGCCTCTCATAGGACTCCGCTCACTTCGTTCGCTCCGGCCCCTCCCACCGTCATCGGCGTCATCGCTTACGCGATAACTTTCTGCCGGCGGGCCCCGCCCCCTATACTTGTCCGGGGGTGGACAAGCCTCTGCGAGGCAACTGCCGACCGACCGCTCCGCCGGCTGCGCGGAGCCTGGTGGAGCCGAGATAGTTATACTATTTGCTAAGCCGACAGGCGTGCAAAAGTATAACTTCGAGGCGCGAGGGCGAAGCCGGCGTAGCAGTCGGCCAATAGGGAGGCGGAGGAGGGGACGGGATTATTCGTATATTTGTAGTCTGAATTATTGTTTGAGTATTATGACGGAAGAGATTATCGGGAAGACGGTTGTGATCAACAAGCCTTCGTATGCCATTTACGGGACGTTTACGGACCTGAGCAATATCACGGCCAATATACCGGAGGAGCATCGCTCCAAGGTCACGGCGGACAGGGACACCATCGCGGTCAACGTGCAGAATATGTCGCTGGGCGCGAAGATCAACAACCGGGTACCGTTTTCGCGGGTCGATATGGAGCAGTACGGCCAGGCGCCGTTCCCGTTCCTCATATCGATCGTGATGGACCCCGCCTCGGACGACAAGACCTATTTCCACATCGAGATGCGCGCCGAGCTCAACGCGATGATGCGTATGCTCCTGGGCCGCCGTCTGCGCGAAGGTATAGACAAGATGACGGATATGATAGCCGCTGCCGCTTCGGGCAATATCACTCCCGAGATGGCAGAGCAGATGAAAAATGCTTCCCTCTGAATTTGAACGGCTTATGACTGAGGCGGTGGGCCCTTCGGATGCCCGCACCCTCATTGACCATCTGGCCGACGAGCCGTTGGTCTCGGTCCGCGTCAATCCCGCAAAGATGGACGTGAGCGCGCTCCGGGAGCATTTCGGCCCGCTGGCCGGCGATGCCGTCGAATGGGAACCGGACGCCTTCTATCTGAAGCAGAGACCCTCGTTCACCTCGGATCCGCTGCTGCACGCCGGCGCATACTACGTTCAGGAGGCTTCTTCGATGTACGTAGGTGCCCTGGTCCGCAAGGTATTCGATGCCAAAGGCACGAATGAGGGACTTCGGGTACTGGACCTTTGTGCGGCGCCCGGAGGCAAGACAACGCATCTGCTCTCGCTGCTTGACGGCCGCAGCCTGCTCGTGACCAACGAAGTGATCCGCCAGCGGGCCACCGTCCTTGCCGAGAATGTCGCGAAGTGGGGTAGCGCCGCAGTCATCGTGACCAGCCAGGACCCTTCGGCCTTCTCTTCGCTCAGCGAAGAATTTGACTTGATAGTCATAGACGCCCCTTGCTCGGGCGAGGGAATGTTCCGCAAGGACGAAGAAGCCCTCCGTCAGTGGAGCCCGGACAAAGTCACCCTCTGCGCCCGCCGCCAGCGCCGCATCCTGAGCGATATCTGGGGCAGCCTGCGCCCGGGAGGATTCGCAATCTACTCGACCTGCACGTTCAACCGTCTCGAGAATGAAGACAACGCCCGCTTCGCGGCGGAAACGCTCGGTGCCCGGCTGATCGAAGAGCGCCGGTTCCTGCCCGGAAGAGACCGTGGCGAAGGATTCTACTGCGCCCTGCTTCGCAAAAACGAAAATGCTTCTGCCGTACCGCATCGCGCCAGCCGTGCCGCAGGAAAGCCCGCCGTAGCAGAATTGCCGAAGGCCGCATCAGCTGCCGCATCGCTCATAGGCGAAGGATACACCCTGAGTGCCCGCGGGGATATGATAAAAGCCTTCCCCAAAGACCTTTATGTCGATATACAGCGCATCGGCTCCAGGGCCCACGTCATCAGTTCGGGCGTCGCTGTGGCAACGGTCAAGGGCTCCGCATTCATTCCTGAAGCCGATCTCGCCCTCTCGCCCGCACTGCGGCAGGACGCATTTCCGCGCTGCGATCTCTCCCTCGAAGCAGCGCTGGACTATCTGCGTCGCGAGCCGATCATTCTGCAGGACGCTCCTTTGGGATATATCCTTCTGACTTACAATGATATGCCCCTTGGTTTCGTCAAGAATCTCGGCCGCCGGACCAACAGCCTGCTTCCCCCCTCACGCAGAATCCTTAATATCTGAAGGATTTTTTATTACCTTTGTGCTTTAAGCAGCTATAGATGATAACCGTCTATTTCGAGAACCGCCCCGTCTTTTTTGCGGCTGCCGCGGAGATTCCTTCAGGCGTAGGGGCGGACTATATAGTCAGTGGCGAAGACCACACCCTTGTCAGCGCACTCCCATTCTTTTTCGTTCAGCACCCCGACAACGCGTATCTCTACGTGTCAACGGATGACGTGGATGCCTCATTGGCCGATTTCACCTCCAGGCTCAATGTGATCGATGCCGCGGGCGGACTTGTCCGCAACGATGAAGGACAGTATCTGCTGATCCACCGCCGCGGAGTATGGGACCTGCCCAAGGGCAAACTCGAAGACGGTGAGTCTCTGGCCGAATGCGCCGTACGCGAAGTGGCGGAAGAGACCGGAGTAGAGCCGCTGGAAGCCGGAGCGCTGATTTGCGCCACGCACCATACCTACGTTCTCGACGGACAGCTGAGCATCAAGAATACCTACTGGTATGCGATGGAGCATCACGGCGACGCCCGGCCGGTGCCCCAGACTGAGGAAGAGATATCCCAGGTCGAATGGATGACGCCCGCACGCGTGGCCGAGGCCTGCAGCACCAGTTATCTTTCCATCCGCGAAGTCCTTCACACAGCCGGCCTATAACACAAAAGGGCCCGGATTTTCACCCGGACCCCAAATAACCTAAACTTAACTTAAACTATGAAAAACTTCGATAGTTTAAGTAGCAATACCCGTGCCACGGATTAATCGCGAACTACGCGAAGCCGGGCGAATTTGAGAAGAAGGGTCTTTTCCCCGAACGTATCGAACTTTACGCGAGCTTTAAGGTTGGCTCCTTCATCTTCGAAACTTAGCAGAGTGCCGAATCCGAAGCGGTCGTGCTCGATCCTCTGGCCTTCCTTGAGCTCCGATACCGGGTCGGGCCGGAAATCGGCGCTTGGCGCGCGAAGAGGTGCACTCTGACGCACCGGCGCAGGGGAGGTGGTGACAGGACGCGAAGTGGAACCCGCCCCAGATGAGGGCTTGCCGAAGCCGCCTGTCCCAGTCTTGCCGTAGCCGCTTCCTCCGGAACCGTAGCCGGCCGGCCTTGCCCCAGAGGGACGTCTGCCGCTGACGAACCGGACCGACGCTCCGGATGATGTGTTGCTGGTCCATCCGCGAACCTCCTGCGGCAGGTCGCCGTCGATGTACTGCGGATCGATCTCCCGCACGAAACGGCTGATCGGATTGGCCGCAGGCGTGCCCCACTGCATACGGTTCTGCGCGCAGGTGACGGTCACGACCTTGCAGGCGCGGGTGATGGCCACGTAGAACAGCCTCCGCTCCTCTTCCAGCTCGGCCGTCGAACCGTTGCTCCGTTCGGACGGGAAAAGATTCTCCTCCATCCCGACCACATACACATACGGGAACTCCTTGCCTTTGGAAGCGTGCACGGTCATCAGGGTGATGCGGTTCTGGCTCTCGGCCGGGTCCTGCTGCTCCTCGTCCTTCTCGGCCTCCGAGAGCAGGTAAATATTCTCCAGATAATCAGAGAGCGTAACGGTCGGCACATCGGCGGTGCCTTCATCTTCGGCCAGTTCGCGCCTGTGCTCGATCTCCTCCTCGACGAAGGACTCGACGCTGTTGAAAAGCTCCTGCACGTTCTCCAGGCAGGCCTGGCCCTCGGTTGAGGTATCCGCCTTGAGCGCGTCGAGCATACCCGAATCTCTGCCGATGGCCGTCACCAGCGCGAATGCATCCTCGCCCTGGCTCTGCCTGTGCAGGGGAAGCATCATCTCGGTAAATGCCTTGAGCTTCGAAATGGCGCCCTCCTTCAATCCGGCGGCCGCAAGCTCCTCCTTTGGCAGGCGGATGGCCTCGAAAAGCGAACACTGGCGGGTGGCGGCTATCTGGCCGAGGTGGTCCATCGTGGTACTGCCTATGCCCCGGGCGGGCAGGTTGATAACCCTGCGCAGCGCCTCATTGTCGCGGGGGTTGACCGCCAGCTTGAAATAGGACAGCATATCCTTGACCTCCTTGCGGTCGAAGAACGAATGTCCGCCGAAAATCCGGTAGGGCAGGTTCTTCTTGCGCAGGCTCTCCTCGAACGAGCGGGATTGCGCGTTGGTGCGGTAGAGGATGGCAAAATCCGAATATGCGGCCTTGTCGCGGTAGATGCGGTCGGTTATGGATGCCGCGACCAGCCACGACTCTTCCAGCTCGGTAAATGCGCGCAGGAAATGGATCCTTTCTCCGGTCTCGCCTTCGGAAAAGCAGTCCTTGCGCAGGCGGTTGCCGTTGCGGGCGATGAGACTGTTGGCGGCGTTGACTATGGTCTTGGTCGAACGGTAGTTGCGCTCGAGCCGGAATACGTTGCAGTCGGGATAATCCTTCTGGAAACGCAGGATGTTCTCGATGCGCGCTCCGCGGAAACTGTAGATGCTCTGCGAATCGTCGCCCACGACGCAGATATTGCGGTGCTTGGCGGCCAGCTTCTTGAGGATCAGGTACTGGGCAATGTTGGTGTCCTGGTACTCATCCACGAGAATATACTTGAACCGGCCCGCAATCTCCTCAAGGGCATCCGGAAAGTCGCGGAAGAGGATATTGGTATTGAGCAGGATATCATCGAAATCCATCGCCCCGGCTTCGCGGCACTTGCGCTGGTAGCGCTCGTAGATATCCGCGATGTGCGGCATCCGCGACGAGGCGTCCTCCTCTGTCCATTCGGGCAGGGCACGGTAGCGCGTAGCAGTGACCAGATTGTTCTTGGCCAGCGAAATGCGGTTCTGGACCACGTTGGGCTTGTAAGTCTTCTCGTCCAGATTGAGCTCTTTGATGCATTGCTTGACCGCGCTGCGCGAATCGCTCTGGTCGTATATCGTGAACTGCGGCGGGTAGCCCAGCTGCTCTGCGTATTCCTTGAGGAATCTGATGAACACCGAATGGAACGTGCCCATCCAGATCCAGCGGGCGCGCTTTTCTCCGACCATATCTGCGATACGGTCCTTCATCTCGCCTGCCGCCTTTTTGGTAAATGTCAGTGCAAGAACGTTGTATGGCGGCGTGCCCTGTTGCAGGGCATAGGCTATGCGCGTGGTCAAAACGCGCGTCTTGCCGCTGCCGGCTCCCGCGATAATCAATGCCGGGCCGTCGGTTGCGATCACGGCCTCTCTCTGTGCTGGATTCAGGCCCTCCAGAATATCTCTCTCTTCGTTTTCCATAACTGCAAATTTACTATATTTGCAATACTTTTCAATGTATAATTTAACACATCATATAAGAATCCGCAGGGGCTGGGACATTCCCGTCGCAGGCGCCGCAGAGCGCACCACTACACTCAAGGTCGTGCCACGCGGCGTATATTGCTACCGCACTGACGAATTCCGCAATATCTCCCCGCGGCCGCTGGTGCCGAAGGACTTCGAAGTGCAGGCCGGGACTCCGCTCTGGTGCGATGCGGCCCGCCCGGACGTGCAGTTCTGCTCTCCGCTGGCAGGTACGGTCGAGGCGGTAGTCAGGGACGACGACGGCTTCCTGCAGGAGATACGTATACGCGCGGCGCAGGAGCAGGGCCATATCCAGTTCCCGGTCGCGAAGCTGGCATCGATGAACCGCAACACCATACTCCGCCTGATGCTTCAGGGGGGGCTGTGGTCGATGATTGTGCAGCGTCCGTTCGGTGTGATTCCCGATCCCGATACGTTGCCCGATACTGTGTTCATCTCGGCGTTTTCGACGGCCCCGCTGGCTCCGGATTACGATTATTCGCTGGCCGAAGATTTTGAGGCCGCCCAGATGGGCGTAGATGTGCTCCTTCGTCTCTCCCGGGGCGGAGTGCACGTGTCGCTCCAGTCCGACAATTATGCCGGGACACCGTTCCACAAGCTTTCGGGCGTGCAACTCCATTCGTTCTCCGGTCCGCATCCTACCGGCAATGTAGGCGTGCAGATAGCCGCCGTAGCACCGGTTCGCCCGGGCGAGAGGATCTGGACGGTGAGCATGGATTCGTTGGTGGCCATCGGCCGCTTCTTCATCAGCGGCGTGCTTGATCTGACGCGCAAGGTCGCCGTGACGGGGCCTGCGGCCATCCGTCCGTCCTATGTCGAATGTCTGCCCGGCTGCCCTCTGAGCGAGTTTTCGCACTATATGGACCATCTTGGCAAGGTGCGTATCATCAGCGGTGATATGCTTTGCGGCCACAAAGTGGATGAGGACGGGCATCTTCGGTTTTTCGACAGCCAGCTGACCCTGCTTCCCGAATCCGAAGAGCGCGAGTTCCTCGGCTGGATGAAGTTTAAGCGGCGCGACAAGCCGAGTTTTTCGCTCAGTTATCTCTCGCGCCTGCAGCTCAGGCCGTCGCGTATCGCCACGGGGCTCAACGGGGCGCCTCACCGCTATATGGCCGAGGGGCTGTACGAGCAGGTCTTGCCGATGGACATATTCCCCTCATTCCTGTTCAAGGCCATCCTCGAGGGCGATGTCGAACAGATGAAAAGGCTTGGCATATATGAGGTTCTGGAGGAGGACGTGGCTCTCTGCGAGTATGTCTGTCCCTCCAAGCTCAATCTTCAGAATATTATAACCGAAGGCATCCGTATGATGCTCCAGAAGGACAGGGTATGAGCGCAGGGAAGAGTTTGCAACGGTTTCTTGGCTCTTTGCAGCCTCAGTTCGGGCCCCGTGGCCGGTTCAAGTGGCTGGGCGCGCTCTATGAGGCCGTTGACGGTTTCTTTTTCGCGCCTTCTGCAACGACGCGAAGCGGCAGTCACGTTCGTGATGCGATTGATTTCAATCGTATTTTCGGAGTTGTGGTGCTTCTGCTGCTGCCCTGTGCGGCGGTTGCGGCCGTAGAAGGAGGATGGCGTTTCATCGCCCTGGCCGCTGTCTGCTGGGCTTCGGCATTCGTGGTCGAATGCGTTGCCGCGCAGTTGCTTCACCACAGGATGGACGGCGCGTTCTGGGTGACTTCGCTTATCGTAGCGCTTGCAGTTCCGGCCACCGCGCCGCTGCATCTGGTCGCTATTGCCGTGGCTTTTGCCGTCCTGACGGGCAAGGTGGCCTTCGGCGGTACCGGTATGAATATCTGGAACCCGGCGATGCTTGCCGTGGCGTTTCTCACATACGCATTCCCGGATGCCGTCGCCGGGCCTTCGTTCCTGCATCTGTCTCTTATGCCCTGGTATGCCCTCGTGGCGATTGGCCTTGGCGGACTGCTGCTCGTTTTGACCGGCATCGCTTCGTGGCGGCCGGTGCTCGGATCGCTTGCCGGCGGTGCGCTTGCTGCGGCTATCTGCCTGCTGCCGGGGATGCCCGGTGGCGACGTGCCGTATCTGTCGCGACTGCTCTGCGGAGGTTTTCTCTTCGGCAGTTTCTTTATCGTCAGCGATCCGGTAACTTGCGCCCGGACGCGTCAGGGGATGCTGGTCTCTGGCTTGCTATGCGGCATTCTGGCTGTATTTTTCCAGTCGATTCCGGCTGCCCGGGGCGACGGGATGATGCCTGCCGTACTGCTTGTCAATACTTTCAATCCGCTTATCGACCGTTGCGTCATATGGCTTTCGATCAGGCGTAAAAAGGGGAGGGTAGTCCAGTATGATTGACCGTCGTCATCCCGTTTTCGTGCTCTGTTTTGCGGTTGTCGCGGCCGTCGTGGCGGCGCTTCTGCTCGCGCTTGTGTGGCGCTGGTCCAATGCCCGTTACGATAATTGGCGTGCTTTGCACGAGGACGAATGGCTTTGCGGCCCGATGGTGTCCGAGGGTTTTGCGGCGTCTTGTGATTCGACCTGCCTGGCCGGGCCGGAAGGAGGTGCACAATGAGCGGATTCTCCCGTTTGCTCCGTGATGCCGTAGGCATTCCGCATCTGACTGCGGCTCTGGCCGTTGCGGTATGTCCTGCGCTCCCTCTCACCGCTTCGCTTGCCGATACGCTGCTGCTCTGCGCGAGCGTTATCGCCATTACGGCGTTGAGCTGCGCTTCGATCTCATTCCTGCGGAAAATGATTCCTGTCCGTTTGCGTCCGCTGATGGAGGTGCTGACCGTTTCCTTCTATGTGTCGGTAGCTGTCGCCTGCATCCGCGTATGGGCCCCTGATGCATTTGAGCATCTTGTTTTCTATGTGGGACTCTGCTCTTCGGGAGTTTTTATCTTCTCGAGGCTCGAGAAATTTTCGCTCACTCACCGTCCGCTGGCTTCATTCCTTGACGGGCTGTTCAATGCTCTGGGCTATTCGCTTCTGCTTGCGGCCGTTGCGCTGCTGCGAATGGGGATAGGTGCAGCATCTTCGCTTCCGTTTGTTCCGATCATTCTGCTGGGCTTCATCGTATGGCTGCTCGGCAGTTTCAAATCTGTAAGGGAGGAGTAGGCCGTGGAGTATCTGCTTATCATTTTGCGCGATGCGCTGACTTCCAATCTGGCCCTGACTTCGTTCCTCGGTGTGTTCTGCCTTCTGGCTGCGACCGGTTCGATGCGTGAGGCCCGTGCAATGGGGCTTACGCTCACGCTGGTGATGGTCATCGCCGTGCCGGTCAATTCGCTTTTGGAGAAGTATCTGCTCTCGCCCGGAGCTCTTGCCTGGCTTGGCTCCCGCTTTGCCGTGGTTGACGCAGGATTCCTGCGCTGGACTCTGTACGCCATTGTGATGCTTCTCGTCTCGCGGCTCGTAGCGCTCGCTTTGCAAAAGGCTGTGCCTCAATTTTATGCCATTGTCGGCCGCTATATGCCGTATCTTGCGGTGAGCAGCGCGGTGCTTGGAGTTTCGCTGCTTTCGCAACAGGCGCATTACGCGCTCGCCGGGGCCCTGTGCAGCGCTCTTGGAGCCGGCATCGGTTTTTTCATCGTTATGGTGGCGCTTGCGGCCATTCGCCAGCGCCTTAGATATTCACCTCTGCCCGAGGGCCTGAAGGGAGTGGGCATCCTGCTTCTTACGATCGGCCTTATGAGCCTTTCATTCTGGATCCTGAGATGATTCTTGCGGCTATCATAGTCTCGTTCGTGGCAGTTGCGCTGGCCTCTGCGGTGCTGTTTTTCCTTACGGAAAATGAGTCCCGGCAGGCTTTGAGCGATTCGCCTCTGGCCGGGCCTTTCGCTCCGGCGCAGAGGGAAGATGTCCCCGCCATCAGCCTGTATGATGAGGTGGATGTGGAAGATCCGTCCGTCGAGCCTGAGCCTGCGGTTGAGGACGAGCCCTCGGAGGGTGGGGAGCAGAAGGATGAGTCCGAGGAGGAATCCGGGGACGAGTCCGGGACTGAATCAGGGGATGAATCCGAGGACGATCCTGATAATGAGGCATTCGAGGGAGTGCCTACAGAGTCGGCTGTGCCTTCGATGATGGAGATTAGTGATCCCGAGCCGGCTCCTGCACCCGAGCCCGAACCGGCCTTCAGGGATATTCTCGAGGGGCTTTTTGCGGAGCCTGTTGCGCCGCCGCAGCCTAAGCCAAAGCCGGCCAAACCCCGCCGCAAGCCGCAGCCCAAGAAGGAGCCTGCGCCCGAGCCTGTATCATTTCCGATCCCGGAGCCCGTCCCGGTCCCGCTTCCTTCGGAAGATGATGAGCCTGCTGAACTGGCTATAGATGAGTATATCTACATCGGCGCCGACGATTATATGCCGCCATTGTTCGAGGAGATCGAGGCCCTGCTGCTGGAGCATCTTGGACGCGTGAAGGTCACATTCTATTATGGTGTCGCCCTCCTTGAGAATGCCTATCATCAGGAGGAATTCCGCGCTCTGGAGCAGAGGCACGACAACTTTACGTTCCATCTGGTGCTCGAGGTGCCGGATATGATGGCGCTGATGAACAATGTCAAGTGCCGTGAAGGCCGCCTTGCGGATGTCGTTCACGATGATCTGTTCCTGGCCCGCACGAGCGCTGGCGGAGGACTCTTCGACAATATCGGTTCCGAGGATATGCTTTCGGCCCATACTGCGACCTACGTCCTCTATGGCCCGGAGATAGCTATGGCGCCCGTCCGCAAGATGCTTCTCGAGTCGGATGTCCCCGAATCTCAGATCATCAAGCCAAAAATAGTTGGATAATTACGCAATTCTTCTTACTTTTGCCGTCCCGATTCGCTAGCTCAGTTGGTAGAGCACAACACTTTTAATGTTGGGGTCTCGGGTTCGAGCCCCGAGCGAATCACGAAAATGGCTGCACCACCTGCAGCCATTTTTTTTCGTACTAACCGCCTGCTCCGCCGCGTCGGCAGCCGGCGGTCAAAGAGGAGGTACAGTGGCGGTAGGCCAGAGGTATAGATCCTTCGCTTCGCTCAGGATGACAATAGAGAGTAGCCGGCTGCGCGAAGCCTGGTGGAGCCGGGGGGCTCCGGGGGCCTGCTGCCTATGGATAACAGGCGCCGTCGGGCGCTAGCGGAGCAGGGGAGCTCCGGGGGCCTGCTGCCTATGGATAACAAGCGCCGTCGGGCGCTAGCGGAGGCCGGGCAGGGCGGGCCCGTGCGATAGCAAGGCCGGAGCGGCGGGGTTTGGGGCAGAGCCCCAGTAAGAACAGGTGCGGATGGCGGGACTCGAACCCGCACGCCGTGAAGCACCAGATCCTAAGTCTGGCTTGTCTACCAATTTCAACACACCCGCGGTAGTGGTTGCAAAGATAATCAAAAAAGGGATTCAGCGAATGCCGGTATATTTGTGCATCTGGAGGGAAAGCCTCCAGTGGGGATGTGCGAGGATGTAGGCGATAACCTCGGCGGTATTGCCGCAGGAGCAGGGCTGCAGGAAATAATGCCGTGCCCGGATGGCCGTGTGCCAGTGCTCCACATCCTGACCGGTAAAGACCACCTTGACCTCATCAGCCTCTTCGAGCACCACCCGGCTGCCCTCCTTGGGCGAGCAGGTAATCCAGTCGATACCATCGGCCACGGGGCAGGTGCCATTGGTCTCAATGCAGATTGTAGCGCCCAGGGCCTCCTTAAGCGCTGAGCACAGCTCCGTATCCACCTGCAGCGAAGGCTCCCCGCCGGTCAGGACCACCAGCGGTACGCCGCAGCCGGATAAGTCCAGCACCTCCCTGGCGCGGTCGATAATCTGCCCGGCAGTCATTTCCTCGTAAGAGGCAAAATCGGTATCGCAGAAGGGGCAGGCCAGGTTGCAGCCAGCGTAGCGCACGAACAGGGCCGGGGTCCCGCTGTGAAACCCCTCTCCCTGCAGGGAATAGAAAATCTCGTTTACACGATAGTGCCGCATCGCTCAGTCGCGCTCGTAGACAGCTATGTTGCCCTCGCTCTCCTGCACGCTCACCTTCCAGCAATTCTCCACGTTGTCGCAGATCCAGCGGGCCATATTCTCGGCCGAAGGATTGCAGTCCAGCACCTTATTGATGTACTTGTGGTCAAAGGCATCCTTGACGATACGCTTGATATGCGTAAAATCGGTCACCATCCCGTCGCGGTTGAGCTCCTTCGCACGGCAGTACACCACGATGCGCCAATTGTGGCCGTGAAGCTCCTCGCATTTGCTCTCGTAGCTGAGCATCAGGTTGTGGGCCGCCGAAATATCAATCGTCTTCTCTACGTAATACATTGTAAGTCAAAATTATTGTTCGTAAACAGTATGATCCTCGATACCTGCCTGGGCAAGGGCCTCGCGCCGCTCCACGCAGGTGCCGCACTTGCCGCAGTGATGTTCGCCGCCGCGGTAGCAGCTCCAGGTCTGGCTGTAATCGATGCCCAGCGCTGCGCCGCGCCGCGCGATATCCGCCTTGGTGATGCCCGTATAAGGCGCAAAAAGCCTCACGCCCGCGTACGTACCTTCGCGGACGGCTGCATCCATCGCCTCGACAAAAGACGGCCGGCAGTCAGGATAGATGGCGTGGTCGCCACCGTGATTGGCCATCATAATATACTTGAGCTGACGGTCCTCGGCCAGCCCTGCGGCAATCGAGAGCATTATGCCGTTGCGGAAGGGCACGACGGTCGAGCGCATATTGTCATCGGCATACGAGCCCTCGGGAATCGCCTCCGCGCCGCTGAGCAGCGAACTGTGGAAATGCGAGCCGATGAAATCCAGCGGAATCACCAGATGCGGCACGTCCAGCTTCCGGCAATGCACCCGCGCGAAGGCAATCTCCTTCGCATTGTGATTGCTCCCGTAATCGAAACTTACGGCAAGCGCGATGCGGTCGCGGAATTCGTACAGCATCGTGGTCGAATCCATGCCGCCCGAAAGTATCAGAACGCAGTCTTTCATCTCACCACGCCCTCCATCCTGGCGAGCATCCGGCTCTGTCGCAGAGCCTCGTGCTCGGCGTCGGCATAGGCCGCAAACGGATAGATGCTGATACCGCCGCGCGGCGTAAACAATCCCGTGACCTCAAGGTAGCGGGGATCCATCAGGGCGACCAGATCCTTCATTATGATATTGACGCAGTCCTCGTGGAAATCTCCGTGATTGCGGAAAGAGAACAGGTAGAGCTTGAGCGACTTGCTCTCGACCATCCGCTCGCGGGGGATATAGGAGATGATGATCTTCGCAAAATCCGGCTGGCCGGTCTTGGGGCAGAGCGAAGTAAACTCGGGACACTCGAAAGTGACCAGATATTCGTTCTGCGGATGCTTGTTGACAAAGGTCTCGAGGACCTGGGGACAATAGTCCGTGGGATATTTGGTGTGGTTTTCACCAAGCAGGCTTACACCCGCCAATTCTTCTTGCGTGCGCATTGTTTTCAGTTTTTGTATGGGAGGAAAAACATTAGCTCCCTTCGTACGGTTGCAAAGATACAAAAAATTGCATACAAAAAACCGCCGCACCCCGAAAGGTACGGCGGTCTGAATCCGTCGCTTACGGCATTATGCCTGCGGAGTGATCGAGACAAATGACTTGTCTCCGACTTTCTTGGTGAAAGTCACCACGCCGTCCTTCAAAGCGAAAAGAGTATGGTCTTTGCCCATTCCCACGTTTGCACCCGGGTAGTGGACTGTACCTCTCTGACGTACCAGAATGTTGCCAGCCTTGGCAATCTGACCACCGAACAACTTGATACCAAGTCGTTTGCTCTGTGATTCGCGTCCGTTCTTCGAACTACCTACACCTTTTTTGTGTGCCATAATCTTGTCCCTTTTTTAAGTTAAGCGATAGCAATCTCTTCAATCTGCAGTTTGGTCAGATACTGACGGTGGCCGTTCTTCTTCTGATAGCCCTTGCGGCGCTTCTTCTTGAAGATGATCACCTTGTCACCCTTGCAATGCTCGATGACCGTAGCCTTGACTCCGGCACCTGCTACAAAGGGAGCACCAACCTGAACTTTTCCTTCGTTGTCGAGGAGCAGCACCTTATCGAAATCCAGAGCTGCGCCGACCTCGGCTGCCTGGCGATTTACGAAAATCTGCTGGCCCTTCTCAACCTTGAACTGCTGTCCTGCAATGTCAACAATTGCGTACATAGATAAATTTTTAAAAATTTATAACCGTAAGCGGATACTCATTAAGTATCTCTTAGTCAACAGCTTAGCGGTTGTCTAACATATTTTTGGGACTGCAAATATACGCTTTTCATCCGAATGGACAAAATTATTTTGCAGTCAATCAGCATTTTCTACGTGTCAATATTGGCGTATGTCGCATTCTGCTCGATAAACTCGCGGCGCGGCGCCACTTCATCGCCCATCAGCATCGAGAAGATCTTGTCGGCCTCGACGGCGTTCTCGATATAGACCTTCTTGAGGATGCGCGTCTCGGGCGACATAGTGGTATCCCAGAGCTGTTCTGCGTTCATCTCACCGAGACCTTTGTAGCGCTGGATCTTCAGGCCGCTCTCCTTGCCGCCGCCGATACGCTCAATGGCGCGGTCGCGCTGCTCGTCGGTCCAGCAGTACTCCTTCTCTTTGCCCTTTGCCACCAGATAGAGGGGAGGGGTGGCCAGATAGACGTGTCCGTTGCGGATCAGGTCCGGCATATAGCGGAAGAAGAAAGTCAGGATGAGCGTTGCGATATGCGCACCGTCCACGTCGGCATCCGTCATAATGATGATCTTGTGGTAGCGGAGCTTCGTCAGATTGAGCTGCTTGGGATCCTCCGGCGTGCCGATGGTGATGCCCAGAGCCGTGTATATGTTGCGGATCTCCTCGCTCTCGAATGCGCGGTGCTCCATCGCCTTCTCTACGTTGAGGATCTTGCCTCGCAGGGGAAGGATGGCCTGGAAGAATCGGTCGCGGCCCTGCTTGGCCGTACCGCCTGCAGAGTCACCCTCTACCAGGAAGAGCTCGCACTTCTCGGGATCGCGGTCGGAGCAGTCCGAAAGCTTGCCGGGGAGGCCGCTGCCTGACATTACCGTCTTGCGCTGGACCATCTCGCGCGCCTTGCGTGCGGCCTGGCGTGCCTGTGCGGCGAGAATCACCTTGTCGATGATGACCTTCGCGTCCTTGGGGTTCTCCTCGAGGAACTGCTCGAGGACCTGGCTGACCGCACTCTGGACGGCGCCGCGGACCTCGGTGTTGCCGAGCTTCGTCTTGGTCTGGCCTTCGAACTGAGGCTCGGCCACCTTGACGGAAATCACGGCCGTGAGGCCTTCGCGGAAGTCCTCGGGGCTGATCTCGACCTTGGCCTTGGCCAGGAAACCGTTCTTGTCAGCATAAGACTTGAGCGTATTGGTCAGTCCGGCGCGGAAACCTACCAGGTGGGTACCGCCCTCGATGGTGTTGATATTATTGACGTATGAGTGGATGTTCTCATTGAAGTCGGAGTTGTACTGCATCGCCATCTCGATGGGGATGGTCTTGTTGGTCTCCAGGTAGATGGGCTGCTCGGTGAGTCGCTTGCGGTTGCCGTCGAGGTACTCTACGAACTCCAGCAGGCCCTTCTCCGAGTAGAAGGTATCCTCCGCCTTGACTACGTGCTCGATGCCGTCCTCGTCATATACCACGCGGTCGCCGTCGCGGCTGTCCACCAGCTTGAGGCGGATGCCCTTGTTGAGAAAGGCGAGCTCGCGCAGGCGGTTGGCCAGCGTGTTGTAGTTGTAGATGCGGTTGGTCGCGGTAAATATCTCCGGATCCGGGTGGAAGGTGATGGTCGTACCGGTATCTTCGGCCTCGCCGACGACCTTCACGTCGTAGAGCGGCTTGCCCTTGCTGTATTCCTGTACGAAAATCTTGCCTTCGCGGTGAACCTCGGCCTTGAGGTGGTCGGAGAGAGCGTTGACGCAGGATACGCCCACGCCGTGCAGACCTCCCGAAACCTTGTAGCTGTCCTTGCTGAACTTGCCGCCGGCGTGGAGGATGGTAAGGACGACCTCGAGTGCGGAGCGGTGCTCCTTCTCGTGCATCCCGGTAGGGATACCACGGCCGTTATCCTTGACGGTTATGGAGTTGTCAGGATTGATCACTACGAGGATGTCGTTGCAAAAGCCTGCAAGGGCTTCGTCGATGGAGTTGTCAACTACCTCATATACGAGATGGTGCAGACCCCTGTCGCTGATGTCGCCGATGTACATCGAAGGGCGCTTGCGGACCGCTTCGAGACCTTCGAGGACCTGGATACTGCCGGCGCCATAATCGGACCCGGCAGCGGTTTTCTCTATATCAGTCATTCCAGTCAAAAATTAACTTACAAATGTACCAATTTTTCTGGAATTTTCAAATAGGAAAAGAGGCTTTTTTAATATAAAATAATGCCTGCCGCAGCGGCCAGAAGTATCATTATGATGGAATCGGCACGGAACCAGGTCGCGACCGCCACGACTGCGAAAATGACGATGCTTTTCCAGTCGGTAAAAGTCTCCGGCGTAAGGAGCATCAGGGCCGCCGCGCCGATCATTCCGACGGTCAGCGGACGCAGCCAGCGGACAATGTTTTTGACGTAGGGATTGTTGCGCAGACGGGTGTAGAAAGTCACGATGAGCATCATCAGGGTCAGCGCCGGCAGGCAGACCGCGAAGGTCGCAAGCGCCGAGCCCCATACATTTCCGGTAACGGTATAGCCGACATAGGTGGCGCAGTTGATCGCGATCGGGCCGGGCGTCATCTGCGAAATGGCCACGATGTCCGTCAGCTGCGCGGCCGTCAGCCAGGCGTGGCCCGAAACGGTCTCGCTCTCGATCAGCGTCAGCATTGCGTAGCCGCCGCCGAAGCCGAAGAATCCGATTTTCAGGAATGACAGGAAAAGCTGGAGGTATATCATTGCCTGCGCCGGGAAAGGATGAGCGAATAAATGACGCCGGTGGCTATGCCTGCCACGATCAGCCAGACGGGCGAAATGCCGCTCAGCCAGAGCAGCAGCATCGCGGCGAGGGCAAGCACTATCATAGGCCAGCTCAGGGGCTTGAGCATCCTGATAAACGGCACTGCGATAAGCGCCACGACGGCGGGTCGGATGCCCTTGAATGCGGCTTCGACGTAGCTGTTGCCGCGGAAATCATTGAGGAAGAAGGCGACGGCCAGCAGGATCGCAAATGAGGGGATGACCGATCCCAGCACCGCGATGACCGCACCCAGGGGGCCGCGCTGCCGGTAGCCTACGAAGACTGCCGTATTGAGCGCGACCGGTCCCGGTGCAGACTGGGCGAGGGAAAGCTGGTCATAGAATGCTTCCTTGTCAAACCACCGCCTGCGGTCGACGACCTCCTTTTCGATCATCGGGAGCATTGCGTACCCGCTGCCGAAAGTGAAGGCGCCGATCTTGAAAAACGTCCAGAACAGTTGCCAGAGCACGTCCGGAGCGGATTAGTAGTACTTATAGAAGAGTGCTATGGACTCCATGCCCTTCTCCCACTGGTCGAGCAGGTAGCTCTCGTTGGGCGAATGGATGGCGTCGCGCTCGAGTCCGAATCCCATCAGCAGCGGGTCGGCGTTGAGGTGGCGCTGCATCTGTGCCAGGACAGCGATGCTTCCGCCTCCGCGGCTCGGGACAGGCTCGATGCCATAGACTTCGCCCATCGCACGGGATGCGGCCTTGTATGCCCTGGAGGAAATGGGGATGAGGAATCCCTCGCCGCCGTGGCGCTCTTCGACCTCGACCTTCACGCCCTTCGGGGCGATCTTGCGGAAGTGCTTTGCGAAAAGCTTCGCGATGGTATGCGAATCCTGGTTGGGGACCAGTCGCATCGAAATCTTGGCGTGAGCTTCGCTCGGAATGACGGTCTTGGAGCCGTCTCCGATGTAGCCGCCCCAGATGCCGTTGACATCAAGGCAGGGACGGATGCTGACGCGCTCCTTGGTGGTGTAGCCCTTTTCTCCGGTCAGGTCTGCCACGCCGATCTCCTCCATAAATGCCTTCTTGTCGAAAGGCGCGCGGGCGAGCATCTTGCGGTCCTTGCGGCTGAGCTCGATCACATCGTCGTAGAATCCGCCGACAGTGATGTGGCCGTCAGCGTCGATGAGCGAATCTATCATCTTGCAGAGGGTGTTGATGGGGTTGTAAACGCCGCCGCCGTAGTGGCCTGAGTGCAGGTCCTTCTTCGGTCCGGTGACCTTTACCTCCATATAGCAGATGCCGCGCATGCCGCAGTTGATCGAAGGAATGCGGCGGTCCATCATCGTGGTGTCGGAGACCAGGATGATGTCGCACGCGAGAAGCTTGCGATGGGCGGGGAGCCACTTCACCAGGGCTGCCGAACCCATCTCTTCCTCGCCTTCGAGGATGAACTTGATATTGTGGCGCAGGAGGCCTTCGCGCACCAGGTATTCGAATACCTTGAGGTGCATGAACGTCTGGCCCTTGTCGTCATTTGCGCCGCGCGCGTAGATGGCGCCGTCGCGGATGACGGGCTCGAACGGATTGGAATCCCAGAGGTCCAGAGGATCTACCGGCATCACGTCATAGTGGCCGTAAACCAGCACCGTAGGCGCCTTGGGGTCGTATTTCTTCTCTGCGAAAACCACCGGATGGCCGGTCGTCGGATAGACTGCCGCGCGGTCTGCGCCGGCCTCGAGCAGAAGCTCCTTCCAGCGCTCTGCGCAGCGCACCATATCATCCTTGTGCGCGGGCTCGGAACTGATGGAGGGGATGCGGAGCAGAGAGAAAAGCTCTTCGAGGAAACGTCCGCGGTTTTCCTCGATGTATTGTTTCATTTCCATATCTGGTTTTGTTTTATTTGCATTGTTACAAAGGTAGTCAAATTTTTTATTAAATTTGCACCCTTTACAGAACAGCTGTAACATTGATACGACAAACTTGAAAAATTATCAAAATATCAAACTTTTATGGATGTAAAACAGAAAAAAGCGGATGACCTGAACCTTGTCCTCACCGTCAAGATCGACAAGGCAGACTGGGAAGAACCCCGCAAGAAGAAACTCAACGAATTCCGTCGCACTGCAGACCTGAAGGGCTTCCGCAAGGGTATGGCCCCGATGTCCCTGATAGAGCGCCTTCACGGCGGCCAGGCACTGGCAGAGGTGATCAATTCGCTCATCTCGGATGGTCTGGGCAACTTTATCGAAAAGCATAAACTCAACGTTATCGGCGAGCCGCTCCCGTCCAGGACAGAGGACAAGAACGACTGGGACAACCCCGACGAGTTCACCTTCCACTTCGACGTGGCGCTTGCTCCCGAGGTCAATATGGAGATCGGCGCTGAGGACAAGATACCTTACTATGCGGTCAATACCACCGCAAAGGCCCTCAAGGACTACAAGGAGACCCTGCTTCGTCAGCACGGCACCCTGGAGACCGGCAAGGCTGCAAAGGCCGATGACTACGTGATCGCAGACTTCACGGCCGGCGACCAGAAGGTCGAGAAGGCTTATGTCGCACTGCGCAGCATCCAGGACGAGGAGGTCAAGGCCACATTCGTCGGACTGAAGGCCGGCGACGAGAAGGACGTCGATATCGTCAAGGCATTCGCCAACGAGGCTGACCGCGCCGCAATGTTCCACGTCAAGAAGGAAGAGCTCGCGACCCTGCCCGCAGTATGGCATATGAAAGTCTCCGAGGTCAAGACATTCGTGGCTGCAAAGCCCGTCCAGGAGACCTTCGACGCCATCTTCGGCAAGGATACGGTCAAGAGCGAGGAAGAGTTCGACGCCAAGGTCAAGGAACGCCTCGAGGCTGAGTACGAGCAGGAAGGCGAGTACCGTTTCGCTACCGATGTCAAGGAGTACCTCATCAAGAAGGCCGGCCTCAAGCTCCCCGACGAGTTTATGAAGCGCTGGATCCATACCGCCAATGACGGCAAGTTCTCGATGGAGGAGATCGAGAAGGAATATGACCTCTTCGCAAAGGATTTCCGCTGGTCACTGATCCGCGACAAGATTTTCGCAGACCAGAAGCTCAAGGTCGAGCAGGCAGACCTCACGGCAGAGGCACGCCGCATCGCCGCTTATCAGTTTGCAATGTACGGTATGAGCAACGTTCCCGAAGAGACCCTTTCGCAGTACGCTACCAGCATCCTGCGCGACGAGAAGCAGTCGGGCCGCATCTTTGACAAGATCCGCGACGACAAGGCCATCGCCTGGATCCGCTCGGTCGTGACTCTCGACAAGAAGAAGGTCTCTCTCGAGAAAATGCGCGAGCTCACCGCCTAATATCAGTCTCTAACATTCAAAACTGCACTATCATGAACGAATTTGAGAAATACGCCATCCGGCACTGCGGCATCAGCAGCTCAACGCTGGCGCGCTTTTCGTCTTTCTCCGGTTATATCAATCCGACCATCATCGAGGAACGTCCGCTCAACGTAGCGCAGATGGATGTTTTCTCGCGCCTGATGATGGACCGCATCATCTTCCTCGGCTGTCCGATCGACGATGACGTGGCCAATATCATCCAGGCGCAGCTGCTCTTCCTCGATTCGAACGGCAGCGATTCGGATATAATGCTCTATATCAATTCGCCGGGCGGCATCGTCTCCTCCGGCCTGGGCATTTACGATACGATCCAGACCATCCAGTCCGACGTGGCTACCATCTGCACGGGTATGGCGGCTTCGATGGCTTCCATCCTGCTTGCGGCAGGTACGCCGGGCAAGCGTTCGATCCTGCCTCACGGCCGCGTGATGATCCACCAGCCGCTTGGCGGCGTCAACGGTCAGGCAAGTGACATCGAGATCGAGGCGCGCGAGATTATCCGCCTCAAGGCCGAGCTCTACGAGATTCTCTCGGAGCACACGGGCAAGACCGTGGCCGATATCGAGCGCGATGCCGACCGTAATTTCTGGATGAATGCAGCCGAAGCCAAGGCTTACGGCATGGTTGACGAGATTGTTACAAGGAGGAAGAAATAATGGCCGGAAAGAAAGGCGGTAACGACCGGCATCAGTGCCACTGCGTGTTCTGCGGGCGTTCGCAGGACGAAGTGGAGCTGATGATCGAGACTCCCACCGCGGCGATCTGCTCGGATTGCGCCGCGATGGCGCACGAGTATTGCCGCGAGGCTCTGGGGGAAGGCAAATCAGTGGCCGAGACTATCCGCAGCAACGGCCGGGTAGAGGGCGACGCCAAAATGTTCAAGCCCTCCGAGATCAAGAGTTTTCTGGATCAGTACGTGATCGGTCAGGATGCTGCCAAGAAGTCCCTTGCCGTCGCCGTGTACAATCACTACAAGCGGATAGGGCAGAGCGCAGAGGACGATATCATCGAGAAGTCAAATATCCTGCTCGTGGGCCCTACCGGTACAGGCAAGACCCTGCTTGCGAGGACTATCGCCCGGATGCTCAACGTGCCTTTCGCCATAGTTGACGCGACTGTGCTGACCGAAGCGGGCTACGTCGGCGAGGATGTCGAGAGCATCCTTACCCGTCTGCTGCAGGATTCGGACTATGACGTGAAGCGTGCCGAGAAGGGTATCGTATTTATCGATGAGATAGACAAGATCGCCCGCAAGAGCGACAATCCTTCCATCACCCGCGACGTTTCGGGCGAGGGCGTGCAGCAGGCGCTGCTCAAGATCCTCGAAGGCACGGTGGTCAACGTTCCCCCGCAGGGCGGCCGCAAGCACCCGGAGCAGAAGATGATCGCGGTCAACACCGAGAACATCCTCTTTATCTGCGGCGGCGCATTCGAAGGTATCGAGCGCAATATCGCGCAGCGGCTCAATACGCAGGTGATCGGTTTCGGCGCTCAGAAGAAGCGCGAACTTATCGACCGCGACAACCTTATCCAGTACATCGCTCCGCAGGATCTGCGTTCGTACGGACTGATCCCCGAGATCATCGGCCGTCTTCCGGTGCTGACGCATCTCGATCCGCTGGACCGCAACAGCCTCCTCTCGATTCTGACCGAGCCCAAGAACGCCCTGGTCCGCCAGTACGAGGAGCTTTTCGCGCTGGACGGTATCAAGCTCAGGATCCAGCGTCCCGTCCTGGAGTTCATCGTCGATACGGCCATCGAGTACAAGCTTGGCGCCCGCGGCCTTCGCAGCATCTGCGAGGCCATTATGACCGACGCTATGTTCGAGGCTCCCACGAGCGGCCGCAAGACGCTGACCGTCACTCTTCCCTATGCCCGCGAACGGGTTGCCCGCTACGCCGGCAGGATGGTAGGATAGCAGGATCATCTGCAGCTGTAAAAGCGAACAGGGCGGCTGAAATTCAGTCGCCCTGCTTTGTCTTGCGAAATGAACGTTACTGCAACTTGTCGCCGTTCATCGAAATCAGGAACTCCTGATTGTTCTGCGTGCGCATCAGACGGGACTTCATGAATTCCATCGCTTCGACTGAAGTCATATCCGAGAGGTGATTGCGCAGGATCCAGATGCGGTTGATGTACTCCTGATCATAGAGCAGGTCATCGCGGCGCGTTGAGCTGAGCGTGACATCCACTGCGGGGAAGATGCGCTTGTTGGAAAGCTTGCGGTCAAGCTGGAGCTCCAGGTTGCCGGTGCCCTTGAATTCCTCGAAAATCACGTCGTCCATCTTCGAACCGGTCTCGGTCAGTGCCGTGGCCAGGATCGTGAGCGAACCGCCGTTCTCGATGTTGCGGGCTGCGCCGAAGAAGCGCTTCGGCTTCTGGAGGGCGTTGGCGTCCACACCGCCCGAAAGGACCTTGCCCGAAGCGGGCTGTACGGTATTGAACGCACGGGCCAGACGGGTTATCGAGTCGAGCAGGATGACCACGTCGTGACCGCATTCGACCAGGCGCTTCGCCTTCTCCAGGACCATACTCGATACCTTGACGTGGCGCTCGGCAGGCTCGTCGAAGGTCGATGCGATGACCTCGGCCTTGACGCTGCGTTCCATATCGGTGACCTCCTCGGGGCGCTCGTCGATCAGCAGCACGATCATATATACCTCGGGATGGTTGTCGGCGATGGCATTTGCTATATCCTTGAGCAGGACGGTCTTACCGGTCTTGGGCTGAGCTACGATGAGGCCGCGCTGGCCCTTGCCGATAGGGGTGAACAGATCCACCACGCGGATCGAGATGTTGGAGTTGTGGCCGTGGCCGGTGAGGTTGAACTTCTCGTCCGGGAAAAGCGGGGTGAGGAAGTCGAACGGCACGCGGTCGCGGATCGACTCGGGCGAACGGCCGTTGATGCGGGTGATCTTGACCAGCGGGAAATACTTCTCGCCAGCCATCGGCGGACGGATCTCGCCGAGCACCGTATCACCGGTCTTGAGGGCGTAGGTCTTGATCTGCGCCTGGGAGACATAGATGTCGTCGGGCGAATTGAGATAATTGTAATCCGATGAACGCAGGAAACCGTAGCCGTCGGGCATCAGCTCCAGGACGCCGGTAGCCTCTACGATGCCCTCAAACTCGATGCGGGGCTTCTGGGGCTGCGGCTGGTTGCCCTGGGGGCGGTTGCCGCCCTGCTGTCCGTGCGGATTGCCCTGGTTGTTCTGCTGCTGGCGCTCCCTGGCGGGCTCCTGTGCGGGGCGCTCCTCCTGTGCTTTGGGAGCTTCCGGCTCGGCCTTGGCTGCGGCTTCGGCCTGAACTGCCGACTTGGGCTTGCGGCCGCGCTTCTTGGGCGCCGGTGCAGGGGTGTCCTGAGCGGCTGCAGCAGCGGGTGCCGCGGGCTCTACTGCGCCCTGCTGGAAAAGCGTAGGCTCTGCCGCCGTGGCCTCGGCCTGTGCCGACTTGGGCTTGCGGCCGCGCTTCTTGGGCGCCGGTGCGGGCGCACTCTGCGAAGCGGCTGCCGAGGGCGCCGCTGATTCATCTGCGGATGCTATATCATTACCTGAGCTGGCAACGCGCTGAGGCTTGCTGTCCTTCTTGACGCGCTCGCGCCTTGCCCTGGGGGCTGCCGACGGCGCAGTACCGTTCTGCTTCGGTTTGGGATTCTCGCGGCTCGAAACCGCCTGCTGGTCAAGGATGGCATAGATGACGTCCGCCGTGGAGTCCTTCTTGCCGACCGAGACATTCAGCTCTTTTACGATGGCATACAACTCCTCGGGAGTCTTAGCCTCTAACTCTGATTTGCTATACATAATATTAATCAGGCCCTGTACGCCCCATGGATCGGAGCAGGCCGTTAGAATGCTCCAAAGATAGACATTATTCTCCGCATCTCCAAATAAAATCCGCGCCGGCTGCGGGCGGGAGAATTAATTGTTGTCCCAGAAGCTGGAGGCTTTCTTGTACTGGAGAAGGTCGGCCAGGGCGGAGGCCTTGGCGGCGATGCGGAAACTCCAGCTCTCCCATTTGCCGTTAGGCACCCAGGACATACTCATCGTGAAGCAGTGCAGGTCGAAAGTGGCGCTCAGCTGGGTGGTCGAAAGCTTCATCTTCGAAATGTCGAGACCCGTGTTGAGGCTGAAATTCATACGCCGCGTAAGGCGCAGGTTGCCCGAGACCGAAAGTGTCTGGGTATGCGTATCCTTGACGTTAAGCTGCTCGTTGGAATACTGGTACGCGCGCGACATCGAATAATTGTATCCGAAACGCAGGCTCCAGGGGATGGAGGGATTCATATAGTACACCCAGCCTCCGGGGATATACTCGCCCGTCACGGGATGATAATAGACCATCGCATAATCGCTGCCCGTTGCGCCGTTGGTACCGTCGTTGCCCTTGATCTCGCCCTTGCCGTCGATGGAGTATGAGAGCGAGGCGCTGGCATTGGTCAGGCGGGCCGGCATATGGCTGGGGCTGAGGATGTTGAACTTGTCAATGCGGCGTCCCTGCTCGTCGATGGCGTAGGGGTCGAGCGTCAGCTGTCCGTTGATGCCCAGCTTGCCGAAAACCGTCGTACTACCGCTGATGGAGATATTCGAGAGCTTCATCGAATCAGCTAGGAAATTGTACGAGCCTCCGATGCTCAGCTGGTCGATGAGCTTTATCTTCTCGGTAACCATCTCGCCCTTGTCGTTTTCCTTGCGTATCTTGGCTTCCAGATTGTTGCCGAAGGAGAACGAGATGCCGGCGTTGCGGCCCTTGCCCGGAGGGCTGTTGATCATTCCGCTGTAGCGGTTGTACTCCTGCGTCACCGTCTCGCCCTTGGCATTGACGTAAGTCAGGGTGGTATAACCGTTGGCCTCCGTACCCAGCTCCGGATGATAGCTGAAACTGATCGAAGGGGTGATCATATGGCGGATGGCCTGGATGCGGCTCTTCTTGCCGAAATTGAACAGACCGTAGAGGCGCGTGCTCATCGAGATGCTTCCCGAATAATTCTGCGTCACGCCGAAATGGCTGAACAGGTCGGTATAGTACGTCTCGACCTTGTCTGTCTCCTCGTTATAGCGGCGCAGCTGCTCGCGGAAGAACCAGTTCATGCCGTAGGAAACCGACGGAGAGAACTGGAAATACTTGAACAGCGTGAAGGACGGCAGGCCGATCTGGAAAGTGTGCGACATACCGTTCTGCATCTTGTTGTAAAGCTGCGGGTCGCTGAACTCGCTCGCCTTGAAATTGATCTTGTTCTGCAGCGTCGTGCTGTAGCTGAGCGTAATCTTCTCGTACAGGCGCTCCGGTCCGACGCGGTGCTTGCGCTTGAAAGGATTGAAGCGGTTGACGCTGAATGTGATGTTAGGCAGGGTGACCGAATACGAGCTGTCGCGCGAATTCTGGCTGTGCAGGGCGTTGATCGACAGGCTCATACCGCTCCAGGTCTTGCTGTATGAGATGGAGGACGAAATCTGGTTCTGCAGGCTCTCCGTTATGCTCGACGAATTGTATCGGCTGTTCGATGGGCTCGAGAAATTGACCGAAGCGCGGAAGCTCGTCCCCGGATGCGCCTTGGAATCCTGCGAATGAGTCCAGCTGACGCCGAAATTCTTCGATTCGCTGAAACTCGGCGTGCCTTTTTCGCCCGTTATATCGTCCGAATAATTGATCGACAGCGAGCCGTCGAACTTGTATCGGACCTTGTATCGGGAAGTGACGCGCGCAGCCCACGAACCATAAGAATATATATCGCCCGTGAGCGCGATGTCGAAATAGTCGCCGATGACGAACGAATAACCCAGGTCGCGCAGGTACAGGCCGCGGGCCGTCTCGTCGCCGTAGGTCGGGATCAGGATGCCGCTGGCGCGGTCGGGCCTCTCCGGCACGAATCCGAACGGCAGCGCGATGGGTAGCGGAACATCCCCGACAACCACGTAGGCGGGGCCGAAAACCGTCTTCTGCTTGGGCGAGGTAGTCACCTTGGCGGCGGTCATCTTCAGATAATAATGCGGATGCTCGGCGTCGCAGACGGTATATTGGGCATCAGCGATATTGAACGAATTCTCGCCCGTCATCTTGATATTCTGTCCGCCGATACGCGCCTCGGTCTGCTGGGTGACCATATTCTTGATCTTGGCCTTGCGAGAATTGAAATTGTAGAACACCTCGTCCATCGTGTAGCTGGTGCCCTTGTCGGTCATCACCGGGCGTCCGATGGTCGAATCCAGCGCGGAATTGTACGTGCCTCGTGCATAGACGACGTTCAGGTCCATATTGTAGGCCATATAGTCGGCCCTGAGCTCCATATCTCCGTAGGTCGCCTTGACGTCGCCGAAATAGTACATTATGTTGTTCTCGATATCCTCGATGATCGAGTCGCGTGCATTGGAAAATGCCGGACGCTCGATGGCGCCCTTGATGGTATCGCGTACCGCCTGCGGGACGGCGGCTGTATCGACTTCGGTGAGCGCCTTTGCGAGCGAATCGCCCTCGGCCGTGGTGCGCGTAAGCGGGGTGGTGTCCTGCTTTGCAGGGAAAGAAGATGCGGCGGCATCCACCGTTCCCGAAAGGAAGGCGGCGGCGAGCAAAACCGCACTCAGCAGGTATTTGCCAGAAGACATTTTCTTAAACCCCGACAATTTTCTATCTTTGCAAAGTCACAAAATTAGAAATTTTCCTCAATTAATATGCCAACAGGACGTTACACTTTTTGCGCGCTCGCGCTCGCGATAATACTAATATTCAGTAGCTCAAGTGCTTATGCCCAGGATTCGCCGGTAGTTAAATTGCGTACCGTGGTGCTTGACGCGGGGCACGGAGGCAATGATCCCGGCGCCGTGGCAGGCGGCCTGAAGGAAAAGGACGTCAACCTGGACGTTGTGCTGCGCCTTGGGCGGATGATCGAGCAGAAGTACCCCGAAGTGAAGGTCATCTACACGCGCAAGACGGATGTTTTCGTCCCGCTGGGCGAACGCGGCCGCATCGCCAACCGCAACCGGGCTGACCTGTTCATTTCGGTGCACGTCAATTCGGCGGGCTCCAAAACGGCCCCCAACGGCACCGAGACCTTCGTGATGGGTACCGACAAGAGCGCGTCCAATATGGAAGTCTGCAAGCGCGAGAACTCCGTGATTATGCTTGAGGACGACTATACCACCCAGTATGCCGGCTTTGATCCCTCTTCTCCGGACTCCTATATATTTTTCAACCTGATGCAGAACGCCCATATGGAGCAGAGCATCATCCTGGCTTCGCTCATCGAGAAGAGCTTCGCCAAGGGCCCGGTGCGTTACAGCCGCGGCATCAAGCAGGCGCCTCTGCTGGTGCTGTGGAAAACCACGATGCCCTCGGTGCTCGTGGAGATCGGGTTTATCTCCAATCCCCAGGATCGTGCGAAGCTTTCGCGCGACGAGCGCCGCGAAGAGGTGGCCGCGTGCATATTCTCGGCATTCGAGCAGTACAAGATGCAATATGAGTCCGGTTCGGACTTCGTACCGGTAGAGGATACGGCCGTCAAGGACACCGTGGCGACCGTGGTTACCGACGGTACCGTTGCCGTTCCCGCCGAGCCTGTGGTACCGGTTCTGGAGAACGCATATCCCGCCGCGACGGGCGATACCTTATATGCAGTGCAGTTCTTCGCCGCCAGCCGCGAACTCGATGCCGATTCTGCGGAACTCGAGGGTTACCAGGGCTGGTCGGTCTTCCAGGATCGCGGACTCTATAAATATTATTTCGGCGGCTTTAAAAATCGCGGAGAAGCGCTCGAAAAGTTGCAAATCGTGCGTCGCCGTCACCCCGGCGCATTTATCATCCGTTTCGGTCCGGATGGCAAGCCTCTCAGGTAGGAAAAATGGAAAACGGCTAACTGTAAGATAATCAAATGTCTGGCCGTAATGCTGATTGACAAGTTGCTAAAAATCAATGATTTGTAAAATTTTTTTAAGAAAAAACCGCCTTTGGTGATAGAAGTATTTTTTCTTGAAAATGCAATAGCAAAAAAATTTTTTTTTACACTTTTTTTAACCCAATTTTGTAACGCAAATCCGATGTACAGAACCTAAGAATGATCGAACAAAACCATACGGCTGTTTGGGACCGTTGTCTGGCTATCATCAGGGACAATATTCCTGAGGAAAGTTTCAAGACATGGTTCGCGCCCATAAAGCCGATTTCGCTCGAAGATTCGGTTCTCACTCTCGAAGTAATGTCGGATTTCGTGCGCGAGCAGATAGAGGCCAATTTCCTCGACCTGCTCGGCAAGGTCCTCCGCCGCGAGATAGGCCCGCTCGCTTCCCTGGTTTACAAGGTCCGCATCGCAAATGGCGGTTATATCAGCCAGAAGCAGGGCGCCGGTCACGGTTATACCAACCGCGAGATCGCCGCTCCCGAGGCGGCCGCCGACTACAACGGCAATCCTTACCTGATCCCGGGTCTGCGCAAGCTCAATATCGATCCGCAGCTCAATCCCCAGTACGCGATGTCCAATTTCATCGAGGGGGACTGCAACCGCCTCGCGCGCGCCGCAGGTGAGACCATCGCCGCACGGCCCGGCCGCAACTCATTCAATCCCCTGTTTATCTACGGTGGTCCCGGCCTGGGCAAGACGCACCTCTCGCAGGCCATCGGCATCGCGGTCAAGGAGAGATTCCCCGACAAGCAGGTCCTCTACGTCAACGCCAACACGTTCCTCAATCAGTATATGTGGGCGGCTTCCGCAGCTCGCAACAACCACGACAGCAACCAGATTTCGGATTTCCTGAGGTTCTATCAGCTGATCGACGTGCTGATCATCGACGACGTGCAGGAGTTCGCAGACAAGAAGGGTACGCAGAACGCGTTCTTCCATATATTCAACCACCTCCACCAGAGCGGCAAGCAGCTCGTGCTGACTTCGGACCGCCCGCCGGTGGACCTGCAGGGCCTCGACCAGCGCCTGCTCTCCCGTTTCAAGTGGGGCCTTTCGGCCGAGCTGACCGTCCCGAGCTACGAGACGCGCCTGGCCATCCTCAAGGCAAAGGCACTGAGCGAAGGCGTCGATGTGCCCGAAGATATCCTGCAGCTGATCGCCCGCAAGGTCAAGACCAACATCCGCGAGCTCGAAGGCATCCTCTTCTCCCTTACGGCAAATGCCACCTTCAGCAAGAAGGAGATAACGATGCGTATGGCTTCCGAGCTGATAGACAAGATCGTCGAGCAGCACGAAGTCGAGATTTCGGTCAGCCGGATCCAGTCCGTCGTCTGCAACTACTTCCACATCACCGTGGACCAGTTCCTCTCCAAGACGCGCAAGCGGGAGATCGTACAGGCCCGCCAGATTGCGATGTACCTGAGCCGCAGCCTCACCAAGACTTCGCTCTCCTCGATCGGCGCCCAGCTCGGTGGCAAGGACCACGCGACGGTGCTCCACGCCTGCAATACCGTCTCCGACCTGATGGATACCGACCGGAGTTTCCGCAACTACGTCGTGGACATCGAGAAACAGATTACTTCAGCTGAGTAAATCTCAGCTTTCTTTTTTTATATAGCTATGGGTACACAGAGAATACTCTCATTTTTTGACGAGATTACCCGTATCCCGCGCGAATCGGGACACGAAGAGAAGATAGTCGCATATCTGCAGCGCTTTGCCGCCGACCGCGGCCTTGAGTGCAAGACTGACCGCCTGGGCAACGTGATGATCGCCATCGGCGCCACGAAGGGTTACGAAGACCGCCCCACGCTCGTCCTTCAGGGCCATACGGATATGGTCTGCGAGAAGAAGGCCGGCATCGACTTCGACTTCTCGAAGGATCCCATACATTACGTCATCGAAGACGGATGGATGATCGCTCCCGATACCACTCTTGGTGCGGACAACGGCATCGGCGTGGCTACCGCGCTGGCCATCCTGGACGGTGACGCGCCGGCTCATCCGCGCATCGAGTGCCTCTTCACAGTGTCCGAGGAGACCGGTCTTGACGGGGCTCGCGGAGTCCGCCGCGGATTCGTCACGGGCAAGACTCTCATCAACCTGGATGACGAGGATGAGGGCTATTTCTGCGTAGGCTGTGCAGGCGGAATGGATACCGTCGGTACGTTTACATACCAGACCAAGAAGATCCGCACGGGACGCGTCACCACGCGTTTCTCGATTGCCGGAGGACTGGGCGGCCACAGCGGTGACGACATCGACAAGGGTCGCATCAACGGCGTGCAGCAGATCGCCCGCTTCGTCAACGAAGTGCTCTGCTACAATGTCGATCTGTGCCACATCGAGGCAGGCAACAAGCGCAACGCCATCGCCCGCGGCGGCGACGTGGTGCTTGCCATCCCCGGCCGCAACGAGGAGAAAGTGGTCGAGGCGTTCAATGATTTCACCCGCCGGCTGAAGGCCGAATATGCGCTGACCGATCCTGGCGTGACCTGCTCTGCGGAGCCCATCTCCTGGGAGAGCGGCGCCATCGACAGCCGCAGTGCGCGCAATATCATCAAGGCTCTGATCTCCATCCCTCACGGGGTGATCGCAATGAGCGCCGACATCCCCGGCCTGATAGAGACTTCGACCAATCTGGCATCGGTCAAAATGGGCCCGCGCAACACGGTCGTAGTAGGCACGATGCAGCGCAGCTCAGTCAACAGCGCGCGTATCTTCCTTTCGGAGCGCATTGCGGCGGTGATGACTCTGGCCGGCGCCAAAGTCAAGCATTCGGACGGTTATCCCGGCTGGAAGCCCAATATGAACTCACCCATCAAGGATGTCTGCGTGGCAGCTTACCGCAAGCTTTTCGGCAAGGAGCCGATCGTGCGGGCCATCCACGCCGGACTTGAGTGCGGCCTGTTCACCGACAAGTTCCCCGAGATGGATATGATAGCCTTCGGTCCGACGCTCCGTGGCGTTCACGCTCCCGGTGAGAAGCTCGACCTGGCATCCCTCGAGCGATTCTACGCAGTACTTCTCGAAGTTATCCGCACGGCATGAGTTACACTCCGATCATAGCTCCTTCGATGCTTTCGGCCGATTTCGGCGCCCTCGACCGCGATGTCGAGATGGTCAACCGCAGCCAGGCCGGATGGTTTCATCTGGATATTATGGACGGCACTTTCGTGCCCAATATCTCCTTCGGTTTTCCAGTCGTGAAGGCCATCGCCCGCAATGCCCGCAAGCCGATGGATGCGCACCTGATGATCGTGCATCCCGAGAAATATATCGCCCGCTTCGCGGAGGCCGGTGTGGAGTACCTTTCGGTCCACTATGAGGCCTGCGAAGACCTCGATGCAGTACTTTCGCTGATACACTCCTGCGGGATGAAGGCCGGCGTGGCCATCTGTCCCGAGACTCCGGCGCAGGTCCTCGAAGTCCATCTGGGCAAGATGGATTTCGTGCTCGTGATGTCCGTCCATCCGGGATTCGGAGGCCAGAAGTTTATCGAAGATTCGATCGCCAAGGTCGCCTGCGTGCGCGAAATGATCGCCCGCGAAGGCGCGTCCTGCCTGATAGAGGTAGATGGCGGCGTGGGCGCCGACAATATCCACGCCCTTGCACGTGCCGGTGTCACGGCCTTCGTGGCAGGCAGTTCGGTTTTCTCGACGCCTGAGCCGGAGCAGACCATTGCCAGCTTCCTGCGCCAGGCCAGTGAGGCTCAGATGATGTAGCGCAGTTCCTTGAACGCGAAATGACGCAGATGTCCGGCCCTGTCTTCGATGATAAGGCCGGCATTTTCGTCAATACCCCGGATGCAGCCCTCGAAAATCTCGCCCCCGATATCTTCGGTGGTAGGGGTGAGCCGGTCGCTGCACTCGCGGCAGTCGCGGTACCGGTGCCACTGGCCGAAGCGGTACAGGCGCTCCAGATAATCCTTCTGCAGCGCGTCCCAGCCGGGGGACTCCGCTATATGGCGCAAGTAGCGCCCGCCGATGCATCCGATCAGGTCTGGAAGGGCATCCTCGGGAGTCACGGTCCTGCCGGTCTCCAGCAGCAGCGAGGTGGGGTTGGGCAGGGCAGGATCGAACTCCCTCTGGTTGAGGTTGAGTCCGATACCGACGATGCTGTCTGACAATCTGTCAGTTGCGAGAGTATTTTCTATCAGTATGCCGCAAATCTTCCTGTCTTCGACATAAATGTCATTCGGCCACTTGATGCGGGCCTCCAGCCCGGCCTGCAGCAGGAAGTCCGTGATACCGAGCGTGACAATCTGCGAAATCACCGCCTGATGCGCTGCAGGCAAGCTTTCGGGCCTCAGCAGCAGGGAGAAAGTGAGGTTCTCTCCTGCGCGGCTCTGCCAGCTGTTGCCCCTCTGCCCGCGGCCTGCGCTCTGGTAGCGCGCGGCATATACGGTGCCGGTCGCGAGGCTGCAGCGGTCTTCCGCCATACGGGTATTTGTCGAATCCACGACATCAAACCATCGTATCGTGGCGGAAAAGTTGTCTTGGCTAATTTTTTGCAGTATATTTGTCACTTGTTAAATGAATAAAATGGTAAAAAAGACAGACAAAGTTAATAAAAAAGCCGCATCCGCACCTGTTGTGGAGACCGACCCGGTCAAAGTCATAGCCGAGGCGATGCTGGAGCGCAAGGGCGAGGAGGTAGTCTCGCTCGATTTACGGAAAGTCGGTACGTCAATTTCCGATTTCTTCGTTATTTGCCACGCTGATTCCACTACCCGCGTGGTCGCAATATCGGATTATGTCGAGGAGCTGATGGAGACGCGCTGCGGCCGGCCCGTCATCCGCAAGCAGGGACGCGAGAACGCCTTCTGGATCATCCTCGATTATTCGGATATCGTAGTTCATATTTTCAAGACCGAACAGCGCGCCTTCTACAGGCTCGAAGACCTCTGGGCCGACGCTGTCCTGACAACCTACAAAGACAACTGATGGCACACAATATCAAGGGCAAAGCCCCCCGCCGTTCTCCCATTTGGCTTACACTGTTCTACGTCCTGCTGTTCGCCGGACTTCTCTACTTTATGTTCGGCACCGGAGACGCGGATCCCATCGAGCGTGACTGGATCACCCAGGTCCGCGACGATATCCTGCCCAGCGGAGACGTGGAGAAGGTGGTTTTCGTGCGCAACGAGAAGAAAGGCGAGATTCATCTTCGCTCCACCTCGCTGAGCAAGTATGACAATCTCTTCCAGGGCAAGACGCCCAAGGCGGGACCGCATTTCTATTTTCTGGTAACCGACAGCTTCGATGCAGAGAACGAGCTTGACGCAGTGCGCCAGGCCCTTCCCGAGCCGCTTCGTTTCGACATAGTCATCAGCCAGCGCAACAGCTACTGGGGACGCATCCTCGACTGGATTCTCTTCCCCGTGCTGCTCATCGTGATGTGGCTCATAATGTTCCGCCCGATGCGCAATATGGGCGGAGGCGGCGGTGGTATCGGCGGCGCCGGTATCTTCAATGTCGGCAAGACGCAGGCTCAGCTCTACGACAAGAACGGCAACTCGCAGAAAGTTACCTTCAAGGATGTCGCGGGACTCGAGGAGGCCAAGGTTGAAGTTATGGAGATCGTGGATTTCCTCCGCAATCCCAAGAAATATACCTCCCTGGGCGGCAAGATCCCCAAGGGCGCGCTGCTCGTCGGCCCTCCGGGCACCGGCAAGACGCTTCTGGCCAAGGCCGTTGCGGGAGAGGCTGATGTCCCGTTCTTCTCCATTTCCGGCTCGGATTTCGTGGAAATGTTCGTTGGCGTGGGTGCTTCCCGCGTCCGCGACCTGTTCCGCCAGGCCAAGGAGAAGGCACCGTGCATCGTCTTTATCGACGAGATTGACGCCGTAGGCCGCGCCCGCAGCCGCAATGCCGGATTTACGTCCAATGACGAGCGCGAGAATACCCTCAACCAGCTGCTTACGGAGATGGACGGCTTCGGCTCCAATTCGGGCGTCATCATCCTTGCGGCCACCAACCGCGCCGACATCCTCGACAAGGCGCTGATGCGCGCGGGACGTTTCGACCGCCAGATCCACGTGGACCTGCCCGAGCTCAAGGAGCGTCTCGAGATATTCAAGGTCCATCTGCGCAACATCAAGCTCGAAGACGGGTTCCAGGTCGATTTCCTCGCCCGCCATACCCCCGGTTTCTCGGGTGCGGACATAGCCAATGTCTGTAATGAAGCCGCCCTGATCGCGGCCCGCAACTCGCGTCCTGCCGTTGGCCGTCAGGACTTCCTGGATGCCATCGACCGCATCGTCGGCGGACTCGAGCGCAAGAGCAAGATCATCACCGAAGACGAGAAGCGCACCATCGCGCATCACGAGGCCGGCCACGCCACCGTGAGCTGGCTGCTGCCCAATGCCAATCCGCTGCTCAAGGTGACCATCATCCCCCGCGGACAGGCTCTCGGTGCTGCGTGGTATCTGCCCGAGGAGCGCCAGCTGACCAACGTGGCCCAGATCAAGGACGAGATGGCCGCGACGATCGCAGGCCGCGTGGCCGAGGAGCTGGTCAACGGCACCGTCTCGACCGGCGCGCTCAATGACCTTGAAAAGCTTACCCGTCAGGCCTATGCTATGGTCTCTTATTTCGGTATGAGCGACAAGCTGGGCAATGTATCATACTACGACTCGACCGGGGCGCGCGAGATGAGTCTCAACCGTCCCTACAGCGAGAAGACCGCGGAGACGATCGACCAGGAGGTGAAAAGCCTCATCGACGAGGCTCACGCCGTGGCTGCGAAGGTGCTCAGTGAGAACCGTGAAGGTTTCGAGCGTCTTGCCGAGCTGCTTCTCGAGCGCGAGGTCGTATTCTCGGAGGATCTTGAAGCCATCTTCGGTCCGCGCCGCGGTGGCGTGGATCCCAATCGTATGCTGAATGAAGACCCTGTTTAAACGTGCTCTGACGGGGCTGCTGTTCCTCGTGATAGTCGTGGGGCTGCTGATGTTGCCCTACGGCCTGGCGGCCCTGCTCACGTTCATTTTCTGCGCTTCATCCTGCGAATATTACCGTCTTCGGGTGAAGGACCGTTTCCTGCGCTCCAAGATCAGCGTAGTGGCGGCCGGCCTTGTGGCCATTTTCGTGTTTTTCTGCCACTGGCAGGGCGGGCTTGATCTGCGCTGGGCGCTTGCGGCTGTGGTCCCGCTGCTTCTCTCGGCGTTTTTTATGCTGCTGGACGGAGCTGCGGACAGTGACTTCTCGAGCGATGTTTTCTTCCCGCTGCTCTACTTCCTCCTGCCGATACTGACGATGCTCCCGCTGGCTTTCCCCCGTCAGGGATATGAGTTCCGGCTGCTGCTCGGCATATTTATCCTGACCTGGCTCAGCGATGTCGGAGCATATCTGGTGGGGATGGGTTTTGGCCAGAGGCCGGGCGCGCGCAAGCTTTTCCCCGCCATTTCGCCCCAAAAGTCCTGGGCGGGCGTGTTTGGCGGCCTGTTGTTCTCGATACTCGCGGCCTGGGGCCTGTACGCTCTTGGAGGCGGCGAGTTTTTCTCCCTGCCGCACTGGCTTGCCATCGGCGCCATCGTGACTGTCGTCGGCATCTGCGGCGACCTGTTCGAGTCGCTGCTCAAGCGGGCTGCCGGAGTCAAGGATTCCGGACGGCTGATGCCCGGACACGGCGGCCTGCTGGACCGCTTTGACGACGTGTTCTTCGTGATGCCGGCGGTATTCGCGTATCTCAAACTGTTTTCCCTGATTTAACCCTCTAACCTTTTGTTTGAAATGAAGTATTCCATTCAGAAGGAAGGCCGCGGCATAATAACTGTCAATACGCTTATCTGGATCGTCGTGGCGCTGCTTTTCATCCTGATCTGCCCGGTTGTCTGGATCAACGTGCTGGCTATTGCCCTGTGCGTCTTCTTTACCGCGTTGGTAGTCCGCTTCTTCCGCGTGCCTCGCCGCAAGCCGATGACAGGCGATGATCTGGTCATTGCGCCGGGTGACGGCCGCGTAGTCAAAGTGAGGCAGGAGGAGGAGGAGAAGGAGTTTTTCGGAGGCAAATGCACCCGCATTTCCATCTATCTCAGCCTTTTTGACGTTCACGCGACCTGGGCGCCCGTCAGCGGCCTGGTCACATTCTTCAAATATCATCCCGGCAAGTATCTGGTGGCCTGGTATCCCAAGTCTTCTTCGAAGAACGAGCATACTACGATCGGTGTCCATACTCCCGTCGGCCGGATGGTGATGTTCCGCCAGATCGCCGGCATTATCGCGCGCCGCATCATCTGCCACGCGAAGGAGGGGATGCAGTTGCAGCAGGCCGAGCAGATCGGCTTTATCAAGTTCGGCTCGCGCCTGGACGTATTCGTACCCACCGATTCAGATATCCTGGTCCAGAAGGGCGATATCGTCCGCGGCCAGCAGACGGTCCTTGCCAGACTGAAAACACTTTAGACTATGAAATATCTCATTATCATCGCAGCAGTACTTGCTGTCTGCCTTTTGACTGCATCCCGGTGCCGCCGCAATCCTTCTCCCAACGAGACTTTGCCCCCTGACGGAGTTGTCGAGGAGGTGGTGCCCGGAGTTATAACTGAGGATAACGGTGCGAGCGACAATCCTTTCCGCGCTATTGCCCAGACGGCCGCGCAGAAGGAGGTCAGCGCCCGCGTGCTCGACTTCTCGCTTCGCTTCTTCAGCGATATGGCCACCCGCAAGGATGGCGACGTGATGGTCTCACCATTCAGCCTGTCGATGTGCCTGTCGATGGCCGGGGCCGGGGCAAATGGCGATACCTATACCCAGATCGCCGATGCGCTCGGATTCAAGGGACTTGATGCCGGTCAGGTAGGCGAGTGGTATGCCTATATGGCCGCTGCTCTCACCGATGCGGATCGCTCTTCTTCGATTGCCATTGCAAATGCCATCTGGGCCCGCGAGGACCTGCCGCTTTTGCCGGAATATCTGCGTATTGCTACCGAGTCATACCGGAGCGAGGCGTCCAATCTGGATTTCCGTCAGCCGGAGGCCCTCAGGACCGTCAACGGCTGGATCTCGGAGCGCACGGGCGGGATGATTCCCGAGATGCTTTCTGTCCTCAATCCTGCGACGCAGCTGATTCTGGCCAATGCCGTCTATTTCAAGGGCAGCTGGCGCGAGGGCAAGTTCCGCAGCCGCAAGATGGATTTTACGGATTACCGTGGCAATAAGGACAAGCGTGATTTCTTCTACGGCAAGCGCGAGATGCGTTGCTTCGCAAATAATTACGTCTCGCTCTGCGCGGTGCCTTACGGCAACGGAGCCTATGAGATGTTAGTCGCGCTTCCTTCCCAGACGCTCGGTCTCGACGGCCTGCTCAAGGAGCTTAACGCCGGCGCCTGGGCCGATCTTCGCGGCGAAATGGAGTATCGCGACGTGGAGTTTGCGATGCCCTGCTTCGAGAGCCGTACCACTCTCGAATCCGATGAGCTCAAGGCGGTCCTCGAGGGCTACGGCCTGACTCTGCCTTTCTCGAGATTTGACGCCGATTTCAGCAAGATGTCTTCCCGTCCCCTGTATATCGACATGATCCTGCAGAAGACGGCCATCGATGTCAATGAGAAGGGTACCGAGGCTGCCGCCGCAACGGTCATCGGCATGCTCGAGGCTACGGCGATCCCCGATCCCGAGCCGCCGTTCCGCTTCATCGCGGACCGCCCCTTCGTATATGCCATCCTCGAGCGCTCCACCGGCACCATCCTTTTTGCCGGCGTCAAGCGCCTGTAGCCGCTAATCGCCAAGACAAAAAAAAGCCGGCCCCCGCAGGGGTCGGCTTTTTCGTTTGATCAGGAGATTATTCCTGGACTATGGCACCCATCGGGCAAACCGATGCGCAAGTGCCGCAGTCAGCGCAGAGTTCGGGATCAATCTTGTAGATGTCACCAGCGGAGATAGCTCCGACGGGGCACTCGTTGATGCAGGTACCGCAAGCTGCGCAATCTTCTGTGATCTTGTAAGCCATTGTATGTTTAGTTAGTTAATCCTGCGGGACAATTCCCGTTTACGGTGCAAAGATGCATCTTTTTTAATTAGTAACCAAAAATATCTTCAGACTTGACGACGCGGATCTTGCCGTACTTGGCAAGGGCGTTGAGGTCGAAGTCGCTGATGCGGCCCAGCAGGCCGAGGCGGCACGGCAGGCCCTTCACGTGACTCTGCTGGTAAGCCGCGACATCATCCAGTGTCAGGCCCTGGATCATCTCGTAGAGATACTTCTCCGGAGCCTCGTCAAGACCCTTCTTGCGTGCGTCAAGATAAGCCCAGAGGACCGAAGACTTGACGGTGCGGGTCGTGCGGTAATTGGCCAGAAGGGATTCCTTCGCGATGGTGAATGCAGGCTCCGAGACGGGCATTTCGTTGATGATCTCGTCAAATGCAGAAAGAGCATCGATGAGCTTGTCATTCTGCGTAGCGATATACTTGTAGAAGACATTGGTATGCTTCAGGTCGTCGGGCGTATCCACGAGCGCGGCTGCCGAATAAGCCAGACCGCGGGCCTCGCGCATCTCCTGGAACACGATGGCGTTCATTCCGCCGCTGAAGTAGTTATTGTACATCGTAATGATGGGCTGCTCTTCCAGCTTGAACTGCGTGCCCATATTGGATGCACCGTAGAGATACAGCTGGTTGGCGTCGTAATTGACGAGGATGACCTCGTTGCCGGGCGTCTGGTCGTACTGGTACGGGTTGGGATCGCCCAGGGGCTTGAGGGTCTCGGGGACGCGGTGCAGGCGGTTGACGGCCTCAATGGCCTCATCTTCGCTGAGCGGGCCGTAGTAGAGGATCTCGTGCGCGTTTGCGAAAAGACCGTGAATCCTCTCGAGCAGCTCTTCGTCGGTGACGGCTGCAAGGGCCTTATTGGAGAGGACGTCGCGCGCGGGATTGTTCTTCGCTCCGTAGAGGATGTACTGCTGCAGCTTGCGGAAGTTCGCCCTCTGGTTGAGCTTCTCGTTGCGGCGCTCCTGCAGGCGGTTGAGCTTCAGCAGGCCGAGTGCCTCCGGATTGGGCTTTGCGCCTTCGATAAGGTTCTCGAGCAGCGTCAGGGCAGGCTCCATATTCTCGGCAAGGCCGGAAACGGTGACGTAGGTGCGCTCGCCGGTGCACTGTACGTTGAAATTGCAAGCCAGGCGGTAAAGCTCCTTCTGGATATCCTCGGCGGTCATCTCTTCCGTACCCAGGAAGCTGATGTAATCAGATGCCAGACCCAGCTTGTTGTCATTGTAGGTACCGGTCTCGAAGAGATAGGTGAGGTTGAAAATGCCGTTGGTGACATTCTGCTTGTAGAGCACGGGGATATCGGACTTCGCCTTGAGGATGCTCATCTCCGTGTTGAAATCGACGAATACGGGCTCGATGGGCTCGACCTCGCTCGCCTGGATCTGCTTGAGGAAATCGCTGGCCTGTTCGCGGTTCATCGGAATCGGGGTGATCGTGGGCTTTGCAATCTTCTCTACGGTCGGATCGGGCTTCTCAAGCTTGTGGATCTCGACGCGGTTGTCGCCGAAATTCTCGTTGACGAAGTTCACCAGATCCTCCTTGGTGATGGCTGCCAGGGCGTCGATATTGTGGATGTAATCCTTCCACTCGATGCCGTTGATGAAGCAGTCGACCTCTGCGCGGACCATTGCGGCGGGCATCTCGATGCGGCGCATGAAGTAGAGCTTGCGGTTGTTGATGGCCGAAGTCAGTAGATCGTCGTCAAATTCGCCCCGCTTCACCTTCTCGATCTCCTCGAGCGCGATGTCGCGCAGCTCTTCGAGGCTCTGTCCGGCCTTCGGATTGCCTTCTACGAAGAAAATCGAATAGTCAGCCAGCGAATATGCGCCTGCGCCAAGGCTCAGTGCGCGCTGCTGCTGCATCACGTCGATATCGATCAGTCCGGCCTTGCCGTTGTTGAGCACGTCGCCCAGCAGCTGGAGGTAATTTGCCTCAGGCGAATTGGCGCCGGGGAAACGCCAGGCCATCGCGAGCGTGGGAGCCTCGAGGCCGAGCACTTCGCGGACGATGGGCTCGGTGATGGGGTCCTCTGCGGGGAATTCAGCCTTCTTCAGGTCCTTGTTGGGCTTCATGCCGCCGAAATACTTCTCGATGATGCGGATGGTCTTGTCCGGGTCGAAATCGCCGACCAGGCAGACTGCCATGTTGTTGGGCACATACCACTGGTCGTGATACTTCTTGATGTTGGTGATCGAGGGATTCTTAAGGTGCTTCTGCCAGCCGATGATAGGGGTGCCGTAGGTGTGCTTCTTGAAAAGCTCTGCGAACAGCGCCTCGTTGACCTTCTCGCTGTCCATCGTAGCGTACATATTGTACTCCTCGTAGATGGTCTCGAGCTCGGTGTGGAAGCCGCGCAGGACGCAGTTCTGGAAGCGGTCGGCCTGGATCATCGCCCAGTTCTCGATCTGGTTTGACGGAATATTCTCAACGTAGCAGGTCACGTCGTAGGCCGTGTAGGCGTTGGTGCCGTCCGAACCGATGGCCGACATAAGCTTGTCATACTCGTTGGGGATGAAATACTTTGCAGCCTCCTGGGAGATGGAGTCGATGCAATGATAGATAGCTGTGCGCTCTGCCTCGTCAGTGGTCTGGCGATAGACTTCGAAGAGCTCTTCGATCTGGTCGAGCAGAGGTTCCTCGGATGCAAAATCGGAGGTACCGAATTGCTGCGTGCCCTTGAACATCAGGTGTTCGAAATAGTGGGCCAGGCCGGTAGTCTCCTGGGGATCGTTCTTGCTGCCGACGCGGACTGCAACCTGCGCTTCGATGCGCGGCTGGTCGCGATTGACAATCATGTAGACCTTCAGTCCGTTGTCCAGCGTGTAGATACGGGCGCCGGTGGGGTCACCTTTCACGGACTCGTACTTCGGGCCGCAGGAAGCTGCGACGAGTATCGCTGCCGCGAAAAACAGGAGGCGGGTGATTCTTTTCATGACAAAATGTTTTATGGGTTTAGTTGTTAGAATACAAATATAATCATAAATCGGATAAAAAAACTTATATTTGTATGATATTATATGAAGAGATTGCGCTACATATCGCTGATATTCGCCGCAGCCGTGCTGCTGTGCGCTCCGCAGGGCTTTCTGCGTGCGCAGGGGAGCCGTCCGGTCGCGGAGGTCATCTTTTTCGACGACAAGATCCACGATTTCGGTGACGTACTCATCGGCGACGGCCCGGTCAGCCATACTTTCCGCTTCCGCAATACCGGCGACGCGGACCTGCGTATTCTCAACGTAATCTCTTCCTGCGGCTGCACCACGCCTCTCTGGCCGGCCGAGCCCGTAGCTCCCGGCGCCGAAGGCGAGATTTCGGTCACCTTTACCAACGACCAGGGCCCGTACCCGTTCGACAAGACGCTGACGGTCTATGTGAGCGGCGCCGCCCGCCCCGAGATCCTGCATATCCGCGGCGTGGCCTACGATAAGTTCCCGCGTCTGGAAGAGCGTTTCCCGCAGCGGCTCGGACGTCTTGGCTTCCGCAATTTCACGATGTCCATCGGACACGTGGCCAAAGGCACCTCGCGCACCGACCGCGTGCGTTTCGCCAATCTCTCCGACCGTCCGCTGACGGTCGAGGCGGTCGGGACTTCGGCTGGTTTGAGCGCGAGAGTTGAGCCCAATCCCGTCCCGCCGCACGAGGTGGCCTACCTCATCTGCACGGTTGACAGCCGCAGGGTGGGGGACGTATGGGGCCGCACGCCTCTACAGCTGAAGTTTTCGGTCGAAGGCCGCACCTATCCGGCGCCCTTCACCGTGCTGGCATACATCCGCGACGATTTTTCGACTCTTAGCGAGGAGCAGATAGCCGCCGCGGGCGTCCCCTCTCCGGTGCTTTCCTACGCCGAGATAGGTGAGATCGCCGCCGGCACGCGCGTGGACTTTTCATATACCCTCCGCAATACCGGCAAGGGCCCCCTGCTGCTGCGCAAGGTGGACTGGGAGTGTGATGGCATCAGCGATCTCAACCGTTACCCGATCCGGGTCAAGCCGGGCGCCCAGGTCGAGCTTCGATTCCGCCTGGATACCGCCGCTCGCGAAGGCGACGTGCTGGACGTGCTGACGCTGCTGACCGATTCGCCGGATCAGACCATTGTCAATTTGTTTGTTTCAGGATATATCAAAAAGTAAAATGGAGCATCAGGGAGATTTTTTCGACGACTACAAGAACGAGGATTCGAGCCTTATCGTCAATGCGGGCGTTAAGCAGCCCCCGATAATGAATCCCTATGTGAAGAAGTTCTACCGCAAGCGTCCCGCCATCCTTTCGGCTGACCAGTATATGGAAGGCATCCTTGCTGGCAATACCACCATCCTGAGCCAGGCCATAACGCTGGTCGAGAGCGTGCTTCCGGAGCATCGCGCCGTAGCCCAGGAGATCATCCGCCGCTGCCAGACCGTCTCGATGGAGCGCCGTTCGATGCGTATCGGCATCACGGGCGTCCCCGGAGCGGGCAAGAGTACGTTCATCGAGGCATTCGGATCCTATCTTACCGGCAAGGGCCACAAGCTCGCAGTGCTGGCCATCGACCCGAGCTCCGAGCGTACCAAGGGCAGTATCCTGGGCGACAAGACGCGTATGGAGACGCTCTGTCACGATCCCAACGCATTCATCCGGCCCAGCCCGAGCGCCGGTTCGCTCGGCGGCGTGGCCCGCAAGACTCGCGAGACCATCCTGCTCTGTGAAGCCGCCGGATACGATACGGTATTCGTGGAGACCGTGGGCGTAGGTCAGAGCGAGACCGCCGTGCATTCGATGACCGACTTCTTCCTGCTGCTGCTCATTTCCGGCGCCGGAGATGACCTGCAGGGCATCAAGCGCGGCATTATGGAGATGTCCGATATGATCAACGTCACCAAGGCTGACGGCAACAATATCGAGAAGGCCGAGATGGCAAAGGTGCTCTACATCAATGCCCTGCACCTCTTCCCTCCGACGGCTTCGGGCTGGGTGCCCACGGCTGTCACCTCATCGGCCGTCACGAAGGCCGGCCTCCCCGAGATACTGCAGAAGATAGAAGAGTATTTCGCGCTGGTGCGCGAAAATGGCTATTATGACCGCCGCCGCCGCGAGCAGGCCCGCTACTGGATGTACGAGAGCATCAACGAGTCGCTCAAGAATATGTTTTACGAGAATCCGGCTATCGAGCGCCTGCTCCCCGAGTACGAGGCTGCGGTGCTGGACGGTCGTCTGGAGTCATTCTCTTCGGCTTCGGAGCTCATTGACAAATACAAAGAAAACCTCTAGCGGATGGAAGAGATCCTGGATATCCTGTTCGATACGCTGCGCAATGCCATCCTGATCACCGGTATGGTGACAGTGATGATGCTCCTGATCGAGTACGTCAACATCCAGTCGCAGGGCCGCTGGTTCAAGCGCCTGCGCGGCTCCGGCACGGGACAGGTTTTGATCGGCACGATGCTCGGTCTGGTACCTGGATGCGTGGGCGGTTTTGCAGCCGTCTCGCTCTATACCCACGGACTGTTCGGACTGGGTGCCCTTATCGCGATGATGATAGCTTCATCGGGCGACGAGGCGTTCGTAATGCTCGGGATGATTCCCCGGCAGACGCTTGTACTGATGGTGGTTCTGGCCGTGGTAGCGGTTGCCGTCGGCTTGATTATCAACCTTTTCACCCGCCGTCATCCTGCCCGCGAGGTCTGCGACCACGATTTCGAGATGCATTTGTGCGACGAGCACCATCACGACAGCCTCGGCCACTGTGACGGCGAAGGCGACTGCCCGCACGCGAGCCTGCGCAATATGCTGCATCCCTCGTGGCGCCGCATAGTGCTTCTGCTGGGCGTCGCGGCATTCATCGTGGCACTCGCATTCGGCCTGCTGGAGCACGAACACGATCACGCATCTGACGAAATGTCAGTCGCTCCTGCCGGTTTCAACATCCTCGATGAATACTGGCTCAATCTTCTGGTGGCCGCGCTGAGCCTCTTCGTGCTGTGGTTCATAATGACGGCCAAGGAGCATTTCATCAAGGAGCACCTGTGGGATCACGTCATACGCAAGCACTTCCTGAAGGTGTTCTGCTGGACATTCGGCACGATGCTGCTGATCGCCGTAGGCCTGCATTTCTTCGATATCGCATCCTGGACCAGCGACAACGTGGTCCTGCTCATACTGCTTGCGACGCTCGTGGGCATCATCCCCGAGTCGGGGCCCCACTTGCTTTTTGTCACGCTTTTTGCAGCTGGGGCTGTGCCCTTCTCGGTCCTGCTGGCCAGCAGCATTTCGCAGGACGGTCACGCAGCCCTGCCGCTATTGGCAGCCAGCCCGCGCAGTTTCGTCCGCGCCAAGCTGATCAATGCGCTGGTGGCCCTTGCAGTGGGATTGGGATGCTACGCGATAGGATTTTGATTAGACAATATTTAAGATATGGCAAACATACTTACCAGGTTATTTGGAACCAAGAATGAACGCGACGTCAAGGCGGTAACGCCCCAGCTCAAGGCGACGCTCGCGGCTTACGAGAGGATTGACCGCCTGAGCGACGACGAGCTGCGAGAGGCTTCCGCGGCGCTGCGTACCCGCGTGCGCGAGTTTATCGCTCCCGAGGAGGCGCAGGTCGCTTCCATAAAGGAGCAGCTGGAGAATGTCGAGATCGCTCCGCGCAAGAAGGAGAAGCTCGCCGATGAGCAGGACCGTCTGGTCAAGCTCATCGATGAGAAGATAGAGCAGGTGCTCAACGAAGTGCTGCCCGAGGCATTCGCCATAATGAAGTCCACGGCCCGCCGTTTCAAGGAGAACGAGACCATCCGCGTCAAGGCGACCGATTTCGACCGCAACCTGAGCGCGACGCACGATTTCGTGACCATCGACGGAGATTATGCCCTCTGGCGCAATCACTGGATGGCCGGCGGCAATGAGGTTACCTGGGATATGGTGCACTATGACGTGCAGATCATCGGCGGTATCGTCCTGCACGGCGGCAAGATCGCCGAGATGGCGACGGGTGAAGGTAAGACCCTCGTGGCGACGCTGCCCGTTTTCCTCAACGCACTGGCAGGCAAGGGCGTCCACGTGGTCACCGTCAACGACTACCTCTCCAAGCGAGATGCCGAGTGGATGGGTCCGCTCTATATGTTCCACGGCCTGAGCGTCGATTGCATCGACAAGCATCAGCCCAATTCCGAAGGCCGCAAGAAGGCTTACCTCTCGGATATTACCTTCGGTACCAACAACGAGTTCGGTTTCGATTACCTGCGCGACAATATGGCCATCAATCCCGAGGACCTGGTCCAGCGCAAGCATCATTTCGCCATCGTGGACGAGGTTGACTCGGTGCTCATCGACGATGCCCGTACGCCTCTGATCATTTCCGGTCCGGTGCAGCGCAGCGGAGACGAGACCTTTATCGAGTACAAGCCTTACGTTGAGCGGCTCTATCAGGCTCAGCGCCAGCTGGTCAACCAGACTCTCAACGAGGCCCGCAGGCAGATTGCCGCAGGCGAGATCAACGACAAGGGAGAGATCCTGCTGCTCCGCGCGCACAAGGGTCTGCCCAAGTACGGTCCGCTGATCAAGTACCTGAGCGAGCCTGGCATCAAGCAGATTCTGCAGAATGCCGAATCCAAGATTACGCGCGCCGCATTCTCCGACCGCGATATCGAGCAGCGCATCATCACCAACGAGCTGTATTTCGTCATCGACGAGCAGCAGCGCTCTGTCGAACTGACGGACAAGGGTAATGACGTCCTGGCGCAGGCCGTGGGCGATGCTGACTTCTTCCTGATGCCGCGCCTGGGCGACGAGACGGCCGCCATCGAGCAGATGGATATTTCCGAAGAGGAAAAGAAGCAGAAGAAGGACGAGCTCAATGCCAATTATGCGCTCAAGGCTGAGCGTATGCATACCGTGGACCAGTTGCTCAAGGCCTATGCGATGTTCGAGAAGGACGTCGATTATGTGATCGTGGACAACAAGGTCAAGATCGTGGACGAGGGTACGGGCCGTATTATGGAGGGCCGCCGCTGGAGCGACGGTCTGCACCAGGCGGTCGAGGCCAAGGAGAACGTCAAGGTCGAGGCTGCCACGCAGACCTTCGCGACCATTACGCTGCAGAATTATTTCCGTATGTATCACAAGCTTTCGGGCATGACCGGTACCGCGGAGACCGAGGCGGGCGAGTTCTGGTCCATCTACAAGCTGGACGTCGTAGTCATTCCGACCAACCGTCCGGTCATCCGCAACGACCAGGCGGATGTGGTTTACAAGACCAAGAAAGACAAATACAACGCCGTCATCGCGCAGATTTCGGAGCTCGTGGCCCAGGGCCGTCCCGTGCTCGTGGGTACGACATCGGTCGAGATTTCGGAGTTGCTCAGCAAGATGCTCCGTATGCGCGGCATCCAGCACCAGGTGCTCAATGCCAAGCAGCACGCACGCGAGGCTGAGGTTGTCGCTCACGCAGGCGAGCCGGGGACTGTTACCATCGCTACCAATATGGCTGGCCGTGGTACGGATATCAAGCTGACGCCGGAGGTCAAGGCCGCCGGTGGTCTGGCAATCCTCGGTACCGAGCGTCACGACAGCCGCCGTGTGGACCGCCAGCTGCGAGGCCGTGCGGGCCGCCAGGGAGACCCGGGTTCTTCAATTTTCTTCGTTTCGCTCGAGGATGACCTGATGCGTCTCTTCGGCAGCGAGCGTATCAGCCGCGTCGTTGACAGTATGGGTATGAAGGATGGAGAGGCGCTCCAGTCCAATATGCTCTCGAAGGCTATCGAGCGTGCCCAGCGCAAGGTTGAGGAGAACAATTTCGGTATCCGAAAGCGTCTGGTGGATTATGACGACGTGATGAATTCGCAGCGCGAGGTGGTCTATTCGAAGCGCCGCAGGGCTCTGACCGGCGAGCGTATCGACGTGGACGTGCTCAATATGACGGGTGATTATTGCGAGATTTTCGTGGACAGTCACCGCAGCGAGAAGTTCGACGAGTTTGCCGACAACTGGACCCGCACGATGGCTGCGGCTCCCGGGTTCGATGAGGAGTTCTACGAGAAGTCTTCCCGCACACAGGTCGCCGAGGCTCTGGAGAAGACCGTGCAGGATGAGCTGCAGGTGCATTTCGATCAGCTGATCGAGCGTGCCTGGCCGGTCATCAGCGCAGTCTATGAGACCAAGCGAATGTTCTACCAGAATATCGCGATTCCCATCACCGACGGCAAGCGTGTCTATAGTATCGTTGTCGATCTGCGCAAGGCTTACGAGAGCAAGGGCAAGGAGCTGGTACGCTGCCTTGAGAAGACTATCACTCTGCGCGTTATTGATGAGTACTGGAAGGATCATCTGCGTGATATGGATGACCTTAAGCAGTCTTCGCAGAATGCCGCCTATGAGCAGAAGGATCCGATCCTTGTCTATAAGAGCGAGAGTTTCGACCTCTTTATCACGGTCCTCGAGGGTATCAGCCGCGACGTGCTGGCCTTCCTGATGCGCTCCTCGATCTACCTGCGTCCCCAGGAGGATCCCGACCGCGTGGCTACCGAGGCCCGCGAGCGCCGTACCGATATGAGCCGTATGCAGATGAGCCGCCCGGATCTGCTGACCAACAGCAGCGAGCCCAAGAGCAATGCTCCGGTGCATATCGAGAAGAAGGTCGGACGCAATGATCCGTGCCCGTGCGGCAGCGGCAAGAAGTACAAGAACTGCCACGGCAAGGACCAGCAGTAACGTTTTGGGTTTTATTTATTACTTATCTATATGGCTGAAAATACTTTTGATGTTATAGTTATAGGTGCCGGTCCCGGCGGTTATGTGGCGGCTATCCGCGCCGCGCAGCTGGGTCTGAAGACGGCTGTTGCCGAGCGCAATGAGCTTGGCGGTATCTGCCTCAACTGGGGTTGCATTCCGACCAAGGCTCTGCTCAAGAGCGCGCAGGCGCTGCATTATGCGCAGCACGGAGCCGAGTTTGGCTTTGCCGCCGAATCGGTTACGGCTGATCTGGGCCAGATGGTTACGCGTAGCCGCAATGTCTCGGCGCAGATGAATGCCGGTATCGCGTATCTTTTCAAGAAAAATAATATCACCGTGCTGAAGGGTTCGGCCGAGGTGCTCGCCGGCAAGCGGGTGAGCGTCGAGGGCGAGGACGGGACGAAGGAGTACTACAAGGCTGACCACATCATTCTTGCCACCGGCGCCCGTCCGGTGTCGCTGCCTTTCGCTCCGGTCGATGGCAATCGCATCATATCGTATTATCAGGCGCTTGTGCCTGACAGCCTGCCCGCGAGCCTGGCTATCATCGGCTCCGGTGCTATCGGCAGCGAGTTCGCGTTCTTCTACCGCAGCCTCGGCGTGGATGTGACCATCATCGAGTTCCAGGACCGTGTCCTGCCTCTGGAGGATGACGATGTCTCGGCTCAGGTCTCCCGTTCGTTCCGCAAGATGGGTATCAAGGTGATGGTATCTTCGCAGGTCAAGGCCGTGGATACTTCCGGAGAGCTGTGCCGTCTGACCGTCGAGACGCGCAAGGGAGAGGAGACGCTTGAGGCGGAGAAGGTGCTTTCGGCCGTCGGCGTGCGTCCCAATACGGAGTTCCTCGGGCTTGAGGAGCTTGGAGTGCAGATGGAGCGCGGCAAGGTCGTGGTCGATAAGTATTACAGGACCAATGTCGAGGGTGTTTACGCCATCGGCGATATCATCCCTACGCCGGCTTTGGCACACGTGGCTTCGGCCGAGGGTATCTGCTGCGTGGAGGCTATCGCAGGGCTCAATCCCGAGCCTGTTGATTATGGCAATATCCCCGCCTGTACCTATATCTCGCCGGAGGTTGCTTCGGTGGGTATGACAGAGCGCAAGGTGAAGGAGCTCGGTATCCCCTACAAGGTGGGCAAGTTCCCGTTCACCGCTTCGGGCAAGGCTACCGCTGCGGGTGAGCGTGACGGCTTCATCAAGATTATCTCCCGCGAGGACAATGACGAGATTCTCGGCGCGCATTTCTGCGGAGCGAATGTCTCGGAGATGATCGGCGGGATGGTCGTCGCACGCCGCCTCAAGGCCCGTGCCGCCGACGTGATGCACTCCGTCTTCCCTCATCCCTCGATGAGTGAGGCCATAATGGAAGCCGCCGCCGCCATCCACGGCGAAGCCATCCACATCTAACCGCCCCGGGCCCTGCCCGCCGGCTACTCTCCCTGTCATCTTGAGCGAAGCGAAAGATCTATTCCTTCGGCTATACCCACACAAAGCGGACACGAAAACCTCCATTTTCGTGCCCGCTTTTGATTTTTTTACAAACCGGGCACGGAAACGGTCCTTTTTGTGCCCGCTTTGGCCGCCGGCTCCACCAGGCTGCGCGCAGCCGGCTATAATTTCTGTCATCTGAGCGAAGCGAAGAATGACAAAAGTGGGATTGAGTGTGCCCATCGTCCCAAAAACAGGGACGGTAGGGTACGTTTGGGGCATTTTCGTGCCTATCGTCCCAATTTCAGGGACGGTAGGCACACCTGGCAGGCCTTAAGCGGGGTAGACTAAGCCGGGCCGGGTTAGAGGCGTTCGCGGATGTTGTAGCGGTTGCGCTCGGGGGCGTTGCGGGCGATGAGCTCGCCGAGGAAGCCGGTGAGGAAAAGCATCGCGCCGAGGATGACGGCGACAAGTGCAAGGTAGAACAGCGGCTGGTCCGTAACGGCGCGGAAGTAGGTGCCGTGAGCCTGCGAGACCAGCTTGTCGGCGATCAGCCAGATGGCGATCACGGCGCCGATCAGGAAGGTCAGCACGCCCATCGCTCCGAAGAGATGCATCGGCTTCTTGCCGAAAATCTGAAGGAACCATATCGAAAGCAGGTCCAGGAATCCGTGTATGAAACGGTCCATGCCGAACTTGCTCTTGCCGTACTTGCGGGCCTGATGATGGACCACCTTCTCTCCGATATTGAGGAACCCGGCATTCTTGGCCAGATAAGGGATGAAGCGGTGCATCTCGCCGTACACCTCTATATTCTTGACCACATCCTTGCGGTAAGCCTTCAGGCCGCAGTTCATATCGTGCAACTTAAGGCCGGTCACGCGGCGGGCGGTCGAATTGTAAATCTTCGAGGGGATATTCTTCATCAGCACGTTGTCGTGCCTCTTCTGCTTCCAGCCCGAGACAAGGTCATAACCCTCCTCGCGGATCATCCGGATCATCTCGGGAATCTCCTCGGGGCTGTCCTGCAGGTCGGCGTCCATCGTCACCACGATATCTCCGCAGGCGGCGTCAAAACCGCAGTAGAGCGCGGCCGACTTGCCGTAATTGCGGCGGAACCGGATGCCGTGGATGCGGCTGTCACCGGCGCAGGCCCCACTGATGAAATCCCAGGAGCCGTCAGTACTGCCGTCGTCAACCAGTATAATCTCATAATCGAGGCCCTGGCCTTCGAGTGAGCGGTGTATCCAGGAGACAAGCTCCGGAAGGGATTCTACCTCATTGTAGAGAGAGATAACTATCGAAAGATCCATATCAGAGAAGTTCGTCTTGTTGGTCGGGAGTGTCCGTCTTGCCGAAAGGATTGGGGCGGGGCAGGGCGGAAGATATGATGGCGCTCGCCAGCAGGCCAAGCAGCATATCCCAGAAAAAAGTAATGATGGACATAATCCGTCCGGGATTGTCCGAGATGCGGTGCAGCTGGTCGATGCTATCCGAATCAAGCTGCGCACCCATCTGCGCGATGGCCTGATCGAAAGCCTCGCTGACCACGTCCGGCTGGATATACTGCATCTGCACAAATGTAAATGCCGCGATAATCAGCGACGAGAACAGGCAGATGCGGATGCTGTAGCCAAATGCCGAAGCGTCCTGATGGCCGGCTATGAATGACTTTACGAACAGGACAAGCAGGTAGATCGAGCCGACGGTCTTGACAAGCCAGGTGATGATGCCGAGGAAACCTGGCATCTCCTTGACGAAAATCGAAATGCTCGAAATGGCGATGGTCACAAGCGCGAGCAAGAGGCCGTCGCGTGCGGCTGACGCCCAGGGCGAAGCATAAGCCTCAGCGTGCCGGGAGTCGTTTCTGTCTTCTGTCTGATACATTGTCCGTATGTCTTTTAATCTCCGCAAAGATAGCACAAACTCCCGAAAAATGACTAAATTTGCAGAATCTTTATAAAATCAGTTGTAATGATCAAAATCACATTTCCTGACGGCAACGTCAAAGAGTACGAAAAAGGTATCACCGCGTACCAGATAGCGGAGGGCATCAGCCCGCGCCTGGCCGCCGATGTTTTGTGCGCATCGGTATCGGGCAGGATTTACGACCTGGACAGGCCTATCCTCGAAGATGCAGATATAAAACTTCACAAGTGGGACGATCCCGAAGGCAAGGAAGTCTTCTGGCATTCATCTTCGCACCTGATGGCCGAGGCGCTCGAGGCGCTCTATCCCGGCATCAAGTTCGGTATAGGTCCGGCCATCGAAAACGGATTTTACTATGATGTGGACCTGGGTGAAAAGCAGCTCGTAGAGGCTGACCTGAACGCCATCGAGCAGAAGATGCTCGAGCTTGCGCGCGGCAAGGAGCATTTCAAGCGCATCGACGTGAGCAAGGAAGAGGCGCTGCGCACCTATACCGAAAAGGGCGACCCCTACAAGTGCGAGCTCATCGGCGACCTCGCCGACGGTACCATCACTTTCTATACCAACGGCGGATTCACCGACCTCTGCCGCGGCCCGCACCTGCGTGACACTTCGGTCATCAAGGCCGTCAAGCTCACCTCCATCGCAGCCGCATACTGGCGCGGAGACGAGCACAACAAGATGCTCACCCGCATCTACGGTATCACATTCCCCAAGAAGTCGCTTCTGGACGAATATCTGGCGATGATCGAGGAGGCCAAGAAGCGCGACCATCGCAAGCTCGGCCGCGAGATGGAGCTCTTCACGTTCTCCACCCGCGTAGGCCCCGGCCTGCCGATGTGGCTGCCCAAGGGCGCCGCTCTGCGCGAGCGTCTCGAGAACTTCCTCAAGAAGGTCCAGCGCGAGTACGGTTACCAGCAGGTGATCACTCCGCACATCGGACAGAAGGAGCTCTACGTGACATCCGGTCACTATGCAAAGTACGGCAAGGATTCGTTCCAGCCCATCCATACCCCGCAGGAAGGCGAGGAGTTCCTCCTCAAGCCGATGAACTGCCCTCACCACTGCGAGATCTACCGCTCCAAGCCCCGTTCGTACAAGGACCTGCCGCTCCGTCTGGCGGAGTTCGGTACGGTGTACCGCTACGAGCAGAGCGGCGAGCTGCACGGTCTGACGCGCGTCCGCGGATTTACCCAGGATGACGCCCATCTGTTCTGCCGTCCCGACCAGATCAAGGAGGAGTTCTGCAAGGTCATCGACATCGTGCTCTACATCTTCAAGACTCTGGACTTCAAGGAGTATATCGCACAGGTATCGCTCCGCGACAAGGTGGACCACAGCAAGTACATCGGTTCGGAAGAGAACTGGGAGAAGGCCGAAAGCGCAATCATCGAAGCGGCTGCCGAGAAGGGCCTCAAGACCGTCGTAGAGTACGACGAGGCTGCATTCTACGGCCCGAAGCTCGACTTTATGGTGCGCGACGCCCTCGGCCGCAAGTGGCAGCTCGGTACCATCCAGGTGGACTACAACCTGCCCGAGCGTTTCGACCTCGAATACATCGGTGCGGATGACAAGCGCCACCGTCCCGTGATGATCCACCGCGCACCCTTCGGTTCGATGGAGCGCTTCGTCGCGGTGCTGCTCGAGCACACCGGCGGCAAGCTCCCTCTGTGGCTCTCGCCCGATCAGGTCAGCATCCTGCCCATAAGCGAAAAGTATAACGATTTTGCAAAAAAAGTTTGCGATTTGCTTAATAATTACGATATTCGCGCTTCAATAGACGAGCGCAACGAGACGATCGGCAAGAAGATACGCGAGAACGAGATCAAGCGTATTCCCTATCTCCTGATAGTAGGAGAGAAAGAAGCCTCGACCGAAACGGTATCCGTCCGCAAGCAGGGCGGCGAGGACAAGGGATCGATGCCGATCGGCGAATTTGCCGCCCTGTTGAAGGCAGAGATTGCCAAGGAAATTGATAAATAACTAACTAAAACTGAGGAGGATACTACTCTGGCTAACAACAATTACAGACCGCCGAAACCCAAACCTTCAGCACCCCGTCTTCCGGATCAGCGCCTGCCGCAGAACCGCAAGAAAGAAGAAGGACCGCGCCTGAACCGCGAGATTACCGCCCCCCGGGTAAGGGTGGTAGGAGACAATGTTCCCAAGCAGGACATCTATCCGCTTGCAGAAGCACTCCAGATGGCTGAGGCACTCGAGCTCGACCTGGTCGAGATAGTACCGACCGCCGAGCCGCCGGTGTGCAAGATTATTGATTACCAGAAGTACGTCTATCAGCAGAAAAAGAAAGCGAAGGAGCAGAAAGCCAACGCTTCCAAGGTTGTTATCAAGGAGATTCGCTTCGGGCCCCAGACTGATGAGCACGACTACCAGTTCAAGCTCAATCACGCCAGGAGCTTCCTCCAGGAGGGATCGAAAGTCAAGGCTTACGTATTTTTCCGTGGCCGTTCGATCCTCTTCTCGGAGCAGGGCGAGAAGCTGCTCCTGCGTTTCGCAGTCGATCTGGACGGTTTCGGCAAGGCCGAGCAGATGCCCAAGCTCGAAGGCAAGCGTATGATAATGATGATTGCTCCGGTAAAAAAGAAATAACAGACACATTTTTATAATTTAACAGTTATGCCTAAATTGAAGACCAACTCCGGTACGAAGAAGCGTTTCACGCTCACCGGTTCGGGAAAGGTGAAAAGAAAACACGCCTACAAAAGTCACATTCTGACTAAGAAGACCAAGAAGCAGAAGAGGAACCTTACTCACGTCGCAATGCTCACGAGCGCAGACGAGAGCCGCATCAAAGCACTGCTGGTCAAGTAATTCATTAAATGTTTAACCGGATGCACAGCCGGCAAGTGTCCCAGGTGGACCGCTGACATCCCAAATCAATCACAACTATGCCAAGATCAGTCAATTCGGTGGCATCACGTGCCCGCCGCAAGAAAATCCTGAAACAGACCCGCGGTAACTTCCTCGCAAGGAAGAACGTCTGGACGGTAGCAAAGAATACCTATGAGAAAGGTTTGACCTATGCTTATCGTGACCGCAAGGCAAAGAAGCGCAGCTTCCGCTCGCTCTGGATTACCCGTATCAACGCCGCTGCACGTCAGCACGGTATGAACTACTCCCAGTTTATGGGCAAGCTCGCACAGAACAACGTCGGACTCAACCGCAAGGTCCTCGCTGACCTGGCGATGAACAATCCGCAGGCGTTCGAAGCTATCATCAACTCTGTCAAATAGCTGAAAACCAGTCGCCTTGACGATTAGGGACATATATCACAACAAATGGGTTCGGTTCAGTTTCTGGACCGTACTCTATGTATTGTGGGTACTCTGGATGGGTAACTACTGGTGGTTCTTCGGACTCATCGTGATATTCGACCTGTTCATCACCCGCAAGGTGAAGTGGGCCTTCTGGAAGAAGACATACAAGAAGGGAGAGAAGCACAACAAGCTGCTCGACGCGCTGGATGACTTGATATTCGCAGTCATCGTGGTCACCTTCATCAACATCTTCTTCATCCAGGCCTTCAAGATTCCGTCATCTTCGATGGAAAGCTCCCTTCTCACGGGCGACCACCTGTTCGTCAGCAAAGTGGCATACGGTCCCAAGATGCCCCAGACGCCCCTTTCGGTGCCCTTCGTGCACAATGTCCTCCCGTTCTCGGGCCGCGAGAGCTACTCCAAGGCCTGGCAGCGCCCCTACCGCCGCATCCCCGGACTGGGCAAGGTCGAGCGCGATGATTACGTCGTGTTCTCCTTCCCGCACGGAGACAGCGTGCTCAAGCGCCTACCCGCGGACGACTACTATATGCACGTGCGTACCGAGGGCCGCGAATATGCCATCCGGCATTACGGCCCGCTGGTCGTGCGTCCCGTGGACAAGAAGGACCACTATGTCAAGCGTTGCGTGGCAGTGGCCGGCGACACCCTCCAGGTGATTGACGGTCAGGTCTATGTCAACGGCGAGCCGCAGAAAGCGTATCCGGGTATCCAGAATACCTGGCGCGTGGTGACCGACGGCACGCAGATCAATCCCCGCATCCTGCAGCAGATAGGCATCAATCTGTCGGATCTCTGGTATTCGCCTCAGCTCCCCGGATATCCCGAGATGCCCCTGACCGCAGAGCGGCTGGAAAAGGTCCGCGCCCTGGTCAACGTGGTCTCGGTCGAGCCCAACATCTCCCGCATTCCCGAGATGTCGGACGCCCCGATCCTGCTCTTCCCCTACACGGCAACCGGGTGGACCCGGGACAACTACGGTCCGCTCTGGGTGCCCCGCAAGGGGGACAGCGTGATGCTGGATGCCCACACCCTGGCTCTCTACCGCCGCGCGATAGAGGTCTATGAGGGGCACAGCCTCGAGATCGACGGGGACGACATCTATATCGACGGAGTGAAATGCGACAGCTATACCTTCGGTATGGACTACTACTTTATGATGGGTGACAACCGGCACAATTCGTCCGACTCTCGCTACTGGGGATTCGTCCCCGAGGACCACATCGTAGGCAAGCCGCTTTTCATCTGGCTGTCCACCGACGCTAACCGCGCGTTTCCACGGAACATTCGCTGGGACAGGTTTTTAAAGATATGTAAGTAATGGCTGAAATAAATTTGGTTTTTTGATAAAAAATCAAGATATTTGCAGCCCATTTGAAAAAATTGTAAAAATCAAGATATATGGCACGAGTTTGTCAGATTACGGGCAAGACCCGAATGATCGGAAACAACGTTTCCCACTCAAAGCGCCGCACCAAACGCGAGTTCGCACCCAACCTGCGCACCAAGAAGTTCTGGAGCGAGGAGGAGCAGCGCTTCATTACGCTCAAGGTTTCCTGCCGCGGCATGAAGACCATCTACAAGAATGGTCTGGCAGTCACGCTGGAGGAAGCACGCAAGAAAGGTTTGATTGACATCGTCTAAATTTTCACGGTTATGGCAAAGAAAGGCAATCGAGTACAGGTAATTCTGGAGTGCACCGAGCAGCGTGAAAGCGGTGTCCCGGGTATCTCCCGTTACATCACCACCAAGAACAAGAAGAACACTCCCGAAAGGATGGAGATGAAGAAGTACAATCCCTATCTGAAGAAGGTGACCGTCCACAAGGAGATCAAGTAATTTTTAACTGGAGTAAACTATGGCAAAGAAAGCGGTCGCAACCTTCAGCGGCGATAAGTCACAGAACAAGACAGTAGTAAAGTGCATCCGGATGGTCAAGTCCGAGCGCACAGGTGCTTATATGTTCCAGGAAGAGTTCGTTCCCACGGACTCGGTAAAGGAGTATTTCAACAAGAAATAATCCAACCGGAACTCAGATTTTGAGGCCGGAGCGGGCGAATCCCGTTCCGGCTTTCATTTTTATTCGTATATTTGGCCCCGATGGAAGACAAGATCATAGCCCTGATCCATCAGGAAGTCGTACCGGCGCTTGGCTGCACCGAGCCTATCGCAGTCGCCCTGGCCGTGGCCCGTGCCACCGAGGCCCTGCGCGAGGCCTGCGGGCACAGGCCCTCCGACCGCAGCTGCCTGCCGGAGCGCATCGATATCCACGTCAGCGGCAACATCCTCAAGAACGGTATGGGAGTCGGTATCCCCGGTACGGGAAGCGTCGGCCTGCCTATTGCGGCGGCCCTCGGCTCGGTCTGCGGCCGCTCGGAGTATCATCTGGAGGTCCTCGCCGACCTCAATCCTATGGCCGTCAGCCGTGCCAGGCAGCTGGTCGAGGAGAAGCGGGTCAATATCGCCATCGCCGAAGGCCCCGACAAGGTCTATGTCAGCGCCCGGGTGGAGCTGGACGATCACTTCGCCAAGGCTGTCATAAAGGGCCGGCACGATGCCATCGTCTCGGTCGCAGTGGACGGCGATACGGTCTTCGATGCTGTGCACGATCATCAGGCGGAGCAGCAATCAGGTGGGGCGCTGAGCACTCTGGAGCCGGATTTCGCGCGAAGCCTGACCATCCGTCAGATCTGGGATTTCGCGATCAGCGTACCTCTGGAGAAGATTGCATTTATGAAGGATTCGATCACGCTCAACCGCCGCCTGGCCGATGAGGGCCTGCATCACCGATATGGCCTGCAGGTGGGCCGCACGATCCTCGCACACGACAACACCGCCGTCTATGGCGATACGATACTCTCCTACGCGATGGCAGTCACCGCAGCAGCCTCCGACGCCCGTATGGCAGGCTGCACGCTTTCGGCTATGAGCAATTCGGGCAGCGGCAACCAGGGCATCACCGTCACGGTCCCGGTCATCGCCGTCGCCGAGAAGACGCACGCCCCGCGCGAGAAGCTTATCCGGGCGCTGGCCCTCTCGCATCTGGTGGCCATCCATATCAAGGGCCATCTGGGCAAGCTTTCGGCCCTCTGCGGCTGCGTCATCGCATCGACCGGCTCCTCGTGCGGCATCGTATATCTGCGCGGCGGCGGCTACGATGAGGTCTGCGCGGCCATCAAGAATATGATCGGCAACATTACCGGGATGGTCTGCGACGGAGCGAAAGTGGGCTGCGCGCTGAAGGTCGCATCGGGCGTTTCCAGCTCGCTGCAGTCGGCCGTTCTGGCGCTCGACGGAGTGTGCATCTCATCCAGTGACGGCATCATCGAAGACGATATCGAGAAGACCATCGCCAATCTGGGCGACATCGGTCGCGAAGGTATGCAGGCCACCGACAAGATGATACTCGATATAATGGTCTGCAAGTAATTTTTATTATATTTGCAGGATAGTGGAAAGAGAGGAAGTTTATGGCTTTTTTCGGACTATTCGGCAAGAAAACCACTGAGCAGCAGGCTCAGTCCCAGGCCCAGATGGAGGCCGGGATGGAAAAGACGCGCCAGTCGTTTCTCTCCAAGCTTTCGCACGCCGTGGCGGGCAAGAGCGTGGTGGACGATGACGTGCTCGACTCTATCGAGGAGGCTCTTCTGACCTCCGACGTGGGCGTAGATACCACGCAGAATATCATCGACCGTCTCGAGGCCCGCGTCGCGCGCGACAAATATCTCAATACCGACGAGCTCAACTCCATTCTCCGCGAGGAGATCGGGGATATGCTTGCTTCCGGCGCTTCGGCCGGCAGCGGCGAGCCTTTCGATTTCTCCAAGAAGCCATACGTGATGATGGTCGTGGGCGTCAACGGCGTCGGCAAGACCACCACCATCGGCAAGCTTGCGGCGCAGCTCAAAGCCTCCGGCAAACGCGTCATCCTCGGTGCTGCGGATACATTCCGCGCAGCCGCGGTGGATCAGCTGGTCGTCTGGGCGGAGCGTGCGGGAGTCGAGATCGTCAAGCAGGAGATGGGCGCAGACCCGGCTTCGGTGGCTTATGACACGGTCAGCAGCGCAGTCGCAAAGGGCGCGGACGTGGTCATCATCGATACCGCAGGCCGCCTGCACAACAAGGTCGGGCTGATGAACGAGCTGACCAAGATCCGCAACGTGATGCGCAAGGTCGTGCCGGATGCCCCGCACGAGGTGCTGCTGGTCATCGACGGCTCCACGGGCCAGAACGGCTTCCTGCAGGCGCGCGAGTTCGTCCGTTCGACCGACGTCACGGCCCTGGCCGTAACGAAGCTGGACGGCAGCGCCAAGGGCGGCGTGGTCATCGGCATCAGCGACCAGTTCCGCATCCCGGTCCGATTTATCGGGGTGGGAGAGAAGATTGAAGACCTCAAAGTCTTCGACAGCAAAGAATTTATCGAATCGATTTTCAAATAGAATATGACAGTATCGTACACTTGGTTGAAAGAGTATCTGCAGTTTGACCTGACTCCGGAGGAGGTAGGCCGCATATTGACGGATACCGGTCTTGAAGTTGAACACGTCGAAGAGGTGGAGCAGATCCCCGGCGGCCTTGCGGGCGTCATCGTGGCCCAGGTCGTGGAGTGCGAGCCGCATCCGGATTCGGACCACCTGCACGTCACGAAGCTCAATACGGGCGAGGCGGAACTGCTGCAGGTCGTCTGCGGAGCGCCAAATGTAGCCGCCGGGCAAAAGGTCCTGCTGGCCACGATAGGCACGAAGTTGCCTGACGGCGAGGGCGGCGAATTCAAGATCAAGCGTTCGAAAATCCGCGGCGTCGAGAGCAACGGTATGATATGCGCCGAGGACGAATTGGGCATAGGGACGGATCACGCAGGCATTATGGTCCTGAGCGATGATGCGGTTCCCGGCACGAGCGCAAAGGATTACCTGCATCTGAAGAGCGATACGGTATATGAGATAGGCCTTACGCCCAACCGCGTCGATGGCGCCTCCCAGATCGGTGCCGCACGCGACCTGTACGCCTGGATGAAGGCGCACGGCGTGCCCTGCGAGCGCCATCTGCCGGATGTCTCGGCATTCCGCGAAGGGGCGGGCGAGGCCATCCCCGTGGAGGTGATCGATCCGGCGCTTGCTCCGCGATATATCGGCATTACGCTGCGCGGCGTGAAGGTCGGACCTTCTCCGGCCTGGCTCCAGGAGCGCCTCACATCGATCGGCCAGCGTCCCATCAACAATGTCGTGGACGTGACCAATTTCGTGCTCAATGAGATGGGCCATCCGCTGCACGCATTTGACGTGGCAAAGATCCGCGGCCGCAAGGTCGTGGTGCGCCGTGCCGACGAGGGTGCGAAGTTCGTGACGCTGGACGGCGTCGAGCGCACGCTCAGCCCGGATGATCTTGTCATCTGCGATACCGTCGGCCCGATGTGCCTTGCAGGTGTTTTCGGCGGCGCCGAATCAGGTGTCAGCGAGACCACGACCGACATTTTCCTCGAGGCCGCATATTTCAATCCCGTATCGATCCGCAAGACGGCCAAGCGCCACGGCCTGAAGACCGACGCATCGTTCCGCTATGAGCGCGGCGTCGATCCTTCGGCGACGATGACGGCCGCCCGCCGCGCTGTCCTGCTGCTGCAGGAGGTGGCCGGCGCAGAGGTCGTGGGCAAGGTCCAGGAAGTCTATCCCAAGGCGATAGCTCCTGCTGAAGTAGAGCTTGATTTCGCCCGTATGGAGCGTCTCATCGGTAAGCATATAGGCGCTCAGACCATCCTTGATATCTTGCGCAGTCTCGACTTCGAGGTCCTCTCGTCCAATGCCGACGGCGCCAAGGTGCGCGTCCCGCAGTACCGCGTGGATGTCACCCGCGAGTGCGACGTGGTCGAGGAGGTGCTTCGCATCTACGGCTACAACAATGTCGAACTGCCTGAGCGTATGACCGTTTCGATCAATCCTTCGCAGCATCCCGATCCGGAGGCAGTCCGTTCGCTGGTCTCCAATATGCTGGCCGACTGGGGTTTCGTCGAGACGATGAACAATTCGCTGACAAAGGCCGATTACTACCGCGACCTGAAGACCTGCCCTGCGGCCAATCTGGTGCAGGTGGTCAACCCCCTGAGCTCCGATCTCAACGTGATGCGCCAGTGCCTGCTTCCCAACGCGCTGGAGGTCATCGCTTACAATATCAACCGCCAGATGCCTTCGCTTAAGATTTTCGAGCTTGGCAACGTGTACTCCTTCGTGCCGAAGGAGGGCGTGGCGGATCCCGTCTCTTCGCTGGATTCGTACCACGAGGAGATGCGCCTGTGCTTCGCCATCTCGGGCCCGGCGCAGAAGATGTGGCGCAGCGAGATCGCCCAGGGCCATTATTTCGCGCTCAAGGGCTATCTGGAGACGCTGCTCAAGCGTTTCGGCACGGATATCTACAATCTCGAATGCGACGCCGCTCCGGCGGATCTCTTCAGCGAGGGTCTGGTCTATAAGGTAGGCAACAAGACGCTGGCGATGGCCGGTACGGTCAATCCCGCATTCGCGCGCCGCTTTGACGTGCGTCAGCCGGTATTCGCCTGCGAGCTTTCGTGGCCCGTGCTGTTCCGCCTTATCAAGCGCAACCACGTGCAGTACAGCGAGCTTCCGAAGTATCCGGAGGTCCGCCGCGACCTGGCTCTGCTCTTTGACGAGGAAGTCAGTTTCGCAGACCTGCGCAAGGCCGCATTCGGCGCAGAGCGCAAATTGCTCCGCCAGGTGGGCCTGTTCGACGTCTATCGCGGCGCGAAGATCCTGCCCGGCAAGAAGCAGTACGCTATGAGCTTTATCTTCCGCGATGACGAGCGCACCCTTACCGACGAGGCTATCGAACGGATGATGGCCCGTCTGCTCAGTATGTTCCAGGAGCGCTTCGGCGCAATTCTGCGATAGCCGCCTGCCGTGGGCCTGAAGCGCTTCATAGCGAGCCGGCTGTCCCGCCGCGGCAATGGCATCGCCCTTGTCTCGGTGGCCCTGAGCGTGGCCGTTATGATCGTCGCCGTGGCCGTGACTTCCGGTTTCCGCCGGGAGATCCGCTCCAAGGCGACGGGCTTTATGGGTTCGGTGGTACTCGTGCCCCCGGGCCAGAATCCCGTCAATGAGAGTTATCCCTTCGACAGCCGGCTTTCATATCTCGACAAGCTGCTGGAGATCCCAGGCGTAGAGTCAGTCTGCGGGGTGGGCTACCGCAGCGGTATCATCAAGTCCGGTGACGAGATCCACGGTCTCTACTTCAAGGGCGTGGATTCGCTCTACGACTTCAGTTTCTTCCGCTCCGCGCTGGTCAGCGGTGATCTGCCGCAGGTCGGCGGACGCATCAGCAGTGACATCCTTATATCGCAGCGCCTTGCCGACAAGCTGCATTTCGCCACGGGCGACCGCCTGACGGCCTACTTCGTGGGCGAGGAGGTGCGGGCGCGCAATTTTACCGTCTGCGGTATCTATGACGTGCGGCTGGAGGAGCTGGACGAGACTTTTGCGGTGGTTGACCTGCGTCAGATCCGCCGCGTCTCGGGCTGGGAGCCCTATGATGTCTCCTGTATGGAGATCCGTATCTCGCCCGACAGCGACATCGAGCAGGCGAAAGTTGCGGTGGAGGAGGTCGAGATGTTCCACAGCGACGAGGAGCAGGGGCTTTTCGCCCTTTCGGTTAAAGATATTTTCTCCAATCTTTTCGACTGGCTGGCGCTGCTTGACCTGAACGTCGTGATGGTGCTGGTGCTGATGATGCTCGTGGCCGGATTCAATATGATCTCGGCCCTGCTGATCATCCTCTTCCGCAAGATTCCGATGATTGGTACGCTCAAGTCCCTGGGTATGACCGGCTCGCAGGTTACCCGCACGTTCCTGCTACGGGCCTCTTCGATCGTGCTTCGCGGAATGCTCTGGGGCGATGCCCTGGCCCTTGTGCTGTGCTTCATCCAGCAGCGCTGGCACATCATCCGCCTCGATCCGGAGAGCTATTTCGTGGCCTATGCGCCCATCCATATCGAGTGGCTTTCCGTCCTGATAGTCAATCTACTGTCATTCGCCATCATAATGCTGCTGCTTTCGCTTACCTCGCGCTTCATATCCCGCGTGGATCCGGCGCGCACGATGCGGGCGGAGTAGCCCTTTTTAAAACAGTTTGCTATATTTGCAGGTTAAAGAACAGCCGGAAATGCAGATCCTTCGACAACTCTACAGACAGCTTACCTCAGGCGAGGCCTCGCAGGTGAAGCCTCTGGGTGGCAGCGGCAGCAACCGCCGCTACTTCCGTCTTACGGGTGAACAGGGTGCGTCGATGATCGGTGTGATAGGTACGAGCGCTGCGGAGAACCGCGCTTTCTGCTACCTCTCGGAGCATTTTGCGGCCAAAGGCCTGCCCGTTCCGAAGGTTTTGATCCACAGCGAAGACTTCCTGTGCTATCTGCAGCAGGATCTGGGCGATGAGGTGCTCTTCGATGCTCTCGCTGGCGGCCGCGTCAGCAGTATCTGGAGCGAGGCGGAGGTGGACCTGCTCCGCCGCACGATGCGCCTTCTGCCGGAGTTCCAGTTCCGGGGCGCCGAAGGGCTGGATTTCAGCCAGTGCTATCCCCAGCCGGCATTCGACCGCCGGATGATAGGCTTTGACCAGAATTATTTCAAATACTGCTTCCTCAAGACTTCCGGCCTCGAATTCGACGAGATCCGCCTGGACGAGGATTTCCGCCGGATGGCGGACGTGCTTCTGCAGGATGAGGGCGCGACGACGTTTATGTACCGCGACTTCCAGGCGCGCAACGTGATGATCAGCGGCGGCGAGCCGTGGTTCATCGACTTTCAGGGCGGCCGTCGTGGTCCGGTCTATTACGATATCGCCTCCTTCGTCTATCAGGCCCGCTCGGGTTATGATCACGCGCTTCGCGAAATGCTGATCGATACCTGGCTCGAGGCTGCGCGGCCCTACGCCGACTATGATGCGGAGGCATTCCGCAGCCGCCTGCGCCATTTCGTGCTCTTCCGCACGCTGCAGGTGCTCGGGGCGTATGGATTCCGCGGACGCTGGGAGCGCAAACCGCATTTCCTGCAAAGCATCCCGATGGCCATAGCCAACCTTCGCGAGCTGCTCGGCACGCCTTTTACGGAGTATCCCTATCTCTGTCAGGTCCTCCAGCAACTGTGCGAGTTGCCGGAATATGCCCCGCAACCGGCCGCCGGGGCAGCCGATCAAAAGGGGCTCGAGGTCCTTGTGACAAGCTTTTCGTTCCGCCGGGGAGCGCCGCAGGATGAGAGCGGCAATGGGGGAGGCTATGTGTTCGACTGCCGCGGTATGGACAATCCGGGCCGTTACGAACCTTACAAGAACCTTACGGGCCTGGATCAGGAGGTCATCGATTTCCTCGAAGGCCGGGGAGAGATCCAGCCATTCCTCGCCCGTGCCACGGAGCTTGCGGCGAGCCACGTGCGTAATTATATCGGCCGGGGATTCACCCATCTTATGCTGAGCTTCGGATGTACCGGAGGGCAGCATCGCAGCGTATATTCGGCCCAGCATCTGGCTGAAGAGCTGCACCGGCAGTTCCCTGACATAAGGATCCGGCTCCGCCACCGCGAGCTTGGCATAGAGAAAGTATTATGAGAGCGTTCATCCCATCCGCAGGACTCGGCACGAGACTCCGTCCGCTGACCGACACGATGCCCAAGGCACTCGTACCGGTGGATGGCGTGCCGATGCTGGAGAGTGTCATCCGTAGGCTCCAGGCGGCGGGATATGACGATTTCGTGATCAACGTGCATCATTTCGCAGACCAGATAGAGGACTTCCTTGCGGCTAATGACGGCTTTGGCAGCCGCTGCCGCATTTCGGACGAGAGAGACCTGCTGCGCGAGACCGGAGGAGGCATCCGTCACGCCGCACAGCTGCTCTTTGATGCACCGCAGGGGCGTTTCCTCGTGCACAACGTGGATATCAGCAGCGACGTAGATATCCGCGCTTTCGACGCGCAGTTTGAGCGCTATGGCGCAGGACGCCAGCATATCGCCGACCTGCTGGTGAGCGAACGCGAGACCTCGCGTTACCTGCTATTTGACGATAGTATGCAGCTTGCCGGATGGATGAATGTGGCGACCGGCGAGGTGCGCAGCCCGCAAGCGGATTTCGACCCTTCGAAGTGCCGTCGGGCGGCCTTCTCGGGCATCTATAATCTTTCCACGGACATTCTGCCGCTGATGCAGGACTGCCCGGAGTGTTTCTCCATAGTCGATTTCCTGCTGGAAGAGTGCTCCTGCTACGGCATCAGGGGCATCCTGGCCGAGGGGGCGAGAGTGACGGACCTCGGCAAAAAGGCACAATAGTTGATATCCAGACCACCGCAAATGAAGCATCTACGAATATATATCACCGCGATTTCGCTCATCCTGATCTGCTGTATCTCAGCGGGTGCACGCCGTCAGCAGTCCCGTTCGTGGACGTACCCCGGGCCGCAGGATACCACCCGCACGCTGCAGGCAGGCCTGACCCTTGGCACGGCAAGGGAAGTTACCTCCGACGATACGGCCCTGACGCCTACGGATACCATACCCGATACGCCGGACAGCCTGACGCTGCGGATGATTGCAGATTCGCTGGCGCTGGATTCGCTGATGACGTATTACCGATCGCTGGGCGCGTGGGATCTGGATTCGGCGACGCTCTGGAGCCTTGATTCGGTTTGCCAGGCGTTCTACGATTCGCTGGCGCTCAATCTGCCCGATTCGAGCGATATCCGCAAGGCGAAACGCCGCATCCGCAAGGAGTTCCGCGACAGCGTGCGACTCAACACCCCGCGCGTGCTGGAGACATTCGTTTTCGACGATTCGCTCTATTATCGCCGGATGCTCAAATGGACGGCGGAGCATCGTTTCAACGAAGTTACGCTGCAGAGCGTCGATACGCTGTACAACGAGCATTTCAACGATTATGCGTTCTTGCGCAGGGACGTGGATGCGACCTACCTCGGCACCATCGGTTCGGCCACGCAGATGACCAATTTCTTCAAGCGGGACGTGTATAGCGTCTTCCCGCAGATGGAGCCCTACCTCTCGTATTCGTTTACGCCGGATAACGTTCCGCAGTTCAATACCAAGAATCCTTATACCGAGCTGGCATACTGGGGTACGCTCTTTGCCCTTAAGGCGCGCGAGGAGCTGGAGGTGCACGTGCTCGTGACGCAGAATATCACGCCCGCGACCAATTTCACGCTGGGTTATGACCGTATCGGCAGCAACGGTATGCTGCAGAAGGAGGCGACGGACAACCGCACCTTCTTTGCTACGGTCAATCATATCGGCAAGAAGTATCTGGCGCACGGCGGTTTTATCAATCATCTGGTCTCCCGCCAGGAGAATGGCGGTATGCCAGATCCGAAGTGGATCCGCGATACGATCGTGGACCCCAAGGAGATTACGGTCAATCTCTCTTCGGCGAGTAACAACCTGGCCCGCAGGACTTTCTTCCTGACGCAGAGCTATACCATCCCGATGAATTTCTTCCGGGCCAATAAGGATTCGCTGGTGGCAGGGGAGGGTACCAATGCGTTTATCGGGCACAGCATCGAATATACCACCGCCTTCAAGTCGTATCGGGACCAGATATCGATGGGCGACAATCTGGGACGCGCGTTCTATCACGACGATTTCTTTATCAACAGCTCTAATTCGACCGACAGCGTGGCGCTCCGAATGCTCGATAACCGCCTGTTCGTCAAGCTCCAGCCGTTTGCGCCGGATGCCGTGCTTGCCCGCATCAACGGCGGCGTTGGCTATCAGATGCTCTCGTATTTCGCCTTCGATCCGAGTTTCTACCTGACGGGTATCAAGCCTTTCAAGCAGAACAATGTATATGCTTACGCCGGGGCTTCGGGTATGTTCCGCAAGTATTTCCAGTGGGAAGCTGACGGGCAATGGACTTTTGCCGGCACCAATGCGGGCGATTTCGATATCGGCGGGCGCGTGCGCTTCTCGCTCTATCCCTGGCGCGACGGTATTCACGTGAGCGCGGATATCCGCAGCAGCCTTACAGAGCCCAATTTCTTCTATAAGCAGCTGCATTTCAATCACCACGACTGGGTGAATGATTTTACCAAAACTTCGTATTCGCGCCTGCAGGCTTCGCTGGAGATTCCTGCCATAAATTTCAAGGCCACGGCCGGCTATGGTCTTGTAGCGGGCGGTATCGGGCTGGACGCGACTTCCGCGCTGGTGCAGAAGGAGGGCGTGACCAATATCATTTCCGCCGAGGTGGAGGAGAATATCCGCATCTGGAAGCTGCATTTCGACAACCGCGTGCTGTATCAGTATTCTTCGGACCAGGAGGTCATTCCGCTGCCGATGCTGACGCTCAATCTGCGCTACTATGTGCAGTTCCCGCTGGTAAAGGATGCACTCGACGTGCAGATCGGCGCGAATGTGCTCTATCATACGAAGTATTATCTGCAGGGCTATATGCCTGACCTGGGGATGTTCTACAACCAGAGGGATATCGAGTATGGCGGCGACCCGTACATCGATGTCTTTATCAACGGTCAGTGGAAGAAGGTCAGTGTCTTCGTCAAATATACCAATGCTTTCGTCAACCGTCTGACGCACGATTATTTCTCGGCAAGCGGGTATATCAGGCCTACTGAAGCGTTCAAGTTCGGTGTTTTCTGGCCGTTCTGATGAAAGTGCGCAAGGCCATAGTGGTAGTGCTGCTTCTCATTGCGGCTTACGTGCTGGTCTATGTCCTGCCGCACGGCGCCCGCGTCAAAACCAGTGAGGTCCGTACCGAGGAGCCGCTGGATTGCGTGATTATGCTGGACAACGGGCTTTTCTCGCCCGAGGCGCGGCATATCGGGTTCCATTATGAATTGCTGCAGCATTTCTGCCGGGAGGCGGGGCATCACTATGGCATCACATCGCGCGTGGCGAGCGATACCTGCTGGAACGATCTGGCGTGCGGACGGACGGATATCCTCGTGCTCAGTCCGCAGGATACGATACCTGAGCGCTGGCGGGGGAGTATGATACTGAGCCTGCCGATCAAGGAGGATTACCGCTGGGCCGTGCCGCGGGATCGCGCCGACCTGATGGGGCGCATCCACGTGTTCCTGTACGGACAGCGCGAGAGCGGCAATCTGCAGCGCCTGCAGGGAAAATATTTCCGTTCGTACCGTATCGAGCCGCATCTGGAGGACAGTACGATGGTCTCTGCGCTTTCGCCCTATGACGAATGGATCCGCGCCGAGGGTTTTGCCACGGGTATCGATTGGCGTCTGCTGAGCGCGATCATCTATCAGGAGTCGCGGTTCAATCCGGCTACTTCTTCTTCGCGCAATGCCGTGGGACTGATGCAGGTGCTGCCTTCGACTGCATATCATTACGGGGTGGATGATCCCTATGACCCGAAGATGAATATCCACGCGGGGAGCCGCCACTTCGCCCGCCTGGTCCGCGCCTTCTCGGCCGACTATCCCGAGGATGCCATCGACAGCGTCAATGTCTTGCGTCTGGCCCTTGCCGCGTACAATGCCGGGGAAACGCGTATCCGTGATTTCTGTCACATTACTGATTCGCTCGGCCGCAACGGCCTTGACTGGGACGAGGTCCGTCTGACCATCGACTCCGACGAATCCTTCAACGGCCGCCAGACCGAAGACTACGTCGACCGCGTCCTCCAGCGCTACGCCCTCTACCGCCAGGTGATCGAGTAGGGGACGGCTCCCGGGCGCGCCACCAGGCCCAGGCGCAACCGGGCACAAAAAGGGCCGATTTTGTGCCCGGTACGGAGCCCCCCCTCTTAGAATGCCATCTTACGAAGGCAAAACCACCTCACCTTAACAAGTTACAAATCATCACTTAGCGCCAGGACAAGCCCGGCTTTTGTTATGCCCGATCCCAATCGGGCATCTTTTCATCGCACAAACCCCAATTGTATCTAGGTGGCACATAACTACTTTTTTTGGTCTTATCCAACTGTTGCGACAATAAAAATGATTAACGATATGAAAACATTCGATTTGACTAAAACTTATCAAGCTCCCTCGATGCGCTGTATCGAGATGGAGCAGCCTATGTGTACCAGCGTCTCTGATGTTGGACTTAACAGCTATGATGGAGAAGATGGCGATCTTGGAGACGATTTTTAACGCTAAATGGGAACAACTATGAAAAAGATTTATTCAATTATCCTGGTTGCAGCCTCATTGGCGGTTGCAGCCTGCCAACCCACGGAACTGGACAATATAACCCCCATTGACAAAAGTGGCAATAGCATAAAGATAACTGCTACTATCGATGGTATTGACAGCGAGACAAAAGTAACATACGCACCTGAGGGAAAAGGATTAAAACCGTCCTGGACTAAGATTGATGATCCTAAATATGCCGATAAAATTCTGGTATTTACCTCAAACGATAAAAAGGCGCTTTATGCGGTCTCGGAAATCAGTAAGAAAGGAGTAGCTACCTTCAGCCATGAAAGTGGGGATGAAATCACAGGCCTTACAACCGGAACGAAAGTATACGGTATCTATTACCCCGGAAAGGGAACTGGGGACATTGTTGATGGTGAGCTTGCAGTAGATATTTCCAATCAAAATGGCAGTTTGGGAGATGATACTCCCGCCATTATGTGTGCTACTGCAACTGTCGGAAGCGATGGATCAGTTAACTTCACTTTCGAGAACCAGACAGCCATTGTAGGGATTAATAAGATTCAAGTTGGCTCAGGTTCTGAAGGTTCACTTGGTACATCGCAAAAATTGACTAAAGTAATACTCAGTGGGGTGATAACCAGTGGAACGATTAGTGTGGGTTCGAACGGTAAATTACAGCTCACGGGTAATTCCACTTTCTCTGAAATTGAAGCAACTCCTACTTCTATAATAGAATGGGAAACCTCAGATAAAGGTATGATTGACTTTTCCGGGTCTGGTAATTTGCCCTTATCTTTTGCAGTGATTCCCTCATCTCAACAGGAAGAGCCATATATTACTGCTGTTTTTACCAAAGACGAAACAGACTACACATTCACGAACAGCAAGGCAATAGATAAAGTAAGCTTCGCTGCTGGCCGTTATTATTATATGAGCAAAAAACTTGATTGCCAAGGAGAAGCTGTTGCCAAAGTAAATGACAAGCGCTACGCCACCATCGACGCGGCCTTCGAAGCTGCAGACGGCTCCTCTGTGGCTTGCACGATAACCCTGCTGGACAACTGCAGCACATCATCAACACTCTATATACAAAATTCCGATAAAGGAGGCGCAGTAACATTAGACCTCAACGGCAAGACGCTATCTTGTGAGTCAAACTCATTCATTTATGTAGGTAATAACCGTAGTTTCACGATTACCGATAGCTCAAGCGAGGACGTTGCTAAACATGGAACAATTCAGATAGTCGGCGCAATGTATGTACTTCAAGGCAACGGAACCTCGACATTAACTATAACTGGAGGTAAACTATCATCACCAGATAGAGGTATATATGTTGGTTCAGGCGCAAATCTGACCATCTCCGATGGCGAAATAGAAAGCAAAAACCAGTGCGTTTATAATTATGGAAACACGAGCATTGAAGGCGGCTCATTTGCATCAACTAATGAAGATGCCACCAGTAGTACAGAAGTTGTCGCAAGCGTTAATAATGGTGCTATTGTTACAGTAACTGGTGGTTACTTCTCCGCCGCATCAAATAACTATGAATTATTTGTTCTAAGAGGAACCAGCGGCTCGAAATGTTGTGTCTCCGGAGGCTTTTTCGACCGGCCAATAAATAGCAATAGGACAAAATCCTCAGATGGCAATAATAACTACACTAATACTTTAAATTCTAACGAGACATCTAAAGCGAATTATCCTTATATTGTTTCTAATTATAAACTCTTATATATCAATACTGTTGGCAATACGAACTATAATCATGCCTCTCTTCCTAGTGCTGCTCGGCATGCAAAATATGCGTTATCCGATGTTTTAATAACTGTAGCCAATTCTCCTTCTAATAATCAGGCTAATGTGGATCTATCAAACTCTTCTAATAATGCGATCACATTAGATTTGAATGGTTGTACTTTAAAGACCGAAACATCTTCTTTTATCACTTCGACTGGAACTGCTCTTCTAACCATAAAGGATAGTAAATCAGGATCAGAGAAGGGTAAGATTACCAGTTCCGACAAGAATATTATTTCTCTGACCACTGCTGGCGCCAATATCACGCTTGACGGCTGTATTATCGAATCGACAGCAAATGCAAGCACGACCAATGCTGATGCCGCAATCTATATTCATCCTTCAGCCCTCCCCAGGGCACAAATCAGAATTTGCGATGATGCTCAAGTGTATACTGAAAATGGAGTAACTACTATTTATAGTTACTTAGCTGACATCTCTCTTGATGACTGCGAAATAACAAGTGGTACCTTAGGATCGGGCCGATATGTTATATTTGCTTCTACTGGTTCAAAAATTGAAGTTAACAAGGGAGCGAGTCTTTATTCTTATAACGCTTCCAATGATTTCTCTGCAATCCATTGCGGCACAGCTAATAGTGCATCCATAACGATTAACGGTGGATATATGTATGGCAAATCAGCCTTGACAGCAGGTAGTTCGAATTATTGCCAAACATTCCAAATTTATGGTGGCTACTTCAATACGGACGTAAGTAAAATTTCTGGTTACTCAAGCCACAAAATCTATGGCTCGATTAATACTTGCACTGAGTCACATACTCCTCAACCTACAAATGTTGAACTTAATTATGGCTTCAAGTGTGAAACCGCAGCTGCCAAGATTGGCACCACGGCCTACACTAGCCTCGAAGATGCAATAACTGCCGCTAATTCAAGTTCCAGCAATGTCACTATCACCCTGCTCAAATCGCTCACTCACGATGCAAGCATTACGCTGAACAACAACAATTCTAAGGAAATTACCTTGGATTTGAATGGCTATACTCTGACGGCTGGAGTCGAATCGTTCATCAAGGGAACAAAATACGTTGTCACAGACAACAAAGGGGGAGGAAAAATTATTAGTGATTACAATAACATCATTTATCTTGTCGGTAGTAATTCTGCTACACTTCGAAATTGTGAACTATACAGTACGGTGGAGAAAGGGGAGAACAATTCTACAAATAGGGCTGTTTATGGTGGATCTACATCATCCGCACTAACAATTGACGGAGCAATAATAACGGCAACCAAAACAACAGCAGTTTATTCTATGGGAAGTGTAACAATAAATAGCACATCAAAAGTAACGGCAGCTCTGTACGCTCTTTATGCAACAGGTACTTCTACTAAGGGTGCAGCATTTGTTATCAAAGGTGGATCATTCCGTAGTACAGGAACAAACTGCACGTACATAGGAAATACCAATGCATCTATTGAAATTGAACATGGATATTTTTCCACAGGTGGAGCTAGTTCTGCTGTATTATATGGGGGAAATAGCGACTGCCGAGGTAAATATACCATACAAGGCGGCTACTATTCCAAGGCACTCAACAGTGAAATACCTGATTACGGCCAGGTTGTGCAACTTTCTTCACCTGATACAATTGATGGTATAACTTATACTCACGCACATACAAGCGAAATAAATCCATAACCTTGAGTCCACGAATTAAGTCTATTAATTCCACACTCGTATATCCTCAACCGCTGCTCTCCCTCCCGGACGGCAGCGGTTGCTGCATTTGCGGGCACCGCAGAGGGTTAGATTCTTCTCTTCACTCAGAATGACGAGTATGTGAGGTTAGTTGACAGATTATTCATTTCCACAATCTCCGGTTTTTACCATCTATTATTAGCGTCTGCTATAATGATTAGTAATCCAGACTCTGTGCCTTCAGCAGAAAATCGAATAGCCCTATCCGCAGCACACCATCCTCATCGTGATATGCTACAATCTGGTCACGGGTGACGATAATCTTGCGGAAGGAGTCGGGGATATGAGTCAAGAAGTTTTTTTCTTGTCGCTCTTTTTCCCTAGTGTCCATCCTGAGCGCAGACTGCACATAGTAACGCCTGCTGCCTTGATTGGCCACAAAATCCACTTCGTAGCGTTTACGGAGCATCTTTTCTCCGTCACGTTCCTGGGTCTCCACCATTCCGACATCAACATTAAAGCCACGGGCCTTGAGTTCATTGTAGATGATGTTCTCCATCAGGTGGTTCTCCTCAATCTGTCGGAAGCCTGTTGCGCAGTTCCGAAGGCCGACATCGCTAAAGAAGTACATCAGTCCAGAGGGACTAAGAGGGCACGACAGAGGGCGCGGCAGCCTTGGTCTATGTCGGCGAAGGCCGTTTCGAAATCGCGGGTGTACCAGGGATCGGCGACCGCCCGGTGCTGCCCCGCGAAGTCCATCAACAGATGGACCTTGCCCGAAGGGTCACCGCCTGCGATGCGGTTTATACCACGGATATTGCCATCATCCATTCCGACAATGATGTCATAGCGGTCGTAATCTGCAGCCGTCATCTGACGTGCAGTCCTTGACTTGTCATACGGGATGCCGTGTTCGCTCAGAGTCCGGGCAGCGGGCGGGTAGATCGGGTTGCCCCATTCCTCATTGCTGACAGCCGCCGAAGCAATCTCAAAGTCAGCTTCAAGCCCGGCCTGACGCACATAATACCGCATCACCGCCTCCGCCATCGGACTCCGGCAGATATTCCCCAGACATACAAACAGAATACGTTTCATCCCCGCAAAGATACAGAAAACACGGCACAAGAGAATCAAGAGCTGCACCGAGCTCGACGGCGGCTCGCTCCGCGCTTGACTGTTGCCCCGAAGGCCGTCGGGGATTGTCCGTCGGAAGGCGCAAGTGGTACCGGCCAGAGGGGGCTCTGAGGGGTGTCGCCTGCGCCTTCCGGGAGGCTGGTTGGAACTTCGGACAAATAATAGCCAAACGACCTTGGAAAAACGGACAAAAACAATTATTTTTGCCTTGGAAAAACGGACAAGCTATGTTGACACGAAAAATTGACACGGTTCTCGACACCTTCTACGACAACACAAAAATGGCCCTGATGCTCACTGGAGCACGTCAGGTAGGAAAAACCAATGCATTCCGCCGATTGGCCCGGAGAAAGTTCGAGCGTTACATAGAGATAAATTTCATTGAGACTCCCGACGCCAAACAGATTTTTCAAGGAGCCCAGAATGCGAAAGAGATTCTTCTCAGACTGTCAGCCTTTGCGGATGGCCCGCTTGTTCCAGGCAAAACACTCATTCTTTTCGATGAAGTGCAGAAATGCCCGGAATGCGTCACCCAGATTAAATTCCTTGTCGACGAAGGGAGTTACCGATATGGCCTCACCGGCTCCCTGCTGGGCGTCGAATTGGAAGATCTGCAGGAAAAAGCACAAGCCAGGAACCTGAATGCTGAAGCATCAGAACCCGTAGGCTATATGGACATCAAAACTATGTTCCCCCTGGACTTTGAGGAGTTCGCTCAGGCCGTAGGCGTAGCCCAAGATGTTATCGACCACATCAAGGGCTGTTTCGATAACACAAAGCCCGTTGATCCGGTCGTACACGAGCAGATGATGAAAGTGTTCAGGCTCTATCTCATAGTCGGCGGTCTCCCCGCCCCTGTGTGGGCCTATGTCAAGACCAATAACATCCAAAACGTAGCTCTTCAGCAGCGGGCCGTCCTCAACCTCTACAAGAAGGATATCTCTCAGTACGATAAGGATAAGAAACTCCTTCTGGACGAAATATTCGACCTCATCCCTTCAGAGTTGAACGCCAAAAACAAGCGCTTCATTCTCAAAGAACTGAACCAGAACCTGAAATTTCAGCGCTATGAGAACAGCTTCCTCTGGATGAAGAAAGCAGGTGTCGCCATTCCTACCTACAACGTTGAAGAGCCTCGTATCCCGCTCAAACTGAATCAACAACGCAATTTGTTTAAACTTTTCCAAAATGATGTCGGGTTGCTGGCCTATCAATACGCAAATGGCATCCAACTCCGCATTCTAAGTGGTGAAGTAAATATCAATTACGGCGCCATCTTCGAAAATGTAGTAGCTCAGGAACTTCTGGCCCAGGGGTTCGAGCAGCCTTACTACTTCAACAGCAAGAAACAGGGAGAGGTGGACTTCGTAATTGAGGCAGGCGACGGCACAGCGATTCCCATCGAGGTCAAGTCCGGCAAAAACTACGAACGACATAACGCCCTTACCAATATCCTAGACAATGAGGAATACAACCTTAACAAGGCCATTGTCCTCTGCAACGATAATGTCTCCGTTCAGGGAAAGAAGGTCTACCTGCCCATCTATATGACTACCTTCATTCGAAAGAAACAAGAGATTCCAGGAATCTACAAGTTGGAACTATAGTTTACCCTAGGTCGGCGACCGAAAGATCTAACCCTCTACGGTGCCCGCAAATGCAGCAACCGCTGCTCTCCGAGATGGGGGGGCAGCGGTTGAGGATATACGCGTGTGGAATTAATTAGTCTGAGGTCGGTGTAACTTTATAATTGCCCGAAAGGGTGTAATCGGTTCCGTTGACACGAACCTGTTGACTCCATGGATGATCTTGATCTTCACTTACAGTCCCTAATATAGTCGGGTAATAACGTATATTGTTAGCTAAATAAGAGGTAGAAGGATTACTGCTGAAATAACCACCTTTTATTGTGTACCCCTGTATATTTGCTAATTGATTACCCCTCAAACATAAGCCTCCATCTGCACCATTACAAAAATACCCATTATTAATCGTAATTGTTGCAGTAACACTTGATGTTTCCCCCGAAGCGGAAGCTCTGTTTATTGTTACTCTAGCACCATTTGTGGTATTTGAGTAATAATATCCTCCGTCAATCTCAGTATCGCCGTAAGTGAATTGAGTAACTGCTGCAGTGCTACTGGTATTGCTTGTTGATGAGCCTACGGCCGATGAGATAACTGTGCAGCCATTGATTTTGGTATTGTTTTTCTTATCATCACTATAACCGGAGCTAAGAATCAAACTAATGTTTATTGTAGAAGCATAAATAGTTGATTCGTTAATCTCAAGATTTCCACCACGATTGACAACAAGCCCTCTGTTATAGAAGTAGGTACCAGTGTATTTGTCAAGTGAACTGGTAATAATGCAATTGTTTATTGTCAAATTTCCTTTTAATACTCTGACTGTAGCAGTATCCTGACTTGATATTGTGCCGTTTTTAATCTCAACTTCACTTTGCACATCAATGAAAGGACGCGCTGATGCTTGGCCGCTTATAGAATTACCATTCAAATCAAGAGTAATTTTGTGATTTGGATTATTCAGTGTTATTTTAGCCAGGCCAGTTCGGCCAATACGAGGCGTTATAGTTGTATTGACAGAGGCTTCATTTGCCTGTTTTGCCGCGCTAGTGGATGAATTATGCCAATAAGTATTTCCTCCCTCTTTCACAACGTTGAAGTAGCGAGTTTTATCACTTACTTTGAATGGATAAAGAGCTTTTGTATCTTCGGTATTTAATTCGTTTGAGTAATACTTGCTTTCTTGCACCGTTCTATTACTGTTAATTGGCCGGTCGAAAAAGCCTCCGGTGACATTGCATGTACCGTTACTAGCTACGGTGAACAGCTCAACTGTTTGGGAGTTAGAAGAGAAGTATCCATCGGTTATGCTTGTGGTAGCTGAGGTGCCTTCGGTTATTACTACCGAGGTCCCGGATGTGGCGTCACTTGTCGCAGAAAATGTTCCGCCCGATATATTCGCCGTACCGTAGTTGTAAATGCAGCGTAAATTACCGACGATTTCGCCATCACTAATTGTAAGTTGCGAACCACTTCCAACATATATACCTATGTTACCATCCGTATAACTATCTGATTGTTCTGAGTATGTACCTGATATTACCTTACCGCCAGTTATGTTGATTTCGCTGCTACCATATGTTCGTATGCCAAAACCAGAGTTACTATTGTCGGTAGATTGAATAGTACCCCTCGTTATTTTTAATGATGAATTTTGAACGTAAATGACCGCGGCATTGGCTGACGAATAAATTTCTCCATTCGATCCCGAATCTTTAATCTCAAGATTTCGCCCGCCTTGTAGATTAATAGTGTAACTGTTTGGACCGGTCAATTTATGTCCGGCCAGATCAAATATGATCGAAGATGTTTTTGTATCGTCAAGTACCAACTGATTTGAAGCAGTGCAATCTTTCAGCAGCGTGATGATCGCATTGTTTGTGGAATTATTTGCATAAGCGAAGGCTTCGTTGATGGTATAATAATTGGTTTCGGCATCACCGATAGTTACCTTTGCCACGGGAGGCTCGAGAACGCGGGCGGTGTGATAGTATTTACCTGCCTCAAGAGTCTGTCCTGTCACGAAATCAACCTTTTTGTAGATTGTTTCACCTGCGACTGCATCGAGAGAAAGCGTAGCGTTCGTGGAAGGGATAGCAGCAAAGTAAACGCTGGTTGTGCAGACACCACTATCATTGGTCACCCAACCGTCATTTGCTGTTATTGAAGATGCCTCGCCTGTAGCGGTCAATTCCAAGCCAGATTCACCTACTGCAAATGTTCCTTTAGTCATTACACCATTAAGCGTCATTGATGAAACAGTAGCATTAGGTGCACCATCCAATTTGAAACTAGTAACACCGATGATGGCTGTTTTGTTTTCAAACTGGAAATTGACCTTATCGTCGTTAATCGTACCGGTGGCGCACATCAGAACCGGGGCGCTGCCGTCGAGGACACCGTACTGAGAGGCAAGATTGATGGAAAGGGTTTTTGCGGGTCCTTCCCCATCGAAATCAGTATCTTTCTTGCCGGGCGCATAGATGGCATAGAGCTTTGTTGCCCCTTCGGAATCATAACTGCCAGTGTCAAATGTGGCATATTTGCCACCACCTTCAACAACTGTAAAGGTGAATGTTTGCCCTTTGTCGTCAAAGCCGATGATAGGATCAGAAGTATGCCATTTAGGGGAAATGGTATTAGAAGTATTGTTAACATCGTAATCTACCTTCGACTCATCATCTTCGGCGATGGTGGCCGTGACTTCCAGCTGGCGGGTAACGATCTGTCCTTCGTCAATCACCTGGCAGGCAACAGCCGCAAATGCTATGGCGGCCGCTGTGAATAACTTGCTTACAGTCTTCATTGCTTAATCCTCCATATTAAAATTCGTCGTCTCCAAGGTCTTCTCCATCGTAGTCTTTGAGTCCTCTGTCTGAGACGCTGGTGCACAGGGGCTGCTCCATCTCGATACAGCGCATCGAGGGAGCTTGATAAGTTTTGGTCAAATCAAAAGTTTTCATATCGTGATTCATTTTTTATTGTCATTCAACGGTTGGATAAGACCAAAAAATGTAGTTATGTGCCACATAAAGGAATAATAACGAGTTAGTTCCATCGCCGTCAGAATGGCGCCAAAACCGTCTTTCGCGCGGCTCTTGAATGGTCTCGGCCGGCACAACTGCGCAAGCCGCTGAATTAGAATAGCTGAAGAAACCTTACTGTTTCTGGCAAGAAACGAGTAACAAATTGTCAATAAGATTGCGGGGAATCAATCGCTTTTAAACTATTCAGCGGGCTATATTGCAATTTGTGAAATAAATTTGTACATTTGCGCGGTTTGACCGGACTGCCGTTATGTGGCACATTTAACCGCAGGCGGTCTTTATGCTTGAGATAAATTGTTAGAAAATAAATAATTAAAAAACTTATGACTGTCAAGAACTACTATTCGCAGCCGCAGGTCCGTTACATCCTGCAGCTGCAATCCTCTAACCCGCTTTGCATCAGCCAGCCCGAAAGCTATTCTGGCGATGCCTGGGATGATGATTTTTCTGATTATCCTAATGATTAACGCTAAATGAGAACAACTATGAAGAAGATCTACTCACTTATTCTGGTTGCAGCCTCATTGGCGGTTGCAGCCTGCCAGCCCAAAGAGCTGGACAACATTGTTCCGGATGACAATCCCGATGTCAAGAGTGTCAAAATCACTGCTACCATCGAGGATATCGACGCCACCAAAGTTGAGTACGCTATCTCCGATGACGCGATCAAGCCCGCCTGGGAAGTGGGCGACGAGCTGTTCGGATTTGACGCCGACGGCGGCAAGTTTACCTATGTGGTGACTGAGGTCGATGCGACTACCGGAGAAGCTACTATCGAGCCCAAGCAAGACACCTCATATGATCCCGCAGAAGGTATTCTGGTTTATGGTATCTACTACCCTGGCAAGACGGTCGATGATATCACGGGCACGACCGGCGAGGAGTCTCTCGCCATTGATCTTGCTGGTCAGAGTGGTACGCTCGGGACTCTCAGCCCCGCGATAATGTGCGCTACGGCGACCGTCGAAGGTGGTGAGGTCCGTTTCCATTTCGAAAACCAGACGGCCATCATCGGTCTGAAGAAGATTCAGCTCGGCTCTGATGCAGCTCCTGTGGCAAGCGCTACCATCGATCAGATTGCCATCGAGGGCGTTGTGACCCGCGGTAGTCTTTCGGTAGTCGGCGGTGAGCTCACCCTCAAGTCCGGCACCAAGACCAGTACGGTCTATGCGGTGCCTACTTCTTCTAACTGGGAGACGGATGCTAACGGTCAGATCGACTTCGGCGAAAATGACCCGGTTGCATTTGCAGTGCTGCCCAAGGCAAGTTCGGAGCCTACCGTCTATGCCTACACTTCCACTGCCGCCTTCAAGAACAACAAGGCTGTCGGCAGCAAGGAAATGGCAGCCGGCCACTACTATTATATGAGCAAGAAGCTTGATGCGAGCGCCGCGCCCGTTGCAAGCCTCACGGTCGGCGGCGTCACCTCCAGGTATTATACTATTAACGCCGCATTCGACGCAGCAGACTGCTCCGATGCGAATAGCATGATTACGTTGCTTGCGAACTGCGGAGCAAGCAGCCGCCTCAATTTGACGAATTCCGATGGAAATGGAAACGTTACGCTGGATCTTAACGGATTCACGTTGACTGGTCCCACAGGTGCCCATTGCCTCTATGTTTTGGGCCGGACACTTGCGATTCAGGATTCCGGTGCAAATGGAGCCATTGAATCGGCTGCGAGCAGCAATTATTCTTTATATGTTAATACTGGCGCCAATGCTACTTTGAATAGTGGAACTATCTCGAGTTCCGCATATCGCGCTATAGGTGTATATAATGACGGGACCTTCACGATGAACGGTGGAACTGTCTCGGCTGATGCCTATGGCATCGCACTGGCAGGCTCAGGCAATATTAGTGTGACCGGCGGAAGCATTTCCGGCTCCCGTGCCATTTCTTCCATCAGTCTTCAGGGCGGCGGCACATTTACCGGTACGCTTTCCGTGAGCGGTGGAACTTTGGTGGGAGAATCCTCCTATGGTATATATACCGGCGACGGAGAGATCAATCTTTCTAACGTTGCAAGCGTTACCAGCAACGGTTCCGGAAGTAATACAAATGCGATTGCGAGCGCTGGTACCGTCAATATCACCGGCGGAACCTTTACCTCCGCATCGACCTCTTCGGCTACGATTCTCATAAGTGGGGAAGATGCTGTCGGTATTATTTCCGGCGGTCGTTTCAACTCTCATGCGCTTTCTACAGTCGCAACTGGTACTAGCGGCGGAACCGCCTATGTGACCGGCGGAATCCACAGCCGTGCCGTCCAGGTTAAGTTTGCAGTTAGCGATAATGCTGACGAGTATGTCAATATCCTCAATACCGATGACACCAAGGCGACCTATCCGTTTGCCGTAGGACTGGCTACCTCCAATCCTGCCGTTGACTACGTTGCCCAGGGTTCGAACTACTGGAAACACGCGACGGTAGAAGGAGCGTTTATCAATGCAAACCAGAGAGCTGAAGTCGCTGCAGGTACCGGTACTGTTATTACTCAGTTGGCTGATGCTACTGCTTCCGCTACTCTGAATGTCAATTCCGGTAACGTCAACAGTTTCACGTTGGATCTCAACGGTCACACAGTCTCCGCTACCGGCGTTTCACCGCTGATCGCTGCTGCCAGCGACTTTACGCTGATGGACTCCGATGGAGAAGGTGAACTGAGCACGACCGGCAATGTGGCACTGAGCGTCAACGAAGGAACGACCACCGTCAACAGCGGTTCGCTGGTTGGAGCCACAAAAGCGGTTTCCGTTGCGGCCGATGCGACATTGACCGTCAATAACGGATACTTCTACGGTGCTCAAAACGGCGTTGACATCGACGGCGCAGAAGGTGCAGGTATTACACTGAATAACGGTTGGTACCGCAATAAGCCTTCGGTTGATTATCTGGCATCGGGTACAGCAGCTATACCTGGATCCGAACCCCATAATACCAAGACCTACAACTGGACTATCGGCGTTGAAACCGCTACCGTGACAGTCAACGAAGTAGGATATGCTTCTCTGGGTGCAGCTGTCGCAGCGGCGAATACATTCGACGGTGAAGCTGCCACCGTGACCATTACGCTACTGGACGATATCTCTTATGACAGCCAGATTAACCTCACCAATGCAAACAGCAAGCCTATCGTACTGGATCTGAACGGATGCACGCTCTCTACCGAGGCCGAATCGTTCATCACCACCGGTGGTAATCTGACTATTACGGACAGTGGCTCGACGAAGGGCAAGATCACAAGCAGCGAGTCCAAGGTGCTCGATCTGACTACGGCTTCTGCAGCTGTTACTCTGAACGGATGCGTCATCGAAGGTACGAAGGCCACTGGCGCAAACTTTAGCTCTGACCCGCTGATTGATATGCACTCCGCATCCGGAACTCTTAATTTCCTGAATGCAAAGGTTTACACTACTGCTAAACTCTCAGTCCTGAGAGCATACAATGGTACTACGACGATAACCGGTTCTGAACTCTCTTCCGGTACGGTATCCGAAGGCTGGTATGTTGTCGTCGGTGCAAACACCGGTACTGTCAATATGGTTTCCGGTAGCCTGTTTACCTCTGGAATCGGCAATTCGAGTACTTTCCATATCTCTGCATCTGGTTCTACGATGACCGTGGCTGATGATAATTGTTATCTGTATAGTAACGGGCGAGTTGTCTCATCCGGTGGCGCTTACAACAACAACATCACGTTGAATGGCGGTTACTATAATAAATTACCTTCACAGGAGCCTTCTTACGGTGCAGGTCTGAGTATGCAGGCTATCGATCCTGCTGAAACCCACGCCCACGCTACGATCGGTGAGACGCTCTATTATGGCTACCAGGTCAAAGAGACGCCGGTAGTCTATGTCGCGGAAGTCAATGGCAAGCAGTTTACTTCATATGCAGATGCTATTACTGAGGCTCTCGCTTATAACGGCGCTGATGATACGGTACGTCTTACCTTACTGCAAGATGTATCCTATAGCACTTCTACGGATTTCGTCAATACGGAAGGCAAGCCGATCGTGCTGAACCTCGGCGAAAAGACACTCGAAACGACAGTGACCGACTTTATCAAGTGTACATCCGGCTCGCTGTCAGTTCGTGGTGGTACGATTACCAGTACTGCTATGAGAGTCGTCAATAAAACAGGTACCGGCGCTATCAATATCGAAAATTGTACAATATCTTCGACCGCTACTTATACTTACTCTACCGGTTACTACTATGACCAAGGTGTCATCCGTATCTACAACGGCAGTTCCACTGTTAATATCAAGGATTCCAAGATTTTTACTACCGGTGCTATGACGGCCGTGGCCGATCGAAGCGGCATCTTGAATATTGACAATTCCGAGATTTCGTCAGGAACTGAGTCTATGGGTGGAATTGCAGTGTGTGCCTACTCTGGTACCGTGACAATCAACTCCGGTTGCTTCTATTCAAGTAATGATACGACAACCCGTCCGGCTGCATATGTAGCTGGTTCAGGAGCATACTACACCATTAATGATGGTTACTTCTATAGTGCAAGTTCCAGAAGCATACGTGCGGGAACGCAAAGCCAAATATCCAATTTCACCATCTATGGAGGTTACTTCAACAAAAGTACTTCGTATACATCCAGTGGTAAAGATTACGCTCCTACGATTCCGGCGGGCTATGCCCAGTCTTCCGGTGCTTCGGGCTCTTATGAGCATTCCATCGTTGGAACTCTGAGTTTCAACTACAAGGTTGGCCCCACTGATCAGGAGGCTTCTGTCGAGGCTTCGACTTCTGAACCGGTGGTGACGCTGGGTGAGGCCAGGAATGGTGGTGTCAGTTTCTGATATCAGGGATGATATGATAATATGAGTCGCACTTTTCTCTTGACTGGCATCCTGCTCCTGCTTGTGGCAGGATGCCGCTCAACGGAATCTATCGAACAGTTGCAGTCAGGCCGCAGGTCTGACTGCAATGATGTTACGATACTGGCTCCGCTGAGCAATGACCTGACCCGCACGACGCTCGGCCAGGTTGGCGGTACCTATAATATATACTGGGCGCTTAACGACTCGATAGGCGTTTTTTCCTCCGGGAGCAACAACGCGCAATTTGTCCTCAACTCCATCGGCCAGGACCAGGTGGCATTCCAGGGCACGCTGGCCGGCGAACCCACCTGCGCCTACTACCCTTACGCCGCAGGTGCCGGCAATAACCCCGCGGCCCTGACGATGAATCTGCCTGCCATCCAGGTACAGACCGGAAGCGACCCCAATATGGCATACGACCTCAAGTCGGGCCAGAAGACCGGCGGCAGCGCGCAAGCCGGATATACTTTCACATTTGCGCAGAAGCTGACGCTGCTGCGCTTTACGCTTACGCCCAATGTTGCGCTCTCAGGCGATCTCCTGAATAGCATTACTATCTCGGCCCCCATCGACCGTCGTCTGGCCGGCGACTATACGCTCGATATCACCGATGCTGAGGCCGCTCCGACGTTTGGCCAGGGCGCTTCCAATCAGGTGACCGTGAGCTTTGCTGCTAAGCCGCAGCTCTCCTCCGGCATCCCTGTCGTGGGATATGTTTTTATCAATCCTGATATAGCATCGGGTGATGAGCTTGTCATCACGATTGACACTGATGGTCACACTGTCACGACGCTCTCGGCAACTGCCGGCGAGGCGTTTGTCCGTGGGGCGATATATGAGATCGGGTTGAATATCGCTACTTTGTTGTCGCAGGATAAGATTGAAATCAATCTAAAGGATTCCTGGGCCAATAATGTCAGCGCTCCCGGATATTATGACCTCTCGGGCACGACAGCCACGCCTGTCCACCAGTACGAGCCCTTCAAGGACCAGTATGCCTGGAGCACCACGGTGAATAGTTGCAGCTTCCGAATCCAGAGTATGAAGAAGGGAATGCTGACCAAGATGACTGTCCCGTCCGATGATGCTGAAGTTGGAGATCAGGTGGATCTGGCGCTCGGTACTATCCACGGCAACTCGGGCCTGGTTGAGGAAACGTATGAGGATTGCCTTCTTGTGCGTGATTCCGTAGCGGAAGGCTATCACGCCTGGTGGCTCCAGAGTAAGGATCGCAGCAAGGGATTTGTCATCTGGGTTGTATTAGAGGAGGAGGAATAAACTATGAGAAAGATATTTGCTACAATCCTGCTCTCATCCCTGGCGCTTCTCGGCTGTCCCGAGGCAGGTGCCGACGTGGTTTCGCTCGAAAAGGCGAAGGCCGCAGCGCGGCAGTATTTCAATGACGGTGCCGTGACGCGCGCAGGCGCAGTCGAGCCCGTTCTCGTCTGGAGCTACAACCAGGCGACCAAAGGCCCCTACGCCCCCGCATTCTATGTATTCAACAACCCCCAGGGCGGCTGGATGATCATCTCGGGCGAAGACTCCGGCCGGGCGATTCTTGCCTGGTCAGACGAAGGTTCTTTTGACCCCTACAACTTGCCTGACAACACCGGGGCTTGGCTCGAAGAGTATGCAAACCAGATTAACTGGGCCCGCGAGCGCAACCTCAAGCCTTCCGAAGCCTCCGCCAAAGAGTGGGCCGACCTGCTCGAGGGGCACATTCGCAGGACGGTGCCAGTCAAGGTGTTGGATAACATTGCGACCTGGGGACAGGGCTCCCCATATAACCAGGCTTGTCCGCGCATCGACGGAACTTCGGTCAGCTATACCTGGGGAACACGTACCAAAACCGGATGCGTGGCTACGGCTACGGCGATTGTAATGAGGCATTTCTGTCATCCGGCCAGTGGTACAGGATCCATAGGTGGATATGGCTCTTATGTCAAAGATATCAGTCCATCTCCATCAGCTCCAAACGTGAATCTGGCTGACCATAGCTATGATTGGGATAATATGCCTTTAGCTGAGCCTTCTTCGGATATACAAAAAGCAGCAGTTGCCAAATTGATGTTTCATATAGGCCTTGCTGTTGAGATGGAATACGGCACCAGTTCTTCCAGTTCTTATCAAAGGAATGTTCATGATGCTCTCGTAAACCACTTCGATTACGACCCCTCAATGCGAATGTATAGCCGTGTTGAGTGTAATGAATCATCCTGGCTTGGATTATTCAAGTCGGAACTGGATGCTGATCGTCCGGTCATTGTCGCCGGGAGGAAGAGTGATGGCAATGGCGGCCACGAGTTTGTTGCGACTGGATATGATTCGGAAGACAATATCCTGATTAATTGGGGTTGGGGTGGTTCCCGGAATGATTATTTTGCTTTGAATTATTTCAAAACCACGGCAGAAGATGCATCAGGAAGCGATTATAGATATCAACAGACTTTACTGATCGGAATTAAACCTAACGAGAATGGTCCGGCAGCGTATAGCCTGGGCTTCTATGGCAATGGCTTTTATCTGGTAAGTGAACCCGAACTTGATAATCCGTCCAATAATTTCAGTGTTTACGCTAATATATATAACAGAGGCGGAATAGCCGTTCCCTGCACGACGAGGGTGTATGTTTGCGATTATACTGGGGTCTCTGTGGGAACCAGTTCGACTTCAACCAATATAACCAATTTAAAACCAACTAATTCTAAAGAATACTCTTCGTGGGCCTGCAATCTGATAAACCGGACTGAACCGCGACTCGGAGACAAACTGATGGTTTTCTACAAGAATTCGGCAGGTAATTATACACCGATTACTGGCCAGGGGAGCGGATATAATAACAATATCCCGATTTTCGATTCTCCTTTCATCTCAGTAAAGGGTGACGGTATTTACCATGTCGGAGAATATTTCGATTTCGAAATCGTCAATACACGCAAGGCTCGGTCTGAAATGACTATTTCTTGGACATTCGATGACGTAAATATTGAAAATGACGAAAATGTATTACTTGATGTCAACGGGCAGGCTTGCCGAAAACTCGCTGCCGCCGGAACGCACACCATCAAGGCAGTCGTGACCATCGGTGGTATCACAGAGACTTTAGTGCAGGTGATCACGGTTCAGTAACCGGTATCACGAATCATATTTTTTGTAAATTTGTACGGCCCCACTCACTGGCGGCCGTACATTTTTTATGAAAAAGAACTTTATGATCAGCGCCGCGCTGACGCTCGCCTGCACCGCGGCTTTAGCACAGAATCCGCTACTTCAGCGCACTTACGGTACACCTTACGACATTCCTCCGTTCGAGAAACTTACGGTAGAGGACTACCGCGAAGGTATGCTCAAGGGGATGGAGCAGCACGATGCCGAGATTCAGGCCATCATCGACTGCAAGGACGAGCCCACGTTCGAGAATGTCATTGCGGCTCTCGACCGCAGCGGGGAGCTCCTGGATCGGGCTTCTATCTGGAGCACGCTCAACAGCTCCAATTCGACGCCGGAGCTTCAGGCTTTCGCCCGCGAGATGTCGCCGCTGCTTTCGGCCCACAGTTCGGCCATCAGTATGAATAAGGCTCTTTTCGACAAGATCAAGTATGTCTATGACCGCCGGAACGAGAGCGGGCTCGATGAGGAGCAGATCCGCCGCACTGAGCGCACCTATCGCTCTTATGTCAACGGCGGTGCGTTGCTCGGCGAGGCGCAGAAGAAGCGTCTTGCAGAGATCAATCTCGAGCTTTCGGGCCTGCAGCTTCAGTTCAGGCAGAACCTGCTTCACGATACCAACAACAGCTATGTCATCGTCCGTTCGCTCAAGGAGATGGAGGGTTTGCCGCAGGCCAATATCGACCGCGCCGCTGCTCTGGCAGAGCGGATCGGCGAGAAGGGCGCCTGGGCGTTCAATATGCAGCGCAGCAGCTGCAATCCGGTGCTTCAGTATTGCCGCAACCGCGATTTGCGCCGCCGCGTCTATCTGATGTATAATGACCGCTGCAACCACGGCGACGAGTATGACAACAAGGACATTTCGCGCCAGATCGTGGCGCTGCGTCTGGAGAAGGCCCGCCTTCTGGGCTATAAGAATTTCGCGGAGCTTCAGCTTGCCGACCGTATGGCTTCGGATGCCGCAAGCGTCTATGGGCTGCTCGACCAGATCTGGGAGCCGGCCGTTGCCAAGGCAAAGGAGGAGCTGGCCGATATCAAGGCTATGATGAAGAAGGACCGCGTCCGTGGCGAGCCTATGCCCTGGGATTATATGTATTATCTGGACAAGGCCCGCAAGGCGAAGTTTGATATCGACGAGGACCTTATCTCGGAGTATCTTGAGATCAATAATGTCCAGAAGGGTATTTTCTACGTGGCCAACCGTCTGCACGGCCTGTCCTTTATCGAGCGTACGCCGGATTATCCCGTTTATGAGCCGACGGCCCGTTCTTGGGATGTGATCGATGCTCAGGGCAATGTCATTGCCATTTATTACAATGATTATTTCCCGCGTGAGGGCAAGGGCGCCGGCGCCTGGAATACCACTTTCCGTTCGCAGAAGTACGAGGGGCCCCGTCGCGTGCAGCCTATCGTGGTCAATGTCTGCAGTATGACGCCTGCTACGGATGATAAGCCCGCCCTTCAGAATACCGACAATGTGACCACTATGTTCCACGAGTTCGGTCACGCGATGCACAGCTTCCTCCGCAATGTGCGCTACAGCGGAGGTGTGGAGCGCGATTTCGTTGAGCTGCCTTCGCAGATCAATGAGCACTGGGCTTTCGAGCCGCAGGTGCTGAAGGTCTATGCCCGCCATTATCAGACCGGCGAGGTCATCCCTCAGGAGCTTATCGACCGTATCGAGGCCTCCGGCAAATATGGCCAGGGTTTCGCTACCGTCGAGTATCTTGCCGCTTCGTATGTGGATATGGACCTGCACGTGCTTGAGACGGTTCCCGGGGATCTTGACGTGATGAAGTTCCAGGCCGAGAAGCTTGCCGCACGCGGTATTCCTTCGCAGATTCTGCCCCGCTACAGCGTGACCAATTTCAGCCATTCGATGGGCGGCGGCTACAGTGCCGGTTATTACAGCTATATCTGGGCCGAGGTTCTCGACTGCGATGCCTTCCAGGCGTTTGTCGAGACCGGTGACATTTTCAATCCTGAGGTGGCCCGCCGCTTCCGTGAATGCATTCTCGTCCCCGGCGGTATCCGTCCCGGCGCACAGATGTACCGCGACTTCCGCGGCCGCGATCCCCAGGTCGACGGTCTGCTGATCAACCGCGGCCTCAAGTAGGGGGCATCCGCTACCACTTCCTGCGGCCTTCCGCCGGCATAACGGCATCAATCCGGGCACAAAAACCCCCATTTTTGTGCCCGGATTTAATTTTTTCGCAAAGCGGGCACGGAAAGGCGGGTTTTTGTGCCCGCTTTGAACTTTAGGAAAGACCCGCCTGATTTCCTTTTTTGTGATTTGGCCAAAGGTTGCAAGTGCATTGGCATTTACGGGCACCGCAGCCGGAATGCACCGTCTCCGGCTGCTACAGTCAAGCGCTGCGCCGAGCTCGACGGCGGCTCGCTCCGCGCTTGACTGTTGCCCTGGGGGTCCTGGTGGATGACCTTCGGAAGGCGCAGCGGGGAGTGGCCGGAGGGGGTTCTGAGGGGTGTCGCCTGCGCCTTCAGTGACGACGAGGGCAGAGGAGATGAGTTGTCAGAGGCGGGTGACCTGGAGGATGGTGCGGCTGCGGCGGAGGAGGGCGAGGATCTTGTCGAGCTCGGTGTCGCTGGGGACGTAGAGCTGGATGTTGATCTCGATGGTGCCGGCGGCGGGGCCTTCGTCGTGCTCGGTGGTCTGCATCGAGCGGACCGACGCCTTGAAGCGTCCGATGACGCCCAGCACTGTCTGTGTGGCCGAAATGTCTCCTCGGGCAACAATCCTCAGCGATACCTGCGAACGGGAAGTATCCTTGTCCTTGCGCCAGCGGACCTTCTGGATGCGGTACGGATACATATCCAGCAGCCGGGCGGCGTTGGGACAGGACATACGGTGTATCTTGAGGCCGTCCTTGACAGTCACGAATCCGAATACGTCGTCGCCGAAGACGGGATTGCAGCAGCGGGCCATCTTGTACTCCACATTGCCGAGGTTGCCGCTGCCGATAATCACATAGTCGTCGGCCGGCTCCTCATCCAGACCCCCGGCCCCGGCACGGCCCCCGGCGACACCTGAAGCCCGGCCAGAGGCGAGCCCCGCAGAGCCCACCCCGGCAGAGCCACCACCGGTGACAGACCCCTTCGCGGAGCCCCCCGCAGGACCGCCACCGAAGCCCGAAGTCCCAGAGCCAGACCCCCCGGCGACACCCCCGGGAGCCGAACCCCCGGAACCGGAACCCGACCCGGCCTCCTCCTCTATACTCATAAAGAACTCCTTCAACTCCAGCAGGTCCACGGCGCCTTCCCCGACTTTCTCGAAAAACTCATTCAGAGTCTTGAACCGAAGCTTCTTGGCGACAGCCGCCAGGTCCTCGTCACGGATCTCGATCTTCCAGTTGCGGGCACGGCGGGCAAGCATCTCCTTGCCGGCGGCGGCACGCTTATTCTCCTCCTCCTTGAGCTTCTGCCGGATCTTGGTACGGGCCTTGGTCGTCACCACGAAATTGAGCCAGTCCTGCGTCGGCTTCTGATTGCGCGAAGTAATAATCTCCACAACATCACCGTCGTGCAGCTCCTCGCGAATCGAAGCCATCCGTCCGTTGATGCGGCCGCCGGTACATTTGAGCCCCACGTTGGAGTGGATGCCGAAGGCGAAATCCAGTACGGTGGCCCCGGCGTGAAGCTGCTTCAATTCGCCCGCGGGGGTAAACACGAACACCTCCCCGAGCAGGGCGGGACTCCGGTCGGCAGTCTCCATACGGCTGTCCGTAGAGAGCATCTCGCGCACGTGATTGAGCCAGTCGGTCAGACGCGTCTCGCTCTGAATGCCCTTGTAGGACCAGTGCGAGGCATTGCCCATCTCAGCCACGGCATCCATCCGCGAGGTCCTGATCTGCACCTCCACGAAATTGCCCGGGGCAATGGCGACGGTCGTATGCAGCGACTCATAACCGTTGGGCTTGGGGACCGTCAGCCAGTCGCGCAGACGGTTGACATCCGGCTCATACTCCTCGGTCACAAGCGAATACACTTTCCAGCAGAGCTCGTGCTCCGTCTTGCGGTCCGGCGGGCAGTCGATGATGAAACGCATCGCGAACACGTCGTAAATCTTCTCGAAAGGCACCTTCTGCTTCAGCATTTTCTTCCAGATGGAATAGGCGCTCTTGGTGCGGACCTTAAGGACATACTGGATGCCCTCGCGGTCAAGCTTCTGCCGAAGCGGGCGGATAAACGTATCGGCCAGCTTCTCGCGGTCTTTCTCCGTAGCCTTAAGCTTGTTGGTGATGCTGCGGTACTGCTCCGGGTCGGCAAATCGCAGGTAGCGGTCTTCCATCTCGCTCTTGATGGCGTAGAGGCCCGTCTGGTGCGCCAGCGGGACATAGAGCAGCAGCGCCTCGAGAATCTTGGACTGCTGCTTGGACGGCGGGATCAGATCCAGGTTGCGGATGATCTCCAGACGGTCCGCAAGCTTGATGATGATGGCGCGTGGGTCGCCCGAATACGAGACCAGCAACTTGCGGTAGCGCTCTGCATCGAGATTGGTCTCCTGCAGGCGGATAAACGATATGCGGTTGAGGCTCTGGACTATGCTGATGATATCGGCAGGGTAGCGACGGCGGAACGACTGCAGCATCGGGCTGGAATTGAGCCCTGCGGCATCCTCCGCCTGGAAACGGTTGGCCTCGTGCAGGAAAACGGCCGTGACCGCATCTGCGCCAAGGCCCGTCATCTCGGCGATGATCTGCGCGACGCCCAGCGGATGCTCGATGAATGGCGCCTTGTTGTTGCCGCGCAGCCGGCCCTCGAGAGCCGTGCAGGCCTCGTCCCAGGCCGAAAGCACCATCTTGCGGTCTGACTCGCCATAACCGGCGATGATGCGCTCAAGCGTCACGGGTATCATTCGCGTTCCTCCAGTATCTTTTTAAGCACGATCATCTCGTCGCGGAATCGGGCGGCCTCCAGGAACTCGCCCCGGGCGGCGGCATTCTCCATCCGGAGCTTGGCGCCCTCGGCGGCCTTGCGAAGCTGCTCGGGAGTCATATTGCGGATCACGGGATCATCGGCCAGAAGCCTCTGCTGCGAGGGCGCGGCCTCTTCCTGCTGGCCCAGGCCATAGAGCGAATTGCGCGTGCTGCGGCTGATCTGGGCGGGGGTGATGCCGTGGGCCTCGTTGTACGCCTTCTGGCGGGCACGCCGGCGCTCAGTTCCGTCGATCGTATCCTGCATCGAACGCGTAATTTTGTCCGCGTACATTATCACCTTGCCCCGGATATTGCGGGCCGCGCGTCCGGCGGTCTGCGTCAGCGAACGGTCGCTTCGCAGAAATCCTTCCTTGTCGGCATCGAGGATCGCCACGAGCGAAATGGCTGGAATGTCCAGGCCTTCGCGCAGCAGGTTGACACCCACCAGGACGTCGAATCGCCCGGCTTTGAAATCCTCCAGAATCTCGACGCGCTCGAGCGTATCCACGTCCGAATGGATGTAGCGGGCGCGGATGCCGGCGCGTGTGAGGTATTTCTCAAGCTCCTCGGCCATCTTCTTGGTCAGGGTGGTGACCAGCACCCGTTCGTCAGCCTCAGCCCTGACGGCGATCTCCTCCAGCAGGTCGTCCACCTGGTTCTCGATGGGCCGCACCTCGATGGGCGGATCCAGCAGGCCCGTGGGCCGGATGACCTGCTCGACCACGGCGCCGCCGCATTCTTCGATCTCATAATCGCCGGGCGTCGCGCTCACGAACAGCCGCTGCCCGATAAGGGCATCGAACTCCTCGAATCGCAGAGGCCGGTTGTCGGCGGCTGCAGGGAGCCGGAATCCATATTCGATCAGCGTCTGCTTGCGCGAACGGTCGCCGCCATACATCGCGCGCACCTGCGGCAGGGTGACGTGGCTCTCGTCTATGAAGGTCAGGAAGTCATCCTGGAAATAATCTATCAGGCAGAAGGGACGCATCCCGGCCTGCCGTCCGTCGAAATAGCGCGAATAATTCTCGATGCCCGGGCAGTATCCGATCTCGCGGATCATCTCCAGGTCGTACTCCACGCGGCTCTTGATGCGCTTGGCCTCCAGCGGCTTGCCTATCTCGATAAAATAGTTGTACTGCGCCATCATATCGTCCTGGATGATGTTGATGGCATTGCGGATGCGCTCGCGCGTGGTCACGAAATTGTTGGCCGGGTAGATCGCTACCTCGCTCAGATACTCGATCGTGGCGCCGCTCAGGGGATCTACAGACTCGATGGTTTCGACTTCGTCGCCGAAAAATACTACGCGGAAGACCGTTTCGCTGTAGGCGGGGTAGATGTCCACCGAATCCCCGCGGACGCGGAAACTGCCCCGCGCCGCCTCGCCCTCGGTGCGCGAATAGAGCGCATCTACGAGCGAATAGAGCAGCTTCTGGCGGCTCAGCTTCTGGCCGGTGGCGATGTGTACCGTCGTGTTGTGGAAGTCCTCTGGATTGCCGATGCCGTAGAGGCACGAGACGGAGGAGACCACGATGATGTCCCGCCGCCCGGAGAGCAGGGCGGAGGAGGCGCTCAGACGCAGCTTTTCGAGCTCGTCGTTGATGCTCAGGTCCTTCTCTATATAGGTATCGGTCGTCGGCAGGTACGCCTCCGGCTGGTAATAATCATAGTATGATACGAAATACTCGACGGCATTCTCCGGGAAGAAAGCCTTGAACTCATTGTAGAGCTGCGCCGCGAGGGTCTTGTTGTGGCTCAGGATGAGCGTCGGGCGCTGCAGGCGTTCGATGACTCCGGCCATCGTGAAGGTCTTGCCGCTGCCGGTAACGCCCATCAGGGTAGTGCATTTGTTGCCCTGCTGGATCGAACGGCAGATGCTTTCGATGGCCTCCGGCTGGTCTCCGGTCGGGCTGAATGATGAATGCAGTCGGAATTCCATAGCTGTCAGTCTCCGCAGAGATGGTTGACGAAGTTGAATATGAGCAGCGTGCGGCGGCGAAGCAGCGGATAGTTGATGATATCCGCGTCATCGCTGGCCTTGTACGTGTGCTGGTGAAATCCGGATGTCAGCAGCACCGAGGGGATGCCGGCCTCGGCAAATACCGCCTGGTCGCCGCTCCGGTACATCATCCGGGTGAAATCGCGGCTCCCGTAGAAGTCCAGGCCCACCTGCATATTGTAGCGGATGCGCTTCGAGAGATAGTCCAGATATCCGCGGTAGCGGTAGGGCAGGGTCTCCTCGCCCAGGGCGAGGAGGTAGCTGCGGTTTTTGCCGTAAGGCACCAGGTCCGTGCCGAGGATGTCCATATTGACCACTGCCGTCAGCCGCCTGCGCTCGAAGGGCCAGGCCTTCAGGAAATGCTTTGCGCCCGCGCTGCTCGACTCTTTGCCGTCGAAGGCGGCGAAAATGACGTTCTTGCACGGCCCGCCGCCCTCCTGCCGCATCTGCGCGAACATCTGGGCCATCACGATGAGCGCCGCCACGCCCGAGGCATTGTCGTCCGCGCCGTTGTAGATGGTGCCGTTGATGGTGCCAAGGTGGTCATAATGAGCGCATACGAGCACGTATTCGTCGCTCGGGAAGACCGAAGGCACCCAGCCGATGACGTTGCGCATCACGGTCGAATCGCCGTAGGGGAAGCTCTGCGTGTAGTTCCACATCCAGGGCAGCAGGCCCGCCTGCCGGAAATGCGAGACGATGTACTGTCCCGCGACCTGGATGCCCGCAGTCCCGCTGCCGCGTCCGGCGTTCATATCGTCGGCGAGGTACGATACCGCGGCCTGGAATTTGCCGACTTCAGCCTGAGCCTCATAACGGGCGAGGTTCTGGCCGTTGCACAGGGTGCAGAGGCAGAGTAGCAACAGTATCGCGGGATATTTTCTCATTCTTCGAAATAACGTACAAATTTACTACTTTTGCAGGTTGTGTACAAAAAGCCTTTCATAATTTTTCTGCTGGTCCTGCTGACGGCTCCTGCGCTCCGCGCGCAGTTCGACCTCAACCACTTCTATTATCAGGGGCGGCAGGCGCTGATTGACGGCAAATATTCGCAGGCTATTGATAATTTCAACATTCTCAGCCGCCTGGATACGGCGCGTTACGAGGCTTTTTTCTTTCGCGGCATAGCCAAATACAATCTCGGCGATTTCACGGGCGCGCAGATGGATTTCGACCGCACAATCCGCCTCAATCCCATCTATACGCCGGCATATCATTACCGCGCCATCACCCTTAGCCGTGTCGGCAAATACGACCTGGCCCTTAAGGATCTCGAGGAGGCGGTGGACCTGCGCCCCAGCTATACGGGCCTCTATTTCAGCCGGGGCGTGACGTATTTCCTCTCCCAGCAGTTCGAGCGGGCCATCAGCGATTTCGACCGCTTTATCCGCAAGATGCCCAACGAGGGCGACGCCTATCTCAACCGTGGCGCCTGCTATCTATTTACCGGAGATACCCTCCGCGCGCTGCAGGATTACGAGACGGCCATCTCCAAGAACCGTTATGACCCCGAGGGGTATATCCGCCGCTCGCGTATCTACGGGATGCAGGGCCGAACGGACGAGGCGATAGAGGATCTTGACACGGCCATCCAGCTTGATTCGACCAATACTTTCGCATATTTCAACCGCGCCCTGCTGCACTATGACCGCAAGCAGGTGCAGGAGGCCCTCTCGGATCTGGACCGCGTGCTGCAGAACGAGCCGGGCAATGCCCTGACGCTCTACAACCGCGCCCTGATCCGGATGCAGGTGGGCGATTACGCCAATGCGCTGGAGGATCTGGACCGCGTGCTGGCCATCAATCCCGACAACGTGCTGGCTTATTTCAACCGGGCCGCGCTCTTTACCGAGATGGGCCGCTGGCGGGATGCGATGGACGATTATTCGAAGGCCATCAATCTATATCCGGATTTCGCGCAGGCGTATATGAACCGCGCCTATGTCAAGAGCTTGCTGGGACAGTACAACAGCTCGCGGCAGGATTACCAGATAGCCCAGAGCAAGATCAGCGAGTACCGCGAACGCTCGGCCGACACTTCCGCCGCAGCCGCATTCGCCGATACCAGCCGCCGCTTCAACCGGCTTCTGGCGCTGGATGCCGATTTTGCGAAGAAGGACTTCGAAAATGAGTTGCTGCAATACCGTGACGTGGATATCCACCTCAAGCCGCTGTACCGTTTCACGGCAATGGACGAGGTGCGCCGCACCAACAATCTGGAGGCTCTGAGCCGCGGTTACGAGGACCCGGCGGTGGACCGTTTCATAGCCTCGCTGCCGCTTCCGGTGCGGTTTGATGCGCGGGCAGGAAATGCTCAGGAGGGCTCGTCTGCCGCTTCTTCCACCGGTTCCGCCGCCACCCCGCGCAGCGCACACGAGCTCTTTGCCAAAGCTCTCAGGGATACGCGTGCGCGCCAGTTCAACAGCGCGATGCTCTGCTATGACGAGGCGATCACCCTCGAGCCCGGCAATCCCTATTACTATATCAACCGCGCCGCCCTGCAGGCGGAAATGATAGATTTTCTCTCGTCGATGGAGACGCACGTGCAGGTGCTGACGCTGGATGACAGCCACGCCGCCCGTACCCGCGTTCAGGACCGCGTTTCGCGCCAGTATGACTATACGCCGGCGCTGAGCGATATGTCGCGTGCGGAGGAGCTGGACCCCGGTTCGCCGTACGTGCAGTACAACCTGGGCAATCTGTATTGTCTCTCGGGCGACCTGCCGGAGTCTATCGCGCGTTATTCGAGGGCTCTGGATATCACGCCCTACATTCCCGAGGCTTACTACAACCGCGGCCTGGTGCTGATCTATCTCAAGGATAAGGAAAAGGGCTGTATCGATCTTAGCGTGGCCGGTGAAATGGGTATCCAGGAGGCTTATGCGGTGATCAAGAAATATTGTAAAACTGAAGATTAGGTGATGATCTGGCTTTGGACTTCGATTGCTTCGGCCGTTCTTATCGGCGTTTATGATATACTTAAGAAGGACGCGGTGCGCCGTAACGGCGTGCTGGAGGTGCTTCTGGTTACGACCGGAATCTCGTCGCTGTTTTTCCTGCCGCTTGTCGTATCGTCGCTGGCGGGATGGGGGCTTGGTGAGGGGACGCTTTTCGAGATGCCCCGAGGCTCTTTCTACAACCATCTGATGATTTTCATCAAGGCGCTGCTTGTCTCGGGTTCCTGGATTTCCGGTATCCTGGCGCTCAAGTATCTGCCCCTTACGACCGTAGGTATCTTCAAGGCTTCGCGTCCGGCCTTCGTGACCATAGGTTGCGTACTGCTGTTTGCCGAGAGGCCCAATCCGGTGCAGTGGATCGGCGTGGCGATGGCTTTCCTGGCGCTGTATCTGCTGAGCCGCACTTCCCGGCGGAAGGAGAATATCAGTTTCACCAACAACCGCTGGGCGTGGTGTATGGCGCTTTCGGTGCTTTTCGGCGTGGTGAGCGCGCTTTTTGACAAGGGTATTTTGCAGCAGCTCAACGAGCCGATTTTCCTGCAGGCTTGGTGCAATATCTATATCACGCTGATAATGGCGCTCTCGCTTCTCGTCTGGAGCATTGTGCGCCGCAGCCGTGGCATCGCCGCGCAGAAGTTCCACTGGGACTGGGCCCTGCTGCTGATTGCGGTTTTCATCACGCTTTCGGATTTCTTCTATTTCTTTTCGCTGAGCCGGGAAGGGTCGCTGCTGCTGGTGGTTTCGATGCTGCGGCGCAGTTCGGTGGTGGTCTCGTTCATAGGCGGCGCGATTGTCTTTCACGAGCATAATCTGCGCGATAAGGCGCTGGAAATGGTGCTCTTGCTTGCCGGCATGGCTGTAATTTTGTTCGGCTCTTATCTGTGGAATTAGTATATTTGTGTGCTGAAAAACCTTAACCGATGAACAGATATCTTCTCATCTTGATTTTTGCCCTGGCTCCTGTGACGCTTCTTCCGGCGCAGGATCCCGCTACGGCCGGTATTGCAAAGCCTGTAAGGGATACGCTCGTGGCTCCTCCTGAGGAGGAACCCGAGGATCCGATGGATACGCTTCAGATCCGTTTCCCTCTCGATACTCTCCCCACGCAGGACAAGTATGTCAAGATCGTGCTCTATGATGATTATACCTGGAGCTATCTCGACGAGGGTAAGCCGGTCATTGATACGGCCGGGTTTTTCGATGGCTGGAACAGCGAGATGATCCACGCTTTCCGCGGCCTGCCGCTGGATTCGCTGCCCGAGGAGATTGATATCTGTCTGTGCGACAGCCTGCATCCTTATTGCGCTCCCATCACGGGACGCATCAGTTCGGGCTTTAAGTTCCGCCGTACGCGGGAGCATCAGGGTATCGATATTCCACTCCACGTGGGCGATACCATCCGGGCGGCATTTGACGGAGTCGTCCGCTATACGGGTACGACGCGCCACACCGGAGGCTATGGCAATCTGGTGATTATCCGTCATCCCAATGGTCTGGAGACTTATTACGGGCACCTGTCGCGTATCCTCGTGGCTACCGACGAGCCTGTCAAGGCGGGCGAGGTGATCGGCCTGGGCGGCAGTACCGGCCGCAGCACCGGTCCGCATCTGCATTTCGAGACGCGCTATATGGGCAAGCCCTTCGATCCGCAGCGCGTGATGGATTTCTCGACGGGCCAGGTCCGCGATTCGATCCTCACGCTCAAGAAGCATTACTTCAGCGTGCGCTCGCATTACGGCCAGACCGACGAGGAGTCCAAGAGTATGTCCGAGGCGGCCTACCACCGTGTCCGCAGGGGCGACACCCTCGGGGCCATCGCCCGCAAGTACGGCACCACGGTCAACCGCCTCTGCAAGCTCAACGGCATCTCCTCCAAGAAGACCCTCCGCATCGGCGAAAGCATCCGCGTAAGGTAGGGGAGCCCCTCCGCTTTTTGCTCCATCCGCCGGCTCCGCCTACGCGCCTCGAAGTTATATTTTTGCACGCCTGTCGGCTTAGCAAATAATATAACTATCTCGGCTCCACCAGGCTTCGCGCAGCCGGCTACAATGCGGGCGCTACGCCGGGTTCTAAGGGCGGCTCGCTCTACGTGAATTCCTCCTAAGAGTCATTCAGGGCAGACCGATTTTTGCCTTGGCACTTAACCGGCAGATACACTGCGAGATACTGAAAGTGCTACCCCTTCTGAGAGGGGGTAGCACTTTCAGCTATCGGGTGAAATTCAGGTAGTTAAATGCCAAGGCAATTAGGGGACAACCCAGGATGGAGACCCAAAGGCTCGCCAAATAGAGAGACAACCTCAATGAAAGGCCTGACGGAAAATGCGGCAGGGCGATGCGCTCCGACAGGCTAGTGATTCCGGATAAGGCCTTTGCGGTAGGCCTGGAGGAGCTGGCGCAGGTCGTCGATCTGGCCTTTGAGCTCGACGCCCTTGTCCGTGTCGCGGACATAGCGGCGGCTCTCCTCAAACTCCAGCACCTTGGTCTCGGAGATGATATCCAGTCCCTGCTTGACGGCCTTCTCCCGGGTGGAGAACGGCGCGTGCTGCACGAGCTTCAGACACTGCGAATTGAAAATCAGCGTGTAGCCAGCGATACCCGTCTCCGGCTGATAAGCCTTCGAGTAGCCGCCGTCAATGACCAGCAGCTTGCCGCCGGCCTTGATGGGACTCTCGCCCTTGATGGTCTTGACAGGGATGTGGCCATTGATGATATGCGCGTGATGTGTATCCTTGATGCCGAATTCGCGAAGGATCATATCGCAGATATCCTCGCGGTTCTTCAGATCCATATACGCTCCGAGCGGCTCCTTGTGAGTCTCCTTCTCGGCGATGAAATAGCGCTCGAAAGTAGCCATCTTGCCCTTGTCGAAAGTCGGAGCCACCGGACCGCACCACATATACCAGATGAAATCCTGGCCCTTCTGGCGCAGCGGAGTCTCCTCGCGGGTATAATAAGCCGCACGCACCAGTTCATCCACCTTGTCGAACAGCTTGCGGCCCGCATACTGCTTGCCGTCAATGGTCATAGGCTTGAAAGTCCCGTCCGGATTGAGGGGCACCGAACCGTGGAACAGCAGATTGTTGTTGCGCACCAGGTAGAGCGAACCGTGATCGAGGAAGCAGCTCATATGGCGGCGCAGCTTTTCGCTCGTCTCGAAACTGCGCGTCAGGCGGTCGATCACATCCTGCTCCTCGTCCGTCAGCTGATATGGATGCTCCGGATCGATGGTCGGGAAATTGGTATCGAGCAGGTTGTAGGTCTTGCCGTCAATGGTAATCGTACCCTTCTCCTTGTCGATGAGGTGCAGCAGATTGCGGCTCTCCATACCGAAGCCAGGATTGCGCGCGATAACGCGCTTCTCCATCTTGAACTGGATAATGGCGATAGCCTTGTGCATCTTGGCGATAAGGGCCACCTGCGACTCGTCCAGGCGCTCGTATTCATTCTTCTTGGGAAGGAAAAGCGTACACGGATCATCCCCGTATGTCTTCATCGCGAAGGTAGCAAGCGGCAGGACATTGATGCCGTAGCCGTCCTCGAGCGTGACCAGATTTGCGTAGCGGAAACAGATGCGAAGCACATTTGCGACGCAGGCCTTGCTGCCTGCGGCCGCGCCCATCCACACGATATCGTGATTGCCCCACTGAATATCATAATTGTGGTAATTGTAGAGCGTCTCCATAATCAGATGCGCGCCCGGACCGCGATCATAGACATCGCCGATGACGTGCAGCGAATCGATCACCAGACGGTGGATGACATTGCAGATGGTCGAGATAAAGTGATCTGCGCGCCCCGTAGAGATGATCGTCTCCACGATCGACATCATATAGCGCTGCTTATTCTGATTCTCCTCGATCCACTCGTGCAGCAGCTCCTCTACGATGTACGAATACTCCTTCGGCAGCGCCTTGCGGACCTTGCTGCGCGTGTATTTGGAGGAGCAGACGGCCATTACCTGGATGATGCGCATCAGCATCACGCGATACCATTCGTCCAATTTCGCGCGCGAGCGCAGCGACGCCTTGACGGCGCGGATCTTATCCTCCGGATAATAAATGAGCGTGCACAAGTCGCGCTTGGCTTTCTGCGTCAGCGTATTGCCGAAAATCATCTCGACCTTCTGGCGAATGACGCCGCTGCCATTGCGCAGCACGTGCTCGAAAGCCTCGTTCTCGCCGTGCAGGTCGGTGATGAAATGCTCCGTCCCCTTGGGCAGGTTGAGGATGGCTTCGAGATTGATGATCTCGGTGCAGGCGGCCTGTTCGGTAGGGAAACTCTTGGCCAGCAGCTGCAGGTACTTGATGTCGCGTTTCATAGTCTACTGCTAATAATATTTGACTTCTTTGCCTTCGATGGCGCTGAGCAGGTTGTTGGCCATACGGCTCGCGCCAAAGCGGAACAGGCTCTTGTCGAGCCAGGCTTCGCCGAGAATATCACGCACAATATTGTAATAGACCACGGCGTCCTCGGCCGTAGCGATACCACCGGCGGGCTTGAATCCAACGCGGCGGCCTGTCTTCTCGTAGTATGCCTTGATGCAGCGGCACATAACCTCGGCGGCCTCCGGAGTAGCGCTGACGCCGATCTTGCCGGTCGAGGTCTTGATGAAATCCGCTCCGGCCTCCATCGCGAGCCACGAAGCCTCCTTGATGAGCTTCGGGTCCTTGAGGGCGCCGGTCTCGAGAATCACCTTCAGGTGGACACGGGGATTGACCTGGCGGATAGCCTTGCCGATGGTCTCGATCTCTGCTTTGGCCGCAGCCTTGTCTCCGTCGAGAAAGGCATTTAGCGCGAGCACGATATCCACCTCGTCGGCCCCGTCCTGCACGGCGCGGACGCACTCGGCCGTCTTGACTTCGAGGAAGCTCTGCGATGCGGGGAAACAGCCTCCCACGACCGTGATATTTACGCCTTCAGCGATGAGCGTGCTGCGGACCACGGAGGCGAAATTGGGGAAGACGCATATCGATGCGGGGAGAGGACAGTCGGGGAAATGCTTCTTGAACTCATTGACCTTGACTGTCATTGCCTTGATGCTTGTGGGCGTGTCGGTGGGATTGAGCGAGGTAAGGTCGATCATACCGAGAGCCTTGCGGTAAATCTCTTTCATATCTTATTATATTTTGTTTTTGCTGTCAATCCAGATAGTGACCGGGCCGTCGTTGAGCAGGTCAACTTTCATATCGGCTCCGAAAATGCCGCTCTGCACCCGGTGCCCGAGGCCGGCGGAAAGCTCGTCCTTGAACGCCTCGAACAGCGGCTCGGAAATCTCCGGCGGGGCTGCGTGCACGTAGGAGGGGCGGTTGCCCTTTTTGGTGGAGGCCATCAGGGTAAACTGGCTGACCGCCAGAATATCGCCTCCGACCTCTGCCAGCGGCAGGTTCATCACACCTTCGGCGTCGTCGAAAATGCGCAGGCCGAGAATCTTGCGGGCGGTCCAGCTGAGGTCCTCCGCCGTCTCGTCGGAGGCGAATCCGCACAGCACCAGCATTCCGGTCCCTATGCTGCCCGTCACCTGTCCTTCGACCGTGACACTTGCCCTGGAAACCCGCTGGATAAGTGCTCTCATTGCATTATTTCTTCTTGAACTTCTCCTCCAGCCGCTTCTTGTCAGCCTTTTGCTTTTGGCGCTCCTGCTTCTGCTGCTGCTTCGCAGGCTTCTGAGGCTTGTCAGTCTTAGCCCGGCGAAGGTCTATGTCGCGCACTTCGCTCTGCGAGTCCTGCTCGACTTCTTCCTCCTCCTTCACGACGACCTCGGTCTCAACCACCTCCTTGGTGGTCTTCACCTGCTCGAAGTCATCCGTGCCAAAAAGCGCCACGGGCTCCGTGCCCATATTGACGACAGTACTGTCGTCGTCCGCAACCTCGTATCCGTCAGGCATCCCGTCCGGCTCGTCGTCCGGGATATTGACGTCCATACTGTCGGATGGCACCCAGGTCAGCATCATCTTGAGCGAGTCCATCAGGCGGCGGACGCGGTAGATCTCCTCCTTCTGCTCCCGCAGGTCGTCCCGCACGCCCTCCATAAGCCGCGCGAACTGCTTCGGGTGGCGCTTGTACTGAGCGATGGCCTCGATGAACTGCTCGCAGGTGTAGCCGTAACTCTCGATGATGGGCTGGTAGATAATAAGCGAATCCGCACTCAGGCGAACTTCAGGGACCATATCGACGCACTGGTCGATGTAGAAAAGGTCCTGGTAGATTGACATCATATCGGAGGCCGGGATAATGACCTCTTCGGAGCCGCACGATGAGAGCAGCGCCAGCGCCGACAATATACCGAGAATACGACTCTTCATCTTGAGCGGAAAACGGGTTTCGAACCCGCGACCTTCGGCTTGGGAAGCCGACGCTCTACCAACTGAGCTACTTCCGCGGTTTGTCTGACAAAGGTATGAATTTTTCATATCGAAACAAAATAATTGCCGGGCATTACGCACGTATGGATTTTTTGCTATTTTTGAAGGTTGAACAACCGGAATTGCAAAATTCAAACCGTCACGATATGGAATACTCTAAAGAAGTACAGAACATGTGCGTAGTCCGCAAGGGGCCCAACCACGGCGCCGCTCCGATTCCGGAGGAGGGCAAGTGGGTCAAGGCCCGCGAGATACGCGATATTTCGGGCCTGACGCACGGCATCGGCTGGTGCGCGCCCCAGCAGGGAGCCTGCAAGCTTACGCTCAATGTCAAGGAAGGTATCATCGAGGAGGCTCTGGTGGAGACCATCGGCTGCTCGGGTATGACGCATTCGGCCGCAATGGCCGCCGAGATTCTCACCGGCAAGACGTTGCTCGAAGCGCTCAATACCGACCTCGTGTGCGACGCGATCAACACCGCGATGCGCGAGCTTTTCCTCCAGATAGTTTACGGCCGCACCCAGTCGGCATTTTCCGAAGGCGGCCTGATCATCGGCGCAAGCCTCGAGGATCTGGGCAAGGGACTCCGTTCGCAGGTGGCTACGATGTTCTCGACCAAGGCAAAGGGCGTGCGCTATCTTGAGATGGCCGAGGGCTATGTCAAGCGTATCGCACTGGATGCCGACGACGAGGTCTGCGGTTACGAGTTCGTCCGCCTCGGCGTGATGATGGACCTTATCAAGAAGGGCACCGACGCCAATGAGGCGCTTGCCAAGGCTACGGCTACCTACGGCCGCTTCAAGGCCGAGCAGGGTGCAGTTAAGTGGATTGACCCCAGAATCGATTAAGGAGGAGCAGATATGATACGAGAGGTCAAGTTCGAAAGCCAGAACCGCCGTATGGCCAATATCCAGAAAGTGCTGGACCGTTATGGCATCGCCTCTATCGAAGAGGCCAACAAGATTTGCGACAGCTACGGCATCGATCCTTATCTGGAGGCCGAGCAGACGCAGAATATCTGCTTTGAGAATGTGAAATGGGCATACGTCGTGGGCGCGGCCATCGCTATCCGCAAGGGCTGCAAAACGGCCGTTGAGGCTGCCGAGGCTATCGGCGAGGGCCTTCAGGCTTTCTGCATCGACGGTTCGGTGGCTGACAACCGCAAGGTCGGCCTGGGCCACGGCAATCTGGCCGCCCGCCTGCTCAATGAGGAGACTTCGTGCTTCGCTTTCCTTGCAGGTCACGAGTCTTTCGCCGCAGCCGAGGGCGCCATCAAGATCGCCGAGATGGCCAATAAGGTCCGCAAGAAGCCTCTGCGTGTGATCCTCAACGGTCTGGGCAAGGATGCGGCTATGATTATTTCGCGCATCAACGGATTTACATACGTCCAGACGGAGTATGATTACTTTACGGGTGAGCTGAAGGTGGTCCGCCGCAAGGCTTATTCGGACGGTCCCCGCGCCAAGGTCAATTGCTACGGTGCAGATGACGTACGCGAGGGTGTCGCCATTATGCATTTCGAGGGCGTGGATGTCTCGATCACGGGCAATTCGACCAACCCGACACGTTTCCAGCATCCTGTCGCCGGCACGTACAAGAAGGAGTGCATCGAGCAGGGCAAGAAGTATTTCTCGGTCGCCTCGGGCGGTGGTACGGGCCGTACCCTGCATCCGGACAATATGGCTGCCGGCCCGGCTTCGTACGGTATGACCGATACGATGGGCCGTATGCACAGCGATGCTCAGTTTGCTGGTTCGTCTTCGGTCCCCGCTCACGTGGAGATGATGGGATTCCTCGGTATGGGCAACAACCCGATGGTGGGTGCTACCGTCGCCGTCGCCGTCTCCGTCGAAGAGGCCTTCCGCAAGCACTAGACCGCCGGACGCCGGCTGCCCGCAGCCGGCTACTTTACCGTCAACTATATGGCCGAGTGTGCCTACCGTCCCTAAATCAGGGACGGTAGGTGCGTTTTTGGGCCATTTTCGCACCCATCGTCCCAATTTCAGGGACGATAGGCACGCTTTGGCGGCGGAGCTAAGCCAGGCCGAAGGGTCAGTCTTCCTCGTCGGGGGAGAGGTGGGAGAGGTGGCGGTCGGCGCCGAGGGCTTCGATGGCCTTTTCGGCCAGGGCCGCCCGGGTCTCGTTGCCGCTGCGCGAATAGAGCGTCGAGAGAGACTCGAAGTACATCGAAAGGACTGTCGAGGCGGGCCGGATGCGCATATCCTGGCTCCCGGGCACACCGCGCTGGCGAAGGCTGTCGGCGAGCATTTTCTTGGAAACCAAAGCCCCGTGATCCAGCAGATTGACGCAGAAAAGCTCTTCGGCGCCCTCGAGCCATACCGGCACGAATCCTCCGTGAAAAGTCATCGGATACAGCGGAAGCCCCGCCTCCTCGGCCATCGTGAAGTAGATCAGCGACAGGGCGAAGGGATTGCCGCGATGCGACTGCAGGACCTGCGGCAGAAGAGCGCAGCGCTCGGTCCGAAGCTCCTGGTCTGTAAGCGTAAAATGCAGACGGTGGAAAAAGATATGATTGAAAATCTGCGCATCCTCCACGGCCGTGCGGCCGGAGGAAATCTCATTGTGATACTCTGAGGTGCAGACGCTCAGCTTCGCGTTGAAGTCATTGCGATTGACCGCAGGATCCATCAGCGAAGCAGCCAGGAAGCAGCCCTCGTAGAGCGACGCACGAAAGTTAGGCCCGCGATGCAGCCCGGCGAGCGCCTTCAGCCGGAACTCCGTATTGTAGCGGGCTATATGGCTTGCGATACTCTCGCGAAGCAGCGGATCGGACTCCCGGGCGCAGCGTGCGGCAAGCAGATCCAGGACACCCTCCCCGAGCTCCATCACGGATCGGTCCACACAGGCCGAGACGACCTCATCCGGGTCGTCAAACAGCGCGATAAGATGCTCCAGGCTATGGCCTTCGGTCATTTAGGGACGGGTAAGCCTCTCGAGAGAAGCACGGATCAGACCATCCATCAGCGGCTTGTAGTTGGGATTGCTGTCCTTGGCGTGTCGGTTGGCGATAGCAAGGCAGACAGTGCCGGCATCGTGGCCCAGTACGGTCGCCATACCGGTGATGGCCGAATTCTCCATCTCGATATTGGTGATGTGACGGCCCTCATATTCGAATCCCTCAAGCTTCTCGATAAGATCCGGGATGGCCAGACGCATCCGGACGCTGCGGCCCTGCGGCCCGTAGAATCCCGGTGCGGACATTGTCATACCGCGGTAGGCGATATCGCTGAAAAGCTCCGTCATCTTCGCGCTGGCCTTGATGAAATACGGACGTGCAAGCCTCTTCGGCCAGTTCATATACTCGACGAAGGCCTTCTCGATATCCTTTTCGAAATACTGCTCCGCATCAGCATACCAGTTGAGCAGGCCGTCGAAACCGATGCCCATCTCCGAGAAGATATACCCGCCCAGCGGAATCTCCGGGCGGATGGCGCCGCACGTACCGATACGCAGGATGCGCAGGCGGCGGTGCTGCTCCCTGGGGAGACGCGTCTTGAAGTCGATGTTGGCAAGAGCATCGATCTCCGTCATCACGATGTCGATATTGTCCGTGCCGATACCGGAGGAAATGGCCGTCACACGCACGCCGTTGAAGCGGCCGGTGATGGTATTGAACTCACGCGAGGTGCGGTGAGCTTCGATGGATCCCTCGTCGTAAAAAGCAGCTATGGCATCGACGCGGCCGGGGTCACCTACGATGATGACGTTGTCGGCCAGCTCTTCGGGTGCCACGTGAAGGTGGAATGCAGTGCCGTCACTGTTGATGATAAGTTCGGATTCGGGTATGCGCTTGCTCATGGCTTTTGTTTTTTGTAGAAAAATCAAATATAAGCTATTTTTTTTAATTTTGTAACAAATCAGGACCGCTTATGAAAAAGACAAGATTCCACCTCCAATATCCGCTGATGATAGCCGCAGGACTGCTGATGCTCTCTACGCTGGCCTGCGAGATGTGTTACGGCTTAGATGAGGAGGGGCTTCGCGAATCTATCCGTTTCACGGACCGCTCGCAATTTATGATCTTCTCGTTCGTGACATTCAGCCTGACGGTCGTGGCTGCGGCTTCCTCCAAGAAGCGACTCCTGCAGGCCCGCATCTGCCTGCTGGACTCGATCATGCTGCTTTTCTACCAGATATGGATTGCGGTCTGGTTCTTCCGTCTCCACCAGGCCTACACATTTACCGTGGCGGCCATATTTCCGCTGATAGCGGCAATACTGCTGGGCGTGGCCATCAGCTTCATCCTGCGCGACGAAGCCCGCTTTATGGCAAGCAACGCCGCAGCCCTGCACAAGCACTGATCTACCTGGCTTCCAGCAGCTCCAGAAGAGTCGGGGTATCGATATCCTTGGCTATGACGCGCCTGCGCCGATCGAGCAGATACATCCGCGGTACGTACTGCACGTCATAGAGGCGGCGCACACCAGAGCTCCCGTCCGGATCGCCCAGGAAATGCCAGCCGTAGCGCTCCAGATCCCGGTTGTCCGAGACGAAGGACAGCCATTCCTGACGGTTGAATCCCAGATAAATATAGACCACGCGGACGCCCTTGCGTTTGAGAAGGGCGGCATTTTCGCGAAGCGCGGCGTGCTCCCGGCGGCAGTCTCCGCACCCCACGATGTGGAAAAACAGCAGCGTGCGGCGGGCGCAGCCACTGAGCATCTTGCGCTCGTGACCGCAGGTGTCCTGAAGCACGAGCGGCGTAGCACGGCTGCCGAGGGGATTGAGGCGCCAGCGGGACAGGGCGTCACGGATCTGCTCCTGAAACTCGGCGCTCCAGATATCGTCCCGGCCCAGCATATATTCCTCGGCCACCAGGACGGCGCCCTCCTGGCTGCCCTGCGACATCCCGTTGCGCAGATAATTGTACAGCGCGTAGAAAATATCCCGGTAGAGCGGGGGATTGTCCGCGCTCTGGGCCTTGAAACTCTCGGCCACCATCCTCACGGTCGCGGTATCGCTCTGGCCGAGCGTGTCGAAAAGATCCTCCACCAGGCGTGCCAGGGTGCGCGAGGCCTCCTTCTGGATACCCAGCAGCTCCTTGAGCGCGGGCACGTCCAGCCGGCGGCCGATGATCACATTCTGCGCATCCAGCAGAAACATCCCGGGCGTCGAAAGAAGCCCGTATTTGCGGCGGTAGTCATTGCTGTCCTGCGGGTCCGAAAGATGGATCAGGCGCACCGAGGGATTGTCCGCCACGCCTGCGAAATTCTCCCGCACGTAGCGGGCCCACTCCAGCGGGTCGCCACCGGTATTGACAGCATATATATAAAGTGTAGAGCCGCTGTAGCCGCGCGCGAACTCTGCCAGCTCGAGGCTCTGCTGCAGGCAGGTACGGCACTGGTCGTCGTAGAAATACAACACTTTGTTGCGGTTGACGAACTCGCGCACGTCATACTGCCTGCCGTCGAGGCCCTGCATCACCAGCGGCGGGGCGCTCATCCCGATAAGGGACTGCCGGTTGAACTCCGCATAGGCATAGAGCAGTGGGAATGTGGCCTCATCCGGCCACTCGAGCGTATGGTCCAGGAACCAGCGGTCGGCGACATAGACGGCCACGGCGTCGTGGCCCATCACCGTCGAGGTGCTGAACCAGTCGAACGCGGCTCCTGCGACGCTGGCCTTCGAGCTGCTGTCGGCAGATGCCACGAGCGCCTCGATGCAGGATATGATGCTGTCCGGCGGGGCCGCCTCAAGCGAGGTGAAATACTCCCCGAGGGAGCCGAACGTGCGCCGCTCCTCCTGCCCCCGACAGATGATGGTGCAGGTGCAAAGCAGCGCGAAAGCCGCCAGCAGCGAAGATATCCTACTTGCGGTAATCATTAAGATCGATATTCGACGGCAGGAACTGAGAGGCGTCACCGCCGTTGATTATCACGTCGCGTACGACAGTCGAGGAGATAAACGAATACTCCTGGTTCGAGGGGATGAAAATGCTCAGAATCTCCGGCGCAAGCTTGTGGTTGGCCTGCGCGATGACGCTCTCGAGCTCGAAATCGGTGGTGGTACGCAGTCCGCGCACGATGCACGTCACGCCCATTTCACGGGCGAAATCGATGGTCATACCGGTATAGGAGCGCACTTCCACGCCCTCGAGCCCTTCGGTCGCCTTGCGGATGATCGCCACGCGCGTCTCGGGGTCGAAAAAGCCCTTTTTGCTGAAATTGTAACCGACGGCGACTATCACCTTATCGAAAAGCTTCAGGGCCGAGCGCAGGACATCCAGATGTCCGAGAGTGAAAGGGTCGAAAGACCCCGGAAAAAGTGCTGTAGTCATTGCTCAGGGTGCTATTGGGCACTTGCTGCGGCCAGACGTGCAGCCCTGGCCTGGCGGGCCTCGTTTACAAGATTCTTGAAGATAAGCAGGTGCTTCTTGAGCTTCAGGCGTCCGTAGAGGGCCTCGGGATGGTACTGCACGCCCATCACGTTGTGGCTGTTGTCCTCGATGGCCTCTATCACGCCGTCATCCGCCGTAGCGACCACCTTGAGGCCGTCGCCGAGCGTGGTAATGCTGAAACCGTGGCTCGTATTGACCATCACGTGCTCCTGGCCGTAGATGGCGTAGAGCCTCGAAGTCGTGTCGATCGTTATGGCGTGAGCCTCGGTATTGATGCCCTTGTTGAAATTATCTACCTTTTCCTTATGCTTGATCTCCGTGTCGGGATGATACTTTGCTATGCTGCCGATCTTGCCGCCATATACGCCGTTGATCTCCTGGTGGCCGAGGCAGATGCCGAGGACCGGCTTGCCCTGCGCTATCGCTTCGCGGATGATCTTGTAGTCGTACTTGCTGCGTCCTGCGGTGTCCGCGCCGGCCTTGCCGGGAACGATGATCGCATCTACGCTGGAGACGAATTCGCGCGCCATCTCATCGGTGGTGGCGTATGCCGGGAAGAAGTACGGCCTGGCACCGGCGTCCTTGACGCACTTGGTGAAGTACTTGATGAATGTCTTGCTCGAGCCGTTCTTGCAGATGCCGACAGTGACTTTCTGACGATCGCCGGCAGTGCGGCTTGAGATGCCGCAGGCAGTGACTGCCAGAACGATGCAGAGAAGGAATAGAATCTTTTTCATTTGTTCTTTTTTTGTAACAACTGCAAATATACGAAATGATTTGAGTATTTTTGTCTGTCAAACCATTCACTCTATGGGCAATACTGTCATAGGCATTTTCGGAAGCCGCAATGCGGGCAAAAGTTCTCTCCTCAACAGTCTTTCGGGACAGGAGGTGGCCATCGTCTCATCCGTGCCCGGGACCACTACCGACCCCGTGCGCAAGCGCATCGAGCTGCCCGGCATCGGCATCTGCACGGTGATCGATACGGCGGGACTGGACGACGACGGGGGCGATCTTGGCCGCGAACGCGTTGCGCGCAGCCTTCAGGCCGCAGAGCAGGTGGATCTTGGCATCATTGTCCTTTCGGGCAATGATTTCCCGCCGGCGGCGGAGGATCTGACAGCGCTACTGCGCCGTCGCGAAGTGCCTTTCCTGCTGGTGCACAACCGCGAGGACGAGGCTCCGATGACCGAAGGCTTTGCCGGGCAGATGCGCCGGCGTTTCGGCTCCGAGCCGATGCGCTATTCGTGCCTTAAGGCCACCACGGAGGATCGCGATGCGCTGACCGCTGCCATCCGCGCCCGGCTGGCCGAGGGCCTGATGCGGCCTCGCCCGATGTTCGAAGGTCTGGCCGCCCCCGGCAGGCGCATCCTTCTGGTATGTCCCATCGACAGCGAGGCCCCCGAAGGCCGCCTCATACTGCCGCAGGTGATGGCCATCCGCAGCATTCTCGATTACGGCGCCGTGGCTCAGGTCCTCCAGCCGGAGCAGCTCGAGTATGAGATACGTTCCTATGGGGAGCAGATCTCGCTTGTTGTCACCGACAGCCAGGTTTTCGCACGCGTGGCGGCCATCGTACCGGGGAGTATCCCCCTGACTTCGTTCAGTATGCTGCTGGCCCGCAGTACCGGGAGCCTCGAGGTTTTCCGCCAGGGGATCCGGGCCGTCGAGAGTCTTCGCGAGGGGGACACCGTGCTGATGCTCGAGTCCTGTTCGCATCACGCCAACTGCGAGGATATCGGGCGCGTCAAGATTCCCGCCCTGCTGCAGAAGCATTGCGGATGCCGTCTCAATTTCGAGATGGTGAGCGGCCTCGACCCGATCAAAGGAGACCTCTCGCGCTATGCCCTGGCGGTGCAGTGCGGTGGCTGTATGGTCACTCCACGGCAGCTGCGCAATCGCATAGCATACGTCGCCGAAAGCGGCCTGAAGCTCGTTAATTACGGTATGCTCATCGCCTATCTCTCAGGTATATACGATAGGGCGATTAAACCTCTTATTTAGATTGATTTTTACTGCGGCGGCTGAGTGATTCGATCAGGATGACCGCGCCGATGCCTGCCGCGCACCAGAGGATGGCGGGCAGGATGTGCAGCTCCAGCCCGAGGCCGGAGAGCGTGCCGAAGGATGCAAGACCTTTAGGCGCCTCGATGGCCACGCCCTGCGAAGCGGCGATCGCCTCCGCGTTGGACCAGGGCCAGACCTTCACCAGCGAACCGGTCACGAAGCCCAGAAGTACTATCATCGTGGGCCTCTCGTGGCGGGCCATCAGCCAGTGCAGGAATTTGGAGAATGCGAGGATGCCGGCGACGCAGCCCGCTGCGAAATACAGCAGTACCGGCAGGTCGAAGCTGTTGACGGCATTGAGGATGAATTCGTATTTGCTCATCAGCACCAGGACGAGGCTGCCGCTCAATCCGGGCAGGATCATCGAGCTGACGGCGACGGCGCCGCAGACCAGCAGGAACCACGGGCTGTCGGGGGTACGGGCAGGGGAGAGCGTGCAGATGACTACGCCCGCCGCGACGCCCGCCAGGGCAAATGCGATGTCCTTTGGCCGCAGGGGCCGCAGATCCGCGAACATATACCACGCGGAGGCCAGGATCAGTCCGAAAAAGAGAGCCCAGGTCTCCACGGGGTAGTTCGCAAGAGTAAAGGTGATCAGACGTGCGAGAGTAAACACGCTGACCAGAATGCCGACGGCCAGAGCGAGCAGGAATCCGCCGTCGATGGCTTTCCAGAATTCGCGGCCGCGGCCGCTGAAAAGCAGCTTCCAGGACTTGATCGAGAGGACCGCGTTGAGCGAGTCGATAATCCTCTGGAAGACCCCGGTTATCAGAGCGAATGTCCCGCCGGAAACCCCCGGGACCACGTTTGCGGCTCCGATGAGGTATCCCTTTATAGCGGTGACAAAGCTGCTTTCAGCTGATTTCATCAATTATTATTGGTTCTGAATTGCTGCCTGTGCTGCTGCCAGACGTGCGATAGGTACGCGGAAAGGCGAGCAGGAAACGTAATTCATACCGATCTGGTAGCAGAACTCGACTGACGAAGGTTCGCCGCCGTGCTCGCCGCAGATACCGACCTTGAGCTTGGGGTTGGTCTTGCGGCCGCCCTTGAGACCCATCTCGACGAGCTGGCCGACGCTCTTGCGGTCCAGGATCTGGAACGGGTCGTGCTCGATGATCTTGTTGTCGAGGTAGTCCTTCATAAACGCTCCGACATCGTCGCGGGAGAATCCGAAGGTCATCTGGGTAAGGTCGTTGGTACCGAATGAGAAGAACTCTGCGGTCCTGGCCATCTCGCCTGCGAGGATTGCTGCGCGCGGAATCTCGATCATCGTACCGTACTTGTACTCGATCTTGACACCGAACTTGGCTTCGACCTCGGCGTGTGCCTTGTCGCAGATATTCTTCTGGAAATTGAGCTCGTTGACGTCGATGGTGACGGGCACCATAATCTCCGGATTGGCTTTCTGATTGTCCTTGATGAGCTCTGCAGCTGCCTCGAAGATGGCGCGGAACTGCATTTCGCTGATCTCTGGATAGGTGATGCCGAGGCGGACGCCGCGGTGACCCATCATCGGGTTGACCTCGTGCAGGGCCTCGCCGCGCTCGCGGATCTCATCGACGCTGATGCCGAGCTCGCGTGCCAGGGCTTCCTGCTTCTCAGGGCTCTGCGGCACGAATTCGTGCAACGGCGGGTCGAGCAGACGGAAGGTTACAGGACGGCCGTCCATCACCTTCATCGTGCGCTTGGTGGATTCCTTGACGTAGGGTTCGAGCTCTGCCAGGGCGACCTTGCGCTCTTCCAGAGTCGTCGAATGTATCATTTTGCGAAGCTTTGCCAGCGGCTCGTCGCTGCCCTTGCCGTAGAACATATGCTCGATACGGAATAGGCCGATGCCTTCGGCACCGAATTCGACTGCCTTCTGTGCGTCGTCCGGGTTGTCTGCGTTGGCGCGGACGCCCATCTTGCGGAAATTGTCCACGAGCTTCATAAATTCCACGAAACGCGGGTTTTCGCTTGCGTCCATCGTTGCGATCTGGGTGTCATAGACGAGGCCGCGGGTGCCGTTGAGGGAGAAAATGTCGCCTTCGTGGTACTTCTTGCCGCCGATGACCATCACCTTCGCGCCGCCTTCCTCGATGAACGAGACTGCGTCGCAGCCGACGATGCAGCATTTGCCCCAGCCACGTGCAACAAGTGCTGCGTGGGAGGTCATACCGCCGCGGGAAGTGAGCAGGCCGGAGCAGGCGCGCATACCTTCGACGTCTTCGGGGTTGGTCTCTTCGCGGATGAGAATGGTCTTCTCGCCGCGTGCCGCAGCTGCGATGACTGCGTCAGGGGTGAAATAGATCTTGCCCACTGCGCCGCCGGGACCTGCGGGAAGGCCCTGTGCCACGGGAGATGCCTTCTTCTCTGCCTCAGGGTTGAGGATGGGGTGGAGGATCTCGTCGAGCTGCTTGGGAGCGACGCGCATCACTGCGGTCTTCTCGTCGATGAGCTTCTCCTTGAGCATATCCATAGCCATATTGAGGGCTGCCAAACCGGTGCGTTTGCCGACGCGGCACTGGAGCATCCAGAGCTTGCCGTCCTGGATGGTGAACTCGATGTCCTGCATATCGGAGAAATGGTGCTCCAGCTTCTGCTGGATGGCGTCGAGCTCCTTATATACGTCCGGCATCGCGGTCTCCAGGGAGGCCAGATGACGGTTGTGGTCGTTCTTGGTGGCTTCGTTCAGCGGGTTGGGGGTGCGGATGCCGGCAACGACGTCTTCGCCCTGTGCGTTGATGAGCCATTCGCCGTAGAATTTGTTCTCGCCCGTAGCGGGGTTGCGGGAGAATGCCACGCCCGTTGCGGAGGTGTCGCCCATATTGCCGAAGACCATCGACTGGACGTTGACTGCGGTACCCCAGTCGTCGGGAATGCCTTCGATGCGGCGGTAAGCGATGGCGCGGCGGCCGTTCCAGGACTTGAAAACTGCGCCGATACCGCCCCAGAGCTGTGCCTTTGCGTCATCGGGGAATTCTGCGCCGAGCACTTCCTTGACGCGGACCTTGAATGCATCGCAGAGTGCGATCAGATCTTCGGTCGTCAGGTCGGTGTCGCTCTTGTAACCCTTCTGGCGCTTGACATCTGCGAGCATTCCGTCCAGCTGGACGCGGATGCCCTTGCCGTCTTCGGGCTCGATGCCTTCGGCCTTCTCCATCACCACGTCCGAGTACATCATGATCAGACGGCGGTAAGCGTCATAGACGAAACGAGGGTTGTTGGTCTTTGCGATAAGACCGGGAATTGTTGCGCTGCACAGACCGATGTTAAGGACGGTCTCCATCATGCCGGGCATTGAGCTGCGCGCGCCGCTGCGGCAGGATACGAGCAGGGGGTCCTGTGTGTCGCCGAAACGTTTGCCCATTATCTTTTCAGTTGCTGCAAGTGCTGCGTTGACCTCGTCTTCGAGTCCCTTGGGGTATTTGCCGCCAAGGTCGAAATACTCGGTGCAGCATTCGGTCGTTATAGTGAAGCCTGCAGGCACGGGAATTCCAATTGCACACATTTCGGCGAGGTTGGCACCTTTACCGCCGAGCAGGTTCCTCATCGAACCGTTTCCTTCGGCCTTTTTTCCGCCGAAGCAATAAACTCTCTTTGTCATTTTCTTTTCTCTTGGTAATTTTTACAACTCGCAAATATAACAAAAAGGAAAATTTGTAATACTTTTGGGTTGTGTTTTTGATTGTCGGAAAATGAGGCGTTTTCAGGATTATGACCAAATGCTCGAATGGCTTTTCGGCCAGTTTCCTTCGTACCAGACGGTCGGGGGACGTGCTTACAAGAGCGGCATCGATACGATGATGGCCTTCGATGCTCTTCTTGGGCATCCTCACAGGGAGTTCCGGAGCATTCACGTGGCAGGGACCAACGGCAAGGGCTCGACCTGTTCGATGCTTGCTGCGGCCCTCGCTGCCTGCGGCCTTCGCGTCGGCCTCTATACCTCGCCGCATATGACGGATTTCCGCGAGAGGATGAAAATCGTGGAGTGGGGGGCAGGCAGGCCTTTTGGCGAAGGGAGTTCCTTTGTTATGGTCCCGCGCGGGTTCGTGCAGGATTTTGTCGGGCGTTTTTTTGACTTCTTTGAATCTGAGAAGCCTTCGTTCTTCGAGATTACGACCGCGATGGCTTTCAGTTGGTTTGCATCGGAGCGGGTAGATATTGCAGTCATCGAGACCGGCCTTGGCGGACGGCTCGATTCGACCAATATCATCACACCGCTGCTCTCGGTCATTACCAATATCGGTCTGGAGCATTGCCAGTACCTTGGCGATACGCTCGAGGCCATCGCCTCCGAGAAGGCCGGCATCATCAAGCCCGCCGTCCCCGCCCTCATCGGCGAATCCCTCCCCGAGACCCGCCCGGTCTTCGAGTCGGCTGCCAAAGCATCTCCTCTATATTTCGCTTCGGAAGTTGAGCCATTCCTGGATGTCACCCCGGCGGACCTCGACCTTGCCGGGGACTGCCAGGCGCTCAATCTGCGCACCGCCCAGGCCGCCCTCAAGGTCCTCGCGGAGCGCTGTCCGGGACTCGAAGCGGGGCGTCTCGCCGAGGGATTGCGGCACGCAGCCGCCATCACCGGGCTCCACGGACGCTGGGAGACAGTCCGCTGCGCAGGCGAGGGCCGGGCGCGCATCATTTGCGACGCCGGCCACAACGCCCACGCATTCCGCTGGATACGCGAACAGATAGACAAGTACTCCTGCGACTACGGCCGCATCGTATTTATTCTCGGCGTCGTAGCCGACAAAGACCTCGACGCCATCGCAGGATTCCTCCCGCGCGACGTAGATTATATATTTACCCAGCCCACAAGCGGCCGCGCCCTCCCCGTGGCGGATCTCGCAAACGCGCTCCACGACTGCGGCATAACGGGCCGCATCGCCCGCACCCTCCCCGAGGCCCTCGCCCTGGCCGACACCCTCGCCGGCGAGAGCGACCTGATCTTCATCGCCGGCAGCTGCTACCTCATCTCCGACCTGCTCTCCCTCATAGCTCTCCACTGAGTCGCTCCCCGTCCCGACCCTCCGCTGAGGCCCTCCCTTCCTGTCATTCAGAGGCCGAAGGCCGAAGAATCTAGATCCTTCGCTTCGCTCAGGATGACAAAAGGGGAAGCTACCGCTCAGGATGACAATATTGGCTTGGCATTTAACTACCTGAAAATCACCTGATAGCTGAATGTGCTACCCCCTCTCAGACTGGGTAGCACTTTCAGTATCTCGCAGTGTATCCGCCATATAAGTGCCAAGGCAAATCAGGGCGGGGCTTCGGCCATTCACTCACTTCATATCTTTGGCGAGGCGGTTGATGCAGCGTTTCTTGTCGGAGATGTCGGGGTGGACGTAGAGATCGAGCGTCGTGGAGATGGATGAGTGTCCGAGGATGGCCGAGACCGTCTTGTAGTCGCAGCGGCTGGCGATGCAGCGTGTCGCAAAACTGTGTCGCAGGGCGTGGAACCGCACTTTCGGAATCCCCAGATCGCGCAACATATTATGAAAATAATTGCGCAGCCCTCGCGGCTCCATCGGTTCACAAGCTCCCGAAAGGAGATAATTGCCCGGGGGCATCACCTTCTTGAAGGGCCGGATGAGAGCCAGCAAATCGTGCGGCAGGGGAATCTCGCGGATGGACGAGATAGTCTTGGGCCGGCCGATTTCCACGAAACTTTCGTAGAGGCCTTCATCCCGGATAACGATCCGCTGCACGGTCTTGTTGACTCGGATGACTCCCGCCTGCACATCGATATCCTGCCACTGCAGTCCGCAGACCTCCCCGATTCGCAGCCCGCTGTGCAGACAAATCAGTATTCCCAGATTGCGGAACGAAAAATGCCCTTTGAGATGTTGCAGGAGTGCGCGCAGATGCTGATCCGAGAGCGTCGTCACCTCGCGCGGCACTTCGCTGTCGGTCGGATAGTGCACCGAATACTCGAAATGCGGCCAGACCTTCATTTTTTCGCCGTGGCGAATGATCATCCTGAGCACCAGCATCGTGTCGCGGACCGTCTTGATCGAGAATCCGCGCGAAAGCAGGTCGGCCGCGAACGACTGAATTCGTTGCTCGTCAAGCGTAGTGGCAGGGCCCAGGGCGGGGAGGATGTATTTGTTGCAGAGCAACGAATAGATTGAATAAGAAGACTTTTTGACATACTGGCGTTTATACGCCTTCCAGGCAGTCGCGACCTCTGATAATGTAACCTTTGACATAGCTTAAAAAATTAATTGTATAATTATATAATGATGGTCGCACTATCGATTTTTTATTACTTTTGCTATGTAGAATCAAATAATACCGTTATGAAAAATCTTCTCCTTGCACTTTCGTTTTTTGCACTGACAGCAGCTTGCAGCTGCGAAAAGATTATTCCTTCGGGAATCGAGACTACACAGGAATTTGAGATCGACGGCAGCTATGACGAGCTGCTCGTTTCAAATGCATTCGATATTTGCGTCAGCGATCAGGTCAGCAAGATCACCATCACGGCCGATGAGGTGATAATGCCCAAGATTGAGGTCAAGCACGTCAACAGCCGCCTGACCATCAGAGTCAGTCCGTTGACGCTGAGCTATCTGACCGATATGAAGGTATTATTGCCGTACAATGCCGATCTGGCGAAGATCGATCTTTCGGGCGCGTGCACGTTCACTTCGGAGTATCCCATCAGCAGCTCGCTGGTGAAGATCCGCCTTACCGGCGCCAGCGGCCTTTTCGCTGATATCGATGCCACTGACGTGGAAATGAATCTTATCGGAGCCTCGGCCTGCAAGGGCAATCTCGTGGCGTCCAACAGTCTGCATCTGGTCGCCACCGGCGCATCCAGCGCTACCCTCTGGGGTTCGACCGATAAGCTGAAGCTCAATCTGTCCGGCGCCAGCAACCTCACGAAGCAGGTGGTCGGCGAGCACTATTCCTTCTCCTGCAGGGAATGCGACGGGGCTCTGACCGGCGCCTCCAATGCCTACATCCACTCCGACGGCAGTATCGTAGTCAAGCTTACCGGGGCGAGCGACCTGCACTATACGGGCAATGCCTCAACCTCCGGCAGTACGACTACCGGAGCATCCAATCTGATCCACGACGTGCTTTAGGCCTCCGTCTAAATCATCAGATCGTCAATCTTGATCTTGGGAACGTAATGGGTTCCCTCTTTGCGGTAGTATCTGAGACTGTCGCCGGCGCTGACTTCTACCAGGCGGATGGTCTCGGCAGGGCGTCCTATGGCCAGGACCGCCAGGGGCTGCAGGTTCAGGCCTAATGCACTCTGGAGTGCCTTCGGGTCGAAATTACGGACTATGATGCCGCCCAGGCCGATCTCTACGGCCTTGAGGAGCATACTCTGCAGGGAAATGCCCAGGTCAATGTCCAGGATGGGGTCTTCGCCCGTGGTGGCGCAGACGATGATGAATGCGCCGGGCTCTGTGCCGGGCAGGGGCAGGTGCAACTCGGGCAGTGCCGCGCCCAGCTTGATGTGCCGCAGGACCGTCGCCGCCTCTTCCGGCTCCGTCACTGCGTGAAATCTGAGTCGCTGGGCGTTCATCCCGCTTGCCGTCAATGTGTTGACCGACAGGATAGCCTTGATCTGGAGCGGATGTACGTGGTAGCTGGTGTCGTAGCCGCGGAAACTGCGGTTGCGGCGCAGGAGATTGTCAAGGCCGGGCCTTTGCGGACCCTTCGCCACGCCCGTCCCCTTGCCGAAGACCTCTTCATAACGCTTCTCAAGATAATTGTCAGCCATAATCGTTGTCCCTTAAGTTAAACCTGACACAAAAATAGGGTTTTCCGTGTCAGCTTTGCGAATTTTCTCAAACGGGGCACAAAAACCCGCCTTTTTGTGCCCCGTTTGAGGTTGCGGATCTAGTTCTGGCCGGTGAGCCAGTAGTGGGTGGTGTTGGCCTCGGCCGTGGCCTGGAGGGAGGAGGGGACTCTGGGGAAGAAGTCCAGGCCTGTCCTCGCTTCGATGACATCAATCGACGTGACGAATGCAGAATCGTAGTACTTGACTCCGGAGTGCGCTTCGTTGGTATAGATAAATGCTATACCGCTGGCGGCGGTCACCTCGTGCGAATTATCGAACGAGCACTTCATCAGGCAGGTATAGAAGTGAGAAGGGATCGGTACGTTGAGTTTTCCGCTCGGCAATGTAGTCGTTGTACCCTCATAGAGCACGCCGACCACGACATAGAGAGTATCTCTGCCGGTAGGAACGACATCCGATGAGGCCACCCTTTCTTCGAGGCTGCTCCACACACCGCTGTTGAAACTGTTCTGCCATTGCGGCGCCTGATTGCTGTGATAGAATGTCTGCTTGTTCTGTTCTTCAGCGGTCTGACGATAATTTGAGGCAACGAAATGCCCTCGGCTGTAGCCTACCGTACCGGCATTGTCAAGGCCTCCCTGCTGAGTAAGACTTATAGCCGGATCGTCAGTCCACGCATTATTGCGACCGGCATTGTTGTCAGGCCACATCGAAGCGTGCATTGCGTGAGCCGTCCATAGTGGAGCATATTTACTCTCATCATAGAATGTCACGTAAGTGCGGGTGTTATTGTAAGTGTGGACTGCAATCTGCTGTTTCGCATTGGTGGTATTATATCTGTACCACGTATCGCTGAAATCACTGTATGTACCCGTTTGGGCATACGTCGAGCCGCTCAGGTTCGTGACCGTAGGAACTTCGTAGTTGCCAAGCCACCCCGGCTGTGCCGAGGGCGTCGGGTCCGGGTCCGGATCCGGGTCGGGATCGGGCGTCGGAGTGGAAGAGGGCAGATCGACCTGATGATTGTCCGCTCCGGGCGAATCCAGACGGGTGATGGTAAGGTTATCCATAACAACGCCGTTGCTTCCCGTATTCTCTATCTTGAGTCTGAGATTGCTATGCTCTCCGGCGGGAATAGAGAAATTGAAGCTGTAATTGGCGGCCGTAGTGCCGGAAACGCTGACCGACGTTATTGCCACATACTCAGTGCCGTCGCCAGAAAGCGAGAAAGCTATCGTCGAACTCGCATTTTGTGTCAGCTTCGAATCGAAACTCAGGTTAAAGTATCGCTCCGTTCCGGTGTTGATGCCTCCGATGACAAGACTGGTCGAAGACGAGCACCAGTAGAAACTGCCGCAGCCGGGAATGCGGTTATTGTTGTTGCGCAGCTGGGAGCTCCCTGAGAATGTATAACTGACGGAACTCTTGCTGAGTCCGGTTACACCGAGATCGCCGTGTTGGCTGGCATCGTATTTGGTATTGGATGATATATCAGCCGTAAAAGGCACCTGGATAATCACGTTCGAATTGCTGTGGATATCCCAATTATCATTGATGCTGAGACCGATAGTGGCGATATTGCCGGCGGGAAAAGTCATTCCGGCACTGCCGAGGGTAAAAGTTTTGGATGCTACGAAATTATCCGTCGTAACGGTAAATGTAACCTTCTTTCCGCCCGCAATGGTAATCGGATTGACGAGCAGGTAAGCTGCATTTTCGCCGTTAAGCGCAAATGCCTCCTCATCATAGAGGGCCGTAGCACTATAGTTCTTAATGGTCCAGTCGCCCATCTCTCCGGTAGCCAGATTGAGCTCTACGCGGCCGTTAAGCGGTGCATCGCCCGTCGTGCCGTTATACTCGATTTTGAGGGACCTGACGTACTCTCCGCTGAGCGCATTCCCCGAAGTGGCGTCGGCGGGAGTGATTTTCACCACTGAAAGCAGGCGCGCGAAAGCCAGTTCCACGATCTGGTCAGTAGTGCTGATAGTCGAAAAAGTGCCGTTGTAGGGCCGCGCCACCAGCAGATCGGCCGACTTGTCGAACGTGCCTATGGCATCGGGCTTCTGCGGATCCTTGACGTTGAGGCGGACGATATTCGCGGCATCGTTTTTAACTGCCGCAAATGCGCCCCTGGGGTAAAATGAGTATAGCGTCTGGCTGCCGCCGAGACCGGTAATCTTGCTCGCGGGCGAGAAATGGCCTTCGCTGCCAGCAGTGGCATTGACGAATGCCGTGGGACTGCCGCTGATGTTCGTGAAATACACTCCGATAGAGTCATTTGCACTCCACGAGGGCGTATAATGCCCCTGTCCGTCGCCCGTGATTGCCGTCCGTGTCTGCGGCGCACCGGCGCGAATGATAATCTTAAGCGGCTCTTCGTCGCTCATCTGCGGCTGCAACTCCTTTTGGCAGGCGATAGCTGCAAAGGCGAAGCACGCAAGTGCTAAATAATACTTTGCTCTTCTCATTGCCAGATGGATTAGAACGAATAATTATAATCGTCGTCCTCGTTCATATCATTCCCCGCGTTGCCGTCATTGTTGTATCCCGAGCCGGGCGAGACAGCCAGAAGCCCCTGCGCAACCAGATCCAGTTCACGCGCCCACGGCATCAGATAAATCTTACGATTCATAATTGCTATAGCTTTTCCCTTTCACATAAAGTGGCAGCCATCACCCAGCCGCCACTTTAAAAATCAGTCAGTAATAAGAGTTAGAGGACGTCGGTCTGCTCGTCGATAGTGCCCGAAGCGGCCTGAGCAATAACCTTCTCGGCGAAGGTGATTTTTGCCTTCATCAGCTTGCCGTTGATCAGGCCATTCGCGTCAAATGCTGCGTTCTTGATGGTCTTTGAGGCCTCGTAGAGGATGCCGTCATCTTCCTTGACGAATGAGAAGAAGAACTCGTCAGTACCGCTTCCTTCGGGGACAAACTCGTTACGCAGGGCTACGAAGTAATCCTTGCCGGTTGCAGAGTAGGAGTCGCCGGTGGTGACAGTTATCGAACCATAACTTGAAGTCCAGACGCCGTTATCAATGGTGCGGCTCTGTACGAGTTTGCCGTTGGCCGAGCTGATGGTAAACGAACTCATACTGACATTGGATACAAACCGGAAAATGCTTTGCTGATTGGCAAAACTTGCATTACCGGAGGTCTCAATGGAATTGTCGCCAATATATGCGCTTATCGAAGCCAGTGCGTAGTCATAAGGGGACGGAACAGAAGCGGTCGGATCCCCTCCGTTCTGGTTGAGGTAAGTGACGGCCCTTTCGGACTCAGAGTCGCCGGTGCCGGGATAGAGCAGCATCAGAGTGCTGGGATTACCGGCGTCCACGGACAGATCATCAACAATGATTTCGCCCGAGAGTTTGGTCGAACCGTTGTCACTGGATTCCGAGGTAAGATAACCGATCTTGGTTTCGCCCAGATAGACATCGACGATCTCATTCGCAGCCCAATAAGCCTTGAGCTTGTTTTCGTCCCAGGCAAGAGCCTTTGTATCATCATCAATCGAAGCATTGACAGTCAGGGTCAATACATTTTTATTTGTATTGTCCGTCGGCTTCAACTCCTCCGGCTTCTGGCAACCGGCCGCCACAACGCCCAGAAGGGCAACAAACACGAGAGTTTTATAAGATTTCATATTGATTGTCCTCCTTTGGATTAATTGTTAACGGTGTAGTAGGCTTTGTTGGCGGGGATTCCATCACCGTTAAATTGATAGAATCCAAGGACACCATTGACTATACCAAGTACATACGGAGTACCAGTGATACTGTATTTTGATACAGGTGTATCAGATCCAATAAGTTTGTTATCATTGCCTCTCACGGGTACTACACTAGTGTCATTGCTCTTTGTGAGGGTGATGTCTGCATTATTAGAGATAATAATCACTGCCATATTCTCAGGAATAATATTTCCGGTACCAAGGAGGTAGAGTTTATATTCCGAGTTCATTGTATAGGCCTGTGCTCCTTCTGAAAGGGTATATCTTGCCTCGCTGTTGTAGAAGGAAGCCCAGTAACGACCGTCGCAAGGTGTTGCGATAATACTGATGGATTCAGGAGCAGATGTGGGTTTAGCAAGCCTAATGTTGCCTAAGCCAACGTTTCCACTGTTTTTCTCTGTATAAATCCATTTGATATAGCGAACATACGACGGAAGATTGTCGAAAGATTCACTTTGAGTATTGCCGAGTTCAGTGTAACTTGCCAATTCAGTATAGTTAACTCCGTCTGCCGAAATAAGAACAGTGAACGTTCCACCAGAGAAACTGTTACCGTTAATGTCAAAAGAAAGTGTTCCCGGTATTTCATTGATCGTCAAAATCAGATAGTCACCAGCTGTATCGAATTTTAATTTTGGTGAACTAGCATAGTCCTTAGAATTAATGCCATCTTGTGTTAATCCTGAAGAAAGTGAAATATCACTATAACCACCATCAAATGAGAAAGGAAGAATTGCATAATTCATAACAGGATTAACTGATACGGTAAGAGTAGCATTAGCTGCGCCTTCTGTATTTTCTGCCGTAAAGGTGAATGTATAATCACCGGATTCCTTCGGCTGGAATATAAAGAGTCCATCTTCGAATTCATATATTGAAGAACTGACCTCTGTAGCGACTGTTATAGTGGGATTCGGGTTGGCAGAAACATAGTCTTTTAAATCGATGCTATAATCTTGTCCGATATTAATAGAAGGTGTCGGAAGATCCGTCCAAGTTGGAGCAGAAACGGGAATTGCCTTTGCAATTGAAATAGGGCCAACGCCTACATTTGAACCCTTTTGGAAAACCAATTTGACAAATCTATCAGTAGCTGCAAAGGCATTAGATGATTTAAGTTCCAGAGTGGTATTTTGGGATCCGCTTATGTTAAGGGTTTCAACATCTGTAAAAGTGTTGCCATCTGCTGAACCTTGTACTATAATCGAAGAGCTCGTTGCACCAAACATCTTTACACCTATGGAGATATTACCAGGTTGACTATCAGTTTTAATTTGGATGTAATCATCCGTAGTATCAAATTTGATACGGTACGGTGCATTTGATTCTGCATAATCACTACCTAAACCAGATGCAGTGACACCGGTTATTTTAATGAAATCGGAAGATGTTCCACCTGTCCAGTTAAATGGAAGTGTTACATAATCCAATACAAAATGAGCCTGTGTTACGGTAATATTCTTGGTGACAGTCTTGTCAGTATTGTAAGTATAGGTAAGTGTAACGGTAGCGGTGCGATCTGCGTTGCCGTCATTTGGTGTGCTAGTCAAAGCAACAGCAGAACTACTTACTGCTCCAAGAATAAGCCAACTGCCTTCGTTCCCTGCAGTTATGGATGCGGTCAAAGCGCCACTCGCAGGATTATCTATGGTAAATGCAATTGAGCCATTAGTAGCGTTATATGCCAAGTTGACGTCTTCCGCATTAATAATGGGAAGATTCATCGTATATGTGGCTTCTGCTACAGAACTATTTGCCAACCCGCTTTTAACTGCAATGGCTTTGATGGTTGTGGTTTCGCTAATGCTGATTGCACCTGTATATTTTGCGCTCGATGTCGTTGGATTGCTTCCATCTGTGGTGTAATAGATGGTAGCATCGGCCGTCGTTGTGCTGATGGTAACGTTCTGGGCCCAGGTATAAGTTCCTGCTGCCGGGGAGAAGGTGGGAGTTGCTGCAGGTTCCAGAAGTGTATAAGAAGCCGTTGCTACATCGCTGGTGATGTAGCCATTCCCGCTCTTGGCTGCAATGGCTTTGAATGTCTGTGCTGAAGTAATAACAGGCTTAGATTCGGAGTTGTATTCCGTGCTGTTCGTTGTGGGATTGGTTCCGTCAGTAGTATAATAAATAGAAGCATCAGGATGGACATTCGAAATAGTCAGTTCTGTGTCTTCTGCTACAGAACCTGCTTCAGGATAGAATGTCGGAGCCGGAAGTTTGAGGCTGATTAGATAGTTATTTGCTGCAACCTCCGGCGTGTTATTGTATTTTGTCAGGCCGCCTTTTATGACGATTAAATCTCCAACTATAAGATCATTATTATCACTAAAAGAATTATTGCCCAGGTTTTTACCCCTATAAATGAGAAGTTGATTAGCGGTAGTTCCATTATCAGAAATATAGTAACGATAATTAGTACCGTCACCCATTATGCTTGTGTTGTAAAAGGCCGAAACAATACCTCTAATATAAACATCAGCAGATGTGCCGCTTGTAGGAGTAGCGGCTATTGCCTCTTCTACAGTGTATGGATTATCTTCAGATCCCTTGGCCGCCGTGACGGTAAGACCAGAAACATTGACAGTCTGGCCCATATATGTGCCGGTGACCGAAGTTGTTCCTGTGGTAAGCGGATTAGGAGTCCATACTACTTGAGATGTGACATTCTCCTGTGATTCATCGTTAAATGATGCAGTAACAGTAAGGCCAGTCGGATCGAAGGCTTCGCCTGCAGAGTATTGAGTCTTGGTAGGGGTGCCGGTGTAAGAGAGCCCGGTAATAGTCTTGGGGTCCCACTTGGCATAAAGTGTGGTGTTATCGGTAATGGAGAAAGTATTGCCAGCCGTATAATTGGTTCCAGTGCCTCCGGCATTGAGATTCCATCCGGCATATATATATCCCGCCTTGGCAAGATTACCAGTGTTCCCCAAAACTGTCACAGTTGCACCTGATACGTATGCCGTTTCATCCGTAGGGACGGTTCCGGAAGTTGCTCCATTAGAATTATATGTGACTGAGTATGTGGCAGGGCCATTTGAATAAGTGACAACAACGCTTTTGACATAAAGGGCCTTAGTAGCACTGCTGGGTTTTGTTACCAAAACGACAATTTCTCCGCTGGCACTACCATTAAAAGTGTAGTCTGTAGCCGTAGAATTTAGTGATTGAGCGTCGCCTCCAAAGGCAGAGCCTCCAACTGTAACTCCTACTGTGGCTGAAACACCTGAAGCTGTAGATGCATTAACTACAACTTTCTTAATTGTTCCGGAAATATCCGAAGTAGATAGTCTTATGTATTGGACTGCAGCACTGCCAGTTCCGTAATGGATACCTCTTTCATTATCATAACTGGATTCAGTGCCATCTGAAGTTACTATCCATTCTGTTCCATCATTAGCTGTGCCAGAACCGCCGCAAGCCGCGGTAAATACGAGGGTGCTTATAGGATTGCTAGAATCCTTTACGGTCATCTTATATGTTGCAGATGAACTTTGATATTGGCCATCAACGCCGGCATAGGATGCGGTAAAAGTAACAGTTCCTGTATTAACAAGAGTTACTACTCCGCTTGCATTAATTGTTGCAACATCATCATTGTCTCCGCTCCAAGTTACAGTAGCTCCACCAATAGTAGTGTTATTATTGTCTTTTACTGTTGCGGATAGTGAGCCGGCGCTTGTGCTGGTATACACATCTGTGTTAGTAATGCCAGAAGCATCAATTGTGGTTGTTGTGGCTACTGCAGAACTCCCAGAAGGTGTGAAAGTGACTTCTATTGCAGTAATTCTGGCCTGCGCACCGGCTGTATTTGTTAGAGTAACAGCGGAAGTGGAAGAGCTAGACCAAGTCGCTGTCTTGCCGTTAACGGAAACACTTTCACCATCAGATGAGGACCAGGTCTTTATATAGCTATTAGTTGTCGCAGTAAGAACAATTTTCGTTATCGTTGCTCCATTGTTTGGGGTTATTGTAAGGTAGTTATTGGCATAGACTTGCAAGTAGGAACTGTTACCATTACCTTTTCCTGTTATGGTAATAACCTCTTTTGTCGCTCCTGCGAGATCACCACCAGAACCGGAAGCCCCTTGCCCTTGGAAATCTGAATGAGAGAATGAAACAGAATCTGCCCACGCCGTGGCTGCTGAGAGAACTGCCAGAACGGCTACCAAAAGTAATTTCTTGATGTTTTTCATCTTACGGTCCTCCTTTTAGTCATCAAGGTCGTAGTAATCATAACCATCCTTATCGGCATTCGTGTCGTAAGGACTTGTAGAAAGTACCACTGCTGTCTCCAGCATCAGCGTTCGATAATCAGGAGCCACATACTCCTTCCGGACAATTGATTTGTTTTGGCAGAACATAGTTTATCAGGGTTTTAATCGTTTATAATCATTATCAATGACACTCCCGTCAGCCCGCTATCTCGGACATAACTACACTATTCCCCTAAAGCCAAAACTAAAAAGTGGTGTATGCTTGCTATTATGAAAAAATTGTCTTACCTTTGCAATGCGTCTAGGATGAGTCGCCAAGCGTCTCAATCATGGGAGTTCTTTCCTTGATACTAGTCGCTTTTTTTTTTACATATACATACGATAATGCCTGTCCTTCATGGTCTACTTCTGTTATATTGATGAGTCTGGCACACCGCAAATACCAGGCAATACTTCTCATTACATCCTTTGCGGGATTTCTATTCCGGTCAAATACTGGAAACGATGCGATCGTCAGATAAACTCCATAAAGACAAGATATGGTCTGGCGACCGCCGAGATACATACTGGCTGGATTAAACGCGAATACCTGGAACAAAGTTCAATTGACGGTTTTGATAGAATGAATTATTCCGACCGGCGATCAGCTGTTTTATCCGCAAGGACGGCTGAATTGTACAGAATCAAAAAAACGAATAATCCCAAGGCTCTAAAACAGACGAAGAAGAATTATACAAAGACAGATGCTTATATACACCTGACTTTCGATGAACGTATGTGCTTTCTTCAGGAAATAGCAGACACTATTGGCCGCTGGTCTTTCGCTCGTGTTTTCGCAGAGTGTATAGATAAAGTGTTTTTTGACCCTGCTAAAGCGTCACATAGTGCAGATGAGCAGGCTTTTGAGCAAATTGTTACCCGGTTTGAATATTATATGTCCAATGTCTGTCGTGATGGGGAAGATAATTATGGTCTATTGATCCATGATAATAATGAAACTGAATCGAAAAAGTTGACTTCATTAATGAAGGTATTCCACCATAGGGGAACTTTTTGGACAGAGATTCGTCACATCATCGAAACGCCATTGTTTGTAGACTCTTCTCTTACAGGCATGGTTCAAATAGCAGATATATGCGCCTTTGCGTTACGACGCTATTTTGAAAACGGGGAGACTGATCTGTTTAATCGAATCAAATCCCGCTTTGATAACCGCCATGGGAAAATTGTTGGTGTCCGTCACTTCACTAACGAAGGTTGTACTTGCAATCTTTGCCAATCGAAGTTAGATCAATAAAATAGAAAAGAAAAAAAGGGGGCTTCAGCGCTCCGAAGCCCCCAATATAGCGGTTGTCGCCCAGTCCCCGTTACCATCCGCCGGAGCTGCCGAGGTTTTTGAGGGTGACGTTGGAGCCGCCCGAGACGGTGCAGCCGATGTTGCCCTCGCCGCCGAAGTAAGTCGTGCCCCCGGAGACCGTCACGCCGGATTTGAGGCTGGGCGTGGACGAGGTATAGACCAACAGCGCCTGGCTGCCGGAGCCACCCGGACCACCCGGACCACCGGGGCCGCCCTGCGACGAAGACTTCATAGGAGTCTTGAAAGCCAAGACCAGCTCCCCGCCATTGTAGAGCGCGTGCCACGAGGACTCAGTCCACGACGAAGCGTATTTGCAGGTGCCGCCCGTAATGCTCGGTCCCTTTTCGAAATCCCCGACAGCCACAATGGTACCGCCGGTGATATAGAGCTTCTTGTTCTCCTCGGTATTGGCATCAATGGACTTCTCTGGCGCAGGTGCTCCGATGGCATAGACCAGGCCGCCCTTGATATAGCAGTTGCCGTTGGCGTCGATGCCGTCATTTCCGCTCGAATGAGCGTAGAGATATCCTCCCGTGATAGTGAAGTCCCCGGCATCGGCAAGGCTTCTGGTGTCATCATTGTATGAAGCATTGATGGCATCGTCGGAGGCATTGATAGTGGTATGCCCGCCGCTGACGGTGATATTGGTCTTGGACTCGATGCCCTCTCCGCCGGCTCCGGTCGTGGTGACATTGATCACTGCAACATCGCTGATGGTGATCGCTCCGTCCACCTTGATGCCCTTGGGCGAAGACTTATAGTCGCTGTCGTATTTGTCAAGCTGGCTGGACTGGGAGACCACGGAGATCACACCCGACGAAGATGCCACCACGGCGTTGCCCGAAGTGCTGACAGTCGTATTACCGCCGCTGATGGCCAGGTCGCCATCGACGCTGATGCCCTTGCCGCCCGCGCCGGTGCTCGTCAGGATGAGCGTGCCGCCGCTGATGGCCATATTGCCGTCGGCACTGATGCACGAAGAGGATTTGGTCTTGGACTTGCTGCTGTCCCACAATCCGCCGCCGGAGGTGGTTGCCGTTACCGTAGTGCCGCTCGCGCGAATGTCGCCTTCGGCTTTGATGCATTTGGCCGCGTCGGCCGTAACGCTGACGTTGATCGAGCCGCCCTCGAGGTAGATGTTGCCCGAATCCTCGTCATCGTGCCCGTCGGTCTCTCCGGTCGAGCCGGTCGTGGTATCGTCGATGTCGCACTGGATGCCGTCATCTGCCGTCCCGCTGATGCTGATCGAGCCGCTTGTCATCTGGAAATACTGCGTGCAGTTGATGCCGTCACCGACCGCCGAGAGGATATTGATGTTGGCGTTTTTGAGCGTGAAATACTCTCCCGTCTTGATGCCGTGCTTGAGGTTGCCGACGATGTTGAGAGTGCCCTTCTGGGCAAATTCGGCGTGTCCCTTGATGTAGAGGCAGCCCTTCTGCGAGCCGCCGGCCGCGTCTTTGAGCGTATTGGTGGTGCCCGTTACGACCTTGACTTTGATGCGCTTGCCGTTCTGGATATGGACTGCAGCTCCGCTGAAAACGGGGTTGACGTTGGCCAGTGTCAGACCGTTGAGCTCTATCGTGGCTTTGGACGAGCCGGAAAGGTAGAATTCGCCGTCGCTGCTGGTGCCGCTCAGGTTGTAGGTGATCTCGCTCGCCGTGCCTGCATCGATCAGTTCGTTGGTCATTTCGCTGCTCTGGGCGATGCTCACGTGCGCCCCGTCAACCGTCGGTGTCACATACTGGGCGATGTCGCTCGCGATCGTGACGGTGGCCGATTTGCCCCTGAATACCACGTTGACGCAGCCTTCAGCTATCTCCGTGCCGGAGCCCGAGGTGGGACTGACCTCGCCGAGGTTGATGCCGCCTGCCCGCGCGGCCGTGGCCGGGCTGGTGCTGGCCTTGACCGATACCGTGCCCGTATTGCTTGTAAGCACGAGCGTCAGGCCTTCGGCAAATGTCACCGGCGCTATGGCAAAGTAATAGACTCCTGCGGGAAATGCGCCCGACGCGTGCGTGAGTGTTACTTTGTCGGAAGGAATCTGGAACGAATCGATCGTCCCGTCAGTTGCCGCCACTGCCAGGCTGCCGGCCAGATGCTCGCCGCCGTTGCCGCTCAGCTCGACTGACACTATATCGCTCTGTGTGAGCTCAAACCGTACCAGTCCTGTGACCTGATGGAACGTGGCGTGAGTCGCATCTGTTGATGATCCCACCGCTACGAGCGCACCTTCGGCCGTCGAGCCTCCGGCAGCTACTGTCTGCTCTGCTGGAATCTCAACCGTCCAGAGGCCGCCGGAGCAGGCGCTTGCCTGTCCGTAAGGATATGCTACGCAGAATGTTCCCGAAGCGGTATTCATCTCGCCACTGAAGACGGCCGAGCTGCCGCTGACGCTCGTGGCGCTAAATTCGCGGATGCCGGTCCCGTCATAGACGGCGATCCGTTCGCCTCCGCTCCAGACGCAGGTCAGATCGTCCGTAAGCGAAGTCTTCGTGTCCAGGTTCAAGGCTTCCGCCTCGGCTGTAATGTCCACCTTCTTGAGGGTGTCGTAATCGGCCTCCGCCATACAGGACGTCGCTATAAGTGCGAACGCCGCCATCAGGGCCGTACTTTTGAAAATGCTCTTCTTCATAATCGTTTCCTCCCGTATAATTACCAGTCGTAGTCTGAGAGATCGCTAAATGGCTCCAGATTCCCGCTCGTAGATGAGGATATGACGCGCCCCGCCTGCAGTATTATCGTTTCTGTCAGTGGGTTGCGGTAGGTTTTAGTTGACGGGTTAGAGTTGTCCATTGCTTATAAGTGGTTTTTGATTGCGAAGGTAAGTCAAACATCGGACCAAAATCCCGCTGTCGGAATATTTTTTCAGCCAAATACGATTGTTGATAAAATTATATTCAAAAGCTTGTCATATAGAAAATTATTGCTACCTTTGCAGGTTAATAAAACGGTGTATTACGCGATTAAGTACTTATTTAACAACTCTTCGCTCCTTTAGGTCCGAGATAGCGGGCTGACGGGAGTGTCATTGATAATGATTATAAAACGATTAAAACCCTGATAAACTATGTTCTGCCAAAACAAATCAATTGTCCGGAAGGAGTATGAGGCTCCTCAGTTCAGGCCGCTCAATCTGTTGAATCCTGAGATTCTCTGCACGAGCGGTGGTTTCGGTATCAATCAATTCTCAGATGATGAGGATGATGAACTCTATTTCTAATCAACCCCAAAAGATGAAGACTATGAAACGCAATTCACTTGTATCGCTCGGGTTGATTGGTATTATGACCCTTGCTATTTCCGGATGTAATGGATTTGAAGAACAGAATCCTCCGGAGCCCTCGACGAAGGGGAACTTCGTTATTATGGTTGTTCCGGAGACCAGGACGGAGATGAGTGAGAATACTGTCGTCTGGTCGGCCGATGACAAGCTCAGCGTATTTGCCGCCGAGAACGGTACGACGGAGTATGGAGGCAATGTGGAATTCACGCACGACAGTGGCGAGAAGTTCACCGGTGACCTGACTTTACCCTCGTCCAGCAATGACTGGTACGTCCTCTATCCGTACAATTCGGAGATAACGACTCCTGCCAATACCTCGGCTGGTGCCACCCGTATCGGCAGCGCCGTGGGCAGCTACCAGGAGCAGAACGGCAACAACAGCAGCGCGCATCTCGTAGGACAGTATTTCCCGCTCTACGGCAAGACCACTGCAGTCCCTTCGGCTCAGGTGCCGGCTATAACCCTCAACCAAGCCCTCTCGATCCTGAAGGTCCACGTGACCAACAAGACCTCCGAGTCCCTTACGGTCAATGAGGTTTCCTTCACGGGCACTGAGGCCATCGCAGGTTCGTTCTATATCAATTTCACGGGTGAGAACGCAGTGATGACTCCGGTTGACGGCTCGTCTTCCAATACCGCAATTCTGAAAGTCAAGAACGGCGAGGAAATAGCTGCCAACGATACTGCAAACTTCTACATTGCCATCAAGCCTTTCAAGGCCAACTCGGGCTCTACGCTCACCCTTGCAGTCAACGGCTACGAGAAGACCATAGAGCTTACCAAAGACGCTTCCTTCAAGGAAGGCAAGATACGCACGCTCAACTTCGATACTCCGGACGAATTCCCTCCGCTTATCGATGACTGGGTGGAAACGTCTCTGAGCAATATCAACGCAGGTGATGTCTTCGTGATGGTCGGTAATGACACTTATGGTGTTGACAATACCCTGAATACTTCTACCGGCGGTCCGGTACCAGTGTCGGTCACGGTTGATAATACCAAGGCTGATGCCGATACCCACATCGTAGGCGAGCCTGGCAATAATATCAAGTGGACCCTGACGGGCAACAATACCGACGGATACATCTTCTACTCTTACGCTGACGACAATAATTTCCTGTATTGCAGCACAGAAGCGGATAAGAGCAGTAATGATAATCTGAGAGTCGGCCCGACTGGTAGTAGTTCTACTCAAAGAAATCTTTTCGTCCTTGATGGTGATCAGCTCAAGACAAATGATGGCTATGTGGCCAGATATATCGGTATCAACGGAACTTCCGATTTCCGTGGATATGTTTCGGCTTCAACAAGTTCTGTTCACTTCAAGTTCTACAAGCAGGATTCAAAATATGCCGAGGCATACGCTATCACTGTAGATCCCGGCATCACCGGCGGTACAGTATCTACTGATCCTGCAGGTACGCAGTACGAAGGCTCGACTGTAACCCTTACGGCAACTCCGACGACCGGTATATTTACCAGCTGGGATGTCTATAAGACTGATGACAGCTCGGTCAAGATTTCGGTTGAGAACGATCAGTTCACGATGCCCGGTTACCCTGTGACCGTATCCGCAGTCTTCGGCGAGGCTTCGCTGACCGTCAGCGGGACTACCCCTGAGAAGGCTGAATGCACTGCCGGATCCGAGGTTACATTTACAGTTACTTCCAACGTTGAATGGACGGCTTCTTCGGAAAGCGCAATTATCACCAGCATTTCTCCTGCCGGCGCCCAGGATCCTTCGACTGAGGCCCAGACGGTGACGGTTACGTTGGCGGCCAACAGCGGCGCTGAGCGCACGGCTACCGTTTCTGTCAACCCTGTTGACCAGGAGCACTACTCAGCACAGAACAAGACGGTCACCGTAACTCAGAAGCAGTATGTGGCTACTCTCTACTACGAGAAAGTCAATACGGCACCTTCGGATTGGAGTGGTGATTATCTCATGGTTTGCGAAAATCAGAATCTTGCGTTCTCCTCAATTTCCACTACTTCTACGAAGTATGGTATAGGCGCATCCGTAACGATTTCTGATGGTAAGATCCTTTCCAATTCTACCACCAATGCATACAAGCTTGTCATTGCTCCTGCAACTGGTGGCGGAAGCGGTTATACAATCAAGTTCGGTGACAATTATTTGTATTGGACATCTGGCAATTCGCTGGCTACCAATGCTTCCGAATCTGATAATTCGCGCTGGACGATCACGGCAGGTGAAACGACTGGCAACTGGGTTATTGCTAACGTTAATGATAGCGCAAGGGAAATTTGGTATAATACTGGCAGTCCCCGTTTCGCTTGTTATACAGGCAAGTCTGAATCTACCTCCGGTTATGCAGCAGTGCAGTTGTACAGGCTTGAGGATAATACCCCCAAGTACACCGTTACCATCGATGGTAATATTGAGAACGGTACGGTGACGGCAAGTGCGGCTTCCGTAGCCGAGGGCACAACGGTTACCCTGACCGTTACTCCGGATTCAGGCTATGTACTTGACGAACTGACTGTTTATAAGACAGGTGATGCTTCTACTACGGTTTCCGTTTCCAACAATACCTTCTCGATGCCCGCATACGGCGTTACCGTTACTGCAACGTTCGCTGCTGTGCCGACGATGAATGTCATCAAGACCGGCTTCTCCGCTCCGGCTGCCGCCGGTACATACACCGAGACTGGTGTGTATGAGTTGCTCAACGGGGCAAGTGATGACGATGTGGAAGCTATCGGCGACAGTGATGTCGTTACTGACGTCGAGTGGGAAAATGGCAATCTCATCTACACTGTCAGTGCCAATACAGGTGCGGCCCGCGAGGGTACGATACTTATATCCTATGATGGAGGAGAAGCAGAAGAAATCACGGTCAATCAGGCTGCTGCTACCTATCAGCTGACACTGACGGCTCCCGGTTCGGGTTATTCCATCACTGCGACTGTCGGCGGCGTCGCAGTGGCAACGGCCACTACGACGGATCAGAATGCCAATGTGGTTTACGGCTCTACCGTCACTCTCTCTGCAACCGCTCCCGATGGATATACTCTCGAAGAGTGGACAGTTACCGGTGCAACACTCAGCGGCAACCAGTTCACGATGACCGGCAATGTTACCGTCAGTGCTACATTCGCATCAGGTAAGGACGGTAAGGATCCTGCAAATCCGTACACGGTTGCCGAGGCATTGGAAGTTATCAGTCATTACGCTTCTGGTCAGGGCGGAACTGATTCTGTATATGTTTCGGGTATCGTAGTCGCCCAGGGTACATTGTACAACACTACCCGTATGACTTACTTTATCTCCGATGACGGTACTTCTACCGACCAGCTTCAGGTATTCCGCGGCTGGTACATCGGCGGTGCTGCGTTCTCGTCAGTTGATCAGCTTGAAGCTGGTTCGACCGTGGTGGTCTATGGACAGCTCTTCAATTACAACGGTACGGTTCCTGAGGTCAATGCCGACAACCGTCTGTATTCCGTTGACGGCTATACTTCTTTCCTGACTCTGGATACGTTCACGGTCACAACGGATAATACCGACAGCAAGAAGGATATCACCGTCCAGTGGGCAGCATCCGGTTCTGCAAATACTATCTCTTACACTGTTACGTGCGCCAAGAAGTCCGACGGAACCGAGTCCCAGTCTTATAATGCTAATGCGGCCGGCAGCCATACGTTCTCCGTCTCTTCCTACGATACCGATTACACCATCACGGTAACGGCTACTGCTACTGGCTCGATTTCGGCAACTCGTTCGCAGGATGCAAAAGTTGCTGATCCTGGTGCAGACACGAAATACTATGAAAAGGTCACGGATCCGTCAACGTTAAGTGCAGGCGATAAGATACTTATCATTAACACCAACCACGATGCGCTTCCCGCATTTACCGGTACCAGCACGATTTCTCCTACTGATTTGCATTCTTCTAAGTATGATTCCACCAACGACAGGTTCCCTACGGATGATGCAACGGTAGATGGCTGTGCAATTACGCTTGTTGCTCCTACCACTGCGGTTAGCGGTAAAGTGGTCTTTAAGCTCAAGATGAGCAACAATTACTTTATTGTTAAGACGGCCACCAGTGGAACTGGATTCAATCCTAATACGACTTCTACGGCTGTCACTGGCGACTGGACCCTTACTGCGGATAATAATGGCCGAATACAAGTTAAGCATAACCTTTCTGGTGCTACCCGCGGTCTGGTTTGGCGTACTGGCACTATTAATAAGTTCGCAGCTTATGCTTTAAGTAACGTCAACAACACTGAATACTACAACGTTTACATCTATAAGCTCAATTGAAGCGGGTCCGGCGGTAGCGCCGGGGGTGATGAGCCCGCAGCAACAGTAACTACCGCAGGTGCACCTTCAGGTGTGAGCGCGACAGGGGCAACCCTGTCGGGCTCCTACACCGGGGTGACCGGCACGGTCGGCGAGGTCGGATTTTACTACGGCACCTCGCAACTGGATCTGAATAACCAGGCCACGGCGAGCGGTACATCAACTCCGTTCAGCAAGGCCTTGACCGGTTTAACGGCAGGCACTAAGTATTATTATAAGGCCTACGCTATCGTGGCCGGTACGGAAGACAAGAGCTCGACCGTCGAGACATTCTATGGCGCTATAGCGTCATTTGATACGAAGAAAGTCTCAACGGCTACGGTGACCACCTCCGCCGCATCGTCCGTCACTTCCAGCTCGGCGCTGGCAAGCGGCAGTTTCAGCGGAGCATCCGGCAGCATCTACGAGGCCGGCGTCGTCTATGGCACCAATTCTTCGCTGCTCAGCGATCCGGATGCCAACAAGGGCGCCCTCAGCTGGGCGTATGATGACTCCTGCGTCGGAGCCATAACCAGCTACAGCATCAGCTGCAGCATTTCCGGACTGGAGCCTGAGACGACCTACTATTACAAGGCATTTGTCGCAGAGTATAACGAGAGCACCCAGGAGTATGATTATCGCTACGGCTCCCTGGTCTCGTTCAGCACCACTTCGGTCACTCCGCAGCCGGCCTGGGGCGTGTATCTGAGCGATTACGGTATGCCGGGTGTGTCGAGCCTCGGCACGAGCCTTCGCCAGAGCGGCACTTACACCGACCGTGACGACCATTGGTACAGTGTGAATACCTCCAGCAACAATCGCCAGATAGCAATTCACACCTACACGCATCCGACCAGCGGCGAAGAGACGCTCAATTATGTGGTCCTCTTCGACGAAAGCAAGTATGCACCCGTCTGGACCTACCACGTGATGAACTCCACCCAGTGGCCGGACAACAATGCCGGACGCAATGAGTCGTGGACGGATGATCCCGCCATCAGCCTGACGCAGCAGGACGGCCTGGACAATGCCGGCACGGTCGGCTACAGCCGCGGCCACCTGGTGGCTTCCGACTACCGTCAGACCAGCGTGAAGCAGAACAAGCAGACCTTCTATCACAGCAACCAGGCTCCCCAGTGGCAGAACAGTTTCAACAGCGGCGTGTGGAGCAGCCTTGAGTCCCGTGTCAAGAATCAGACTCCGGGCGGTAGCACTATGCTCTACGTCATCACGGGCGTGCTGTACGAAGGGACTACTACCACGAAGCCCAGCGACAATCTCAATGTCCCGATCCCTTCGCACTTCTACAAGTGCATAATGAAGTGTACTTTCAGCGGTGGCGTCATCAACGATGCCAAGGGTATCGCCTTCGTCTATACCAACGAGGCCCACTCCGGCAATTACTACGATTCGGCTTACGTGACCAGTATCGACGCGATCGAGACGCGCACAGGTTTCGACTTCTTCGCCGGCGTCCCCACCGCCCTCCAGGCCACGGCCGAGTCCAACACGAGCCACACCTGGTTTACCGGCCAGAACTAGGGGTTCCCCGCTTTGCCTCGGCCTGATTTGCCTTGGCACTTAACTAGCAGAGATACAGCGAGATACTGAAAGTGCTACCCCTTCTGAGAGGGGGTAGCACTTTCAGTTATCAGTTGATTTTCAGACAGTTAAATGCCAAGCCAATTTTGTCATCCTGAGCGGTAGCGAAGGATCTAGATTCTTCGGCCTGCGGCCTAAGAATGACAGGAAGGGGTAACCAGCTCTACCTTGTCCAGTCGATGGGGGACAGGCCGCGGGAGGCCAGCAGGGCGTTGGTCCGGGAGAAGTGCCTGCAGCCGAAGAATGCGCCGCGGGCCAGGGGAGAGGGATGGGCCGCCTCCAGCACGTAGTGCCGCGAGGTATCGATGAGGGCACGTTTGCTCCGGGCAAAATTGCCCCAGAGCAGGAACACAAGCCCTTCGCGCCGCTGCGAAAGCGTACTGATCACAGCGTCCGTAAACTGCGCCCATCCGATGGCGCTGTGCGAGGTGGGCTCCCCGCTGCGCACCGTCAGGATGGCATTGAGCAGGAAAACCCCCTGTTCGGCCCAGCCGCGCAGCGAACCGTCCTTATGAGACATATCCACGCCCAGGTCATCGGAGATCTCCTTATAGATATTCTGCAGCGAGGGGGGAATACGCACTCCGTGGGGTACAGAGAACGACAACCCCTCGGCCTGGCCGGGCCCGTGATACGGATCCTGGCCGATGAGCACCACCTTCACACTCTCGAAAGGCGTCAGCTCGAAAGCATTGAAGATAAGCGGTCCGGGAGGATAGATCACCCGTCCGTCACGTTTCTCGGCGTGCAGCCGGGCGGCAAGCTCCCGGAAATAGGGCTTGTCAAACTCCTCCTGGAGCACGGCCTTCCAGCCCGGCTCAATCCGCACTTCCATCACCGGAGAATACGAACGAGAGCACCTCGTCCAGAGTCTTCACATACTTGAACTCAAGGCCTTCGACATAGACAGGCTTGATCTCGCGGATATCGCGCTCGTTCTCTGCCGAAAGCACGATGGTCTTCGCCCCGGCGCGCTTGGCCGCCAGAATCTTCTCCTTGATGCCGCCTACGGGCAGCACCTTGCCGCGCAATGTGGTCTCGCCGGTCATTGCGATACCGCCGCGGATCTTCACCCCCTTGAGGGCCGAAGCTATGGCGCACACCATCGTGATACCCGCCGAGGGACCGTCCTTCGGGATGGCTCCCTCCGGGACGTGGATATGGATATCCTTCTTCTGGAAAATCTCCGGATCCACACCCAGCAGGTCAGGATGCGCCTTGAGATACTGGTAGGCGATCGTAGCCGACTCCTTCATCACGTCGCCCAGGTTGCCCGTCGTACTGATAGTGCCCTTGCCGTCGCTGACCGAACACTCGACGAACAGGATCTCGCCGCCCATCTGCGTCCAGGCAAGGCCGGTCACCACGCCGACGGCCTCATTGCCGTCCTGCAGATCGTGGAAACTGGTCGGAAGGCCGAGGTACTGGCGGATATCCTCCGAAGAGAGCACCTCGCTGCGATTCTCGTCCGTGGCGATCTTGCGCGCCGTGATGCGTGCCACCTTGGCCAGCTGCTTGTCCAGCGAACGGACGCCCGATTCGTGCGTATAGCTGTCGATGATCGTATCTATTGCCTCGTCGCTGAAGCGGAACTGCTCCTCCTTCAGGCCGTGCGCCTCACGCTGCTTGGGGATCAGGTAATTGGTCGCGATGACGTGCTTCTCCTGCGGCAGGTAGCCCGTCACGTTGATAAGCTCCATACGGTCGAGCAGGGCGGGGTGGATGTGGCTCACGTCATTTGCCGTAGTGATAAAGAGCACCTTCGACAGGTCGTAATCTATATCCAGATAATTGTCGTGGAACGTGGTATTCTGCTCGGGATCCAGGACCTCCAGCAGAGCCGAAGCAGGATCGCCGTGGAAATCCTCGCGCACCTTGTCGATCTCGTCCAGCACCAGCACGGGATTGGTAACCCCGGCGCGGCGGATGCTGTCGATGATGCGGCCCGGCATTGCGCCGATATAGGTGCGGCGGTGGCCGCGAATCTCGGATTCGTCGTGCAGGCCGCCCAGCGAAACGCGGACGTATTTGCGGCCCGTGGCCCGGGCAACCGACTTGCCGAGCGAGGTCTTGCCGACGCCCGGAGGCCCGTAGAGGCACAGGATGGGCGACTTCATATCGCCCTTGAGCTTGAGCACGGCAAGATACTCGATGATGCGCTCCTTGACCTTCTCAAGTCCGTAATGGTCCTCGTCCAGCACCTGCTGCGCGTGATTGATGTCCAGATTGTCCTCTGTCACGTCCTCCCAGGGCAGATCCAGCAGGAACTGCACGTAGGAGTACTGCACGTTGTAGTCGGGAGAGCTCGGATTGATGCGCTCGAGCTTGGCCATCTCCTTCTTGAAGGTCTCGGCCACGCGCTCGGGCCACTTCTTGGTCTTGGCCTTCTCCTCCAACTCGTCGAGGTCCGAATCCTCGTTCATACCAAGCTCCTCCTGGATGGTCTTCAGCTGGTTGTTGAGGTAATACTCACGCTGCTGCTGGTCAATCTCGCTCTTGACCTTCTGCTGTATGTCGTCCTTGATCTTGAGGAATTCGATCTGCTTGTTGAGAATCTCGATCAGCTTGAGCGCGCGTTCGCGGAGCGAATCGATGCCCAGCAGCGAGACCTTGTCCTCGATATCCTCGACTTCGACGTTGGATGCGACGAAATTGACGAGGAACGAGGGATTGTCGATATTCTTGACTGCGAACGAGGCCTCCTGCGGCATCGAAGGGGAGAGCTTGATCATCTGCATAGCCGTCTCCTTGACGCTCTCGGCGATGGACTCCATCTCCCGGTCGCGCTTGGGCGGGAGGATGTCTTCGCAATATGACACCCTTGCCATCAGGTAGGGCATCGTGATGGGAATGTCCTGCACCTTGAAACGCTTGACGCCCTGGATGATGGCTGTCACGGCACCGTCCGGCATCTCGATGATCTTGAGGATGCGGCCCATCGTACCTATATTATACAGGTCCTCCATCGCCGGGTCCTCGACCTTGCTCGAACGCTGCGTAACGGCGCCCAGCAGGCGGCTGGAGGCATAAGTCTCGTTGACCAGGCGGATGGACTTCTCGCGCCCGATACTGACAGGTATGACAGTGTCGGGGAACAGGACCACGTTGCGCAGGGCAAGGATGGGCAGTGTCTCGGGCAACTCCGCGTCACCCACGCGGGCGGGAGTCTCGATATCCATCACGGGGATGATATTGACTCCGCCTGCCTTGTCAGTAAAAAAGCTGTCCGGTATATCTTTCATAATGCCAATTTGTCAGTATTTGCTCTATTTTATTCAAAAAACGCCCGAAATCCGGGACAGACTGTTATACGGTCAATCATTGTGCCAAATCTAATATCGAAAAAATGGCTTCTTTGTTTTGATTATTAAAAAAATAAGCATACATTTGCATCCCCAATCCATTTTGGGAGACAAGCAAATTACATTGCATATATAAATTTATAAACATTTAAGATCATGACAAAGGCTGATATCGTTAATGAAATCGCTAAGTCCAAAGGCGTTGAAAAGATTCTTGTTCAGAAGGTAGTAGAAGGTTTCATGGAGAGCATCGAAGATGCACTTGCACACGGTGAGAACGTTTACCTGCGTGGTTTCGGCAGCTTCATCGTCAAGAAGCGCGCTACCAAGACTGCTCGTAATATCTCGAAGAATACGACCATCGTTATTCCTGAGCATAACATCCCTGCATTCAAGGCCGCTAAAGTGTTTGTCAACAAACTTAAATAAATACACAAATGCCTAACGGAAAAAAGCACAAGAGACATAAGATGGCTACGCACAAGCGTAAGAAGCGCCTGCGTAAGAATCGGCATAAGAAGAAGTAATTGCCGCCATTTTAGCTCAGATATAATCTAAAGCAACTTTTTTCGCAAAATTGCTTTAGATTATTTATTTTTGTAAACAATGGATAAAGAAGAAAAAGATCTGATAATCGATGTCCGCCACGATGAGGTTTCTATCGCCCTGATGGAGAATCACCGGCTCATCGAATACAATACCGAGAAGACTTCCGGCAAGGCTTACAATGTCGGAGACGTCTATCTCGGCCGGGTCAAGAAGCTGCTTCCCTCGCTCAATGCCGCATTCGTTGACATTGGCGACGAGAAGGATGCATTCGTCCATTATCTCGATCTTGGTCTCAACTTCAAGGCATTCGACACGTTTGCCAAGAAGATCAATCCCAATACCGATGCATCCACGCTCTACGGCGGCATACAGATAGGTGAGCCGCTGGAGAAGGAGGGACGCATCGAGCGCCACCTGTCGCCCGGACAGCCCATCATCGTCCAGATAGTCAAGGAGCCCATCTCCACCAAGGGTTCGCGCCTGACGGCGGAGATCTCCATCGCCGGACGCAATATGGTCCTGCTGCCCTTCGCGACGAAGGTCAATATCTCGCAGAAGATTTCCTCCAAGGAGGAACGCCGCCGCCTCGAGAGGCTCATATACAGCATTCTGCCGCCCAATTACGGCGTCATCGTCCGTACCGCGGCCGAAGGCAAGAAGGCCGCCGTGCTCGATGCCGAGCTGCGTTCGCTCATCCGCAAGTGGGAGGACAGCTGGCCGCGTCTGGCACGCGCCAAGACCGTCCAGCCGCTCTTCAGCGAGAACAGCCGCACCACCACGATCCTGCGCGACCTGCTCAACGATTCGTTTACCAGCATCGTCGTCAATGACGAGACGGTCTATCACGAGGTTTGCGACTATATCCGGCTGATCAGTCCCGACAAGGAGAAGATCGTTCGCCTCTACAAGGGCTCGGAGCCGATTTTCGACCATTTCGAGGTCTCCCGCCAGATTAAGGGCGCATTCGGCAAGATAGTCTCCATCCGTCAGGGCGCGTACCTGGTCATCGAGCATACCGAGGCGCTGCACGTCATCGACGTCAACAGCGGCACGCGGACCAAGCTCAAGACGCAGGAGGACAATTCTTATGAAGTCAACCTTCACGCGGCTGACGAGATTGCGCGGCAGATGCGCCTGCGCGATATGGGCGGCATAGTCATTGTCGATTTCATCGATATGGACAACGGTGAGCATCGCAACCTCCTCTACAAGCATATGCAGGAGGCGATGGCCGAGGACCGCGCGAAGCATACCGTCCTGCCGCTGACCAAGTTCGGGTTGATGCAGATCACCCGCCAGAGGGTCCGTCCCGTGACCGAGATAGCCACGGCCGAGACCTGTCCGACCTGCCACGGTACCGGCAAGATCGGACCCACGCTGCTCGAGGACGAGCGTCTCGAGCACCAGCTTGCCTTTTATGTCAAGGAAAAGAATATCAACCGCTTCATACTCCGCGTGAGCCCCATAATGGCGGCTTACCTGACCAAGGGATTCAATTCGTTCCGCCGCCGCTGGCAGCGCAAGTACCACAGCCGCATCAAGGTCGAGGCCGATACGGGCTTCTCCATCCTGCAGAGCATCTGGTGCGGCGCGAACGGCGACCCGCTCGAGGAGTAGGCACTTACCTTTTATACTATGGCAAAGGCAAAGAAAAGCAAGAAGAAGGGCAAACCGACCCTTTTCGCACAGGAACCGCTGCGGCGCACGTTCCGCAAGACCATTCTCTTCAACAGCAAGGAGGTGGATGCCATTAACCGCTACTGCGAAAAGTATGGCATCCGCAGTAAGTCAGCGTTTTTCAGGAATGTGATCATCTCGCATATCCTGGAGCAGACCAGCGCCAATTATCCGAAGTTGTTTTAGGTCCTGAATTTTTTTTGAAAAAAAGTCGATTTTTTTCGAAAAAAATTTGGAAGAAAAGAAAAAGTGTGTACCTTTGCAGTCCCGTTTCGGAAAGAGCGGGAGAGATGATTGAAATGATGGAAAAAACAAGTACAAGCAAGTACCGATTTTAACACGATTAAAATCAGAGCGAAGCGTAATTCTTTTTGAGGAATAGAGCGAGATTCGGGGTCGAGCTAAAGATATAGAAATATACAATGAAGAGTTTGATCCTGGCTCAGGATGAACGCTAGCGGCAGGCTTAACACATGCAAGTCGAGGGGCAGCGCGAGA
>CACYGI010000001.1 GCA_902773925.1 uncultured Bacteroidia bacterium | reverse complement strand
AAGTTACGGGGTCAATTTGCCTAGTTCCTTAGCCATGATTCACTCGAGCACCTGAGGATCCTCTCCTCACCCACCTGTGTCGGTTTACGGTACGGGCTGATGCTACTCCAGGCACGAAGCTTTTCTTGGGAGTCTGCTTACCGCGACTGTCACCTCGTCCGAAGACTCGGCGTACTGTCAGACCTCGGCACGGGCCAGCTCTTAACCAACCCATATACCTAATTCCTTTAACCATCTATTCCGTAAGATGGCGCGCGTGTCACTTCTCCGTCCCTCCTTGCCGTATAACATCAGGTAATGGAATATTAACCATTTGTCCATCAGGTCCGCCTTTCGGCTTCCCCTTAGGCCCCGACTAACCCTGATCCGATTACCGTTGTTCAGGAAACCTTGGGTTTTCGGTGTGCGGGTTTCTCTCCCGCATTATCGTTACTTATGCCTACATCTTCTTTTCCAGCCGCTCCAGCATACCTCACAGTACACCTTCGCAGCCGACTGGAATGCTCCCCTACCACTCATTACTGAGTCCATAGTTTCGGCAGTGGCCTTGATGCCCGATTATTATCCATGCGATGCCGCTCGACTAGTGAGCTGTTACGCACTCTTTAAATGAATAGCTGCTTCCAAGCTAACATCCTAGCTGTCTCTGCAACATCACTCCGTTCTATCAACTTAGACCACGTTTAAGGGCCTTAACTGTTGGTCTGGGCTCTTTCCCTTTTGCCACCGGACATTAGCACCCGGCGACTCACTCCCACGAATCACTTGACGGCATTCGGAGTTTGTCAGGAATTGATAGGCGATGAAGCCCTCGCATCCTATCAGTCGCTCTACCTCCATCAAGCTCTCGTGAGGCTGTCCCTAAAGACATTTCGGGGAGTACGAGCTATCTCCCAGTTTGATTAGCCTTTCACCCCTACCCTCAGCTCATCCAAGCCCTTTTCAACGGAAACTGGTTCGGTCCTCCAAAGCCTGTCACGGCTCCTTCAACCTGGCCAAGGGTAGATCACTAGGTTTCGCGTCTGTTCCATCCGACTATGCGCCCTTTTCAGACTCGCTCTCGCTTCGGCTCTCGTGCCTTAAGCACTTAACCTCGCCGGACAGAAACAACTCGTAGGCTCATTATCCAAAAGGCACGCCGTCGCGCTTCCGCGCTCCGACCGCTTGTAAACGAACGGTTTCAGGGTCTTTTTCACTCCCCTCCCGGGGTCCTTTTCACCTTTCCCTCACGGTACTCTTCTCTATCGGTCTTCCACCTATATTTAGCCTTGCGGGATGGTCCCCGCTGGTTCCGACAGGATTCCTCGTGTCCCGCCGTACTCAGGATTCCGCTATTCCATAACAAACTTGCCCGTACGGGATTATCACCCTCTGCGATGTTCCTTTCCAGAAACTTCCGGTTCGTTTGTCATTTCATTCTGCGGTCCTACAACCCCGCCTGTGCCGTAACACCTGCGGTTTGGGCTCTTTCCTTTTCGCTCACCACTACTCGGGAAATCGATCTTTCTTTCTTCTCCTGCAGGTACTAAGATGTTTCAGTTCCCTGCGTATGCCCCCGTTTTCCGGGTGTCAGGTCTTCAACCTGACGGGTTGCCCCATTCGGATACCTGCGGATCAATTCGTGTTTGCCAATCCCCGCAGCTTTTCGCAGCTTACCGCGTCCTTCTTCGCCTGTGGAAGCCAAGGCATCCTCCGTTCGCTCTTTCTTTCTTCGTCTTGAATCATGCTATGCTCTGTTTCTTCCCGCGCCTCCCGGCGCGAAAAACGAACATAACCTCTTGAAATTGTAGTCCCTCTAGAATCAGAAAAACTCTTATTCTTTCCAGACTATCTTTTGCTTACAGTTTTTACCTCGTTATCTCTCTCATTAAGTCAATGAACTTTCCGTCTCGTTATCGCTGTCGCGTTTTTCCCGAAACGGGCTGCAAAGGTAAGAACATTTTTTGATACACCAAATTTTTTTCAAGTTTTTTTCAAAAATTTTTAGTCCCCCATCATTTCTCGCGCAGATTGCCATCTTTTTCGTACCTTTCCGAAGCCAAACGAAACACCTCTTATTACTATTATATGAGCGAGATTGAAACCAAACCCCAGGGACTCCCCGAAAACGCCTACCGCGAACTCAAGCAGGGCGAAAAGTACGAGCCCCTCTACTCTCCTGCGCAAAAACCGCTGGAGGTCACTCCCTGGTCAGTCACCGTCGGTCTGCTGATGACGGTGCTTTTCTCGGCGGCAGCCGCATACCTCGGACTCAAAGTCGGTCAGGTATTCGAAGCCGCCATCCCCATCGCCATCCTCGCGGTGGGCCTTTCCACCGCACTGCGCAAGAAGGATGCGCTGAGCCAGAACGTCATCATCCAGTCCATCGGCGCCTGCTCGGGCTGCGTGGTGGCCGGCAGCATTTTCACCCTCCCGGCCATCTACATCCTCGGGCTTGACATCAATTTCACCCAGATGGTCTTCTCCTCCGCACTTGGCGGCGTGCTCGGCATCCTGTTCCTGATCCCGTTCCGCAAATACTTCGTCAAGGATATGCACGGCAAATATCCGTTCCCCGAAGCGACGGCCACCGCACAGGTGCTCGTCAGCGGCGAGAGCGGAGGCGGCAGCGCCAAGACCCTGGTCATCAGCGGTCTGATCGGCGGTATCTACGACTTCCTTGTCGCCACCTTCGGCACCTGGGCCGAGACGCTCAGTACCACCGTGATGCACTGGGGCCAGGTCGTGGCAGACAAGGCGAAGCTCGTCCTGAAGATCAATACAGGCGCGGCGGTGCTCGGTCTGGGCTACATCGTCGGACTCAAGTACGCGTTTATCATCTGCTGCGGTTCGCTGCTCGTCTGGCTGGTCATCATTCCTCTGATGAACCTCATCTGGGGCGGCAACGTCATCGACCTGATGCACACGGGCCTGACGGATACCATCGGCTCGATGAGCGCTGACACCATCTTCAAGAATTACGCGCGTCACATAGGTATCGGCGGTATCGCAACGGCCGGCATCATCGGCATCATCAAGTCCTTCGGCGTCATCAAGTCCGCTGTCGGCCTTGCAGTCGGCGAATTCAGCAAGAAAGGCGCAAAGGACAACGCGGAGACAGAGCGCACCCAGCGCGACATCAAGATGAAGTCCGTGGTTTTCGGCATCGTCATCGCCCTTGTCGCGGTATTCGCATTTTTCGCCTTCGGCGGCGTGGTCAACAATATCTGGCAGGCTCTGATCGGATTGCTGATCGTGGCCGTCATCTCGTTCCTCTTTACCACGGTCGCTGCAAACGCCATCGCCATCGTGGGTACCAACCCCGTCAGCGGCATGACCATCATGACTCTGATCATCACGGCCATCGTACTGGTCGCTGTAGGACTCAAGGGTAACGCGGGCATGGTAGCAGCACTGCTTATAGGAGGCGTGGTCTGTACGGCACTTTCGGTGGCCGGCGCACTGGTGACAGACCTCAAGATCGGCTACTGGATCGGCACGACTCCCGCCAAGCAGGAAAGCTGGAAATTTATCGGCATCCTCGTGGCGGCCGTGACCGTTTCGGGCGTGATGCTCATCCTCAACAAGACCTACGGATTCGTGGGTGACAAAGCCCTGGTGGCGCCTCAGGCAAATGCAATGGCAGCCGTCATCCAGCCGATGATGCAGGACGGCGGCAGCGCACCGTGGCTGCTCTACGGCATCGGCGCGGTCATCGCCGTTCTTCTGACCATCTTCAAGGTGCCGGCTCTGGCATTCTGCCTCGGTATGTTCATTCCTATCGACCTCAACCTCCCCCTGCTCGTGGGCGGCGCAATCTCGTGGTTCGTCAGCACCCGCAGCAAGGACGCAAAGGTCAATGCCGGGCGCAAGGAGAAGGGCACCCTCATCGCTTCTGGCTTCATCGCCGGCGGCGCACTTATGGGCGTTGTCAGCGCTCTGCTCAAATTCGCGAACGTTGACTGGTTCCTCACCTCGTGGCACGAGAATTACGGCGAAGCTATCGCCATCATTCCTTTTATCGGCATTATCGCGTACATGATCTGCGCATCAATGAAAACATCTAAACAATAGCATTATGGAAGATATCCTGTCAAGATTTCTACGCTATATAGCCATTGACACCCAGTCAAACGAAGACAGCACTTCACAGCCTTCCGAGGCGAAGGAGCTCGACCTTTCGCGCCTGCTGGTCGATGAGCTCAAGGCGATGGGCGTGAGCGAAGTTACGCTCGACAAGGACGGCTACGTAATGGCCTCCATCCCCGCCAATACGGACAAAGACATCCCCGCAATCGGATTTATCGCGCACGTCGATACTTCGCCCGATGCTCCGGGAGCCTGCGTCAATCCGCAGATCATCAAGAATTACGACGGCGGTGACATCCCCCTGCGCGGCGTTGAAGGCCTGACTCTCAAGGTGGCCGAATTCCCCGAGCTGGCGGATTACCGCGGGCAGACAGTCATCACCACCGACGGCACGACACTGCTCGGCGCGGATGACAAGGCCGGCGTGGCGGAGATAATGACCGCCGTAAGCTACCTGCTGGCGCATCCCGAGATCAAGCACGGCCCGCTGAGGATAGGGTTTACCCCGGACGAGGAGATCGGCCGCGGCGTGGACTGCTTCGACGTCAAGCGATTCAATGCAGACTATGCATACACGATGGACGGCGGCGCAATCGGCGAGCTCGAATTCGAGAATTTCAACGCCGCTTCGGCCAAACTGCATATCCAGGGCCGCAACGTCCATCCCGGCTACGCCAAAAACAAGATGAAGAACGCCATTCTCATCGCGCAGGAGCTCAACAGCCTGCTTCCCGTTTCCGAGCGGCCCGAATTCACCGAAGGATACGAAGGTTTCTTCCATATCACTTCGTTCAAGGGCACGGTCGAAGAGGCAGACTTCTCCTATATCATACGCGACCACGACCGCGCGAAGTTCGAGACGCGCAAGCAGCAGATGCAGGCCGTGACCGATTTTATCAATGCACGTTACGGAGAAGGCACCGCCACCCTCGTAATGCGCGACCAGTATTACAATATGCGCGAGCAGGTCGAGCCGCATTACCACGTGGTCGAGAAGGCCATCAAGGCGATGGAAATGGCTGGTGTCAAGCCGAAGATCCAGCCCATCCGCGGCGGGACCGACGGCGCACGCCTCTCATTTATGGCCCTGCCCTGCCCCAACATTTTCGCAGGCGGGCTGAACTTCCACGGCAAGATGGAGTTCGTGCCGCTCGAGAGCATGGAGAAGGCGGTCGAGGTGATTCTGGGCATTATTAAACTATATGCCGCATAGAATGGTCTAATAGTTGAAAGAAAGAGAAACTAAACCTTTCATTCATTGAAGTTATGAAAACGCTCAATTATGTCGCATTAGCCATCAGTGCAGTGCTGCTTTGCACGTGCCCTCCGGCGCTTCTCGGGCAGAACAACCGGCGCGGCAGTTCAGCCACAACGACTTCACAGCAGAACGTCACCCGCCAGAGCAGCAATAGCGGCAACAAAGGCAAGAGTGACACGCACGTCAACGAGCGGCGCGGCAGCACCACCAATAACGCCGGCACTTCCAAGGTAGGAAGCAATACTGCAAGCAAGCCCACCGGCAGCAACAATCCAGGCAACAAGCCTTCCGGCAAGGACGACAAGAAGCCCGGCGGAAAGGATGGCAACAAGCCCGGCAACAACACGGGGGGCAACAACCCTGGCTATAACCCCGGTCACAATCCCGGTCATAATCCCGGCAACCGTCCTGACAACAGGCCTTCAGGCAGCGGAATCAACAATCCGCCCCGTCCAGGCGCACACAACAACAACGACTGGCCTTATGGTGACAAGTCACACCGCGACAGGGACAAGATCGGCAGGCCCCGCCCGGCTTACCACGGTGGCTCGCACTACTTCGGACATCGTCTGGACAAGCTGCCCAGCGGCTATAGGACCATCTACTACAACAATGTAGCTTACTACTACAAGAATGGCATCTACTATCGCCGCCACCCGCTCAGGGGATATGTTATCTGCCGCCCGCCGGTGGGAGCATCCTTCGCAGCGCGTCTCTTCAATACGGTTCTGGTGAAGGTCTTCTTCAACCCATACCGCACCATTGATACCCGCGCATACGAGGCGGCCGCCATATCCGACTACTATTCGAGGCAGTATGGCACCTACATCCCCGTGAGCACCGCGACTTATCTGGACAATATCTACACCCAGCAGTCCTACGGCTACGACTATTACTACCAGGACGGCGTCTTCTACGTTTACCGCAACGGTTACTACTACGTGGTCGAAGCCCCGCTTGGAGCGGTCGTAGACAATCTGCCCGAGTATTACAGAGAAGTCGTGATCGACGGATACACCTACTACCAGGCCGAGAACGTCCTCTATCGCGCGAGCCTGATCGACGGCAAAGTCTGGTACGAAGTCATCGGAGTCCTTTAGCCGATAACTCCCGGACGATAGATCCGGCTAATAAAGATAATATTTCGAGGAGGCCTCACGGAAGGCCTCTTCGTCTTTTCTCCAGTAAGGCAGGATATCCTCAACGCGATAGCGCTTCGAGAATGTCTCGCGGATACCGTGGCTGCCCGTGGCGAAATCGAACATCCGATACTGGCGGCCTTCGGGAAATGCGGGATGCTCGGGATACAATTCCGCCGCCACCTGCATAACGTAGAACTGCACCTCAGTCAGACGGGCGGCGTCCAGATCCGTAAAGAAAAACTGCACGCCATGAAGGGTGGAATCCTTGCCCGAAGCATAATAAGGCTTGTAGGTTATGGGGCGGAAACGGACACCGGGAAGATCAAGGTCGTTGAGCTTGTCGGCAAACTCATCCGAATCGACCCATTGCGCGCCGAAAAGCTGGAATGGAACGGTATAGCCTATGCCGATGGACATCCATCCGCCAAGCTCGCCGACCATTCCCGAAGCCGGATAATAGAAAGACGTCGTCGCCTCGGGGATATGGGCCGAAGGCATCACCCAGGGCTGATGCGTCTCGTCGAAATACATATCCCGGCGCCAACCTTCCATAGGCACGACGGTAAGGCGGCAGTGATGCGGCTCTTCGTCCCATTTGGGGCCGCGGAGAAGCCCCTCCTCGTTGAGATACATGGCCAGCTCTCCCACCGTCAGGCCGTAAATATATGGAATGGGATAGCGGCCGATAAATGAGACGCAGTCAGGCTCGACATAACTGCCCTCGACCTTCAGCCCGCCGAGGGGATTGGGACGGTCAAGCACGACCACCTCTATGTCCGCATCCGCACACGCCTCCATTATCGAGCCCAAAGTGCTTATAAACGTATATGAACGGCTGCCGTTATCCTGAATGTCATACACCATCACATCAATCCCGTCGAGCATCTCCGGCAGGGGCCTGCGGGTGCGGCCGTAAAGAGAATAGACTGTAAGTCCGGTAGAGGGATCGACATCATCCTTCACGCGCCTGCCGGCGGAATGATTGCCGCGCACACCGTGCTCCGGGCCATAAAGAGCCACCAGATGCACGTTCGGAGCTTTATTGAGGATATCTATGGTAGAATTGAGATTGCGGTCCACGCCGCTCTGGTTGGTGACAAGACCGACCCGTTTGCCGTCGAGGATGGCAAACCCGCTGTCGCGAAGCACCTCGATACCGGTCTTGACCGTATCCTGATGCGTGTTACGGGTCACCTCTTCGATCACCACGATAGTATCGGCCGGCAGGGCAGCCTGTTCTCCCGCGACCGCAGGACGGCAGGAGGCAGCAAAGCAGACAATCGCCGCCAGAGGCAGCATTAAAACCGTTTTAAACGTTTCTAAACGTTTCATATCACTCTCCTTTACGACATCCGTAATCCGGCTCGATCGGCCGCGCAGCGAGCAGCGTTATGCCGATGGTCGCAACGCAGCAGACCATTACCATTATGAAAAATCCGATATAACCCAGCAATTCCTGCAGGTAACCGGCCACAAGTCCGGGAAGCAGCATCGAAAGAGCCATAAATCCGGTGCAGATAGCATAGTGCGAAGTCTTGAGCGGGCCTTCGGAGAAGCGCATCATATACACCGTGTACGCCGTAAAACCAAATCCGTATCCAAACTGGTCAAGCACCACGAGCGAGCCGATCGTAAGGACATTCGTGGTCTGAGTGAGGGCCAGGATAAGATATACCACGCAGGGCAGCGCTAGGCTCAGGGCCATCGGCATCAGGCATTTGCGAAGCCCCCGGCGCGAGATCGCGATACCGCCCAGGATACCTCCTGCGAGCAGTGCTATCACGCCTGCCGTACCGTAAACCAGACCGAAAGTCTCCTTGTCCAGTCCCAGGCCGCCCAGCTCCGGTGCATCACTGAAGAAGGGATAGAGCATCTTGACGGAAAAGGCCTCGGGAAGACGGTAGAGCAGCATAAATGCCATTGCCATCCAGATCCCGGGCTTGGTAAAGAAACTCCCGAACGCTCCTCCGAACTCGGAAACGACCTGACGGGCGCTCTTGACCTGGCGATTCTCGTCCTCCCGGGTGCGAGGGATCATCGACAGGTGATAAAGGGCCATTACAGTCAGTATCAGGGACGCAATAATCAGCGTCAGGCTCCAGGCGAAAGACGCTCCGGCCGTACTGTCGTGCTGCAGAATATCAGCAGTGGTCTGAGGGATACGGCCAAAGACAGTCAGCGATACGCCGACTGTAGCCTTCTGAATCAAGCCGGCTATAACCACCAGCACGCCCTGACCGAAGACCATCGCCACGCGGTAGAAGGTGTTGCGGATACCCACAAAAACGGACTGCTGCTGACGGTCAAGGCCTATCATATAGAAGCCGTCGGCCGATATATCGTGCGTGGCAGAGGCAAATCCCGTAATGACAAAGAGGATGAGCGTCAGGGTAAATGGTTCGTGCAAAGGAAGGGTAAAGCCCAGCAGGAGAACCGTCGCCGCCATCAGTATCTGCGTCACGAGGATCCACCAGCGCTTGCTCCGGAAGATATCCACGAACGGGCTCCAGAGCGGCTTGATCATCCAGGGCAGGCCTATGAGGCTCGTCAGAAGCGCCACACGGCCGTTGCTCATTCCCAGATCCTTAAAAATCAGGATGGAAATGGTATTGACTATAAAATACGGAAGTCCCTCGAAGAAATACAGCGTAGGGACCCAGGTCCAGGGTGAACGTATCTTGTCAGCACTTGTATTCATGACAAATCAATGATAGCGGCGCACCAGCGCGGCGCCGGGGAAATAGTGTTCGAGAATCTCGCGGTAAGAGTAACCGCTCGCCCCCATTACAGCTGCACCAATCTGGCACAGCCCCACTCCGTGGCCCCAGCCGCTGCCGGTCAGAATAACTTCATTATCGGTAAACTCCACGTCGAATGCGGAACTCTTGAGATGACTTTCCGAGAGCCATTTGCGAATCATAAGCTCCTTTCCGACGCGAATACTCTGCTTCGTACCGCGGATCTCAAGCACGATGATGCGTCCCGAAGGGCCGCGGCGCACCGGAATCATATCCACGATGTGCCCGAAATCCACTCCCGAGCGGCGGCGGACAAGCTCATCCAGCGCCTCGCGGGTATATGTCACCTTCCAGCGGAAAAAGTCCTGCGTCTCAAGATCATAATCATTGAGCACCTGCTCCAGGATGGCCCGGTCGGATGTATCGCAGAAGGGATGCCCGGCAGGAGCTTCGCCCGGAGTATCGGCCCGGGAAGGAAGATAACTCATATCACGGTCCTCCCAGCAGGAGCTGAAAAGCTCCGTAACGCCGCCGCAGCATTTCGAGAAACGGGCGTCGCATATCTCGGTGCCGTCCATAAGGACCTCACCCCAGGTGGCGTCAATAACGGCATCCGCCTTTTCGGTAACGACACGCGAAAGGCCCTGATACCTCTGACAGTGATCATCTGCACACACGTCATAGAGCTTATGGTCCTCGCGGTCGAACCAGCGTATGAGGGTCGCTACGCCATCCTTAACCTCCGCTACGGGCCCGGGAAGCGCCTCTGCGGCAGAAACCTTGGCGGCCTTTTCGATCTGGGCAAGCAGCCACGAACGCGAAATGACCGCGTGAGCCTTAAGAAACTCGAGCGAGGCAGTACTTTTCATCTCGGAAGAAATGACGCTGCGAAGGTAATCTTCCAGACCGACGAGATTGACGGCGGTCAGCTGGCCGTCTTCGACTATCAGTTTCAGGTCCCCCGCGAAGCACTGATCCTCCTTCCGCTGCCAGTGGAACGCCTTGCCGATGACTACATTTTCCAACCGGAAAGAAGCGGGCGAAAAGGCCTCGTCGCCACCGCACGGCTCGAAATGGAAGCGAAGCTCATCATAGAGCGAGCCTTCGAACAGAATCCGTCCGTCCTTGACGCAGGCGCTGTGCCTGCCCGTCCACGATGCACCTGCGGCCTGGCCCGGCAAAAGCAGGACGAAAGATATCTCGGGGGCGGAAAGGATGCCCACGGAAAGAGTTTCCTGGCGGCGTGTCATTTCTTCGGCGTATTATTGAGTGCGATACGGGCTTCGAGCTCCCAGGTGCGGATACGGTCCTTGTAGAAATTGTTGGCATTGACCTTGTCGATGGCCAGGTCGGCGTCCGAATTGCCTTCCCAGCGACGGCAGTCATATATGACGTCATAGATGCGGCCGATGCGGTACTGGCGGCTGATGCGAAGCCCGACTGCATAATCCTCTCCGTACTTGGTGGTCGGGAAATTCATTTGCCGCAGGAGCGGCGCATAAAAACCGCGCGGCGCACCCAGGCCGTTGATACGCAACGCATTGTTGCGACCGTTGTCGGGCGTCCACTCGCGATGGTCGATAATGCCAGGAGGCAGCGTATTGAGGTCAAAATCAGTCATCCGGTAGGTCCCCACGACCATTGCGCAACGCTGCTCATAGAATGCCTCCACGAACTTGCTGACCGTCGTCTCGTCGTGGTAGAGGTCGTCCGAATCAAGCTGCAGGGCGAAACGGCCGCACTGCGGATGATGCAGGGCAGCGTTCCAGTTGCCGCCGATAGCGTGATACGTAGGATCCTGCGCTATATAGACGAGCTTCGGGTCGGAGGCGAAACGGCGGATGACGTCAACCGTACCGTCCGTAGAATTGTCATCGACCACTATGACATTGTACGGGAAAGAAGTCTTCTGCGCCAGGGCGGAACTGATGGCGTCTCCGATGGTACGGACGCGGTTGCGGCAGGGGATCACGACTGAAGCCTCAACGGCGGCAGGCGCATCGTCAAAAACGACTTCCTCGAACCGGTCTGGCGCAAGATAGCCTCCGATGGCCTTGAGATGATCGGTGCAGGCCTGCTCCATCTCAATCTGGACGGCCCGGTTGCGCGGATCCACGTAGTCAAACTGCTTTTCGCCTGACTTGCGCGTATCAGTCTCCACGTCGTAATAGCAGAATTCCGGCACGTGGACTATCCCTCCGCGCTGCGAAACCTTCAGCCGCAGATCATAGAGGCCTGCAAAGCTGTAATCGGTATCCATTGCCGCGACAGCCTCCTTGAGCACGGAAGTACGGTATATCTGGAGCGGCCCGAAATCGAAGTCGTCACGCAGCGAACCGGCCTGCAGGTCGATGACCGGATGGGGACGCTCTTCGCCGCCGATGATGTCGAAGCGGTCTGCATAGACCATCGCGGCACGGGTATCATCCGCCACCTGAATCATCCGCTCAAGCGCATAGTGGATAAACCTCGGCTCGGTAGGACGCGTATAAAGAAGCGTATATTCGGCTTTCGCCCTGGACGCAATCTCACGGATGGTCGCAGTTGAAGCCAGTCCTCTGGAACGCTCGGCTCCGGGGATCGGGATAAAACAATCTATTCTGTTCATTTTCGTATAATTGCTATTTCACCGTGCAGCCCGACGCTGATGATCTGGGATGCAGTGCCGGTCGCACCCTGCTCGAAGACGGGATCGGCCACCCAGTCCACCGCAGAGATGATATCGGGCGATATCTGATCGAAAGAAGAAGGTGCCGCAAGGCCGGAAATATTGGCCGAAGTCGATACGATCGGACGACGCAGGCGACGGATCAGCTGGACGCAGAACTCGTGCATCGGAATACGGATGCCGGCCGTGCCGTCCTCGGCTATGACTGCCGGGGCAAGTCCCATCGCGCCGGGATAGATGATGGTCATCGGCCGGTCATTGACCTCCAGCAGCTCGATGGCCATCTGCGGGATCTGACGCACATAGCGCCCCAGCATATCTGCATCGCTGACCAGCGTGATCAGGCTCTTGCTGTCGCTGCGCCGCTTGATGGCAAAAACCCTGGCCACAGCCTGAGGATCGGTGGCATCGCAGCCCAGCCCCCATACCGTATCCGTCGGATAGAGTATCACGCCGCCGCGGCGCAGCACGGCTACGGCCTCCTCGACGGCATTACGCATACGGTCAGATATTGTTGTCATAAAATTTGCGGCGCTTTTTCCAGTAAATGATAAGGAGCCAGCCGAAGAGCATGCCGCCCAGATGGGCGAAATGTGCGATCGAGCTGCTGGACGCGAAGAGTCCGGTCAAAAGTTCGATAGCGGCAAAAATGATAACCAGCCATTTGGCCTTGATAGGGAAGAATGGCAGGAACATAAGCCGCAGCTCGGCCGAAGGATAGAGCATTGCAAAACCAAGAAGCACACCGTAAATGGCGCCCGAAGCGCCTACGGTCGGAGTACGCAGGATCTGATAAGCCTTCATTGTCGCCTCAGCGGTGCCGGCGGCCATCAGGCCGTCCACCTGCAGATGCAGCACAAGAAGATGCAGCGCAGCAGCCCCGAGTCCCGTCACGAAATAGAAAAGGAGGAACTTTTTGCTGCCCCAGATGCGCTCGAGCGGCATTCCGAACATCATCAGGGTGTACATATTGAAGAATATGTGCCAGAAGTCGCCGTGCATGAACATATGCGTCAGGATCTGCCAGAGACGGAAAAACGGGGAACCAAGCGGAAACAGCGCCAGCTGCGTGTACATCGCATCCGGGCTGAAACGCGACGCAATCCAGATCAGGAAATTGATGATCACCAGATTGCGTACGGCAGGCGTAAATGATTGCCAGCGGGAACCCCCGCCGGAATTACCGAATATACTCATAATCTCTTGTCCAGTTCGTCAAATGTAATGACGGCCATCGTCTTGCGGCCGTCCGGAGTCAGCATCGGATGATGGCACAGCATCAGCTCGTCCAGCAACAAATGTGCCTCATCCTGAGTTATGTCGCCGCGACGGCAGGCCGCCGCAGAACGCGCCATCGAGGCCGCCATCCGGGAGCACCCGTCTTCGGCCGGATCTTCGTCACGCAATACGGCGAGCAGCTGCTCTACGGCAGAGCGGACGCTCGCTTCGTCTGCAGGATGACCTGCAGGAATGCCATAGATTGCAATCGTGCCGGGGCCGAAACTCCGTATGTCAAAACCCCACTGAGACTGCGCACTCTCGTCGTCGCAAAGCGTAGCGCAATCCTCCGCAGGCAGCTCCATCGTCACGGGGAAAAGCGTCTCCTGCACTGCGGGACGGCTGTCCAGCACCTGCTCCAGGTAACGCTCGTAGAAAATCCTCTCCCGTGCGCGTGAAACGCTTATCAGGGCAACGCCCTGCTCCCTGGGAGAGAGAATGTAGCGGCCCCGAAGGACCAGAAGACCGTTCACTGCGGGAATGTCTTCCTCAGCGAAAAGTCTCGCGGGATCCTCATCGAGGGGCGGTGTCTCGGGCTCGAAAATGGCCTCGGGCCTGTCCATATCCTCCATCTCGAATGGATTGAACAGCGGGGAATAGTCCATCCGCGGCGGGCGGACAGTGCCGCCAAGACGCATCGTGGACTGGATGGTAGGTATCTCGGGTGCGCCCTTGAGGTCGAAATCGATGGTCGGCATCAGGGAGTTGCGTCCCAGGCCCTCGCGGACACAGGCCGTCACGATCTCGAAAATGACGGTCTCGTCTTCAAACTTGACCTCCGTCTTGGCCGGATGTATATTGACATCCATCCGCTGGGGGTCCATCTCCAGATACAGGAAATAACTCGGCGTATAACCTTCGGGGATAAGCTTCTCGTAGGGCTTGCAGACGGCCTTATGAAGATATGGTGAACGGAAATAGCGTCCGTTGATGAACATGAACTGGCTGCCTGCCGTCTTGCGCGCATCTTCCGGGGCTCCGATATAGCCGTGAATCCGCACAAGGGAAGTGTCGGTCGCCACATCTGTAAGCCCGCTTGAGACTTCACGTCCGAAAATATCGTGGATGCGGCGCTTTTCATTGGCGACCGGAAGCAGGTCATAAAGGTCACGGCCATTGGAGATAAGCTTCAGGCTGAGCGAGGGCCGTGTCAGGGCGACGCGCAGGAATTCGGTCGTGATATGCTTGAGTTCGGCATTGTCGCTCTTGAGGAATTTGCGGCGGGCCGGAACGTTGTAGAAGAGGTTGCGCACTGCGAAATTGCAGCCCCGCGGAGCTGCTGCCATCTGCTGCGAAACGAGCCTGGAGGCAGCCATGACCGTCTCGCTGCCGACGCTCTCGCCCTCTGCGCAGGTCTTGAGCGTCACCTCGGCCACCGCAGCGATGGAAGGCAGCGCCTCGCCGCGGAATCCGAAAGTCGAGATGTGCTCGAGATCCTCGGCGCTTGCGATCTTGGAGGTGGCGTGCCGCTCAAAGCAAAGCCGGGCCTCGTCTGCGGTCATTCCGCAGCCGTCGTCTATCACCTGGATGAGGGTGCGGCCGGCATCGGTCACAATGACCGTAATCTGACTGGCCCCGGCATCTACTGCATTCTCCATCAACTCCTTGACTACGGATGCGGGACGTGTCACCACCTCGCCTGCGGCGATGAGGTTGGATATGTTTTCCGGAAGGACCTGCAGCATCTATCGGAGGATTTTCATGAAGCCTTCGGCCAGGTAATACACTACGATAAATGCCGCAGCGATGGTGATAAGCGTGAGCAGGGTCTTGACCTTCGGATTGCCGGCGGTCGCGCGGTTTTCTTCGATGCTGCGCTGGAATGAACCGCGGATGCTCTCGCCGGGCACGTAGCGCTTGTTGGGGGTTATCCCCTCTTCGCGCGCCTCAGCTTCGGCTTTCAATTTGCCTTCCGGAGTCTTGCCATACTTCTCGTAGAGCTGCTCGAGCCGCTCCTTGTGCGGATCGTAATAGCGTGGCCTGTAATTGAAAACCCTGTGTTGCGGGGTACTGAAAAAACTGAGTCTGAGTCCCATGGCGGTTGTATTTGATACAAAGATAATAATTCTTATTTTTGTCTCCCACAAAACCTTGCGAGTTATGGCAGATTTCAGGATTGGCAACGGATATGACATCCACCGGCTGGCCGAAGGGCTCACCCTCACCCTCGGAGGAGTCCGCATCGAGCATACGAAAGGGTGCGTGGCGCATTCCGACGGGGACGTGGTGATCCACGCGCTTTGCGACGCCCTGCTCGGCGCCCTGGCGCTCGGCGATATCGGACATTTCTTTCCCGACACGGATGAGGCATATCGCGGCATAGACAGCAAAATCCTCCTGAAGCGGGTGATGGAGCACGTCCGCAAAGCCGGATACACGCCTTGCAACGCGGATGTCACGCTGCTCCTGCAGAAGCCCAAAATCGCCCCCTACATACCCCGGATGCGTGCTGCGCTGGCGCCGCTGATGGACCTCGGAGAGGATTGCGTCTCGGTCAAGGCCACCACGATGGAGCACCTCGGACCTATTGGCGCAGAGGAGGGTGTAGCGGCTTATGCTACAATTTTGTTGCAAAAAAAATCGGAGTATTAAAATATTTTTATACCTTTGCACTCCCACTGAGGTATGGTGTAATGGCAGCACAAGAGATTCTGGTCCTCTTAGTGGCGGTTCGAATCCGTCTACCTCAACTCAAAAGCCGCTCCGGAGCTCTATCCCGGACTGATGGCGGGGTAGCTCAGTTGGTTAGAGCGCATGATTCATAATCATGAGGTCTCCAGTTCAATCCTGGATCCCGCTACAAGCACGCAAGGCCGCAGGACACTGCGGCTTTTTTTGTATCTTTATCGCCTCAAAAAGAACTGCCTACGGAGACTGACTCTCAGACGAACTATATGATTCCCACTTCCGTCAAGGAGGTAAAGAGTCTGGGATGGGATTGGATAGACGTTATCATCTTCAGCGGAGATGCGTTCATCGACCATCCGAGTTTCGGTACGGCGTGCATAGCCCGCTGGCTGCAGCACAACGGTTACCGGGTGGCAGTGGTGCCGCAGCCCAACTGGCGTGACGACCTGCGGGATTTCCGCAAGCTGGGCCGTCCGCGCCTGTATTTCGCAGTCAATGCGGGGGCGATGGATTCGATGGTCAATCATTATACCGCCGCCCGCCGCCTGCGCCACGATGATGCCTATACCCCCGAGGGCAAGGCAGGCTCACGCCCGGACCGCGCGGTGACGGTCTATACGCAGATCCTCAAACGGCTGTGGCCTGATGTGCCGGTGGTGATTGGCGGCATCGAAGCGTCACTTCGCCGCCTGACTCACTATGATTACTGGGATGACCGTCTGATGCCTTCGCTGCTCGTGGACAGCGGCGCCGACTGGCTCTGCTACGGAATGGGCGAACGGCCGATGCTGGCCATAACCCGCGCCTATGACAAGGGCTGGAGCCGCCACCAGATGGAGTCGCTGCAGCAGTTCGCGTTCCTGCGCCGGGGCACCTCGCACCGCAAAGATGCCGTTGTCCTGCATTCTTACGAAGAATGTCTCAAGAGCAGGGAAGCTTTCGCCGAAAATGCCGGGACGATGGAAGTTCAGGCCAATATGCTTCTGGCGGGCACCATCATCGAGCCCGTGGGCGAAGGTTACGTCCAGGTCAATCCACCTTATCCGCCGGCCACGACGGCCGAAATGGATTCGTGGTGGGCCCTGCCGTTCAGCCGTCAGCCGCATCCGCGATACGCCGGCAAACGCATTCCCGCCTACGATATGATCAAGGACAGCATCATAACGCACCGGGGCTGTTTCGGAGGCTGCAACTTCTGCACTATCGCCGCCCATCAGGGCAAATTCATCCAGAGCCGCAGCCAGCAGAGTATTCTCGCCGAAGTGCGGCAGCTCGCGGCGATGCCCTCCTTCCGAGGCAATATCTCCGACCTGGGCGCGCCTACGGCCAATATGTACGGGATGAAAGGTCGCGACGGGGCGCTTTGCTCCGTATGCCGGCGGCGGTCCTGCCTTTTCCCTTCGCGCTGCCGCAATCTCAATGTCTCGCACGCGCGGCTGCTGGAGCTTTACGCGAAAGTCTGTGCCGTCAAAGGCATCCGCCACGCATATATCGGCAGCGGTATCCGCTACGACCTGTTCCTTGATCGGGACGGGTTTATCGACGATACCGGCCGCGAATATCTTCGCCAGCTTATCATCAATCATACTTCGGGCCGTCTGAAAGTGGCTCCGGAGCATACCGAGGAGCACGTACTGCAATGCATGGCAAAGCCTTCGTTCGAATTGTTCCGCCGCCTGCGCAAAGAGTTTGACAGCATCAACGCCGAGGAGGGCACGCACGTCGAACTGGTGCCCTACTTCATTTCATCCCACCCGGGATGCAGCCTCCGCGATATGCAGGCCCTTGCGGCCAATCCGACCCTGCGGGGCATCTGGATGGACCAGGTGCAGGATTTTATGCCCACCCCGATGACAGCCTCCTCGGTAATGTTCTACAGCGGCATAGACCCGCGCACGATGAAACCGGTCTTTGTCGAACGCGACCCCGCGCGCAAACGCATCCAGAGGGCGCAATTCCGCTCATCCAAATAAGTTTGTATATTTACGATATGGAACCTTACATTCACAAAGTCAGATATTACGAATGCGACCGGATGGGCGTGACGCACCATTCCAACTACGTGCGGATGATGGAAGAGGCGCGCATCGACCTTCTGGACCGTCTGGGCTACGGATTCGAGAGGATGGAGGCGGACGGTATCGTCTCGCCCGTCATCGCCATCGATGTCCAGTACCGCAAATCCACGACCTTCCAGGACGAGGTTGCCATTTCGCTCAAGCTGCTGGAAATGTCCGCCCTCAAATTCAAATTCGGCTATACGATGACCGTCCGCGGACAGGTCGTATGCACCGCCGAAAGCACGCACTGCTTCCTGCGTGAGGGACGGCCCGTCTCATTTGCTCAGTGCTATCCCGAACTGGCTAAGAAGCTTCAGCAGGACTGAGACCGGATCGAGACATACAAAGAGGGTGGCCGCTTTCAGGTCACCCTCTTTGTATATTAACGCGTAACGTTATTCGGATTTGCGGGGTGGACGGGGTCCGTTGCGGCGCGGACCGCGGTCACCGCCGTGCTCACCGCGCGGGCCTGCGGGACGGCCTTCCGGACGGGGACGGCGCTGAGGCTCCACATAGCCTTCAGGCTTGGGAAGCAGGGCGCGCATCGAAAGACGCATCTTGCCAGTCTTCGAATCGATCTCAAGCAGCTTGACATCGACTTCGTCACCCACCTTGAGCAGATCTTCGACCTTGTCGGTCTTCTCCCAACGCATCTCGGAGATGTGCAGCAGGCCTTCCTTGCCGGGCAGGATCTCGATGAACGCGCCGAACTCGAGAATCGAGACTACGCGGCCGTGATATACCGTACCGACCTCAGGCACTGCGCAGATACCCTTGATCCAGTCGAGGGCCTTCTGCATCGAAGCCTGATCCGTTCCGAAGATATCGACGATACCCTCGGTCTCGCCCTGAGCACCGCCTTCCTTGGGCTGCTCGTCAATGGTAATCGTACATCCGGTCTCCTTCTGGATCTTCTGGATGGTCTCGCCGCCCTTGCCGATAACCGCGCCGATAAACTCGCTCGCGATGCGGATCTGGACGATGCGGGGAACGAAGGGCTTGTAGTCTTCGCGGGGCTCGCTGATGACCTTGAGCATTTCGCCCATAATGTGCATACGGCCCTGACGTGCCTGCTCGAGTGCCTTCTCAAGCACATCGTAGCTCAGACCGTCAACCTTGATATCCATCTGGGTAGCGGTGATACCGTCAGCGGTACCCGTCACCTTGAAGTCCATGTCACCGAGGTGGTCTTCGTCACCCAGAATATCGGTCAGGATGGCGTAGCGGTCATTGGGACGCTCTGCATCGGTGATAAGACCCATTGCCACACCGGCCACGGGCTTGCTGATCTTCACGCCGGCATCCATAAGGGCGAGGCAACCGCCGCAGACGGAAGCCATTGAAGATGAACCGTTGGATTCGAGAATATCTGAGACCACGCGGACTGCGTAGGGATTTTCCGGAGCCATCGGGATGACGGGCTTGAGAGCACGCATCGCGAGGTTGCCGTGACCGATCTCACGACGGCCGGGGCCGCGCTGAGACTTCGCTTCGCCGGTTGCGAAAGGCGGGAAATTGTAGTGGAGCACAAACTGCTGGTCCTCCTGGATCAGAACTTCGTCCATCTCCTTCATATCCATCTTGGTACCGAGGGTGACGGTAGCCAGGGACTGAGTCTCGCCACGGGTAAAGATAGCGCTGCCGTGTGCGCAGGGCAGATAATCGACCTCGCACCAGATCGGGCGGACATCCTTCGTGCCGCGGCCGTCCAGACGGACGCCCTCGTCGAGGATAAGGTTGCGCATCGCTTCCTTCTCCACGTCGTGGTAGTAGCGGCCGGCAAGAGCGACCTTCTGTGCATAAGCCTCGCGCTCGTCGATGGTAGCGGCCGGCTCGGGAATGGTCGCGACGAACTCTTCGAGGATGGCCTCGAAACCTGCGGCGCGCTCCTCCTTGGGCTTTGCCGACTTGGCCAGTGCATAGCACTTGTCATAGCAGAAATCCCAAACGGACTTGCGCAGGTCTTCGTCTTCGATATCGTGAGGGTAATCGCGCTTTGCGGCGTCGGTACCCAGCTCTTTCATAAGCTCTTTCTGCACACGGCAATGCTTCTTGATCTCCTCGTGTGCAAACTTGATAGCCTCCAGCATATCCTTCTCGGACACTTCCTTCATCTCGCCTTCGACCATCATGATATTCTCTTCGGTAGCGGCGACCATCAGCTCCAGATCGGAGTCCTTCATCTGCGAGAACGTCGGGTTGATGACGAACTCACCGTTGATGCGGCTCACGCGAACCTCGGAAACAGGACCGCCGAAGGGCAGGTCGGAGGTTGCAAGAGCGCAGGAAGCAGCCAGGCCTGCGAGTGCGTCCGGCTGGACATCCTTTTCTGCGGAAATAAGGCTTATCTGGACAAATACCTCCAGATGGAAATCATCCGGCCACAGGGGGCGGATCGGACGGTCCACCAGGCGGGCGATGAGCACCTCATAATCTGAAGGCTTGCTTTCGCGCTTGAGGAAACCGCCGGGGAAACGGCCTGCCGCATAGTACTTTTCGCGGTAATCTACCGTAAGAGGCATGAAGTCAGTACCTTCCTTGACTTCCTTCGCTGCGCAGACGGTGGCCAGCAACATCGTGCCACCCATCTTGACCACAGCCGAGCCGTCAGCCTGCTTTGCAAGCTTGCCGGTCTCGATCTCGATTGTCCGACCGTCGGACAATTCAATTGTTTTCTTAATTATATTCATATTCCTTGTGTAATGCCTTCTCTAAAAAAAAGAGGCCGCAACCCAAAGCGGCCTCCCGAATTTCCTATCGTGATTATTTGCGAAGATTGAGCGCCTTCACAATATTCCTGTATCTCTCGATATCTGTGGACTTCAGATAGTCCAGCAGCTGACGACGCTTACCGACGAGGCGCAGGAGGGCACGCTGTGTGTTGTGATCCTTCTTGTTGGCCTTGAGGTGCTCGGTCAGATGAGCGATACGGTAGGAAAACAAAGCAACTTGACTCTCAGCAGAGCCGGTGTCAGTATTAGACTTCCCGTATTGTCCGAAAATCTCTTGCTTTTTGTCTGCGGATAAATACTCTGACATAAAATGCAAAAAATTAGTTAGTTAATAAACTCTGTCGGGAAGAGGTGACTCGAACACCCGACCTCTGCGTCCCGAACGCAGCGCGCTAGCCAACTGCGCCACTTCCCGATTGAGGGTGCAAATGTATAAAAAATTTGTTGTCTGACAAACTTTTTTCCCTCAACGCCCGTTACCAGCGGTTAAGCGGCAGACCGGACATCTTCATGCGTACCTGCTCGTGGACCTGGTTGATAACCGCCTCATCCTCAACATTGGAGAGGACGCGGTCGATCAGATCCACGATCTCGGGCATCTCCTTCTCGCGAAGACCGCGGGAAGTGACGGCGGGAGTACCCACGCGGATACCCGAAGTCTGGAACGGTGAACGGCTGTCGAACGGAACCATGTTCTTGTTGACCGTAATGCCTGCACGGACAAGCGCCTTCTCGGCCACCTTGCCGGTAAGATCGGGGAACTTGGTGCGAAGATCGATCAGCAGCAGGTGATTGTCGGTACCGCCGGAAACCACTTTGTAACCCTTGGCGATGAAAGCCTCGGCCATTGCCACGGCGTTCTTCTTGACCTGCATCTGGTACTCCTTGAACTCAGGCTGCAGAGCCTCGTAGAAAGAGACCGCCTTGGCTGCGATGCAGTGCTCGAGCGGACCGCCCTGGATACCCGGGAAGACTGCGGAATTGATCAGCGCGGACATCTTCTTGATCTCGCCCTTGGGAGTGGTGATACCCCACGGGTTGTCGAAATCCTTGCCGATGAGAATGATACCGCCACGGGGACCGCGCAGGGTCTTGTGGGTGGTAGAAGTAACGATGTGGGCATACTTGACAGGATTCTTGAGCAGACCGGCTGCGATCAGGCCGGCGGGGTGAGCCATATCGACCATAAAGATGGCGCCCACCTTGTCTGCGATGGCACGCATACGCTCCCAGTCCCATTCGCGGGAGTAGGCGGATGCACCGCCGACGATCAGCTTCGGCTTGTGCTCGAGAGCCTTGCGCTCCATGTCGTCATAGTCAACAAGACCGGTCTCGGGGTTGAGCTGGTATGCGACTGCCTTGTAGAGGATACCGGAGACGTTGACCGGCGAGCCGTGGGTAAGGTGTCCGCCGTGAGCCAGGTCAAGGCCCATAAACGTATCGCCGGGCTTGAGGCACGCCTGGAAGACAGCCATGTTGGCCTGTGCACCGGAGTGCGGCTGGACATTGGCGAATTCGGCGTCAAAAATCTTCTTGATGCGGTCAATGGCAAGCTGCTCTATCTGGTCCACCACCTCGCAACCGCCGTAGTAGCGTGCGTTGGGGTAGCCTTCAGCATACTTGTTGGTGCAGACACTTCCAAGAGCCTCGAGGACCTGACGGCTTACAAAATTCTCTGAAGCGATCAGCTCGATGCCGTTCTGCTGGCGTTCTTCTTCCTTGCGGAGCAATTCGGAAATTTCGATATCCTGTTTCATCGTATTGTTATTTATTTGTATGTTTGCATGCGTTATTTGAGTCCTGCAAATATAGTCTTTTCCGCGCATTTATACCTATATGTTCAGAAAACTTTTCAATAGCGAACTGAATCGCCCCAGCGCCGAAGAATTCCGCAGTGCGGACAAGCTTCCGGTGGCCGTGGTTCTGGACAACCTGCGCAGCCAGCATAACATCGGCTCGGCCTTCCGCACGGCAGATGCGTTCCGGATGGAAAAGATCTGGCTGTGCGGCATCTGCGCCGTACCTCCCACCCCGCAGATGCACAAATCCGCCCTTGGGGCCGAGTTTACCGTGGACTGGGAATACGCCGCCGATACGCTGGAGGTAGTGAGCAGGCTCAAATCGGAAGGCTATACCATCGTGAGCGTGGAGCAGACCGAAAACTCCACCATGCTGCAGGATTTCCGGCCGGAAGCCGGCCGCCGTTATGCATTTGTCTTCGGCAACGAGGTAAGCGGCGTTGACCAGAGAGTCGCCGACGCGAGCGATATGTGCCTCGAGATCCCCCAGCAGGGCACGAAGCATTCGCTCAACGTTTCGGTAGCCACGGGTATCGTGCTGTGGCACGTATTCCGCGCCTTGTGTCAGTAAGATTCTCCCGGAAGGGAGTGCAGTATCTCCAGAATACCTTCGATGGACGCATCCGCCGGCCCCGCCGGATTGAGGAGCTTGGCGTGATTGAAGGCATCGATGGCCTCGCGCCACATATGATGCGAACGGTAGAGGTTGCCGAGCATAAGCCAGGCTTCCGCGTCATCGGGATGTGTACGCAGGAAGTCCAGCAGCCTGGAATGCGCTTCGTCGCGCTTTTTCTCAAGCAGCAGGCCTACGATATCAGAGAGGGTAACTTCCGCCATCTATCAGACCAGTCCTGAAAATCCCATAAATGCCATAGCCATTATGCCGGCAGTGATAAGCGCGATGGGAATGCCGCGGAACGGCTTGGGAACGTTGTTCATCTCCATCTGCTCACGCATTCCGGCGAAGAGAATCAGCGCCAGGCCGTAGCCGAGGGCCGTGCAGATTGCAAAGACGACAGCCTGGCCGAGGTTCATCATATTGGAGACCGTGCCGTCTGTCAGGACATTGTTGACATAGGGGAACTCGCTGCTGACCACCTGGATGGCCACACCCAGCACGACGCAGTTGGTAGTAATCAGGGGCAGGAAAATACCCAGCGCCTGATAGAGCGAGGGACTGATCTTCTTGAGGATGATCTCGACCATCTGCACCAGAGCCGCAATGACCAGGATGAAACTGATGGTCTGCAGGAATTCGATCTGTAGAGGGATCAGAACGTAATTCTGGAGAAGATAGGTTACGAGCGTGGCAAGTGCCATCACGAACATCACGGCTGCGGACATGCCGACTGCGGTGCTCACCTTCTTGGATACGCCGAAGAACGGGCAGATGCCGAGGAACTGCGCCAGGACGACATTATTGACAAATACAGCCGATATCAGTATGAGAAAGTAAACCATCGCCTATGCCTTTTTGGTGAGTTTGTTGAATATAACCATCAGATATCCCAGCACGAGGAATGCGCCGGGCGCAAGCACGAAGGCGAGCATTCCGTCCGAAGAGGTGAAATGCCAGCCGAAGGCACTGCCGCTGCCGAGAATCTCGCGCACCAGGCCGAGAGCCGTAAGGGCGAGCGTAAATCCGAGACCGATACCGATGCCGTCCAGCGCTGATTCACCGACGGTATGCTTGTTGGCAAAGGCCTCCGCGCGGCCGAGCACGATGCAGTTGACCACGATCAGAGGGATGAACAATCCGAGAGTGTCATAAAGCGAGGGCAGGTACGCCTGCAGCAGGAACTGCACGAGCGTGACGAAGGTCGCGATTATGACTATATAAGAAGGTATGCGGACCTTGTCGGGGATGAAACGGGCCGTGGCTGAAATGGCCATATTGGAAAGGACAAGCACGAACATCGTGGCAAGTCCCATACCCATACCGTTGAGCGCGGAAGTGGTGGTACCCAGCGTAGGGCACATACCGAGCACGAGGACGAACGTGGGGTTGTTCTTGATGATGCCGTCGATAATCAGGGACAGGCTTTTGTTCTTAGCGCTCATTTGCTTCAGTGGTATTGTGAGGCTGGGCCCCGGTAAACTCTGCAAATACGTCGTATGCCGAAGCGATACCCTTGAGGAATGCCCTCGAGGTTATCGTCGAAGCGGTAATGCCGTCGATATCGCCGCCATCCTTGGCGACGGTAAGATTGGACAGTGAAGGATTGTAGCCGCAGACCTGGACGCGCGGGTTGCACTGCCCGTCCGTGATCTTGGCTCCGAGGCCCGGAGTCTCGCTGTGCTCGATGACATCGGTGTCGTAGATCGTGCCGTCGGGCAGGAAACCGACCATCATCGTTATCGCTCCGCCAAAGCCCGTAGTCTTGACCTTGACGGCATATCCTACCGTAACGCTGTCCCGCGTGGCAGTATATATCTCGCCAGCGCCGACCCTGGCGGCATTGTCGGAAGGGTCGTTATCAAACTCCGGCAGGACGGCTGCGATCGCGGCCTTGGCCTTGGCAGCCTTGGTCTGGGCTATCTTTTGCTCGGTAAGAGAGTAAATCCCGCCCAGCAGCGCGGCGCACACAGTGCAGATGAGCACCAGCGCGAGGACCATATTCTTGAAAGTAGAAGGTCTAGCCATTGCGAACCTCCCCCGCGAAGCGACGCGGCTTGAAATATTTGTTGAGCAGCGGAACGGCGCTGTTCATTATCAGGATCGAGAATGATACGCCTTCGGGATACGAGCCGAAATAGCGGATGAATACCGAAATGGCTCCGATGCCCACGGCGTAGATGACCTGGCCCTTGAAGGACATCGGCGAGGTGACATAGTCCGTGGCCATGAATATCGCTCCCAGGAGCAATCCGCCGGTGAAGATATTGAATACCGGACCGGTAAAGCGGGCGGGATCGATCAGGGAGAATATCAGCGTAAGGACTGCGACCGTAGCGACCACCGTAACGGGAATCGTGGGCCGGATGACGCGGCGGCAGAGCAGATATACAAAGCCCAGAATCAGCGCCAGCGAAGAAACCTCGCCCATCGAACCGCCCAGGGAGACGAGCAGCAGCTGCTGCCAGGTGAACTGTCCCTGCTGCATTATCTCAGGGACTGCGATACCGGATTTGAGGCCCTCGGAAACAAGGCCCAGGGGCGTCGCACCGGTGAAGGCGTCAACCTGTCCCTGAAGCCAGGGAGCGGCGGTGGACACAAGCGGTTCGGTAAGAGTCCAGTCGGTCATTATCACCGGGAATGAAATCAGCAGGAAGACACGTGCCACCAGAGCCGGATTGTAGAGGTTCTGTCCGATACCGCCGAAAGTCATCTTGGCCACTCCGATAGCCAGCACCGCACCTATGAGCGGAATCCACCAGGGTGCCGACGAAGGCAGGTTGAGCGCCAGCAGGACACCTGTCACAACGGCCGAAAGATCCGTGATGCTGACCTTGGCCCTGAGCAGGAACCGTCCGATAAGATACTCTATCGCAACGCAGCCGGCCACGCTTATCAACAGAAGCTTGAGAGCGGCCCATCCATAGAATGCCACGGCCATTATGACGGCAGGAACAAGCGCGATGAGCACGTCCAGCATCAGCGAACGGGTCGAAAACCGTCCGTGCACGTGGGGCGAAGGGGAAACTGTCAGTTTATCCATCATTTCCACTATTTTTTGGAACGGCTGCGCATTATCTTCATCACCTCCGCCTTGCCCGTGCGGATCATATCCAGCAGCGGAATGTAGGAAGGACAGGTGAACTGGCAGCAGCCACATTCGATACAGTCATAAATTCGCTCCTTCTCCAGCTCGTCCTGACGGCCGCCTGCACGGCAGAGACGGTTGAGAAGATAAGGTTCCAGACCCATCGGGCAGGCCTTTACGCACTTGCCACAACGGATGCAGGACATTTCCGGGTTGCGGGGCACCATATCGCCGGAAAGGATCAGCAGCGAAGATGAAGCCTTGAGCGTGGTGGCTTCGATATTGGCGATAGCCTTGCCCATCAGCGGGCCGCCGGAAATAAGCTTGAGGGGGCCTTCGGGAAGATTGCCGGCCGCAGCCAGAATCTTGCTGTAAGGCGTACCGACCCTCACGCGGAAGTTGCGATGAACTTCGAGATTGGGACCGGTAAGGGTAAATACGTTGTCGATGAGGGGCTTGTTCTTCTGGACAGCCTCATAGACGGCAAGCGCGGTGCCCACGTTCTGGACGACTGCGCCCGTATCTATGGGAAGGCCGAGGGACGGGACGCGGCGGCCGATAACGGCATCAATAAGCTGCTTCTCACCGCCCTGGGGATATTTCTTGCGAAGCACGACCACTTTCTGTCCGGGCCAGTATGCAGCCACGTCGCCCAGCGCCTGGATAGCCTCGGGCTTGTTCTCCTCGATGCCGATGTAGCAGGTATCGGTGCCGAGGGCACGCATCATCAGACGGGCGCCCATTATGATCTGGCGCGGATATTCGCGCATTATCCGGTCATCCGAAGAAAGGCAGGGCTCGCATTCGGTACCGTTGATGATGAGGCACTCTACCTTCTTCTGGGGATTGAGCTTGATATGCGTGGGAAATGCCGCACCGCCCAGACCGACGATACCGGCATCCTTGATCTTTGCAAGAATCTCCTCCGCACTGAAACGGACCTCCATCGGGACATCCGGCGTACGGTCGATCTCAGGCAGCCACTGGTCGCCTTCGACCGTGATGACTACGTGCATTACCATATTGCCTGCGATATCCGCGCGCGGCTCGACAGCCTTCACGGTACCCGAATACGGGGAATGGACGGGCGCCGAGACAAACGAAGTGGCGCGGCCGATCAGCTGGCCCACGAGGACCTTGTCACCCTTTGCCACTACGGGCTCTGCGGGCGAACCGAGATGCTGCGCCATCGAGACTGCAGCTTCTTCGGGCAGCGGAAAATCCTCTATCGGACTTGAAGCGGCTTTCTTCCACTCGTGCGGATGCACTCCGCCAATGGAGAATGTATTGGATTTCATTGCTGTTCCTCCTTAGCTTGTACCTCAACCGGAGCCACGGGCGGCTTGGGCGGGAAATTGACCGCCGCAATCGCGTGCGTAGGGCATTCTTCGACGCATTTGCGGCAAAGCCGGCACTTGGTAAAATCTATATAAGCGACATTGCCTTCGACCTTGATGGCATCGAAGGGGCAGACCTTCGCGCACTTGCCGCAGCCGATGCAGCCGACCGTGCAGGCCTTGCGGGTGATGGCCCCCTTATCGCGATTGACGCAGGACACATAGACGCGACGCTCCTTGAGGCCGCGCGAACGCAGCTCGATCACGCCCTTGGGGCAGGCCTCCGCGCAGCCGCCGCATCCTACGCAGATGCTGGTATCGATAATGGGAAGGTGGCGAACCGGATCCATCGAGACGCCGCCGAATTCGCAGGCCGAAGCGCAGTCGCCAAGGCCAAGACAACCATAACTGCAGTCGGTATCTCCCTTGTAGAGCGAAGCCATCACCTTGCAGGAGGCATATCCGTCATAGACGCTGGTGCGCTTGCGGCAGTCGGGAGATCCCGAGCAGCGGACGACGGCCACCTTGGCGTCACCTTCGACAGCGGTGCGGCCAAGAGCCTGCGCTATCTGATTCATCACCTCATTGCCTCCCACAGGACAGAATAAACCTTCCATACTTTCTGCGGAGACGATGCGCTCTGCAAAGGCGCGGCAGCCTGCATTGCCGCAGCCGCCGCAATTCGCTCCCGGAAGGAGCTTTTCGACCTGTTCGATCCGGGGGTCCTCCTCTACCTTGAACTTCTGGGCCACAAAGTAGAGGATTACGGAAAAGACCAGCCCCAACGCAAACAGACAGGCCACCGTAAACAGTATTGTCATCTCTTTATCTCTTTAAACTTTTTCGACCGTGAAGGTAAAAACCTTCGCGAGCCGGTTGCGGAAAAACGAAAGCACAAGGTAATAAAAAATTACCACAATTACCGAAAAAAGTCCCACATAAATCTCTTTCACCCCGCAAAGAGAGAACACGAGGATGGACGCCAGAAGCAGGGCGAGGGGCGCGACATACGCCAGCCAGACGGCTTTGAGTCCAAGAGACGGCCGAAGAACGACCCGCACGGGATCGCCCACGGCCAGGCCGGCCGTCATAAGATGCACGTCCAGCGGAACTTCGATAATCTTGACCTTCTCACCCGAGACGGCACAGGCCGTACGGGCGTGGCACGCGGCGCAGGCATCCTGGCTGACGATCTCGACACTTATTGTCTCCTCGCCTATTTCCACAACCCGTCCCTCGTGCGAAACAGAATCTTTACTCATATTGATTAAGGTGTAATCAGGGAAGCCAGGGGATACTTGAGACCCGAATACGATGCCAGGCGGCCGTTGATCGAGCCGATGGCTACGGGCGCGGAGAAATACAGGGGCAGGTGATTCTGATCATCCGAGAACCAGATGAAAATCTTTTCGGATCCGTAGAAATCCGCCCCGTCCATATTGGAGGAATCAGATGCGGAGGCCAGAGAAAAACGGTCGGAGGCATCATCCGCATCCTTCGGAGCGTGGCGCCTGACACTGACGCCTGTCTTGATCGTCCGGCACTCGCCGATGCCGGGGATCTTCTTGGTCTCGCGGCCAATGATCCTGAAAGACAGCGTCACCAGATCCTTGTCCATCACCATTGGATAATTGACGCGGGTGGATTTGGCCATCCTGTCCAGGCCCTTATAGCGGATCATAAAAACAAGATTTATGACATCGCGGATGATATCCTTGTCCGAGTATTCAAACTCGCGGTGACCGTATTTCTGCTTGTCAACCTTGACATCGATGGTCCGGCCATCATTGCGCCACGAGAAATAGTTGCGCGCCCAGTAGCTTCCCTCGCTGATGTTGCGATGCGAATAAACGGGCATCAGATCCGGCGTAGCGGCAAAACGGGACTCATAAGTGTCCCGTATCTTGAACAGGCCGTCCCAGGCCTTGAAGGTGGCTATCTTGGCAGAAGTGTAAAACTGGGGCCCGGAGGCCGTTTCTTCCTGCTTTACATTGACATTGAGTTCAGCGATATCGGCGCTGAAACCCCATTTGTAATGGATTACTATCCTGAGTTGTTCCCTGTCGGAAAACGGAAGCTCCTGTGCGTCAAGTGCCGAAGGCATCAGAATGGCCAGGGCTGCGAGCAAAACGGTAAGCAGTATCTTATTCATCAAGATTCTCAAAACTGGAGATGTCACCCAGTTTGCTCTTTACCATTTCAAATTGCTCGCCAGAATTGTCATCCTCATAGCGCGAACCGTCATTTTCATCGACAAACCGGACTTCTGAAGCGAGGAAACGCATCCTTACATCCTTCACTTCGCCGTTACGGTGCTTGGCTATGATAAGCTCGGTATAACCGTCATAAGTATTCTCGTCCTTGACGCCCATCATCTCCGGACGGTGGATGAACATCACGATATCGGCATCCTGCTCGATAGCGCCGGACTCACGCAGGTCGCTCAGCTGCGGGCGCTTGTTGCCGCCGCGCGTCTCCACGGCACGGTTGAGCTGCGAAAGTGCGATGATCGGGACGTTGAGCTCCTTTGCGATGGACTTGAGCGAACGGGAAATGGTGGAGACTTCCTGCTCGCGCATACCCTTGAGCTCCGGCGGACCCACCATCAGCTGCAGATAGTCGATGATGATGAGCTGCACGCCATTGTTGCGGACCAGGCGGCGGGCTTTCGAACGAAATTCGAAAATCGAAAGGCCCGGCGTATCGTCAATCCAGAGCGGAGCGGACGAAAGACGGGCCACGCCCTCGTTCAACTGCACCCAGTCGGCATCGGTCATCTTGCGGGCGCCGCGGATCTTGTCCGCCGACAGTCCGGTCTCGGATATCATGACACGCTTGATAAGCTGCGTGTCGCTCATCTCCAGAGAAAATACCGCGACCGGGACATTGTGCTCCACGGTCATATTGCGGGCCATCGTAAGCACGAATGCCGTCTTACCGACGGAAGGACGCGCCGCGATGATGATAAGGTCCGACTTCTGCCAGCCGAAGGTCACCGAGTCGATGCCGCGATAACCCGAAGGCACGCCGCTGAGGCTGTCGGTACGCTGCTGGCTCTCCTCTATCTCGGCGATGACATCGGTGATGACCGAACCCACGCGGGCGGTCTCGCGCTTGATGTTTTTCTCCGCGAGGGTGAAAATCTTGTTCTGCGCCGAATCGATCAGTTCATCTACGGGCAGTGAGTCGTCGTAGGCGATCTTCTGCGTCTCGTAGGAAATCGTTATCAGCTCGCGCTGAATCCACTTCTGAAGCAGAAGCTTCGAATGATAATCCACGTGCGCCGCCGCGCCGATCTTGACGCTCAGGCGGCTGAGAAACGCACGTCCGCCGACTTCTTCAAGCTCCCCGCGACGCTCCAGCTCATTGGCTACCGTAAGGATGTCGATAGGCTCCTTGCGGTCTGCCAGTGCCGTTATGGCGTCGAAAATCTTGCGATGGGCCTCTTTGTAGAAGCATTCCGAAACAAGCTGTTCGCGTACTTCGGATACCACATTGGGGTCGAGCAGCAGCGCGCCGAGCACTGCCTCCTCGACATCAAGGGCCTGGGGCGGCTTGCGGCCGCCCATCTCCTCGCCCAGAGCGTCAAGGTTGACCTTGGTTCTGGGCTTGCGGGGTGCTGACTTGTCGGTCTTTGCCATCAGGGATTACTGCTTATCCTGTTCGGCCTTGGGGGCGAAATCTGAACTGACGAGAATACGTCCGCAATATTCGCAGACGATGATCTTCTTGCTGCTGCGGATATCGAGCTGGCGCTGGGGCGGAATCTTGTTGAAGCAGCCACCGCAGGCGTCGCGGTTGACCGTAACGACAGCAAGCTTGTTCTTGGTGCTGTTGCGGACCTTATTGTAGGCGATGAGGGTACGCTCATCCAGCTTTGCCTTATGGACATCGCGCTGACGGACGAGCTCTTCCTCATCCTTTGCGGTCTCCTCGACGATGGTGGCGAGCTCACGACGCTTTGCGTCCAGGTCGTCCTGGCGCATCTTAAGGCGCTCTTCGGTCTCTGCGATCAGGGCCTTCTTCTCCTCGATGGTCTCGTTTGCCTCGCGGATGCGCTTCTCGCTGGTCTTGATATCAAGCTTCTGGAACTCGATCTCCTTGGCGATGGACTCGTACTCGCGGTTGTTCTTGACATTGTCGTGCTGAGCCTCATACTTCTTGATGAGATTCTGCGCCTCTACGATCTGGTTGTTGCAGTCTGCGATATGCTTTTCACGGCCTGCAATCTCCTCGCGCGCATTGGCGATACGGGTCTTGAGTCCCTCGACCTCGTCCTCGATGTCCTGAACCTCGAGCGGAAGCTCACCGCGAAGCAGATAGATCTTGTCTATTTTGGTATCGATCTGCTGGAGTTCGTACAATGCGCGGAGTTTCTCCTCGATGGCGACTGCATCAGCCTCGGAGAGGCTCTTGTTCATTGACAGGGAAACGAAAGTCTCCCCCTGGTCGATGGGGGTCACCATTGCGTTCTTAACCTTCTTTGTAGCCATAATTTGCTTAGTAATAGTGTATCGGGTTATGTTCTTTCTTGTGTGAAGTGCAAAGGGCAAAGTTATGTAAATTTTCCTTAAGTAGGGAAAATAATGCATCTACTATCTCCACTTCGCTCTCGTAATGACCTATATCGAGCACCATAAAGCCCGGATCACAGAAGAAACGGTGATAGGAGATGTCGCCGGTCACGTAAGCGTCTGCGCCTGCGGCCAGTGCATCCGCGATAAACTCCGAACCGCTTCCTCCGCACAGCCCCACCTTGCGGACGGTAATGCCCTTGGGGTCCGAGCAGCGCAGCGCCCTGAGGCCGAAACGCTCCTTGACCAGAGCCACGAACCGCTCACCGCTCAAAGGCTGCTCCAGCCATCCGACCTGTGCCAGGCAGGACTCCACCAGCGGCTCCACGTCCTTAAGGCCGAGACGGGCGGCCATCAGTTCGGTAACCCCTCCCCGGGCCTTGTCGGCGTTGGTATGGGCGGCATAGACGGCGATCCCGTGACGCACGGCCAGCGTTATCGCCCTGCCGGTAAAGGTATCCGGATCTATCTTGCTGATACCCCCGAAAATCAGGGGATGATGCGTTACTATCATATCCAAGCCGCGTTCTATGGCCTCGCTGACAAGCTCCGGCGTACAGTCAAATCCCACCAGCACCCCGTGCACTTCCTGCTCCGGTGAGCCGATGCACAGGCCGGCGTTGTCCCATTTCTCCTGGGTATCAAGCGGGGCAAAACGCTCGATGACGGCAGCTATATCTTTTGCTTTCATAGACTTGCCTCCTATATCGAATCATACACTTCCTGAAGGCGGTCGCGGATATCCTTCAGGCGGGTCATAAGCTCGCTGCCGCGGTCTGCGGAGACCTTGTCGGCATCCATCCGGCGGGCTGCGCCTTCCAGCGTCATACCCTTCTCCTTGACCAGGAAATGAATGGTCTGCAGGGCGCGGACATCATCTGCCGTGTAGATGCGGTTGCGCTTGTTGGCGGTGCGGCGCGGCTTTACGTGCTTGGGGAAATTGTCGGACCAGAAACGGATCAGCGATACATTTTCGCCAAGCAGTTCGGCTACTTCGCCGATCGAATAGTAGAGTTTTCCGGGATCGAGTTCCATTATTGTAAAAAAGTTTTGTCTAATCCAGTGACTGGCCGTTGGTCATCGCGGCCAGAAGCATATCACGATATGAATGGCGGTCAAGGTCTGCGAAGAAATAATGCACCGGTTCGACGGGCTGGCCTTCGCTCAGGACCTCAAAATGCAGGTGCGACGCAAATGCGCGTCCGGTAGAGCCGACCTCACCGATGACTGCGCCCTGGCGGACCTGCTGACCGCGCGCGACCTTTACATCCGAAAGATGCGAATACGTGGTCTGGATACCGCCCGGATGGGTTATGGTGATCCTGTTGCCGAAAGTGCGGTGCCCCCTCTGAACGTCTGTCACGGTACCGTCGGCGGCCGCCATCACCGGAGTACCCTCGGTGGCGGCAAGGTCAATGCCGTCGTGGCGGCGCAATATCTTGTAGAAAGGATTGATCTTGTTGCCTACCGAAGCGCCGGTCTGTGTAATTGTGAAACCCTTCATCGGCACGATCGAGGGAATCCCTGTCGGACGGGCCCCCGGCGCCGTTATGACGGTATTGATAGAGTCAAACATCATATCGATGCGATGCGAATGGGTCTCCATCCGCGACACCCGGGCGTATGCATTCCATACCAGATCGGCATAAGACATATGGTCGATAGCCGAAAGGACAAGACGATTGGTATCCCCGGCTGCAAGGCGGTATGCCGGAGGGACCGTCTGGAAAAGCTCTCCGTAGAGCTCCCGGTCACGCTCCTGCAGATCGGACACCACCTGCTCCAGCAGCTCGATCCTGGCCTCCAGCAGGACCTGGGCCTCCTCCATACTGCGATTCTGGCGGCGAAGCTCCTTCTCCTCGGTAGTATCGAAGACAAGAGCATAGAAAGCGTACCCGATAATGGCCAGCATCAGGCTCAGGAACACGAATTTGAATACATTCCATATCGCCCTGCCGACCGACAGGCGGAAGAGGTCGAAGCGATTCTCCTTCTTGTTGAAAACAAACTTCTGTCTCATCGGCGCAGCTCCTCCCTCGGCCGGACCATCGCGAGGTACTCCTCGGACGAGAGGCCGCTGTCAAGATATTTCCAGGGATTGACGTAACTCCCCATATAGATCACCTCGTAATGCAGGTGCGGCCCGGTCGTGCGGCCGCTGTTGCCGATGGTGGCAATCTCATCGCCCCGGCGGACCTTCTGCCCCGGAGCCACGAACATAGCTCTCAGATGCGCATAGCGCGTCTTGTATCCGAAACCGTGATCGATCACGACGCAATTGCCATAACCGTGGAAATTGATCGTGGCAGACTCCACCACTCCGTCGCCCGTAGCATATACCGGCTCGCCCACGGGGCCCCTGAGGTCGATGCCTGTATGAAGGATGTTCTGCTGGAATACGGGATGGAAACGGATACCGAACGGACTTGAGATATTGACCTGCGGAGAGGCCAGGTTGACCGGGTTGATGTTTGGCACGCAGGCAGCCATCTCCCCCGCCCTGCGGGCCAGCAGGCCGACTTCGTCAAATGACTTGGCCTGTACCAGGGCGCGTCGCGTCAGCAGTTCCGCCATCTCCGCGGGAGTGCCGCCGGTACGGTCATAAGCTATCTCCTGCATCCCGAAAATGGGACGATAGACCGTATTGTCACGCACGCTTATGTCCAGAAGGTCGCGGTTGATCCCCTCCATCCGCTGGCAAAGCAGCTCCTCGCGTGCGCGAAGCTCCTGGTTGCGGGCCTGCAGCAGCACCGTCTTGGGCGGATGGTACCCCATCACGCGCATCACGACGAAACTGTAGAGGAACATACAGACAGCGGCGGCAGCGACTATACCTGCCACGCGGCGGAGGCGCACCGCCAACGAAGTGCGGAAGACCTCGAACGTACTGGTTTCGTCGTTGAAAATATAGAGCTTGCGGCGCAACATTACTGCTGACTATAAGGCGTATTTAATCCTACAAATTTACTCAAATCCCGAGAAAAAAACTAATTTTGTGCCACAATCCGAAAAACGCGCTTATGACAGCCAAAGAGATACGCCAGTCATTTATTGACTTTTTCGCTTCAAAGGATCACACCATCGTCCCCTCAGCACCCGTGGTCGTCAAGAACGACCCCACATTGATGTTTACCAACGCCGGAATGAATCAGTTCAAGGACTGGTTCCTCGGTAACAAGCCGGCCTCGTGGCCGCGCGTGGCCGATACGCAGAAGTGCCTTCGCGTCAGCGGCAAGCATAACGACCTGGAAGAAGTAGGCCACGACACCTACCACCACACCATGTTCGAGATGCTCGGCAACTGGAGCTTCGGCGACTATTTCAAGAAGGAAGCCATCAGCTGGGCCTGGGAGTTCCTGACCGAAGTCTGCCATCTGGACAAGAGCCGCCTCTACGCCACGGTATTCGAAGGATACGAGCCGGACGGCGTGCCGATGGACAGCGAGGCATACGGCTACTGGAAGCAGTTCCTGCCGGAGGACCACATCCTCAAGGGCAACAAGAAGGACAACTTCTGGGAGATGGGCGATACCGGCCCCTGCGGACCCTGCAGCGAGATTCACATCGACCTCCGCGATGAGGCCGAGGTAGCGCAGGTCCCCGGACGCGAACTGGTCAACAAGGGCCATTATCTGGTCATCGAGATATGGAACCTGGTCTTCATGCAGTTCAACCGCAAGGCCGACGGCACGCTGGAGCGCCTTCCCAAGCAGCACGTGGATACCGGAATGGGATTCGAGCGCCTCTGTATGGCCATCCAGGGCAAGAAGAGCAACTACGATACGGATGTATTCACGCATATGATCGACGCCATCGCGCAGCTGAGCGGCAAGGCCTACGTGCCTGACGGCCAGATCGGCGTTGCGATGCGAGTCATCGCGGATCACATCCGCGCCATCAGCTTCTCCATCGCGGACGGACAGCTCCCCGCAAACGTCAAGGCCGGATATGTCATCCGCCGCATCCTGCGCCGCGCAGTCCGCTACGGTTATACGTTCCTCGACCTGAAGAGCCCGTTCCTCTGCCGCCTCGTGCCGCAACTGGTCTCCGATATGGGCGATGCGTTCCCCGAGATAAAGGCGCAGCAGCCTCTTATCGAAAAGGTCATCCGCGAAGAGGAAGAAGCTTTCCTGCGCACTCTCGACAAGGGCATCAAGCTCATCGAGGACATTATGGCCCGGAGCAAGGGCAAGGTCATTTCCGGCAAGGATGCATTTATCCTCTATGATACATACGGCTTCCCCATCGACCTGAGCAACCTGATCGCCCAGGAGAAGGGCTTCACCATCGAGATGGACGAATTTGCAGCCGAGCTGGCAAAGCAGAAAGAGCGCGCCCGCAACGCCACTGCCATCGAAGAAGGCGACTGGGTGGAGCTGCATCCCTTCACGGCCTGCGAGTTCACGGGCTATGACGTGACCTGCGATACGGTCCGCCTGATGAAATACCGCACCGTCAAGGCCAAGAACAAGGAGATGCTCCAATTGGTCTTCGACCGCACCCCGTTCTATGCCGAGAGCGGCGGACAGGTGGGCGATACCGGCACGCTGACCGACGGCGAAGGCCGCAGCGTCCGCATCCTCAACACCATCAAGGAAAACGGACTTTCGATCCATATCGCAGAGAGCCTGCCCGACGTGGCGCAGGAGTCATTTACCGCACAGGTGGATACCGAACGCCGCAACGCCATCGCCCGCAACCACTCCGCGACGCACCTGCTGCATTTTGCGCTGCGCGAAACAATCGGCACGCATATCGAGCAGAAAGGTTCGTTCGTCTGCCCCGACTACTTCCGTTTCGACTTCTCGCATTACGAGAAAATCGATGCCGAAACGTTGCGCCGCGTAGAGCGCCGCGTCAACGAGCTGATCCGAGCCGATGCTCATCTTGACGAGCGTCGCAACGTGGCTATCGACGAGGCCCGTGCAATGGGCGCGATGGCCCTCTTCGGCGAAAAATACGGCGAGAGCGTCCGCGTCATCCGTTTCGGGGATTCGGTAGAGCTCTGCGGCGGTACGCACGCACCCTCGACCGGCTCGATCGGTTATTTCCATATAGTATCCGAAAGCGCCGTAGCCGCCGGCATCCGCCGTATCGAGGCCATCACCGGCACTGCTGCCTGCCGCTGGGCGGAAGAGACCGCCGATACCCTGACTCAGGTCCGCGGTCTGCTGGGCAACGCTCCCGACGCCCTTGCTGCCGTAGGCAAGCTGCTCCAGGAGAACGCTGCGATGAAGGAGAAGCTGGAAGAGGCTTCCCGCGCACGCAGCGTCGAGATGAAAAACAGTCTCATCAAGAATGCCACTGCAGCCGGAGGCCGTAGCCTTATGGTACTGCCCGAGGACAGCGGCCTCAATCCGGACGAGATTCGCAATATTGCAAATATGCTGCACGCAGAGATGTCTTCCGCGGCATTCGTGGCGGCAATCGCGACGCCTGACGGCAAGGTCAGCCTGACGCTGATGTACACCGATGATCTGGTGGCCGCCGGAGCTGACGCAGGTGCCGATATCCGCGAAGCTGCGAAGCTGATCCAGGGTGGCGGCGGCGGACAGAAGTCGCTCGCTACCGCAGGCGGCAAGAATATTGCAGGACTCGGCGAAGCCCGACTCAAATTGATCGAACTCGCTACACGCTAGTCAATGAAACGCCTCGACTGGTTTCTCATAAAGTCCTTCATCGGACCGTTCATCCTGACCTCTGTCATCGTCATCTTCGTGCTGTCGATGCAGTTCCTCTGGCTGTACATCGATGAACTTGTGGGAAAGGGTCTGGGGCTCGGGGTCATAATGGAGTTTATGGGATGGGCGGCCTGCACGCTTATCCCGATGTCCCTGCCGCTGGCGACGATGCTCGCCTCGATAATGACGATGGGCGGCCTGGGCGAGCGCAATGAGCTCCTGGCGATGAAAGCGGCCGGTATTTCGCTCCAGAGGATTCTCCGTCCCCTGATCATAGCGGCGATCATCATCAGCGTCGGCGCATTCTTCGCAGCCAACAACCTCGTACCGGTCGCCTACAACAAGATTTTCACGCTCCGTTCGGATATCCTCAACACCAAGGAGGAGATCAAGATTCCGGACGGCATATTCTACGACGGCATCGACGGCTATTCGCTCCGGGTGGAACGTACCGACAAGAATACCGGTATGATGCACAAGCTGATGATATACGACCACACGTCACATTCGGGCAACACCCGTATGACGCTGGCCGATTCGGGCCGTATGACCGTCACTCCGGACAAGCAGAACCTGCTGTTCGACCTCTACAACGGCAGCTCGTTCCACGAGACCAACCAGATGCGCTACCGCGATACGTCGCTCGAACTCGGGCGGGTGCAGTTCGTCGAACAGAGCGTCATCATCTCTCTGAAGAATTACAATTTCTCCCGTTCGGAGGATGACCGCTTTGGCGACGAGGTGATGTCCAAGGGCCTGAAGCAGCTTGCGGCCGACCACGATACCCTGACGCACGAGCTGGATTCGATAGGCCGCGCACAGATGCGCCGCCATTTCAAGTCAGGACAGCTGTCATACCTGTATCAGCTGGATCCCGAGTGGGCCGAAAACGCCCGCGGTCCGGCCCGCCTCGACTCGGTTTATGCGGCGGTCAACCCCGAGATGCGCACCGACTATCTGGAGATGGCCGCAGGATCGGCCGACCTCTATGTCGATCAGATAAGCCGCTGGGAAGGCGAAGGCGAATTCTACAGCCACCAGCTGCGCCGCACGGATATCGAAGGCTTCCGCAAATTCACGCTCAGCCTCGCCTGCCTGCTGTTTTTCTTCATCGGAGCACCGCTGGGCGCCATTATCCGCAAGGGCGGATTCGGTACGCCGGTCATCATTTCGATATTCTTCTACCTTATCTATTATATCATCGATATGATCGGTAAGCGGCTTGCGACAGAATCGGCAATAACGCCGTTCGTCGGCACGTTCGTCTCATCGCTGGTGCTGCTGCCGATAGGCGTGCTGCTGACGCGCAAATCGACCCGCGACTCTTCGCTCTTCACCCTCGATCTGAAGGGATTCTTCGGTGCTATCGGCAAATGGTTCAAGAAGGTGTACTACAAGGTGAGAAACCTGTTCCGCCGCGGTCACGGCCACGTGCGCATAGTGTATATGGGTACGCCGGAATTTGCCGTTGCGCCGCTGGACGCCCTCGTGCAGGGAGGTTATGATATCGCAGCAGTGGTAACGGTGCCGGACAAGCCGAGCGGCCGGGGCCTGAAGGTCAATGAGAGCGCCGTCAAGCGTTATGCCATCGAGCACGGACTGAAGGTGCTGCAGCCCGAAAAGCTGCGCGACCCGGAATTCATCGCGGATCTTCGCGCCCTGAAGGCAAACCTCTTCGTCGTGGTAGCCTTCAGGATGCTGCCCCGTGAGGTATGGAGCATGCCTTATCTGGGTACGTTCAACCTCCACGCTTCGCTGCTGCCGCAGTATCGCGGGGCCGCGCCTATCAACTGGGCCGTCATCAACGGCGAGAAGATGACCGGCGTCACGACATTCCTGATAGACGAACAGATCGACACGGGACGCATCCTGCTGCAGGAGACCTGTCCCGTCGAAGAATACGATACCGCAGGTTCGCTGCACGACAAGCTGATGCCTCTCGGAGCGGCCCTGGTCATCAAGACCGTAGAGGCCATCCGCGACCGAAGAGTCAAGCCCAGCGAACAGTACGTGCAGATGCACCGTGCCCTGCGTCCGGCTCCGAAGCTGACCAAGGATCTGGGCCATATCGACTGGACGCGCGGAGCATTCGAGATCGCACGTCTCATCCGCGGCCTCAGTCCCGTACCTACCGCCTGGTCAACCCTGGTCAATGACAAGGGCGAGACCATCCCTGTCAAGCTCTATGATGCATATCGCATCCGTCGTGAGCAGAACGGCGGCGCGCCCGGTACCATCACGGTCACCAACCGCGAACATCTGGACGTGCAGTGCGGCGAAGACGCCCTGCGCATCTACGAGATCCAGGTCTCGGGCAAACGCCGCATGAGCGCAAAGGATTTCCTGCTCGGATTCCGCGACTGTGAAAGCTATCATTTCGAATAATGGGACCTCACATCGCAATACTTGCCCACGGAGATTTTCCCTCTTCCGGCGCCTGCCTGGAAGTGCTGCGCACGGCCGACCTCCGCGTGTGCTGCGACGGGGCGGCGGCAAGCCTGATTAATGCCGGGCTGGAGCCCGATTATATCGTAGGTGATATGGATTCCCTTCCCGGAGATCTCCAGGCACGGTTTGCGGACCGCATCAGGCGGTGCTCCGGACAGGAAGACAATGATATGACCAAGGCGTTTCATTTTGCCCTGAGCCTCAACCCCTCAAGGATTACGATTCTCGGGGCGACCGGAGCGCGGGAGGACCACACCCTGGGCAACATTTCGCTGCTGCTGGATTATGCCGCAGAGGCTCCCTGCCCCATCGAGATGCTGACTGACTACGGCCGCTTCGCCGTGATCCGTGACAGTGCGACGATGAGTGCCACCCCCGGCCAGGAGATCTCGATCTTCTGCTTCGACAGCAGCGTGCGCATCACCGCCGAGGGATTGCAGTATCCTACCGATAAGGTGGTATTTGACTCCCTTTGGAAGGGAACGCTCAATGTCGCTGCGGCCGACCGTTTCACGCTCCACCTGTCTCATCCCTGTGGCGTGCTGGTCTATTTTGCGCAGGAGAGATGACAGCATAAGGCTTTTTTATGTAAGTTTGTATAGTTGAAACTGTTTTTTGTTAATAATAACATAATAATAATCAAATGAAAAGGATATTGGTTATCGGAGCCGGCGGGCAGATTGGGACGGAGCTTGTCCCCCACCTGCAGCGGCTCTACGGGACAGATAACGTGATCAGTGCGGATCTCAAAGATGAGCAGGTAGCGAAAATGTCACAGTTTGGCATCGCCGAAAAGCTTGACGCAACGGATGCAAATGCATTTGCAGAAGCTGTCAAAAAGCATAAGGTCGATGCCATTTTCAATCTTGTGGCACTGCTCAGCGCGACCGGCGAAAAGATGCCGCAGGTGGCCTGGGGTATCAATATGGGCGCGCTGCTCAACTCCCTCAACATCGCGAAGGAGTTCGGCTGCGCGGTATTTACGCCCAGTTCGATAGGAGCTTTCGGTACGAGCACCCCTCACGACGGTACGCCGCAGGATACCATAATGCGTCCCAATACGATCTACGGCTGCTGCAAGGTAGCCGGAGAGCTGCTGAGCGATTACTATTTCACGCGCTTCGGCGTCGATACGCGAAGCGTACGTTTCCCGGGTATCATCTCCAACGGTGCGATGCCCGGCGGCGGGACGACCGACTATGCCGTGGAGGTTTTCTACGAGATTATCAAGGAGGGCCATCATTATACCTGCGAAGTCCCCGAGGACAGCTATATGGATATGATGTATATGCCTGACGCACTGAAGGCCGTGACCGACCTGATGGAGGCCGATCCCTCCCGCCTGCGCCACCGCAACAGCTTCAATATCGCAAGTATGAGCTTTACGCCGAAGATTCTCTTCGAGGCTATCCGCAAGCGCATCCCCGATGCGACTTTCGACTACAACGTGGATCCTGTCAAGGCTGCCATCGCCGACAGCTGGCCCAACTGGATGGATGACAGCTGCGCCCGCGAGGAATGGGGCTGGAAGCCCGTCTGGGATATGGAAGCGGTAATTGACGATATGCTCGCAGCCGTCCGCAAGAAGGCCGGTATCAAGTAGTATTTGCTATATCCGATCCGGGCACAAAAATGGCTTATTTTGTGCCCGGATTGTTTTTTCGCTAACTCTATGAAAGGAACGTATCAGATCGAAGGCCCGGGAAAACTGACTCTGCGCAAGAGCCCGATCCTCGTCACGGGTTCGTGCTTTTCGACGCAGATCGGCTGTCGGCTCGAGGATGAAGGATTTGCGGTTGTCGCCAATCCTTTCGGGATACTTTTCAATCCGGCATCCATCGCTGCGGCACTCGAACGGCTCGACAGCGGCAGGCATTTTACGGCGGAGGATGTAATAGTCCGCGACGGACGGTACGTTTCGTTCCATCACCACGGAGCCTTTGCCCGGCAGAGCCCGGAGGCATTTCTCGAAGAGGCCAATGCCGCGCTCGATGAGGCCTGCCGCCAGTGGCAGCAGACCGGTGCGGTCATTCTCACGCTCGGCACCTCGTGGGTTTTCCGGCATCTGGAGCGCGATATCATCGTAGCCAACTGCCACAAAGTCCCCGCCCGTGAGTTCCGTCGCGAATTCCTTTCATCGGAGCAGACCGTGCAGCTGCTCGAGCCGCTGATCCGTCGGCACCCGGAGAAGAAGTGGATTTTTACCGTAAGCCCCATCCGCCATCTGGCCGACGGCGCCCACGGCAACCAGATCAGCAAGGCCAGCCTGCTTCTGGCCATCGACGAGCTGCAGAAGCGGCACGGCGAGACGGTGCATTATTTCCCTTCGTACGAGATACTCCTTGACGAACTTCGCGACTACCGGTGGTATGCCGAGGATACCGTCCATCCTTCGCAGGAGGCCGTGAGCATCATTTGCGACCGCTTCATCAGCTGGATTACTATAGACTGAAAAATTTTCGCCACGCCCCAACCTTTTGCCCCGGTTTTGCGTTATAGCAATGTCAAGTCCCCGCAAAAGGGGCAGGTTTAATTAATAAGGTTTAAAAATGGAAGCACTTTCAGATTTTCTCATTCCCATCTTCGTAGCAGTTATATTGCCCATAACGATCGTATGGATCGTGAGCAGGACCCGTCAGAACGAGATCAACCGCAAGACGGAGATTATGCTTAAGGCCATCGAAAAAGGCCAGCCTATCGATACGGATATGTTCAAGATGGAGCCGAAAAAGAGCCATTCGGTAAAGAAACAGATGCTTGACCGTCTCACGGGAGCCTGCGTAACATCGCTGCTCGGCATTGCATTTATCATCATCTCCCTGCTCAAGGGAGACACCCTCAAGGAATCAGTCTCCTGGTTTATGTTTATCCCCGGAGGCATCCTGCTGGCCATCGGCATTGCACTTTTCATCATCTATTTCATCGGCAAGAATATGCTGGCCAAGGAGATAGAGGCCGAAGAAAAGGCCCTCGGCGAAAACAAATGACGAGAGAGCGGTTTATCTGCGAAGTGAGAGTATGTCAGGGACGGCTTCGGCGGTTCCTGATATCTCTTTGCGGAGATGCCGCACTTGCAGATGACCTGGCTCAGGAAGCGCTGGTTCGGGCATACGTCACTTCGGACCGGTTTTCGGGCAATTTCAAGGCGTGGGTTTTCCGCATTGCCTACAACTGCTTCATAGACCATCTTCGCCGGCAGCCGGAGCCTGCCGTTTCGATAGAAGCACCCCAGGCGCTGCACGTACAGGACACCGGCGGCGCGGACGGAGCTTTCCTTCACGAAGAGCTTCGTCTGGCCCTGGCGCAGATTCCGGAAAAGGAGCGCACCGCCATAGCCCTGCATTATTTTGAAGACCTGAGTGTCAAGGAGATCGCAACCATTATGCAGATCCCTTCGGGCACGGTCAAATATTATCTTTCGGTGGGCCGGGACCACCTCAGAGAACGTATCAGACAATGAAAGATATCGAACAGATACTGCGCGAGAACGCGCCCCAGATCCCCGATGAGGGACAGTTTATGATCGAAACGGCGGCCCGGCTCAAATCAGTCGAGGGGCTCAAGGCCGAGGTCGAGCATTCGCATCGCCACGGCCGACGGGCGATGATCGTCGCACTTGTGGCCGGAATCGCGCTGGGCGGCATCGCCGTACTGATGATGCTCCATCCGGCAGATGTCAGCAGCCTCCTCCCGGAAGATTCCGCGGCCGGGATTCCATTCGTAGATAAGGTGCTCGCAACGGCCCGCGCCAATATCAGGGACATCATCTTCATCCTGATAGCCGCAGCAGCGGTCGCCCTGGGCCTGACCACTCTTGCACGCCGCCACGAAACGCTTTAGAGGCCTTGCAGCAAATCACTGATTGACAGCTGCTTTCCTTGCAAGGGAGCGGCTGTTTTGCGTATGGACGCGAAATAATTGAGGTAAACTCCGTGGAAGTTCGTATCTTTGGAAGATTCACGATATAATCTGAAAGAGAATGAGATACCTGAAACTCCTGATCCTTGCGCTGCTGCTCTCCGCTCCTGCATTCGGACAAATGCATCAGCCCGTCGCCTGGAAGGCGGAGGCCGTACAGTTGGAAGACAATACCTGGGAGATCCGCGCTACGGGCACGATCACTGGCGACTGGCACATCTACGACCTGACCGACTACGGCTCAAGCGGTCCCAACGGCACAATCTTCACCATTGAGGACTCCGGCAAGGTGACGCTTGTCGGCGAGCCTTATATCTCATCGAAGATTCACAGGGGATTCGACGATGCTTTCGGCATAGAGATAGGCACGTGCAGCAGCCCGGTGGTCATCTGCCAGAAGGTGGAGCTCCTTCAGGGCAATGAAGTCAAGGTCCCCGTGACCATCGAGTGGCAGGCCTGCAATGACCAGAACTGCATCCCTCCGGATGATGTCACCATCAATGTGACGCTTCCCGGCGGAGAAGGCCTCCCCGTGGTAGCCGGCGCGGAAGTAGAAGAGACGCTCAGCGCTCCTGCTCCCGGCGAGGGCAAATCCATCTGGGCCCTCATCCTGGAGGCTATTGCCTGGGGCTTCGTGGCACTTCTGACGCCCTGCGTCTTCCCGATGATCCCGATGACGGTGAGCTTCTTCCTCAAGCAGAACCAGAAGTCTCTAGCCTCCGTATTCGGACTTTCCATCGTGGCGCTCTATACCATTCCCATCGCCGTTATCATCCTTGTGACATATTTCGCGGGCGGAGCCACCGTCACGGCGGACATATTCAACTGGCTTGCCACGCACTGGCTGCCGAATATCATTTTCTTCTTGATATTCATGCTCTTCGCGGCCTCCTTCTTCGGAGCCTTCGAGATTACCCTGCCTGCGAAGTGGCTCAACAAGTCGGATGAGAAATCCAACAAGGGCGGCCTTGCAGGCGTATTCTTCGTGGCCCTAACCCTTGTGCTGGTATCGTTCTCCTGCACCGGCCCCATCGTAGGAAGCGTACTCATAAAGAGTACCCAGGGGCAGTTCTGGGAGCCCATCATCACGATGCTGGCGTTCTCCATCGCCTTCGCCCTGCCCTTTACTCTCCTGGCTTTCGCTCCTTCGCTGCTGGACCGCCTCCCGAAGAGCGGCGGCTGGCTCAACAGCGTGAAAGTAGTGCTGGGCTTCGTGGAGGTCGCCCTGGGCCTCAAGTTCCTCAGCGTTGCCGACCAGACCTATCACTGGCATCTGCTCGACCGCGAGGTCTATCTGGCCATCTGGATCGTGGTCTTCACCCTGCTGGGCCTCTATCTGATGGGCAAGATCAGATTCAAGTTCGACAGCCCCGTGCAGCACATCAGCATACTGCGTCTTATCCTGATAATCGTCGATTTCACGTTCGTGGTCTATATGATTCCGGGTATGTGGGGTGCGCCTCTGAAGGGACTCTCGGGTTATCTGCCGCCTATTACGACGCAGGATTTCGTGCTCGACCCGGCGCAGCATTCTCAGGGCGGGCCGACATATACCGTGGGGCGGGCGGAGGATGAAAGCCTTCTGCCTGCCGACCGCAAATATGCAGACTTCCTGCATCTGCCCTACGACATTCCCGCATTTTTCGATTACGAGGAGGCGATTGCCTATGCCGCAAAGGTCGGCAAGCCCGTGCTGCTTGATTTTACCGGCCACGGCTGCGTCAACTGCCGCGAGATGGAGTCGCGCGTATGGAGCGACCCGCGCGTTCTCAAGATGATGAAGGAGGATTATGTGGTCTGCTCGCTCTACGGCGACGACAAGACGATCCTGCCGCAAAAGGATTGGGTCGTCACCGATAACGGCAAAACCCTCAAGAGCCTGGGCAAGATCAATTCATACTTTATGATGAAGCGTTACAATGTCAACGCCCAACCCTACTATGTGATCCTCGACCCTCTCACCGAGAAGGCCAAGTTACCCGCGCGCAGCTACAACCTCAACCGCGACCAGTACGCCGCCTTCCTCCAGAAAGGCCTGGAATAGTACTGATACCAAAAAAAGAAGCCGCAGAGGAGTTGATCGTCTGCGGCTCTTTTCTGTGCTTTATTTTTGAAGGCTTATGCGGCCTTGGGGTCGTGTTTGTACTTGAAGACGAGGGCGAAGAGGAAGGTGACCACGAGGGTGAAGCCTGCAAAGACATACCACGCGGTGGACCAGCCAGACATCAGAGACTCACCGGTCTTGCCGGCGATGAAGTGATTGACGACCGCCTGCGCGCAGAGCGAACCGATGGTCGCGCCGAAGCCGTTGGTCATCATCATAAAGACGCCCTGTGCACTCGAACGGATGCCAACGTCCGTATTCTTGTCAACATAGAGCGAACCGCTGATGTTGAAGAAGTCGAATGCCACGCCGTAGACGATCATCGAGAGGACGAACAGCACCACGCCAAATCCCGAGGGCCAGCCGGCGCCGAGCAGCGCGAAACGAAGCACCCAGGCTACGAACGAGATGATCATCACCTTCTTGATGCCATAACGGCGGAGGAAGAACGGAATGAGCAGGATGCAAAGAGTCTCGGAGACCTGCGAGATGGACGAAAGGAACACGCTGTGGCGTACGACAAATGCACTTGCGAACTCGGGCAGCTTGCCATAGTCATCGAGATACGGCGTTGCAAAACCGTTGGTAACCTGCAGGCACATACCCAGAAGGAACGAGAAGATGAAGAAAACGCACATCTTCGAATCCTTGAACAGCGTAAATGCGCGAAGGCCCAGGGCATCCACAATCGACGAGGACTTCTTGTCGCGGTTGATCGGGCAATCAGGCAGGGTAAATGCATAAACGGCGAGTACCAGGCCCCACGCAGCCGAAACGAAAAGCTGCATATAGCTGTCCTTGAATCCCGTGAAATTGACAATCCACATCGATACGATAAAGCCGATGGTACCAAACACGCGGATCGGCGGGAAATCCTTGACCGTGTCCATCCCGGCCTTGGTCAGGGCGTTGTAGGATACCGAATTGCCAAGCGCGATGGTCGGCATAAAGAAAGCGACGGCTAAGGAATACGGATGGAAAATCTGGCCGAAGGTCACTTCGGAACCGTATCTCATACCCATATAACCTGCAATGGCGATAAAAACCGCAGAGAGGAAGTGGCAGATGCCGAGCAACTTTTGGGCGGGAATCCACTTGTCTGCCACGATACCCATAAGGGCGGGCATAAAGAGCGAAACGATACCCTGGACGGCAAAGAAATGGCCGATGTTCTTGCCCATTCCAATGTGGCTCAGATAGATGCCGAGCGAACACAGATAAGCTCCCCAGACCGCAAAGATCAGGAAGTTCATCATGATAAGCCGAATCTTGATGTTGGTTTTCTGATTCATATTTAAAAGATACTTGGATTATTTCGGTGCGATACGGTAAAGTACGGCCGCAATCACGGCGTAGAGTATATTAGGCAGCCACATTGCGAAGGCCGGCGAGAGCGCTCCGGTATAGACGAACATCTGGCTGAAGCGCATAAACAATATGTACGAGAAGCTCAGCGCCAGGCCGACGCCGATGTTGATGCCGGTACCTCCCCGCCTCTTGCGCGAGGACAGGGCGACAGCCATAACGGTCAGCACGAAAGCCGAGAAAGGAGTCGCCACGCGGTTGTTTTTCTCTATCAGGGAACGCTTGATGGAAGGATCGCCGCGCATACGCTGCGTCTCGATAACCTCATTCAGCTCCGGCCCGGTCAGCCATTCGACGAAATTCTTGCGCCGGCTGAAATCGTCTATCGTAAGGTTGATGATGGTATCCTTCGTGCGGCCGGTCACGACGACCTCCGATTCGCCGTAGAAATCACGCTGGTAATAATTGCGCAGCGTCCAGCCGCAGAAGGTCGAATCCCACGCGGCCGACTCGGCCGAAAGCTTGGACAGGACACGGCCGCCTTCGATGGTCTCCAGCGTAAAGCGATAGCAGGTATTGGCCCAGGGGCTGTACTGCTCGACATAGACGAACTGGCCGGGCGAAATCTGGTAATGCAGATTGGACAGCTCTTCGGCGCTTCGCTGCTTGGATTTGATGTACTTGTTCTCGAAATCCAGACGCATCTTGTTGGCAGGAGGAATCACCGACAGGCTCATAAACAGCGAAAAAGCCGTAATCAGCGCCGCCGAGAAAATATAGGGCACCATCAGGCGGCGGAAACTCACGCCGCTCGAGAGAATCGCTATGATCTCGCTGTTGGTCGCCAGCTTAGAGGTGAAGAAAATGACGGCGATAAAGACGAACAGCGGGCTGAAACTGTTGAGCATCCACGGGATGAATCCCGCATAGTACTGCAGGACGATCTCGCTCAGGGGGACCGAATTCTCGACAAACTTTCCGATCTTCTCGCTAAGGTCGAAGACTATCACGACGAGAATCACGATCAGCAGCGTAAAGAGATACGTGCCGATAAATTTGCCGATTATGTATCGGTCCAGCCGCTTTATGAGAGGTCCTTTCATCGTCAAAGTCTGGTCTCAAGCCGTTTTACCATAACTTCCTTCCAGCTGTGATAATCTCCGGCCAGGATATGCTCACGGGCCTGCCGCACCAGATCCAGATAGAATGCGAGGTTGTGCTCGCTCGCAATCTCGGCCGCCAGCATTTCGCCGGCGATGAACAGATGCCTCAGGTATGCCTTGGAGTAGAGGCTGTCAACAAAAGACGAGCCATCTGGATCGATCGGGGAGAAATCGTCCGCCCATTTGCGGTTGCGGATATTGATGATACCCTGCCAGGTGAAGAGCATTCCGTTGCGGCCGTTGCGCGTAGGCATCACGCAGTCAAACATATCCACGCCGCGGTCGATGGCCTCCAGGATATTGGCGGGCGTGCCGACGCCCATCAGGTAACGGGGTTTGTCGGCGGGCAGCACTGGATGAAGCAGCTCGATGATGCGGTACATCTCCTCCGTCGGCTCACCTACGGCAAGGCCGCCGATGGCATATCCGTCGCGGCCGAGAGCCACTGCGTGCTCTGCGGCACGGATACGCAGGTCGTCATACACGCATCCCTGAACAATGGGGAAATAAGTCTGCTCATAACCGTAGAGGGGCTCCGTCTCCCTAAAACGACGGTCGAAACGCTCGAGCCAGCCCTGTGTCAGCTGCAGCGACTTCTCCGCATAGCGGTGATCCGCATTGCCCGGGCAGCATTCATCGAGGGCCATCATTATATCAGCGCCGATGGTCCGCTGAGTATCGACGTTGTTCTCGGGGGTAAAAGTATGCCTCGAACCGTCGATATGCGACTGGAACGTGCATCCCTCCGGGGTGATCTTGCGAATCTGGGTGAGCGAAAACACCTGGAATCCGCCGCTGTCCGTGAGGATGGGCCCGTCCCAGGAGGTAAACTTGTGCAGTCCGCCTGCGCGGTACAGGATATCCAGACCGGGACGCAGGTAGAGATGATAAGTATTGCCAAGGATAATCTGCGCCCTGATATCGTCACGAAGGTCGCGGTGATAGACGCCCTTGACGCTGCCGACCGTGCCTACCGGCATGAAAATCGGGGTGCGAATCTCGCCATGGGCCGTCTGCAGCAGGCCCGCACGGGCGCCGGACGACTTATCGCGTGCTATCAGGTCAAACTTCATTACAGGTCGGTTACGCCCATCAGGCGGCGGATTTCTTTCTTGACTTCCTTCCAGCGGGGAATATCGATCTTGGTACCGATAACCTCGACGACCTTGGCTGCAAGCGCGCTGCCGACCTGTCCGCAGACCTCGAGCGGCATCCCGTTGGCAAGGGCGAAAAGGAAACCGGCGGCGTAAGTATCGCCCGCACCGGTAGCATCCACGGCCTCGCCCGGCCACGGCTCGATGAAGTGATATTGCTCACCGCTGCGGACCATCGACCCGGACTTTCCGATCTTGACGGCTGCGATCTTGCACATAGAGGCCATCTCGTCCAGCGCCTCGCGCGGCTCAAGTCCGGTAAAGGCCTTGGCCTCGGTCTCGTTGGCGAAGACGATATCCACATAATTGCGGACGATATCGTGCAGGAACGCATTGTTGGACTCCACGACATTGTATGAAGCCATATCGAGGGAAATAGTCATATGATGCTCGCGGCCTATCTCGACGGCGCGGCGGAAAAGCCTCTGATTCTGCACCAGATAACCTTCCAGATGCAGGTAGTCGTGCTCGTAACCCTCAAAATACTCGGGCTTGAGGTCTTCCGGCTCAAGCTGGAGTGCGGCACCAAGATAAGTGGCGAAAGTACGGTCGGCATTGGGCGCGGTGATAAAGACCATCGCACGGCCCGAAGCCGCGGTGCCCTTGAGGATGATGCTGCGGATACCGTTCTGCTTCTGGTCGGAGTGGAAGAGCGAGCCGAGCTCGTCATCACCCACCTTGCCGATAAATGCCGAAGGCATACCGAGGATGGCCGTTGCGGAAATAGTGTTGGCCGCACTGCCGCCGGCCACATACTGGACGCCGATCTTCTTCAGGTCGGACCAGATCTTGTTGCCGGTCGGAGCATCTACGTGCTGCATACTTCCCGGAGGGAGGTTGTACTTCTTGAGGAGTGTGTCATCCGGCAGGACCGCCAGAATGTCCGTCAGCGCATTGCCGATACCGAGGATAGATTTCATATCGATTGTGAAGTATTTGTCATTGAACGGGCCCGCCGGCGCCGGACGATAGCCCAGGTAGCGAGCGAAATAAGACCGATGACGAGCATCTGGACCACCTGCGTCTCGTGCGAGAGGACCGCAAATGCATTTGCCTCGGTCATGGCAAGGCCATAAATCGAGCCGAGGGTCAGGGAAAGGATGCCGTGATAGGCGCCGAATCCGCCCGGAACCGGCACGAGCCAGCCTATGGAGCCGACAATCATCAGGAAAAGCGCGTCCCAGCCGCCCAGACCGGCCGCATCGGCCGAAGGCAGCGCCCATATCGTCCAGAGGCTGCAAAGCCAGTATGATACCCAGATAAGGATCGTATAACCGAAGAAGGCCCACTTGCGCTCCATCTTGAAGGCGGCCTTGAAGCCTTCGGCCATCTTGCCGCAGAATCCGAATATGGCAGCGCCGATCTTCGTGCGGTTGAGGCTCTCGCGGTGACGGCGGGCCAGAATGACTGCGACCACCACGACCGCAGCAAGCGCCAGGCCGATCCACAGCCACATCAGGGCATTACCGCCAGCAGGAGCGTCATTGCCCGTAAACCAGCCAATCACTATCTCGCGGAAATGTCCCACGAACAGCAGGGGGATGCAACTGACAATAACGCAGATAATGTCCCATACACGCTCCATCACCACCGAGCCGAGGGCTCCCTCGAAACTCGTCTTGCGCGTCTCGGCCACGAGTCCGCAGCGGACCACTTCGCCCGAACGCGGGATCAGAAGGTTGGATAGATAGCAGATGGCATAGGCGTCATAGGTCTCGCGCACCGTAAGATCGCGCGTCAGAGGGCGCATCATCAGACGCCAGCGCTCTCCGCGCATCAGCGTCACAAGGCACTGCAGCAGCATCATAGCCGCCACCCAGCCCCATCGGCAGGATTTGATGTCAGCCCAGAATTCGCCCCAGTTTTCGTTACGGAATATAAACCAGAGCAGCCCGGCCGAAACGGCGAGCAGCAGGATGTAACGAAAAACCTTGCGGGCGTTGAACTGCATCTCTTGTCAGTGCTTTAAAGCCCAGAGGTTGGAAGGATAACGGCCTTCGGCAACAAGCTTTTCGAGGCGTTCGACAACATAGGGACGGTCTTCCTTGTAGGTGACGCCGAACCACTTGGCATCGCACTCTATCACGCGGAAAACGGCCTTGCCCGATGCGATCAGGTAATCTACGACATAGGGGATAAAGAACTCGGCCTTGAGATTGGTCCGGGTCGAAGGCTCGTCGAGGAACTTCTTGAAAAGCTTCGCGGACCACTCGAAATAATCAGGTGTAAAGCCCCAGAAGTTCATCGAAACCGGACTTGCAGGATTGAGCTCGTAGGGACGCTCGTCCACGACGTGGCTCACCTTGCCGCCCCGGCGGGCTATCTGGAAACGCTCGGTGATGGTCTTAAGGTTGCCCTTGCCATCCACTGAGCAGACACCGCGGGAAACGCCTCCGAACTCGGAGAGAGTATTCTCCAGACGGTAGCCGATCATCGAATACTGACCCTTGCGGCCCTCTGCATCGCGGAGGAACTCGGCCATCGCGCGGAAACTCTCAGCGCCGTAAAAGTCGTCGCCGTTGATGACGGCAAAAGGCTCGTGGATGACATCGGCGGCCATCATTACGGCGTGATTGGTACCCCAGGGCTTCTCGCGGCCTTCGGGGACCTTATAGCCGTCCGGAAGATATTCCAGCTCCTGGAATACATACTCGACGGCCACGCGGCCGCCGAAACGCTCGGCATTGTATATCTTCTTGAAGTCCTCTTCGAACGAATGACGTATGACGAAAACGATCTTGCCGAATCCGGAGCGGATAGCATCATAAATCGAATAATCGATAATCGTCTCGCCGCTGGGGCCGAGACCGTCCATCTGTTTAAGAGAGCCGTATCTGGAGCCCATTCCGGCTGCCAGTACAAGGAGTGTGGGTTTCATGAATTCAATATTAACACAATAGATGCAAATTTACTTGATATTTTCCTAAAGTCATAGATTTATTTTACCTTTGGTGATATATAAATACCAGACATATGAAAAGATTCATCCTTTTTGTTGTTATTATCCTCTCCTGCACGGCGGTTAATGCCCGCAAGCCTCTTATCGGTGTATCCGGTTACACCGAGGGCTCCAAAAATATGGTCAACACCGTATATACCAACGCCGTCCGTCTTGCCGGCGGCATCCCGGTCATTGTTCCGGTGACAGGCGACGACGAGGTTATCGAGGCCACGGTCGCTGCGATCGACGGACTGATTATGACCGGCGGAGCTGATTTTGACCCGCTCAAATGGTTCGGCGAGGAGCCGATCAACGAACTGGGTGAGATTCAGCCGGCACGCGACGAGTTCGACGTCAAGCTGATCCGCGCAGCCGTCAAGCGCGGCATTCCCGTCCTGGGCATCTGCCGCGGCGAGCAGCTGATGGCGGTCGCATTCGGCGGCTCCCTCTGGCAGGACATTCCGAGCCAGATTCCCGCAAGCTATGTCAAGCATCGCCAGGGCTCCACGCCGGGCTCCTATGGCACGCACAGCATCGTCATCGACGCCAACTCGACTCTGGCAAAGGTTTTCGGCAGCACCGATTATGTTGTCAATTCATTCCACCATCAGGCCATCAACCGCGTCCCGAAGGGATTCAGCGTCATCGCACGCTCGGCTGACGGCATCGTAGAGGCGGTCGAGCGCACCGGCGCGCTTGATGCACAGTTCGAAGATGGCGGAGGTATCATCATCGGCGTACAGTTCCATCCCGAAGCCCTGGTCGGCGGCGGCGACAAGACGGCCCTGATGATTTTCAAGTACATCGTTGACGCCAGCAAGACCTGCGACGAGACTGACGGCTGCTGCGACTGATACTACTGGAACAATTGCCTGCAAAGAGCGGCAATATCTGAAACGGTCACAATCTCGATGTGGCCGTTTTTCTTGCGCGCAAGCGCGGCGTCCTTATTGAATGAGGAGACGTAAATCTTTGTAAATCCAAGCTTCTCTGCCTCGGCGATGCGGCGCTCGACCTGCGGCACGGGGCGGATCTCTCCGCTGAGGCCCACTTCCGCTGCAAAGCAGGTCTTGGGCGAAATGTAGAGGTCGAAATTGGATGAGAGGATCGCCGCCACGATGGCCAGGTCGCACGAAGGGTCGCTCACGCGAAGGCCTCCGGCAATATTGAGAAACACGTCCTTTGCGGCCAGCTTGAATCCGGCCCGCTTCTCGAGCACGGCCAGCAGCATATTGAGCCTGCGGCCGTCAAATCCCGTAGCCGAACGCTGCGGAGTACCGTAAGCCGCCGTACTTACCAGAGCCTGCAACTCAATGAGGAACGGCCGGGTGCCGTCCATCATCGCGCCTATAGCCACGCCGCTCAGGTCCTCCTGATGCATCGGGATCAGCAGCTCGGAAGGATTGGAAACCTCCCTCAGACCTGCGGAAGTCATCTCATACACGGCCAGCTCGTCCGTCGAGCCGAAGCGGTTCTTGATGCTGCGCAGGATACGGTACGCGCCCTTGGTATCGCCTTCGAACTGAAGCACCACATCGACTATGTGCTCCAGCACCTTCGGTCCGGCGATGGTACCGTCCTTGGTGATATGCCCGATGAGAATGACCGCCGTGGCCGTCTCCTTGGCAAAACGCAGCAGGGCGGCAGCGCATTCGCGCACCTGCGACACGCTCCCGGCCGAAGACTCAAGGGCCTCGCTGTAGATGGTCTGGATCGAATCGACTATGAGCAGCCTGGGATTGACTTCACGGGCACGCTCGATAATATTCTCGAGCAGTGTCTCGCTCAGCACGAGGCAGTTTTCGGCGTTGCCGCCGAGTCGCTGCGCGCGAAGCTTTATCTGCTTGAGGCTCTCCTCGCCCGATACGTACAGGGTGGAAAGTCCGCCGCACTGCAGAGGTATCTGCAACGAGAGGGTGGATTTGCCGATACCCGGCTCGCCTCCGATAAGCACCATCGAACCTTCGACCATCCCGCCGCCCAGGATGCGGTCCAGCTCACCGTTGCCGAGGCGGAAACGCAGCTCCTCCGCGCCCGAGACCTCGTCCAGACGCTGCGGGCGGGCAGCCTCGGCCGCCAGAAGTCCGCGAGTGCGGCCGGCAGGGGACTTCGAGGCCTTTTCGGCCGGAGCCTCGACCATCGTATTCCACTCGCCGCAGGCGGGGCAGCGGCCCATCCATTTGGGGGCTTCGGCGCCGCAGGAGGTACAGTACCAGAGAGATTTGGGTTTTGCTGCCATATCAATATCCGATATTCTCGTGAATCAGTTCCGTGAGACTCTTTATGATCTCGTAATTGTTGAGCTCGATGCCTTCGAAGACCTCCTTGACATCGGAAGTGGTCAGTTCGAAAGTATCCTCATCCATTATGTAGCGGATCACGAATTCGCGGTCCGAATACTGGCAGATGAAGTTGGCAAAGCAGCCCGAGAGGTCGCCGCGGGGCTGCAGGTCGATGTGCGACCGCTGATACGAGGCGTATATCTCCGTCCCCTCGCCCACTTTCGACTTGAGGTAGAAATTACCGTTGCATATCTGCGAATGGTATTTGAGCAGCGCGATGCCCATACCTATCTTGCGCTCCTTGCGGCAGCTGTAGAAATGGTCGTTGATGGCATCTATCATATCCTGCGGCATTCCGCAGCCATTGTCGATGATCTTGATCGAAAGGCGGTCCTGCGTCTCGAGATCCTCCATCTCGATGACGATGCGCGAGGCGCCGGCACGGAGTGAATTGTGAACGATGTCTATGATATGCAGGTCGAGGGTCTTCATAACAGGGCTATAATATCACCGCCTCTCCCTGTCGGAGGGCGTTTTTGAAATTTTCAAAACTGAATGACTCCATCTCCAGCACGCTGCATATCTTGCCGATATCGTCAATGAAATGCGCGTCCGAGCTCTGGATGTAGTTGAAATCGGCAAACCAGGGACACTTGTCGAGGAATTCGTGGCCCCGTGCGTAGTAGCTCAGCTCGAGGGCGTGGAACTTCAGGCGGTCCGGCACGAATCCCAGCTGGCTGCTGATGCTGAACGTGCTGCGGTCCACGTGGGCCGGGATGAAAATGCCGCCCAGCTCATAGACCTTGCGCTGCATCTCCTCCATCGAGAGGTTGAGCGCATTGATCAACAGGTGCGGGACCTCGTCCAGGACATTCTCCTCTTCGTCCACGACGAACTGATAGCCGAACTTATCCGGATCGTTGGCGAAAAATATCACGCGCGAATCCAAGAACTTCTGAAACTCGTGAAGTCTCTCCGCGTCTGGCATGAAACCGAGACAGTGCACCTCCTCGGAGGTGGTCACCTCGGCTCCCATCAGCACGTGCAGGCCACACCGCTCCCCAAGGCGGCGGGTCACCTCCGCATTGAGGGTGCTGTTGTGGTCGGTCAGTCCGATGATGTCCAGTCCTTTCTCTTTGGCCTTGGCGACGATGGCCGAGGGGCTCATCTCAATATCGCCGCAGGGAGAGAGCACGGAATGGATATGCATATCCGCGCGGAACTTCGGCATGGTCGCTTACTTTATCAGCTCGTAAAGCTTGCCGCAGACCTGGAAAGTAGGCTCAGAACTCACCAGAATGCAGATATCCTCTTCCTTTGCGTGCTCGAGCATATCTGCGTCGGGCTCGCCGTTACGGACGATGATGACGGCCGGAATATCCTTGAGCGAAGCGATGGCCGTGACGTTCTTGTGCGTCTGCATCGTAATCCAGACCTGGCCGCTGCGGGCATTGCCCATCACGTCGCTGAGCAGGTCCGAAGAATATGCGCCGCTTACCTCGGCGTCCAGATTGGCCTCGTTGAGGCACTTGAGGTTGAGTCTTTCGATAATGTCTTTGAGTATCATTTGGTAGTCGTATTTTGATTGTCCAATCTTTCTCCCCACACTTTGCGAAGGGCATCCGGGGGATTGTTGCGGATGTCCGCGAATACGCAGCCGTCGATATCGGCCTCGCCGCGGACCACGTCTTCGGCAAATGCCGCACAGGTCGGAGCGCCGCAGGCCGCACAGTTGATACCGGGAAGAGCTTTTTCGAGCCGCTTCATCTCCTCGGCCATACGGAATGCGGTGGAAAAGTCGTCAGAGAGCTTGAGCATCGAACGGGGCTTGATGGCCGGAATGACCAGCTGCTTTGCAAGGTCGTCAGTAAACTCGGGATTGTCCAGGGTCGGATCCTCCTTGCGGATGCGCAGCACCCGATCGACCAGCTGCGCCCTCTTCTCGAGACGGTTGCGGGCCACGAAACGGTTGTTGACCGTCAGCGGGCCGCCCATACAGCTCTGGTCGCAGATACGCATCTCGACCAGGCCGGGTACGTCGATATTTTCATCTTCGAGGTTTTCGAGAAATTCGATGACGTTCGCAAGGCCGTCGACAGCGAAGCTCGACTCGCTGAAAAGGGCTGACTCGCCGCCCGTAACAGGCCACAGGATATCCTTGCCGGTAAGCGAATGATTGACTGCAACCGCATCCTTTCCGGCATTCTTGAGCAGGAGTTTGACCTTGTTGTAGAGGAAGTCCATATTGATCACCCCGGCGATGCACGTATCCTGACCGCTGACAGGGCTCTTGACGGATGCGATCTTGGCCGCGCAGGGAGTGACATAGAATATACCGATGCTCCCCCGGCTGACTCCTTCGGCCATCAGCTGGCGCAGGATCACGCGCGCCGCCACGTCAAGAGGCGACTTGAGCGGGATAATGTTGTCCACCAGCGAAGGGAATCTCACCTGTATCAGGCGGATGACCGCCGGGCAGTAGGGCGAGATGAACGTGCGGATCTCCGGGTGGTCCGCCATATACTGGCGGTACAGCCTGGCGAGGAACTTGGTGCCGTGCTCCACCTCGTAGATGTGCGTAAAACCGAGCTCGCGCAGGCAAGAATATATGGCTTTGGTCTTGTAACGGCTTTCAAACTGGGCGATGAACGTGACCGGGACGAGCGCCACGCGGTACTTGAAGTTGTCCATCAGCTGAAAATCGTCCTGCTTGACGTAGATGGCCCGACTGGGACACGTACGCATACATTCGCCGCAGTCAACGCACTTGTTGTCCGAGAGGATGACCTTGCCGTCGCGGATGCGCAGGGCGGCCGTCGGACACGCGCGGATGCAGGAAGAGCAGCCCGTGCAGAGGTAGTCGTTGATCTTGAGCGAATGGTGGAAGTAAGTCTCTTGAGCCATCTGACTGCTATGAATTGAGATAGACGGTCATCGTCAGCGTGGTGCCCACGCCGATCCTGGTGTCGATCTTGAGTTCGTCGGTATTTTTCTTGATATTGGGAAGACCCATACCGGCGCCGAAGCCCATCTCGCGGACTTTCTGCGAAGCGGTGGACCAGCCTTCGGTCATCGCCAGGTCAACATTGGGTATGCCGGGGCCTTCGTCGGCCACGACCATGACTATCTTTTCGGGGTCAATCTCCACGTCAATCTTGCCGCCATAGGCGTGCGCGACGGCATTGATCTCCGCCTCGTAGAGCGCGACTACGATGCGCTTGATGCTGGCTGGAGCGACGTCAAGCTGCTTGAGCGTACGCTTGACGCTGGCCGATGCGTGGCCCGCGTCTGTAAAATTGCCTCTTTCTATATCGAAACTGTAATGCATAAACAACGTCAATAAAGCGGCTTAATCCCCACACTGAAGAGGATGCCGCTGATTTTAAACAGGCTGTAGGGACTCTCGATGATGGTGATGCCGCTATCCTCAGCCAGGGAAAGCATCTCCTCGTCAGCCCTCTTGTCCCTACCGATAATGACAACCGATACGTCGGCCATATCAGCCGTACGCATAGTCTGGTTGTTGCAAAGGCCGGTGATGAGCAATGTATCATCGAACGATACTTTGAGGACGTCGCTCATCAGATCTGACGAAAAGGCTTTGTGGAATTCCATTTCAAAATTGTCCTGGCAGCCGAGGATGCGGCCGTCCAGGAGTTTGGCAATTTCTTTTATCTTCATAATCGTGGTTTTACTGTTTCTTATTGTACAAATATAACACGATTCGAACTGAATTCAAATGATTTTTATACCTTTGCTGCGCAAAAAAAATCCAATAACCTGTAGTATGAAGAAAATTCTTGTTGCAATCGCCGCTATGCTCATCACTTTCGGAGCAAGCGCACAGAACTACAAAACAGAGATTTCCGTATCTTACGGTGCACTGTCGAACTCCCAGATTCTCTCCGCTGTCATTTTCGCTGCCGGCGCTGAAAACCCTGAGTACGTTCTCCAGGACGCAAAGTTCATCGGCCCTATCTCGGCAGATCTCTATTTCCGCACGAACAAGTATTTCTCGTTCGGTCTGAGCGGTGTCTATCAGCACACTACCGCAAAGGCAGGTGTTCCCAACGGTGCTGCTGAGAACTTTGAGTGCCGCTACTACACCCTTATGCCGGGTATGAAGCTCCACTGGCTCCGCACCAACGGCTTCAATATGTATTCGAAACTCGCAGTCGGTGCTACCCTCGCATCAATGGTAGATGCAAACGATTCGGGTTGGTTCGTCAACTTCCAGGTATCTCCGATCGGTCTTGAGTTCGGCCGCAATTTCTGCGTATTTGCAGAGGCCGGCTTCGGCGAGCAGGGTATCGTCCTTGGCGGTATCCGCATCAAGCTCTAACAGCTCTTTTGAGGAAAACAAAACAGGAGTCCGCTACGGGCTCCTGTTTTATTTTAGTCAGCTCCCCAGATGACCGTTATCGGCTCGCCGGTCTCCCGGTCAAGGAATTCGACATCCTTCGGAGCGCCTATCTTGTAGCCGCTCTTGATCCAGCGCAGGTTGGTCCTGCACAGCCAGTTGGCGGCGGCCGCAGTACAGTGGATCGTAAGTCGATCCGCCATTGACGCGGTCCTCACGCCCACGGCATCCGACGAGGCTAGGAAGAAACTGCTGGGCGTAGCGGAAGGCGTCATCTGGAAAGCGGGGCCAAGACGCATCTCTCTCAGGTATGGAATCCGGCTGAACATATATGTCAGTCCGTTCTTGTCCGGGACAGAGGCAAGCGAGAAGCTGCTCAGGTCAAGGACGGGCAGGCTGCTGCACGAATAGAACATATAGTTGAAAGATACTCCCTTCGAGGTATCCCAGCCTGTCATATCAAGGCTGCTGAGCGACTTGCAGTAATAGAACATCTGATAGAACGTGGTCACCGACGAAGTGTTGAAGTGGCTTACGTCCATATCCATCGTTGTGCTGCGCGAACCGCAGTAGGAGAACATTCCATTCATCGTTATCGCCCCGTCCGTATTCAGGGAGCCGAGGTTTTCGATGGCCTCGAGAGACTCCAGGTGGGCGAACATAAATGCCGATATCTTGTTTGCCTGGAAATAATCAGCCGGCGTGGAAACAGTGATGAGCCTCTGGCCTTCATTGTAATTGATCCAGACGGGCCACTGCGAATCGAAAGCATCGGCACGCAGGCCGGAAGATACCCGCGAACCTGTCTCGAACACGATCCGCTTCAATACCGAATCCGCGTCCGTCACCGTGCGGCGGGTGCCGGTAAGCCGTTTGACCATCTGGTTGAAATCCTGACCCGGGCGCAGTTGCGCTCCCTGCAGTGGCACTGTTTCAAAATCATTGGCCACGAGCGTGATGGGACAGACTTCGCTGCGGCGGACGGTATATACGGCGCCTTCCTTGAGACGGATGACCTGCGCACGGCCGCGCGTATCGAAGACGGATATCACCAGGCCGGTATATGAATCGGCCGGGACGTTGATGTAGAATGATGTGGGCTCTGCGCCCAAAGGCACGGCCGGGCAACGCAGCTGCACGCCTTCATTGCCCTGGGTAATTACGGCACGGTCATCGTGAATGGTAAACTGTCCGCTCATCGGCTGGTCGGCAAATGCCACGATGCGATCCACCTCGACCCCTTCGAGGGCGGTCGAGATATCAAGGCGGATCATTCCGCACAGATTGTGGAATACCATATCCGAAGTGATGGCAGAAGCAGCCATCGGCACCTCGACCACGGCACCCTCGGCCCAGGTCTGGAAAGCGGGTATCGACCCGGTTGCGAGCGACGAAGGGTAATATGCCAAGCTGCCTTCGCCGAAGATATCTGTCGGGCCGCTGACAATCTCGAGATCCGCCACGGACGATCCGCCGGCACTGACCCCGTAAACGGCGCTGCGGCCGCCGTCGGTAACGGTTATCTGGTCACCCGTCATCCATACAACCTTATACATATTGTCCTCGGGCTGAAGGGCGGTACGGGTATCGAGATTTTCAATTGTCGCGCGAACCGTCAAAGGCTTTTCGACGGGTTGCAGATTCTGCTCCTGGCAGGCGGTCAGGCAGAGGAGGATGCAGATGGAAGTAATGATCAGCTTTCTCATACTCATTCCCCCTTATAATCCCAGGTTACACATATGGTATAAGGGACGCCGTTGAGCACGCCGGTATTGGTATATACCGTACCGTAAGTCCCATGCGGATTGGATACCGTCACGGTATCTTCGCACTGCACTCCCACATACCAGAGACCGCGCTCGAGGCTGTCGAACGCAAGCTCCTGCACCCTGCCCCCGTCGCTCGCACGGTACTGGGCATCCTCGGTGAATGCGAAAGTATCCTTGGCAAGCATCAGGCTCAGATGGTAATCTGCCAGCGCCTCGAGGCGGAAGCGGATATTGCGGGCCGTCGAAGGTATCGCCACCAGGAAATGATGGCACTGCTTGTCGCCGACAGCCGTGAAGTCAGGATTGTTCTGCAGCGAATTGCAAACCATGCGGCGGACCTGGCCGTTGCGCAGGTTGCCCTTGACGCGGGCATTTCCGACACCGTCGAAACAGTACTTCACCATACCTATCATCATACCCAGATTGTCCGGGTGCCACGACTGCTCGGGATGCGAGCCACACGGAATGACGCGGCCCGTCCACTCGTCCGCCTTGTAAGCGATGGCGGTGGGATTGCCGTGCATATCGGCGCGGTCCGGATAATCGAAAATCGAGAGCACCTCGGTCCCCGGGACCGTCGCCCAGTCTATGAAGCACGGGCCGTTGTGGTGACGGATCGAATCGATATGGAAGCGGCCGCCGAAATCATAATATTTGAGTAGCGGGCTGTCTGCCGGAATGCTGTGCTCGACGTAGAAATTGGGCGTCGAGAGACGGTTGCAGTGGCTCGGCCAGAGGCCCAGGTAGTCCGGGCTTGCGATATAGTCCAGCTGATAGCCCTGCGTGGCCAGATAAGCGCCCGCGCACGATCCGAGATACGAACCGCCTTTGTGCACGAACTGGCGGTAACGCTCGCGGCCTTCGGACTCCAGCGTATATCCGTGCGTCGCCGAGCTGCCGCCGTTAACATACACCATCCGGTAACGCGGTGCGCCGTCGGGATAGAGGATGCGGCCGTTGGCATCGCCGAGCGAACCGACGTAAATGGCGGTCTGCTGGGCGCGAGTGGTAGTATTGTTGCCGTCGGCACGGAAATACTCGAGCGAGAGGCCGAGGTGCTCGACCACCGGCATCGATGTATTGGATGTCACCGAAATGCCGCTGTCCATAAATATATCCTTGTAGAAGGCCTTGTTGATGACATCCGTGCGGGCCTGCGCATCGCTGGCGCAAACGTAGCTGAGCGAAAGCGGAGAGCTCTGGGCGCGCACTATCGAAGCCGAGCGCCAGTCCTCCTCCATAAACCCGTAGGCATTATCGAGCAGGGTAATGTTGAACCCTTCGGAAAGCGCTGCCTCCGGTACTGTGAAATAATATGTCACCCTCCCGCCCGGGCCACCGGGGAGCAACCCCTCGGAAACGGTGGAATTGTCTCCGGTTATGAACATCTCGGTCCCGGCGGAAGCATCGCTCTGCGATCCACAGGTGGTCTTGAGTATAAGTGTGTGACCGTCACCCTCATCGGGAGCGCGCATCGTAATAACAGGCATTCCCTCGGAAGAAAACTCGACGCTCGCCCGGCCCCAGAGAGGCACACTGCCGAATGAGGTGAGGCGAAGAGCCGACATCGGTACGCGGCTGTCAACCGTGACTGCGAGAATGCCCGCTATCTGGCGGAGCGCGATCGAGCCGTCAGAAGCGCTGCGGCCAACCTGCGGCATCGATCCGGGATCTATCGTCCCCTCGTATGGATAGAGTACCTGCGGCAGGTCAAACTCCAGTCGGCCGCCGTCGGCGTGCACATCCAGCGAAGCGGGCCAGACGGCCGTGACCTGCTGGGTGTAATCTTCTATCGAAGCATCTTCGAAACGGCCTTCACGCTGGCCTGCCGAAACCGGATCGAGCGTGAGCAGATGCTCTGCTCCCTGGCTGTCGAAAACACGGATCTGCGCTCCTGACTGCCAGAGACTGACATCCGTGGGCAGCGGTTCGTACCTGGCCGTAAAGTGATCCGCATCGCCCTTCGGGCGAAAATGGAACGCCTCTACAGGCTGGATGCAGTTGCGAGGGATACTGACCTTACTGTCCAGCGAATAGGACATCTGACGGCCGTCCGCTGCGGTCAGAACGACCGTGAAGCCTTTCGTAAAATCCGTCGGCGGGATAACCACCCAGAAGTCTGTCGGCACGGAAGTCAGACTGACACCCTCTCCGCAATCCAGAGTGACCGTAGTGGAAGAGCCCTCCGCCATCGTCAGGACGGGAGCCTCCCCGTAGGCGGCTGCGATCGTCGCGGTGCCGCTAAGCGGCTCGTTGTTGTTGCCCCGCAGCTCGATGCTCTTGAGCGTCGTGGAGCCTTTGATATTGAATTGGAATGCACTGCAAAGGTTGCGGAAACGAAGGATGAGATCATCCTGACTGCCCGTCACGGCCACCATCGGGAACGATGCGGGCGCAAAACTGCCCTTGGCATAATGCTGCACCTGCGGAAGACTGGCCGTGATCAGGGCCTCGCGGCTGATCGTAGCCGTCTCATCGGATGGATAGAGGGCATAATTGCGGTCCAGCTTGTAATTGGCAAGGTACGAAACGCCTTCGGTGCGGGCGAAAGTGGCTTCGGATGTCCCGGCGCCGGAAGTCATATAATACTCGACATTGGCATTGTTGCCGACAAAGACGCTGAGGCGGTCGCCTTCGCTCCAGAACAGACCGCCCTCGCCATATTGGGTACGGACCGTCCCTTCGGGAGACTCTCCTGTCACAGCCGTGAATGCAGGCACGATCACCGGCTTTTCCTGGCAGGAAAAAAGCGCCAGAGCCATGAGTATCAACGGTAATGCGTGATGCTTCATAATCGCTTAGTTGTTGCACAAATATACAAAAAAAGGGGCCGGTGCATACACACCGGTCCCTCATTTTGAACTGCGTCGTACTATTAGTACTCAGCGAGAACCTGCTTGACCTTCTCGGGCGTCATGTGACCGTAGGTCTTGTCGCCGATGGTCATGACCGGAGCCAGACCGCAGGCGCCGACGCAACGGAGGACGTCGATCGAGAATTTGCCGTCAGCGGTAACTTCGCCGACTTCAATCTTCAGCTCATTCTTGAGAGCGTCGAGAATCTTCTCGGCACCCTTCACGTAGCAAGCCGTACCGAGGCAGAGCGAGATCGCATACTTGCCCTTGGGCTTCATCGTGAAGAAGCTGTAGAACGAAACAACACCGTAAACGCGGTTGACGGGAATGCCAAGATTGGCGGCAACGGCCTCCTGGACCTCGATGGGGAGGTAACCGAAGTGGCCCTGAGTCTGGTGAAGCACGTTGATGAGCTCACCGGGGTTGTTGCCGAACTTTTCGCAGATTTCCTTGATCTTGTTGTAATCTGCTTCTTTGAGTTTTATCTTATTTCCGCACATAGTTGCAATTATTTGACTGATTCGATTTTGGTCTTTTTGTCAAAGTAGTGTGTGTGAAGCAGATGATGAGCCTTCTCACTCAGAGGTGCGCCAAGGAACTCCTTGTAGGTCGTCTGGATGGAAGGATTCTCGTGCGACATGCGGATAGGCATATCCCTGTCTGCCTTGTAGGTAGCTTCCCAGCGTGCACGTACAATGCTTGCGTCGCCGTGGTGATACGGCTGACCTGCACCGTCGATGCAACCGCCCGGGCAAGCCATGACCTCGATAGCGTGATAAGGGCATTCACCCTTGTCGATCATCTCGAGCATCTTGCGGGCGTTGGCAAGGCCATAAACGATGGCAAGACGCAGGTCGAGACCGTCCTTGACGTGAACCGTAGCCTCACGGATGCCTTCGAGACCGCGGATCTCCTGGAAGTCGATCTTCGGGAGCTTGCCATCGGTCAGGACTGCGTAAGCTGTACGGACAGCTGCCTCCATCACACCGCCGGTTGCACCGAAAATGACTGCAGCTCCGGTGGATTCACCCAGAGGCGAGTCGAAATCGACGGGCTCCAGTGCATCGAAGTCAATGTTGCAAAGCTTGATCAGACGTGCCAGCTCGCGGGTGGAGATGGAGTAATCGACGTCGGGGTTGCCGTTGGTCTTGAACTCGTCACGCTCTACCTCGTACTTCTTTGCGATACAAGGCATCACCGAAACGCAGATCATATCTTCGCGCTTGGTATTGATCTTGTCTGCAAAGTAGGTCTTTGCCAGTGCGCCGAACATCTGCTGGGGAGACTTTGCAGAGGAAGGATAACCCGACAGGTGCGGATAATGCTTCTCGTAGAAGTTGACCCATGCAGGGCAGCAGGAAGTCATCAAAGGAATCTTGACGTTCTTGTCACCGGCGAGATACTTGGTAAGGCGGTCGAGAAGTTCGTGGCCTTCCTCCATGATGGTTGCATCTGCACCCCAGTCGGTATCAAATACGTAATCAAATCCGAGAGCCTTCAGAGCGGCTGCCAGCTTGCCGGTAACGATGCTGCCGGGCTCCATACCGAACTCTTCGCCGAGGGCGACGCGGACTGCGGGAGCAACCTGGACGACGGTTACCTTGTCAGGATTGTTGAGGTCCTTGATCAGGCGGCCGGTGTGATCGTTCTCCGTGAGGGCGCCGACAGGGCAGACTGCAACGCACTGTCCGCAGAATACGCAGCTCGTATCGAGGAGGTTGCGGTCAAATGCCGTGGAGACAACTGCGGGGAAACCGCGGTCGACTGCACCGATGGCACCGACGCTCTGGTACTCGTAGCATACGGACTCGCAACGGCGGCACATGATGCACTTGCTCATATCGCGGACGATGGACGGAGAGACCTGGATCTTATAAGAGGACTGCTCGCCCTTGTAGGGAATCTCACGGATACCCATACGTGCTGCAAGAGTCTGAAGCTCGCACTTGCCGCTCTTGGCGCACTGGAGGCAGTCATTCGGGTGGTCGCTGAGCATCAGCTCGAGGACCGTGCGGCGTGCGTTGATGGCGCGCAGCGAATTGGTCTTGACGACCATGTCAGGCATACACTCGGTGACGCAGGCAGGAGCCAGGTTGCGGCGTCCTGCAACCTCGACCATACATACGCGGCATCCGCCGGGATGGTTCTTGAGTGCGAGGCCTTCGAGTTCGAAATTACACAAGGTCGGAATCTCTATTCCCATCTGGCGCGCAGCCTTGAGAATAGTGGTACCCTGAGGTACTTCAACAACTTTGTTATCGATTGTAAGTTTGATATTTGCCATTGTTCGATCCTCCCTTATTTAATGCTGATGGCACCGAATTTACACTTTTCATAGCAGGTACCGCACTTGATACACTTGCTCTGGTCGATCACGTGAGGATTCTTGACCGTACCGGAAATTGCGCTGACGGGGCAAGCACGCGCGCAAGCCGTACAACCCTTGCAGAGAGCCGGGTCGATGATGTACTGCTTGAGAGCCTTGCACTGGCCTGCACGGCACTTCTTCTCGGTGACGTGCTCCACGTACTCGTCCCAGAAGTTGGACATCGTGGAGAGCACCGGGTTCGGGGAAGTCTGTCCCAGACCGCAGAGCGCGGTGTCCTTGATGACGGTTGCGAGGTTGCGCAGATCGTCCAGATCCTGCATCGTGCCCTTGCCCTCGGTGATCTTGGTAAGGATCTCGAGGAGGCGCTTGTTGCCGACGCGGCACGGTGTGCACTTGCCGCAGGACTCTTCGACGGTAAATCCGAGGTAGAACTTGGCGATGGAGACCATGCAGTCGTCCTCGTCCATGACGATCATACCGCCGGAACCCATCATTGAGCCGGCTGCGATGAGCGTATCATAATCCACGGGGGTGTCGAGGTGCTTCTCGGTGAGGCAACCGCCCGAAGGACCGCCCGTCTGGACTGCCTTGAACTTCTTGCCGCCCTTGATGCCGCCGCCGATCTCGTAGATGATCTCGCGGAGGGTGATACCCATGGGGACCTCGATCAGACCGACGTTGTTGATCTTGCCGGCGAGAGCGAAGACCTTGGTACCCTTGGACTTCTCGCTACCGATGCTTGCAAACCAGTCAGCACCCTTGTTGATGATGACGGGGATGTTGGCGAAGGTCTCGACGTTGTTGACGTTGGTCGGCTGCTTGAGATAACCGCTCTGTGCAGGGAACGGCGGTTTGAAGGTAGGCTCGCCGCGGTGGCCTTCCATCGAGTGGATGAGAGCCGTCTCCTCGCCGCAGACGAATGCGCCTGCACCGTAACGGAGCTCGATGGTGAAATTGAAGCCGCTGCCGAGAATGTCCTGGCCCAGCAGACCGACTTCCTCAGCCTGCTTGATAGCGACCTGGAGACGGTGGATTGCCAGAGGATACTCTGCGCGGATATATATCAGACCGTGATCCGAACCGATGCAGTAACCGCAGATGGCCATTGCCTCGAGGATGGAGTGAGGGTCGCCTTCGAGAAGGCTTCGGTCCATAAATGCGCCCGGGTCACCTTCGTCGGCGTTGCAGACGACGTACTTCTTCTCGCCGACACGGCTCTTGGAAGCAATCTCCCACTTGAGACCGGTAGGGAAACCTCCGCCGCCACGGCCGCGAAGACCGGACTTCTTGATCTCTTCGATCACCTGCTGAGGGGTCATCTCGAAGAGGCACTTGCCCAGAGCTGCATATCCGTCGCGTGCGATGCTTTCGTCGATGTTTTCAGGATCGATGAAACCGCAGTTGCGAAGAGCTATACGGACCTGCTTCTTGTAGAACTCCATATGCTTGGAGTCGCTGACGCTCTTGTTGGTGTCGGGAGCCACATAGAGGAGGCGCTGAACCTTGCGGCCCTTGATGATGTGCTCCTCGACGATCTCCTTTGCATCTTCCGGTTTAACCTTTGTGTAGAATGTATTGTCAGGAATAATCTTGACGATCGGACCTCTTTCGCAGAAGCCAAAGCAGCCTGTTACGACAACGCGGGCGAAGTCCGTAAGATTGTGGGCTTCAAGTTCCTTGTTGAGCTGCGCGATCACCTCCCTGCTGCCGGATGCGGAGCAACCTGTACCGCCGCATACCAAAATGTGCATTTGAACTGCCATAGTGTGGATCAGGGATTAGATGGAACGATAGTTGGCCGGCAGAATACCCTCTACAAGCTCACCGTTGACGATGTACTTTTCGATGATCTCATCTGCCTTTGCGGTATCGACCTTGCCGAATACCACGGGGTCTTTGCCCGGGATTGTGACTTCGATGGTAGGCTCGGCGTGGCTGTAACCCATATCACCGACCTGCAGTACCAAAGCCTTGATCTTGCGCCGATCGAGCTCCTCGATGAGGTGGCTCATTGTCTCCTTGGCGCCGGAAGCGATGCCGCTGGTTGCCATACCGACCTTGATCTGGATGATGGCTTCCGAAGAATCGCTGTTTTCGCGCAGCTGGAGCTTGTCGACCATGTTCGACTTCAGCTTGCGCAATTCCGCGAGATTTCTGATTTTGTCCATAGGTTCTCCTATTAGGTTTTTATTTGGTTTAAATATGTTCTTCAGCAGTGGGTATTTCACTCCAAAAAGTTCGCAAATGTACCTTTTTTTTGCTTATAAACAAAGTATTTTCCTATTTTTGCCTTACAACTGTCAGAGGCTATGATTCAATCTTCTAAAAAGGGCGGCAAGCGCAGTCTCGCCCTTCATTGGCAAATACTGATGGGCATCGGTTTTGGCGCCCTCGCAGGTCTTCTCCTTACACGTCTCACACCCTTTGAAAACTGGTCTCCGTATGTCAGTTGGGCCGGTGATATTTTCCTCCGTGCCCTGAGGATGATCGTCATCCCGCTTGTCTTCACATCCATTGCCATCGGCGTGGCCGGAATGAGCGATTCGAAAGCCCTGGGACGCGTCGCCGGCAAGACTTTCGGCTTCTATGCCCTGACCACCGCAATCGCGGCCACGGTCGGCCTGATCCTGGTCAACCTTATCAAGCCGGGCAAGGGCCTTGCAATGGCAGTCGATCCTTCGGCCGCGGCCGAATTCACCACCGCGCAGGTCCCTCTGGCAGAGCGGCTGGTCAGCATCGTACCGTCCAATATTTTCGCATCCCTGGCCGAGGGCAACCTGCTGCCTATCATATTTTTCGCAGTGATATTCGGCTTCTTTATGGGTAAGGTCGAAACGAAACATACCGAGACTCTGCGCAATATTCTTTCGGCCATTTACGAGGTGACGATGAAGATAACCTTCTTCGTCATACGCCTTGCTCCTTTCGGCGTGGCAGCCATCGTGGCCGGCGTCGTTGGCCGGCAGGCCGGGGATACCGAGGCGCTGATGAACCTCGCCGGCGGCCTGGGCACATTCGTACTCGTAATATGGGCCGGCCTTCTGTTCCACGGCGGATGCATACTGCCGGCACTTGTGCGGCTGCTGGGCCGTCAGAACCCCTGGAAACACATCTCAAAGATGTCTTCCACGCTGCTTACGGCTTTCTCGACAAGCTCTTCGGGCGCGGCCTTGCCCATCAATATCCGCGATACGCAGGAGAAATGCGGCGTCTCGCCGCGCATCGCGGGATTCGTCCTGCCGCTGGGCTGCACCATCAATATGAACGGCACCGCGCTCTATGAATGTGTTACCGCGCTGTTCATCGCCCAGGCCTACGGCATAGACCTGTCACTGGCCCAGCAGATCCTGCTGGTGCTGACAGCCCTGGTCGTGGCCGTGGGGACCGCCGGCATCCCGATGGCCGGGCTGGTGATGCTGACCATCGTCCTGACCGCGGTCGGGCTGCCGCTCGAAGGCATCGGCCTGATTCTGGCCGTCGAATACCTCTGCGACATGCCGCGCTCGGTCATCAACGTCTATGGCGACAGCTGCGCAGCCATCGTGGTCGCCTCTTCCGAAGGCGAACAACTCACGATCGACGATTAGCCGGATATTCTGATTGCAGATCTACTCCTGCCTGATGCGCAGGAAACGCTCGCGGCCGAAAACATCCCTGAGCACTTCGCACCGCCTTGGAGCGAAAACCTCCGCCGTGGCAGAGGCCAGGGCGTCATTTATCTCAAGATAGAGCGTGCCGCCCGGACGAAGCAGCGACTCTGCCCAGATGCGGATGGCGCGATAGAAGACGAGCGGATCTTCGTCTGCGACGAAAATGGCTCCGGCAGGTTCATGATCCAGCACGTTGCGGTGCATCTGCGCCTTCTCGGACTCACGCACGTAAGGCGGATTGGAGACGATCACGTCAAATCGCGGCAGGCCGCCGGGAGGAACGCCAAGTACGTCGCCGTGGAAAAACACGGGACGTCCCGAATCCGTACGGACCCGCTGGCGGCAGGCAAATCGCAGCGCCTCGTCCGAAACATCGCATCCATAGACCTGCGCCCCGGGAAGGGCGGCGGCCAGCGACCAGGCGATACAGCCGCTGCCAGTGCCTATATCGAGGATATTGAAATCTTCGTCTTCCTCAACGCTCAGGCACTCGCAGTCGGAAATGATCATACGGACGAGCTCTTCCGTCTCGGGACGGGGAATGAGGACACCCTCGCCCACCTTGAACCTGTGGCCACAGAATTCCGTAAAGCCAAGTACGTACTGCAGGGGGCGCCCGGTGCCGAGCTGCTCCAGCCTCCCGGCCAGAAGAGCCTCTTCTTCAGTGGACAGGGGCGCGGAAAGCTCCGTCATATAGGCCTCCAGCCTGATTCCGAGCGTATCGAGCAGAAGGCGGCGCGCCAGGGAAGCGGCCTCTTCCGCGGGATAGAGAGCCGAAAGCGATGCGGTCGCGCCGCGGACGAAATCCTGCCGGCTCATCGCGCTCCGCTGATAAGGATATCGAGGAAATCGGCGATGTCAATGCCGGCCTCGCGGACCTGGGCCGGGACGATACTCATCTGCGTCATGCCCGGAGTGACATTCAGCTCCAGGAACCATATATCCTTTCCATCCCAGATATAATCGATGCGCACAAGGCCGTTACAGCCAAGATACTTGTAGATATGGCTGCTCAAGCGGCCCAGCTCCGCGGCAAGCTCCTCGGGGATTGGCGCAGGGCACAACTCCTTGCTCTTGCCGAGGTACTTGGCCTCATAATCGAAATACTCGCCCTCGGGAACGATCTCGGTGACGGGCAGGGGGACGATCTTGTCTCCGTTGCGGAAAACGCCTTCGGTCAATTCGCGACCCTTGATACCTTCCTCGATGATGAGGGCGTCACCCTCCTTGAAGCCGTTGAGGATGGCCTCCTGCAGATCTTCCGCCTTCTTGACCTTGGTAACGCCGAAACTGCTGCCGCCGATAACCGGCTTGACGAACACGGGCAGGCGAAGCTGCGCGAGAATCTCAGCCACATCGTAGCGGTCTCCCTTCTGCAGGTACACGTCCTTGGACATATTGATGCCCGCGCCGGAAAGGAAACGCTTGCAGGAGCATTTGTCGAAAATGACCGAAGCCACGTGCGCATCACAGGTGGTGCAGGGAATGCCCAGCATCTGCAGATAACCCTGCATCAGACCATTCTCGCCCGGAGTGCCGTGAATCGTGATATATGCCACGTCGAAATGGATGCGCCGGCCGTCCAGCACGCACGAAAAGTCGCTCTTGTCGATATCGGCCACAGGCCGGATCTCCTCGGTGCCGCCCTCGACCACGCACCAGCGCGCACCGCGGACGAAAACCTCGTAAACGTCATATTTGTCGCGGCTGATGCTCCGGGCAACGTATTTGCCGCTGAGGATGGAAATCTTGTATTCGGAAGAGTCGCCTCCATAGACGACAGCTACATTCTTTTTCATCTGTATCAATCAAAATAATTGTTGTCCCCGCCCGTATTGCCGCCGTCCAGGTCATCATCCGACGAGCCGGTGCAGGCAAGGTTCATATTCCAGCCCAGAGGCGCGACGAAAACGTCATTCGGCCCGATGCCGATTGTCGGATCGGCATATATCTTCTGCATGAACAGGCCGTATATTGGCAGGGCCATATTTGCGCCGCCGCCGTAATAGAGGCTCTCGAAATGCACCTGCCGGTCCTCGGCGCCTGTCCAGACGCCCGCCGTCAGCTTCGGGCTGTAACCGATGAACCAGCCGTCCGAATGGTCGTTGGTCGTACCGGTCTTGCCGGCAATGTTGGGCAGCTGGTATTTCCAGCGCAGGCGGCTCGCGGTACCTTCATTGACCACACCCTGCATCAGATTGACCATCAGATAGGCCGTCGGATCGCTGATAGCCTCGCGCTTGTGCGGCGAGAAGGTCGCCAGCACGTTGCCGGCCTTGTCCTCGATACGCGTGACCATCATCGGCCAGGTATAAACGCCGCGCGAAGGATAGGTATTGTAGGCCGCGACCATCTCTATCACCGAAAGATCGCAGGAGCCCACGCAGAGCGAAAATACCGGATCCAGCCAGCTGTTGATGCCCATCTTGTGGCACATCTCGACCATCGCGATCGGTCCGAACTGCTTCATCAGATAGGCGGAGATGTTGTTGGAACTGTGGGTAAGGCCCCATTTGAGAGTCACCGTGCGGCCGATGTACTCAGCCTTGTCAGTGCTGTGGGGCGTCCATACCGTATCCCCTACGGGGAATGAATACGGGACGTTGACAACCTTCGAACAGGGGTTGAAACCCTCCTGCATCGCAAGGGTATAGAGATACGGCTTGATCGTCGAACCGACCTGGCGCTTGCCCTGACCGGCGTTGTCATACTTGAAGAACCGGTAATCCGGGCCTCCTACATAGGCCTTCACTTTGCCCGTATGGGGCTCGATGGCCACCATCGCGGAGCGCAGGAATGACTTATAATAACGTATGGAGTCATACGGCGTCATTACCGTATCTATATAATGCTTTTTGTTCCAGGCGAAAACACGCATCGGAACCTTCTGGCTGAAGGTCTCCTCGATCTCCTTGTCCGTGCAGCCCTCGCGCTTGAGGCCGCGCCAGCGGTCACTCCAGCGCATCGCCTGGTTCATCAGGCGCTGGCGGATGTCGGAAGGCACGTCGTTGGAGAAGGGAGCGTGGGCCTTATAGGCCAGCTCATTGTTGAAAATCGGCTGCAAATCCCTGCCCAGATGCTCCGCCACCGCCTCCTCGGCATAGCGCTGCATACGCGAATCAAGTGTCGTATAGATGCGCAGGCCGTCCGTGTAGAGGTTGTAACGCGAGCCGTCAGGCTTGGTGTTCTTCTCCAGCCACCCGTAAAGCGGATCGTCCGCCCAGAGCAGCGAATCGGCGCGATAATCCTCTACGTGTGAATACGAAGAGCACTGGGGCTTCTTTGCATTCATCCGGTTGTAGAGCATATCACGGAAATAGGGACCGATACCGGAGTTGTGATCCTGAGCGCGGTAATTGAGCACGATGGGCAGCGCCGAAAGCGAATCGCACTCCTGCTGAGTCAGGTAGCCGTTACGGCGCATCTGCTTCAGGACGTGGTTGCGGCGCGAGAGGGACTGGTCATAATTGATGACCGGATTGTACCGGGTCGGCTTGTTGACGATGCCCACGAGGCAGGCCGACTCCTCGACCGTAAGCTCCTGCGGGGTCTTGCCGAAATAGGTCGCGGCAGCTGCGCGAATGCCGAATGCATTGCTTCCGAAGAAGATGGTATTGAGGTACATCGTGACAATCTCATCCTTCGTATAGTTGCGCTCCAGCTTGACTGCGGTAAGCCATTCCTTGAACTTGGTATTGACCATCTTGAAGCCATAGACCAGCCGGTTGGCGTGCTCCATCGTGGTATCGCGGCCGAAAAGCGACTTGGCGAGCTGCTGGGTGATGGTACTGCCGCCGCCCTGGCTCGAATCGCCGATCAGTATGGTCTTGAAACCGACGCGGGCCAGGCCCGTAAAGTCGATGCCGGAATGCTTGTAGAAACGGGCGTCTTCGGTCGCGACCGTGGCATCCACCAGCGACTGGGGAAGATCCTGCCGCGAGACGAACGAGCGGTTTTCGAGGTGGAAGGTATTGAATACCTTGCCGTCCTCCGAGTACAGCAGGGTGGCCAGGTTGCTCTTGGGATCCTCCAGCTCACGGAACGAGGGAAGATCGGCAAAAATGGCCACACACGTCAGCCAGACCAGGATCGTGCCAAGTCCGCCGAGTATTATTGCCCAAAACCACCTGATTATTTTTTTCTTCTTGTCGGGATTCATTTTCGGCGAGTTTTTTTAACTTCGTTAAAGTCCGGTACGTCCGGCAAAATTAGAAATAAAAATTTGGATTATTGATTTCTTTATCCCTTACTTTGCAGTCCGGTTCTTAAAATTGTGCAGTTATGGGAAAGAATCTTGTGATCGTCGAGTCGCCTACCAAAGCGAAAACCATCGAAAAATATCTCGGCAAGGAAAATTTCCAGGTCGAGGCGAGCCGCGGCCATATCCGCGACCTTCCCGACGGCAAGCTGGCGGTAGATACGGACTCTGGTTATGAACCTTCATATATTATACCGGACGACAAGAAGCGCATAGTCGCAGCTCTCAAGTCCGCAGCTGAAAAGGCAGACAAGGTCTGGCTCGCATCCGATGAAGACCGCGAGGGAGAAGCCATAGCCTGGCATCTGTGCGAAGCTCTGGAGCTCGATCCGGCCCGTACCAACCGTATAGTATTTCACGAGATAACCAAGACGGCCATCCAGAATGCCGTCGAGAATCCCCGCACCATAGATATGAATCTGGTCAAGGCGCAGCAGGCACGCCGCGTTCTGGACCGCCTGGTGGGATATGAACTCTCCCCCATTCTCTGGCGCAAGATTCACCGCGGCCTTTCGGCAGGACGCGTGCAGTCGGTCGCCGTCAGGCTTATCGTAGATCGCGAACGCGAGATTTCTGCATTCAACAGCCAGTCATACTACCGCGTCGAAGGCACATTCAAGACAGAAGACGGCGGCACGTTCAAGGCCGTGCTGGACAAGCATTTCAATACAGCCGAAGAGGCATTGGCATTCCTCGGCAAATGCCGTGACGCCAAAGTATTTTCCGTCAATGAGGTCGAGACCAAAGCCACCGTCCGCACTCCTGCTTCGCCATTTACCACTTCCCTGCTCCAGCAGGAAGCGGCCCGGAAGCTGGGACTGTCGGTCGCGCAGACAATGGCCACGGCGCAGCGGCTCTACGAGGCCGGATTGATCACCTATATGCGTACCGATTCGACCAACCTTTCATCCCTGGCCATCAATACCGCAAAGCAGGCGATCATCACCCATTACGGAGAGGAGTATTCCCGCCCGCGCAACTACAAGACCCGGTCGAAGGGCGCACAGGAGGCGCACGAAGCCATCCGCCCTACCTATATAGACCGCACGTCAATCGAGGGCACCGGCCCCGAAAAGAGACTCTACGAACTGATCTGGAAACGCACCATCGCTTCGCAGATGGCTGATGCCCGGCTCGAAAGGACCACCATCACCATCGGCGGCGATACGTTTGACGAGCATTTCATTTTCACCGGAGAGAAAATTCTCTTCGACGGATTCCTTAAAGTATATATCGAAGGCCGCGATGACGAGGAGCAGGAGGAAATGCTCAGCCTGCTGCCCAATCTGGGCCGCGGAAGCATCCTCTCGCGCGTAGAGATTTCCGCCCTGCAGAGTTATACCCAGGCTCCGCCGCGCTACAATCAGGCTTCGCTGGTCAAGAAGCTCGAAGAGCTCGGCATCGGCCGCCCTTCGACCTATTCGCCTACCATCAAGACCATCCTCGACCGCGGCTATGTGGTGGAAGGCAACCGCCCGGCAACGGAGCGTCCCAGCGAGCATATCACCCTCAGGGGCGATGCCATTCAGCGCACCGTCAAGATGGAAAAGGCGGGAGCCGAAAAGAAACGCTTCTTCCCTGAAAATATAGGGATAGCGGTAACCGACTACCTCGCAGCCGAGTTCGGAGACATCGTGGACTATGGATTTACGGCCCGCGTTGAGGAGGAGTTCGACAAGATCGCCGAAGGCAAACTCAAGTGGGACAAGATGGTGGACAGCTTCTACGTGCCGTTCCACGACCGCATCAAGCATACCGACAAGGGCTTCCTGAAGAAAGCCGAACGCGAATTGGGCACCGACCCGCAGAGCGGGAAACCGGTTTATGCGCGCATCGCCCGTTACGGCGCGGTCGTGCAGCTCGGCACAAATGACGATCCGGACAAGCGGTTTGCCAACCTTGGCAAGGGACTGCTCATCGAAAACGTCACTCTCGAACAGGCGCTGCACCTGTTGGTGCTGCCGCGTACGCTCGGGACATATGGCAAGGGCGACCTGGTAACCTCCATAGGCCGCCTCGGACCCTACGTCCGATATACCGGCGAGGACGGCAAGGCACATTTCGTCTCCCTTCCAAAGGACCTCAGCCCGTACACCGTCACCGAAGCCGAGGCGCGCGCTCTTGCAGATGCCGACGCCAAAGGTGAAGGCGGCAAGAAGAACGAGCAGATACTGGTTTTCGAAAAGGAGGACATCATAGTTCTTAAGGGTATGTACGGACCTTATATCAAGCATTCAGGGGCCAATTACAAGATTCCAAAAGGCACCGACCCTTACAAATTGACACTTGAAGATGCTCTCGCCATCATCGAGAAAGGTCCGGTCAAAAAAAGTGAAAGGAAAAAGAAATAGTAAAAAATCCGTTTATAAATATTTACCGTAAAGGATTTTTACTATCTTTGCCACCCAGTAACCCAAAACCCGACACATGCAGCAACAAATTGACACCATAGACCAGAAGATTCTTTCCTGCCTGGTCAAGAACGCCCGTATGCCGTACCTCGAGATCGCCCGTATCTGCGGCATATCCGGAGCAGCCATTCATCAGCGTATCAAAAAGTTGGAATCCAATGGCATAATCCTCGGCTCAAGGCTTCTGGTAAAGCCCGAAGCGATAGGACTCAATATATGCGTGTTTATCGCCATCTCCCTATCCAATGCAAGTCATTACGAAGAGGTTATCTGTGCACTGGATAAGATTCCGGAGATTGTCGAGTGCCATTTCATAACCGGCAAATTTGCTTTCCTGATAAAGGTGTACTGCTCTGATCATGAGCATTTGATGAATACCATCCTCAAGTCGATACACAGCATACCGAACATTGTCGGGACCGAGACCTTCATTTCTCTAAGTCAGGCCATAGACCGACAGGTATCGCCAGTATAATTGGTTTCAAATTATAAGCAATTGGCCGAAACAGCTTACAAAGCTTAATCAGCGACCCTGCTTTTCAAGAAACATCCGCGCCGTCAGCATATCTGCCGGCGTGGTTATTTTTATATTTTCACGCAGGCCCTCGCAGAGAGTTATGCGGCATCCCGTCGCCTCGACCACCGAAGCATCGTCGGTAAAGGAAGGATTGTACGCCTGGCTGTACGCCGCCTTGAGTATCTCCGAGCGGAACACCTGGGGAGTCTGCACCCTGACATAGCGGCTGCGGTCCACCGCAAAAGACGAAGAGCCCTCGACTTCCCGCAGAGACTCCTCCACCGGAACTACCGGAACCAGAGCCTCGCAACGGTCCATCCTGGAGAACAGACCCGCGAGAAATTCGGCGCTCAGGCAGGGACGCACCCCGTCGTGAACGGCGACAAGCGCTCCTTCCGGGACATACTTGAGTGCATTCTGGACCGAATGGAAACGCGTCAGTCCGCCGGTAGGCATCGTATAGCGCTCCAAAAAGCCGTGCTCCGCGCAGTAATTGTGCCAGTGACTCTTGAATGCAGAAGGCAGCACGATGAGTATCTCCATCTTCGGATCATACTCCAAAAAACGCTCTACAGTGTGCCTGAGGATGGGTTTGCCGTCTATTTCGAGAAACTGCTTCGGGACAGCCGCACCCATTCTTACACCCGATCCGCCCGCCAGTATGACTGCATATTTTTTGCGTTCCATAATAGGTGAAAAGTTGTTAGTAAATCTTCTCGCAAAAGTAGAATATTATTATTACTTTTGCTAATCATATAGTAACGCTAAAACTTATCCCGCAATGTCACTGTTATCTTTTCTGACACAGGAACTCGCAATAGATCTCGGTACGGCCAACACGGTCATATTCATGAACGACAAGATCGTGATTGACGAGCCTTCCATAGTAGCTGTTGACAAGACCAACAAGCGCTTCATCGCAGTGGGTACCCGTGCCAAGGAGATGGACGGACGTACCAACCCCAACATCCAGACCATCCGGCCGCTCAAGGACGGAGTGATTGCGGACTTTGACGCCACGGAGATGATGATCCGCGGATTCATCGATATGATCAACTACAAGAAGGGCTTCCTTCCCCGCCGCCCCCGGATGATAGTGTGCATCCCTTCGGGCAGTACTCCGGTGGAGATCCGCGCCGTGCGCGACGCCGCTGAGCGTTCTGGCGGCCGTGACATCTACCTGATCTACGAGCCTATGGCAGCCGCACTGGGTATCGGCGTGGACGTTACCGCCCCTTCGGGCAATATGGTCGTCGATATCGGAGGCGGCACCACCGAGGTTGCAGTGATCTCGCTCGGCGGCATCGTGGTTGACGCCAGCGTCAAGACCGCGGGCGACGTATTTACCGCCGACATCCAGCAGTATATGCGTCAGCAGTACAACATCAAGATCGGTGAGCGTACCTCCGAGCGCATCAAGATCGAAGCCGGAGCCGCCATCGCGGACCTGGACGAGCCGGTCGAGCCCTGCATCGTCAGCGGCCCCAACCTTATGACCGTCCACCCTGTAGAGGTCTCCGTATCGTCACAGGAGATAGCACACTGCCTCGACAAGTCTATCATCCGCATTGAGTCGGCGATCCTCTCCGTGCTGGAGCAGACCCCGCCCGAGCTCTACAGTGACATCGTAAAGAAAGGCATCTTCCTGACAGGCGGCGGCGCCCTGCTCCGCGGACTGGACAAGCGCCTTTCGAAGAAGATCAATATCCCCTTCCACGTGGCAGAGGATCCGCTGCGCGCAGTGGCACGAGGCACCTGCATCGCTCTTAAGAACATCGACCGTTTCAACTTCCTGATGCGTTAGGCACCGGATGAGAAACAGCGGATTCATAGCCAGGCTCGGCACCATCCTGCTGTTTATCGCGCTCGAAACCGTATCCCTGCTGATGATCGGCAGGAGCGGCGTAGTCCAGCGATACAAGATCGCAGGCGCCTTTCGCAACGCCCAGTATTCGTTGTGGAAGACCGGCACCAGCATAGGTCATTATTTCGGCTATCGCCGCGAGAATACCCTTCTGGCCGAGGAGAACTGCCGGCTCCGCGAGGAGCTTGACGCCTATAAGGCAGCGGAGCGCGACGTGCCTCAGACCCTCTCCGCCGGCGATTATACCTACATCGCGGCCACGGTCCTCAAGAATTCCGTCAACCGCCAGGACAACTTCCTGATCCTCAACCGGGGCGAGCGTGACGGCATACACACCGGCATGGGCGTTATCACCGCCGACGGCGTGGTGGGCATCGTCAGCGCGGTGGATGAGTCGCGCTGCCGGGTGGTATCATTCCTGAGTTCGGGACAGAGCGTCAGCGCCAAGGTTTCGGGCAGCGACGCATTCGGCACCCTCTCGTGGCTGGGACGAAGCCCCTACAAGGCGCTTCTCACCGAAATACCCGCACACATCCCCGTGGCAGAGGGAGATACGGTCACCACCAGCGGCTACTCGATGATATTTCCCCAGGGCATTCCGCTCGGGGAGGTCACCTCGGTCAGTTCGGACGGCATCTCAACCCAGGCCAGGGTCCGGCTGTTCCAGCAGTTCAACGCACTGCAGCACGTTTACATAGTCCGCATCAATGCGGAAGACGAGGTAAGGAGGCTTGAAAATGGATAATACCCTCCGCTACGTCGCAAGCTGCATCCTGGTCTTCCTGTTGCAGGTACTGGTCGCCAATCATATCGATATGGGGCCTTATATCTTCATCAGCCTGCTGCCCCTCATCCTGATGCACATTCCGGCATCCATCAGCGATGCGCTCAGGATGCTGATAGCTTTCGCCCTCGGCCTGCTGCTCGACATTATGACCGACGGCGTTACGGGTCTCCACGCGGGTGCGGCCACCGCACTGGGCGCTCTCTGCGGCCCGATCTACCGCAACCGCATCAACACCGACTGGCGCAACGATTCGGGCATCCCCACCATCCGCTCGATCGGCCCCGGCTATACGCTTTACGCCATCGTCGCATCGCTGATATACACCTCCGCATATATCCTTCTGGAATGCGTGACATTCCGGCCTTTCTGGTTTATCCTGCTCAGGATTCTGATCAGTACGGCCGTAAGCGCCCTGCTCACGGTCATCATCGGACGCTCATTATTCCGCGGGAGGTAAAATGGACGTCCGCGACAGAAAGAGCGTATTGGTGCTGGCCGTCTGCATCATCTTTGCCATCCTTGCGGGGTGGCTGTTTTACCTGCAGGTTATCAATACCCGTTACCGCGTGATTGCGGAAAACAACGCGCTCAAGTACGAGATCCGCTACCCTGCCCGCGGCCTGCTGAAAGACCGCAACGGCAATATCCTCGTCGGCAACCGCATCGTCTATGACATAATGGTCACCCCGCGCGATATGCCGCCGTTCGATACGGTCGAATTTTGCACGATCTTCGGGCTGGATACGGCTTTTATGCACGCCAAATTCCGCGAATACCGGCTCTACCGCAGCCGCATCGGCTACCAGACACTCACTCTGCTCAAGCAGGTGCCGGCGGAGCAGTACCACGTATTTGCCGAGAAAAGTTTTATGTTCCCGGGATTTTCGGCAACGCCGCGAACCACACGGACATATCCGTATCAGGCCGCAGGCAATCTGGTAGGCTACCTCTCGGAAGTGGATGCAGCTTTCATCCGCGACCATCCCGAATACCGCAGCGGCGACTATTCGGGCCGCACCGGAATGGAGGAGGCCTACGAGATGCAGCTGCGCGGCGAGAAGGGCTATTCGATCTACCTGCGCGACGTGCACAACCGTGTCCGGGAGCATTATATGAACGGCAAATATGACCTGCAGGCTGTCGCCGGAGAGGATATTACGATGACCATCGACGGCGACCTGCAGGCTTACGGCGAAAAGCTGATGAACCGCAAAGTTGGTTCGGTAGTGGCCATAGAGCCTTCTACGGGCGAGATTCTGGCGATGGTCTCAAGCCCCGGCATCAAGACGGAGCAGCTGGCCGAAATCGGCCGCTACTATGACCAGATAATGAAAGACCCTTACCGTCCGATGTTCAACCGCGCAGCTATGTCGCCCCAGCCGCCGGGATCCGTATTCAAGCTGGTCAATGGCCTGATAGGCCTGCAGGAAGGCGTTTTCACGCCAAATACATACTATCCGTGCAACAGCGGCTACAGCGTCGGCAAGCTCAAGGTCGGTTGCCACGGGCATTCGAGCCCGCTCGACCTGGACCACGCGCTGATGACCTCGTGCAACTCGTATTTCTGCTATGTCTTCCGTGCCATAATAGACAATCCGAAGTACGGCAGCACGCAGGAAGGCTTCGCGCATTGGAAGCAGTACGTCGAGAGTTTCGGGTTCGGACATAAACTGGGCACCGACATCCCAGGCGAGCAGGGCGGCACGCTGCCTTCGGCCGAACGCTACGACCGTATGCACGGCAAAAACCGCTGGCGCTCCCTGTCCATCATTTCGCTCTCCATCGGACAGGGCGAGATCGGCTGCACGCCGCTGCACCTGGCCAATCTGGCCGCGACGGTCGCCAACCGTGGCTACTACTACATTCCGCATATCCGCAAAAGCACACCCGAAAGTCCTATCGACAGCAGGTATATGAAGCGTCAGTACACGATGGTGGATACCTCGCTGTTCTGCGAAGTAATCGAAGGAATGCGGCTCGCGGTGCACGGCGGACCGGAGGCTACGGCACGTTCGGTTGCCATTCCGGGCATCACTATGTGCGGCAAGACCGGCACGGCGCAGAATCCGCACGGTGACGAACATTCGGTATTTATCTGCTTTGCTCCGAAGGACAACCCGCAGATCGCGGTGGCGGCATACGTCGAAAATGCCGGATTCGGGTCGGCCTGGGCCGCACCGATAGCTTCGCTGATGGTGGAACGCTACCTCAACGGCAAAGTTGAGCGAAAGGATTTGGAACAACGTATCAGCAGCACCAGCCTGCTGCATAAAGTGAGGGTCAGAAGAAGATGACACGGGCAGCCGATACCACACGCCGCAAACCCGACTGGGTAGTCCTCGCCTGCTGTCTTTTCCTGACGGTATTCGGCTGGCTCAATATATACTCAGCCTCCTGCGTCGATGACGTACAGGTCTTTGAATGGGGGACGCGTTACGGCATGCAGCTCATCTGGATAGCTGTCTCGGCGGTCATTTCCTTATTGATCCTGCACGTGATTCCGACCAATTTCTACCCGACTTTCGCCCGGGAGACATATATCCTGATGGCCCTGCTGCTGATTGCGACCATCATAGTTGGGGCGGATATCAAAGGCTCGCATTCGTGGCTTGTCTTAGGACCGATACGCCTGCAGCCCGCCGAATTTTCGAAGATAACCACGGCGCTGGCACTGGCCGCGCTGATGGAAACCTATGATTTCCGCTTCGATAAACCGCGATCTGCGCTGCAGGGATTCGGCGTGATGCTGGCGCCGGTACTGCTGATCCTCCTGCAGCACGAAACGGGTCTGGCGCTGGTCTATCTTGGCTTCCTGCTCTGCTTCTACCGCGAAGGAATGAGCGGGCAGGTGATTCTGGCCGGATTTATTGCCATCGGGCTGTTCATACTGACGCTGGTGGCTTCTCCACACGTAGCCCTTACGGTAATGGCGGCCATTGCAGTCATTTTTGCCGCAGGCCGCAGCCATTTCCCCGGGAAAGTCCTCCTCTACGGGGCCGGCATAGTGCTGTTTATGTGGCTTCTGCCGCTGCTCTGGAAATGGAGATGGTTCGCACAGGGGCCCGGAAACCTCTCGCCGGCGACGTGGATTGCCATCCTGGCCACTCCCCTTTCGCTGTTTTTTGCCATCAGGCTGCTGATCGTAAGGCACAAACGATATATCGCCAATGCCCTGCTGGCTTTCCTCTTCGGGGCGGCTGTGGTATTTTCGGCCGACTGGGCGATGTCGCACCTGAAGGAACATCAGCGGCTGCGCGTCGAGTCGCTGCTGGGCCTCCGGGACGACCCTACGGGCGTGGGTTACAACGTCCACCAGTCCAAGATTGCCATCGGCTCGGGCGGATTTGCCGGCAAAGGATTCCTCGACGGCACCCAGACGCGTATGAACTTCGTCCCGGAGCAGACCACGGACTTCATCTTCTGCACCGTGGGCGAAGAATGGGGATTCCTCGGCTCGCTGGCCATCCTCGCGGCGTTTTTGATCCTCATCATCCGCATCTACAACCGTGCCGAGCAGCAGAAAAGCCGGTTCAACCGCATCTACGGTTATTGTCTCGCCTCCTGCCTGCTGATGCACGTGACCATCAACATCGGTATGACCATCGGGCTTATGCCCGTGATCGGCATCCCGCTGCCGTTTGTCAGCTACGGAGGCTCCTCGATGCTGGCATTTTCAATAATGACAGCCATCTGGCTGCGTCTGGATATGGAAAATCGATAAAATAATTATATTTGACGTCCGTTATCTGATATTATAAGTTAAAACAATACTGACATGCCCCTTACTTTTACTGAAAGACACAACGGTCCGCGCGAAGAAGAGCAGAAGCAGATGCTGAAAGCTCTCGGCCTCAAGTCAATGGATGAACTTGTCCGCCAGACCGTCCCGCAGGATATCCTGCTCAAAGAGCCCCTTGCCCTCGATGAGGCAGTGGACGAAGGTACCTATCTGGCCTCGCTCAAGATGATTGCCGCACTCAACAAGCCGTTCCGTTCGATGATCGGTATGGGCTTCTACGGCACCGTGGCTCCGGCCGTCATCACCCGCAACATTTTCGAGAATCCGAGCTGGTACACTTCCTATACTCCGTATCAGGCCGAGATTTCGCAGGGCCGCCTCGAAGCGCTGGTCAATTTCCAGACGATGATCTCGTCGCTGACCGGTTTCGGCCTTTCGAACTGCTCGATGCTCGACGATGCGACGGCAGCTGCGGAAGCTATGCGAATGATGTACGAACTGCGCAGCCGCGACGCTGTCAAGGCCGGCAAGAACGTGGTCTTCGTGGACAGCAATATCTTCCCCCACGTACTTTCGGTGCTCAAGACAAGGGCGACCGGCCTGGGCATTGAGATCCATCTGGGCGATTACCGCACCTATGAGGTGGAGGATCTCTGCTTCGGCGCCATCCTCCAGTATCCTGCCGCCGACGGCGAAGTGCGCGACTACAGCGCATTCAGCGAAAAGCTCCACGCAGCCGGTGCCCTGGTTTCGGCGTGGTGCGACCTGCTGGCGCTTGCACTTCTCAAGGAGCCCGCAGCCTGGGGTGCCGACATCGCCTGCGGTACGACCCAGCGTTTCGGTCTGCCGATGGGATTCGGCGGCCCCGCAGCAGGTTTTATGGCTTGCAACGAGGCTTACAAGCGCAACCTTCCCGGCCGTATCATCGGTATCTCCGTTGACCGCCTCGGCAAGCCTGCCGTCCGCCTCGCACTGCAGACCCGCGAGCAGCATATCAAGCGCGAGAAAGCTACTTCCAATATCTGCACCGCTACGGCGCTGCTGGCTACGATGACCGGTATGTTTGCCATCTGGCACGGTCCGCAGGGTATTCGGGAGATCGCCGACAATGCCTGCAGGAAGGCGCACGTGATGGCCTTCAAGCTCCGCAATGCAGGTTACAAGCTCCGCAACGAGCGATTCTTCGATACGATCGAGATCGTAGGCGCGGATGTGGATAAGATCCGCAAGAAAGCTCTTGCAGCCGGTTTCAACTTCTGCTATACGGCAGATGGCGGCATCCGCCTGAGCTTCGACGAACTTAGCACCTGCGATGAGATGGGCAGGCTGTGCGATATTTTCGGATGCGAGAAAGGCTGCTGCATGATTGACTGGGACGGCTTCATGGCCCGCCAGACCCCGATTCTGACTTCTTCTACTTTCAATAAGTATCACTCAGAGACTGAGATGATGCGCTATATCAAGAAGCTGGAACGCAAGGATATCTCCCTGACCCATTCGATGATCCCGCTGGGCAGCTGCACGATGAAGCTCAATTCGGCCGTCGAGATGCTGCCTCTGTCCTGGAGCGAGTTCGGCAATGTCCATCCTTATGCTCCGGCAGACCAGTGCGAGGGCACGCTGAAGATCATCAGCGACCTGGAGCACGACCTGGCGGTGATTACCGGTTTCGACAGCTGCTCGCTGCAGCCCAACAGCGGCGCGGCAGGTGAGTATGCAGGCCTGATGACCATCCGCCGCTATTTTGCAGCCAATGGTCAGGGCGGCCGCCACATTATGATCATCCCGACTTCCGCACACGGTACCAATCCCGCTTCGGCAGCGATGGCCGGCTTCGATATCGTGCTTGTCGGTTGCGATGAGAATGGCAATATCAAGGTCGATGAGCTTCGCGAGAAGGCCGAGGCTGCAGGTGCAGAGCTTGCGGGTATGATGATCACCTACCCTTCGACCCACGGCGTGTTCGAGGTCAAGATCCGCGAGATTGCGGATATCATCCATTCGCAGGGTGGTCTGCTCTATATGGACGGTGCCAATATGAACGCTCAGTGCGGTCTGACCAATCCCGGTACCATCGGCGCGGATGTCTGCCACCTGAATCTCCACAAGACTTTCGCAATGCCTCACGGCGGCGGCGGTCCCGGTGTCGGTCCCATCTGCTCGACCAAGGCTCTTGCTCCTTATCTGCCCGGTCATCCGCTCGTACCCGAGTGCGGCGGCGCAGGTATGGATGCCGTCAGCTCGGCTCCTTACGGCAGCCCGCTGTTGCTTCCCATCACTCACGCCTATATCAAGATGCTCGGTCCTGACGGTATCCGCGAGGTCTCCGAAGTGGCTATCCTCAACGCCAACTATATGTCGGTCAAGCTGATGCCTGAGCTCAAGACGCTCTATACCGGCGCTACCGGCCGCGTTGCACACGAGTGCATCATCGACCTGCAGCATTTCAAGGCCGAGTATGGCGTGGATGCTACGGACGTCGCAAAGCGTCTGATGGACTTCGGATTCCACGCTCCGACCCTGTCATTCCCCGTCCACGAGACTCTGATGATCGAGCCTACCGAGAGCGAGCCTCTCGCTGAGCTGGACCGTTTCGTCGAGGCCCTGAAGGTTATCGTCCGCGAGTGCGAGGATATCAAGGCAGGACGACTGGACAAGGAGGACAATCCTCTGAAGATGGCGCCGCATACGGCCGAGGAGGTCTGCGCCGACGAGTGGCATCACGGCTACGGCCGCGAGCAGGCTGCCTACCCGCTGGAATGGGTCCGCGACAATAAGTTCTGGCCTGCCGCTTCGCGCGTCGATAATGGCTACGGCGACCGCAACCTCGTCACGGTCTACGAGTAACCTTCTAGGTAAAAAAAGAAACCGGGCACAAATTCGTTTGTGTCCGGTTTTTTTGTAAGGCTGCGCGCAGCCGGCTTTTGTTATTCGCGGATGGCTTTGATGCCGGGGAGTTCCTTGCCTTCGAGGAATTCGAGCATCGCGCCGCCGCCGGTCGAGACGTAGCTGACCTTGTCGGCATAACCCATCTTATTGACGGCTGCCACCGAATCGCCGCCGCCCACGAGGGTGAATGCGCCATTTGCGGTAGCCTCGGCCAGCATTGAAGCCATAGCGCGGGTTGCGCCGGCAAATGCCTCCATCTCGAAAACGCCGAGCGGGCCGTTCCAGAGGATCGTGCGCGAAGACATAATCACCTTGCGGAAAGTCTCTACGGAAGAGGGAGCCGCATCCATTCCCATCCAGCCGTCAGGGATAGCGTCCTTGGCAACGATCTTCGTAGCGGCATCATTGCTGAAAGCATCCGCAACGATGACTTCGTCACCGAAATAAAGGCCTACGCCCTTGGCTGCAGCCTTCTCAAGGATAGCCTTTGCAGTATCTATCTGGTCATCCTCGCAGAGCGAATTGCCCACGCTTCCGCCCTGGGCCTTGACGAAGGTATAGACCATACCGCCGCCGATAATGATATTGTCAACGCGGTCGATGAGATTCTCGAGGATGCCTATCTTGGATGACACCTTGGCGCCGCCCAGGATGGCCGTCGTCGGATGCTCGGGATTGTTGAGAACCTTCTCGATGGCGGAGATCTCGCCCTCCATCAGATAGCCGAACATCTTGTCCTCGGGGAAATACTTTGCGATCAGAGCGGTCGAAGCGTGAGCGCGGTGAGCCGTGCCGAACGCATCATTGATATAGCAATCCGCATAGCTTGCAAGCTTTGCCACGAATGCCTTCTGGCTCTCCTTTACAACGGCCTTGGCAGCCTTCTTCTCCTCCTCCGAAGCATCCTCGGCCAGTCCGCGGGGCTTGCCTTCCTCCTCTGCGTAGAAACGCAGGTTCTCGAGCATCAGCACTTCGCCCGGACGCAGGGCGGCAGCCTGCGCATCAGCCTGCTGGCAGTCGGGGGCAAACTGCACGCTGACACCCAGCAGCTCCGACACGCGGGGAAGGATGTGCTTGAGCGAGAATTTGTCCGCAGGACCTTTCGGACGGCCCAGATGGGACATAAGGATCAGTGAACCGCCACCGGCAAGCACTTTTTTGAGCGTGGGGATAGCGGCGCGGATACGGGTATCGTCCGTTATATTGAAACTGTCATCAAGGGGAACGTTGAAATCTACCCGGACAATGGCTTTCTTGCCGGAGAAATCGTAGGTGTCAATATTTTTCATTTCGATGCTTTTGTTTGATACGCAAAATTAAGATAAAACCTCGATTGTTGATATAGCTATTGGTATAGATTCTTGTTATCTTTGTCGTATGATAAATATCGAGCAACCTTCATCGTCCTGGAAGGACTACGAACTGATCGACTGCGGAGACTTCTCCAAGCTGGAGAGATTCGGTTCCTGCGTGACCATCCGCCCCGAGCCCAAAGCCCTGTGGCACAAGACACTCACAGACGACAAGTGGCGGCAGATGGCCAACGTCGAGTTCAAGCCGGGAGCAGGATTCGGCAAGGCCGGCAAGGAGGACAGCGGCACCTGGACTACGATCCATCCCACTCCCGAGCAGTGGGTCATCCGCTATCCCCAGGTCGATTTCAAGCTGCGCCTGGGCCTGACTTCCTTCAAGCACGTGGGCGTATTCCCGGAGCAGGCCACCAACTGGGATTTCATTCACTCCACGGTCAAAGACCTCTGCGCCCGTCAGTCACAGCCCCCGAAGGTGCTCAATCTCTTCGCCTACACCGGAGCCGCTTCCCTCGCCGCACTGCGCGGCGGAGCCGAAGTGACTCACCTCGACTCGGTGCGCAACGTCGTCACCTGGGCCCGCACCAATATGGAGCTCAGCGGTATGGACGGCATCCGCTGGATTGTTGAGGACGCCCTGAAGTTTGCCCGCCGCGAAGTCCGGCGCGGCAATCTCTACCAGGGCATCATCCTCGACCCGCCGGCATACGGCCACGGCCCCGACGGAGAGCGCTGGAAGCTGGACGAGTGCCTGTTCGAGATCCTCTCGCTGTGCAACCGCATCCTCGCCCCGCACGATTCGTTCCTGGTCCTCAACCTCTATTCCAACGGATACAGCGCCGTGCTGGCCGAGACTCTCGCCCGGAGTGCATTCGGCAGCGATGGAGAGCTTGTGGCCGGCGAATCCGTACTCTGCGACCGCTTCGGCAAGAAGCTTCCCCTGAGTGTTTTTGCAAGATTAAAACGTTAACGCCTTATGGATTTTCTGTCTATAGTCTGGAATGTCGATCCGATAATCCTGAAGATCGGACCGCTGGCCATCCGCTGGTATTCGCTGCTATTCGTATCTGGATTCCCTCTCGGATACTGGCTCTTCAGGAAGTTTTACAAAGCCGAAGGCCTGTCCGATAAGTTGCTGGAGCCTCTGCTCTACGCGCTGCTGATCGGCACGATCGTAGGCGCGCGCGTCGGTCACTGCCTGTTTTATGAGCCGTCCTATTTCCTGACAAAGGAGCACTGGTTCGAGATCCTGCAGCCCTGGAAAGGCGGTCTGGCTTCGCACGGCGGCGCCATCGGCGTGCTTCTGGCCATCTGGTGGTACTGCTACCGTTATGGCAGGAAAAACAATTTCGGAATGCTCTGGCTGCTTGACCGCCTCGTCATCGCGGTGGCATTTGCAGGCTGCTTCATCCGCCTTGGCAATCTCTTCAACTCGGAGATTTACGGCTGCGCGACCGACCTGCCCTGGGGCTTCATTTTCGAGCGCCGCGGCGAGATCGTACCGAAGCATCCGACCCAGATATACGAGTCGCTGACATACCTGCTGCTGGGATTCCTGCTGCTCTGGATGTACCGCAAGAAGCTCGACAAGATCTACCGGGGAATGCTTCTGGGCACGTTTTTCACCGTCTGCTTCGGGATGCGTTTCATCATCGAGTTCATCAAGCAGGCCAACATATATTTTGACAATTTCTTCGGACTCAATATGGGACAGGTCCTCAGCATTCCGTTTATCGCCGTGGGCATATTCTTCATAGTCAGAAGCTACATTGTCAAGACTCCTTCGCGCAGGATTCCGCCCGTAAAGGAGAATTACCGACCGCCCAAGAAATCGGCGGCTCAATAAGTCAAATCAAGGTTACTTTATAATGAAAAAGTTCTTCATTCTTTGCCTTGCATTTGTTGCGCTGACCGCAACGGTGCAGGGCCAGACGCGTTATAGCGGCTATTACAAGGATCTGTTTATGGACAGCGGCATCGCCCTCAATACTCTCGAAGAGTTGCCTGCCGCACAGTTCCTCAACCTTTCGATGGAAAGCATCCGTACCTATGACAGCGGCACCAAGATCCCTGCTACGGAGTACGAAACCGAACTTATGCATAATGTTTTCGTCGGCTCGGAAATCGACGAAAACGGCATCCTGCTCTATCCTGACGGCGCTGCGCGATTCAGGGTGATCTACGTCAACGGTGGCAAGTCCACTACGCACGGCAAGAATCTGACTGCCGACGGCGTCGAGAATTTCCGCAGGTTCGTGGCCGGCGGCGGCAGTTATGTCGGCACGTGCGCAGGTGCGTTTTTCGCAAGCAAGGGCACTTTCAACGAGAAGGAAGGCACATATAAGGATAACCCCGACTACGCAGGCATCTGGCCCGGTTATACCGTCGGTACGAAACTCAGCAAATCCGCAACGAGCCTTACCGTCGAGAAGAAGTCTCCCCTCCTGAAATATTATGATTTCGGCGGCGACCGGATGATCGACAGCGTGCGCCATAACGGCGGCTGCTTTATGCATACTGCAAATGCTCCGAAGGGCACCGAAGTGCTTCTGCGTTTCGTGGGCGATACCCTCAACCTCAAGAGGTCCATTCACCAGGAGGTAAATGCCTGGGCTTACAAGGCAGATGAATATACCGGCCGCGTGGTGGTGACCGGCTCGCATCCGGAGAAGATGGTGAGCGGCGACCGCCTCGAAATGTTTGCGGGTATGATCCGCTACGCTATGGAAGGCAACGGTGCGCCCCGCATCAAGGGCGAGCTGCAGAACGGCGAGACGCGCATAATGACCCTGCGCAGCCACGATAAACTGCCCGAATTTACGGCCATCGGCGACCGCCAGTTCCACCATTTCACCTTCAAGGTGCCGAAAGGCGCTAAGCAGGTGCGCATCGACCTCAAGCCCGACAAGGGTTATGCTGATTTCGACCTGTTCCTGTTCGCAGGCTTCGACGGTCCGGTATTCAATGACAACGCGAAGTATCACAATGTCGAACTCGGCGCCGAGAAGTCTCTCTATATCGACGCTCCCAAGGCTGGACTGCTGTATATTTCAGTTTTCTGCTTTACGACTGTCGATACCGTTGTCACTAAGAACGGCGAGCAATATACCGGCCGCGTAGAGGTGCTCAACGGCGTGCCTTATACCATCACCGCAACCGTTCTTGACGAACCTGAAGTTTATTCGAAGTAATGAAACGATATTTCGCATTCCTGCTGGCAGCAGTCGCGCTGATGCCCGTCACGCTGTCGGCGCAGAACAACGACGGATATTATAAGGACGTGTATATGGACGGCGGTATGAGCCTGTCTTCACGCCGCGACCTGCCCGCCACCCGTGCGCTCGGATTGAGCCTCGAAGTGCTCCGCAGCGCCGAGACGAAGTCACGTACCGTTATGGATACGCTGCAGCAGAACCACGCTTTTATCGGCGGAGAGTATGACTCCAACGGTTGGCTGCTCTATCCGGACGGTGCTCCGCGTTTCCGTATGATTTTCGTCAATGGCGGCAGCGGCGGTGGACACGGCAGGAGCCTGACCGAGGCGGGCCGCGCTCGTATTCGCGAGTATGTCAAGGCCGGCGGCTCGTATGTGGGCAACTGCGCCGGTGCTTATGTCGCTACCATCGGCACTCACAAGCGTATTCACGACGAGTATATCGGCATCTATCCGGGCATCTGCACCAACGCCGGACTGGCGGACACTTATGTGGGCATTACGATTCCTGGGAATTCTCCCGCGCTGAAGTATTTCGATTTCGACGGGGACCGTTATATCGACAGCGTCTATCACAATGGCGGTTGCTATATGGATTATGCGGATATGATTCCGGGCTGCGAGGCTCTTTTCGATTATGCTTATCCGCCGAAGTCTATGAACGGCAATGCTGCCGTCTGGGCCTGGAAGGAGAATGAGAATACCGGCCGCGTGATCTGCTGCGGCCCGCATCCGGAGGGCAAGACGACAGGCAAGGCGCTGGAAATGATGGCTTCGATGGTGCTTTATGCGCTTGACGGAAACGGCGCTCCGCGCATCAAGGGCGAACTTGTCAATGGCGGCAAACGCGCTATGACTGCCGTTACCGCCGACAACAATCCTGACTATACGCGTATCGGCGACCGCCAGTATCATCATTTCTATGTCGATGTGCCGGAGGGTGTCGATACCGTCCGCATCTCACTGGAGCCTGTCGTCGGCTACGAGGAGTTTGACCTGCATCTGATGGCTGACAGCGATGACCTCGCTTTCTGCCGCAATGCGAAGTACAAGAATGTCAAGAACGGTGTAGATAAGGTCCTGACGGTCATCCGTCCGCGCCCCGGACGCCTCTATGTGTCCGTATTCTGCGACACTACCGTAGAGACCACCCTCTCGCCCGTTTACGGCACACAGTACATCGGCCGCCTCGAAGTCCTCAACGGCGTACCCTATATCATCGGGGTGACGTATTAGATCAAATACCTCAAACTGAGGCCCAGGTCGAAGTAGGGATGGTAGGCGTAGGGGCCGAGGACGTTCACCATCGGGCGAAAGTCGAGTGAAATGGTAAGCGGCAGGATGTCGAGTTCGTATTCGAGGCCTGCCTGCAGACCTGCGGCCAAACCGGCGTGCGGGTCAGTCGAAACGCGTGCCGCAAGCGCCGGACCGGCGAACCAGTTGGTCCGAGACAAAAGATACGAGCGATAGTGGTATGCCGCCGTCAGGTTGAACCACACAGGAGACTTGGTAATATTTGAAATACCGGCATCCAGTTCCAACCTGTGATGGTACGAGAACTCGCTCTGGAAGGATGCCTCGGCACTGATTCCGGACAGGCAGCCTACACGCACGCCGACGGCACCCTGCGCATAACCGGTGCAGGTAAACGCCAGGACGGCAACCAATATCATCAGAATACGTTTCATTCCTCTCTTCGCTGTGATTCGCGACGCATATCTTTATCCTTGATACTCTCGCGCTTGTCGAACTCCCGTTTGCCTCGCGCGAGAGATATATCTACCTTGGCATAGCCGCCATCGGAGATAAAGAGGCGCGTGGCCACGATGGTCATGCCCTTCTCCTTGACGGCGCGGTGCAGCTTGTTAAGCTCACGGCGCGTAAGGAGCAGCTTGCGGTCGCGGCGCGGATCCTGACGGCTGAAAGCTGAACCCCACCAGTACTCGGCCACGTTCATATTCTTGATGAACAGCTCCTCTGCGACGAAATAGCAGTAGCTGTCCACGAGCGATGCCTTGCCCGCCCGGATACTCTTGATCTCCGAGCCGGTAAGCACGATGCCGGCGGTGAAATGCTCCAGCAGCTCGTATTCGAACGAAGCGCGCTTGTTGCGAATCTCTATTTTGGCCTTGCCTTTTGCCATAGGGTTACAAAGTTAACAAAAAGAAATCGTATTTTTGCAAGGTAAATAGCGCCCGCTGATGTACGACCAGTATGATCTCATAGCCGTTATCGGCCCGACCGCCTCGGGTAAAACGCGTTATGCCGTGCAGCTCGCTCAGCAACTTGACGGCGAGATCCTCTCGGCCGACTCGCGGCAGGTCTATCGCGGTATGGATATCGGCACAGGCAAGGATCTTGTCGAATACGGACAGGTGCCATATCACCTGATAGATATCGTCCCGGCCGGTGAGAAATACAACATCTACCGTTACCAGCACGACTTCGAGGCTGCCTATCAGGATATCCTCTCCCGCGGGAAACGCCCCATCCTCTGCGGCGGCAGCGGCCTGTATATCGAAGCGGCCACGTGCGGCTACTATCTGCCGGACGTGCCGGCCGACCAGAAGCTACGCAACGAGCTGGACACCCTTCCGACTGAGGAGCTGATCGCCCGCTACGAGGCCATCCGCAAGCCGCACAATACCACGGATTACGATACGCGCCAGAGGCTTATCCGCGCGCTGGAGATCGCCATCTGGGAGGAGGACCACCCCGTTACGCATACCTCGTTCCTGCCCAAGAATACCAAGTATCTCGGCATCAGCGTTTCGCGCGAGGAGCGCAACGCCCGCATCGACCGGCGCCTCGCACAGCGGCTGGACGAGGGTATGATAGATGAGGTCCGAGGCCTGCTGGAGAGCGGCATCGCGCCTGAAGACCTTCTGTACTATGGTCTGGAATACAAATTCGTGACGCTCTACCTTATCGGCGAGCTCACGCGGGAACAGATGGAGGAGCGCCTGCGCATAGCAATCCACCAGTTTGCAAAACGGCAGATGACCTGGTTCCGCGGGATGGAGCGCCGCGGGATCCAGATCGAATGGATAAAGCCTTAGCTTAGACCGTCATTATCTCCTTTTCCTTGGCAGCGAGGATATCATCGACCTTCTTGTTGAAGTTGTCGGTATCCTTCTGTACCTCTGCCTCGGCATCCTTCTCGACATCCTCGGGAAGACCTTCCTTGATCATCTTCTTGAGAGTCTCGATAGCATCGCGGCGGGCGCTGCGGATGCTGACACGGGTGTTCTCGCCTTCGGTGCGGGCCTTCTTGACCAGATCCTTGCGACGCTCCTCGGTCAGGGCCGGGACGTTGATGCGGATCGACTCGCCGTTGTTCTGCGGAGTAAAGCCGAGATTGGCATCCATTATGGCCTTCTCGATGGCGTGGATCAGGCTCTTGTCCCAGGGCTGGATGATGATCGTCTTCGCGTCGGGCGTCGTGATGCTGGCCGTCTGCGGAACGGGGGTCATATTGCCGTAATATGACACCATGACATTGTTGAACACGGCCGGATTGGCCTTGCCGACGCGATAATTCTTCAATTCTTCTTCGAGGTGGGCGACTGCCTCCCCCATCTTGGTCTTCGACTTTGCGATGACCTCTTTGGATTTCTCTATCATATAATAAGGATTTAATCGGAATTGGAGACCAGCGTACCCACCGGCTCGCCCTTGACAACGTCCATAAGCGCGCCGGGGCGGTTGATGTCGAATACCACGATGGGAACGTCATTCTCGCGGCACAGCGTGAATGCGGTCTGGTCCATTATGCGCAGGTCCTCTGCGATGGCGCGGGCGAAACTCAGCTTGTCGTAACGCCTGGCCGAAGGGTTCTTCTTCGGGTCGCTGTCGTACACGCCATCCACCTTGGTGCCCTTGAGAACTGCATCCAGATGAAGCTCGCAGGCCCGCAGGGCCGCGCCGCTGTCGGTCGTGAAGAAGGGATTGCCGGTGCCGCCGGAAAGCAGCGCCACGCATCCGTGATTCATAGCCTCAAGCACTTCGTCGCGCATATAATACTTTGCCATCGGGCGCATCGGCGTCGCCGTAAATACTTCGGCCTTTACGCCCTGCTCGTGCAGGAAAACCGCAAGCGCCTTGCTGTTGATGACAGTGGCGAGCATTCCCATCTGGTCGCCCTGCACGCGGTCGAAACCCTTGCCCACACCCTGCAGACCACGGAAAATGTTGCCGCCGCCGATAACCACGGCCACCTGGACTCCTGCGCGGACAACGTCCGCAATCTCGCCTGCAAAACGCGCAAGCACACTTTCGTCGATCCCGCGGCCATCAGCTCCGCCGATAGCTTCGCCGCTAAGTTTGAGCAATATACGGTTGTACTTCATCTCTTGCTGATTGTTAATCAGACAAAAGTAGTAAAAGCCTTGTTTATTAGCAAATTTTACTGAAACAGCGCCGCGACGATAGCATCGGAGACGAAAAGCCGTCCGGCGGGGATGCGGATGCGAGTGCCCTCGAGGATCAGATCTCCGCGGCCTGCAGCCTTTTCAATGGCAGGTTGCGCTCCGCAGAGCAGTCCGCCATCCAGAGCGGCAGTATCAAGCCCCTCGATCGTACGAAGGCCGAGCATCAGCTGTTCGTTGAAAACATCTGCGGCCGAAAGCGTCTCGCTGCCGCCGGGGGCATCTTCTCCGCTCCGCAGAGCCGCAATATAGCCGTCCAGGTCAGCCTCATTCCAGTACCTGCTTTCGCCGTCGAAACTGTGCGCCCCCGGACCGAGGCCCAGATACGGCTCGCGCCGCCAGTAGGCGCTGTTATGTCGGGCACGGAAGCCCTCACGGGCGAAATTGGATATCTCATATTGCCGGTAACCGGCATCTGAGAGCCTCTGCTGAAGCATACTGTACTCTGCGGCGCAGACTTCCTGCGACGGCTCGGCATACCTGCCTGCGGAGGCCATCTCCCCCAGTGCGCTTCCCGGCTCGATGCTCATCTGATAGCAGGAGACGTGCTCCGGAGCGAGCTTTATGACCTCACCAATATCGTGTAGCCACGAGTCGCGGTCGAGCATCGCATAACCGAATATCAGATCTAGCGATATATTGTCGAATCCGGCCTCTCTCAGGGTATGGAAAGCCCTGACTGCCTCCCGGGCCGAATGACGCCGCCGCATCCAGCGCAGGCGGTCATCATCGAATGCCTGGACGCCCATACTGATGCGGTCGAACCCCGCCTCGCGCCACAGGGCGGCCTTTCCGGCCGTAACATCATCCGGATTGACCTCGATGGTGGCCTCCTCCAGGGCTCCAAGACCGAAACCCGAGCGCAGGGCCGCCATCAGCCGGCGCAACTGCGCCTCACTCAGCAGCGACGGAGTCCCGCCGCCCAGATAAAGCGTAGAAGGTGCAGTATGGAGAAACCCTTTCCTTCGGGAAATCTCGAGGGAAAGGGCTTCGATCCAACCGTCCATCTTGCCCGCCGCAAGCTCCGAATAAAAGTCGCAATAGAGACAGAACGAGGAGCAGAACGGGATATGGACGTAAATGCCTGCCATCAGCGCAGCAGAATGTCGGCCGTACCGAGCTTCGTCTCCGTGGTGTAGGCATTCACGGTGTAAACGCCCTTGACAAAAGCCTCGTCGGTATTGAGATAGATGCAGACATCCACCTCTTCACCCTGGTAATCGACCTGACGGCATGCGGAACTGACGAGCGACTCGCCGCCGCAGGTAAATTCGCGGCGCTGGTCAACTGACGAGCTCATGATCTGGTTGCCGTCGGGATCGAATACGCAGATGTAAATGTAGCGCGGTCCGCGCTCTGCGATACTGTTCTCGATCAGGCTCAGGCAGGTCTTGAGGCGCACTACGCGACTGCTGCGGTCTGTGGTTTTCTGGGATTTGTTCTCTGCGACAAGCGCGACTCCGCGGCCCTTGACAACCGCACCGGCGGATGCCTTCTCGGCATATTGCTCGGTCGTGGTCTTGAGCTCGTCATACTGCTGGCGGCTGAGCTCGGCATCCTTGCGGGCAGCCGTAGCTTCCTTGCGAAGCGCGATGTTGAGAGTGTTGAGTGAATCTATCTGGGCGATGTAGCCCTTCATTATGGAACGCAGCGTGCCGAGCTCCTTCTCGTACTGACGAATCTTAGTACGGTTGGTGGCCTCGGTCTTCTGAAGCCGCTCGATGAGTTGTCCGACCTTCTCCTTCTCCACTGCAAGTGAATCGTTGATGGCCGCGTTGGTTGTGGTTATCTCTTCATAATCGCTCTGGAGTGCAACCAGTTCGTTGGTAAGGTCCGCTTTCTCGGCGTTCAGATCGCCGACGAGACGGTTCTTGCTGATAATCATAATCACCAGCACGACTGCCAGCACTGCAGCGATGGCCGCAAGGACGATCACCAATATCCGGCCTTTGCTCTCGGAGCCTTGGCCGTCATTGTCGTTGTCATCGCCGTTGCGGTGAGAACCTTTCTTGCCGTATCTCTGCTCGAATTCGAGCATTTCCTGGTCCAATTGTTCTTCCATAAAACTACAATTTTTGAAGACACACAAAATTAATTAAATTTGCCTTGCCAAATGCATAAAGGCTTTAAATAATTATGAAATACATAGTTCGTGCCATAAAGTACCTTTTCTACTTTATTCTGCTTTTCGCCGTTATTGTCCTCGTTCTGTGGCTTTTGATGTCCCGCCGCCAGGGTATTCCCATCACGGAGCTGTTCGAGCCGGGCGCATATCCCAAGATGGGGCTGTTCTTCGTGCTGGTAGCCGCAGTCTATCCCGCCATCAGCTTCGTCCGGCGCAAGCTCACTCTGGGAGGTCCTTACAGCCGTGACCGCAAGACGATCGACGGCATTATGAAGGAGGCCGGCTACAGGGTCGAGACCGAGACGCCTGAGAAGGTGACCTACCGCCTGGAGAAAGCCTCGCTCCGCTTCACGCGTATGTACGAGGACCGCGTGACCATCGATACTCACGAGGATCCGATAGTCTTCGAGGGCTACCGCAAGGATGTGGACCGCATCGTGCGCTATATTGCCTACCGCCTGAGCCGGGAGGAAGAATCCGCCGGGACGGAAGAGGCGTCCACGACGCAGACTGATAACGAAGATAAGGCCTGAACTCAGCCGTTGAAATGCTCTGCCGCAGCCTCCAGCGCGCGGTAGAATTCCTCACCGAAAGCATCGATCAAAGGGGCGCGAAGGAACTGCCAGGCGCGGATACCTTCGCGGCGGCCTTTTGCAAAAGCCGGGGAACAGATGTCCCAGCGGTGCAGGTTGAGTGCGCGCGATCCGTCCCTGAACTGCGTCACGCGTATGGGATATAGCCTGCAGGAAATGGGCTTTACGAACCTGCAGCAGCCGGCGTTATGAGCCATCTCTATCGCGCAGAGACAGTTGCGGCACGATCCGGCCTCTGTCGCAGGGTCGGTATTATCCGTTTCAAAACGGGTAAACACGCATTCCTCGCTGTCCCCGAGCAGCGGAGTGACCAGATCGCCGTCGCGGTCCACCTCGAAAAATCCCTCGTGCTCCACCTTCGCGCGCGCCTCGTCGCAGAGCCACCGCGCATAGTTGGGGTACTCCCTTTCCAAAAGAGAGGCTTCCTCTTCTTCGAGCGGCGCTCCGCTTTCGCCCACGATGCAGCAAGCCCCGCGGCACGCGTTATAATCACACGCAAAAAATTCAGTTACTATTTCAGGAGAGACCAGCAGGTCCCCTATGGCAATAATCGGCGCCTGGCCGGCGGGGAAAGACATCAGACCGTTACTTCTTTGTTGAGATTATTAAAAGCTTCGGGTGTCTGTCTTGTATGACTGCTCGAAGGGTTGCTGGTCCCAATCCGGCTCTATGAGCGGCTTTCGGGTGTCCAGGCGGAATGCCAGATATGTGATCGGGATGCCTTTGGCGAGGAATGAAGCCTCGTAGAAGGTCTTGATCGAGAGCGTCTCGTCCGCCAGGCCGTGGCCGTAGATATCCTCGTCGTGGCAGATCACCTCCAGACCGTTCTGACGCGCAAGCTCAAGGGTATAATTGTGCAGCAGGCGGCTGTCGGTCTTGAGATGGATGACGCCCCCGTCCCTGAGGAAGCCGGCGTAGCGGCGAAGGAACATCGTGCTTGTGAGACGCTTGCGAGGCTTGCGCTCCTGCGGGTCTGCGAAGGTTATCCAGATGCCGTCGACCTCGCCTTCGGCGAAAAGCGAACTGATAAACTCGATGCGCGTGCGGATAAACGCCACGTTGGGCATCTTGTTCTGCTCTGCGAATTTGGCTCCCTTCCAGAGCCTCGCGCCCTTGATATCGATGCCGATGAAATTGCGCTCCGGATACCTCTGGGCCAGTGCAACGGTATATTCTCCCTTGCCGCATCCGAGCTCGAGGATGATGGGGTTGTCGTTGCCGAAACGCTCCCTCCAGTGACCTTTGAGCGGATGGTCGCAGCCAAGCACCTCTTCAGTACGCGGTTGAATCAGGCAACTGAACGTCGCGTTCTCGGCAAATCTCTTGAGTTTATCCTTTGATCCCATATTATTAGTCTTCCAGTCTGATGGAAATGCCCATACCCTGTACGTGACGGTGCTGCGAGGCGGCATCAAGGCTCAGAGTCACCTTCCACAGGCCGGTATCGGCCACCTGGACATGCCTGCGCCACGGCCAGCGGATATCGGTACGCGAGCCGTCCGCGCGGCGCACGGTGACTCCTTCGCGGAGTTCGAGCGGCAGGTCAATGAAATCCTCCGCCGTCCGGCCGTCGGGAGCCGTAACGGTGATCGTCACCGGAATGACCGTATCGCGGATATATGCGGCATTGTAGCGGCAGGCTATCGATGTCTCGTAGCGTGCCTCCGAAGAGTCTATCCTCAGTTCGAAATCATATGCTCCCCTGCCCGGTGCAAAAAAGAAAGAGTACTGCTCCCTCGGATGTGAGCAGGAGCATAAAACCAGCGCCAGCAGTGCGGCGGCCAATATTTTAGGCGTTGTCATCCTTTTTGCCGTCCTTATTGCCGCGGCGGCCGTGATTATTGTTGCGCCCTGAGCGATTGTTGCGGTGACGGTTCTTGCTCCGGCGGCGTTCGTCGAAGCGGGTGATACTGTCATCTCCCACAGGGCTTGAGAATCCGGGCTCCTCTTCCTCTGCGCGGTTGGTATCCTGCAGCGAATCGGGCATCTCCCCGCGCGCATTCATAGCCTGGATATCCCTCACCTGCTGGGCCGAAAGCGGCCATACCTTGACAAGGTTGTTCTTGTCATAGGAGAAATACATAAGTCCGCGAAGCACTTCCGTACGCACGAGGAACGCCTTGCCGTCCTTGAAATCCAGCGGCTCGCGGACCTGAGGCATATTCTTCTGCGCATCCAGATGCACCGAAACTTCGTAGTTGATGCAGCATTTGAGCTTGCTGCACTGACCAGCAAGCTTCTGCGGATTGAGCGACAGATCCTGGCAGCGGGCGGCCTGCGTCGTTATCGACTGGAAATCGGACATATGGGCTGAGCAGCACAGGGGCCGTCCGCAGACGCCGATACCACCGATCAGACCTGCCTCCTGGCGGGCGCCGATCTGCTTCATTTCCACGCGGATGCGGAACTCCTCGGCAAAATCCTTGATCAGCTGGCGGAAGTCCACGCGCTCGTCGGCAATGTAGTAAAAAATGGCCTTGGTGCCGTCACCCTGGAATTCCACGTCGCCAATCTTCATATCCAGACCGAGCCGCGCCGCAATCTGGCGCGAACGGATCATCACGGCGTGCTCGCGGGCGATAGCCTCCTGCCACCTCTCGATATCCAGAATCTTCGCCTTGCGATAGATCTTGCGGAAATCCTCTCCGTCAGGACGGATGCGGCGGCGGGTAATCTGGTGATTGACCAGCGGGCCGCAGAGCGTCACGATGCCCACGTCGTGACCGTTGGCAGCCTCCACCACGACGATGTCGCCCTCCTTGATAATCTGGCCGGAATCGTTGCGGTAAATCTGCTTGCGCGTGTTCTTGAACCTCACCTCGTAGAGGTTGTAGCGGTCCACCTGGGGCACGTCCCTGAGCCAGTTGAAATCCGCAAGCTTGCAGCAGCCCTGCTTATATTGTAAGTTGAGGGCCCCTATGGGCGAACGCTCGACCAAACAGCCGCGCGAACAGTCATTGACCGTGACTCCCTTTTCTTTTATATTCTCTTCCATAATGGTTTACATCGCAAGTAACAGCGTATTGCACAGGTTGCAATACAGCAGTTTGGGGTTGACATTGGCGGCAATACCCGTCAGGGCGCTTTCCAGCGCCTTGAATCCTTTCTCGTAGAAAGTCGGCTTGACCTTGCCGCAGAGGTCCTCGATGACGGCCCGCTCCTCCGGCAGGGGGCAGGCGATCTGCTCCATCCCGTCGGCGGTGAGCATCATCTTGCGCAGGAAATCCTCCGTATATGATACCCACTCCCGCTGCTTCTCGCGGCCCATCTCAGCCACCGCCTCCCAGACGGGGAAGGTGGCCAGCAGATCCTTTGCAAGGCAGGCCTTGAGCAGGGTTGTGGTAAGTTCGTGATACTCCGGGTCTATGGTGCGCGCAATCCCTGCCTGAGCCTCCTGCTCGCGCGAAAGCGGATGCAGGTTGATGCGCTGGCAGCGCGAACGGATGGTGGAGAGAAGGTTCTCCGGCGCGTGTGAGACCAGGATGAAAATCGTCCCCACGGGCGGCTCCTCCAGCAGCTTGAGCAGCTTGTTGGCGGCCTCGGCGTTCATCTTCTCCGGCAGGTAGATGATGAGCGTCTTGTATTCGCCTTCGAATGCGCGCAGGGAAAGCTTCTCGAAGATGCGCTTGGACTCGTGGACGCTGATACCGGCGCTCTTGTTCTCGATACCAAGAGCGTCATAAAGCTCCTGCTCGCTGAAGAAAGGATTGGCCAGGAGCAGCTCGCGCCACTGATTCATAAAGTAATCCGAGACGGGCGCCTTCTTCTCCGATTCGCTCAGGCCTTTGGCTGATGCCGTCGGAAAAACGAAATGCAGGTCCGGATGTATCAGCTTGCCATATTTGTGGCACGAATCACACTTTCCGCAGGAATCATCTTCGTGCGGCCCGGTGCAGTTGAGCAACTGTGCCAGTGCGACCGCCACGGCCATCGCACCCCACTGCCCGTCCTCGCAGAGCAGTATGGCATGAGAGAGGCGGCCGCCGCGCACCATCTGCGCCAGCTGCTGCTTCAACTCACTGTTGCCTATAACATTCGCAAACTGCATAGTTTCGCAAATATACAAAAATTATCCTCGCCGGACCGTCATTTCGCAGCGCGCACAATCGAAGTCCAGACGGAGACGATAACCACGGTTGACAAGGTACAGCGGAAGATGCACTTTCGCGGCCGGATGCTGCTTCGGGCAGAGGCCCGCCTCGTAGCGGATGCAGTAACGCATACGCATCAGATCGGCATCTTCGACCGGACGAAGTTCGTATGCCGGGGCGACCTGCGCGGCGCCATTTTCGCGGTAGAGCGACTCTGCAAGCGGATTGGCGCAGTTGGCAAGATATGTCAGGCGAGGGGCAAATGCAGGAATATCGGCCGCCTCGGGTCTGGGCTCGTGGCGCTTGTAGGACTTTTCGGTCTGCTCCTCAAGAGCTGCCGCCAGACGGCGGCGAATGTCATTGAGATAAGATGCCGGATAAAAATACACTTGATCCGCGTGCGTATCCACCAGGCGGAACCGTACGCACGAGCTGACTTTCTCTATCTGGCTGCGCAGGGTGTCGGTCGCCCGCTGCGGCTTGTCTGCCACGGGATGCACTTCCTGCTCCTCGATCACGGCCGTGCAGCCGTTTTCACACCGCGCCTCAAATACCGTGCGGCCGCCGTGAGTGCTGTAGCTCACTTCGGCCATCAGCAGGCGGCAGGGCATATTGCTCTCTATCTCCCGTTCCAGCCGCTGTGAATAGTTGCGGTACACCTTTTGGCCGGGACGCAGGCCGGAGGCATCCTTGATGCGGATGCGGCGGCCTTCGACCAGATCGGCACGCTGCCCGTCTATCTGCCCGTCCGGGCCCACGAACGCCAGTCCGTCGCCGTTGGATACGGCCTTTTCGGTATCGACCGTAATGCTGTTGCCCTGGATGGATGCGATCTTTCCGAGGAACTCGCCCAGCGACTTTGCGGCATCCGCGGACATCCATCCGTCCTTGCGACATCCGTCAATCCAGGCCTGCGTATAACCCCGGTTGAATACGGCCTCGATATCGGGCGTGAATCCTCCCTCGACCGTACCGAACGAAGCGCGGCTGTGCTCCGGATGATCCTTCAGATAGCTGTCTATCACGTTGCGATAGTGACGGACCACGTTCTTGACGTAGGCGGCGTTCTTGAGGCGGCCTTCGATCTTGAAAGAGCTGATACCCGCATCGACCAGGTCGGATATCCTCCCGTCGAGCCGCAGGTCCTTCATCGACAGCAGGCTCCGATCACGCAGGAGCACTTTGCCGTCGGCATCTACCAGATCATACCGTCCGCGGCAGGCCTGGATGCAGGTTCCGCGATTGGCGCTGCGGCCGGCGAGATACTGGCTCAGGTAGCAGTTGCCACTGTAGGACACGCACAGCGCCCCGTGGACGAAAAACTCCAGTTCGCAGTCCGTCGCCTGCCGGATGGCGCGAATCTCCTCCAACGAAAGCTGGCGCTCGAGAATGAGACGCTCGAATCCGAAGCGGCAGAGCCGGGCGGCATCTTCCGCCGTGCGGATGGCCATCTGGGTGGAGGCGTGCAGTGGCACCGGCGGGCGGTTCATGCGCAGGATGCCGGCATCCTGGATGATAAAAGCATCCACTCCGGCCTCGTATAGGTCACGGAGCAGCTTTTCGGCAGATGCAACCTCATCCTCATAGATAATGGTATTGACCGTAGCATAGATGCGCACGCCGAAACGGTGGGCATAGGCGCACAGGCGCTCGATGTCCGAGACATCATTGCCGGCGGCGGCGCGGGCCCCGAAAGCCGGACCTGCTATATATACGGCATCGGCACCGCAGTCAACCGCTGCGATGCCGATGTCAGAATTGCGTGCCGGAGCAAGTAGCTCTAATTGCATTTGAGAATGGTCATCTGATACCTTGCTCCCTCACCCCACTTGGAATCCTGAGCGATCTCCTTGAAGTAACCGCAGGCTTTGTCCTTGTCGCCAAGGTTCTGGAAAGCGGAACCGACCTGGTAGTAGATCTGAACCTTGTCCTTTGCTTCCGGGTTGAGTGCGAGATATGCCTCGTAACCGTCAGCAGCTATCTTGTACTGCTTGAGAGCGTATGCGGAGTGACCGATAAGCTTCTGTGCGTTTGCGTTGTCGGCTACCTCGACAGACTTCTGCGCGTTCTCGAGGGTGCCCTTCATATCCTTGGCCTTGTAGCAGTTGTTCGCCTTGGTCAGATAAGCCTTGTAGAGCTGGTCGTTGACAGCCTTGAGCTGAGCCGCGTTGTCCGCGAGCTTGTCTGCCGCGAGAGTCAGGGTCTCTATCGAGCCGTCCAGATCGCCCGTGCGGAGCTTTGCCACGCCGAGGCGGAAATATGCGGTACCATTGTCGGGATCAGCCTCGATGACGGCGTTGTAAGCCTCGACAGCGCCTGCGAAATCCTTCTGGTTGAAAAGACTGTTGGCCGCAGCGAGCTTCTGGTTGGTGCCCAGGGTCTTGATCAGGCCGGCAGCCTCGGCTTCGACAGCCTCGTCACCGCACTTCTGTGCGAGAGCGACGGTCTTTTCGAGGGTTGCAAGGGCCATATCGATATTCTGCTCGTTGGCATAACCCTTTGCGATGGAGAGGGAAAGGCTCGGAATGGTGGTCTTGCATTTGGCTGCAATCTCCGCACCTTCTTCGCCAAGCGCCTCTGCGCTTGCCAGAGTCTGCTCAAACTGTGCGAGTGCTTCTATCTTGTTGCCTTCGTTGAGAAGGGTCGCCGCACCGTTGTAAAGCTCAGTAACCTGTCCAAGATCCTGCGCTCCTGCGAGCACTACGGTGCAAAGTGCAATAATAAGAGTCAAAAAAGTCTTTTTCATCATGCGTCTTTTTTAGCGTGCCAAAAATAGCAACTATTGTTCAATTTCGCAAAAAATGTGCCGCCTGGCCGTCAACAAACGGAGCCGCAGGGACTGTCCGTGCGGCTCCGCATTAGGGTCTTTGGTATGTGATAACCCTAGAAATTAATGCCCAGGGATATATCCAGCATGGCGTTGGAAGTGTCGAGATTGGAGATATCCGAACTCCACGCAGACCAGTTGTAGGTGTCATTGAGGGCCCAGCTGTACTTGACCGTCAGTTGAAGGCTGAAGATGTTGATACCGGCACCGATGCCGACGCCGTAGTCAAAAGTCTTGATGCCTTCGAGGAACTTGTCAAGAGCAGCCTGAGAGTCATTCTCTCCGTCGTAGAGATTCTTGACGTTGTACATAAGGTACGGGGACACGAAGATGAACGGCTTGGCCACAAGCAGGTCGATGCCCCACTGGAGATTGACGGGAATCTGGAGGTTGTGGGTGGTCACCGTGGTCCCGTCAAGAGAGAAATTCTTGGCCACATAGAGCAGTTCGGGCTGCAGCGTGAAGCCATACTTGCTCGTTGTCTGATAGCCCAGACCGGCGTGCCACGAGGGCATGCCCTTGATGTTGTAAACATCATCGATGCTCAGTTGGGTGCTGGTATAACCGCCTTTGACGATTACACCTTCGGCCTTAACCGCCTGAGTCGCGAGCAGCATTGCTGCAAGGACGATGGTAAAACGGATTAACTTTTTCATAAATCTTGGTGTGATGTGTGTGTGCGATCAGAGGAGTTCTGCCAGCTTGGCATCCAGATCCTGCTTGGAAGCGGCGCCGATGTGACGGCCGACTACTTCTCCGTTTTTGAGGAATACAAGTGTCGGGATGTTGCGGATGCCGAATTTCTGCGGCAGGGCGCTGTTCTCGTCCACATTGCACTTGGTGATAACGAGCTTGCCTTCATATTTCTGTGCCAGTTCGTCTACTATGGGAGCAATCATCCTGCAGGGGCCGCACCAGGTAGCCCAAAAGTCAATCACGACGGGCCGGGAGCCCGCGCCTGCGACGATCTCGCCATAATTGCTGTCGCTAATAGCCATTGCCATAATCTGATAAATTTTAATGTTGTTTTCGCAAATATAAATAAAAACTCTATACCGTCTGCTCGATGTTCCACACGAAGGCGCGGATACCCACCTCGCTGTTGCGCGCATCCAGCTTGCGTACGGTCAGAAGCAGTTCGTCAACTTTTTCGTCGGGAACGACGGTCAGCAGGGCCGAATTCATCTCGGGCCAGGTATGCGTGCCGCGGCGGGGTTCGCCATCTACCGAGCCGCGTCCCTGAACCTGCTCGAAGAACGAAAATCCCCGGATCTGCAGCTCGTCGAGCATGAACTCCACGCGGGAGGTAAATGCCTGGTTGAATATTATAAGTACACTTTTCATATTATGCATCCGGATTGATTTTCATAAATATAAACTCCTTGCGGTGCTTCTTCTCACGGTCGCGTTCGCCGCTGCGCGAAAGTACGGCATATACCACCGGCACGATGATCAGCGTGACGAAGGTCGAGACGAGCAGACCGCCGATGACCACGATGCCGAGAGGGTGCCACATCTCGCTGCCGTCGCCCTGGCTCAGAGCCATCGGAAGCATACCCAGCAGCGTGGTGAATGCCGTCATAAGCACCGGACGGATACGGGACGCTCCCGAAAGGGCGATCGCCTCGTTCAGCGGGTAGCCGCGGTCGCGCATCAGGTTGATGTAGTCCACGAGCACGATACCGTTCTTGACCGCGATACCGATGAGCATCACCGCACCCAGGGCGCCGATCATATCGAGGCTCGTGCCGGTTATCCAGAGGGCGAGGATGACGCCCGACAGGGCAAACGGCAGAGCCATCAGGATGATAGCCGGCTTCTTGAGAGACTCGAACTGCGATGCCATCACGATATATACGAGCAGGACTATCAGCAGGGCCAGCGTTATGATGTCTGCAAATGTCTCCTGCTGCTCCTCGTAGTCACCGGCTATGACGACGGATATGCCGCTCGGGATGGAAGTATCGTCGAGAACGGCCTGTACCTGCGCTGCCAGCTCGCCGAGGGAAATCCCGTACGGGGTGACCGAAACCTTGATATAACGCTGCCGGCTCTTGCGCTCGATGGTCTGCGGAGCCCAATATTCGTCGATGTGCGCCACTTCGCCCAGGCGGATACGGCCGCCGGTCGCGGTGGGAATGGAGAAATCGAGCACGTCCGAAATGGAATTGCGGTCCTCCTCCTTCAATCGCACGACAATGTTGTATTCGTCGCCGTCCTCCTTCAGGAAACCGGCCGTATAACCGGTAACGCGGTTGCGGATATATGTCGAGACGGTAGATGAATTGAGACCGTGGCGGGCGAGCTTCTCCTTGTCAAGCGAGACCTTCAGCTCGGGACGGTCCTTGTCGCGGCTGATGACTATATTGCGGGCACCGGGGATGGTGGCGGCTATCTTGGAGCGCAATTCCTCGGCCAGAAGACCCGTCGTATCGAAATCGTAACCGTAGATCTCCACGTCAACAGTAGAGGAAGAACCGCCGCCCATACCGCTTGAAGGGAAGCAGCGGCTGTCCACGATCTCGGCGTAGGACGCCATCTCGCGGCGGAGCACCTCGGCTATCTCCTCGATACCGCGCTCGCGCTCGCGGCGCTTGCAGCAGACCACCGTCATCGAAATCTTGTAGTTGGTAGTGGAAGAGAAGAGGGCGCTGATATTGCTCTCGTCGTTGCTGCCGGCCGAGGTCGAGATACGGGTAATCTCAGGCACCAGGGTTACGAAACGCTGCTCCAGCTGGCGGGCGAGACGGGCCGTCTCTTCGATGCGCGTACCGCGCTGCAGCTCGACGGTGACCGAAAGACGGCCGTTGTCGGTCTTCTGCATGAAGTCCGAACCGATGTTACCGGCAGGGATCAGTGTCAGGACGAAGAATACAACCGCGATGGCTATCGTAATGGCCTTGTGCGTAAGGCACCAGCGCAGCATCCGGGCGTAGAGCACGTCCACGCGGTCCAGAAGCGAGACGATATAACGTTTGTACCATCCTGCCTGCTGCTGATCCTCGACAAGGCGGCCGTCCTCCGCGACGGAGACTTTCCTGCCCTTGAGAATCTTGCTGCAGAGCATCGGGATGAGCGAAATTGCAATAATGGTGGATGTCGAGACCACGATGGTCACGATCCAGCCAAGCTCCTTGAAAAGGATACCGGCCATACCCTTGAGCATCGTCAGGGGGATGAATACGGCCGCGATGACAAGCGTAGTTGCGATGACCGAAGTCCAAACCTCGTTGGTGGCATAGATGGCCGCCTCGCGCGGCGAACTGCCCCGGTCGATATGCTTGGATATGTTCTCCAGCACGACGATCGCATCATCGACCACCATACCGATTGCCACGGTCAGCGCGGACAGGGATATGATGTTGAGGGAGCTGTCGGCCACGAACAGGTAGATGAACGCGACCACCAGCGATATGGGGATCGTTATGCCGATAATGAGCGTCGCGCGCCAGTTGCCGAGGAAGAAGAAGACCACCAGCACCACGAACAGCAGTGCGTAGAGGATGGATTCCTCGAGCGACGAAATAGCGTTCTCAATGTCTTCGGACGAATCGTAGATAAGCGAAATGTGCACGTCCGAAGGAAGCGACTTCTCAATCCGGGCAAGCTCGCGGCGCACGCTCTTGCAGACCTTGACGGTATTGGAACCGGACTTCTTGGCGACGATGAGACGCACCGCCTCGCGACCGTCCACCTTCTCGTCGAGCGACAGGTCCTTGATCGTATCGCGCACGGCGGCAAGGTCGTGGACGAAAATCTGACGGCCGGCCATATCGGTCGAGACCACTATGTCGCCGATCTCGGAGCTCTGTGCGTATTCGCTACGCACCTGCATCTGATACTGCTGGCGGTCCATCTTGACCGTACCGCTCGAAAGGTTGAGATTGCCTGCGGCAATGGCGCCCGCCACCTGCTCGAGCGAGAGGTTGTAGGCATCCAGCCTGGTCTGGTCGATATCTATATAAATGTAACGGTCCGGGGCGCCGCTCACCGAGACCGAACCGATGCCGTCGATGCGGTTGAGCTGCGGGATAACCTCGTCATTGAGGATCTTCTCCAGGCCCGGATAGCTTTCTTCTGCCGTAAACGAATACTGGATAATCGGCATCAGGCTGCTGTTGAGCTTGAATATGACCGGAGTGGAGCACCCTTCGGGAAGGTTGCTCTTGATCATGTCGATATACGAACGGATGTCGTTGACCGCCTCGTCGCGGTCCGTACCCCACTCCAGTTCGAGACTGACCACCGAAATGTTGTCGCGTGAAGAAGAAGTCAGCTCCTTGAGGCCATCGACCGATGTCAGTGAGTTCTCGATGATTTTGGTGACATTGGTCTCGATCTCGCCTGCACTCGCCCCGGCGTAGGTGGTCATCACCGTGACATACGGCGGATCCATCTCGGGGAACTGGTCGATCGGCAGGTTGCGGAGCGAGAAGAGGCCGATGACGATGACCGCAACGAATATCAGGGCGGTGGTCACCGGTTTGCCTATCGCTGTCTTGTAGATACTCATCGCTTATTTCTCCTGCGTGATTTTAAGTTTCGATCCGTCCACCAGTCTTGCCTGACCTACCGTCACGAGGCGGTCTCCCTCCGAGAGGCTGCCGCCGAGTATCTCGATATTCTCGTCGAAACGCTGTCCGAGGGTCACGAAGACGCGCTTTGCGACACCGCCGTCATCCAGCATAACATACCGGTCGTTGCTGCCGGTAAGCTTCTGGACCGCCGAATAAGGCACTATCATCGCGGTGTCGTTGCCCAGCGCAAGCTGCGTGCGGACATACATACCGGGGCGCAGGCGCAGGCTGCCGTTGGGGATGCGGAGCTTCACCTGGAAGGTATGCGTTGCCGGATCGACCGTCGGATAGACCGTCTCGACCGTTGCCGGGAATATCTGGTCGGGATAGATATCGCTGTGGATATCGACCTTCATCCCGCGGCTTACCTGCGGATAATAACCCTCCGGAATGGCTATCAGCGCCTTGAGGGTGGCAATCTGCGTCAGCACCAGGATGGCCTGGCCGCCGTAGAGCTCGCCGTCCTCATAGTTCTTGGCCGAGATGACGCCCGAAAAGGGAGCGCGCACGAAAGTGTTTTTCTCCAAAAATGCGAGGCTTTCGCTGGTCTGCTCATAGCTCAGCCGGGTCTGGTCATAGGCCTGCTGCGAGACCGAGCCGCTCTGGTGCAGAGCCTCCATACGCTGGAACTCTACCTGCAGGTTGGCATGCGTGAGCTTCGTGGTATTGTACTGGTTCTGGTCCATACGGACGAGCATATCGCCCTGACGGACATTGCTTCCCACATCCACGAAAATATGCTCGATACGGCCCGTCACCGAAGGGGCGACATTGACTGTCTGGTATCCCAGAAGGTTGGTTGAAACGTCGAGCGTGCGGGTGATCTCGCTGGGATGAAGGACCGTGACCTCCACCAGCTCTTCGCGCTCTGCCTGCTGCACCTGCTGCTGGCTGCTGTTACCGCAGCCCGAAGCCAGAAGGGCGGCAACTGTAAAGATGATAAGGTGATTGTATTTCATGGATGTAACTATTTATTCAGGAGTTGTTCGAGTGAAATCTGTGCGTTGACGATGTCCATCAGGGCCTGCACGTAGCTGCTGCGGGCCGTCAGGAGCGTGGTCCCGGCATTGGTGAGCTCGAGGCTCGAGGCGACGCCGTATTCATACTTGCCGGCGATGTTGTCGAAGATGCTCTGCGCCACTTCGACATTTTCCTTCTGGGTGTAATAACTCTCCAGGGCGGAACGCAAGTTCCAGACCAGCTGGTGGTACTGCACCTTCATCGAAAGGGCCGTGCTCTCAAGCGTGTTGAGCTGCTTCTGGTACGAAAGACGCGCGTCGCGGACCGACATCGTATTGACGCCGGAGGTAAACAGGGGCACCTTGAGGGAAATGCCGAGCATATTGGGCGGGGTCATATTCATCGTGGCCTCGTCGCTGAAATATTTGCGAGTATTGTACTGATGGAAAATGCTGACCGTCGGGCCGTTGCTCCAGCCCGTCAGGGCTATCTGGCGGCGGGCCAGCTCCGTGCTCTCCTTGAGCAGGCGGTAGTCGCGGTTGTCTTCGATGTCAAACTCCTCGGCCAGAAGCGCCTCGGCCGAAGCCAGGTTGACCAGCTCATCAAGACTCTGGGTGAGCTTGACTTCGGTTTCGGTACCGATATTGAGCTGCAGGCGGAGGGTGTTGTAAATCATTTCGAGCGAACGGCGGGTGGCGGAGATGGTATTTTCCATCATGCCGACCTGGACCTTCAGCTGGTCTGCGGAAGTCTGCTCGGCCACGCCGACCTCAACCGAACGCTGCGACATATCGTGCAGCGTGCGCAGGCTGGCGAGGTTTTCTTCCAGCACGCGGATGGTCTCTTCGGTCACAAGCGCCGAATAATAGAGCACCTTGACCTGGTCGCGCACCTGCTGCTCGGTATTCTCGCGGGTGATGTCAGCCATCCTTTTGGAAATGTCGGCAATCCCGATGCCGATGATCGAAGCACCGCTCAGGCCGATGGCCGTGGTAACGCCGAGCGAGGCATAGGGCGGCATCGCGATCTTCATCATTCCCAGATCCATCTGGTAACCGAAATAGTTGGAATAATCGACGCCCGCGCTGATCTGGGGCAGCAGCGAAGCGATGGATTTCCACTTGGCAGCCTCTGCGCGGCGAACGTCGAGCGACGCATTTTGAAGCGTGGCATTGTGCAGGGAGGCATAATCCTGCGCCTGGACAAGGCTCAGCTGCAGGTGTTGCTGCTGCTGCGGTTGCGGTTGCGCAAAAGCAACCGGCGCGGCATTCAGCATAATAGCCAGAACGGCTATCGTAATCAGTCTGTATCGCATAAGAACAATATATATTTCTAACTAAACCCCTCAACGCGCGAGGGGTCGCACGGTCTCAACAAATTTCAAGCCATCAGCCAACTACGCAACTCAATATTTTGTATAAAATGATACCTGATATTATGAGTTTTACTATTGTGCTGGAGATAAATCCGAGGAATGCTCCGAGGGCGGATATGACCGAACCTCCGAAATCCTTGCGCGCGAAGAGCAGTTCGGCGATCAGCGCGCCTGCGAACGGGCCGACTATTATACCCCAGGGAGCAAACAGCAGCAGTCCGACAATCGAGCCTATCAATGCTCCGCGTCCCGCAGCCTTCGATCCGCCAGTGGCGCGGGTCATCCACGAAGGCACCACATAATCCAGAACGGTCACGACAATCGTCACCGCAAGCCAGATCAGCAGTCCGGTGGTGCTTATCGCGCCCTGGTGAGTCAGAAACAGCACCAGAAGGCCGGCCCAGCTCAGCGGCGGACCCGGAATGACCGGCAGAATGCACCCGACGAGGCCTGCAAGTCCGAGTATTATTGCCAATATGTCAGTCCAGACCATTTTGATTTTTGTTTTTGGGAAAGCCAAAGATACTATTATTTTTGCAGAGCAAAAGCGAAAAAATGAATATAGGGCACATCTCTCTCCGCGAAAGGCCTCTGCTGCTGGCTCCGATGGAAGACGTGACGGACGCTTCGTTCCGCTTCGTCTGCAAGGAATTCGGCGCGGACGTGCTTTATACCGAGTTCATTTCGTCCGACGGACTTATCCGCGATTCGGCCAAGACCATCGCCAAGATGCAGGTCTATGACTATGAGCGGCCTATCGGCATCCAGATCTACGGACATATCCCCGAGGCGATGGTAGATGCCGCGATCCGCGCCGAGCAGGCGGGTCCCGATTTCATCGATATCAATTTCGGGTGCCCCGTCAACAAGATCGCCCGTCGCGGCGCGGGCAGCGGGATGATGCGCGAACCCGACAAGATGGTCGAGATCACCCGCCGCGTGGTGGAGGCGGTCCACCTGCCCGTGACCGTCAAGACGCGCCTGGGCTGGGACGAGGAGAGCAAGATCATCGTGCCGCTGGCCGAACGGCTGCAGGATGCCGGCATCGCTGCCCTTACCATCCACGGGCGCACCCGCAGCCAGCTTTATCGCGGAGAAGCCGACTGGACTCTTATCGGCGAGGTGAAGGCCAATCCGAGGATGCGCATTCCCATCATCGGCAATGGTGACATCACCACTCCGGAGCAGGCCCGCGAAGCGTTCGAGCGCTACGGCGTGGACGGCATAATGATTGGCCGGGCAAGTTTCGGGCATCCGTGGATATTCCGCGACGTGCGCCATTATCTTGATACCGGAGAGCTGCTTCCGCCGATGAGCGTGGCGGAGCGCGTCGAGCTGGCCCGCAGGCATCTTGCCAAATCCCTGGAAGTCAAGGGTCCGAGAGTCGGGGTGCTGGAGATGCGGCGCCACCTGTCGAGCTATTTCAAGGGACTTGACAACTTCCGTGAGACGCGGCTGCGCCTGGTGACCACGGACGATCCCCAGGAGCTTTTCGGCGTCATAGACTACATAGGAGAGCGTTGGGGATGAGATTAAGCCAATTCATCCTTTTTCCGTACTGGCTGACGCTGCATCTTCGGCACCGGGCCTATGACCGCGGTCTGTTACGCTCGCGCAAGTGGGACGTGCCGGTCATCTGCGTAGGCAATATCGCCGCCGGAGGCACCGGTAAAACACCGGTGACGGAGCTGCTCTGCAGTCTGCTGAAGGAAGATAAACGCGTCGCAGTGCTTTCGCGCGGGTACCGGCGCCGCTCGACGGGATTCCGGACAGTCAGCGTGGATAGTACCGCCGACGAAGTCGGAGACGAGCCGTTGCAGATCAAGCGCAAATATCCCGAGATAACGGTCGCCGTGGACCGGCGGCGGGCCCGTGGCATCGACAGGCTTCTGTCTCTGGACGAACGCCCGGATGTGATACTGCTCGACGACGGATTCCAGCATCGCAGCATCCGGCCTAAAGTCAATATCCTGCTCAGCAGCTGGAGCAGGCCGCTGTGGAAGGATGAGCTGCTGCCCCTGGGCCGACTTCGTGACCTTCCCTCGCAGGTCGCGCGTGCCGATGCCCTGATCATTACCAAATGTCCCGCTTATGTCGAAGAAATCCGGCGTGACGAGATCCGCCGCAGGCTCCATCTGAGGGAGGATCAGGAGCTGTTTTTCGCGACCCTCTGCTATCAGCGGATGAAAGCCGTATTTGCCGAAGGCGATCCGCGCTACACATACTCCAAACGCGTGTTCCTCTTCTCCGGCATTGCTAATCCAAAGCCGCTTCAACTCTATCTTTACAAGGATTTCGATCAGGTGAGGCACCGCACCTTCGGCGACCATCACCGCTTCACCCGCGCCGATATCCGTTCGATCGAACGGTTTTCGCGCCGCAACCCCACCTCGCTGCTGCTGACCACCGAAAAAGACGCCTGCCGCCTGCTCCACGTGCAGGGTATTTCACCCTGGGTGAAGGAGCGCCTGTTCTATATTCCGGTATCGACCTGTTTTATCGACGAAGACGAAGCGGAAAGATTTTCCGCATTTATTCGAAAAAATGTTTAATTTTACAAGTCTATAGATTTGTAAAGTTATGTTTCTCTTCGAAAAAACCACCTATATTTCCCGCCGCGAGAAGCTTAAAAAGTCAGTCGGCGAAGGCGTTCTGCTCTTTCTGGGCAACAACGAGTCCAGCTGCAACTACCCCAACAACCAGTACCTCTTCCGCCAGGACAGCACGTTCCTGTATTATTTCGGGCTGGACAAGCCCGATCTGGCAGCCATCATAGATCTGGAGACGGGCGAAGAGACCATTTTCGGAGATGACGTCGATATCGACGATATCATCTGGATGGGTCCCCAGCCGCTGCTCAGGGATGAGGCCGCACGAGTCGGAGTCGCCCATACCCAGCCTCTTTCCAAGTTGGAGGACTGCCTAAAGGCAGCCGTGGCAAAGGGTCGCAAGGTACATTTCCTGCCTCCCTACCGCGACCACAACAAGATAATGCTCCACAAGATGCTGGGCATCCCGTTCGAGGAGCTCAAGCAGGCTGCAAGCCTGGATTTCATCCTCGGCGTGGTCAGCCAGCGCCTCATCAAGGAGCCCTGCGAGATTGAGCAGATCGAGCGCGCCTGCGACCTGGGTTATGCGATGCACTATACCGCGATGCAGATGATGAAGCCGGGTATGGTCGAGCAGGAGCTCGTAGGCGTGATGGAGGGAGTCTGCATCGGAGGCGGTTATATGACTTCCTTCGCCACCATCCTTTCGCAGCACGGCGAGACGTTGCACAACCACAACCACGACGGCATCCTGACCGACGGTAAGCTCTGCGTCATCGACGCCGGAGCCGAGATCGCTTCGCACTACGCATCCGATTTCACGCGCACGTGGCCCTGCGGCGGCAAGTTCACGCAGAAGCAGAAGGATGTTTATACAATAGTATCGACAGCCAATAATTTCGCACTCGATATGGCCCGTCCCGGTATCACTTACAAGGACGTCCACCTCGGAGCATCGAAGATCATCCTCCAGGGTCTGAGCAATCTCGGCCTGATCCACGGAGACATCGACGAGATGTGCGCCGCCGGCGTCCAGGGTCTCTTCATGCCTCACGGACTGGGACACAATATGGGCCTTGACGTGCACGATATGGAAGATCTCGGCGAGAACAACGTCGGTTACGGTCCCGGACAGGAGCGTGCAAAGCAGCTCGGACTCGGTTCGCTGCGCATGGCCCGTCTCCTGGAGCCCGGTCAGGTCATTACCGACGAGCCCGGCATCTATTTCATCCCCGCCCTTATCGAGAAGTGGAAGAAGGAAGGCACCAACGCCCAGTACATCAACTTCGGCAAGCTTGAGGCATACTACGACTTCGGCGGCATCCGCCTCGAGGACGACGTGCTCATCACCGAAAAGGGCGCCCGCCTGCTTGGCACGAAGCGCCTCCCGATAACGGTCGAAGAGGTCGAAGAAGCAATGAAAAACAATTAAAACCGGATATTTATGAAAAAGTTTCTGATCCTTGCGACGGCTCTCCTCGTCTGCTTTGGCGCAAACGCGCAGACCATCAGCAAGAGCGACATCACCAAAAACACCAGCGGCTCTCTCTCAAAGGAGGACATCTCCGAGATTCAGAAGAGCTTCGTCCTGGACGGCCCGACCACGGCCCTGCAGAACATCCTCACCAACAACAAGGGCATCACGCAGTTTGCATACAGCCGCGATGCCATCGGCAAGCTGGATGATTATTTCAAGTACAAGACCGACGTGCGCGGCATCACCAACCAGCTCAGCTCCGGCCGCTGCTGGCTGTTCTGCTCGCAGAACGAGATCCGTACCATCGCAGCCAAAAAGTTCGGCGTAAAGGAATTCTATTTCTCACAGAACTACAATTCCTTCTGGGACCTGTTCGAGAAATCCAACCTCTTCCTCGAGAATGTCATCAACACCGCAGACAAGGATATGGACGACCGCGAAGTGGCTTTCTACTTCAAGAGCCCTGTCGGTGACGGCGGCGTCTGGAATCTCTTCATCAACCTGGCGGAGAAATACGGCGCGGTGCCGGCTGATGTGATGCCGGAGACCGAGCAGTCCAACAATACCTCGCAGATGCGCTCCATCCTCAACGAGAAGCTTCGCACCGGCGGCTGGGAGCTCCGCGAAGCCGCTGCGGCAGGAGCAAAGCTGCGCGACCTCCGCAAGCAGAAGATCCAGATTATGAAGGAAGTCTATCGCATCCTGGCGCTCTGCCTGGGCAATCCTCCGGAGGAGTTTACCTGGCGCTACAAGGACACCAAGGGCGAGGTCCACACCGTCACTTCCACCCCGCTAGAATTCTATCACAGCATCGTTCCCCCGAGCCAGTACAACAGCGCTGATATGGTTATGGTAATGAACGACCCTACCCGTCCCTACTACCAGGTATATGAGATCGCAAGCTACCGCAACACCATGGAGGGCGTCAACTGGACCTACCTCAACCTCCCTATGGATGAGATCCGTGACGCTGCCCTGGCTTCCATCAAGGACAACAACCCCGTCTATACTTCGAGCGACGTCGGCAAGTACAGCAACCGCGAGACCGGTATCCTCGACCTGGACCAGTACGACTATGAGTCCCTCTTCGGCATCACTCTCAATATGGACAAGAAGGCCCGCATCCTTACCCGCCAGAGCGGTTCGTCACACGCAATGCTGCTCGTAGCCTGCGATACCGACGAGAATGACAAGCCGGTCAAGTGGATGTTCGAGAACAGCTGGGGCCCGAAGAGCTGCCACAACGGCTATATGATCCTGACCAACGAATGGTTCGATGCATATCTGTTCCGCATCGTGCTGCACCGTCAGTACATCACCAGCCCTCAGGCCATCAAGGCTCTCGGCACCAAGCCGATTCAGCTCCCCGCCTGGGACTATATGAACTAAGATGCGCAAGGCATAAGATCAAGGCCGGCCCCGAACGGGACCGGCCTTAATTGTATCAGAGCGGTAAGCCTGATTAATTGAGAACGCCAAGCTCCTTGCCGATCTTGGTGAATGCCTCGACGCATTTGTCGAGATGCTCCTTCTCGTGGCCTGCAGAGACCTGGACGCGGATGCGGGCCTGGCCCTTGGGTACGACGGGATAGTAGAATCCGGTTACATAGATGCCCTCATCCTGCAGACGGGCTGCGAACTTCTGGCTCAGGGGTGCATCATAGAGCATCACGGCGCAGATAGCCGACTGCGTAGGCTTGATATCGAAGCCGGCGGCCTTCATCTTGCCGATGAAATACTCGGTATTGGTGTGCAGCTTGTCCTGAAGCGCGTTGGTCTGGCTCATCATCTCGAACATACGGATGCCTGCAGCGGCAACCATCGGGGGGATGGAGTTGGAGAACAGATATGGACGGGATCGCTGGCGGAGCATCGTGACGATCTCCTGCTTGCCGGTGACAAATCCGCCGACCGCACCGCCGAACGCCTTGCCCAGGGTACCGGTAAGGATCTCTATCTTGCCGCGGAGATTGAACTGCTCGGTGGTACCGCGGCCCGTGCGGCCGACAACACCTGCCGAGTGCGACTCATCCACCATAACCATTGCGTTGTACTTGGTCGCCAGAGCGTAAATCTTATCCAGCGGGCAGACATTGCCGTCCATCGAGAACACGCCGTCGGTCACGATGAGGCGGTGGCGCTGTGACTGCGCGGTCTTGAGGCAATTCTCAAGCTCGTCCATATTGGCATTTGCGTAGCGGTAACGCTGAGCCTTGCAGAGGCGCACGCCGTCGATGATGGAAGCGTGGTTGAGCGAATCGGATATGATGGCGTCATTCTCGTCGAGCAGGGGCTCGAAAACACCGCCGTTTGCATCAAAGCAGGAAGTGTAGAGAATCGTATCCTCCGTGCCGAAAAACTCACTTATCTTCTCTTCGAGCTTCTTCTGCAGATCACCCGTTCCGCAAATGAAACGGACCGAAGCCATACCGTAGCCGTGAGTATCGAGCGCATTCTTGGCTGCTTCGATAAGCTCGGGGCTGTTGGCCAGGCCGAGATAGTTGTTTGCGCAGAAATTGAGGACCTTGTCGCCCTTGCCGACCGTAATGTCCGCCTTCTGTGCCGATGTTATGACGCGTTCCTCCTTGAAGAGGCCCGCATCCTTGATGGCCTGCAGTTCGGCCGTCAGATGCTTTTGAAAATCAGTGTACATTGTATGTTGTTGTTAGAGAATCATCAAAGATAATACGAGACGCCTACGCCGAGAATCGGAGCGAACGAATGCGTCTGGATCTCGGCCGTCACTCCGAGCTTTTCCGAAACATAATAGCGGAATCCGAGCAGTGCGCCGAGGCTGAACTTGAAGGAATAAGGATGGTCGTACTTGGTGCCGCCTGTGCTATAGTAAACCTGATTGCGGATAAGGCCGGCTCCTGCCGACAGACCGGCGTGAACCTCCATATTGCCACCCAGATTGAGGCCGTAATATACGCGCGGTGTCAGATAGACGCCCAGCTTCTTCTGGACATCACCAAAATCCTGTTTGATATTCGAGAAATAAAAAGCGCCCACGCCGGCACCGCCGACAAGGTGGCCGGGACCGAGATTGTCCGTGATCACATAGTCAAGCATAATGCTGGGGTCGAGGCAGATGCTGATGTGGGAATGGATTCCGAACATGAACTTGGGACCGATCATCGCACTTCCCAGCAGCGTGCCTTTCGGATCGGGGTTGTCCAGAGCGTGCGCCAGAGGTGATGTACTTATGGCGAGGATTGCCAGGAATAATGAGCAAAGGAGCTTTTTCATAGAACAGCAGGTTTTGATTTTCCACAAAAGTACTAAAAATACATAAACAAAATTTGTTAACTTTGCCGACCCGTGACTAAAACTACTGATGCATAAGATTTTTGTACCTCTATACAACTTTTTCAGCCGGCGCAGGACACTTCTGTACGTGATTCTCGGGCTGACGACAGCGATTTTCCTTTTCTTCGGAATCCGTATTTACCTCGAAGAGGACGTCATGAAACTGCTGCCACGCAGCAGTATGGAGAACGACCTTGCCTTCAGCGACATCAAGCTAAAGGACAAGATTATCCTCCAGCTGACATCGCGCGACGGGCAGGCCGCAACGCCGGAGGAGCTTGCCGGCTATATGGACGAGCTGGTCTATCTGCTCGAAGAGGAGGATGCCGAAGCCCAATACATTGACAATATACTCTACAATCTGGACGCCGCCATCGCGCTCAATGCGCTGGACTTCGGACTGGAGCATCTGCCGACCTTCATCGATACGGCCTGGTATCCGCAGATCGAGGCTCTGCTGCAGCGCGAGGCCCTGGAGCGCCAGATGGTCCTCAACCGACGGATTTTCGAAGAGGATGAGACGGGCCAGATATCCTCTCTCATAGCGCTGGATCCTATCAATATGCACGAGACGCTGCTATCGCTTTTCCTATCTTCGGCTAATCTCGGAAGCGGCGCGGGCGGAATGAATATCATCGAAGGGCATTTCTTCAGCCCTGACAGCACGGTATGCGAAGCATTCCTTTCGCCGAAGTTCGTCTATACCGAATCGGGCAAGGGCACGGAGCTTTACCGTATGATCGAGCGGGCCCGCCTGAAGCTGGAAGCCGACCATCCGGACCTCAAAGTGCTCGCACACGGCGACACCCTTGGCAGCGTATCCAACGCTTCGACCATCAAGCGGGACATCGTTATGACAGTCGGTCTGTCGTTCATCGTCATCATCGTCATCCTGCTGCTGTGTTTCCACGATATCAGATATATCCTGCAGATAATATCCCCGATCGCGTACGGGACGGCATTTTCGCTCTGCGTCCTCTACTGGATCAAGGGTTCGATGTCGCTGCTGGCCCTTGGCATGGGCGCGATAGTGCTTGGCGTGGCCATCAGCTATATCCTGCACGTGCTCATACATTACTATTATACGGAAGACGTACCGCAGATGCTCCGCGAGCAGTCGACTCCGGTCATTCTGGGGTGCATGACAACCGTGGGCGCATTCCTGGGCCTGATGTTCACCGAGAGCGACCTGCTTCGCGATTTCGGCCTCTTTGCATCCCTGGCGCTTACCGGCAGCACGCTCTTCTCGCTGATATTCCTGCCACACTTCCTCAGCCCCGGCCAGATCAAGGTCCGCAGGTACAAGGGATTCCACGCGATAGACCGCGTCAACGGCCTGCCCTGGGACCGCAACCCCTGGATCCTCGGCGCGCTGGGCGTTGTGATGATCGTAGGACTCGTGATGAGCCCGCGCGTACGATTCGACAGCGACCTGCGCAATCTCGACTACGACAACGAGCCGCTCGTCGAGAGCCAGCAGCTATATGAGAAAAATCACCAGGACGGCTGCTTCAGCCTCTATTTCGCAGCCTGGGACGAAGATCTCGACAATGCCCTGGAATACAACGAGGCCCTGCTTGCGCGCATCGATTCGCTGACTGGCAGCGGACTCATCAAGGGAGCCTCAACCCTTGCGGCGGTGCTCCTGCAGCCCACTTCCCGCCAGCAGGAACGCATCGAGGCCTGGGAGGCGTTCTGGACTACGGAGCGTAAGGCTCGCGCAAAGGCCGAGGTGGCCGCCGCAGCCCGCAAGGCCGGCCTCGACGCAAAGCTGTTCCGACAGTTCGACGCCCTGATAGATGTGGAATACACGACCGGCTCGCTCTACGATTCGGGCCTGCTGCCCGAAGAGCTTGCAGGCAATTTCATAGAGCTTGAAGAATCCGGCCGCTATCTGGTATTCACTCCGGTATCATTCCTCGTCGAGGACACCAATGCCGTAGAAGATGCCCTCACGGCCCTTCCCCACGTGCTTGTGCTGGAGCCCTTCTACTATTGCAGCGACCTGGTGGAGATTATCCACGATGACTTCTCCAAGACTCTCTGGATATCTTCGATCTTCGTATTCCTCGTGCTGCTGCTGGCATTCCGCCGCATCGGAATCTCCGTGATAGCATTCCTGCCGATGTTCCTCAGCTGGTACCTGATGCAGGGACTGATGGCTGTTTTCGGCCTGGAGTTCAACCTTATCAACATAGTCATCTCGACCTTCGTATACGGCATCGGCGTGGACTACAGCATCTTCGTGATGGAGGGTCTGCTGGCCAGGGCCCGCAGCGGCCGCGTCGAGCTGCTTGAGTGGCACAAGACGGCGATTTTCTTCTCCGCGATGGTTCTCCTTATCGTGGTCCTTTCGCTCGTTTTCGCCAACCATCCTTCAATCCGTTCCATCGGCCTGATAACGGTCATCGGAATGACATCCACGATACTTCTGACCTACTCTCTGGAGCCGTTCATATTCAACCTGATGCTCCGAATACCTGCATTCCGCCGTGAGGTCGGGGCACCCAAATCCGAATAAAGCGTGACTATCGACTCCTCACAATACCTGACTCTCATCCGCAGCGGAGCCGCCCGTCTGGACGCTTTTCGCAAGAGGGTCAATGACCTGAACGTGTTTCCCATCCCGGACGGGGACACCGGAGACAATATGTATATGACCATCGCGGCCGGGACGCAGGCGACCGGTGATACGCTCTGCGAGGTGGCTGCAAACGCATCCAGGGGGATGTTGCTCGGCGCACGCGGCAATTCGGGAGTGATCCTCTCGCGCATCTTCGCCGGTCTGGCCAAAGGCCTCGAGGGTCTCACCGAGGCAGATACGGCGGCATTTGCGGCAGCGATGCAATGTGCCGTCAAAGAGGCTTACGGAGCTGTTTCGACGCCAGTCGAAGGGACTATCCTGACGGTGCTTCGCGAAGGCGTGGATGGCATCGGAGCCGATGATCCGGCAACGTATTTCGACCTGATGGCCGAACGGATGGCTGTTTCGCTCGAACATACGCCCGAAAAGCTCGATGTGCTCAAAAAAGCGGGCGTGGTGGACAGCGGCGGCGCAGGTCTGCTCTATATCATCGAAGGAATGCGCGACGCCCTGCACGGCAATCCCGCAGTGGCAGAGGCTGCGACCGGAAGCGGCACCTCAACTGCCGCGAAAGTGGATCTGGACGCATTTACCGAAGACAGCATGCTGGAATTCGGCTACTGCACGGAATTTCTGCTGCGCCTGCAGCGGAGCAAGGTGGACCTCGAGCATTTCGACGAAAGCGTCATCTCCGAGTGGCTGCAGCAAAATGGCGATTCGCTGGTATTCTTCCGCGACGGCAGCATCATCAAGGTGCATATTCACACCCCGACGCCCGGCAACATCCTCAACCATTGCCAGCAGTACGGTGAATATCTCACCCTGAAGATAGAGAATATGACCCTGCAGCACCACGAAAACCATATGGACGAAAGGTTCAAGTCCGCCCGCAAGGCTTATGGCGTGGTGGCCGTGGCTTCCGGCGAAGGACTTGTCAGCGCGATGCGCGAAATGGGCGCGGACTGCGTGATTGCAGGCGGCCAGACAATGAATCCGCCCGTGCAGGCATTTCTGGACGCATTCGAGCGCGTCGGCGCAGAGACTATTTTCGTACTTCCCAACAATTCAAATATACTGCTCACCGCACAGCAGGCGGCGAAGCTTTACGATCGCTCCGATATCCGGGTCATCCCCTGCAAGACCATCGGCGAAGGGTATTTCGCCCTGGCCAATCTCGATACGTCGGCCGACAGCGCGGATGAGATAGAGGCCGCTCTGGCCGAGGCCGTCGAAGGCGTGGTAACCGGCATGGTCTCGCGCATCATCCGCGATACATCCACTGCCCGCGAGGGTGATTACGCCGGCCTTACGCGCAAGGACATCCTCGTCACGGGCAGGACTCCCGAAGAGGCCGCCGAAGCCCTCTGTGGCAATCTCGGCGCCTCCGGGCGCGACATTCTGCTTATATTTGCAGGAGAAGATACCGATACGGCGGCAGCCGAGGCCCTGCAAACCCGCCTCCAGTCGCTCTATCCGCGGACGGAGGTCATCCTGCAGCAGGGAGGCCAGCCTGTTTACGAGTACATCATCATTCTCAGCTAACAATAAGAATCACATATTATGTTGAAATTATTTACCGACACGGATACCGATATCACTCCCCAGATCGCCTCGGAGTATGGATATGAGCTTATCAGTATGCCTTACAGCGTAGATGCGAAGACCGTATATCCCTATGTAGATTTCGACGTATTCGACAGCCACGCATTCTATGAGATGCTGCGCAAGGGCACCCTGCCCACCACGAGCGCCATTTCGCGCGAGCGCTACCGAGAGTATTTCGAGCCCGACTTCAAGGCCGGCAACGACATCCTCTACGTGCATTTCTCGCGTGCGATGACCAACACTTTCGATGCGATGGACCAGGCTATTGCAGAGCTCAAGGCCGAATATCCCGGCGTCCGTTTCGAGGAGATCGACACCAAGGGCATTACCACCATCAGCTACACGATCACCCGCGAGATCGGTGACCGCGTCAAAGAGGGAATGACCCTGGATGAGGTTCTTGCCTGGGCAGCCGTCGAGGTGGACCGCTTTGCGATGTATTTCTTCGCGGATGACCTGAAATTCTTCCGCCGCAGCGGACGCGTCAGCGGACTTGCAGCTACGATGGGCACGCTCATCGGCATCCGCCCGATAATCTATATGTCCGCCGAGGGCAAAATGGTCTCCTGCGGCAAGGAAAAGGGCCGCACCAAAGCAATGGAGCACCTGGTGGAGAAGGTTGAGGAACTGGGCGATGAGATCAAGTCGCACCGCTTCGTGGTAGGCCACACCGACGCTCCCGAAATAGCGCAGGAAGTGGCCGATATGCTTCACGAGCGTTTCGGCGCCGACCTGGATATCGAGATCCAGGTGGTCAACCCGACCGCAGGCAGCCACTCCGGCCCCAACGGAGTCGGCGTTTGTTTCCACGCAAAGCACCGTTAGAGATATGATTACCGTCAAAGAGGTCGTGACCCGCAGGGAGCAGAAGGAGTTTCTAAACTTCCCGATCGACCTTTATAAAGGCAACCCCAACTTCGTTCCGCCCCTTTGGGCCGACGAGATGAAGATGTTCCGTCCGGGCTACGTCTACAGCGACTGCTGCGACAGCGTCTTCTACAACGCCTACAGCGACGGCCGGATGGTCGGACGCATCCAGGGCATAATCCAGAGGGCTGCCAACGAGAAGAATAACGAGCGCCGCGTACGCTTCACCCGCTTCGATGCCATCGACGACCTCGAGGTCACCCGCGCCCTTTTCGAGGCCGTGGAAAAATGGGCCGTCGAGCGCGGGATGGACACCGCCTGCGGCCCTCTCGGCTATTCCGACCTCGAGCGCGAAGGGCTTCTGATCGAAGGTTTCGACCAGCTTTCGACATTCGAGGAGCAGTATAACGCGCCCTATTACCAGAAGCATATCGAGGCCCTGGGCTATACCAAGGAGGTGGACTGGCTTGAATTCCAGCTCTACGGTCCCGAAAGCGAGGAGACCCTGAAGGAGCAGGAACAGCTGGCGGAGTTTATAATGAAGCGCTACAAACTGCACTTCGGTCCGGCAAAGAACGGCCGTGATTTCCTGAAGCGCTATGCCGACGGAGTCTTCCGTCTGATTGACGACTCCTACGACAAGCTCTACGGCACGGTCCCCTTTACCGAAGGGATGAAGCGACTGATGATGGACAACTTCAGTATGGTCATCAGCACCAAGAACATAGCCGTGATTCTCGACGAAAACGACCGGGTGGTCTGTTTCGGAATGACCATTCCCGCGCTGGCAGGAGCCCTTGCGGGCACGCGTGGCAAATACACTCCTCTCACGCTGCTGAAGCTTCTGCGGGCCATCCGGCGCCCCACGGCGATAGATCTCTGCCTGATCGGCGTTGATCCCGAATACCTCAACCGCGGCATCTCGACGGTCTTTGCCGTTGAGCTGATGCATATGCTTGCCGATAAGCGCATCACCCACGCTGAGACCAACCTCAACCTGGAGGACAACTGGGCCATCCTCAACCAGTGGAAACGCTTCAGCCACAAGAACCACAAGCGCCGCCGCGCTTATGTCAAAAAACTCGTATGATAAAGATTCTCATAGACTGTTTCGGGGGAGACCGCAGCCCTCAGGCTCAGGTTGAAGGCGCGCTGATGGCTCTTGAGGCCAACAGCGACCTGCATCTGATACTGACCGGCGACGAGGCCATCCTGCGCCGCTGCCTCGAAGGCCGCAGATATGACTCTTCACGCCTTGAGATAGTTCACGCCCCGGAGGTTATCGGCTGCGACGAAAAGCCGACCGACGCCATCCGCCTCAAGCGCAATTCGTCTATGATCAAGGCGATGATAATGCTCCGCGACGAGGATGATATCGCCGCAATGGTCTCGACGGGCAGCACCGGCGCTCTGGTAACGGGCGCTCTGGTCCGCCTGGGCCGCATTCCCGGCGTGATACGTCCGGCATTCTGCCCCATCCTGCCTACGATGAACGGCTCGATAGTCGGCATTTGCGACAGCGGAGCAAACGTCACCGTGACGGCCGCCCACCTGCGCCAGTTTGCCATTATGGCAAGCCTCTATATGGAAAATGTATTCGGCATCGAGCGTCCCCGCACCGCCCTGCTCAATGTGGGCAAGGAGGCCGAAAAGGGCGACGACATCCGCCAGGAGGCTTACAGGCTGCTGCAGGAGACGCCCTGCGTCAATTTCGTGGGCAATATGGAGAGCCGCGACCTGCTTTCGGGCGCATACGACGTCGTGGTGACGGACGGTTTTTCGGGCAACGTGCTTGTCAAGACCACCGAAGGCACGGCCCTCGAGCTGCTCAAGAAGATCAAGAAAGATATCTATTCGCGGACGCTCTACAAGGCCGGCGCACTGCTGATGAAGCGTATGTTCCGCGAGGAAAAAGAGTTTATGAACTATCAGAACTACGGCGGCAGCGTGCTGCTGGGCGTGGAGAAGGTGGTCGTCAAGGGCCACGGCAGCAGCAATGCGGTCGCGGTCTGCAAATGCATCGAGCAGGCCTACCGTATGGAAGTCAGCCGCCTCGGTGGAAAAATCGCGGACGAAATCGCCCGTTACGAACATTTTGAAGAATAAGCTATGTTTGAGAAAGTACAGGCCATAATGGCAAAGCAGCTGCGCATCGATCCTTCGCGCATTACCCTTTCATCCAACATCAAGCGCGATCTGGGCGCTGATTCGGTAGATATCCTGCAGCTGCTGATGCGCGTGGAAGACCTCTACGGCATAGTCATACCCGACCAGGCCCTCGCCGGTTTCGAAACCGTACAGGACGTGGTCACATTCCTCGAGGCCCAGGAAGCCAGGGCCTGATATCAATAGGTAAACTGGAACTCGGTCAGCAGACCTCCGAACTCCTCCATCACCATACGAAGGGGGAGATTCTTGCGGCCATAATCGATAATGATGCGCGCGTAGCCGGTCAGGGCCGCCTTGCGGGCCGTGATCGTGACGGTGCGAACGCCGCTGCCGTCCTCGACCTTGAAATCGGCGTCATTGTCCATCGCCACCTGCTCGTATTTGCCCGTAATGCAGTTCATCAGGGTATTGCGCAGGTTGCGGAACATCTTGTTGCGCTCGGTATTGACTTTCATCTTGCTCTTGCCGGTGCAGGACGAGAGGGTCGCTCCGTCAATGATAAGGTAGTCGCCCTGCGGGTTGTCATAGATCATCTCGAGCTTATCGGGCGCCTCGAGCGTGACGCGGCCATCGCCGTGGGTCACCTTGCCCGTAACGGGAAGTGTCTGGATGCGGGTAAAAGTGCAGACGTGCTTTTCGGCACGCGCCGGAAGGACGCAGGCGAAAGCAACCGTCAGGATACAAACGATATGACGCAGATTCATTATTTCGATTTTTTGCGGATGCAAATGTAGCGAAAATTTGCTTTTATCAATATTTGTAGTACCTTTGCACTCCCAAAAAATGTCGGGGTATCGCGACATAACTAATGTATTAATCTAAAAATCAACAAAGTGGACACTTTAAGTTACAAGACCATTTCGGCAAACAGCGCGACCGTCACCAAGGAGTGGCTGATCATCGACGCTACCGACCAGGTTCTTGGACGTCTGGCTTCCCGCGTGGCTACCGTGCTCCGCGGCAAGAACAAGCCCAACTTCACGCCTCACGTGGATTGCGGTGACAATGTCATCATCATCAATGCTGACAAGGTCCGCATCACCGGCAACAAGCTCACAGACAAAGTGTATGTCCGTCACACCGGTTATCCGGGCGGACAGCGCTTCAGCACTCCCAAGGAGTGGCTGGCCAAGAAACCTACCGCAGTAGTGGAGCACGCCGTACGCGGCATGCTTCCCAAGAACCGCCTTGGCGACAAGATTTTCGGCAACCTGTATGTATATGCAGGCAGCGAACATCCGCACGAGGGCCAGAAACCCAGACAAATCACCTTAAACGAAATCTAGCATGGAAGTAATCAACGCACTTGGAAGACGCAAATCTGCTGTAGCCCGCGTTTATTTGAATTCCGGCAAGGGCAACGTCACGATCAACGGCAAGGCTCTCAATGAGTACTTCAAAGAGGATACCCTTCTCTACATTGTGAACCAGCCTCTCGTTCTGACCGACAGCCTCTCTCAGTTTGACATCAAGGTCAACGTGAACGGCGGCGGTATCAAGGGTCAGGCAGAAGCAGTACGCCTTGGCATCGCACGCGCTCTGTGCAAGGTGGATGCAGAGGCTTACCGCCCGACGCTGAAGGCCGAAGGTTTCCTCACCCGCGATGCACGCGAGGTCGAGCGTAAGAAGCCTGGTCAGCCCGGCGCACGCAGACGCTTCCAGTTCAGCAAACGTTAAGCCGAACGACTATCAAGCACAGTCCGGGACCAAAACAGAAGGATCCGACATTTCGGCTGCCTGCTGTTTGTCCGGCTGCGGAAAACCGCCGGGATCGAACGATCGCTGCCCTGCGGTTGATGAAAGAGGGCTCCCGCTTTTAAAGTGGAGCATAACATTAAAAAGAAACAAAAGACTATGTCAAGAACTAATTTCCAGGAATTATTGGACGCAGGCGTACACTTCGGTCACCTCAAGAGAAAGTGGAACCCGAAGATGGCACCGTATATCTTCATGGAGAAGAACGGTATCCACATCATCGACCTGCACAAGACCGTCGTCAAGATTGACGAAGCTGCTGAGATCATGAAGCAGATGGCACGCAACGGACGCAAGATCCTCTTCGTTGCTACCAAGAAACAGGCTAAGGACATCGTAGCAGATTGCGCAAAGAGCGTCAATATGCCGTACGTCACCGAGCGTTGGGCAGGTGGTATGCTTACCAACTTCCCGACCATCCGCAAGGCCGTCAAGAAGATGAACACCATCGACAAGATGATCTCCGACGGTACTTTCGACACCCTCGCAAAGCGTGAGCGTCTTCAGATTTCCCGTCAGAGGGCTAAGCTGGAGAAGAACCTCGGCTCCATCGCCGACCTCAACCGTCTCCCTTCCGCCCTCTTCGTAGTGGACGTCCAGAAGGAGATCAACGCCGTTCGCGAAGCAAATCGTCTCAACATCCCGGTAATCGCAATGGTTGATACATGTTGCGACCCCACCACTATTGATTATGTGATACCGGCTAACGACGATGCTGCAAAGAGCATTTCCCTTATCACCGAGACCCTCTGCAAGGCCATCAACGAAGGCCTCGAGGAGCGCAAGATGGAGAAGGACAAGGAAGACGCAGCTGCAAAGGATGCTCCCGCTGAGGAAGCAGCTCCCGCACGCAAGATGCGTCCCCGCCGCAATGCAGCCCGCAAGGACGAGGCTCCCGCAGCTGAACCCGCAAAGGCAGATGCCGAATAATTAACCATTAAAGGAGATTGACGTTATGGAAATCAAAGCTACAGATGTCGCTAAACTGCGCAAGATGACCGGCGCCGGTATGATGGATTGCAAGAAGGCCCTCGTAGAGGCTGACGGCGATTTCAACCGCGCACAGGAGATCATCCGCGAGAAGGGTAAGCTCGTCGCTGCAAAGCGCGCTGACCGCGAGACCACCGAAGGTGCCGTACTGGCACGCGTCGAAGGTGGCAAGGCGATCCTCGTCTGCCTCGGCTGCGAGACCGACTTCGTTTCGCAGAATGCGGAGTTCCAGGCACTTGCAAACGCTATCGCTGATACCGCTATCAAGTGCTGCCCTGCTGACACGGAAGCTCTCAAGGCCTGCAAGATGGCTGACGGTCAGACCGTCGAAGAGGCTATCTCACAGCAGACCGGCAAGAGCGGTGAGAAGCACTCCCTCGCATTCTACACCTGCGTTGAAGCTCCCTTCATCGCTTCCTACATTCACACCATCAATGGCAAGCTCGGTGCGCTGGTAGCCTTCAACAAGGCCGTTCCCGCAGAGCTTGGCAAGGGTATCGCAATGCAGGTCGTTTCGATGAATCCCGTTTCCGTCTCGGCTGCAGACTGCCCGGCTTCCGTCGTGGAGAACGAAAGGCAGGTTGCCATCGAGAAGACCAAGGACGAGCAGATCCGCAAGGCTGTTGATGCAGCTCTCAAGAAGGCAGGCATCAACCCCGCTCACGTCGACAGCGAAGACCACATCGAGTCCAATACCGCAAAGGGCTGGCTCACTCCCGAACAGGCAAACCAGGCACGCGAGATTATCAAGACCGTCAGCGCAGAGAAGGCCGCAAACCTCAATGAGCAGATGATCCAGAACATCGCAGAAGGCCGTGTCCAGAAGTTCTTCAAGGAGAGCACCCTCGAGGAGCAGGAGTACCAGATGGGCGATGGCAAGACCCCGGTCAAGGATGTCCTCAAGGCAGCCGACCCCGAGGCAAAGATCGTCAGCTTCTGCCGCTTCTCCCTCATGGACTAATCAGTCAAAGGCGACATTCCATTGACAGCCGGAGCCAACCGCCCCAGCTGTTTTTTTATTGTGTTTTTCTGACTATATTTGAAGGTTATATCGTAAAACCAGATAATGTTTTATATGAAACGCTTTTTCATTCTGACTTTGGCGCTTATGACCTGCGCCGTCGCACTGGCTGACAAGCCGCATCTCGACCATTCGGTATATGACGGATGGAAGAACGTCGGCCGCCTCTCCAACCCCGAGGGCGGCGAATGGACGACTTATGTCATCAATCCCCAGGAAGGTGACGGGATGCTCTACTTCTACAACACCCGCACCGACACGCGCTGGGAAGTCGAGCGCGGCGATGCACCCCGTTTCACGGCCGATCTCAGCAAGGCCGTCTTCCGTATTGCACCCCTATTCCAGGAAACCCGCCAGGCCCGCATAGACAAAAAGAAGGGCGACGCGATGCCCAAGGACTCGCTCGGCCTGATCGACCTTGCAACAGGGGAGATCACCCGCTGGCCGATGCTCAAGGCTCTCAAGGTCCCTGACAATTTCACCGGCAAGATGGCATTTGCGGAAGTCGTGCGCGACGAACCCGCCAAAAAGCCCGCGGCAAAGCCTGAAAAAGAAAAGGCTGAAAAATCAGAAAATTCCGAGACGGCTGAAACCCCCAAGGCAAAGGAAGAAAAACCCGCTCCAAAGCCCAAGGACAACCTCTACGTCCTCGATGTCAATACCCTCGCCATCGATACGCTCCGCTGCGTGGAGAACTTCTGGTACAGCGGTGACGGCAGCCGGATGGCCTATATCACCAAGCCCGGCAAGAAGGATTCCACCACGGTCCGCGCGATGTGGATCTACGATTTTGCCACAGGCAGCAGCACGCAGGTCCTTGCAGGTGAAAAGGAATCCTGGTTCGGTAACGCCGAATTCAACGACAACGCAGACAAACTGGTCTTCTATGCGGCTCTCGATACTGTCAAGGACGCCCGCAAGCATCCTGACCTCTATATCTACGACGGAGAGTGCAAGGTGCTCGTAGCCAAGGATGACAAGGTGCTCCCCGAGGGCTGGCAGATCAGTTCCCGCGGCAGCCTTCAGTTCCGCGGCGCGGACAATTATCTGCTTTTCAGCATCTGCCCCGTTCCGCGCGAGAAGGACACGACAAAGGTAGATTTCGAGCAGCCCTCGCTTGATATCTGGTCGTGGAATGACGAATACATCCAGCCCACCCAGAAGGTCAACAACCGTCCCGAGACATACACGGCACGTGTCAATCTCGCCGACGGCAGCACTGTCAGGCTCGGCGACGAGACCGTCCCCACGGTAACGGTCGGCCGTCACAACACCCTCGACAGCATAATTGTCTATTCGAACAAGCCTTATCGCATCCGCCGCACCTGGGATGTCAACCCGGCAGTGGACGTATATGTCCTCGACCTGACTACCGGTGAGAAGCGTATGATAATGCAGGAGGCCCGCCTCTCGAGATCTTCCACTTCAGCCGACGGCGCATATACGGTATTCTACAATGCCCAGGACCGCAACTGGTACCAGTACACCCTGGCAAGCGGCGAGATGGTCAACCTGACCGGAGAACTTGGCGTGACATTCTGGAACGAAGACCACGACACGCCCAATATGCCTTCCTCGTACAGCACTGCCCTGTGGATGGAGGACTGCACCAGCTTCATCATCCGCGACCGTTATGACTGGTGGATGTTCGACGCCACCCGCGCCAAGGCGCCGTATGTGCTCACGCAGGGCAAGGGACGGGAGAATGATACGTACTTTGACTACGTCAACGTTTACAACGATACCTTCCAGGCCCGCAAGATCCGCAGGGGCATCCCGACGGACCGTCCCCTCTGGTTCAAGACATTCAATTATACCACCAAGGAGACCGGCCTGGCCCGTCTGGACCTCAAGGCCCGCAAACCCGTGGTGGAGAAGCTCGTCGAAGGCCCCTACCGCTATGATTCATTCATCCTCACCGGCGGCCGCCGCCCGGTGCTGCTCTACGCCCGCGGCTGCTTCGAAGACGGCAACAATCTCTGGATGACCCGCGATATGTTCAAGTCCCAGCTGCAGCTGACCGACGCCAACCCGCAGCAGCGCGAATACAACTGGGGCACAGTAGAACTGATGAACTGGACCACCGAGGACGGCATCCGCGCCGAGGGCCTGCTTTTCAAGCCCGAGAATTTCGACCCGGCCAAAAAGTACCCTGTCATCTTCTACTTCTACGAGAAAAATTCCCATACGTTATACAATCCTCGCGTACCCTCGCCGAGCCGCTCGACAGTCAATATCCCGTATTTCGTGAGCAACGAATACCTCATTTTCGTGCCCGATATGTACTATAAGGACGGCCATCCCGGCCAGAGCGCGCTCAAGTGCCTGATGCCGGCCTGCGATATGCTCTGCCAGCTGCCGTGGGTTGACGGTGACAACCTCGCCATCCAGGGCCAGAGCTGGGGCGGCTACCAGGTCGCATACCTGATCACCCAGACCAACCGTTTCAAGGCCGCAGGCGCAGGCGCACCCGTCTCCAATATGACCAGCGCATACGGCGGTGTCCGCTGGGAGAGCGGTCTGCTCCGCACGATGCAGTACGAGATGGGCCAGAGCCGTATCGGCAAGGACCTCTGGGACGGATTTGACCTCTATATCGAGAATTCACCGCTGTTCTTCGTACCGAATGTCACGACTCCCGTGCTCATTATGCACAACGACGCCGACGGCGCAGTTCCGTGGTGGCAGGGCATCGAATTCTATTCGGCGCTGCGCCGCTGCGGCAAGGAAGCCTGGCTGCTGCAGTACAACAACGAGGAGCACAACCTCCGCGAACGCCGCAACTGCAAGGACCTGAGCATCCGTCTCGCCCAGTTCTTCGGTTACTACCTCAAGGGCGAGCCGATGCCTATCTGGATGAGCCGCGGTATCCCTTACGAGCTCAAGGGCATCGAATACGGCTATGGATATGAAGATTAATAATACCTAACCTATATGAAACGCATTTTTTCTTTTGTTCTGATAATGGCAGCTCTCGCCTCCTCCTGCACTACGACGGATAAGGATTCCGGTAAAGTAATTGACCGCCTCACTCCGGAAGAGATCGTCGACGGCCATCTCGATTTCGAGACGGTACTTCGCCTGGGCCGTATAAGCGACCCCCAGGTGTCCCCCAATCTGCGTGAAGTCCTCTACGGGGTGACCTACACCTCGGTCGAAGAGAACCGCAGCAACCGCGACCTGTTTATCGTCGGGATCGACGGCAGCAACTGCCGCCGCATCACGCAGACGCCCAAGAGCGAAAGCAACGCCCGCTGGATCAATGACGGCCAACGGATAATGTTCCTCTACGAAGGTCAGATCTGGGTAATGGACGCCGACGGAAAGAACCGCCGCAAGGTCAGTGACATCGAAGGCGGCATCGGCGAATTCAAGCTCGCGCCCGACGGTCACACCCTCGTCTATGTCAAGGATTTCAAGGTGGCAAAGAAGGCGGCCGAGATCTATCCGGACCTGCCCAAATCCACGGCACGCACCATCGAAGACATGATGTACCGCCACTGGGATCACTTCGTGGAAGACATTCCTCACACCTACGTGGCTGACTTCGACGGCGAGAAGATCGGCGAAGGCGTGGATATCCTCGGCGGCGAACCCTTCGAACTGCCCACTATGCCCTTCGGCGGCCTGGAGCAGATAGATTTCAGTCCCAACAGCAAGTATATCGCATATTCCTGCCGCAAAAAGACCGGACGCGATTATGCATTCTCCACCAACACCGATATCTACCTTTATAATATAGAGACCGGCGAGACGCAGAACCTGACCGAAGGAATGCCGGGTTATGATACCAACCCCGTATTCAGCCCGGACGGCCGCTGGATCGCCTGGCTGAGCATGGACCGCGACGGCTACGAGGCCGACCAGTCCCGCCTCTTCGTGATGCTGTTCGAGACCGGCGAAAAGCGCAATCTCAGCAAATCATTCATCTACAATGCCGAGAATCCCGTCTGGCATCCTTCCTGCGACTTCATATACTTCGACGCCGAGGTTGACGGACGCAAGCGCATTTTCGAAGCCACGATGGGCGCAAGCATTTCGCAGGTAAGCGGCAACCAGATAGAGACATACAACTTCGCTCATCCCCAGATGGCCGGACACGATACGATCGTGGCGGAGCGGGCTTCGATGCTGCGTCCCACGGAACTGGTGACAATCGACCTCGCCGGATCGGGCGATGATGAGAAGGTCATCACCCACGAGAACGACGAGCTTATCGCAGCGCTCAAGCCCATCCAGATCAGCGAGCGCTGGATCAAGACCGTCGATGGCAAGAAGATGCACAGCTGGGTGCTCTATCCGCCGCAGTTCAGTTACAACAAGCAGTATCCTGCCATTATGGTCTGCCTCGGCGGCCCTCAGGGAGCATTTACCCAGTCCTGGTCAACCCGCTGGAACTATCGTTTCCTGGCTTCGCAGGGCTATGTGGTGATACTGCCCAACCGCCGCGGAACGACCTCATCCGGTCAGGAGTGGTGCGAACAGATCTCCGGCGACTATATGGGCCTCAACATACAGGATTACCTGTCGGCAGCCGACGATATCTGCAAGGAGCGCTATGTCGGCAAGATTGCTGCCATCGGCGCAAGCTACGGCGGATTCTCGGTCTATTACCTGGCCGGAGTACACCAGAAGCGTTTCTCCGCATTCGTGGCGCACGCCGGAATATTCAACCAGGAGCATATGTATATGGAGACCGAGGAAATGTGGTTCCCCGACTGGGATAACGGCGGATGCCGCCGTCCCGGCGAATATATGGCCGGCTCGCCCTGGAGCAAGAACCCCGCTGCTGTGCACCATTACGCAAATTCGGCGCACAAGAAGGCTCTCAACTGGGATACCCCGATCCTCGTGACGCACGGCGAACTCGACTATCGCGTCCCCGTCGATCAGGGAATGGCCGCATTCAATACCGCGCAGATGCTGGGAGTGCCGTCCAAGATGGTCCTCTTCCCGGATGAAAACCACTGGGTCCTCAAGCCGCAGAACGCCGTCCACTGGTGGCGCGAGATATTCGACTGGCTTGACCGCTGGTGCAAAGAAAAATAAAAGAATTTGGTATTTCGGGAAAATAAGCGTACATTTGCAGCCCCGCAAAAATGCGGTCGCTTTTTAACATATTATTTTACACCAAATTAACAACCAAATGCCTGGATTAATTGGAAAGAAAATCGGAATGACTTCCGTGTTCAGTGCCGAGGGAAAAAATCTTCCATGCACTGTAATTGAGGCTGGTCCGTGTGTTGTTACGCAAATCCGTACAGTAGAGAAAGATGGTTATGCCGCTGTACAGCTTGCCTATGACGAAAAGAAAGAAAAGCACACCAGCAAGGCTCTCAAGGGCCACTTTGAAAAGGCAGCAACCACGCCCAAGCGTAAGCTGGTCGAGTTCAAGAATGACTTCGGCCGTGAGCTTAAGCTTGGTGATGTACTTACCGTAAACGACGTTCTGGGTGCAACCCAGTGGATCGACGTTATCGGTACTTCCAAGGGTAAGGGCTTCCAGGGTGTTGTAAAGCGTCACGGCTTCGGCGGTGTCGGCGGTCAGACCCACGGTCAGGACGACCGTCTCCGTCACCCCGGTTCGATGGGCGCATCCTCCTGGCCTTCCCGCGTCTTCAAGGGAATGCGTATGGCCGGACACACTGGCAGTGAGCGCGTGAAGGTATTCAACCTTCAGGTTATCAAGATCGTCCCTGAAAACAATCTTATCATCGTCAAAGGCTCCGTTCCCGGCGCCAAGGGTTCTTATGTAATTTTGGAGGACTAGTGTTATGCAATTGGATGTTTACAAGATCGACGGCACCCTCGCAGGCCGCAAAGCCGAGCTGGACGATGCCATTTTCGCAATCGAGCCGAACGATAACGCTATCTACCTCGATGTAAAGCAGTACCTCGCAAACCAGCGCCAGGGTACCCACAAGTCTAAGGACCGCAGCGAGGTGGCCTTCTCCACCAAGAAGATGGGTCGCCAGAAGGGCGGCGGAGGAGCACGCCACGGCAGCATCAAGTCCAACATCTATGTTGGCGGCGGTAGCGTCTTCGGACCCAAGCCTCACGACTACAACTTCAAACTCAACAAGAAAGTCAAGCAGCTCGCCCGCTTCTCTGCCCTCTCTTACAAGGCAAAGGACGGTGCCATCACGATGGTCGAACCCTTCGAGATGGAGCAGCCCCGCACCAAGGACTTCATCAAGATCCTCGATGCACTCAAGGCTAACGGCCGCAAGACCCTTGTCGTGCTTCCCGCTAATTCCAAGAATATTTACCTGTCATCCCGCAACCTCCCCGAAGCCAAGGTCATCACGGTGGACGAGATCAACACTTACGTGCTGCTTCACGCCAACCACATCGTGATGGTGGACGGCGTTCAGGACATCATCGCGGAGAGACGCAAATAAAACCGAAACGATGGGAATTCTTATCAAGCCTATAGTAACCGAGAAAATGACGATTCAGGGCGATAAATTGAATCGTTACGGTTTCATCGTTGAGAAGACTGCCAACAAGATCGAGATCAAGAAGGCAATCGAGCAGATGTACGGCGTCTCCGTAAAGGATGTCAACACCGTCAACTACCACGGCAAACGCAAGAGCCGCTACACCAAGGCCGGTCTGGCCGTGGGTCGTACGAACCACTACAAGAAGGCGTTCGTGACCCTGGCTGGCGAGGACAAGATTGATTTCTACAGTAACATTTAAGCGCTATGGCAGTACGTAAATTCAAACCGGTAACTCCCGGTACACGACACAAGGTGATCAGCACCTTCGAAGAGATCACTTGCACGACTCCCGAGAAGTCACTGCTCAAGCCCATCCGCAAGAGCGGCGGCCGCAACAATCAGGGTAAGATGACCATGCGCTACATCGGCGGAGGCCATAAGCGCATGTACCGTGTCATCGACTTCCTTCGTGACAAGGATCAGTACACCGCAACCGTCAAGACCATCGAATACGACCCCAACCGTACGGCACGCATCGCACTGGTTGTGTATGAAGATGGTGAGAAACGTTATATCATTGCTCCCAACGGACTCAAAGTAGGTCAGGTGATCGCTTCCGGCAGCGGCGTCGCTCCCGAGATCGGCAACACCCTCCCGCTTTCAGAAATTCCGCTCGGTACCCTCGTCCACAACATCGAGCTCCGTCCCGGTGCAGGTGCAGCTATGGCTCGCAGCGCCGGTGCTTACGCACAGCTCACCGCACGTGAAGGCAGCCACGCAGTGCTCCGTCTCCCCTCGGGTGAGACCCGCCTGGTGCTCGTCACCTGCCGTGCTACGGTCGGTACCGTATCCAACACTGACCACAACCTCGAGTCTCACGGTAAGGCTGGCCGCAAGCGCTGGCTGGGCCGTCGTCCTCGTAACCGTGGTGTTGTGATGAACCCTGTTGATCACCCGATGGGTGGTGGTGAAGGCCGCGCATCCGGCGGACACCCGCGTTCACGCAAGGGTCTGCCTGCTAAGGGCTACAAGACCCGCAACCCGAAGAAGAACTCCAACAAGTTCATCATCGAAAGAAGAAATAAATAACGGAATAAACTGAAAAACAATGAGTCGTTCACTTAGAAAAGGTCCCTATATCCAGGAAAGTCTGGAAAAGAAAGTGCTTGCAATGAATGAGGGCACGATGAAGAAAGAGGCCATCAAGACCTGGTCCCGCGCCAGCGTCATCTCCCCTGACTTCGTAGGACACACGATTTCTGTCCACAATGGCAACAGGTTTATTCCGGTCTATGTGACAGAAAATATGGTTGGCCACAAGCTCGGAGAATTCGCTCCGACCCGCACCTTCAAGGGCCACTCCGGTAATCGTTAATAAAAGAGGAGATTACAATGGGAAAGCGTAAAAGAGAAATGGCCGACAGGCTGAAAGAAATCAAAAAGCAGACAGCTATTGCAAAGCTGAATGACGTTCCCACTTCACCGCGTAAGATGCGCCTTGTCGCAGACATCATCCGCGGCGTGGAAGTCAACAAGGCTTTGGATATTCTCAAATATTCCAAGAAGGAAGCTTCGCTCCGCATGGAGAAGGTGCTCCGCAGCGCCATCGCCAACTGGGAGGCCAAGAATGAAGCTGACCGCAAGGAATTGGAAAACGGCAACGTCTTCGTACAGACCGTCATGGTCGATGAAGGTCGCACGCTGAAGCGCATCCGCACCGCCCCTCAGGGCCGCGCAGCACGCATTCGCAAGCGCAGCAACCACATCACCATCATCGTGGCTGCCAAGAAAGAGGAAACCAAACCGGTAAAGGAGGAAGCATAATATGGGACAGAAAACTAATCCTATCAGCAATCGTGTAGGTATCATCCGCGGTTGGGACTCCAACTGGTTCGGTCAGTATCCTGAGCGCATCCTCGAGGATGCCAAGATCCGTGAGTATCTCGACGCACGTCTTGCAAAGGCTTCTTTGTCCAAGATCGTCATCGAGCGTACCCTTAAGCTCATCACCGTCACCATCCACACCGCCCGTCCGGGTATCATCATCGGCAAGGGCGGTCAGGAGGTCGACAAACTGAAGGAAGAGCTCAAGAAGGTCTGCAACAAGGACGTCCAGATCAACATCTTCGAGGTCAAGCGCCCCGAACTGGATGCCAATATCGTTGCCAACAACATCGCACGCCAGGTTGAAGGTCGCGTATCATATCGTCGCGCCATCAAGATGGCTATCGCATCCACAATGCGTATGGGTGCAGAAGGTATCAAGATCCAGATCAGCGGCCGCGTAGGCGGTGCCGAGATGGCTCGCAGCGAGATGTACAAGGAAGGCCGTACGCCTCTCCACACCATCCGCGCAGATATCGACTACGCTCTGGCAGAGGCTCACACCAAGGTGGGTGTCCTCGGTGTCAAGGTTTGGATCTGCAACGGTGAAGTCTACGGTAAGCGTGACCTCTCCCCGAACGCCGGCACAAGCGCAAGCAGCACCGCTGCTCCGCAGGCTGGTGGTCGTGAGCGCGGTGACCGCCGTCGCGGCGGCGGACGCGGAGGTGACCGTCGTCAGGGACGCCGTCCCCGTTCAAACCAGAACAACGAATAATCTGAACAGCGGGGCCCTTACAAAAGAGCCCCGCTTTCTTTTTTTTTTAATAATATCTAAGTAATGGCTATTCCTGAACATATCATCATCTCCAAAGATATGCATCGTCTGGAGGAGATGCTGAAAGACAGGCGGTGCTTTGCCCTGGTCGACAACAATCTGCGCCATAATCCGATAATTGAAATCTTCGGAGAGAGAGTGCTGTTCGTAGAGGCGACCGAAGATATCAAGACACTGGATACAATCGGAATGTTCGCAGTGCATTTGCTGGACCGCGGGGTCGATCGTGACACCCTGCTCGTAGGTATCGGTGGCGGCATTACAACGGATATTACAGGCTTCCTTGCCGCCATCTATATGCGCGGCATCCGTTGCGGCCTGGTCCCGACCACGCTGCTCTCGCAGATTGACGCCACCGTAGGCAGCAAGAACGGCGTCAATGTCAATCACTACAAGAATATCCTGGGTACCATCCGTACCCCCGAATTCATCTATCTCTGCCCCGAAGTCACGCTGAGCACCAGCACCTCGAGCAACCTGAACGGCATCGCCGAAATGCTAAAGATATTTATGCTCCGCGACCCCGGGTACTATCAGATGGCCGTTGACCATTATACCGGCCGCAAGCAGCACGACCTGACGGACCTCATCCGCCGCGCCGTCGAGATTCACTACGAGATAGTGGAGGAAGACCCCGAGGAGTGGGGCGCACGCCGCCTGCTCAACCTGGGCCATACATTCGGCCACGCCATCGAGAAATGCGGCGAAATGAGCATGCCGCACGGCAAGGCGGTGGCTGTCGGCATCATCATCGCAGCGCGTATGGCCGTGAAGATGGGCCTGCTGAAAGAAGCGGATTTCCAGCGCATATACGGCGATTTCTGCATGATAGGCCTTCCTACCCAGCCGCCGGTGCCGCTGACGTCTCTTACCGGTGCCATCCGCAAGGACAAGAAGAAGGTGGGCAATGTCATCTACTTTGTCCTGCCTACGGGTATCGGCTCTACCGTGATCAAACCTCTCACATTTGAAGAGATCGACGCTCTCGTCTCTTCGCTCTGATCTGACAGGGGCTTGTGAAGGAAGAAAAAAAGCTTTTCTGCATCACTCAAAAGCACGCGGATGCCATAGATTATGAGCATCTGAGGGATCGTTTCGGCAAAATGGCAATAGCCGTCACGCTCGATGGCTGCCAGTGGGAAGACCGGGACTTCAAGAGCGTATTCAACCGCCGCAGACGTTCGCACCGTATCATCGCCACGATGCAGAACTTCACCGTCGATCAGGAAGAGACCGTACGGTTGCTCTCGCGTGCCATCCAGGCAGGGACCGACTATGTGGAGGTATCGATGGCAATGGATCCTGCTCCGCGGAAGTGGCTCATATCCCTGGCTCTCAACTACCCCTGCAAGCTGATACTGTCCTGGACGGGCCTTTTCACCACTCCCTCGGAAGAGAGGCTCAAAGCAATGGTCCGCGAATGCCTGCAGCTCGGCGCGGACATAGTCCGCATCAGCTGCTACACTTCAACGCCTCAGGAGCACGAGCGCATAATGGACCTATACAAGGTCTTTCGTCCCGAACAGCTGGTCGCCTATTGCCTCGGTCCCGCAAGTGAATTCTCGCGCTGGACGGCATTTATGCTCGGTGCTCCGATAATCTACGTAGCCCGGAGCCGCGCTTCGATGCTCGAGCCGGGCGAGATGACCCTGTTTGACATCACCCCCGAAGAGGAGATCCGTTTCAAAGGCGAGGTCGAGATCCCTTCTTCGATAGAATTCGTGCAGAGAGCCATATTCCTGGCCTCTCTGTGCAACGGTACGACCCATATACACGATGTCACGGACTGCCCCGCCCTTCAGACGGCATTCTCACTTGCCGGGCAGCTGGGAGCGGAGGTCTCGATGGACAAGGACGTGATCACCGTGACCGGCCACCAGGATATCCGCCGCAACGGGCTCGTGCTGAATGACGATCGGCTCGATGCCGGGGATTCTAAGGTACTGCTGCATCTTTGCCTGGCATTTGCGGGATTTGCAGGACGGCGTATAACCGTTACCGCCAAATGCGGCCTGCAGGGTTGCGACTACGCCGACCTTATGGAGCAGCTCGGCCTCAAGCTGACATTTACCGGAGGAAGGCGCCAGACAGTGACGGTGGAAGGACGCCTGCACGGCGGAGCGATCAGCATCGATGGCTTCGGAGACCTGTCCCTGATTTCGGAACTGACGACGGCGCTGGCCCTGTGCGACGAGCCGTCCAGGATCGAAATTTCACCGTTACGCGGATCTTACACGTTTGAAAACGTTTCACAAACGGGTAATTATTTCGGATTGCACGAACCGCAGATGACCGAAGGCGATACGCTCAGCATCAGCATAGAAGGCGGCCAGGAGCCCAAGGCGTGCCACGGAATGACCGTCCCGCGTGACCTGGAGATCGCAACGGTCTGGATGGCGGCAGGCGCGGTAGCAGGAGATATTACCATCAAGGATTTTTCGCGCATGAACCGCGGCCTGACGGAGGAAATGCTGGAAATATTCGATCTGCTTCGCGTAGATTATGAGATACTCGAAAGCGGCGACATCAATGTCCGCAAGTCATTCATACCGATTTTCTCGGCAGACCTGCACCGCTTCCCGCAGCTGGGTGCGGCATTTGTATTGCTCGCCCAGGGCATAACAGGCGGCAACTGGATCGTGGAAGATTATTTCCCCGGGGAAAGTCCGGTACTCGAAAATGCGATGCAGCACATGCACGATCTTATCGATTACCTGGCATCACACTCCGACGGCAACCTTTTCCTCAAACAGGTATTCCCGATGGGACAGTATAATCCGCACGGGGACGGCATCCTCGCTCTGGTGATGCTGCTCATACAGGCTACCCGTCATCATTTCGTACAGATTTACGGCCGTACGGCCATCACCAACCGCTATCCCGGTTGCAATGAAACGTTGCGCAGGCTCACCGGGCGCAAGATATGACCGCTTCGGCAAAGCTGCGCCAAGTGTGGCTGTCGCGCCAGGCGGCCATCGCCTTGAGATAAGGCTCACGATCGCCTTCGAAAAATCTTGAAACCGCCGCCGCTACGGCCTGCGGCGTACAATCTTCGGCCATCAGACCTATCCCCGAAGCTCCCACCGTCTCGCCCAGACCGCCTACCGGAGTCGCGATGCAGGGCACGTCGTAGAGCGTCGTGATGCCCGTGATGCCGCTCTGCGTGGCGCTGCGGTACGGCAGGACACAGACATCCGCTGCGGACATCAGCCGGGGAACTTCATTATCGCCGATATAGCGCACCTCGAGGTGGATACGATCCTTTGCCGAAGAGGCATCAATCCGCTGCTGATACGGCTCGAACGACCCGTACGGCTCTCCGGCCACCAGCAGATGATATTCTTCACCCAGATAGGACATCGCATCTATCAGGATATCGAGCCCCTTGTACTCGCGGATAAATCCGAAGAACAGCAGAACGCGAGCATCCTGCGGCAGACCTGTCTTCAAACGGGCCTGCGTCCGTGGCACCCTTGCGCCGAAATGGTCGTAAATGGGATGCTCGGCCTTGACTCGCCTGAGCGAAGGAGCAAGGGAGTCCAGGTCGGAGAGCACCTTGTCGCTCATCACCACAGCGGCCTCATTCTGACGGAGGAACCAACGGGTAAAGGGCTTGTCGAAGAACTTCGGCTCGTGAGGCAGGACATTGTCCAGGATGGTTACGACCTTGATCCCGCGGCGGCGAAGGCAGCGTATGACCGTGCCGAGAGAAGGGGCGAAAAAGCTCATCCAGTAGCGCACCACCACCAGATCCGGCTGCCAGCGGGCGATCTTGCGGGCCGCTGAGAAATAAGAGAAGGGATTGACGGTATCGAGCACCGCCTCGCTATCCACCTTTCGGGCATCATCACCCTCGGTGACATACTGCGTCTTGCCCGGAAACAGGAAATCCGGGTACTGGCGCGAGAAGGTGAACGCCCGCACCTGGTGGCCCTGCGCTGCAAAAGCCTCCAGCAGGTCTGCATTGAACTGCGCGATGCCGCCACGAAGCGGGTAGAATGTCGAAAGAATGGCTATCCTCATATCAACTTATACGATGCGAATCAATCAGGCTGTGTGCGAAATCCGCAAGTGTAAAGCTTTCGCCGACCATTACGCCGCGGACTCCGGCGCGACGGGCGAACTCCATATCGGTATCCTTGTCGCCGACCATTATGCTGCGGCTCAAATCGGCCTCCGGCCAATCGCTCTTGTACTGGAGCGCCATGCCGGGATTGGGTTTGCGCAGGGGATCGCTCTCGTCCACGCCAGTGCTGTAATATATCTTGTCCAGATGGCCGCCGTGAGCCTCTACCTGAGCGTGCAGGTAGCTGTTGACCTGCTTCAGGGCATCAAGCGTCATAAGGCCGCGACCGACGCCACGTTGATTGGTAACCACAATGGTCCTTGCGAAATACGGCCGCAGAGCGGCTATGGCATCCAGTGCGCCCGGCAGGAAAATCATCTCTTCGGGCCGCTTGACATAGTCACTCACCAGCTCCACGTCTATCACCCCGTCGCGATCGAGCATCAGCGTATCGTAGAGCTTGTACCGGCCTGCGGCGAAATCATCCTGGGCCCGTGCATAGTCCTCGGGGATGCCGATATCTATGAAATACCCGTCCGTCTGGAATCCGAAAAGCCGTCCGGAGGACACTTGAGGCTCGAAAAAATCTTTTTCGATGGAGAATTTCTCCGGCAGGCCTTCGAGCGCTTCGCGCTGCAGGACATAGACTCCGGCATTGATAAGGCCGTCATTGCCCGGCTGCTTTTCGCAGAATGCGGTGATGCGGCTGTCATCCACTGTCACCGTACCGTATCGGCCCGTATCCGCCATCCGGCGCAGGGCAAGGGTGGCCAGGGCGCCGCGGCTGATATTTTCGCGATGCGCGGAAAGCATCGCGGCATAGTCCAGCGTCAGGAACGAATCGCCGTTGAGCACGAAGAAGGTCTCGCCACGAATGGCCTGCGAAGCAAACTTCACGGCACCGCCGGTCCCCAAGGGAACGCTCTCCACCACGGCCTCGACGTGAGCCGTCGTAGAGAGAGAGCCGATCCAGCGCAGAAAGTCCTCGCTCTTATAGCCGAGAGAAAATACTATATGGTCAAATCCGGCCAGGGTAAGGGCATCCACCAGGTATGCCACGAAAGGACGCGAGGCCACCTGGGCCATGCATTTGGGGAGGTCAGAAACAACGCTTCGCAGACGTGTCCCCAGTCCACCGGCCAGAATGATGCACTCCATCAGGCGAAAATAGCTTTTTCGACCATCTCGCAGAGGATGTGGCCGGCCGTGATATGGCCCTCCTGGATACGCGGGGTATCGGTCGAAGGGATATTTATGAGAATATCGGCCATATCCTTCATCCTGCCTCCGCCCGCACCGGTAAATGCGATGGTCGTGATGCCCTTCTGGCGGCAGACCTCGAATGCCTTGAGGATGTTGGCCGAATTGCCGGAGGTGGAAATGCCCACCAGCACATCACCCCTGCGGCCAAGGCCGCTTATGAGGCGCGAATAGATGATATCGTAGGAATAATCGTTGGAGACCGCCGTCAGGTACGAGGTATTGCAGTGCAGGGCCTCCGCCGGAAGCACATCCCGGTCGATATAGAACTTGCCGGAAAATTCGGCGGCAAGATGCTGGGCGTCGGCTGCGCTGCCGCCATTGCCGCAGAAATATACTTTTCCGCCACTACGGAAACACCCGGTGACCACTTCTGCCGCCTTCAGCAGACTTTCCTTGAGCGAAGCGTCGGAAGCGAAAGCCTCCATCACCTCGATATGGCCTCTTAACCTCTCGTCTATCAGTCGTTTACCGTCCATGTTACAAGTCCCTCCTTGCAGAATTCAAAATCATAAATCTGTCCTATGCCAAGCTCGCCAAGAGCCTTCTCCACGGCGTAGCGGGTATTGCCCGGGCAGTGGAAAAACATAAATCCGCCGCCTCCGGCGCCGGAAATCTTGCCTCCGGTGGCACCGGCCGCCATAGCCGTCTCGTACAACTGGTCGATGAAGTCGGTGGAAATACCATTTGCCATCTTCTTCTTGTTGATCCAGCTCGCATTGAGCGCCTCGCCGAGCGCGGAAAGCTCACCCTTGAGCAGGGCCTGCTTGATGCGGAACGCCTCTTTCTTGACGTTGTGCATCGCCTCGAGCGAGTCTTTCTCGTTCTTTTTGACGTTTGCCACCTGCTGCTCGATGATGCGCGAGGATTCGCGGCGCTTGTTGGTGTAGAGCAGCACGGTCTCCATCGCCCATTCGTTGAGCAGGCTGTCGGGGATGCTCAGCGGATTGACGATCACGCGGCCGGCATCCTGGAACTCCATAAAGTTGACACCGCCGAAAGTCGCCGCGTACTGGTCCTGCTTGCCGCCGTGGAATCCCAGATCGACACGCTCTATCTCGAAGGCATAGCGGGCGATGTCATATTTGCCAAGAGGCAGGTGCAGCCATTCGGTAAATGCGCCCAGGATGGCCACCACAAGCGTCGAAGAGGTGCCGAGGCCTGAACCTGAAGGCACGTCCATCTGCGTGGTAAGCTCCAGGCTCAGCGGCTTGCCGTCGTTGTAACGCTTCACTATGGAATTGTAGATCCCGCACTGCAGCTCCAGCCCGCTGGCCAGAGGCAGCTCCGGCGCTGCGTCAAAGGTGGCGCAGGTATTTTCGTTGATGTGCATAAACGTCACCTTGCCATCATCCGTGGGACGGATCGTGGCAAATGCAAAACGGTCGATGGTCACGTTGACGATGGCCCCGCCGTAGATATCGCAGTAAGGTGAAAGGTCCGTACCGCCACCGGCGATACCGAGCCTGAACGGTGCTTTGCTTCTGTACAACATATTATCAAAAAAAAGCCGGCATCCGCTAGCTTTTATTATTACTCCACAAATATAACTAAAACCAATTATCAGTCCGCCTATTTTCGTATATTTGTACGTTATTTTGGATAAGTATGGCTAACGTTCTTGACAAAGTCCTGCAATTTTTTGTAGTGAAAGACAAGCGGTTTTTCCCGCTTTACATAGAGGCTGCCGAAAATATCGTCGAAGCGGCAGATTTACTGATAGCGCTCACCGAGGAGGTGGATAACGATGCCCGCCGCGACCTTTCGGTCCGCATCAAGGAGCACGAGACCAAGGGTGACAAGATTACCGACACCATCATAGACGAGCTTCTCAAGGCATTCGTGACACCCTTTGACAGGGATGATATCCACCAGCTGGCGCAGGACGTAGATGTATTTCTCGACAGCATCCGTGACTCGGGCAAGAAGATAGTCCTCTTCCAGCCCAAGGACGCGGATCCCGGATTCAAGGAGATGGCCCTGGCCATCCGCCGCGACGCAGGCCTGCTCCTGGATATCACCCGCCGCTTCGAGGATATGCGCGACAAGATCGGCGAGATCGACTCCCTGTGCGACCAGATGATCGAGATAGAGCACTCCGCCGACAATATCTATTCGGACTATATGAGCGCCCTCTTCCACGATGAAAAGGACGCCATCGAGCTCGTCAAGAAGAAGAACATCATCCAGACGCTCGAGGATACCTGCGACCTTGGCAAGGATATCTCCGATACAGTCCGCAACATTCTGGTCAAACTCAGTTAAAGATGCTGGCGATAGTTCTGATAGCCATCGTGATTGCGCTCATATTCAGTTATATGAACGGCATGAACGATGCTGCCAACGCCATTTCGACGGTAGTTGCCACCCGGGCGCTGTCCCCCAAGAAGGCCGTGTTCTGGGCCGGATTCTGGATATTCGTTTCGTGCTTCGTGTTCTTTTTCGTCGCTCCCGGAGTTGCCGAGACGATGGGCAAGGGCATCGTACACGAGCAGGCCATAGATCACTTCGTGATACTCTCGGCGCTGCTCGGCGCAGTGGTCTGGACCTGGTTCTGCACACATTTCGGCCTGCCCATTTCGGCGTCGCACGCCATCATCGGCGGACTTATCGGCCCGGTATGGTTTGCATACGGCGGCTCTTACCTGGTCGGCAGCGGCATTTTCAAGATCCTGCTCTTCATCGTCGTTTCGCCGCTTATCGGTATGGTCCTGGGCTTTTTTATCCACTGCCTGCTGATGCGCCTGCTGCGCCGCTGCCCCCTGCCCGCGGTAGATAAGACCTTCCGCCGGCTGCAGCTTTTCACCTCGGCGCTGTTCTCATTCAGCTTCGGCCTCAACGACGGCCAGAAGACGGTGGGTATCATCGCCATCCTGCTTGCCACGGCGGCTGCGCAAAATCCTGACAACGCCATACTCAAGGTACTCTACAATGTCGGCGAAGGACAGTTCGTTCCCTTCTGGTCAATCATCGTCTCCTACGGTCTGATCTCCATGGGTACCATTATCGGAGGCTGGAAAGTCATCAAGACGCTTGGCAGCGGCCTGTCCAAGGTCACTCCGGTGACGGGCTTCTGCTCCGAATTCTCCGGCTCCCTGACGCTTATCACCACGGCCATCCTCGGCATCCCCGTATCTACGACCCACACCGTCACCGGCGCCATCATCGGTACCGGTATGACGCGCGGCATCAAGAGCATCAAGTGGCTGACGGCAAAGCACATCGTCGGCGCCTGGCTGCTCACCATCCCCGCCACCATCGTCGTAGGCGGACTCATATATCTGTTAATGCTTGCCTGCGGCGCACCCGCCATAACATTCTCATAGCAAATGACTCGTTATTACCTGGTCGCCGGTCACCGGTTCTCGATAGAGATAGAAGATGGTTCCCCGCTTTGGGACCGTCTGGACAACTATCTGCCGTTCGGCTGCGAGGCCGATGACGACTGCATCTTCCACCTGCGCTACAGCCACCAGGAGGCCGTCCCCGAAAAGGTGCCCTTCTACAAGGATAAGCCCGAGGACGAGGACCAGCCGAGGATGGAGATCTATCGCGAAGCGCACGGAGACCGCTGGATCATCGAGATGGCCCCCACGCAGAAGATGCCCATCTGCGTGCGGATATTCGCCTCGGCCGATTTCCGCCAGGGAGTGGTCCACGTGGCCAACGAAGAGCATCTCGCCGTTTTCGGCATCAACAATGCGGCGATGCTGCTCTATGCATTTACCACAGCCACACGGGGCACACTCGAACTGCACGCTTCGGTCATTGCCAACGGCGGCCGCGGCTATCTCTTCCTGGGCAAGAGCGGCACCGGCAAGAGCACGCACAGCAACCTCTGGCTCAAATACGTCGAGGGCAGCGAATTGCTCAACGACGACAACCCCATCATCCGCGTCGCAGAGGACGGCATCGCGCGCGTGTACGGCTCCCCCTGGAGCGGCAAGACGCCCTGCTACCGCAATATGGACGTCCCTGCCGGAGCATTCGTCAATCTCCATCAGGCCCCCGAGAACCGCATCCGCCGGTGCAATATACTCGAAAGCTACGCAGCCGTCTATCCGTCCTGTTCCGGGCTTCGACTGATAAGGGAATATGCCGACGGCATGCACCAGACCATAGAGCAGATCCTGATGCAGGTCCCCTGCTACGACCTTGACTGCCTTCCCGACGAAGGCGCCGCACGACTTTCATCCCAGACCATCCGATGAGCGGGCGCAAGATTACCATCCCCAACGACATCCTCATCGAAGAGGTGGCAGACCGGCTCAACGCCGGCCAGGAGGTAATCCTGCTCACCCGCGGCTACAGTATGACGCCTTTTTTGCGCAATGACAAGGACAGCGTCCTGCTCTACAAGAAGGACCCCCGGGTGGATGACATAGCACTTGCGCGCATCCATTACAGCAACGGCGGCAACCGCGAGACAATGTACGTCCTGCACCGCATCATCGCCATCGACGGCGACGTGGTAACATTGATGGGCGACGGCAATATCCGGGGCCAGGAACGCTGCCGCAAGGGAGACGTCCTGGGCTGCGTGAAGGAGATCATCCGGCCCGACGGCAGTCACGTGGTGCCCGGCAACGGCCGCCTGTGGCGCCGCCTGCTGCCCATACGAAGATATTTATTGTTCATCTATAGAAGACTCCCTGGAAAGAAATGAAAATACTAGAAGGATTCCGGCTCCGTAAGCTGGGTAACGAACACATCATTATCGGTGAGGGCCTTCAGCAGGTCAATTTCAACAAGATGGTCTCCCTCAACGAGACCGCCGCGTTCCTGTGGTACAAGCTTGAAGGCCGCGACTTTACCGTGGAAGACATGGCCGATCTGCTCTGCGGCGAATACGAAGTGTCCCGCGAAGTGGCTCTCAAGGACGCCGCGTCCCTTGCAGAAAAGTGGCTGGAAGCCGGTCTGATAACAAAATAAACTGGCTGTGAAGAGCTTTAAGACCTGTATGAAAGGACTGGCGGCGTTTATCCGCCCGATGCGCTGGAAGCTGCTCGTAAGCATCCTGATAGGCCTCGTGCGCATCGCCGCCTCGCTCGGATTCGTCTGGATCTGCAAGCATCTGGTGGATATCGCCACGGGTGTCGTTGACAAGCCCTTCGGCCCTTCAGTGGCCATAATGGCCGGCATAATGGTCCTGCAGCTGCTGTCCAACGTAAGCTCTTCATACTGGGAAGGCTATCTCACCGTAACTGCCAAAAACTCCGAGCGTTTCCGTCATTTCGGCTATATCCTCCACAGCCGCTGGCAGGGACGCGAATCATTTCACAGCGGAGATATCATCAACCGCATCGAAGGGGATGTGGACATAGTGGTCAATCTGGTCTGCGAACGCATTCCGGAGGTGGCCATAACCCTATGCCAGCTCGTGGCGGCTTCGATTTTCCTCATTACCCTGGCTCCCAACCTGGCCTGGCTGCTGATCTTGCTGATGACCGTTGCCGTTATCGGCAGCCGCATGTTCTTCGGCAAGATGCGCCGCCTCACCACGGCTATCCGCGCCCGCGAAGGGCAGATTCAGGGCTATATGCAGGAGAATATCGCCAACCGCGTCGTGGTTATGACGCTCATCGGCACCGAAAAGGTGATGACGCGTCTGGGCTGGATGCAGCGTGACGTGCGCGACAACACCGTCATCCGCCTCAACTACGGGGCAATCGGCCGCTCGTTTATGACCCTCGGATTCCTGGCCGGCTACGCCGCTGCATTCCTTTACGGAGTTTTCGGCATCCGCGACAAATCCATCACCTACGGTACGATGACCGCATTCCTGCAGCTCGTAGGCCAGGTACAGCGGCCCATCGCCGACGTTGCACGCCATATTCCCGCATTCATCCACTCGCTGACCTCGATCGAGCGCCTGATGGATCTGGAGGAGATGCCCGAAGAGCAGCACGGGCGGCCGATGCTCCTTCCGGGCGCGCCGCAGGTCACATTCTCGCACGTGGATTATACCTATCCGGGCGGATTGCATCCGGTGCTGAAGGATTTCAGCTATACGTTCGAAGGCGGCAAAATGACCGTCGTCGAGGGCGAGACCGGAGCCGGCAAGAGTACGCTCATACGCCTTGCGATGGCCCTTATGGAGCCCTCGGCGGGCGAAATCACGATCGACGGGGTGAAAGCATCGGCAGATACCCGCGCCAACTTTATGTACGTCCCGCAGGGCAACAGCCTAATGAGCGGCACCATCCGAGACAATCTGCTGCTCGCGCGTGAGGACGCTACGGACGAAGAGCTCCGGCACGTGCTGGAGATAGCTGCGGCGGACTTCGTATTCCAATTGCCCGAAGGGCTCGATACGCCCTGCAGCGAAAAGGGCGGCGGACTCTCGGAGGGCCAGGCCCAGCGCATCGCCATCGCCCGCGGACTGCTTCGCCGCGGCGGCATCCTGATACTCGACGAGGCCACTTCGGCGGTGGACCCCGAGACTGAACGGCGTATTCTCGAAGGCCTTGAGCGCGAAATGCACGGGCACAAGACCATCATTTTCATAAGTCACCGCGAATCAGTCGCGCGCATCACCGACAATATCCTGTCGATGTAGCTCTATTTGCGGACTTTTTTCTATCTTTACTGACCGTACCACAAACTATTGAGGGACACCTATACTGTTTATAACACCTTAAAACCAAGCAATATGTCTAAATTCGCCAAAATTGCAGCCCTGATGCTGATCCTTTTCTGCGCAACGGAAGCCATCTCTTCCGCCTGCACGAGCGTCATCATCTCCGGCAAACTGACTCCGGACGGACGTCCGCTTATGTGGAAAAACCGCGACACCGGTTCGGACCAGAATATGATGAAGTATTTCCCCGCAGAGGAGGGCAAATTCTCCTTCGTGGCAGTCGTTGATTCACACTCGGACAAGCATTCCACGGTATGGATCGGCACCAACTCCGAGGGGTTCAGCATCATGAATACGATGTCTTATAACGTCAAGCGCGATACGCTTGAGACCGGAGGCAAGGGCAGCAACGGCTCATTTATGAAGAAGGCCCTGGCAGTCTGCAGGACCGTGGATGATTTCGAAGAGTTCCTCAAGGCGCAGCCTCAGCCCTGGGGCGTGACGACCAATTTCGGCGTCCTGGACGCAAAGGGCGGCGCAGCTTATTTCGAGGTCAACTACCACGAATATTTCAAGTATGACGTCAATGATCCCGAGGTCGCTCCCGAAGGTTACATCGTCCGCAGCAACTATTCGCTCAACGGCCGTCCCATCGAGGAAGGCCGCGGCCACGCACGCTATATCGCAGCAGACGAGATGGTAAAGAAGGCCATCGCCGAGGGCACCGTCACCCCTGATTTCATCCTCAAGAACATGGCCCGCAATTATTGCAACCCTCTGATCGGCCTGGATCTCAAGAGCGATGCCATCAACAAGGTCAAGTCCGGTCCGTGGGCGTTTGACACCGACTTCATCACCCGCAAGACCACTACCTCCAGCGTCGTTATCCAGGGCGTCCGCCCGGATGAGAACCCTCAGCTGGTCACCCTCTGGAGCATCATCAGCTATCCCGGCACCACCGTTGCCGTCCCCGTATGGGAGTGCGGCGGACAGGAAGGCCTGCCCCGTATGCTGAAGGCCAATTTCAGCAAGGTCGCGCCTCTCGGCGAAATGGGTTACAAGATGAAGGAGAGCATCTACTGCTGGGACTATGACAATACGGAGGACAATGCCAAGAGGTACTTCCGCTGGGATATGCTCTGGAACAATCAGGGTACCGGCTACCTGCAGAAGGTGCTGAAGCTTGAGAAAGAGGTCCTCCCTCCTTATCAGAAAGCTCTTGAGAAATGGCAGAAGAAGGGCCAGATCGACCTGAAGGAGCTCAAGAAGCTCAACGACAAGGCAGACGAAAAGATTGACAAGTTCTACAAGACAGAATTCGGTTTCTAATTCATTCGATATATGAAAAGAGTCTCTGTGATAATGTCTGTCCTGATGCTGCTGTGCGGCATTCAGGCAGTTGCACAGCCCTATGTCCCGGCAGAGGTTTCTCTTACGGTGGATGAATATCTGCCGCTGGCCTATCAGGGGATGAAGTACAGGGACGACATCCTCTCGCCGCAGGCTTATTTCGGACGGGATATCAAGGACCATATGATGGACTGGGGAGACGTACTCTCCTATATGCGATATCTGGCCGGAGCAAGTGAGCGGGCCAGCCTTCGCGAGTTCGGCAAGACCAACCAGGGCCGCACGTATATCCAGATGGCCGTAACGAGTCCCGCCAATCAGGCGCGGCTCGAAGATATCCGGCTTGAGCATCTGTCACTGACGGATGTAGAGCGAAGCGGCAAGGTGGATCTGGACAAGACGCCTCTGGTCATCGACCTGATGGGTTCGATCCACGGCAATGAAGCCTCCGGCTGCAATGCCGCAATCGTTATCGCATACGTACTCAATGCAGCAGACGACGCCCGCGTAAGCGAGCTTCTGGACAATGCCGTGGTGGTCATAACCCCCGGTCTGAATCCCGACGGTATCAACCGGTTCGCCACCTGGACCAATACTACGACGAGCCTTAACCACGTGTGCGACAATCTCTCGCGCGAGATCCGCGAGGCCTGGCCTTCGAGCCGGTCCAACCACTACTGGGCGGACTGCAACCGCGACTGGCTGTTCGTCCAGCAACCCGAGGGTCAGAACTGCGTGGCGATGTACCGCTACTGGATGCCTAACGTCGTCCTGGATATGCACGAGCAGGGCAACGGACCAAAGGGCTTCTATTTCAGCCCGGGCGATCCAAACCGCACATACAAGTACACCCCTCAGAAAAATCAGGACCTGACTCTGGCTATCGCCAAGGGCACTGCCGCCGCATTTGATGCGCAGGGCATCGCCTACTACTCCGGCGAAGGTTACGATGATTATTATATCGGCAAAGGCGCGGCCTACGGAGACATCCTCGGCTCGGTTTGCATCCTGCACGAGCAGATCAATCCGCTCGCCTATTCGCGTCCCAATACCGCCTGGGGCAAGGTCACTTTCCAGGATGCCGTCCGCAACCAGACGATCGCAGCCCTGAGCCTGACATTCAATTCCTACGCGATCAAGAAAGACCTGCTCGAATACCAGCGGGACTTCTACCGGGACGTCAGGACGGCCGTCGCAAAGGATCCAGTCAAGGCCTACAGCTTCAATGCTCGCGGCAACAATGGCATAGAGTTCCATATCCTCGAGTGTCTCCTGCGCCACGAGATAGATGTCTATCGCGAGAAGGGCCGCGAGCACAGTTTCATCGTGCCTATGAACCAGAAGAATTACTACACCGTCAAGGCGCTTTTCGAAGACATCACCGCATTCCAGGACAGCTCTTTCTACGATGTTTCGACCTGGACCGTGGCACGCGCATTCGATCTGGATTACAAGACGCTCGGCTCCGTTCCGGCCCTGGGCGGCAAGGTTGAGAAGGCAGTATTTCCCGAAGGCAGGATTATCGGCGGATTTACCAACGTGGCCTATGCTTTCGGCATGGAAGAGTATTACGCGCCATATCTTGCCGCAGCCCTGCAGAAGGAGGGCCTGCGCCTGCGCGTAGCGGTCAAGCCGTTCACTTACGAGGAGGATGGCAAGCAGTACAAATACCAGAGAGGCACCATAATGGTTCCCGCCTCGATGCAGGACATCCCCGCCGAAGAGGTATTTGCCATCATTGAAAAGCACGCAGCCGTATCCGGCGTCGATGTGCGCGCCATCAAGACGATGGGCACCGGACGGCACAATATCGGCAGCCGCGGTTTCCTGCCAGTACGCGAAGCCAGGACCATTATCCTGACCGGACGAGGCACCAGCCAGTCGGAGTCAGGCGAGGTATGGCAGCTGCTCGACAAGCGTTACAATATGCCGCACGTGGTGGTTGAGGGAGAGAGTTTCAATACCTCGAGGCTCCACGACTATACATCGATCGTCATTGCCGGAGGTATCCCCAATGCCCTGACCGATGTCCATTTCAAGAAGATCGGCGAATGGGTCGAGGCCGGCGGCACGCTCATACTCATCGGTCCTTCGACGGCGCCGATGGTCGGCAAATGCAATCTCGGCAAGATGACCATCGACCGTGCAGGCGGATCAAACGGCGTCATCCTCAATGCAACGCTCAATATGTACAACCCGCTCTCGTGGGGCTACACGCACAAGAGCCTGCCCGTGTATCGAATGGCGATGTCTTACGTCGATAGCTATGAGGATATGCACGTGGCTCTCGAGTATGCAAAGGAGCCCTACCTGTCAGGTTGCATCAAGGAGGAGCATATCAAGACTCTCGCCGGGGCTCCGGCCATCCTGACGCGCAAGATCGGCAACGGTTCATTGGTTTATATCTCCGACTATATCAACTTCCGTTCGGTATGGTACTGCGGTTCGCATCTGCTGACCAACGCCATCTTCTTCGGAGACAAATTCCAATAAATCGATTTTTATTATACCTTTGCAGGTTGTCTTGAGATATGGTGTAATGGTAGCACTAGAGATTTTGGTTCTCCCAGTCCAGGTTCGAATCCTGGTATCTCAACAAGAGATTTAACTTTAAACTGCACACACCTTGGAACCTCCGAGTTGCAACAACAGCACGATGGAAGCCGGTCTTAAAGGCCTGCTCCTCTCCGTTTGTGCAGTCACAGCCCAAAACCCAGACCACCATTTACCGACGGAACGCATCCGCCGGCATCAATCGATTATATAACCATTTATGGCACTATACCTTTCAAAAGAACTTGAAAACGAAGCCAAAATCTACGTTTGGCGCATCGAAGAGACCGAGCAGCAACTGCTCGAGATGACCTCTATTCCCGACGAAGAGCTCGAAGAGCTGACATTCATCACCAGCGAAGCCCGCCGCCGCGAATTCCTCGCAACCCGCGCGTTGCTCAATGAGGTTTTCGAAGAAAAGGTCTATCTCGGACACCACGAGAACGGCAGGCCGTACCTGCAGAACCTCGCGATGGAGATCAGTATCTCCCACTCCAAGGAGTTCGTCGCCATCATCCTGCACCCCAGCGACAGCCTCGGCATCGACATCGAGAGCCTCGACCGCGATTTCAGCGCAGTCGAGCGCAAGGCACTCTCGGAGGATGAGATCGAGGACCTTGGCGACCGCAACCGCACCCTCCAGCTGGCTATCTACTGGTGCGCGAAGGAAGCTATCTTCAAGCGTATGTCCCTCTCAGGTGTGGATTTCGCAGAGCAGATAGAGGTCGAGCGGTTCACTCCGCACGAGGAAGGCACCATTGATGCGACATTTACTTACAAGGATGGCAACGAGGTCGAGCTCGAGCTCGAGTATATGACCTTTGAGAATCACGTTATGGTTTGGCTTGTAGATTAATAAGAAGATGAAGAATTTTGTGGAAGAACTCAAGTGGCGCGGTATGATCCAGGACATTATGCCCGGCACCGAAGAGAAACTGATGGAAGGACCCGCTTCGGCCTATGTCGGCATCGACCCGACCGGCGATTCGCTGCATATCGGGCACCTGGTCAGCATAATGATACTTAAGCATTTCCAGGCCTGCGGCCACAAGCCGTTCGCTCTCGTGGGCGGCGCGACCGGTATGATCGGCGACCCCTCGATGAAGTCTGCCGAGCGCAATCTGCTCGACGAAGCTACGCTCAACCACAATGTCGCCTGCCTCAAGGCGCAGCTCGCCCGCTTCCTCGATTTTGAGTCAGACGCCCCGAACAAGGCAGAGCTGGTCAACAACTACGACTGGATGAAGGATTACACGTTCATCAATTTCATCCGCGACATCGGCAAGCATATCACCGTCAACTATATGATGGCAAAGGACTCCGTCAAGAAGCGCCTTGCGCGAGATTCTTCGGAGGGTATGTCATTTACCGAATTCAGCTACCAGCTGCTCCAGGGCTATGACTTCTACTGGCTCTGGAAGCACAAGGGCTGCGTCCTGCAGCTCGGCGGCAGCGACCAGTGGGGCAATATCACCACCGGTACGGAGCTTATCCGCCGTATGGACGGCGGCGAAGCGTTCGCCCTCACCTGCCCGCTTATCCGCAAGGCCGACGGCACCAAGTTCGGCAAGACCGAGAAAGGCAATATCTGGCTCGACGCGGCCAAGACCTCACCTTACGAGTTCTACCAGTTCTGGCTCAACGTCTCCGACGAAGATGCCGAGAGCTATATCCGAATATTTACGATGCTCGACCGCGAAACGATCGAAAATGCCATTGCAGCCCATCGCGAGGCACCGGAGCGCCGCGAACTGCAGAAACTGCTCGCGCGCGAAGTGACCGTAATGGTCCACGGTCAGAAGGAGTACGACAATGCCCTGGCCGCATCCGAGATGCTCTTCGGCAAAGGCACGACCGAGACGCTCAAGGCTCTCGACGAAGCCACTTTCCTTTCGGTATTTGACGGAGTCCCGCAGTGGACCATAGCACGCGAAAAGCTGCCGCTGGATATCGTGGAGGCTCTCGCCGTAGAGACTACGGTATTCCCTTCGAAGGGTGAATGCCGCAAGATGATTCAGGGCGGTGGAGTGAGCGTCAACAAGGCCCGGATCGCCGATACGGCCACCTGCCTGAGCGAGGATATGATCCTCAACGGCAAGTATATTCTCGTCCAGAAGGGAAAGAAAAACTATTATATCCTACGTATCGCATAATGGCTGAAAACGAAAATACCCGGCAGCTTAAAGTGGCCCGCGAGATCCAGCGCGATATGGCCGAGATTATCCGCAGCAAGGGAATGGCGGCCTACGGCGAAGCCATGGTCACGGTCAGCGGCGTCAAGATGAGCCCCGACCTGTCACTGGCGAAGGTCTATGTGAGCATTTTCCCTTCATCCAAGGCAGAGGCCGTAATGGCCACCCTGGAGGAGGATAACCGCCGTCTGCGCGGCGAGCTCGGCCGCCTCGTGGCAAAGCAGCTGCGCATCGTGCCTGAATTGGCGTTCTACCTGGACGATTCGCTTGACTACGTGGAGCATATCGACGAACTTCTGAAGAAATAGCTTCCCGGCGATGAACCTCTCAGGATTCATAGCAAGGCGTTATCTTTTCGCAAAGAAGTCCCACAACGTCATCAATATCATCTCCGGCATTTCCGCGGCCGGCATAGCCACGGGATGCGCGGCCCTTGTCATCGTACTGTCGATCTACAACGGCTTCGACAGCATAGTGCAGGGGCTCTACAATGCCTGCTCGGCTGACATTGTCATAGAGCCTGCGGAGGGCAAGACCTTCCGTCCTGATACTGCGCAGATGGAGGCGCTTCGCGCCGAAACCGGCGTCCGCGCCGTCTGCGAGGTGGTCGAGGAGAATATCTACCTGACCTACGGCAGCCGCCAGGCGATTGCCACGGCGCAGGGCGTAGACAGCAATTTCACCGCAGTCACCGCGCTTCGCCGGCATCTGACCGAAGGCACTTTCGACCTGCAGGACGGAGACAACAACCAGGTCGTGATGGGCCGAATGCTGGCCTACAACCTGGGGCTGAGGACATCATTCCTGACACCGCTTGAGGCCTGGTTTCCTGCCCGCGGGGCGAATGTTTCGCTGATGGACCCGATGGCTTCGCTCAACAAGGTCCGGCTCTTTCCGGCCGGCATCCTGATGCTCGACAACGCCTTCGACCGCAAATATATTTTTATGCCCCTGCGGGCGATGCAGGATCTGCTCGGCTGCCAGGGCGAGGTCACAAGTCTTGAGGTCTATGCTACGGAGGATGCTCTGGACGCGAAGGGTTTTGCCACTCCGGCGCTGGTCGATGCCGTCCGAAGCCATTTCGGTGAAGGGTTTACCTGCAAGACGCGGCGCGAGCAGAATGACACTCTCTACAAACTGATCTCTTCCGAAAAGCTGGCCATCTACCTGATTCTGATATTGATGATGATTATCATATCATTCAACATCCTGGGCTCTCTGAGGATGCTTATCATCGAGAAGACCGCGGATGTGGAGATAATGCGCGCGATGGGTGCCCAGGAAGGGCTTATCCGGCGCATTTTCATCAAGGAAGGCTGGTATATTTCGCTGTTCGGCATTGCCGCGGGCGTCATCATCGGCCTGGCGGTATGTCTCATCCAGCAACAATTCGGCATAGTACGGATGCCGGGCAATTTCGTGGTAGATTATTACCCGGTGGTCATCCGCCTCAGCGATATACTGCTGATAGTCGGAGGCGTAGCCCTGATAGGCTATATTATTGCTCTGATTCCCCGGCCGGCTCGTAAGACTGGGAACGCAACTGTATCTCGGCGCCTTCAGGCGTAACCATCACCGCACCTACTTCCGGCCGCGCAAGGTGGCCGATGACGTCGTAATCCTGGAAATTGCGGCGGATTATGTCGTTTTTGCCGATAGGCACCGTAAATATGAACTGGAAGTCGTCGCCGCCGTTCATCGCCGCGGTCACCGGATCGATGCCGAACTCCTCCGCAGCCTCGTTGGTCTGGTGCGACATAGGTATCTTCTCGAGATAAATCTTTGCTCCGTAGCCGCTGTCGCGCGTCAGCTGCAGCACCGCATCGGCCAGGCCCCGCGTCACGAAATATCCTCCGGAGGGGTATATCTCATCCGCAACGAAGCGCGTCACGGTCTCGGGATTGATCTCAGGGCTGAGGTATGATGCCAGTATCTTGCTGTACTTGGACAGATCCGGCTGACGGCCGTCCTTGTTGAAGGCCACTTTCTCACGCTGAAGTACGTGCAAGCCCATATATGCTGCGCCCAGACGGCCCGAAAGGCAGATGAGGTCCATATTCTTGTACGGGCTGCGCAGCGCACGGATGCCCTTCTTCTGCAGGCCGACAGCGGCTAGGCTGATGCACAGGCCGTTGAGCGAGGGATTCATATCCAGCGAAAGTTGCGTGATATGATGCTCACGTGCGGCGGCAAGGATGCCGTCAAAGAGCTCGCGAATGTCTTCGACGCAGAATTTGCTGGAGATGCCGAGTTGCACCGAGAGGGCGCAGGGGTTGTGGAATGCCGCGTATATCTCTCCCAGGACATAGAGGACTGACTTGTATCCCAGATGCTTGAGGGGTGTATAGACCAGATCGAAATCCACTCCTTCCGTCAGGATGCGGTGCGCCGAGCAGCTTTCTCCCTTTTCGGAGAGCTGCAGGACCGGAGTGTTGTGGTACTCGGTGTTTTCGAAAAGTGCGTCAAGGAGGGCTGTCTTGCCGAGGGTTGCGATTTCTGTGCGCATAAGTCAGGTTTTAGTATCATTACAAATTTACAAAACTTTGCGTAACTTGGCGCTATGATTGCCTTTCCTCACGCCAAATTGAATCTCGGCCTCAACGTCCTGCGCCGCAGGGCGGACGGATATCACGATATCGAGAGCCTGTTCATCCCCTGGGACGGGCTGCGCGACGTACTGGAGATTCTGCCTTCGGAGCGGACCGCAATGCATCTGTACGGCATCGAACTGGACGGCGGCGATCCAGCTGCGATAGACAACAATCTGTGTCTTCGGGCGTATCGTGCGCTGGCTGCGCGTTTTGACCTGCCGCCGGTTCAGATTCATCTGTGGAAAGGGATTCCGGCAGGAGCCGGGCTCGGCGGCGGTTCGGCGGATGCATCCGCCACCATCCTGATGCTTCGCCAGATGTTCGACCTGCCTCTTGACACGCAGGAGTGCGCCGCGATTGCGGCCACCCTTGGCAGCGACTGCCCTTTTTTCATCTATGACCGGCCGATGATCGCCTCGGGCCGCGGCGAAATCCTTGAGCCTTTCGATATCGATCTTGGGAATTGGCGTATCGAGGTAACCGTCCCCGATGTCCACGTCACGACGCGCGAGGCCTATGCCGGCATCCAGCCCGCAGTGCCCGCAGAGCCTCTTCGCTCCATCCTCGGCTCCCCCGTCAGCTCCTGGCGCGGCCGCCTGGTCAATAATTTTGAGCCGACAGTCTTCGCGGCCCACCCCGTCATCGCCCGCACCAAAGAGGCCTTCTACGAGCGCGGAGCCATCTACGCCTCAATGTCCGGCAGCGGCAGCGCCGTCTTCGGCCTTTTCCCGGCGTAGGACAAAGTAGAAAGCTCCGGGAGCACTACCGCTTCTCTTTGAAGAAGTCGGTCATAAGGGCGGCGCAGGGGGCGGCAAGGACGCCGCTGACGACTTCGGTGCGCGGATGCAGCAGATCGGGAGAGAAGAGAGTATAGCCACGGCGGGGATCTGCGGCGCCATAGACAATGCGCGTGACCTGTGCCCAGTTGAGGGCGGCGGCGCACATCGGACAGGGCTCGACGGTGACATAGAGCGTACAATCCTTGAGATACTTGCCCCCAAGGTACTCCGTGGCCATAGTTATGGCCTGCATCTCGGCGTGAGCCGTCGGGTCGTGCAACGTTTCGGTAAGATTATGAGCCTTGGCTATAATCCTGCCCCGGCACGTAACGACGGCACCGATGGGCACCTCGTGCTCATCACGGGCCGCCTCGGCTTCGCGAAGCGCCTCGCGCATCATTCTCTCGTCAACTTCATTCATTTTATCCGTGTAAAAACGTTTATACCGCCGCCTTCAGCCGCGAGAGGATACGCTCCACGGGGGCATCCTTGCAGACGACGCGCTTCTGTCCGTCAAGCAGATAGAGCGACGGTATGGCCGGAAGATAATATATCGTATCCGAGTGGAGCTTCCCGTCCGGATCGAACCCGTTGATCCACTCGCGCGGATACAGCCCGGCATATTCAAACCAGAGCGAAAGATCGCTGTCCGGATATATATTGAGTACGGTAAGCCGGCCATCGGAGAGCAGCTTGCCGATAGAGGCATCTGCCTGCAGGGCCTCGATTGTGGCGCGACAGTCCTCGCATCCGGGATTGCTGAACATTATGACGATCCATTCGGAGGTGATGCCGTGCAGATGTCCTGTGCGGCCATTGCGCAGGCTATAGCGAAAATCTGCCGCCACTTCTCCGATCCGGTTAAGCGAAAACAGCCGCAGCAGATACGCGGCAGATGTCTTTTCCTCGTCAGAGCAAAGCGGAGAAGCGACAGCCTTCTCAAGTATCGGGATATAATAATCCTGGTTGCGGTAGGGCGAATTGGGATCGGCCAGATAATGTTGCATCGTGCGAAGCAGGCGATGCAGCATCTGCCCTTCGGGATTGGCCGCCTCGGCAGCCTCCGCCTGCGAAAATGCCGCCTCCTGGGCCGCACGCACCACATCAGGCGAAACCATATCCAGAAGCAGCACATAATGGCTCATCGCCTCGCTGCGCAGATCTTCATCATCCGCAAGGCCGTCGGCCATCCTGATATACCTGTCCCAGAAATGAATCGCCGACCACTGTCGGATGGCATCTTTGCCTCTTATCATCGAAGGGGCCTCGGGATATGGAAACGAGTGGAGCGCGAGGGCCGCAGTATCAGCAGCCCCGGTCACACGGGAGGAAGAGCCGCCGCCGCGGCAGCCCGTAAAGAGAGTCGCAACTATCAGCAATAAGAGAAATCTGCGCGTCATTCTTGTGACAAATTGTCAGTGCGGCGGTCGTGGCACTCATTTTGTCCATTTCCCTGTCGCACATTTGGATTGTAAAGTTACTTAAAATAATAACAACTATGAACATCAAACCATTAGCAGACCGAGTTCTGATTGAGGCCAAAGAGGCTGAGACAAAGACAGCCAGCGGATTGTATATTCCCGATACGGCAAAGGAAAAGCCCCAGCAGGGGACGGTAATCGCTGTCGGCAGCGGCAAGAAAGACGAACCGATGGAACTCAAAGCCGGTGATACCGTGCTCTATGGCAAGTATGCAGGTACGGAGATAACGGTTGACGGCAAGAATTATCTCATTATGCGTCAGTCAGACGTCGTGGCAGTTCTCAAATAACAACAGGAGGAATCAATTATGGCAAAGGATATCAAATTCAACACCGAAGCGCGCAACCTGATGAAGGAAGGCGCTGACGCACTTGCAAATGCAGTGAAGGTCACCCTCGGCCCCAAGGGTCGCAACGTTGTCATCGACAAGAAGTTCGGTGCCCCGCAGGTCACCAAGGACGGCGTGACCGTCGCAAAGGAGATCGAACTTGAAGACCGCTTCCAGAATATGGGCGCACAGATGGTCCGCGAGGTTGCTTCCAAGACCAACGACCAGGCCGGTGACGGTACCACCACCGCTACCGTTCTGGCACAGGCCATCATCAACGTAGGTCTCAAGAATGTCGCAGCAGGTGCCAACCCGATGGACCTCAAGCGCGGTATCGACAAGGCTGTCGCAGCCGTGGTAGAGGATCTCAAGAAGCAGAGCACCGAGGTCGGCGACGACTTCTCGAAGATCGAGCAGGTCGGTACGATTTCGGCCAACAATGACAATTCGATCGGCAAGCTTATCGCAGATGCGATGGCAAAGGTCAAAAAGGACGGCGTCATCACGGTCGAAGAGGCCAAGGGCACCGATACCGAAGTCAAGGTTGTCGAAGGTATGCAGTTCGACCGCGGTTATATCTCCGCATACTTTATGACCAACCCCGATAAGATGGAGGCAGTCCTCGAACAGCCGGCCATCCTCATCACCGACAAGAAGATCTCGACGATGAAGGACCTGATGCCGATCCTCGAGCCGATCGCCCGCGAAGGCCGTTCGCTCCTTATCATCGCTGAGGATGTCGATGGTGAAGCTCTTACTACCCTTGTGGTCAACAAGCTCCGCGGCGCCCTCAAGATCGCAGCCGTCAAGGCTCCCGGATTCGGCGACCGCCGCAAGGAGATGCTGCAGGATATCGCAACGCTCACCGGCGCAGTCGTAGTCTCCGAGGAACGCGGATTTACTCTCGAAAACGCTACTCCCGACCTGCTCGGCCACGCTGAGAAGGTCGTCATCGACAAGGAAAACACCACCATCGTCAACGGAAGCGGTGACAAGGAAGCCATCGCAGACCGCGCAGCTCAGATCCGCAAGCAGATCGCCGCTACGAAGAGCGACTACGACCGTGAGAAGCTCCAGGAGCGCCTTGGCAAGTTGGCCGGCGGCGTGGCAGTCCTCTATGTGGGTGCTGCTTCCGAGGTTGAGATGAAAGAGAAGAAAGACCGCGTCGAGGATGCCCTCAACGCAACCCGCGCAGCTGTCGAAGAGGGTATCATCCCCGGCGGCGGCGTAGCATTCATCCGCGCAATCAGCGCCATCTCCAAGCTCAAGGGTGAAAATGAGGACGAGAAGACCGGTATCAATATCGTCGCTCGCGCCATCGAGGCTCCTATCCGCACCATTGCAGAGAATGCAGGCAAGGAAGGAAGCGTTATCGTCCAGAAGATTATGGAAGGCAAGAAGGACTTCGGTTACAACGCACGCAATGACAAGTTCGAGAATCTGCTCTCGACCGGCGTCATCGACCCTACGAAGGTCGTTCGCGTCGCACTGCAGAATGCAGCTTCGGTCGCAGGCATGTTCCTGACTACCGAATGCGCTCTGGCAGACATCAAGGAAGAGAATCCTCCGATGCCCCCGATGAACCCGGGCATGGGCGGCATGATGTAATCCTGCTTTTAGGGCAAAAGAAACCCCGCAACCAGATGATGGTTGCGGGGTTTGTTTTTCAAAAGTATTGTTATCTTTGAGAGTATGAAAAAGTTTTTCCCCTCCCTCGCCGCAGCGCTGCTCCTGATGCTGCTCTGCGCCGCTCCGGCAAGCGCGCAACAGCTTTCCCAGTCACAGATCGAAGAGCAGATTCTCGGATATATGGATGACTGCCGCACTGCCGGTATGGCGGTCGTGCTTGTCAAAGGCAATGACATTATCTATCAAAAGGCTTTTGGCGTGCGCGACCTTGACACCGGCGAGCCGCTGGAGATCAACGACATATTCCGGATCGCGTCCATCTCCAAATCCTTCTCCGGAATGTCCATTATGCAGCTGGTGGAGGCCGGCAAGCTGTCGCTCGATGATGATATCAACGACATTCTCGGGATGAGCATCCGCAATCCTGACTATCCCGACATCCCCATCACGGTGAAGATGCTGCTCTCGCACACTTCAAGTATGAAGGATGGCGGCGGAGCCGATAAATACCGCGACCTGCGATATGTCGATCCGGCACAGACCGATCCCGAGGTCATCCGTGCCACAGCCTGGCATCCCTACCCGCCGGGCCAGGGCTACGACTACTGCAACCGCGCCCTCAATATCATAGGTCTGATCATTGAGAAGGTCTCCGGCGAGCGCTTTGACGAGTATGTCCGTAGTCACATCCTTCGTCCCATAGGCGCAGACAACGCGGGCTACAACCTGGACTCGCTGGACAATTCAACGTTCACCCGACTCTACACATACAACAAAAAGGAAGACAAGCTCGTCCTTGCCAAGGGTTATGAGCGCGTCAACGAGATCAAGGTGGCTGACGGCTCTTACGAGATCGGCCGTGACGGCTGCTACTGGTCGCCTACCGGCGGAATGAAGATTTCCGCGCCCAACCTGGCCAAGTGGATGATGACCCTGCGCGACGGCGGCGTGGCGCCAAACGGCAACCGCATCATTTCCGAAGCGGGCTGCAAAAAACTGCTGACGCCCGTAACCCCGGCCAGCCCTGGCACGCAATACTGCCTCACCACCCGCACCGAAACCCGGTTTATCGAAGGCAAGACGCTCAAGGGTCACACCGGCAGCGCCCAGGGCCTTAAGAGCTGCATGTTCTTCTGCCCGGGCGAGGACTGGGGTTTCGTCTGCCTCTGCTCCAGCACCAAACTGGACAAGATCAACGAAGTCTATAAGATTTACTACCAGACCATCAACCTGCTCTACGACCAGTACATCAAACCCGGCAACCGGTAATTGACCGGCAGCCGGGAGGGGGCGTAGAGAACGCCAGAAATAATATAAACGCCTTGAGGACCATTCTGCAGTTGCAAAGCTGTATGGTGAAAACGGTGAATCATTCGTATGTCGCGTTAATAACATATGGCCTACAAATGCGTCTACAAAGGGATTGCTTATAAAAAAACTGATAATCTTTTTGTTAACTCTTTTATAAGATAGAGTTATACTCTTGATTTTAACAAATGGAACTCAAGATAACCAACATGAACTAGAGAGCTTTTTCGATTGCCTAAGCAGGCAAAAGAGTTGGATATAGTATTACTGGTCTTTTATTCGTGGCGGACAGAGTGGCCGCCCTTCTGCTCTTTTCGGTTACGTCGCTCCGCCCCATCGTGCAAAACGGCGGAGTCGATGTATCCGCTCCAGACTAGAACCAGGGTCGCAATAAGAACGAAGACGACTGCCGGATTCAAAACAACGAAGACTTCTGTACCTCAACGGCCAGGTTAATAATACTATTTTCAGATAAGAATGTCGGGAGATTCTGTGTCCTTATGCCAATAGTATCACAGATTCCCGGGATCTTTTTGAAAGGCTTGCCATCGTTACTGTAACTGGTCTCCTCCGTCACAATCACAACATCCTCCTTCTCCTTTATGCTATATGCATATAGCACCATGGCAAAATCAGCCGCCTCCGTAAACTTATCCCGTTCGAGTTGATATTCCGCCGGTGGAAGCTGTCCCGCAACCGAGCCATTAATGAAGTTGTTGTCAATCATGTTGAACAACTTCTTATTGACCGGAACGCCTGTAACAGCAGTTTTATTCTTGGGTTTATCAATGAAAGGCAGAGCCTTGACCACTTGCCCTTTTCCTTGCTTTTTGCATTCTTTCACAACCTGTTCGAGAATGATAAGCTTCTTGGCCGCAACCATCTCCTCAAGAAAAGTCTTCAACTTCCCTTCCGTGTCAAATGGTAGATAGTATCTCACCAACGACACAAGCGAACTGGTATCAATGACTGCCTTCATAGAAAACCCTACTTATATCTATTGGCTTGATATTCAAAGCCGAACAGTATTCATATTCCGAAACAACTCCCTTGTTGAGCGCATAGTTGTAGATGTCAAATATCAAATCCGACTGAATAGGTTTCGGATTGCGCCCTTTTATCTTTTCTCCTGCTGCCTTTCTGCTCTCCCTGTCAAGTTTCTCTTTCTCTTTGCGAGCAAGATACTGCTCATGCAACTCCTCTCTGACATTGCTGTAATCATTGAATGTCATACGGTGCTGCAAAAACAAGTTTGTGAATATAGCCAGCCTGCTGAGGTTCGTCTGTCGGGAAATACCCGCGACTAGATCGTGACCATAATCCACTCTGTGATCATACTGCGCTATAGCTTCAAGCTTTTTCGCATTCTCTTCTCCAAGCAGCAAATAGAAGGCAAACTGATTACACCAGCGCTCTACGTCCGAGAGTTCATTGTTCTGGTCGGTCACCTTGGCAAAGTCCAATTCATCCACATCCTCCTTCCTGAGGAGATAATGGCCCAACTCATGAGAGAGGGTGAAAATCTCCCTGCTTAAAGCATCCTGGTTCCTCTTCAGCACAATTGCGTTGGGTTCAATATAAAAACCGTCAATGTTTGCCTTCTCCTTCTTGTTGAAAGTGTCAACAAATTCAAAGACCAGAATATTATACTTGCCAAGTTTATTGATATAGCTCTTCAAAAACTCTCTCTTGTCAGAACTGAAGACAGGAAGTAAATCCTCTCTTAAAGAGAAGGCTACTTCGCGAGGACTCTCCTCAACTGAATATGTCCTCAGCATCCTCTTCAAGTCGAACTTCGACATGATTGAAATGGCGCTAATCTGAGTCTTCAAATCCTCAAACTCACGCACTCTTTTCCTCGCACCGATATTCGGTTCTGTCGTAAAACTCTCCTTTCTGAAAAATACACTCACCTTCTTGTCCTTTACTGGGACAACGGGATCATAGTAATATAACAACCCCTTATTGAACACCTTGTCAATACGCTTAAGGTAATTCAATTCTATTTCGTCACTATCGATGTCCTCCCAGGTGACAGGACTTTTCAAGTCCTTGTTGATTGAAGACAACAACTCCTCTCCCGTCATCTTGAACAATGACAGCAAGTACTCTACCCGATGTTTGTTGTACTCAATCTTCATACTTGTATCCTATCGGCAAGATTCTAACCGAGTTAAAGTCTGACAATGCAAAAATACTTTTTTTTCTTCAATCTGGCCGTCTCCCCTATTCTTTTCATAAAAAAACAGGCCCACTGAAGAGAAGAGAGATATACTGTAGCCATTCTCCTCTCCACCAGACAATTCGCCCCCCCCTCGCGCAAAACCGCGGAGCGGTGTATCCGCCCCGACCAGAACTGGGGACGAGACAACCGTAGGCCAAAAAGACTGCGATTTTATTTCCGTGGTCTTGTACTACACCTTTGTAAACGGCGGGATGATGAGCGAAACTCAAAATCAGGCCATCTTCAAAGAAGGGACCCGCGACATACACAACTATTACAAGAGCCTGTTTGAGGATGTAATGAAGGAAGCCTTCTTCCGTCGCCTCAACACGCCTGATAGACAAACGATTAAACCTCAACAAAATATGCCACAAATTATAAGTATGGAAGAGTGCGAGCAGATAGGCTTCCATATAGAAGAAATGATCTTCAAGAACGTCGTAAACAAACTCAACGAGAGTCATCAGCCAACGACCGAACTACCTTATTTCGACCAACTTTCAATTGACATTGCCCAGGCCGATGATATCAACCAAGACTCACCCCATGAATTTCATTCGGAAATCCCATCATTAATGCGCGAAGAATACCGTACCTTAGATGAACTGAAGCAGCACTGCCTATTCCTTTACCTTTTTACCAACGATAAGGAAGAAGATGAAATCGTGGAGTCAATGTCCTGGCACTTTGAGGAGGCCATGATCAAAAGAGCACAAACGCTTATCAATCAATGCTAATAAGTGTTTGCATAAGGGATTTTTTTCTATCTTTAGAAAAAAAATGTGAACTCGCATTAATGATGTAATTATGAAAATCTATTCACTGACAGTTAAAAACTTTAGAGGATACAGGGATGAAGCCACTGTTATTTTTGATAATCTTACAGCGATCGTGGGAAAGAATGACATAGGTAAGTCGTCGATCCTAGAAGCTCTTGATATTTTTTGCAATAGTAAGCCAATACACCCTATAGATAAAACCGACCTAAATGTCGAAGCCGCATCCGAAGGAGATAACAATGTTGAAATAACCGTTGAGTTTACTGATCTCCCGAAGACGCTTGTTATAGATTCCACGAACGAGACATCACTTTCGGATGAATACTTACTAACATCCAGTGGCCGGCTGAAGGTTCGCAAGATTTACCCCAATGGTGGTAAAGAAAAAATCTATATTGTAGCCAACCATCCGACACAGGAAAATTGCGCAGACCTGATCTCTCTAAAGCAAAAGGATTTAAAAAAACGCGTTGAGGATTTGGGGCTTGACTGCGATAAGACAAAAAACGCCGAAATGCGTAACGCTATCCGCAACTATTATCAGAAGCAGGAGGGAGATCTTTGCTTACAGGAGACAGAGATTGATTCATCGAAGGAAAACGTTAAAGATATCTGGAGTAAACTCACGGATTATCTTCCTGTTTATTCGTTATTCGTATCTGATAGGACTAATAACGAAGGAGATAAAATTGTTCAAGATCCTTTGAAGTATGCAGTACAGAGGATGTTCAATGATAACGTAATTAAAGACCTATGTCACCAGATAGCAGAGCGAGTGATTTCTGAACTTCAGGATGTCGCTACAGGAACTCTTACTAAACTAAACGAAATGAATTCGGAGATTGCAGGTCAGTTGAATCCCTCGATAGGAAAAGAAGAGGAGTTGAAATGGGCGGACATATTTAAAAATGTTTCAATAGCAGGTGATGATGGTATTCAAGTTAACAAACACGGTAGTGGTGTTCGCAGGTTGATTTTGTTGAACTTCTTCCGCTATGAAGCAGAAAAGAGAGTGACTGAAGGAAAAGACGTAGTTTATGCCATCGAGGAACCAGAAACGTCTCAGCATAATGAGCATATTCACATGATGATGGAAGCTTTAGGAACTCTGGCGAATCGCAATCATATTCAAATAATCATTACTACACATAGTCCGTATCTTGTAAAACAACTGGATTATTCTCATCTCCGCCTCGTTTCTGAGAAAGAAGGAGTGAAGGTCGTGGATTCAATTGATGTGGCGCAAATGCCGTATAAAACACTTAATGAAGTTAATTACCTCGCTTTTGGCGAAGTATCAGAGGAATATCATAATGAGCTCTATGGACATCTTGATTCTCGTGGAGATTTAAAGGTTTTTCTTAGCGCCCAGCCAACTTATACTTACAAAAAGATAACAAAGAGTGGGAGTATTGTTCAAGAGCAGTTATCCAAAACTGAAATAATTCGTCATCAAATACATCATCCGGAGAATCATAACAATACACGATATTCATTAGAGGAATTGAAACAGTCTATCGAGCTGATGCGACAGTATTTAATAGCTAATCCATAGTGTTACTCATAGTGTCGGAGGCAAGAATAGGCGAACGCTGTTCCATATTATGAAATGAATGGTGGAGGTGGAACTAACTCGACAAAAACACCGCTAAGTCGGCAAATGATTAGCAAAATTTAACACGCCCAAAAAAAGAGCCAACCACTTTTTTTAAGCAGTTAGCTCTTTTATTTATACCCCTGCCGGGAGTGTATTACTCCGCCGGGGTTGCTGCGGCTTCGGCGGCCAGCTTGGCGGCGTGCTTCTCTTTGCTGCGTTTACCGAGGAAATAGATCAGCACTCCTGCGCCTGCCAGAAGCAGGATGCCGAGCAGCGGACGGTAGAACAGCCAGCCGACGGCGATGACTACTAGCGACAACGCGAGGCCGAGGACGATTGCCACCAGGCCGACGCCCAGATCGGCGATATTTGCGAGGAACGGCAGCACCTTGAGCAGCGACGTTATGATGCCGAATATATTGCGGAAGCCGAAAATTGCCAGCAGTACGCCGATGATACGGAGAAGCCACGCAAGGGCGCGGTTGTTGGCGTGCTGGTTCTCAAACATATTCTCCATGCTGACGGCACCGTCCTCAAGCGCCATAAATGAGTAGCTATTCTTTGCGGTGAACTCTTCGAAAGTATCACCGTTGACTTTGGCAAGGATCGAAACTTCACCTGGCAGGACCTGCCTGTAGGTGATGCGTACGTCTCCAACGTGCGGACGGGACGTATTTTCGCCGAAATAGACCATATTGCCCTTGACGTGGAACAGCTGCTGGTCCTTTGCTGCATCCGGCAGGACTTTGTGCATCTCGTTATTGTAAAACTTGGTGACCTCATTTGAAAGCTCGAGGGGCAGAGTGCGGTCGTCACTCATCTGCGAGACGAGGTCTTTGGGGAGGCGGTATGCACCGAATGCGACATTCTCCGCCTGGATGGTAAAGTCGTCAAACTCGGCGGGAACACTGTTGTCTATGCCGCGGTATTCAGGATCTTCGAATTTATCCGAATCGACGGGCTCGTCAACCCATTCTTTGCTGTAAGTATAGGTCGTGATCGTCTCCTGTCCGCCGCCGACCTTGTCGCGGGTCTTAGTCTCCTGATGCTCCACCCACTGATAATACTCTGCATCGCGGATGAGCTTGATGGCATTGATAGAAAGATCGAACTCATCGTCCGTGAGAATGTCTTCGGTCGTAGCCTGACCCGTTGCGTGAACCATCATATGGTCCATATCGGCATTCACTTCGCTGATATCACCAAGCTCGGTGCAGACCTTCTGCGCCTCTTTGAGCATCTTGGTGGTCTTGACAGTGCGGCCCTCGTTCCAGAAAAGAAGGATTACTGAACCGATGAGCATTACAAAACTCATCAGTACACCGGAGAGGGCATTCTTAAGGCGTCCGCCGTAAGAGGTCGTTGTTACTTTTTGGTAAGCCATAGTATCGTTTGTTTAGGTTATATCAAAATTAGCTCATCAGTTGGGCGCCCAGGTCGGCGAAAGCGTCACGCCGGTGGCATCGTCCGTGAATGTGACATCGATACGCGCAGCATTCCTGTAGCCGCTATGGAGGAAGCGCAATGTGGTCCGCGCCAGCCAGTCGGCCGATGCGGCAGTGCAGTAGATGCGGAGCGATCCGACATTCGATGCGGTGCGGAATCCGGCCGCATCACTTGCACCGGCAAAAAATGAGGAAGGCATCGACAGTTCCTCCGGCCGGCGGAATCCGTCGCCGACATAAAGTTCTTCCAGATTCGGGTTGCCCTGGAAGAAATAATAGACAGTTGTGGTCGGACGGTTGATGTTCATCCCACGGATGGATATCTTACGGACTTTGCCCATCTTGTAGAACATATAGGACATCAACTCCCCGCTGTCGGTATTGAAATTGTCGATATTGAGCTCCTCAAGCGATTCGCACATATTGAACATACTGCGGAACGTCTTGACGCGCGAGGTATTGAACGACGAAAGATCGAGTTTGCGCAGGCGGCGGCAGCTGCGGAACATATTGTCCATCGTGACCGCATTGGAAGTGTCGAATCCGCTCAGATCCAGCTCTTCCACCGATTCGCAGAAGTAAAACATTCGGTAGAAGTTCGTGACATTGAGCGTGCGCATTGCACTCAGATCGACCGTCAGACGCGACGACCGGTAGCCTGCGTAGGCAAACATATTGTCCACATCAAGAGCCGGAGTGGTATCCACCGACTTGAAGTTCACGACCTCCTCGAGCATATAGAGGTATGCGAACATATATGCACACATACTTCCTGTGCGGAAACTGCCTGCCGGAGTGGAGACTATAATGGTGCTGTCAATCTGGCGCCAGTTCATATAGACGGGCCACGGGGAGTCATAAGATTCGACGTGAAGGCCTGCGCTCACCTTGCTTCCGGTCTCAAAAACCACCCTCTTGACGGTAGTGTCGGCCTCTGTTGCGCCACGCTTTGTGCCGCTGAGGCTCTTGATCAGATGGTTGAAATCAGCTCCGGGGCGCAGGCGTGCCGGCTCATATTGATTGGTTTCAAAATCTGCGGCCGAAAGGGCGATTTCGCAGACTTCGCTGCGCTCAACGCAATACGAAGCACCATCTTTCAGGCGCACCTGCTGACTCCGGCCATCCCTCGTATACAGAGTGATGCTCAGGCCCGTATAGATATTGGCCGGAACGTTGACATAGAAAGATACGGGAATCTCTCCCAGCGCGACGCCGCCGCAGTCGAGCCGGACTCCGTCGCTACCCGGAACGACGGCAATATCTCCGCTACGGTAGAACTGACCGCTTAGGCCCTGGTCGGCCTGAAGTACGATCCGATCAATGTGGATGCCCTGCAGCGGGGTGACAACATCGAGCCGGATGACGCCACAGAGGTTGCGGAAGCTGAAATCCAGCGATTCCGCCTCGGCGCACATAGGCGTCTCGACAGTGCCGTCTGCGCGGAATATCTGCACGGCTGGCAGCGACCCTTCGGCAAGCGAAGCGGGATACCAGGCTGTAAACCTGCCTCCGCCCGGAGCGACGCCTTCGGCAAGCGAGAATGTTGCCGTTGTGGCTCCGCCAGAATCAGCGGTATAATACGCCGTGCCGGATGCGGCGGTGATGGCAATGCGATCGCCGGCCGTCCAGTACACCTTATAAATATCGCCCTCGGGCACGAGTTGCGTGCGGGTCATCGTCTCAAGAGAAGCCGTCACCCGATATGCAGGCCCCTGTTCGGGAAGTGATTGGCAAGCCGTAAGTCCCGTCAGGGCGGCCAGCATCAGGAAGAGAAATGTACGAGTCTTTTTCATAATCCATTCCTCCATTAATAATCCCACGAAACACTGACCGTGTAGGGCGCTCCGTTGAGGATGCCCGTATCGGCATACTCGGTCCCGTACTTGCCGTGGTTGGTCACGACGGTCGGGACGTCTTCGCACTGGACTCCGACATACCACGTACCGGCCTCCAGCGTCGGGAATAATAGTTCTTTGCTGGCATCACTGTTCTCCAGGCGGTAGAGTGCATCTTCCCGAAATGCGAAAGTGCCTTTGGCCAGCCGCAGGCTGAGATTGTATCCATCGAGAGAGACGAGCCGCAAGCGGACGTTGCGGGCCCCTTCGGGAAGGGCGAAGACGAAATGATGGCACTGCCGGTCGCCGATCCGCGTATAGGCCGGTTTGAGGTCTTCAGTCCGGCAGGTCATCTGCCGTACCTCTCCGTTGTGCAGGATACCTTTGACTTTGGCAATGCCCACGCCGTCAAAGCAGTAACGGACCATAGCCGCCATCAGCAGCAGGTTGTCGCCCTGCGGAATCTGCTCGGGATGGGAACCGCACGGGATTATGCGGCCCGTCCACTTATTCTCCTTCCAGGCGATGATGGCCGGATGGCCGTGCATCTTGGTCGAATCCGGAATATCGAAGCGGGTGAGCACTTCCGTGCCCGGAACATAATCGTAGTTGATAAAGCACGGGCCGTTGTGATGACGGACCGAGTCGATATAGAAGTCTCCGCCAAAATCGTAGTATTGCAGCAGCGGGCTGTCCGGCGGAATGACGTGTCCGGGATAAATTTGCTTCGTGCTCAAAGAATTGCAGTATCCCGGCCAGATGCCGAGGTAGTTGCCGGAGGAGGAGGCGTTGATAGATGAGCCTTTTGACGAAAGATATGCCCCGGCGCAGGAGCCCAGATAGGAGCCGCCAGCCTTTACGAAGGCGCGGAAATGCTCGCGGCCGTCACTTCCAAGTGAGAAGCCGTGGTCGGTCGAACCTCCGCCACGCACATAGACCATCCTGTAGCGCGGCTCTCCGTCGGGATAGAGCAACCGGCCGTTGACGTCCTCCACCGAACCCGAGAAAGCCGCGGTCTGCGCCGCATAATCGGCGGCAGTCGGATTGGTGCGGGCCGCCATCAGGTGCTCTATATCGAGCCCCAGGAAATCAGATACAGGCAGAGTGTCATTGGTGGTCAGAAAGAGGCCGCTGTTGAGGTAGAGGTCTTTGTAGAATGCCTTGTTGAGGACATCGGTGCGAATCTCCACGTCCTTCGAGGCGTCCCTGTAGGCAGCTTCCGTCTCGTGTCCCCGGCCTCGTTCCACCTGTTGTGCGGGGAAACTTTTCTCCATATAGCCGCCCCGCTGGTCGATCACGATGACGCGAAAGCCGTCCTGAAGGGTCCCTACGGGTACTACAAAGTGGAAATAGCCGGTTTGTCCGATTTCCCCCGAATCGGAAATTGTCCCGTCGATAACCGTGGAATTGGATCCGGTCGTAAAGCTCTCGCTGCCAGATGTGCCCTGCGCAGAATCCCCTGCGGTAACTACCAGCGAATTTCTCTCCTCTGAGGTGTTACCGCTAATGACGGCCGTAGGGAAAGCATTGCCGAGCGCAACGGTCATATCTCCCCACAGGGCTTCATCTTTGTTGGAGATCAGATGCACTTCCCTGATCTGCAGGGAGGATTTGACGCATAAGGTGATGGAGCCGCACAGCAATTTGAAATCCAGTCGGCCCGTAGTATCGCCCTTTGCAACAAGTGTCATTATCCCGGGGAATTGCTGGGTAGTTTCCCCTGTTTGCCGCCTTGTGCGCGGCAGGGAGATGACGACGCCCTCCGCAGCCAGCTCGCTCTGGCTCGAAGCGGGATAAATGGCCGCCACGGCCCTGTCGTAATCGCTGAAGCCCGCCTGCTGAAAAGTGGCGACGTGCTGTGAGGGCTTGTCCGTCAATTGAAAAGTCCGACCCGATTTGTCTTCCGGCAGGAAGACCTTGATGGCGGCATCATCCGGCCATTCGTCTCCGAAATAGTACGACCAACCCTCAAGTTCTGCCGTGAAGGCCTCCGGTCTTTGTGTATCCGGCGGGTCGATCTCCGGGTCACAGCTGCACACCAGAAAGGCAGCCACAGATAAACCCATTATAATAAAGAGGCTTCCGAAGAAGCCCTTAAAGCGAGTTTGTGTCATAATAAACTCTCTGAACCTCAATACTGTCACCAAAGATAACAAAAAAGTTCAGGAAATTATTACCGGACTCTGTTCAAGTGCGGGTTATTCGCTCCACTCGTATTCAAAAGAAGCTTTGTCCGTCTCGAAGTCGAGGATTGTCTTGCCGCCGATAGAAAACCTATAACCGGCGAGGCAAGAGGCGCTTTCGCGTATAACCCGGTCCATCGCGCCAGCGACGGGGGCGTAAAGCGGTTGGGCGTTTTTCCTGATAAGGCGCGCGGTCAGCTCCATATCCTTGCATTTTACGGTAACCTCGCCGTCTTTGGCGCTTAAGAGCTTTGCTCCGTTATATGTGGCTATCCGGTATTCTTTGCCCTGATAATAGACGAAGCCGATTATGCCTGTGAAGTGGAAAAGGCCGAAAGGGATGTCGGCGACGCTCAGCATCAGAGAGCCTCCGGGGAACAGGGTCTGCGTCCACACATACACCGAGGGGAATGAGTATCCCCTGTCTCCTTCTATGTAGCCTCTTGAATCGCTGAAATCATAACTGTCTCCATTGAGAGTAATGGTCCCTGTCGCAGAATGATCCACACTCCATACGCTGTGCCGGCACTGCATAAAAGGCACGGCGACAAACGGCCCCATGATATTTCCGCGAAGTGGGGTCCAAGGATCGAAAGTTATGTCTCCCGTCAGATCAAAGCCCTGCTTGTGCACGTCCAGATGGATTCCCGCGCTCGAGAAACGGCAGTTGCCAAGAGTAACGTCAAGTTCGCTTCCATTCCGCTTGAAATCCGCATAGGAGAATGGGACGTTCCATACCTTGTCGTCTGTAATAACCTGAAGCGAAGCGGATTTCACTCCATCCGTCTTGTGCCAGGCAACGATGAGAGCCATCGTCCTGTTTTCGCTCTGTAACTTGAAGTACCAGCCGTCAAAGTATCCGGCAGCCCTGGCAGCAGTAGCACAGAGAAGCAGTGCCGCCAGAAATAACAATCTGCGTTTCATTAAATTAGCGCGTAGCCCGGCCAAAGATACTGCATTCTCCGCGATTCTGCAAACGGAGATTGATATCAGGTGCCGGGGGATTAGTCTCGCTGCGCGAGCCTTTTCCCCCGTTCACCGAGAGCAAAGCAAATATGGGCGAGGCTTTGCCTCGATTTTCGTGTAGCCGTCTGGCAACCCGAAAGCTAGCTTTCGGTTGCAGGCGGCTACACAAAAAAACGCCGCACTTTTGTGCGGCGCCCTTTATTTGCTTTGCATTGCGCGGTGAGGGGGGGATTCGAACCCCCGGTACGGTAATCCCGTACGTCAGTTTAGCAAACTGGTGGTTTAAGCCACTCACCCACCTCACCTTACCCGTCCGCGACGGCGGATAGGACTGCAAATATAGGACAATTTTTATGGATGGCAAAAATTTTTCCTACCTTTGTGCTCCCCCGGGATGTGGCGCAGTTGGTAGCGCACTTGGTTTGGGACCAAGGGGTCGCGCGTTCGAGTCGCGTCATCCCGACACCTTCGGTGCCGGTATGTCCGCTTCACTAGAAAGATGAGGCGGACTTTATTATCTGACGGGGACGGACGAGGAGCCAGGTGATGGCGGCGATGGCAAGGACCATTGCGAAGATGTAAACCTCAACTTCGAACATTCCCGTCGAACGGGAGAGCACAACTGCCAGAGTGTCAACGAGGAAATGGATCAGGAACGGGACGAGCGCCAGCCACAGCCAGCGGCCGCCGCGACGCACCGCCGTCCACATCAGCAGCGACAGGCAGATCTGCAGGAAAAGCGCAGAAAACCGTTCCCAAAGACCGAGCGCAACCATACCACAATTCAACGACCGCAGGGTGTCAAACTGAGCCTGCACCTGCTCCTGAGCCTCCGCCGGCGTACTGGCAAGCAGCGTCTCGGCCTGCCCCGAATTGAGCATAAGCGAAAGCACCAGATTGGAAATCATCGAAATCCCGAAAATCAGCATCATCTCCACCCCGCCGTGACCGATACCGTACCCGAGGGCGGGACGAAGGCCTGAAGGCTGGGCGCGAAGCAGCCATTTCATAGTAATGAAACGGCCCGCCTCCTCAAACAGCGCTGCCATAAAACCTCCGTACAGGGCATAACTCCAGACACGGCTCATAATAGATTCACCCATCGGGCCTTTGAGGATAATCTGATGCGCGACGGATTCGAGCCCGAGCGCAAAAACCACGAACACCACGGCACCGATTATAATGGTCTTGAGAGGAATTTTATGCCTGCGGACCATATACCAGGCCAGGGCGACCGGCAAACCGATAGCGACGAGGGTGGCGACAGCCATTGCTACAAGAGAGGAAATTGATATCATTATCGTCTTGATTGATTATGACAAATATAACAAAAAAACGGACCCGCATCGCTGCGAGTCCGTTGTAGCAGAAGGAAGGAGCGGACTATTTCTCAGCCGCTGCAGCCTCCTTGGCGAGAGACTTCTTGCCGGCCTTCGTCTTGGTGCTCAGATCATAGGTGATAGGAGTACCGATGAAGATCGAAGCATAAGTACCGACGAGCACACCGACCGTGAGAGCCACTGCAAAACCGCGGATGGACTCACCGCCGAAGATCGCGATAGCAATCAACACGACGAGGGTTGAAACCGAAGTATTGATCGTACGCGAGAGGGTGCTGTTGAGAGCCTCATTGATATTCTGGCGAAGCGGGCGCTTCGGATACAACTTACGATACTCACGGATACGGTCGAAGATGACCACGTTATCGTTGATAGAGTAACCGATGATCGTCAGCACCGCTGCGATGAACTGCTGGTCAACGTCAAGGGTGAACGGCAGGATACCGGTAAATATCGAGAAGAAGCCGATCACGATGACAGAGTTGTGAATCAGTGAGCTCACGCCGCCGAAGCCCCAGGTCCAGCTGCGGAAACGGATAGCGATGTAACCGAAGATGACGATCAGAGCCAGGATGACTGCGATGACTGCATCACGCTGAACCTCGCTTGCGATAGCCGCATCGACGCGGTCCGAACTGATGATACCGTTAGGGTTGTCAAGCGTAGAGGTAAACTGCTCAAGCGTCATCGGCTCAGCGAAGAACGGATTGAGAGCCGTATAGAGCTTACCCTCGATCATCTTGTCAGTCTCTGTGGACTCATCGTTGATCATATACTTGGTCGTAATACGCATCTGGCTTGCACCACCGAACTGCTTGACCTCGGCAGCCTCGCCAAACTCCTCGAAGGTAGCTGCGCGGACCTGCTCAGGCGTAACGAACTGGTCGAAACGGACGACATAGGTACGGCCGCCGCTGAAATCGACACCGTAGGAGAAGCCTTTGGTGAAGCAGGAAACGAGGCAGATAATACCGACGATACCGGAGACGATGTAAGTAACCTTGCGTGCCTTCAGGAAGTCGAAATGAGTATCCTTGAGGAAATTCTTCGAGAAACCGGTGTAGAACGAGACATTCTTACCGCGGGCGATACGACCGTCAATGATCAGGCGGGTGATGAAGATGGACGTAACCACGGAAGTGATGATACCGATAACCAGCACTGCTGCGAAGCCCTTGACACTGCCCGAACCGAAGAACAGCAGGATAAGACCGGTAAGCAGGGTGGTGATCTGACCGTCGAGAATTGCCGAGTAAGCATTCTTGTAACCGTCGCTCACGGCGAGGCGGAGAGCCTTGCCGGCATTGAGCTCATCCTTGACACGCTCGTAGATAATCACGTTGGCATCGACCGCCATACCCATCGTCAGCACAAGACCTGCGATACCCGGGAGGGTAAGGACGGCGCCAAACGAAGTCAGGGTACCGAAGAGGAAGAGCACGTTGCACAGCAGCGCGATGTCGGCGATGACACCTGCGCGGCGGTAGAAGAGGATCATATACAGCAGCACGAGGAGGAATGCGATCACGAATGAAAGCATACCCGAACGGATCGAAGCACTACCGAGGGAAGGACCTACGACCTGCTCCTGGACGATGCGTGCGGGAGTGGAGAGCTTACCGGACTTGAGTACGGTAGCAAGGTCTTCTGCCTCAGCCTGGGTGAAGTTACCGGTAATCTGCGAAGAACCGCCGGAGATCTTGTTCTGGACATTAGGATAGGAATAAACCTGTCCGTCCATCACGATAGCGATCTGGTGGCCGATGTTCTGCTCGGTAATGACTTCCCACTTGGCGCTGCCGGTGCTGTTCATTGTCATGCTGACCTCGGCTGCACCGCTGATCTGATTGTAATTGACGCGTGCGGAAGTAATGACGCCGCCGTCGAGGACTGCACCCTTGCCGGCAACGCTCTTCAGAGCGACGAGCTCAAAATAAGTATCAGGCTTCACGCCGTCACGGCTGTAGGCCTTAAAGCTCCACGCGGGAACGAAGTCGCCGGGGAAGGAGTTGCGTGCCTCTGCGAGCCATGCATTGATGGCAGCAGTGTCGCGATAGTGAGCCAGACCGAGGCAAGCGGAGTTGCCGCCCATAACCTGGAGCTTCGCAAACAGAGGATTGGCCTTCTGGAGAGCCTCCATCTGGAGATCCTCGGCAGCCGTGGTGGCAGCCAGCTCATCCTCGATGGTCTTGGGCTTCTCCTCGGTCTCTGCAGCAACTGCTTCTTCAGCAGCAGCTTCGGCAGCTTCCTGCTTTACGCGGAGGCTCTCGTTGAGTTCCTGGAGGAACGGAGCGATCTCGTTGTAGGTATAGGTCTGCCAGAACTCGAGGGATGCGGTACCCTGGAGGAGCTTACGGACACGCTCAGGCTCCTTCACGCCCGGGAGCTCCACGAGGATGCGGCCGGTGCGGGCGATCTTCTGGATGTTGGGCTGAGCGACACCAAACTGGTTGACACGGCGCTCGACAACCTGATAGGAGTTGTTGATGGCTGACTCTGCTTCCTGGCTGAGGAGCTTGATGACGTCATCGTTGGTAGCGTGGGTCTTGTTCTTGATATCGCCGCTGAGCTTGTCAAGGTCGATGTCGAAGAGCATGCGCTGGTTGGGATTGATCTCGTTCCAAGCTGCCGCAAAAAGGGTGATGAAGTCCTGACGGGACTCGATCGAACGCTCCTTTGCCAGAGCCATGGCCTGCTCGAACTGGTCGGTGGTCTTCTCGCGTGCGCAGGAACGGACCAGCTCTGCAAGGTCCAGCTGCAGCATCACGTTCATACCGCCCTTCAGGTCAAGACCGAGGTTGATCTCCTTCTCCTTTACATCCTTGTAGGTGTAACCGAAATAAACTTTCTCGTTCTTGATGGAATCAAGATAATTCTTGTTAGCGGCCGTCTCAAGGGAGTCGAGATAAAATGCCTTGTCGGCATCCGGAACCGCTGCAAATTCTGAAGTCTGCTGAACATCCTCCACAATCTGCTTTGCCGCATCTGCGGCCTTGCGCTCCTGATGGTAGGTGACAGCCGTGAAAGACAGCTGGAAAACACAAGCCAGACCGATCAGAATCGCCAGGGTTGTAATGAAACCTTTATTCTGCATATTGGTAAATTATTAGATAATTATCCTTTTTAGTCATAAATAGCCTGCAAATTTAGTATTTTTTCAAGGATTTCCTATTTTTGTTTTCATAAATCAGTGAAATGAAAAGGTTTTTGCCAGTAAGCATCGTCATTTTTGCCTGCCTGCTCGCGGCAAATGCAGGCGCGCAGAGCATCGCTTCGAAGTACTCGCAAGCCGTTAAACTTCAGCACGAATATGACTTTGCCGCAGCCGCAGATATCTACCGCTCACTGGTTTCGGGCGGCGACAGCGTCATTTCGGCAAGGGCCTCGTTGGGCCTGACGCAGTGCGAAAACGGCGAATCGATGCTGCAATTTGCCACCGATCCTGCGCTTGCAGGGCGGAAGGTGGTTCCGGCAATAGACTTTTTCCTCTGGTTTTCGCACCTTGCCTCCGGCGCGTGGCACACCATCCCCAACCCGCTGACCGGCGGCACCGGCACCGGCACCAGCCTCCCCATCGCCACCTATCTCGAAGATGGCGCGAAGACTATAATTTTCTCCGCCCCTTCGGAAAACGGGGACTGGGACCTCTATACCTCCAGCCTGATCGCAGACACGCTCTGGAGCCTGCCGCAGCCGATCGAGGCCTGCAATTCGGACGGCAACGAAGTGCTGCCGCTGCTCAGCGCCGATGGCGGCGAACTATACTTTGCATCGGACGGGCTGGCCGGAGCAGGCGGATTCGATCTGTTTTCAAGCCGCTGGAATGCCCGTCGCAAATGCTGGGAAGCCCCTGTCAACCTGGGATTCCCGTATTCTTCGCCTTTTGACGATATGCTCTGCTCGCACACCCCGGACGGCCTGCATACGCTGCTGGCTTCCAACCGGGACTGCGTGAGCGACAGCATCTGTATATATGTGTTCCGATTCGACCCTTCGCCCGTAAAGCGACCCGTGAACAGCTCCGAGGCGCGGCGGATTGCAAAGTTCCTGCCCGCCGCTGCAAAGCCTTCGACGGCGGACACTGCGGAACTCGCCGCAACCACAGAACCTGTCGCGGATAGTGATATCTCCCGCAGGATAGCGTCATTTCGCGAAGGAATGCACCGCCTGGAAACCCTGCGCGGCGAACTCTCCGATCTGCGCGAGCGGCGCGCAAAAACCTCTGATACAGTCGAAGGAAAGGCGATCGATGAGAAGACCGTCATTCTCCAGCAGCAGCTTTCCGACCTTACGGGACAGGTACGCCGCAGCGAAGAAGAGCTGCTCGCCCTTGGCGTAAGCCACGAACAGCTGCAGCCCCGAAAGACAATCGTCACGCCGGTCGTCCCGGAGAGTGAAATCGCTCCGTACCAGTTCAGCAAGAACAGCTGGGGCGCACCCCTTACCACCCCGGTAGAGCAGCCTGTAGAGGAAGACCCCTACGATTATACCTTCAGCACCACGGGAGGCACCACTTTCGTCACTGACGGGACGCTCCCGGACGGGCTTATCTACCAGATACAACTCTCGGTAAGCGCGCGCAAGGCCGCCAAACGCACGTTCAAGGGCCTCACGCCCGTGTTCGAGCGCCGTCAGCCTTCCGGCAAATACCTCTACGCGGCAGGAGCCTTCCGCACTTACGAAGAAGCCGAAGCCGCCCTGCCGAAAGTCAAGAAAGCCGGATTCGGCCAGGCTTTCATCATAGCGGTCAATGACGGGCACAGCATCAACCTCAAGAAAGCCAGGCAGATCGAGAAGCATTAACCGTGTAAAAACGTTTAAAAACGACTATTATATGAAACGCATCCTCACCATCATTGCAGCGCTCGTGACATTTGTCGCGACTGCATCTGCACAGGAAGAATGTTTTGCCATCGCAGTTGGTCGCTCGGCATCGGTCGACGGCAGCGTCATCTACGGCCATAACGAAGACGACCGCGGCGAACAGCTGGTCAATATGTACGTCACTCAGAGCCAGCCGGCACCCTCGTCGCGTGACTACGGACGTCAGACAGCCAAATACCTCTGGGCCGAGCTGGCGGGAATGGTGGTTGCCGACGCATTCCTCAACGAATACGGCGTCTGCATCGTATCCGACAACTGCAAATCCCGTGAGGACAAACCCGAACTCATCGACGGCGGCGTTCTCTATGAGATCCGCCTCAACGTCGCGCGCTATGCCCGCACCGCACGCGAGGGCGTCAAGATCATAGGCGATCTGGTCGAGCGTTACGGCTACAACCAGAGCGGCCGCACCTACGTGATAGCAGATACCCGTGAGGCCTGGTTCGTGGTAGTCGTATATGGCCGCCACTGGGCAGCGGCACGCGTCCCGGACGATGAAGTGGCCCTGATGTCCAATTTCTACACCGTAACGAAAATCGATCTCGAGGATACGGAAAATTATGCAGGCTCAGCTGACATCATCCAGTATGCGGTCGAGCGCGGCTGGTACGACCCGATCCGCGACGGAGAATTCTCATTCCGCAAGGCTTATGCATCAAAGGCTTCGATCACCAGCGAACATAATATCAAGCGTCTCAGCCGCGCCCTGCGTCATGTGACGGGCAAGGATTACGGACAGGACCCGCTCAAGTTCCCCTTCTCGGTCAAGCCGGCAAACGGTCCGCTTGGTGTCGCGGATGCCATCAAAGTCCTCTCGCTGCACTATGATTTCGGCAGCGAATCGCATCACGGAGACCGCACCTGCATCTGCAACAACAATACTGTCCTGAGCACCATTTTCCACCTTCGCGGCAATATGCCCCGCGAGACAGGCTGCATAATGTGGACGGCAATGGGCCACCCCTGCAGCGAGGCGTTCATCCCGTGGTACCTCGGCATAAGCAAGGCGCCAAAGCGTTTTGCAAGATTCAACGACGACTGGAAAAAGGCAGAGAAAAAGCACTTCGACGGCACGAAGAGCTACCGCAAGAGCTTCCCGAAAGTCCGCTACTGGGACTATGTTAAGCGCTGGGAGGCACTTCAGGCGGACGAGTCGCTCTATCAGAAGCGCCGCGAGAGCGTGACCGCCTTCCAGAAGAAGCTTTTCGATGCGCAGGGCGCATTTGAGAAGGAGTGCAAAAACCTGAGCGGCAGGCAGCTGACGAAGAAACTCGACAACTACCTGAACGACTGCTACAAAGCCTACGAAAAGACCTGGAAAGATTAATTTGACCAGGAAGCGCGGATGCTGTACGGGATACCGTTAAGTATCTCGACGGGGCCGCCGTATTCCATATAATAATCTATGCCGTCCTCCTTGTAAGGAGTTGCGGTGACTGATTCGTTGAGCTGGACGCTGACGTAATACGTACCTGCGGGCAGACTGTCGAACGTGAAGGTCTTCTCGTGTCCATTTCCTGCCTGGACAAACTGCGCATCGGCTTTCCATGCGAAATTGTCCTTGTTCATACACAATATATAATTGTACCCTTCGGTCCCTTCAAGATCGATGGTGATATCGTGCGCCCCTTCGGGAATCTCGACTGTAAAATGATGGTACTGCATATCGCCGATGGCCGTATGTGCGGGATCCTTGGCCTTGGTGCCTTTGTCCATCTCGCGCCACTGGCCGTTGACGAGCTCGCCCTTGCTCTGCTGGATTCCGACGCCGTCCATCGCATAGAGCAGCATCGCCCCGAAGAGACCACGCTTGTCGCCCGATGTCTCCCTTTCGGGATGCGAACCTGAGACCACGACGCGGCCGTGGATCTCCGAATCCTTGAAGGCCCAGGTACTTACGCGGCCATTATTGCTTTCGCCGCCCTCGGGACAGTTGGCAAAGCGCATCAGAATCTCCGTTCCCTCCTTGAAATACTTCGATGCGACCGACATATATCCGCCGCCGTTGTGGTATATCGACTGGATCAAATTGCCTGGGAAGGTGAACTCCTTGAGGCAGTCATAGTTGAACAGGGGGCAATTATCCTCGAATATCATATCGGTAGTCGTCTTGCTCATTCCGGTATGGTAAGAGTGGCCCGGGAAAATATGCAGATAGTACGTATAGTTCTCGTTTGAATCGTAACCCTCGCACGAGAAGAACATTCCCGCGCAGGTGCCGACATAGCTGCCTCCGGCGTTGAAGTAATTGCGGATGGCCGTGCGTCCGTCAGCGCCCATCGAGCGGCCGTGCTTGGTCGACTGGCCGCCGTTGCAGTAATACGTGCGGAATCGCGGTTCGCCGTCAGGATAGACCAGGACGCCGTTGAGGTCATTTTCGTCACCGACGACTATCTTCTTCTGGTAGAGAGTATCCCTCTTGGTAAGCTCTTCGTTCGGAGCGACATTGATGTATTCGAGCGACAGGCCGAGATACGTTGCCGCGTGAAGGGTGGTGCGGTGCGTCAGATAGATGCCCGCATCCATAAATATATCCTTGTAATAGCCGCGGTTCAGCACGTTTGCAGACTCGAAATCAGCCTTCATCACAGCCGTGGGCATCTGGGTGATGACGTTTCGCTCTATGACATTGGCAGTGCTCTGCGAGCCAAGGAAGCCTATCATATTGTCTTCCTTGTCGTAGAATATGACCGAAAACCCGTGCTTGAACGCATTGGCGGGAACCACCGCCACAACCGTCTTGGCTGTCGAATTGAACGATACGCCGGAGGTTCCCAGGTCGATATATATCGTATTGCTGCCACCGTAGAGCTGTATCTTCTGCATATCCGTCCCCTGCTTGCCATTGACCGCGAGGGCCGCATCACCCCAGAGCGGCGTGCCCGAATGATCGTGGATCGCCAGCTTGAAAACTTTGGTGGAAGGTGATGCCTTGATGGGAATGCTGATCAGGCCGAACAGGTTCTTGAAAGAGGCGGTGCCTGCCGCAGCATCATACGCTGCAATCATAGGCAGGGTCGAAGGCATAAATGTGCCGTTGCGATAGACCTGTGTCTGTGGGACGCTGAAACGGATGGTATCGCCTTCGAGGCGCGAGGAGGCATCATACGGATACAATGCATAGCACTCGCCCGCCACGGGATCTCCGGAGAATGTACCCTTCGTCGTGCCGACGCCGCTGACGATTGTAAACTTGGTGTTGCCGTCCTGTGAGAGCATGCTGAATGCATCTGCGGTGGTCCAGAAGACCGAATTGCCGCTCAATGCGGTCTTGCTCTCTTCTGCGCCTGCGGGCATCGCAACATCTGCGGTGACGGTTATCTTGCCTTCCTCAACCTGCCCTACGGGCATCACTTCATCTATACCGCGCTGGCACGCAAAAACCGTCAACAGTGCCGCAGCGAGGGTTATATATCTTACCTGTTTCATCATTCGGGCTTAAATGTCGTCTGTTTGCAAATCTCAAAATTATGCATTTTTTCTTATTTTTACAACCTCAAAGACCGCCCTGCTATCAATGAAACACCTTCTTAGTCTCTTGCTACTGTTGTTGTTAGTCCCTTGCGCACATCTTCGGGCCGAGGACTCGCAGGTTACCGACATCGACTTCTATGCCCGAAAAGTCCTCTCCGACTGGAAAGTCCCGGGCTTCGGCCTGGTTGTCAACAAGGATGGCCGCCAGGTGCTTGCCAAAGGCTATGGCGTGCGTTGCAAGGGGCAGAAGGAGAAGGTTGACGCGCAGACGGTTTTCCATATCGGCTCCGCCTCCAAATCTTTTACCGCAGCGCTGGTCGCATCCCTCGTGGATGAGAGCCTGCTCAGCTGGGATGACCGCATCGTCGATCTTCTGCCAGGTTTTACGATGGTAGATACCGCCCGCGCCAGCCACCTTCTGCTGCGCGACGTGATGATACACCGCCTGGGTTACTATTCGCAGGCCGGCACCTACTTCCCCAACCTCGGCTATGACCGCCCCCAGGTGCTCGGGATGCTGTGCCGCACGCCTGAGCGCTACGATTTCCGCGAGAGCATCCACTACAACAATATGGCGTTCCTCATAGTGGAGCAGATCATCTCAAGGGTGACCGGCAAAAGCTGGGAAGAGAATCTGCAGGAGCGGATTTTCGAGCCGCTCGGGATGACGACCGGCACCTCGGGGGAGGAAGGATTCCTCGCCGCGACCAACCGCGCCGCCCAGCACACTTTCACCCACCGGCGGGACTCGATTATAACCGGCGTTCTCAAGGGTGAAGGCCGCGCGCTGCACTGGCTTACGGTGATCGGGCCGGCGGGAGGCATTTGCGCCAGCACGGAAGATCTGGCCCGCTGGGCCGAATTTCACCTGCGCGAGGGTGCGGCAGGCGACCGTCAGGTCATTTCGCGCGAGCAGATGGACTTCCTGCATACGGGGCAGATGATTTCCACGCAGAATGAGGAGAAAATAATGCTCTACGGCAACTGCTGGTATATCGAGCAGAACAACGATTACCGCGTCTATTATCATACCGGCACCACCTGGGGCCACACCGCACTCTGCGTTTTCGTCCCCGGGCTGGACCTGAGCTTCGCGATGCTCTTCAACGCGGAGACTCCTGGCTCCTGCCGTTTCTCGCTGATGCGGCGCATAATTGACATCTACCGCGGCGCACCCTACGTGGACCACAGCGGCATCGAGCTGCGCAAATGGCTCAAAGGAGGAAGCAGCGGCAGATCAACGCCGAGCGGCCTTAGTATCGCTGCGAGCAGCCGCGTACCGACCAATCTTGCAGGCACTTACGATAAAGAGGAGCCTTTCGGTCAGGCCAGCATCTTCTGGAAAAACAAGCAGCCTTACCTGAAGATCGGGCCGAAGGGCTGGTCGCATCCACTGGTGCACGTCAAGGGCAACCGTTACAAGGTCTCCTCCGGCGGCCACACTTATCCTGTAATATTCAGTATGGACCGGGAAGGCCGCGCCACCGGCTTTGAAATCAACTGGGGATGCGGCGAGGAGCTTGGTCCCTGGACAAAATCCGAGAGACGATGAAAACGCTGAGATATCTTTTGACGCTTATAGCATTGCTGGGCGGAAGCCTTGCCACGGCACGTATCAATGATGCCCGCTCGGCCGATGAGAGCATACTGATCCAGCGCACGTGCGATTATTTCAATTCCAATTACGACTATATCAACCGTCAGGGCGTCGTGGTCGTCATTGCGCGAGCGGACCGCGTCTTATTGTGCGAAGCATTCGACGCCCAGGTGACCGACAGTTTCAATATCGGCGCTGTTACACAGACTTTTACTTCTACCCTGATGGCGCAGGCGGCCGGGGCGCAAAAGCTGGACTGGAGCGCACGACTCAGCCCGTTGGTGCCCGGATTCGGTCTCAAGGACGGCTTTACCGCCGAAAGGATGACCGTCAGCGACCTTTGCGCCAACAATTCCGGTCTGCAGAAGTGCGACACCCTGCCCCTGCTGCTGACCGGCGAAGACCTGACTTCGCCTCTGGTCCGGCTCGCAGAGACCCCACAGGCATTTGCGTACCGCACCGCTTACAGCGAAAATATCACCCTCAACGCCATTGCGGGCGGCATCATCGAGCGTGCAACAGGCAGCAGCTGGGCACAGGCACTGCAGGACAGCCTGCTCACGCCGCTTGGTATGACAGGCACGGGCGTGGTGGACGGGACCGGTCCTTACGGCCCCGCTGTCGGACTTCGTTCTACGGCCGTCGATATGACCACCTGGCTGCAGCTGCACCTCAACAACGGCCGCTTCGCAGACAGCAGTCTGATTAGCCCCTCGCAGATGTCCCGCCTGCATCGCGGACTGACCATCGAGGAGCAGAGGCCGGACAGCATCACTCTCTACGGATATGGCTGGCATATCTGTCAGAACCGTCTGGGGCGCGTTTTTTATGCCTGCGGCGAATTCGACCGCCAGGCCTGCGCCTGCTGTTTCCTCCCGTATGCAGACCTGGCCATAATGGTAGCAGGCGTCACGGGAATGGACCGCAACGCCTGCCTGGACGCCTTATGGCATATTATCGACCTGGCTGTTACTCCCAGGTAACCTTGATCGTATAGGGAACTCCGTTGAGCACCTCCAGATGGCCGGTGTATTCCTCGCCGTGGTCGGTAACGACGGTATCTACGGTCGTATCGCAGAATACGCCGATGTACCACAGGCCCGGCTTGAGGCTGTCAAACTTCATCTCCTTGTTGGAGCCCAGCGCGACATCGTGATGCAGTGACTGGCGCAGGAATGCGAAGTCGCCCTGACGCATCGTCAGATACAGGTCGTCCTCCTTGTAGGGGCTCTCGAGCGTGACGGTGATGTTGCGCGCGCCCTTGGGGATATTTACCGTAAAGTGATGATACTGCTTGTCGCCGATACGCGTGAAGGCCGGATCGTTGTCAGAGGTCATCTTGTCCATCTGGCGGCTCTGGCCGTTCTCCAGGCTGGCCTTGACCACGGGTGCGCCGACTCCATCGATGGCATAGAGGAAGAGGGCCGATGTCATCTCGAGGCGGTCGCCGCTGATCTCACCCTCGGGATGGGAGCCGGTCAGTACGACGCGGCCGGTATGGGCGTCCTTCTTGTAGGCCCAGGCGTTGATCTTGTCGGTGACGGGGAACGAACCGCGCCCGATGCGCTCCGCCTCTTTCTCCGGCTCGTAGTCGTAGCGGAGCAGAATCTCAGTACCGGGAGCGAATGTTGCGGGATCTTCCGCAATCCAGCTGCCGCCGTTATGATAGACGCTGTCGATATAATGATCGCCGCCGAAGTTGAAATACTTCAGCAGAGGGCTCTTCTTGACGACTTTGATGCCCGTATATACCTTGTAACCGTAATAGTCCTTTTCGAGGCGGTCGGTGCTTATGGTGCGTGCCGGATATACGCCCAGGTACTCCTCCTTCATGCTGCCGTCAGCGAAGTTGCCGGTGATCTGATGCTTCGCCTTCGGGTCGTTCTTATCCTTCTTGAAGGCTTCATTGCCCATCGAGGCGATAAATGAACCCGCGCAGCTGCCGACATACGAGCCGCCGGCGGCGACGAACTGGCGTATGTGCTCGCGGCCCACTTCGGTCAGCGAATTGCCGTGCTTCGTGGCGCGGCCGCCGTTGACATATATCATCTTGAATCGCGGTGCGCCGTCGGGATAGAGCAGCACGCCGTTCTGGTCAATCTCCGAACCGACCATGATGCGTGTCTGTTCGACCGTATCCTTGGCCGTTATCTCCATAGGGTTGTGCGGGGCCGAATAGTAAGTCTCGTATCGCAGGCCGAGGAAGCGGGCCGCGGGCAGATCCACGCGCGAAGTAAGATTGATGCCGCTATCCTGGAAAAGGTCCTTATAGAACCCGTCCTGCTGCGCCAAAGCCGTCACCGAAACCATCAGCAACGAACAAACCAGTAAAACACTACGTCTTTTCATACAGTAAAATAATTAAGCTCAGCAAATATAGCGATTTTGACATTCTTTTGAAAAAAAGCTATATTTGTGCTTGTTATGAGCGGTAGCGAATTCATAGATACTATTACCAGTCTTGCAAAAGCCACCTGGGACTTGTTCTGTATGATTCCTGGCACCTGCTTGATCCTTATCGCCTCCGTTATCATCATAATCCCTGTCTGGAAACACTTTTGGAAGAAAGTTGACGAGGAAAAAGGTCCCATTATTTTACGCTAAGATCTGCTAATCCCTTCTATATAAAAGGATTGATTGGGCTTCTCATAAGGGCTTCGGCCCGACGGGAAGATTTTCAATCCTTTTTTATTGTATAAGAAATAATTGTTACCTTTGCAGTGTTTCGATTCCGTAGCTAATGACTACCGATTCGACGATAGCAGGAAGAGTCCCTATGACTCTCCCTGTTTTTTGTAGATACATTGGTTACCGTCGATATCTTTTGCCATAGTTCTTTCTTCAGAAATGTGGCGAAAAAAAGAAAAAGTACGTTAGTATAGAAGAGAAAGTGATTTCAGGCGTAGAAGATATTACATTTGATATATAGATGTTGTTATGAAAAACAAGCGAGAATGGTTCAATGAAAAGATGGTGGCAGTTTCTCCGGAAATTATGTCGGAGGTGCAGCTGTCGGCCGATATCATCGCGCGCATAGATACTGTTCTCAAGCAGAAGAACATGACACAACGTGATCTTGCCAAAAAGATGGGGCGCTCTGAGGCCGTCATTTCGCGGTGGACTACGGGCTTTCCAAACCTTACGCTAAAATCCATAGCTGAGATTTCTACAGCGCTTGGCGAGCCGCTGGTAAGGGTTGCGGAATAAATAAGCAACGGCCCCGGAGGGCCGCCCGAACCTGCTATATATAATTGCCGATTCTACTGGGAACTTACCAGCCTAGTCATCACTGACACTGCAAATATAGCAATTTTTATATGGAATCAAAATAATTTACTACATTTGCGGAAAGGATTGATTGGGCTTCTCATAAGGGCTTCGGCCCGACGGGAAGATTTTCAATCCTTTTTTATAAGAAATAATTGCTATATTTGCAATGAAGTCCTTCTGGATGAGTGGCCATACCTTGCGTACAAGCATAACCGGGCGCCCCAGAGGGGCTTTTGCTTTTTCCTGCCGGTAATCCTAGTGCATTACCCTTTTTATATTCTATTGTAGAAAAAAAATGAGGCCAGTGAAAACCGACCTCGAGGCGTGCTTAACCCGAAGGCCAAGCCACGATGCAAATATAGTGATTATTCCGACTCTGCGGACTGATCGCTGCTTTTATTCTTACGAAGCCAGAAAGGATCAAGCTTTATAAAAAGATACACCGCAAACACAGGGATAGCGATTACACCGAAAATCAGCAGAAACCCCACAACGGGTGAAATCAAACAGATCTGGTAAAATGTATCAAGCATAGTATTGCGAAGTTATAAAAAATCCGATAATAAGTAATATCCTATCCTTTCATTCTAAAAAAATAAGGGATGCGAACACCCCTTAAATGAGTACCCTAGCTTGGATATACCGCGCCGTCTGGGCCGAAACTCATTGCAAATGTAGTTTATTTACAATAATCTCCCTATTCTTAAAGAAGAAAAAGTGATCATTCCGTTTTTTGGGGAATAATCTTCTATCTTGAAAATGAACCTGACAGGGCCATTGTCAGGAAGCCTTATCCTCTTCTTTGCTTCTCTTAAAAATAGCACCAGAAAACAGCACGTATGCAAACCATATGGAAACAATCACTGTAATAATGGTTCCAATTGGTGAATACGCAAAAATATCGCTCAAAATATCCCAGATAGACTTACCCATAACATCGCAAAGTTACTAATAATCAAACAATGGAAATATGATTATACCCAACAAATAGTAGAGGGGTCTCTAAAAAAAGTTTGAGGAATCACCTAAGTAACTCCTCATTCTATCGTCGAATCGGTAGTCATTAGCTACGGAATCGAAACACTGCAAAGATAGCAATTGTTTCTAATATAAAAAAGAACAGAATGAAATCCCCGAAGGGCCGAAGCCCTTTATGAAGACCCGCATGCTGTTCTTACACTGCAAATATAATAACTTTTGATTGATTACAAACAGGCCCGGCGGATTTTGCCGGGCCTGTCGAAATAAAATTTGAGGATTTTTGGAAGAACAGCAAATAAATTGTGAGAATTTTGGCAAAATGCTCGAAATAAATTTTGAGGAGAATGCTTTTTTTTGATTACTTTCGCACTGGAAACATGATGCGCTATGGCAAAAGACCGGATTTTCAAAAGAAAGATTTATGAGCAGTTGCTCAAGTGGAAGCAAACCAGTAAAGGATCGTCGGCTTTACTGGTACAAGGGGCGCGTCGTATTGGCAAATCCACGATCGTGGAGGCGTTCGCACGCAAGGAATATGAGTCCTATATCCTCATCGACTTTACCAAATGCCCCCGAGAAGTGCGTGATTTGTTCAATGACGTGTCAGACCTGAATTATATCTTTCTCAGGCTGCAACTCATCTACAATGTCCGTTTGGTGGAACGAAAGTCTCTTATCATTTTTGATGAGGTGCAGTTTCAGCCATTTGCCCGGCAAGCCATCAAGTCTCTGGTGGGGGATCGCCGTTACGACTATATAGAGACTGGGTCACTCATCTCTATTCGCAAGAACACGGAGCATATTCTTATCCCCAGTGAAGAGGAACGGATCAATATGTACCCGATGGATTACGAAGAGTTCCGTTGGGCCCTTGGCGATACTGCGACCATACCCCTTTTGCGATCCGTCTGGGAAAATCCGCAGGCGTTGAAGGAAGCGCATCGGAAGATGATGCGCGATTTCAGGCTTTATATGCTTGTTGGGGGCATGCCCCAGGCTGTGGATACCTATCTGGATACGAACAACTTCGAAGCCGTCGACCGTTCCAAGCGTTTGATTCTCGACCTTTATGATGAGGACTTCGGCAAGATCGACCCTTCGGGGAAAGCAGCCCGGATATTTGCAGCCATTCCCGCCCAGCTCAATAGCAATGCCTCCAGGTATCAGATTTCAAGTGTCATATCCGGTGCCAGTGCGGAAGACTATGTTGAGTTGATCTCCGAGATGGAAAAGTCCATGACGGTCAATATATCCCATCATTGCGACGATCCTAATGTAGGCCTCGGAGCCAATGAAGATTTGCGGCAATACAAGATGTTTACGGGAGATACTGGCTTGTTTGTCACACTCGCTTTCAAGGATAAGGCATTCACGGAGAACGTTATCTATGAACGGCTATTGAGTGATAAGTTATCGGCAAATCTTGGATATCTGTACGAAAACATCGTTGCACAGATGCTGACTGCATCCGGGAACAAACTCTTTTACCATTCGTGGTCTACAGAAAGCGGCAAGCACAATTATGAGATTGATTTTCTCCTTTCGCGCGGAACAAAGATTACTCCTGTCGAGGTGAAATCATCCACCTACAAGACACATGTATCTTTAGACCATTTTTGCGAGAAGTATTCTTCGCGGATAACGAATGACCGGTATCTGGTGTTTTCTAAGGATTATGCTAATGAAGGCCCTGTCAAGTACCTTCCTGCTTACATGGCTTACTTCTTATGAGTTGTGAATTGCTTTCGTTTAAGTATCTTTGACATTAATAACACAACTAATACAAACAGGCCCGGCAGATTTTGCCGGGCCTGTCGAGTTTGATGTAGCTTCAATCCCTACGCCTTCTCTACCGTGCGGAGGCAGAGTTCGTCGAGCTGGGTGTCGTCGATGGGGGCGGGGGCATCGAGCATAACGTCGCGGCCCGTGTTGTTCTTGGGGAATGCAATGTAGTCGCGGATGGTCTCAACGCCGCCGAAGAGCGCGCAGACGCGGTCGAAACCGAATGCGATACCGCCGTGCGGGGGAGCGCCATAGCGGAAAGCATTGATCATAAAGCCGAACTTGGCCTCTGCATCCTCATTGGAAATACCGAGCACCTCGAACATACGGCGCTGCATCGACGCATCGTGGATACGGATCGAACCGCCGCCAAGCTCCGTGCCGTTGAGCACGAAATCGTACGCATTGGCGCAAACTCTCTCCAGATCCTCCTTCTTATTGCTGGAGAACCAGTCCATATGCTCCGGTTTGGGCGCCGTAAACGGGTGATGCATAGCGTAGAAACGCTGGGTCTCATCGTCCCATTCGAGGAGCGGGAAATCAACCACCCAAAGCGGCGCGAACTCCAGCGGATGGCGCAGGCCGAGACGGTTGCCCATCTCGATACGCAGCACGCCAAGCTGGGTCTGCGTCTTGCGGCGCGCACCGCAAAGTATCAGCACCAGATCGCCTGCCGAAGCACCGGCTGCATCGGCCACAGCCTTGAGCTGCTCCGGGGTATAGAATTTATCGACAGATGACTTGAGCGAGCCGTCCTCCTGGACGCGAAGATACACAAGACCCTTTGCGCCGACCTGCGGACGCTTGACCCACTCCGTCAGCTCATCCAGCTGCTTGCGGGTATATACGGCTGCGCCGGGAACCGTGATGGCTCCGACATACCCGGCAGAGTCAAAAACCGTAAAACCGCAACCCTGGACGAGCGAAGTGACCTCGTGCAGCTTCATTTCGAAACGGATATCCGGCTTGTCGCTGCCGTAATTGTCCATCGCCTCATACCAGGTAATACGAGGGATGGGACGCTTGATATCAAGACCGTGAACAGACTTGAACAGGCGCGCCATCATACCCTCGAACACATTCAGCACATCCTCCTGCTCGACGAAACTCATCTCGCAGTCAATCTGCGTAAACTCCGGCTGACGGTCGGCGCGCAGGTCCTCGTCACGGAAGCAACGGACGATCTGGAAATAACGGTCGAAACCGGCCACCATCAGCAGCTGCTTCTGCTGCTGAGGAGACTGGGGAAGCGCATAGAACTGACCGGGATTCATTCTCGAAGGAACGACGAAATCGCGCGCACCCTCCGGGGTACTCTTGATCAGATAAGGCGTCTCTATCTCGAGGAAACCGTTGTCCGAAAGATAATTGCGAACCTCCTGCGCAATCTTGTGGCGCAGCATAAGGGCATTCTTGAGCGGATTGCGGCGCAGGTCGAGATAGCGGTAACGGGCACGCAGGTCCTCGCCGCCATCAGATTCATCTTCGATGGTAAAAGGCGGAGTCACAGACTCGTTGAGCACCTCAAGCGCCGTAATCTTCAACTCGATATCGCCCGTCGGAATCTTTGCGTTCTTGCTCTCGCGCTCCTCGACGATACCCTCGGCGCGGATGACAAATTCGCGGCCCAGACGCGCCACCACAGCGGCAACGGCAGGATCCGTCGAATCATCGGCACGAAGCTGCGTGATACCGTAACGGTCGCGCAGATCGATGAAATTCATACCGCCCATCCGGCGCACGCGCTGCACCCATCCGGCCAGCGTAACCTTGCTGCCGACATCCGTCCGGCGTAATTCACCGCAAGTATGAGTCCTATACATAATTATTCTTTATCAAGTAAATAGGGATTGCCGACCACCATCGGACGGCCATTGGCGAGCAGGTTGGTCGCCCAGACGAAATAACCGAGCGCACTCAGGTGGCAGCCGTCGGTAGTATATTCGGCCTTCAGGTCGCCGTTTTCGTCCATAAGCTCGCTTGCCAGATCGACATAGATATATTCGTAACGCTCCTTGCCGGCCTTGAGAAGCTTGTTGAGCTCTGCGGCGCGCTCGTTGAATCCCGCATAATCCGGGCTCTTGGGGTTCATCGGCAGCACGCCCGTGACATAAAGGTTGGCACGCGGCATCTTGACTGCGATATCCTTCAGAAGCTTCTCATAGTCAGCCCAGACTTCGGCAGCAGTGCGACCCGGGAACTTGACCAGGTCATTGGTACCGATCATCAGCATAACCTTGTTGGGGCGGTCTGCGGCAATATCATCCAGACGGAGACGGACACCTTCGATACGGTCACCGGCAATACCGCGGTTGATGACGGGGAAGCCGGGAAGAAGTTCCGACCAGGGCGCGTAATCGGTAAGGCTGTTGCCCAGGAAAACCACACCGTTGCGAGCAGGACGCATATGCATATGGCGGGTAACCATCGAAAGGAAGTATGTCCCGGGCTTGCAGGAAGCCTTGTCGGCCTCGCCGTACCAGTTGTCCAGATACTCCTGCATCTGCGGGCTTACCTCTTTGTCGCAGGGAAGGGCATCGACTATCATCTGCGGAGGCAGGCCGACTGTCTCGGAAAGGACCAGTGCAAACTGTGCCAGACCGCGACCGTTGAGCATACGGCCCTCATAGGCATATTCTCCCTTGGTAACGGAGTTGAGCAGCGAGGCGCTGACCGTAAGGCACGTGAAATCCTTCGAACCCAGTGCAACCATCTGCTTGTTGAGCTCCAATGCACGATTGGTCTGCTCAGGCGACAGATATAAACCGGGAACGACATCGAGCCAGAAAACCTCCGTCTTGGGGGAGAAGTGATGTATGCGCTTGACTATGTCGATGATACCCTTCTTGATAACCGCAATGCTGTCATTGTGGGCCAGATCATTGAGACCGACGCTTAGCAGCACTTTGGAGGGCTTATGGACGGCAATACTGTCAACACGTGCAAGCACGTGGGAAGTTGCATCGCCAGTGATACCGCGGCCCTTGACACGCGGGGAAGCGTAGATCTCGGACCAGTCGGCGCTGTCGAAGACATCATCACCAAGGAGCACGATATCCCCGCGGTCAACGGGAAGATTGTTGTAAAGCTCTGCTTTGCCAGACTGGTAATCCTCAGAAGTCCACCACTGGGGTGCATCCACCGAAGAGGGATTGCAAGCCGTTAAAACACAGGCAGCCATAGCCAGAATAATTGATAGTTTTTTCATATTTGTTTTTATTGTTTCTACACGTTGAATAAAAAGTGGATTATATCTCCGTCCTGGACTTCGTAATCCTTGCCTTCGCTGCCCATCTTACCGGCCGCACGGCAGGCGGATTCACTTCCAAGAGCCACGAAATCATCGTAACGAATGACCTCTGCGCGGATGAAACCCTTCTCGAAATCGGTATGTATGACGCCGGCGGCCTGCGGAGCCTTGTCTCCGACGTGAATGGTCCAGGCGCGGCACTCATCTGCACCTGCGGTAAAGAAGGTGCGCAGGTTGAGCAGCGCATAGGCGGCGCGGATGAGACGCGAAACGCCCGACTCTTCGAGTCCGATTTCCGCGAGGAACATCTCTCTCTCCTGCGGATCGTCCAACTCTGCGATCTCCGACTCGATCTTGGCCGCAATCACCATAATGCCGGCATTCTCATACTTGACGGCCTCGCGCAGCGCCTCGACATACTGATTGCCGGTAGAGGCCGAAGCCTCGTCCACGTTGCAGACATAGAGCACCGGCTTGCAGGTCAGCAGGCAGAACTCCTTGCTCAGGCGGACCTCGTCGGGATTCTCAGGCACGACCTCACGCGCATTGCGGCCCTGCTCCAGGACTTCCTTATAGCGAAGCAGCAGGTCAAGCGCCTTGCGCGCCTGCTTGTCGCCGCCCGTCTGGGCCTGCTTCTGAACCTTGGCTATGCGGTTGGTGACCGTCTCCAGATCCTTGATCTGCAGCTCTATATCGATGGTCTCCTTGTCGCGGACGGGATCTATCGTACCCTCAACGTGGGTGATATTGCCGTCATCGAAGCAACGCAGTACGTGAAGAATGGCATCAGTCTCGCGGATGTTGGCGAGGAACTGGTTGCCGAGGCCTTCGCCGTGGCTTGCACCCTTCACCAGACCGGCTATGTCCACTATCTCGACGGTAGCCGGAATGGTCCGCTTCGGGTGGCAGATATCCGTGAGCACCTGAAGCCGGCGGTCAGGCACGGTGGTCGAGCCGATATTGGGCTCTATCGTACAGAAAGGGAAATTGGCTGCCTGCGCCTTGGAACTGCTGATACAGTTGAAAAGTGTCGATTTACCGACATTCGGCAGGCCTACTATACCACAACGCAATGCCATTCTGAGTCAATTTTCGTATCCGACAAATATAGTAAAAATTAAGAATCCGTAATTGTCAGATCCTCTCATATACGAGAAATTCATAATCAAGGCCGCTCCGCCCGTCGTGGCCCTTCTCGCTGCGCGATGCAATGCGCCACTGAGCCTCGGGCAGTTCGGGAAAATACGTATCAGCTTCCGGCACCTTCGTATGGACGCGGGTCAGGTAAATGCGCGAGGCCAGAGGCAGCGCTTCTCGGTAAGTATATCCGCCGCCGATGATAAATACCTCGCCATCGGCCATCTGCAGCGCCTCTTCGAGCGAATGGACCATAACCGCCTCGGGATATCCGGTCTGCGCCGGCTCAAGGCTTATGATGATGTTGCGGCGGCCCGGGAGCGGCTTGCTGCCGAGAGAAAGCCAGGTCATATAGCCCATTATCACCGTGTGACCCAGCGTGATACGCTTGAAGTACCTGAAATCTTCGGGGATGTGCCAGGGTATCCCGCCGCGGCAGCCGATGGCATTGCAAAGATCCGCAGCAACTATCATATTGACCTGTGTCATACGGCAATAGGTGCTTTGATGGTCGGATATGGATCGTATCCAACAAGGTTGAAATCTTCGTATTGGAATGAGAAAATGTCTCTCTTTTCGGGGTTGATCTCCATCTTGGGCAGAGGCCTGGGCTCACGCGAAAGCTGCAGTGCTACCTGCTCGAAGTGGTTGCGGTAGATATGCGCATCACCGAGGGTGTGGATGAATTCACCCGGACGATATCCGCAGATCTGCGCCATCATCATCGTCAGAAGCGCATAGGAAGCAATATTGAACGGCACTCCGAGAAATACGTCCGCGCTGCGCTGGTAGAGCTGACAGGAAAGCCGGCCGTCAGCCACATAGAACTGGAACAGGGCGTGACAGGGAGGAAGGGCCATCCGGTCGATCTCGGCGGGATTCCAGGCGGTCACTATATGGCGGCGGCTGTCGGGATTGGACTTCAGCTGAGCAGTGACCTGCGCCAGCTGGTCGATCGTGCGTCCGTCCGGAGCCGGCCAGCTGCGCCACTGATGCCCGTAAACCGGCCCCAGCTCCCCCTGCGCATCGGCCCACTCATCCCAGATGGTGACGCCGTGCTCGTTGAGGTAGCGGATATTGGTATCGCCCGCGATAAACCACAGAAGTTCGTAGATAATGGACTTCAGGTGGACTTTTTTGGTCGTAAGCAGCGGAAAACCCGTCGCAAGGTCGAAGCGCATCTGATAACCGAATACGCTCCGGGTCCCTACGCCCGTACGGTCTTCTTTCGCAGTACCGTTAGCCAGGATATGCCGCAACAGATCGAGATATTGTTTCATAATTGGCAAAATTACGAAGAATGTGCGATATTTCGTTAAAAAGTTGGCGGCTCTCCGGAGGCTGTCGCCGGCAGCAGCACAATAGGCAGATGGTCGCTCACTCCGCCGTTGTACCGCGGTCCGAGCCAGGTACGCATCGGTTTTCGGCCACAGTAGGCCTTATCCTTTTCGAGCAGGAAATCCGGAGCGAAAATATCCATCATCATCGGCTGAGGGGTTGCCGTGTGGAACTGGTCTATCAGCTCCCAGTTGCCACGGAAGCGCAGCGTACCAAGCCCTTCGGCGGCCAGCGGCCGTGCCAGATTCTCAAGTCCCAGATCCACGTGGTCGGGAGTATCGTTGAAGTCGCCCGTCACGACTATCGCGCTGCGCTCCCGGACCGGCCCGTTGCGGGCAAAACACTCTTGTAGCGAGTCTGTGACGTGTCTTGCTGTGGCTGCGGCAGCCTCGCGGCGAACCTGTGAACCCTGCGCCCCACCCATCTTAGAGGGCCAGTGTACCACGATCAGGTGAAGAGTATCCGGGCACGAAAAACCCTGTTTTGTTCCCGCTTTGGACTTCATCACACCTTTTACGTATAATATATCTCTCGTAGGTGGGTCTGTCGGCACGGTAATAGACTCCACCCGCAGCGGATGAAACTGCGTGCGCCGATAAAGCACCGCCACGTCGATACCACGCCTGTCAGGTCCGTCACGGTGGATAATCTCATAGTCCAGCTTTTCAAGCGGCGTATCGTGCAGCAGCCCGTACAGCACGCGGCGGTTCTCAACCTCCGCAAAGGCCACCACAGGCGGAAAGTCCCCATAGTAGTCAGCCGCGGCGGCAATTGTCTTGGCAACGGCCGATGTCTTCCGCTGCAGTCGGCGGCGCGTCCAGTGCTTTTCGCCACGGGGCGTGAACTCCTCATCCGCAGTCAGCGGATCATCCGCCGTATCAAACCAATTCTCCGTATTCCAGAAGAACACGAAGGGTTGAGATCTCAATGTAAAAGTGGTAAACAACAGGCATATAAGCCCGACAATCCTTCTGCACATATCCATCTGTCCCCGGAATGTTAAGGCCCGCGTCGGCCCGCTCCGGAGACTGCAAAGATAATACGGTTTGCAGATTTTGCTACAGTTGTTTTTCGACCAATAGCGTAAGCGCTATGAAATCCTCGACCGAGAGCTGTTCGGGGCGCATATCCAGATAATGCGACTCAGGGCAGGGCAGTGAGGCCGCACGGAGTGAATTGCGGATGGTCTTGCGGCGGAGATTGAACGTAGCCTTGACGATCTTTTTGAACAGGGCCTCGTCACAACCGGCCTCGGTGCGCTGGTTGCGCCGCAGACGTATGACAGCCGAACGGACCTTGGGCGGGGGAAGGAACGAACCTGGCTCGACCGTAAAGAGATACTCTATGTCATACCACATCTGCAGTAGCACCGAGAGGATACCGTATGCCTTCGGACCCGCAGGCGAGGCAAGGCGCTCGGCCACCTCCTTCTGGAGCATTCCGACCACCTCCGGCACCGCATCGCGGTAATCCAGTATCTTGAAGAAAATCTGCGACGAGATATTGTACGGGAAGTTGCCGATCACCGCAAAACTGCCCTGGAATACCTTTTCGAGAGGCAATTGCAGGAAATCCGCCTGCAGGAGCGAGCCTGAAAGCTCCGGGAAATGACTCCGCAGATACTCGACAGACTCAGGATCCAGCTCCACCGCCTTGAACTGCAGCGAGCTGTCGGCCACCAGAAAGCGCGTCAGCACGCCCATACCGGGTCCGACTTCCAGCACCTGCCCCTTCCTGGTGAGAGCATCCACTATGGCGCGGGCTATGCTCTCATCCCTGAGAAAATGCTGTCCGAGTTCTTTTTTGGGCCTTACTGCTGTCATATCGGTGACAAAAATATGCATTTTTATCCGTTTTTACCCGTTTCTAAACGTTTAAAAGCGTTTAAAAACGTTTCACGGCAATCGCGGCGTATTACAAATTCGCGACTGATGCAAATTTTGTCTGCCGGCGCGTGGATTAAGAGCGAATTAATTGGTATTTTTGCAACGTATGGGAGAGAAAGATACCAAAGAATCCCCGCTGCTGAGCCAGTATTACCAGATCAAAGCCCAGTATCCGGACACCATCCTGCTCTATCGCGTGGGCGACTTCTACGAGACATTCGGCGAAGACGCCGTCACCACGAGCAAGGTGCTCGGCATCGTGCTCACGCGCAAGGCGGCGGGCGGCGGTACCTATACTCCTCTGGCGGGCATCCCCTATCACGCCATAGACTCATACCTGCCGCGTCTGGTACGCGCAGGATACAAAGTAGCCGTCTGCGACCAGCTCGAGGACCCCAAGCTCACCCGCAAGCTCGTAAAGCGCGGTGTGACGGAGCTCGTCACCCCGGGCGTCGCCTACAATGACAACCTGCTCACCGGCCGGGAGAACAATTTCCTGGCAAGTGTCGCCTTCGGTAAGGACCGCAGCGGACGCGAGAGCGGCGGCATCGCATTTCTGGACATATCCACAGGCACATTCAAGCTCGCCGAAGGCTCCCTCGAGTACATCGACCTGCTGATGGCTGATTTCGCTCCCAAGGAGATCATTGTAGGGCGCAGTTACCTCGACGGATTCCGCCGCAGATTCGGCTCCAAGGCCTATATATCACCGATGGACGAATGGGCGTTCGTCCCGGAGGCCTGCAGCCGCAAGATTCTCGAGCGCTTTGGCACAGGCTCGCTCAAGGGCTTCGGCATCGAAGAGATGCAGCTCGCAACGGCAGCCGCAGGCGCAGCCCTCTTCTATCTGGAGATGACTCACCATACCGAGCTGGGGCACCTTAGGACGCTGTCGCGCATCGACCGCGACGAATTCGTCTGGATGGACCGTTTCACCCTGCGCAACCTCGAAGTCCTTCAGCCGATGACCCCGGACGGAGTATCGCTGCTGCAGGTCATCGACCGCTGCAAAACTCCTATGGGAAGCCGCCTTCTGAGGCAGTGGCTCGCACTTCCCCTGCGCGATACGGTCAGGATCAACGAGCGTTATGATGCTACCGACACTCTGCGCTCTTCGCGGAAAGTGCTCCACAGCCTGCAGGACAACCTGAGCGAGATAGGAGATATGGAGCGCATTCTTTCGAAGGCCGCATCCGGCCGCATCTCCCCGCGGGAGGTACTGCAGCTCGCACGCGGACTGAGAGGCACGGCACAGATTCGCATTCTGCTCGAAAAATGCATAGCAGCCCTTGGTGATGATGCCTCAAAGCCCGCACTGCTCGTAAAGACCTGCAGCGAGCTTGATGCCTGCACGGATCTGGAGCAGAGGATTGCGGCCACCATCCGCGAGGATGCTGCGGCGCAACTCGGCAAGGGCCCCGTCATCGCAGAGGGCCTCAATAGTGAGATAGACGAGCTTCGCAATACTCTCGCCCACGGCAAGGAGATTCTCACTTCGATACAGGAGCGCGAAAAGGAGGCCACCGGTATCCCTTCGCTCAAGATAAGCTACAACAATATCTTCGGTTATTATCTCGAGGTGCGCAACATCCACCGCGACAAAGTCCCCCAGAGCTGGATCCGCAAGCAGACGCTGGTCAATGCCGAACGATATGTCACCGAGGAACTCAAGCATTACGAAGAGACGATTCTCGGAGCCGAGGAGAAGATTCTCGCACTCGAGCAGCAGTGCTATGCCGATCTGGTCCGTATGATACAGGAAGAGATTCCCGGCCTGCAGCGCAATGCATTCCTGCTGGCGCAGACGGACTGCCTCTGCTCGTTCGCAGAGGTATCCATCGAGCGCAAGTACTGCCGTCCGGTGATCAACGACTCCTGCAGCCTGTCATTCAAGGACGGCAGACACCCTGTCATAGAGACGCTGATGCCTCCTGGCGAGCCTTACATCGCCAACAGCCTGACGATGGACCGCGACGACAACCAGATAATCATCCTTACCGGCCCCAATATGGCCGGCAAATCGGCATTTCTGCGACAGTCCGCACTCATAGTGCTGCTGGCCCACGCCGGCTGCTTCGTGCCCGCCAAAAGCGCCGATATCGGCCTTGTGGACAAGATTTTCACTCGCGTCGGAGCTTCGGACAATATTTCCCGAGGCGAATCCACCTTTATGGTCGAAATGACCGAGACCGCCACCATTCTCAACAACCTCACGGACCGTTCGTTCGTGCTGTTGGATGAGATCGGGCGCGGCACGAGCACCTTCGACGGTATGTCCATCGCCTGGGCCATAGTTGAGTACCTTCACGGCGTCCGGGCCGGAGCGGAACGCCGCGACACCCCGCGCCCGAAGACCATATTCGCGACGCACTATCACGAGCTCAACGACCTGGAGCAGCTCTACCCGAGGGTGCACAACTACCATATCGCGGTCAAGGAGGCTGATGGCAAGGTCATCTTTCTGCGCAAGCTCTGCGCCGGAGGCGTGGCTCACAGTTTCGGCATACACGTGGCACGGATGGCCGGTATGCCGCCGGAGGTTGTCGGCGGTGCCGAACGCAAGCTTGCCGCACTCGAACAGGGTCGCGACGCGGCATCGGCCTTCAAGGCCGCCAATCCGGTCCAACTCTCACTCTACCAGCTTGACGACCCTCTGCTCGTAGAGATCAAACACCAACTTAGCCAGAGCGACATCAACTCGATGTCTCCGCTCGATGCATTTGATTTATTGCGCGAACTGAAGAAGAAGATAGGATTGCAGGGATAGGAATGTATGGGGAAGATTGTGTGTGACCGCACCCGGACGGCATTGTCGCTGCTGGGTGTGTCGATAGGTATATTTACGGTAACTGTCGTGCAGATGGCCGTAGGGGCGCTGCGACGTGGCATCGAAGAGTCACTTGACAGCTTCGGGCGGGACGTCCTTATAGTGGACAGGATCCCTATGGAACCGGAGACGGACGACGACGGCAATGTCAGATGGTGGCAGTACGCCTCCCGTCCCGATATAACCCTGGCCGAATACCGGTATCTGCACAAAGCCTTTGAAGGCAGAGTCTCGCTGGCCTATGTCGCAAATCTTGGAGATGGTGCCATAGCGGGAGTTGACGGTCATTGGCGCATTGCCGTGCCTCAGGCCATAGACAGCGGCCGTGCTTTCACTTCGGCCGAGATCGCCGAAGGCCGCGCTGTAGCACTGATTGGCGCAGACTTTCCTGCGGAAAAGATAACCCGGGGCCGCATCCGGATCGAAGGACACAGCGCCGAGGTTATCGGCCGGATGGAACGCGCCGGATTGATGCAGATATCGATGGTAGATACCGACCGAGCCATCATCCTTCCGGCCGCTTTCGCTCGCCGGCTCCTTTTGTGGGACGAGACTGGCGCACGCATCCTCATTCAACCCAGGGCTGACGATGCCTGTGCGCCTGCTGTTAACGAAAATGATATCCGACAAGTGTTGCGAAGCAGCAGAAGGCTTAGCCCTGAGCAGCGAGATGACTTCTCCATCAACCGAATGTCCCGCCTTGCCGAGGAATTTGAAGACATACTGCGCACGGTCAACCGAACCGGATGGATTATCGGCATATTCTCACTCATCGTGGGAGCTATCGGCATAGCCAACATACTGTTCGTCTCGGTACGCGAACGGACGGCCGAGATAGGGCTTAAGATGGCCATCGGAGCGCCACGACGAAGGATACTTCGTGAATTTCTGATTGAAGCCATAGCATACTCGTGCGCCGGAGGGACGATCGGGCTGCTGGCGGCCGCCCTGACAGGACTTGTGATACCATCGGATCTGATCCGGATAGAGCTCACACTAAGTCATACACTGCAAAGCCTCCTACTGGCTGTCATCATCGGGATCTCCGCAGGACTTGCACCGGCAATCACCGCCTCCAGGATGCAACCCGTCAGAGCCCTCACATCGATATAAAAAAGCAGGCAGTCTGTTGTAGACTGCCTGCCATATCATATCCGTGTGAACGGTTTAGAATCTGATTCCAAATTTGAGCTGCGGGAATGCAAATGCCGTAATGTTGTGGTTAGCGGCATAGTACGGGTCCTGATCGTTCATCGTGAGCTGCATCAGAGAGTACTGATAAGCTACGGGAGCGACTTCGAGGCCGATGATGAGGCCTTCGCTGAGCGAGTACTCAACACCTGTCGTCAAACCACCTCCGAAACCGAAGACCTGGCCTGCACGATAATTTGTACGATAGACATCAATGTCCGTGTACTTCAGCTGACCTGCGTCAGCCAGATCCTCATCGTAGATAGCCTGTCCGGTGTACGGATAAAATGCCTCGACACGTGCAAGCTTGAACTGACCGAAGACACCGACGTACGGATGAATCCGAGGATTCTTGACGTCGAAGTACCAGTCAGCGCCAATCTGGGTGAACAGGCTGTGAGTCACAGCGCCAAGGATGGCCTTCTGCGAATACACGTCACCTACACCAACCTGGTTGACCGGAGCGGTCGGATCATAGTTGCCGTCCTGCATACCATTGAGGTAGCCAAGGCCGGTGTTCACGCCTTCAATATAATTCTTGCTCGGCTGAAGGTTTGCCTTGTAAGCAACCATCAGGTTAAGATCGATGTGGTTGGTAAGGAAATACTTACCCTGTACACCGATGATATTGGTAAGACTATTGAAGTTGAGCGAACCAGTGTTGAGGACATAAGATGAAAGGTCGGCGGAGATATAATTGTTGCCAAGACCTGCGGTCTCCTGGAAATCATCATTGATAAAGCTGATACCCATAGCGGAACCGTCGGCATTGGGCAGCAGGTAAAACAGGCCGGACGCGTCGTTGAAGAACTGACCGTTACCGAGCGCAAGGTTTATCTGCCACTGGCCTTTCTTGGGAGCATACATACACTCGCAACCCTCCTGAGGTTGTGCCATTGCAGGCACAACCATCAGGATAGTCAACAGTATTATGCTTAATCTTTTCAACATTGTGTTGATCAGTTGTTAGATTAATAATTGTCGGGTTGACGATTAAAGTTCGGTGCCGTCAGTCAGGTAAACTGCGACAACAGCTTCGTAAGCAGCCTTCTTAGCTTCGAGGTTGGTCTCAGCGATGGTCAGGCGCTCCTCAGCGAGGGTGAGGTTAACCTCTGCAACTTCAAGAGCGAGCAGAGCCTTCTCGGTTGCGATGTCGTGAGCATCAACGCCTGCTTCGTAGAGAGCAAGAACCTTCTTAGCGATCTCAACGTCGTTCTTAGCGTTTTCGATTTTACCCTCGAGGTAGTCGATAACCTTCTGGTAAGCAACTTCGAACGAATCGAATGCGTCGATACCTGCATCCGGGTTCTCGTGAGCCATGCAGACGGTGTAAACCTCGTTCAGCATACCAGCAACGATCTCATACTGATCAGCCCAGTAGTTGTTGTAGGTCTGAGCAGCGTTATTGAGGAGCATGTATGCGGTGTACTCGAGGTTGTCGATAGTCAGGTAGGTGTAAACCAACTCGCTCAGTTCACCTTCCTCTTCGAAGATGTAGCCTGCAGGGTAATCACCGAATGCAGCGACAAAGTCTTCGAGTGACTTCGGCTCGTAAGGAGCGAGCACACCGAAGAAGTCAGGAATGAATGCTGCAACTGCATTGAAGATATACTCAGCGTCAGCGATTTCCTCTTCGCCGGTAAATGCCTTCATATTAGCAGCCCAGGTGTCATACTCGCTCTGGTAGATAGCGAGAGCTTCCTCGAGCAGAGCAACCTCGTGCTTATATGCTGCCTCAAGACCATTGACCCAAGCTTCGAGGTTGTCGAGAGCGATGAGGTTTTCAGTGTAGTTCTCGAGGAACTCCTTGTCATAGTTGAGGAGGAGCATCTTGGCAAGCTCGGTGAACTCATCCGGACCGTGTACGATGAAGCAGCCTTCGGGATCGTAAGAAGAATCCGTAATCATTTCGGGGCTCGTGGGATTCACATAGTCAAGAGCGATGAGAACGGTGTTCAGAGGCTCATTCCAGTTGTAAACCGACATGCTAGCAACTGCAGAGTAGTCAGCGTTGAGCGAAACTTCACCAATCATGATATCGTGAGGCTCGGTGAAGGTGCTCTCACCCCATACGATATGGAGAGAGTCGCTTTCACTTGCGAACGGAGAGTTCTGGTCAACAGCAACGGTGTGGGTACCCGTAGCATAGCCCCAGAATGCATCGTAGATCTCGTAGTACTTGTTGATAGCGTTCTTGACGCCGTTCTTGACGGAAGATTCCTTAGCAAGGCTGGTCTGGTATGCGGTGTAAGCATTCTTGACCTTGGTGTGCTCTGCGGTCAGAACATCGTTGTAAGCCTTGTCTGCTGCGAGGTCAGCTGCGTTCTTGACAGCGAGCAGATCAGCGATCTTAGCTTCGAGCTTTTCGTTGGTCTCCTTGTCAGCGAGAACCTGAGCCGCCATGATGATCTCTTCGGAAATCATAGCTGCGGTCTTGGTACCGATCTTAACGTCAGCAACATTGAGGTTGACGGTGCCATCCCAAGTAGTGTTCTGGATCAGAACCTGGATAACATAACGGAATGCATCGGAGATGCCGCCGAATGAAGTCTCGACAGTCGGATCCTGGCCGTGACGGAGAGCCTTCGTGCAGATCTCACCGTTAGCGGTGAACTGAGCCTTTACAAGCGCGTCAATGGAGACCTTCTTGGTCTTGACGTGATTGTCTGCGTCCTTACCATCATAGATGGTGATCTGGGTCTGGCTTACGGGAGCACCGTACTTCTTGATAACTCCTGCGAACTCAGTGATAGCCTTCAGCAGAGCGGTGGTATCCTTGTCAGGAGTACTGATCTGGGTGTAGAAGTAGTTGATATCGTGGACAAAACCTATGGTGGTACCATCACCGACTGCATCTACAAGGACCTTTGCGCTGTCCTTAGCGGCCTTCATAATAGCGGTGGAGTCAGCCTTTGCCTGTGCAACAGCAGCAGCGGAGTCAGCCTTGAAAGTAGCAAGGTTCTGAGCCTTTGCAGCATCGCGGGCGATCTTAGCGGCAGCCTCAGCATCAATGGAGTCCTTGACAGCCTTGCGGTAAGCAGCACCCTTGGCGGTGGTGTCAGCCTTCCAGTTTTCGAAAGCGGTGCGTGCAGCGATAACGCCAGCATCAGCCTCGCGGCCAGCCTCGAGGGCAGCCTTGTGATCGGTGTAAGCCTTGGTAGCTTCGTTAGCAAGCTTGGTGATACCTGCCTCGTAAGCAGCACGGTCAGCGTTGTTGACGATAACCTTCTCGCGCTTGAGGGTCTCGATGATTTCCTTCAGACCGGAATAGTCATATGTGAGTTCCTCGCCAAGGCTCTCGAAGTTAGCATAGATAAGATACTCGGCCAAATCGAGAGGAATATCATTAACCCAGAGAGACAAGTACTCTTTAGCATCGTAACTCGTGCCGTACTGTATGTTAAGGGCGCCAAAATAGTTGATCCATTCATAGGCAGCTCCATAGAAGAAGTTTGCAACATAATAGTTAGTTGCAAAGGTAGCGTCCTCGGTGAGGTTGCCATCTTCGTCAAGACCGTAGGTAAGGTATGCGGTATCCGTCGGATCGTCGGGCTTAACATACTTTTCATCGGACATAACCTCGAGGAGTTTAGCGAGCAGGCCCTGGTAAGCTTCGCGGTACTCAACCATAACCTTAGCATACTCCTCGTCGAGGAGGTGGTTGTCGTGACGGAGAGCAGCAGCGGCGTCGAGATACTTATCCATCTCGCTCTGCCAGTATGCTGCATCAGCTTCAGCATCCGTGAACTCAGCGAGCATTTCTTCCCACTTTGCCAGTGCAGCAACTGCATCGTCATAATCCTTCTGATACTGCTCGCCGAAACCGTGGATAGCGTCGGAGTTGTCATAGAGAGCTACGATCTGGAGCTGGCAAGCGTCGAGGTACTCGTTGTAAGCAGCCTGGTACTGAGCAACTGCGTTCTCATACTGATCGAGAGCGTTGCGGTAATCAGTGGTAGCCTTGCGGATAAGATCGGCCTCTTCGTCGGTCAGAGAGAGAGAGTCGATAACGAGGGACTTCTCAATAGCTTCGAGAGCAGCAGCGAGTTCTGCCTGTGCTTCTGCAAGGTTCTGCTGAGCCTTGACAGCTGCAACGGCAGCGGCAGCGTTGATGGAGTCAATCTGTGCCTTTGCCTTAGCCTCTTCGATAGAAAGGTTGAGAGCACGGAGAGCTTCTGCGTAAGCGTTCTCGGCAGCGGTATTTTCATTAGCTGCGATGAGAGCGTTGAGCATCTCCTGAGTTATAGCGATCTCGAGTTCACCTGCGCGGAGAACGAGAGCGAGGCTGTCAGCGAGGAATGCAAGCTCGATATCGTTTGCAGCCTTGAGAGCACGGAGGGTCTCTTCGTTGAACAGCTTCTCAGCAGCTGCATCATCGAGGAACTTCTGGAGCTCTGCACCCTTGATCTGGAGCTCGAGCTCACCCATTGCCTTTTTGAATGCGATTTCATTTGCAAGGTCCTGCTTTGCGAGTTCTGCAAGAGCAGCTTCCTTAGCGTTGAGAATCTCCTGAAGTGCATTGAGGAGGTTCTGATTCTCTGTCTGAGCCTTGAGGAGGGCTTCCTGCTGTGCGAGATAAGAAGTCTGGGCCTCGATATACTTAGCCTCAGCCTTAACAACGGCCTCGTTTGCAGTCTGAAGACCTGCCAGTGCCTCGATGTACTTAGCCTTAGCCAGTCTCATCGCCAGAACACCGTCAGTTTCGACAGGTTGGATACAAGAGGTGAGGAGACTACCTGCAGCAATCAGCATCACCAGTGAATAAATAATCTTTTTCATAAAAAAAATTGTTAAGTGTTGTTGTATTTAATTGTTTAACATTAATTTTCAATGTCTTAAACCTGCACACAAGCGCATTCCGCGGGGGAACACACTTGGGTACAGTTTAATTCATAGTCCCAAAAGTAGGTATAATTTCAAATATATCAAAATTTCTTGGTTATTTTTTTTATTGATTTGTTAATATCTTGTTAAAAAAATCTTGCACGGTAATCCTTGACATCTGCCCCGTCGGTTAAAATCCGGCGAAGCATATTGGTCGCGAAATGACCCTTCTGGGCTGCGAAGTTGTCAGCGTCCTTGGCCGAGTAGAACGAACCGTTCTTACGCTCGGTTACCTGGAATACAAACACTCCGCCGGTACCCTCGACCGGGCCGCTGATCTCACCGGCCTCGGCGACAGCCACTGCACCGACAAGCTTCGGATCAGACATCTGGTACGGCGAACCGAATGCGATGCCGTCCTGATGGCTTACCGTGGTGCCAAGAGCGGAAGCGACAGCCTCCATATCGGTGCAACCTTCGATCTTGCCGCGTACCTCACCCACAAGAGCCTTGACAGCCTTCTTGCTTGCGACCTCGGCGCGGTAGAGGGGTGCGACCTCCTCCATCGGGGTGAAACCTTCCTTATGGACTGCGGTGACTGCTGTCACGAAGTAATACTTGTTGTCAACGATGATGACATCGGATACGCTGCCCTTGCGGGTCTTCTTGTCGAATACCCAGCGGACGACCTCGCGGGCGTTGTCGCTGTCGCCGATGCGACGGGTGGACTCAAGTACGCCTTCGACCGGCACAACCGTAAGGTGCTCCTCGGAAGCCACCTCGGCAAACTTCTCGTGCTTGCCCTGCGAACGGTCGGCAAACTCGGTAGCCTTGATAAGGTAGTCGCGATAGGTCTCCTCCGAAGGGAAGATATTTTTGGTAAGGGTGGCTATCTGATACTTGGTCATAGGCCTGGTCCGCTCGGTAGCGAATACGACGAACCACGCCTGGCTCACAGCCTGCTTGACTTTGACGGCCTTCGGGCCAGCCTTGAGGACCTTCGCGAAGTCAGCGGCGCCGATACGCTCCGCCTGCTCCTGGGTCATCCAGCCGAGCTCGTTGAAATCCTCGGTCGTCCTGCCGGTGCGAAGCACGGTGTTGAGCAGGTCGTCGGCCTTCGCCTCATCCGAGAGGGGAACCACTGCATACCATACGTATGCCGAGTCACTGACCTGGGCAGTTTCAACTATGCGGGTTGCGGAGAAATGATCATCCGCCACCTCAACTTCGCTGACAGCCCCGGCCTTGCCTTTGATAAGGTCGAGAACCTCGGGGCGGGACTTGAACTGGTCCTCTTTATAATAATAGGTATCCCACTTGGTATCGCTGTGAAGTGCGATGAAGTTGCGGATGTTGTCAGCAGTACGGAACTCCTCGTAGAGCTCGTCGAACTGACTGCGGGTATCATCAATGTCCTGTGCGGACGGCTCGACCTCAAATACGACGTACTCGATGTCGCGGCTTGCAGGCTGCTTGAGGCCTGCCTTGCGGGCATTGTAGAGAGCACGGATCTCGCTGTCGGAAACCTCGACACCCTCTGCATCTGCCATAACATATACATAATCGACGTCAGCCGTGGTGTTGTTGCCCTCGATAGCCTTGGCGGTCTCGAGCTTGTTGCTCACCTGGGATGCTGCGATGATGGAGTTGTACTTGGTGTAGAGCTGTGCCTTGTAGATGTTGTCCTCGAGGAAACCCCAGTATGCTGCAGCTGCGCCGGACTCGTCGTTTTCGATATTCTGGATAAAATCGAGAACCAGGCTGCGCTGGAAGATGCCGTTGTCGTCACGGAACATGTTGTTCTGCGTGAGGGCCGGCGAAATATTCTCGCCGTGGGTAAGGTCAGCCATCTCCTCGTCGCCGACTGCTATACCTGCATCGGTGGCTGCGGGGATGAATACATACTCGTCGAAGAAGTTCTGCCAGGCCATCTCGCGGATGTTGGACTGAGCTGCCTCGTCGTTGCTGCGCTGACCGAGCATCTCCATCAGATGGGAGCACTCGTCATACTCTTTGTAGAAGTCTCTGTATGAAATGGCCTTGCCGTTCATCTCGCCGACCTTATTGTCCGACGAGAACATCTGACGCGCATTGTTCAGCGTGGTCGGATCAATGATAAAGGAAAGAAGGGCGACCGCGACAAGGATCGTAATCAAAATCCCGAATTTGACACGGATTTTCTCTAATACCGCCATTTGTGTTTAGTTTTTAGTTGATTCAAGGCTGCAAAAATAGTCAAAAATCATTAGATAGATGCTACTTTTCGGTAAAACGTTGCATCAGCGGACCGATAAAATTGAGGGTATCTATAACGATTTTTGTAGAATCCTGTTCGATTACCGAATACGAATCAAACGGTTTTCGGATATAGGCGTCACGCACCTTTTCGTCGGATTCCATTCCGTACCCCTGCATCTCGCCCTGATCTGATATCAGGCGGACGTAGCAGTCGGTGTAAATCTTGTGCCGCGCCTGGTCCCAGTAGATGGTGTCGGACTCCATCCGCTGGCGGCGGATATGATTGACCATCTGCACGTTGCCGAAGGCGCTCCAGGTGTTTTTGCCGGCAGTGGTCTCGTGACGGGCCTGCTCAGAGACTATCTCGGTCTCCAGCGCCCCGTCGCGGGTGTAGATCCGTACATAGAAGCTGTCCGGATAGAAGTCGTACACCCTGCGCACCGAGTCGTCATCATACTCGAAGTGCTGCATCCGCGGCGCCGACATACGCATCTCCACATATCCGTTTTCGGACTGGACCATCTCCATATTGCGGATCTCCTGTGTCGGGGTATGCCGAAAATCGATGATCACCTGCTCCGGCTCACGGTTGCAGGAATAAAAAAGCATTATGGCAACTTCCGCTGCCATAATGCCTGTCAATATCCGTATAATGCCTCCTGTGGACATTATTTGTTGGTACGGACCGTGGTTACTTCACGCATTCCGTTGCAGGAGACGACATAGGAGGAACCGTCCACCAGGTCATACATAAATGCATCGGCCTGCTGAGGCAGATAGCGGCGGTACTGCGCCGAGAGACGCGAGGTCTCCTCTTCGAGGCTCGGATCCGCATTGCGGGCGCGGGTCATATAGTCAAGTGCCACCCAGAACTGAGCGCGGGACTCGACTTCATTGCCGGAGCACTTCTGGCTGCCCCAGATGGTACCGATCAGCAGGTAAGCCTTGCCGGCGAGCGCAGGATTGAGATCCGGAACGGTCTTGGCGACATTGACTGCCGCTGCGCTGCGGCCGAGGTTCTTGAAGTAGAAGGTAGCCAGCTCGAGGTTGTAATCAGCCAGCAGAGCGATATCCTCAGGCTTATCGGATCCGTCGAGATGACCGATGGCCTCGGTAAGATACTGTGCCGCACTCTCGTTGTCACCGCGTGAGGAGTAAAGCTTGTACAGATAGTATGCGGACTCCTTGGAAGGATCGATCGCATAGAGCGCCTCGACTGCCTGCAGGAACAGGTCGCTGTCGAAGCAGTCGCTCTTGGAGAGCATCTTGACCATATTGGTCAGGACGGCCTTGTTGTCCTTCGAGGTCTCGAAACGGGGCGTGTAGAGAGCGATGAGGTTGTCGCAGGATGCCACGCCGCTGTCGATAAACAGCTGCTCGACATTTGCCTTGGCGTTGATCACGTCATTGTTGGTGCTCTGCTCCATATATCCCATCAGGCGGTTGTAGTCTTCCAGCACCTGGTCGGGAGTAGCCTCTCCGGCCTTGTTGAGACCGATGATCAGCTGCATCTGATTGATATATACCGATGCGGCGCACTTGCCTTCGATGGTCGCGGTCACCTCGGATACGATCTGGTAGCAACGCTTGGGATCGCCCTTGAGATAGTTGATGGCGTCGATGGCCTTGTTGTTGAGCGAAGCGGCGTAATACTTCGGATAGTACTGGGCGCGGACGTCGGAAAGCATCAGCAGTGAATCTACGAGCTCCTGTACCCGCTCGGGGTTGCTGCGCTCCTGGGGTATCTCATAACGAAGGATCTTCTGTCCATTGATGAAGAGGTACTGGTTGGCCGTCGGAGGGCAGATGGAGAGGGCTTCACGCCACGGACCTGCCGCATCTTTGAGGTTGTTCTGCTTCATGTACTCCGAGAAATACGAAAGGTATTTCACGCACTCGGCGCTGTCCGCGCCAAATTTTCCCTGTGCGAAAACCGGAACCGAGAGGACCAGTGCCAAAAGGATAACTACTGACTTTTTCATATCTGTATATCTGTTTTTCAATTTTGTTGCAGCGTGCAAATTTATAAAAAATCGTTTTTACTCGTACAGGTTCTTGAGGAACCAGATATCGTGCAGGCTGAACGAAACGTACAGCAGGGCATATCTTTCGCGGACCAATCCGTCAGAAATCGTGCCGCGCTGGCCAAGGTCCACTCCGACAGAGATCGAGTTGTAATAACGGAAGACCGGCAGGGAGACTCCGAAAGTGATACCCGTAGCGTTCACCTGGCGGCCGTTGAAGGTGTAATAGGACTTCTCGTGATAGAGGCCGCCCCGGTATGATATGCGACGGTGGTAATAGCGGATGTCGTAGCGGTCGGGCGTCCATTCGAAACCCAGGCGGAAGGCCTGCATCTTGCAGGGCGCGAAATCCACGCCGCCCCTTGCACCGAAGTTGGTGGCGCTCCAGTCCTGCTGCTGATAGTCGAATCCCACCATCCAGTGGTCTGCGTCCTTGAGGGTGATGCCGGCGCTCCACTGCGAAGGTATATCATAGCTGATGCCGGGCTCGGTGCGGTTGACGATGGTATCGGTGGCCGAAGCATTTACGCCGTAGGCGAAACGGTCAACGTGGCCGCTGATGACCGTAGGTATCGTCCAGGTCGCGCCGACCGTGGCCTTGACACGGCCCAGCGGCTGCTCATACTGAATTCCGAGCTTGCCCGAAAAACCTGTCAGATAATAATCCCAGCCCGAATTGATGGAACGATATGCCGAAGATGTCTTGAACGCAGCCGAGCTGTAATGCATTATGTTGCCGAAATAATACAGCCCTTCGGCACCCAGGTGGAGACGGTCGAAAAGCGTCACGCCGGCGCCTATGAATGCCTGCGACAGACCGCCCTGACCTTCCTTCGTATAGATGATGTCGCCGGCCTCGGAGAGCAGCACGTCGTCGGTCTCCATCGAACGGAACTTGTATCCCACGGAGCTGTAGGGCTGCAGGCCGATCATGAAGGCCGAGTGCTTCGCAATCGGGAAGGACATCACCATATGGTGCATATTGAAAGTATTGTTGGCCGAAGTGCTACGACCATCCTGCGAATCAGCCGCATAATAGACGTTGCGCGACTCCAGGCCGAAATCCATCATAAACGACTTGCTCTCGCGGGCAGTGACCGCTGCCGGATTGAGCAGGTTGATGAACCGCACGTTGCGGTCGCCCACGCCGATGCCGCCCATCGAAAGGTTATATACGGTGCCCTCCCGGGCGATGTCGCCGAATCCAAAGATCGAATAAGGGGTAAATCCTGTGGATGCGTCCGTGGTTTGCGCTGATACTTGGCTGCTTATGAGCAATCCTGCCAGGATGATGAGTGTCGGTATTGTAACTTTCAGCTTCATTTTCGATGTTTGAAACACGCAAAGATGGTGTTTTTCATAATTTTAAGCAAATAATTATTCAAACATTATGCCGATTGCGAAGCTTCGGGCAGCAGAAGGCGCATAAGCCGTACTGCCTCGGTAACGCTCTTGACGCCATTACTCATACAATAGACGCGGTCCGTATCGGGTTTCTGGCCTATTTTAAACCTGTATCCAAGCTCATTGATACGCACCAATACCGCATCGCTGCGACCATCCTGGTAGAATGGGTCGGTCTGGTCTGTGACAAACCAGGCGAACATCTTTCCATTTTTGAGCGTAATGCGCTCGAAACCAAGCCGCTGTGCAATCAGGCGCAGGCGGACTACCTGCATCAGCTCGAACATTTGCGGCGGAATCTTGCCGAAGCGGTCTTCCGCCGCCGAGGCGAACATCTTCAGGGCCTCTTCGCTGCCAAGGCCGTCCAGCTCGCGGTAGAGCCGTATCTTCTCCGAAGGAATGTCCACGTAATCATCCGGAATGAGCACCTCCAGATCCGTTTCGATATGGACGTCAGTGACTTTCGCGGAAGTAGGGCGCATATTGGCGGGAAGCTCCGACATTGCCTCGCCAAGAATCTTCATATATGTCTCGTAGCCCATTTCGGCCACGAAACCGCTCTGCTCGACGCCCAGAAGGTTGCCCGCGCCGCGGATATCGAGATCCTGCATCGAGATATTGAATCCGCTGCCCAGGTCCGAGAACGCCTCGATGGCGCGGATCCTGCGGCGGGCATCATCTGTAAGCGAAGCGACCTGCGGCACGACCAGATAGCAGTAAGCCTTGACGTTGCTGCGTCCCACGCGGCCCCGCAGCTGGTGCAGGTCCGAAAGCCCGAACCGGTGGGCCTGGTTGATGATGATCGTATTGGCGTTGGGGATGTCTATGCCGTTCTCCATTATCGTGGTGGAAAGCAGGATATCGTATTCGCCGTTCATAAAGGAGAGTATCTTGCTCTCAAGCACTTCCGGCTCCATTTTGCCGTGCGCAAGGCAGATAGAGGCCTGCGGCACGATGCGGTGCAGAATCTCCTGGACAGAAAGGATGTCCTCCACGCGGTTGTGCACGAAGAATACCTGGCCGCCGCGCTCCAGCTCGCGCGAGATTATCTCCGCGATATCATCGTCATTGAACCGTATGACCTCCGTATAGACCGGCAGGCGGTTGGGCGGCGGGGTATTGATGATCGAAAGGTCGCGCGCTCCGAGCAGCGAGAATTGCAGCGTACGCGGAATCGGAGTAGCCGTCAGGGTAAGCGTATCTATATTGGCCTTCATCTGGCGGATACGCTCCTTGGCCGTCACGCCGAACTTCTGCTCCTCGTCTATGATGAGCAGACCTAAATCCTTGAACGTTATGCCTTTATTAAGAAGCCGGTGGGTGCCGATGACTATGTCCAGCCGGCCGCTGGCGAGGCGTTCCTGGATATCGCGGATATCTTTGGCCGAGCGCAGACGGCTGATATAATCGATGCTGCACGGGAATCCGGAAAGCCTTTCGCTGAACGTCCGGTAGTGCTGCAGCGCGAGGATGGTCGTAGGCACCAGGATCGCCACCTGCTTGCTGTCGCAAACAGCTTTGAATGCAGCACGAACGGCTATTTCGGTCTTGCCGAAGCCGACGTCGCCACAGATCAGGCGGTCCATCGGATGGCTGTCCTCCATATCGTGCTTGACGGCCTCCGAGGCCTTCTGCTGGTCGGGGGTGTCCTCGTAGATGAATGAAGATTCAAGCTCGTGCTGGAGGTAATTATCCGGCGAAAAAGCAAATCCGGGTGTCTTCTGGCGCAGGCTGTAGAGGTTGATCAGGTCCTTTGCGATGTCCTTTATGCGCGATTTGGTGGTGCGCTTGAGGTTTTCCCAGGCCTTGCTGCCGAGCTTGTATATCTTCGGGGGTTCGTCGTCGCGCGAACGGTATCGCGAGATGCGGTGGATGCCGTGTATCGACACGAAAATGGTATCGCCGTCGCGGTATTCGATTTTGACCGCCTCCTGCTCCCGGCCGTCCACGTGCATCTTGACCAGCCCGCCGTAACGCCCTACGCCGTGGTCGATATGGACCACGTAATCACCCAGCTTCATCTCATTCAATTCATTGAGAGTCAGGCGCTCGCTTCGCTCAACGCGGCGGCGGATGCGAACCTTGTGGTACCGTTCGAAAATCTGATGGTCGGTATAGAAACAGCATTTGTCCTCGCGGTCCTGATAGCCTTCGTGAAGTGACAGCGGCAGGAACTGCGGCTGGATGCCGCTTCCGATGTCGCGAAATATCTGCTTGAGACGTGAAGTCTGGGCCTCGTTGGGGCTCAGTATGGTCACTTTCCAGCCACTGTCCATCCTGTCGCAGATATCCTCCGCAAGCAGGTTGAAATTCTTGTTGAAAGTGGGCTGAGGTATCACGCGGGGCTCTTTCCGTTGGCTTTCCATATCCCTGAAATCCCACAGGACCGTGCCTTCGGGAAGTATATCCCAGAATGGGACCATGTCCTGCTCCGCTACTTCAGTCAGGTCCGGGTATATGTCGATCGACTCGTATTCTTCGATAGAGAGCTGAGTATCAGCGTCGAATCGGCGGATTGATTCGATTTCGTCTCCGAAGAAATCGATACGGTAAGGCTGGTTGTCGGAGAATGAGAATATGTCGATTATACTGCCGCGGACGGCAAATTCACCTGGCTCCGAGACAAAGTCAACCTTACGGAAGTTATTATCAAAGAGCAGGTCGCGGATAAAATCGTGCGAAAGTGCATCGCCCCTTCTGATGCGCAGTATAAGCTCCTGCGTGCGGCGGCGCTGCGGCACACTCTCCTCCAGGGCCTGCGGGTAGCTGACTATCACCAGATGCGGCACCTCGACGCGCTGCACACGGGCAAGATCATATGTACCAGAGGCGAAAGCGGCGGCAAAATTATCTATCTGCGACGTTTCTCCGAATGCGCCGAGGGCACCCAGGGCGGCTGTGCGCTGCACTTTGGCGGAAGCCTCCTTGACTCCCGTACGGTCGTCATTTGCAGGGAAATAGAATACCGTATCGGAGGCGAAGAAGTTGTACAGGTCGCTTGTTGCGAAATACGCGTTTTTCTTGTCCTGTGCCAGCACCAGATGTACCGTCGGGTGGACAAGATGCCCCAGCACGGATGCAAGATAAACCGTGCGCGCCGAACCGGTAAAACAGTCAAGCGACTGTGCTACAGTGATATGTGATGGAATATCCACTAAAAGAGTGAACTTTCGGACTGATATCGCTTGATGCCCAGATGGTTGTAGGCCAGGTCAGTGACAACCCTGCCCCGGGGAGTGCGCGAAAGGAATCCCTCCTGGATCAGGAATGGCTCATAAACCTCTTCGAGCGTGCCCTGGTCCTCGGATATGGCCGTTGCGAGCGTACCGGCGCCAACCGGACCGCCGCCGAACTTCTCGATAATCGTAAGCAGGATCTTGTTGTCAACCTCATCCAGGCCACGCTTGTCGATATTGAGGGCGGAGAGGGCTATACGCGTGATATCCAGGTCTATGACACCTGTACCCTTGACCTGGGCGAAGTCTCTCACACGGCGGATCAGGGAGTTGGCTATACGCGGCGTGCCGCGGCTGCGCATCGCTATCTCGTGCGCCGCATCGTCCGTTATATCGATATTGAGGATGGAAGCCGAGCGGCGGACAATCTTGAAGAGCGTCGCGGCGTCATAGTACTCCATATGGCACTGGATACCGAAACGGGCGCGCAGAGGCGATGTAAGCAGGCCGCTGCGGGTCGTGGCGCCGATAAGCGTGAACGGATTGATGGAAATCTGCACGCTGCGGGCGGCCGGCCCCTTATCTATGACTATATCGATCGTATAGTCCTCCATTGCCGAATAGAGGTATTCCTCCACTACCGGCGAAAGACGGTGAATCTCGTCGATAAACAGCACGTCGCCCGGCTCGAGCATATTGAGCAGTCCGGCCAGATCGCCGGGCTTGTCGAGCACCGGACCGGAGGTCACTTTCATATTGACTCCCAACTCGTTGGCGACTATATTGGCAAGTGTGGTCTTACCCAGGCCCGGAGGGCCGTGGAACAGTATATGATCAAGGGCCTCACCGCGAAGCAGGGCTGCCTTGACGAAGATTTTAAGGTTTTCTATGATCTTGTCCTGTCCTGAAAAATCCGAAAACTCCCGTGGGCGGATCTTGTTGTCAAAATCCTTTTCTCTGCGGTCCGACTCGGTACGCGGATTAAATGTGCTCTCTTCTGTCATATACACACAAAGGTAATCAATTTTTCCTATATTTACGGGCAAGATACATTGCCTATGGAATATTTTGCCATCGCCGCCGGGATATCGGTTCATATCAGCGATACAGGTCGCCAGAACGCAGCAAATCCCGATCTTCCGTGTATTCTTCTGATGCACGGATATCTGGAATCTATGTATATCTGGAGCGAGTTTGCCGATATTCTCTCCGAGCGGTTCCGTGTCATATCATTTGATATGCCGGGACACGGTCTTACGGATTCGGCTCCAGCAGCAGAAGATGGCTGCAGCGTGAACGGGATGGATTTCTGCGCCGACGTGGCCTGCGCCGTACTGGATTGCTGCAAAGTAGATAAAGCTATCATCTGCGGCCACTCGATGGGTGGCTATGCTACCCTGCAGATGGGTATCAGGCATCCTGAGCGCTGCTCGAAGATAATACTGATGCATTCGCATCCTTATCCGGATCCCGAAGATAAAGCTGAGGACCGCCGACGCGAGATTGCCCTAATCCATAAAGGTAAGCTATCTTCGATAGCTGCTCTTTCTATACCGAAGATGTACCATCCCGATAATCTAAGCCGTCTGGAAGCAAAGATAATGGAGACTATAGAGCTGTGTGAAATGCACGATCCTGAGGGTATTGTATCTTCGATAAGAGGTATGCAGCAGAGGGAGGATACGAGCTCATTTCTTGTATCGGGCCAGATTCCGGTAATGATAGTCTGCGGCGATTGTGATTCTTTCGCTCCCGCCGAATTGAGAGAAAAAATGCAAAAAGATTTTCCGAAAGTCCGTTTTTGCCTGATTGCCGGTTGCGGACATAATTCGTTTATCGAGCAGCCTCAGCAGACTTATCAACAATTATGTGATTTTATCGGTTGAAACCTGTGTTGATAACCGTTAATTTCGGCTGATTGTTTTCAACGCTAATAAAATAACGGAGAAGTACAAACCGATTTATCCTTTTATTTCCAACAGGATTTTCAACAGTTTTGTTGATTCTTAAAAGTTAGTAAATCAGATATTTACATAACTTATCAACATATCAACACCGTAAATACGAAAGAATAAAATTTTAAAAAGGATTTTATTTTCTAATAAGATTTACCAGTTCCTGACGGAACTCGTCGATGTTGGTATGCTCTTTTGCCGAAATGAAGATGCACGGGGTATTTTCACGTGACATCCACGAATTGCGCAGTTCGTCAAGAGTATAGTGCCGCTGCTGCTTTTCTTCCAGCGAAAATTCGTCATATTCTTCGTGACGATAGGCATCTATCTTATTGAATACCATATAGCAGGGCTTATCCTTGACGCCTATTTCGAGCAGTGTGTTGTTGACTACGCGGATCTGGTCTTCGAAGCCGGGATGAGAGATATCTACTACGTGAATGAGAATATCCGCCTCGCGGACCTCGTCCAGGGTGCTCTTGAACGATTCGACGAGCTGCGTAGGCAGCTTGCGGATAAATCCTACCGTATCACTGAGCAGGAATGGAGTGTTGTCTATCACTACCTTGCGTACTGTAGTGTCGAGCGTGGCAAATAGCTTGTTTTCGGCAAATACGTCGCTTTTGGCGAGCATATTCATAATGGTGCTCTTGCCGACATTGGTATAACCTACCAGCGCTACGCGCTTGATATTGCCGCGATTGCCGCGCTGCGAACTCATCTGGCGGTCTATCTTAGTCAGCTGGAGTTTGAGCTTCTTGATCTTGTCCAACACTATGCGGCGGTCAGTCTCGAGCTGGCTCTCACCCGGGCCACGGACGCCGATACCGCCCCGCTGTCGCTCAAGGTGCGTCCACATACCTGTCAGGCGCGGCAGAAGATACTGATACTGCGCCAGTTCGACCTGCGTTTTGGCGTATGCCGTACGCGCGCGGTCCGCAAATATATCGAGTATGAGGCCCGTGCGGTCGATGACGCTGGTCTTGAAGTCCTTTTCGAGATTGCGCATCTGCGACGGAGTGAGTTCTTCGTCGAATATCACGTAGTCGATCTCGTTCTGGCTAACATAATCGGCTATCTCCTGAACTTTGCCGGAGCCTATATATGTGCGTGAATTGGACTTGTCAAGCCTCTGTATGAAGCATTTGTCGCCCTTTATGCCGGCCGTTTCGGCCAGAAATTTCAATTCATCCAGATATTCGCGCACCTGTTCTTCCCGCTGCCGCTGAAAAAGGATTGCGACGAATACTGCGCTGTAGGTTTTATTATCCATATATAAAATAAAAGAGACTGACTTTCGTAAGGTCAGTCTCCTTAATGTCGTTAGTCCGGATTAACGGAGCTGGAAGATAACAGGGAAGGTGTAGGATACCTTCACTGCGCGGTCACGCTGCTTGCCGGGAGTCCACTTGGGCGAACTCGAAACCAGACGGACAGCTTCCTTGTCGAGGGATGCGTCAACGCCACGCAGGACCTTCACGTTGCTGACGGTGCCGTCGGTATTGACCGTAAACTGGAGGGTAACCTTACCCTGGACACCGTTCTCCTTGGCAATCTCAGGATACTGGAGGTGGGTTGCAACCCAGCGGGAGAAGTTGTTGGCATCGCCGCCCTGGAACATAGGCTTGGTCTCGACCAGTGCGAACGGGATAGCTTCCTCTTCGACAACTTCCTCTTCGACCTGAGCCACATAGTCAAGAATCTCGACACCGAGGTTTGCGTTATCCTCAAGGTCAATGAACAGGTCATCCTTGACAACGATATCATCATCAACGATATCGATGACATCGGAAAGGACCGGAATCTTCGGCATCTCCGGCGGAACTTCCTGCTGCTCCTGGGTGATAGGGATAATCTCTTCCTCGATCGCCACAGCCTCCTGGGTGAGATCCATAAGCTCTTCTTTCTCAGTGGATGACCACTCGAACGCGAGGAGAACGATAGCCAGAACGACTACAAAACCAATCTCTCTAAAGAGGAGTTTTTTGTTCTCCAGATCTGCTTTAGGGGATTTCTTTACTTCCATATCTGTAATTTTTACTGTTTGCAATTGTGCTTTCTAAGCGTGTAAATTTAAGAATAAAAATCTTTTATACCCAATTTTTTGTTGATAAAATTGTTAATTCTTCTTTTAAAACGCTTTCAATCAGTCTTTTGATTGAGTTTTAGATAAACTGGGCATAAATTGCTAATTTTGCAGGTCTTCAAACCGAACGTAATGATCAAGTTTTTTGCCGAAGATTGTAGTTTCAAACCCAAACATAAGCGGCTTGTCGGCCGGTGGCTCAAATCAGTCGCTGCCTCGGAGGATCGTCTTCCGGGCGCGCTCAATTACATTTTTTGCAGCGACCCTTATCTGCTTGATATAAACAAGCAATATCTGGGCCACGACTATTACACGGATATCATAACTTTCGATAACTCCGACGATTATAGCCGTGTTTACACGGATAAAAACGTTTCTGCAGACATTTATATCAGCGTTGATACGGTCCGCGCCAACGGTCAGGAGTATGGTGAAGGCTTCGATAAAGAGCTTCACCGCGTGATAGTACACGGTCTGCTTCACCTTATCGGTTATGATGACCATTCGCAGGCCCAGAAGAAGCAGATGCGTGCCGCAGAGGACCGTGCATTGAAGGCACTGGAGTCCATGGCGGCGCAAGACGGTATTCAACTTGGCTGGTAATCTCGGATGCAGGGAAAGTACGATATAATCGTGATCGGTGCAGGTCACGCCGGATGCGAGGCAGCGGTTGCCGCCGCACGTCTGGGCTCGCGCGTACTGCTCGTAACGATGGATATGGGAAAGATCGCCCAGATGTCGTGCAATCCCGCAATGGGAGGCATCGCAAAGGGCCAGATCGTGCGCGAACTGGATGCCCTGGGAGGATTCAGCGGTATAGTTACAGATACAGCTACGCTGCAATTCCGGATGCTCAACCGCTCGAAGGGCCCGGCGATGTGGAGCCCTCGCGCCCAGTGCGACAAGGCACTGTTTTCGGCCTCGTGGAGATATGTGCTTGAGAATACTCCCAACCTGGATATATGGCAGGATACCGTGACTTCGCTGACTGTCCGTGAGGGCCGCGTATGCGGAGTCGGAGTATCAATGGGAGCTACGTTTGAGGCCAGTGCGGTAATCCTGACTGCCGGGACATTCCTCGACGGGAGGCTTTTCATAGGCAGTCAAATGAGCGAGGGCGGCCGCATCGGAGAATTGCCTTCACACGGTCTGACGGCGCAGTTATCATCGCTGGGTATCAATACCGGGCGAATGAAGACAGGTACTCCTCCGAGAATTGATATCCGTTCGGTGGATCTCGCAAAACTGCCCGTTCAGGAGGGGGATACGCAACCTTCAAGATTTTCATTTCTGCCGCTGCGGAACGCCATTCAAGCCGGATGTGATCAGGTTCCGTGCTATATCCTGCATACCAACAGGCAGGTGCACGCGATACTTGAGAGTGGATTTGACGAGTCGCCTCTCTTTACCGGCCGCATAACCGGTATCGGGCCGCGGTATTGCCCTTCGATAGAGGATAAACTGCGCACTTTCGCTGGCCGGGATTCGCACCAGCTGTTCCTTGAGCCGGAAGGATGGCATACGCACGAATATTACCTGCAGGGATTCTCTTCTTCGCTGCCGCTGCGCATCCAGATAGAGGCACTGCACGCCATCGCAGGGCTGGAGGATGTGAGGATTTTCCGTCCGGCTTACGCCGTCGAATACGATTATTTCGACCCGACGCAGCTTAATCCGACACTTGAGTCGCGTATCGTGCCGGGATTGTACCTGGCAGGCCAGGTCAATGGTACTACGGGTTATGAAGAGGCAGCGGCGCAGGGCTTTATGGCCGGAGTAAATGCCCACCTGAAGCTGAATGATCGCGAGCCGTTCATCCTAACGCGCGACGAGGCATATATCGGCGTTCTGATCGATGATCTGATCACAAAGGGTGTGGATGAGCCATACCGTATGTTTACTTCCAGAGCGGAGTATCGTATATTGCTTCGCCAGGATAATGCTGACAGCCGCCTCACGGCAAAGGCTTATGAACTTGGTACAGCCTCGGCCTACCGTTACGATGTGATGTGCCGCAAGTATGAGAGTGTGGAGACCCTGACGCGATATGCAGCCGATACACCGGTTACTCCCGAAGCAGTTAACGACTATCTGGTCCAGGCTGGTTCGGCTACGATCGAGACTCCCCGCCGCATAGCGGATATAGCTGTCCGGCCGGGCGTCAGTCTTAAGAGTTTATTGGATCTCTCTGGCAACACAGATTCAAATGTTCCACGTGGAACAATGACTGACACTGTCAAGATTGATCCTACAGAGCAGCTTATTCTTGATCTTCGCCAGCTCGGGAGCCAGCAGCCTTCAGAGGTTTCATTCCCAAAGGGAGAAGATATCTCCAGCGCCCTTAAGGATGAGGTGATGGAGTCAGCAGAGATACAGATCAAGTATAGCGGATATATCGAGCGTGAGCGTAAGGTTGCAGAGAAGCTTCATCGGCTTGAGAATGTCAGGATCCCCGAGGATTTTGACTTCTCGCGTATCAAGGCTCTCTCGATCGAAAGTATCATCAAGCTCAACCGTCATCATCCGACAACTATCGCACAGGCATCCCGTATCCCTGGTGTCTCACCAGCCGACATTTCAGTCCTCCTGATCTTCCTCGGCCGCTGATGTTCCACGTGGAACTTTTTATAATATCCATAGAACAAACAAAAAGGTGGCCCGAAGACCACCTTTTTGTTGTTGCAGGCCATAGGCCTGAGATTCACTGAAAAGGATTAGTCTATGACTACCAGGCTCTTGATCTCCTGGCCGCTGATGTGGCGGAGCATGGTGGTGTTTTCGTAGATGTAGAAGTCTGACAGTGTATAGGTCATCAAGACGGTGTAGTACTTGCCGGATGATGATACGAACAGGGGCTTTTGCCGGATCAAGGTCAGGGTTTCATCCAATTTGACCTCCTTCAGATCCCCATAGTCGCACCTTAGGCGCAGCATCCTGTCAGGACCGTTTACGGTAGCCGTGTACAGATAGTTGCCCTTGGCCATCAAGGCTACATTCATATTGTAATCGGCCTTGTCGAAGGCATAGTCAAAGACCCCGTTGAGAAATATCGCGGCCTCCTGTTGGCCTTTATCGTCATACTTTACATTAGCTACATACACATCGCCGTTATCGGTAACATCTACATACGGCTCGCCTGCTTGTGTTTTAAAAAGCAGGGTCTCGGTCAGGGCTCCGCTTTCGTCCCACTTGTATTGTGCCACATAATAATCTCCAAAATTATCTAATATCTGCGTGGCGACATATACATTCCTGCCGTCCGGAGAAATTGCTAAATCGGCTACTGACGCACGGGCGAATGAGCCTGTCAGATCACAGGTTGTAATCTGTCCCTCAGGCGTTATCTTGCAGAGCATATAATTGAAGACAGATTTTTCAAACAATATTGCGCAGTACCCGTTCTTGGCATCAAAAGAAAAAACCGAATAACCTTCTGTCCCGGGTATTTTGAACAACGGTTTACGATTCTTGCAGACATAGTAATATGTTCTGGTTGCTCCGTATTCGTTGAAATACCTTTCTATGCTGTACAGGTCATTACCGTGGACGTCAATAGCGTTGACACCGGAGAATTCAAAGCGGGTACGTGCTTCGTGGTCAATCTTGTCGAACGCTCCCGACAGGGGATCCTTTTCGCCGTTGAGGTACATATTATCGGTACCACCGGTCATATAGTACATTCGCGAAGTGACATCATTGCTCACCGTTACGATACAGCTTGCCGTAAATCCGCCTTCTTCGGAAGTAGCGGAAATGACGGTGTTGCCTTCCTTCAGGCCGAGAACCACGCCCTCGTCCGAAACGGTGGCGACATCCTCGTCTAAAGAAGTCCACGAGACATTCTTGTTGGTCGCATAGGTGGGGTTATAAACGACGACCAGCTTGTGGGTTTCGCCGATCTTGACGGTGAAAGCCGTCTCGTCAAACGAAATCCCCTTCAACGACGAATCGGGCGTAACCTCAACCTCGCAGTAGCCCTGCAGGTGAGTATGCGTGACGCTGCGGGCATAAATTTTGGCGGTACCAGGATAGACTGCGGTTACAAGGCCGTCTCTATCGACCGTGGCAATGTCGGTATCGGAGCTTGCCCACTCGACTTCCTGAGATGCGCTGGAGGGTGAAATCGAAGCCGTGAGCTGCGATTTCTCGCCTTCGGCGAGCTTCAGCGTTGAAGGCGAAACGGTCACGCCCTCGGGAACCGTAAGCACGCTGAGGAGGCATTCATCCGTAAAACCGCCGTCATTGGTAGTGACGGTAATTACGGTCTGTCCATAGCCGGTCGTAGTAACGTAACCGTCGCCGTCAACCGTAGCCACAGAGGTATTGCTGCTCTTGAAGGTAACGCTCTGGTCGGTCGCGTCAGCCGGAGATATAGCTATCTTTACGGTCATATTTTCCCCGAGATACAGAGAGGTTTTGTTGGGTGAAATGGTTACGCCCGTAACGCTGATCTTGTCAGGTTCGACTGTGACCGTGCACTGGTCCATAAAAAGGCCGTCCTCGGTAATAGCAACTACGGAAACCACACCGACGCTCACACCCTCTACAACACCGTCATCCGACACCGTAGCGACATCGTTGTCACCGCTTTTGAAGATGCAGTTCTTGTTGGTGGCGTTAACAGGCGAGACCGTAGCGGTCAGTGCGGAACGCTCTCCGACCTTGATAGAAAGCTTTTCAGGGTCAAGGGAGATCCCCGTTACCTTGACCACGGGGTCATTGACCGTCACGGTGCAGGTGCCGCTCACTTCGCCGGCCTTTGCGGTAATGACGGCCGTACCTGCGGAAAGCGCCTGTACGGTGCCGTGGCTGACAGAGGCCACTGTCGGGTTGGAACTTGTCCAGATGATGGCGTCATATTTTGCATTATCCGGCAAAACACTTGCCGTAAGCTTCGCTGTTTCACCGACTTGACAAACGATATCCGAAGGGGAAACGGTTACACTGACAGGCACCTTGGCGCAGGAAGCCAGCGTCGTCAGGGTTGCTATCAAAAGCAGAAAGCGTTTGAATAGGAGTGACATAATCCTTCATTTTTTATTTTACAACAAATCCGTAAGCATAGGTCTCGCCGGTAGTCTCGTGCAGATGGGTGACTGCGGGATCAAGCGCTACGAGCGACTTGCCGCTGCCGTAGGTGACTGCACCGCCGGACGAAGGCGTGGAGTATTCACGGTCGTAATAACCGCCGTTGAGGGTGATGCGGCTGATATAGGTATTACCGCCGCTGACGGTACGGCCGAGGCTGTGGAAATAACCGCCGTTGACGGTCATCGTCGCAGCGCTATTACCGATATGGAACGTACTGGAATTGCCTGTACCGGAGGTATATAAACTACCGGAATTGACTGTCACGGTTGCGCTGTTGAGGCCAAGGATCGTATACCAGCCTTCAGCCTGCGTACCGGATGAAATTTCCGAATCGTTAATGGTCAGGGTTCCGGAGTAAGCGCGGATCGTGGACAGTTTGTGGGTGGTATAGACCTTCGAGTTGTTGATGGTCAGCATTGCCGAAGAAGCGGCAAGATTGATGGCCGCATCGCTGTTCCAGGCGCTTCCCTTTTCTTTGGTACTCTCAATGACGCATCCGTCCAGCGTTACCGACGTACCGGCCGTGGTGATACTGATGATCATTGATTCCGGGCTGGTTATTTTACCCTTGGTCGCGCCGCTGTCGGTAATAATGAGCGTGCCTTTCGTAGAAATCAGTTCGCTGACACTTGATTCGAGGATGTGTCCGTTGAGGTCCAGTTTGAAAGGTTTTCCGTTATCGTTAGTCAAATCCAGCATTCCTTCGTATACGGTATTTGCCATCAATTTAACGACAGGATTTCCATAATCGGAGTAAGTCGTAGCTTTGTATAATGCGCTTACGAAACCGCCCTCTTCGGCCTCGAATACTACATCAGGTTCCTCGCAGCCCTTCACGGTTACTGAAGGCGTGAGGCTGCCGATTTCCTGGTCGAATTCGAGGGGTTCGCCGGTCTCGATATTCTTCCAGACCAGAATCCGCTTATTGGTATGGTAGAGGGCCTGCTCGGAGCCGCGCAGCGACCTCTGGCAGAACATCGGGGCGCAGAAGACCACCATCGGGTCATCTACCGTAGCCTTCAGATAATCCTTGCCCTGCCAGAAAAGGTCCGGATAAGCGGAGAAATTCTCGAGCAGGAAATACTTGCCGAGGCGCATCTCGCGAATCTCATTGGAAGCATTTACGAAGTGATTGGCAGTGGTTAGCGAAAGCGTGTTGCAGTAATCGCCGGACAGGTCGAGTTTGCGCAGGGAGGTGCAATACTGGAACATACGGGCCACTGACGATACGGTCGACATATCCCAGGTATGCAGGTCGATCTCGGTCATAGCCGTACAGTAGCGGAACATACCGGCCATTGTCTCGCAATTTTCGGTCGAGAAATGAGTAAGATCCAGATTCTCAAGCGACTTGCAGTGGTTGAACATCGAAGCGAACGAACGCGAGTACTGAGTATTGAAACTGGAAATGTTCAGGGTGCGAAGGTTGACCAGCGAGTCGAACATAGATGTAAATGAAACAGCGAGACCTGTATCGAAACTGCTCAGGTCAAGTTCGGTAAGAGCCGGATTGGCACTTGCGTTGCTGAAGAACATTCCATTGAAATACTGCGTATTGGAAGTATCGAGTTTGTCAAGTCCCTCGAATCCCGTGAGTGCGTGGAGGCGGCTGAACAGATATGCCGAATTGGAATTGGCATATATCTTACTTGCGTGGGTCCTGATGGCAAGACGGCCGGAAGCCTTGTCCAGGGATGCCCAGACGGGCTCTGCATCGGGTTCGCTGATGAGCACATCACCCTTCTCGATGGTACCGGTCTCAAATGTGATAACCTTGATGGTTGCATCCGAACTCGTGCACTTTGCAGCAGGGTTGGAAAGTTGCTTCATCAGTTCGTTGACGTCCGAACCGCTGAGCAGGACTGCGTCGCGCATACCGACGGGCTCGCCGAATTCATTGGCCGTGATATTGATGGTATTCATCTCGCCGCGGATTACGTTGTAAACCTGGGCATAATACAGTTTAGAACTGAATTCTTTACCGTCCGTTGCAATAAGACGTATCTGCACTTCGGAATAAGAGCCGACGGGCAGATACATATGGAATGCCTTGGGCGTCTCGTTGATGGCAACGCCTTCACCGCAGGAAAGCGTCATACCGGAACCCTGCGCGACGCTGAGGTTGCCGTCGTTAATGACCACCGTGCCGCTGAGAGCCTGGTTTGCCGTAATCTGGATGGCAGAGAGCGCAATTCCGGACAGGGAGGTCGAGATATTGAACTTGATGATACCGCAGGCCGGGCTGAATGTCAGATGCGAGGCATCCGCACCGCTTTTGGCCAGCATCGGCATAAGGTTGATATTGTCTTCGACGTAATACTGCACTGCGGGCAGCTGGCCTTCAAACAGCGATTCGGGGTAGCAGGCGGTAAATTCCGCTCCGGAAAGCGGCTCTGCCACGGGGGTAAATTCTGCTACTGTCGTGCCTTCTGCAGCGGTCTGATAGACGGCCATTTCAGTGCCGTTGGAGACCATAATGCGGTCGCCCGCATTCCAGTTGAGGACATAGCCATCTCCGCTCGGGGCGAGGCTGGTGCGGGTTTCCGGTTCGATGCTGCCGATAAAGACTTTCTTCGTGTTGCCGGAAAGGTCTTTGTCCGCCATCTGGCAGGAAGCCAGAAGACTGCCGGCCAATACTATGAGAGCAAATGTTCTTTTCATTTTCATTTCCTCCTTGCTTTATTCCCAACTTACTGAAATAGTGTAAGGTACGCCATTAAGCACGGCCAGTTTTCCGCTATACGAGATACCGTAGGTGCTGTCGTGGTTATTGGTCACCGTATCTTCGCACTGGACGCCGATGTACCAGGTGCCGGCTTCCAGCGAGTCAAATACCAACTCCTTCTCGCGGTCGGAGTTTTCGACTGAATAGAGTGCGTCATCGCTGAATGCGAAAGTGCCCTTTGCGAGACGCAGGCTGACGTTGAAATCATCCAGCACTTTCAGTTTGATGCGGATATTCTTGGCTCCGACGGGCAGGCCGAAAACGAAGTTGTGGCACTGCAAATCACCTACCTTCGTGTAAGCGGGATCGTTGTCGTGGGTGGATTTGATCATCTGGCGGATTTCGCCGTTGTGCAGCACTGCCTTGACCTTTGCGGCGCCGCGGCCGTCAAGCGAATACTTTACGAGGGCGTCCATCAGCTGTGCGCCTTCGCTCGGCGGGAACGCATCGTTGGGATACTGTTCCGGGTGGCCGCCGATGAGCGTTATACGGCCGCACCAGGACGAGGGTTTATAGGAAATAACCGAAGGGCAGTTATGGCAACGATATGAAGGATAATCGAATAATGCAAGCGCTTCCGTGCCCTGGACGAGGTAGAACTGTGAGAAGTACGGACCGTTCCACTGCTTGATGGCATCGATGCGGAAATCTCCTCCGAAGTCGTCATATTGCAGAATCGGACTGTTACTGGGGATGGTGTAATCAGGGAAGACGTTTGTCAGGCCGGTATTGTCGACCAGACCGGGCCAGAGGCCCATATATCCGTTGTATGCCTGCATCGCAGCATTGGTCGTGGTGGTTCCGGCCTCGATTACGCCGAGGGATGCCACATACGAACCTGCGCAGGAACCGAGGTAACTGCCGCCGTTGTACACGAACTTGCGGAAATTGGCGCGGCCGCCAGCCATCAGGCTCGGGCCGTGGGTATATGACTGACCTCCGTTGACGTACATCATACGGAATCGCGGCTCTCCGTCAGGATAGAGCAGTATGCCGTTCTCGTCATTCTCATTGGTGATAAACGCCTTATTCTGCGCTGCCTGGTTGGCTGCGTCGTTGATGCGGGTATAGACCGTCTCGAAAGACAGGCCGAGGCGATCGGTGCAGCTCAGCGTCTTGTAATCCGACAGGCCGATACCGGTATCGATCAGGAGGTCCTTGTAGTATGCCTTGTTGGGCACGTCGTCGCGAATGACAACTTCAGACTGGTCATAAAAATCAAGTATGGGCATATCGGTTATCACCGAACGGGCAATCATATTTGCGGAAGATGCGATCGCATATTTCTGCATATACTTTCTGTCCGTGGTGTTAACCGTGACCAGGAAACCCTGTGCCAGCGTTCCTGCAGGTACAACGAAGTTGAAAGCGCGCACGGACGACACTTCTCCAGAGAATGTGCCGTCGTAAATATCTATCGTGCTGCCGGGCTTGATGACCTGGCCTTCGGTGAGATTCTCGTTCACGCGAATCGTAAGCGTCTTCTGCTCCTCGCTGACCATAGGCTTCATCTCCAGGACGGGAGTTCCGTCAAACGGCATCAACAGCGAGCCTTCACCCCAGAGGGCTTCTTCGCCCAGCGTGGTGATCTGCACGGATGAAATCCGTTCGTAAGCAAATACGTTTACGGACAGGATACCGCAGAGGTTCTTGAAACTGAGAGTATGGTCGCCCTTGCAAATTCCTACTGCGGGGCTTGCCTCGGGGCCGAACGAATTATCGCAGTACAACTGCTCGGCGGGCAGATTGACCGTCAGGCGGCCCGAAGCGAATCCTCCGTCCATCGAGGCGGGATAGAGTGCGTAGCACGTCTTTGCGCCCCAGTCGGGATGAGCCTCCGATTCGAAGTGACCGTTGGCATTGCCGGCATCTGCCGGATCGAGGGTGAAAATGGCCCCGACTTTGCCTTCGGCTTCGTCAGCCAGATAAACGGCAATCTGGTCGCCTTCGCTCCATAATACCTTGCCGCCGGAAATCGAGGTGCGGCTCGTGTTCTGCTGAGGCTCCATCACGGCGTGGAAACCAGCCTCGGAACCTTCGTGAATGTCACTGTTCGGAACGCAGGCGCAAATCAGCAGCGCGGCTGCCGAAAGGATTGAGAGTAATCTTCTTTCCATCGTGATGAATGTTTAAAAACCGAAAAAATCCCCGAATGGGTCTGACGGCTTGAGGATATCATAGGTGCCGTCCTTGTGGCCGAAATCTTCGTTGTCGCCGGAAACGGCAAGCACAGATGAGGTTTTAACCTCCTGGATTTCGGTGCCGGGTGTGATGTAGGAACGCATATCGATTGATTCAAATATCTGCAAATTTAATAAAACGCCATCTTGTAAACAAGATAAAACAAAAAAACGCCCGGAACTTATATGAATTCCGGGCGCTTTTTCGTTTCAAAACCTCTTTATGCCTTGGCGAACATATCTTCGATAATGCCGTCGTAGCGCTTGTAGAGGTTGCGGCGCTTGAGCTTGAGAGTCTGAGAGAGAAGGCCGCTGTCCACGGTCCATTCGTCCAGCATAATGCGATAGACCTTTATCGCCTCGTGTGCTGCGATGGTGGCGTTGACCTTCTCGACCTCGTCGTGCAGGAGCTTCTGTACCTCAGGAAGTGCGATAAGCTCCTCGGGAGTACCCCACGAGAGCTTGTTGCGGGTAGCCCAGGCCTTGAGTGCGCCGAGTGCGGGAATGATGATCGCGCCGGCGATCTTCTGGTCTGCGCCCACGACGAACGAAGCCTCTATGAAGTCGGTCTCGTTGAGCTTGGTCTCGATGTACTGCGGAGCGATGTACTTGCCGTTGGAGAGCTTGAAAATCTCCTTCTTGCGGTCGGTAATCTTGAGATACTGGCCGTCCTGCAGGTATCCGATGTCACCCGTATGCAGCCAGCCTTCGCTGTCTATGACCTCTGCCGTGGCTTCGGGGTTCTTGTAGTAACCCAGCATCACGTGAGGACCGCGGGTGAGGATCTCTCCGTCCGGGCCGAAATCCAGCTCCGTGCCTTCGAGCTTCTTGCCGACGGTGCCGATGATATTGTAACCGTCAGCGGGGCTGTTGACCGCGATGACAGGCGAAGACTCGGTCATTCCGTAGCCTTCGAAAATATGCAGCTTGGCCGCATTGAACGTGCGGACGATCTTGGCCTGGATCGAAGAGCCGCCCGATACGACGAGCATCTCCTTGCCGCCCAGGTTCTCGCGCCACTTGCTATAGACGAGCTTGTCCCAGAGCTTCTGCTGCAGCAGATAGAGGGGATTGTGGTTGTAGTTGTCAAACTTGTTGGCATAGTTCCAGGCTCCGCGGTAAATGACGCGCTTGATGCCCTTGAGCTTGTTGCCTGCATCCTCGAACTTGCCGTACATAAGGTTGAGGACGCGCGGCACGGCGCAGAATCCGTCTGCGTGGCAATCTTTCAGGTCGCTTGCGACCGTCGCCAGGCTCTCTGCGTAGTAGATGCTGATGGCCAGCTCCTGATATTCGTAGTTCATCGTACGCTCATACACGTGGCACAGAGGCAGGAAGCTCACCATCTTGTGGGTGTAGTTCTTGTTCTGGCGGATGGCGTGGCCGTGCGAATTGAACATCAGGTTGTAGTGCGAGAGCATCACGCCCTTCGGATCGCCGGTCGTACCGGAAGTATAGACTATGCTGGCGCATTCGTCCTTGCCGATGGTGCGCTTGTTCTCCTCGACGACGGGAGCGAATTCGGCTGCCTTTTCGCGGCCGAGCTCATAAAGCTTGCTGAAGCACATCATATCTTCGCTGTCATCCATCATAATCACCTTTACCTCGCGGCCGAGATTATTCAGGACGGGCTCGATGCGCTTGTACAGGGACTGATTGCCGACTGCGATCAGGTCAACGTCGGAATTGTTGAAAATATAGAGGTATTCTTCCTGGCTCAGCGTGCCATATACGGGGATATGGATCATATGGGCAAGATTGGAACCCATATCAATGAAGTTCCACTCGGGGCGGTTGGAGCAGATGGAAATGACCTTTGCTCCGGCCTTGTAGCCCAGTGCGAGAAGTCCGTATGCGACTTCGTGCGAGCGGTTGATATAATCATCGGTACTGTACTTGATCCACTTGCCGTGATGCCGGCGTGCAAGAATGTCGTCTTTGGGGGCGAAATTCCTGAGGTTTTCGAGCAGGTCGAAAGTTCTGAGTATTTGCATATACTTATACGTTTTAGATAACGGTTTTTACAAAAAAACAAAGGGGTTTACGCTTTAACCCCTTTGAACACACCACATTTTGATTTACAATCTAGATTATTTCCTTGTACTGTTCTGCAGACAAGAGAGTATCAAATTCTGAAGCGTCAGAAACTTTGATCTTGACCATCCATCCTGCACCGTAGGGGTCTTTGTTGACCAGCTCGGGAGCACCCTCCAACTCGGGGTTGACCTCCAGGACCTCGCCGCCGACGGGCATCAGCGCGTCAGCCACGGTCTTGACAGCCTCGATCGAACCGAACACCTCTCCGGCCCCGAGAGTCTCGCCTACGGACGGGATATCTACGAAAACAATATCACCAAGCTCGCTCTGAGCGAAATCAGTGATACCTACGGTTGCTACATCTCCATCAAGAACGATCCACTCGTGATCGTTGGTGTACTTGAGATTTGCAGGAATATTCATAGCGAAAAAACTTTTGCTTTTATCAGTTAGTACGACAAAAATAGTAAAAAAACTTCAATCACAAGATTTTTAAAGCCTTTTTTATCAGATTTTCGACAGATTCTCCCGGAGCGTCGGCCAAAATGCGGTCCAGAGCCTTCTCTACGGCAGGCTTCGCAAAACCGAGCGAAACGAGCGCGACAGCGGCTTCTTCGCGCTCCGCCGAACCGGACGGGACGCTGAATCCGGCAAACGTGTCGCCCGCCACACCTTTGGCCAGTTTGTCCTTCAGATCCACGATAATGCGCTGCGCCGTCTTGAGCCCGATACCCTTGACCGACTTGATGCGGGCAGCATTTTCCGACAGGATGGCACTTCGCAGCTCATCCACGGTCATCGCCGAAAGTATCATCCGGGCCACGGCGGGACCTACGCCGGAGACAGATATGAGCAGCAGGAACGCCTCGCGCTCAAGCGTATCGGCAAAGCCGAAAAATGACTCGTCGTCCTCGCGCAGCTGGTGGTAGAGGTAGAGCTTGACCGTCTCGCCGGCAGACTTCTGCAAACGGCTGAAAGTGTTGACGGTGATGAAGATGCGATAGCCGAATCCGCCGGTCTCGACGATGGCTTCCGCGGGATTGACGGCAACCAGCCGTCCTGATATATATTCGTACATAAGCAATTCTCTTAAACGCAAAAATACGAAACTGTCCGGATTTTTTGTAATTTTGTATCCTTATGGATAAGAAACTGGCAGAAATACGCAAAAGAGTCCCCGCGCTCTCGCTCCAAGTGGCCGGCCGCGACCTTGTCTATCTTGACAATGCCGCCACTTCGCAGAAGCCATATTCGGTGCTGCAGATGCAGACGAGCCTTTCGGAGGCCGCTTCGGGCAACGTCCACCGGGCCATTCACCGCCTGAGCGTCGAGGCTACGGAGGCCTACGAGGCCGGTCGCGCGGCGGTTTGCCGTTTCATTAACGCCGACAGCGTCATCCTGACCTCCGGCGCCACCGCTTCGCTCAATCTGCTCGCATTCTGCTTTGCCGAGCGTTATCTTGGCCCCGGCGACAAGGTGCTGCTGACCGAGGCGGAGCATCATTCGAACCTCGTTCCCTGGCAGATGGCCTGCGCCAGAAAGGGCGCAGAGGTGTGCTTCCTGCCCATTGACGAGAGCGGCGAGCCGGATCTGGAGGTATTCGCCCGCAGTCTGGACAGCCGCGTCAAGCTGGTCGCCCTGCCGCACATCTCCAACATCCTGGGAGTCGTCAATCCTCTCGAGGAGATGATCTCCATCGCGCACTCCCGCGGGATTCCCGTGGCGGTGGACGGAGCCCAGGGCATCGTTCACGCAAAGGTGGACGTGCAGGCGCTGGATTGCGATTTCTACGCATTTTCAGGACACAAGATATACGCTCCCACCGGCACCGGCGTGCTCTACGGCCGCCGCTCGCTGCTGGAGGAGATGCCTCCCTATATGGGGGGTGGAGATATGGTGGGTCACGTTTCGTACGGTCAGACCACCTACAACGAGCTTCCGCTCAAATTCGAAGCCGGTACGCCCAATTTCACCGGCGCTGCCTGCTTCGCCCCGGCCCTCACATTTGCATCAGAGCTGCGCGAAGATGCTGAGCTGCAGGCGTATGGCCGCAAGATCACAGAATACCTGATGGAGGCGCTGCCGACGATCGACGGTCTTAAGCTCTACGGCGTGCCGAAGGATATCGGGCGCAAGAGCGGCGTATTCTCGATGACCATCGAAGGCACGCACCCCTCCGACCTGGCGCAGCTGCTCGACCAGATGGGTATCGCCGTGCGCAGCGGCCTGATGTGCGCCGAGCCATTCGTGAGCAAGTATTCGCAGACGGGAATGCTCCGCGCCTCGCTGCTGCCCTACAACACGATGGATGAGGCCGAATATTTTGTCCAGAGCCTGCGAAGGGCTGTTAAAATGCTGAGATAGATGGACGCACCTACAAAAACCATAAAAGAACTTTCAGCCGAGGTCGTCGAGGAGTTTGCAGTCTTCGACCAGTGGCTTGACAAATACGAATATATCATCGATCTGGGTAAATCGCTGCCGGAGATCCTGCCCTCCGACAAGGTGGATGCCAACCTCATCGCCGGCTGCCAGTCACGCGTGTGGCTTGCCTGCCGCTGCGAGAACGGACGGCTCTGGTTTACGGCCGACAGCGACGCGATCATCACCAAGGGCATTATCTCGCTGCTCATCAATGTCTATGACGGCCAGAAGGCGGAAGAGGTTGCCGCATCGGATTTCGGCTTTATCGAAGAGATAGGACTGAAGGAGAACCTTTCACCGACCCGTGCGGGAGGACTTGCGGCGATGATACTCAAGATCAAGACTTATGCTAAGGAATATGCTCAAGGATGATGTCATAACGGCCCTCAAGACGGTCTATGACCCGGAGATTCCGGTCAATATCCACGATCTGGGCCTGATCTACGGCGTGGAGACGGATGACAAGAACAACGTCACCGTGACAATGACCCTTACTGCACCCAACTGTCCCATCGCGGACGACGTTGTGGCGCAGGTATATGCAGCGGTAGCCGACGTACCCACGGTAGGCGCCGTAAAGGTTGACCTGGTTTTCGAGCCGGAGTGGACCCCCGACCGGATGACGGACGAGGCCCGGCTTATGCTCAATATGTAAGGCTATGGTTTTTCTGGCTTTAGGTTCAAATGCGGGAGACCGCGACACCAATCTGGCAGTCGCCCGGGCCAGGCTCGCCCGCCGTTTCGGCGTGACGCTCGCCTGCTCGCAGGTGTTCAACACCACGGCCATCGGGTTTGAAGGCGCCGATTTCCTCAACCAGGTTGTGGCCTTCGATTCGCCGCTTTCTCCGATGGAGGTGCTCGACATCTGCCAGGAGATAGAGGTCGAAATGGGCCGCAAGGTCCACATTCCACGCTACAATGCGGACGGGACGCGCCTTTACCAGGACCGCATCATAGATATCGATATCCTCAAGGATAACGGCATAATGATGAACTCCGAGCGCCTCGTGCTCCCTCATCCGCAGTGCAAGAGCCGCCCCTACGTGGAGCAGCTCGTTTCAACGTTTGACGAAAAAATACAAAAAGCTTATAACGAATGACAAACAAGGAAGACATCTTCAAGAACCTTGTGGCTCACGCCAAGGAATACGGGTTCATTTTTCCCTCCAGCGAGATTTATGACGGACTGAGCGCCGTCTATGACTACGGCCAGATGGGCGTAGAGATGAAAAACAACATCAAAAAGTACTGGTGGGAGTCGATGGTCCACCTCAACGATAACATAGTCGGACTGGACAGCGCCATCTTTATGCATCCCCGCATCTGGGAGGCTTCGGGCCACGTGGGTGCTTTCAACGACCCGCTGATCGACAACCGCGACTCGAAGAAGCGCTATCGCGCCGACGTGCTGCTCGAGGATTATCTGGCAAAGATCGAGGAGAAGATCGAGAAGGAGGTCGAAAAGGGCCGCAAGCGTTTCGGCGACGCATTTGACGAGGCCCAGTTCCGCGCCACCAACCCCAACGTGCTGCGCAACAAGGCCAAGTATGACGAGGTGCACGCGCGTATGACCGAGGCCCTCTCGGCCAATGACCTTGCCGCCCTGCGACAGCTTATTCTCGACTGCGAGATAGTCTGCCCCATCTCCGGCACGCGCAACTGGACCGAGGTGCGCCAGTTCAACCTTATGTTCAGCACCCAGCTGGGCAATGTGGACGGCGAGGCAGGGACCATCTATCTGCGTCCCGAGACCGCGCAGGGCATATTCGTCAACTTCCTCAACGTACAGAAGACCGGCCGGATGAAGATTCCATTCGGTATCGCGCAGATCGGCAAGGCGTTCCGCAACGAGATAGTCGCCCGCCAGTTCATTTTCCGCATGCGCGAATTCGAGCAGATGGAGATGCAGTTCTTCGTCCGCCCGGGAGATGAGATGCGCTGGTTCACGGCGTGGAAGCAAACCCGCCTCTCGTGGCACAAGGCACTCGGTCTGGGTGATGACAAATACCGTTTCCACGACCACGAAAAGCTTGCCCATTATGCGAATGCGGCAACAGATATCGAGTTTGAATTCCCCTTCGGCTTCAAGGAGCTCGAGGGCATTCACTCGCGCACGGATTTCGACCTGAGCAACCACCAGAAGTTCAGCGGCCGCAAGCTGCAGTATTTCGACCCCGAGGCGGGCGAAAGCTATGTGCCTTACGTCATCGAGACCTCGATCGGTCTGGACCGTATGTTCCTCGCCATTCTCTCGGCAGCATATTGCGAAGAGCAGCTCGAAGGTGGTGACGTCCGCGCCGTGCTGCGTCTTCCCGCCTGCATCGCGCCGGTTAAGCTCGCCATCCTGCCGCTGGTCAAGAAGGACGGCCTGCCGGAGCTCTCGCGCAAGATTCTCGACGACCTGCGGTTCGATTTCAACTGCCAGTATGACGAGAAGGACAGCATCGGCAAACGCTACCGCCGTCAGGACGCCATCGGCACGCCTTTCTGCATCACGATCGACCACGATTCGCTGCAGGACGGCAAGGTCACCATCCGCTACCGCGATACGATGGAGCAGGAACGTATCCCCATCGAAAGCCTGCGCAGCATCGTTTCCGAGAAGGTCAGTATGAACAAAGTACTCCGCCAGATACACAAAATCGGCTAAAGGCCCCTTATGAAAAATATCCGCAACTTTTGTATAATCGCCCATATCGACCACGGTAAAAGCACCCTGGCTGACCGGTTGCTCGAGCTGACTGACACGCTCGAGGCCCGTGATATGGAAAACCAGGTCCTGGATTCGATGGATCTCGAGAAGGAGAAGGGCATCACCATCAAGAGTCACCCCATCCAGATGGAGTACAAGCGGGGCGGAGAGACATATATACTCAATCTTATCGACACTCCGGGCCACGTCGACTTCTCCTATGAGGTGTCCCGCGCGATCGCGTCCTGCGAAGGCGCGCTGCTGGTGGTAGATGCCACCCAGGGCATTCAGGCGCAGACCATCTCCAACCTTTATCTGGCTATCGAGCACGACCTGGAGATCATTCCGGTGCTCAACAAGATAGATATGGAGGCGGCGATGGTGGACGTGGTGCGCGACCAGGTCACCGACCTGATCGGCTGTGACGATGATGACGTGCTGCTGGTCTCGGCCCGCACCGGTGAAGGCGTTCCGGCCGTGCTGGACGCTATCGTGGACCGGATTCCCGCTCCCAAGGGCGATCCCCAGGCGCCGCTCCAGGCCTTGATTTTCGACTCGGTATTCAACTCGTTCAGGGGAATCATCGCCTACTTCAAGGTCGTGAACGGCTCGATCCATACCGGAGACAAGGTAAAGTTTGTCAATACCGGCAAGGAATATGTCGCCGACGAGGTGGGCGCCCTCAAGATGAAGCTTTCGCCGCGCAAGGAGATCCCCTGCGGCTCGGTCGGATATATAATCTCCGGCATCAAGACCGCAGTCGAGGTCAAGGTGGGCGATACCATAACGCACGTCGAGAGGCCCTGCAGCGAGGCTATCGCGGGATTCGAGGATGTCAAGCCGATGCTCTACGCCGGCATGTTCCCGGTCGCCGCGGACGAATACGAAGACCTCCGCTCCTCGCTCGAGAAGTTCCAGCTCAACGACGCTTCACTGGTTTTCGAGCCGGAGAGCTCGCTTGCGCTGGGATTCGGATTCCGCTGCGGATTCCTCGGGCTGCTGCACCTTGAGATCGTGCAGGAACGCCTGTTCCGCGAATTTGATATGGACGTGGTGACGACCGTCCCCAACGTCTCCTACAAGGTATATACGACGCAGGGCGGCTGTATTGACGTCCACAACCCTTCGGGCCTGCCCGCACCGACTCTCATCGACCGGATCGAAGAGCCGTATATCAGCGCCCAGATTATCTCCAAGAGCGAATTCTACGGCCCTATTATGAAGCTCTGCCTCGACAAGCGGGGCGTACTCAAGAGCCAGCATTACCTGACCGCGGACCGCGTCGAACTCAATTACGAGATGCCCCTTTCGGAGATCGTATTTGACTTTTATGACAAACTCAAGTCTATATCCAAGGGCTACGCTTCATTTGACTATCATATCATAGGCTTCCGTCCGGCCAAGCTCGTCAAGCTGGATATCCTGCTCAACGGCGAGCCCGCCGACGCGCTATCGACGCTGATCCATCAGGACCACGCGTACGAATTCGGCCGCAAGATATGCGAGAAGCTGAAGGATCTGATTCCGCGCCAGCAGTTTGACATCGCCATCCAGGCGGCTATCGGAGCCAAGATCATCGCCCGCGAGACAGTCCGCCAGGTGCGCAAGGACGTGACGGCGAAGTGCTATGGCGGCGATATCACCCGCAAGCGCAAGCTGCTCGAGAAGCAGAAGGCCGGCAAGAAGCGTATGCGCCAGATAGGCCAGGTGGAAGTGCCCCAGAGCGCTTTTATGGCAGTTTTGAAACTCGACTAACGACGATATTATGGAATACACCCCCAGACAGATTGCCTCACAGGTGAGGCGGGACATCGTAAGGATGGTGACCGGGGCGGCTTCGGGCCATCCCGGCGGATCATTGAGCAGCACGGACATTATGACGTGGCTCTATTTCAAGGAGATGGATATCAATCCTAAGACCTGGCAGCGTGACGGCAGCCATCAGGATATGTTCTTCCTCTCTGCCGGACACATCACGCCGGTATTCTACAGCGTACTCGCGCGCAGGGGCTTTTTCCCCGTCGCGGAGCTCGATACTTTCCGCCGCTTCGGATCGCGCCTGCAGGGCCATCCCTGTATAGAGAAAGGCCTGCCTGGTATCCATCAGGCGGCAGGTTCGCTCGGACAGGGGCTTTCGACCGCACTCGGCGCAGCCCTGGGCAAGAAGCTTACGGGTGACTCTCACCGCGTATTCGTGCTCGTCGGCGACGGCGAGAGCGAGGAAGGCCAGATCTGGGAGGCGGCAATAGTGGCCGCGCACCAGAAGGCCGACAATCTGGTAGCCATTACCGACTGGAACCGCCAGCAGATCGACGGCAGTACGGAGGATGTGGCGGGCCTGGGAGACCTTGAGGCCAAATGGAAATCGTTCGGTTGGGAGGTCATAACGGCCGACGGCCACGATTTCGACAGTATCGCCGAGGCATTTGCCGCTGCCCGTGAGGCAGGCGGCAAGGGTCGTCCGGTAATGATCCTCTTCCATACGGAAATGGGCCACGGAGTGGACTTTATGGCCGGCACGCACAAGTGGCACGGCAAGAATCCTTCACCTGAGCAGTGCGAGGCGGCTCTCGCCCAGCTCGAAGAAACCCTGGGAGACTATTGATATGAAAGAATACATCAACTCAGGCAGCCAGGATACCCGTTCGGGTTTCGGCGCCGGCCTGGCCATTCTTGGCCGTACCAACCCCCGCGTGGTGGCTCTCACGGCCGACCTCAAGGGTTCATTGAAGATGGATGAATTTGCCGCGGAGCATCCCGACCGCTTTTTCGAAGTCGGTATCGCTGAGGCCAATATGATCGGCATGGCTGCCGGAATGGCTCTCACGGGCAGCATTCCCTTCGCCGGCACCTTCGCCAATTTCGCGACGGCTCGCGTATATGACCAGATCCGCCAGGCGGTGTGCTATTCGCATACCAATGTCAAGATAGCCGCATCCCACGCAGGTATCACCCTGGGCGAGGACGGCGCGACGCACCAGACGCTCGAAGATGTAGGTATGATGCGTATGCTGCCCGGTATGACCGTTCTGGTGCCCTGCGATTATAACCAGACGGTGGCGGCAACTCTGGCAGCTGCGGCTTATGAGGGCCCGGTTTATCTGCGTTTCGGCCGTCCGAAGGTTCCCAATTTCACTCCGGCGGACGAGCCTTTCATCATCGGGAAGGCGCAGCAGCTGGCCGAGGGCGGTGATGTCACCATTCTGGCAAACGGCCATCTGGTATGGGAGGCCATTCAGGCGGCGAAGGCCCTTGAAGCCGAAGGTATCAGCGTGGATCTCTACAATATCCATACGGTCAAACCGCTGGACGAGAAGGCGATTCTCGCTTCGGTCGCCCGCACAGGATGCGTGGTCGTGGCTGAGGAGCATCTGGTGGCAGGCGGTCTCGGAGAGGCCGTTGCAGGCCTTCTTGCAGAGCGTCATCCCGCGCCGATGCGTATCGTTGCTATCCGTGACCAGTTCGGCCAGAGCGGCACCCCGGCACAATTGATGCAGGCGTACGGTCTGGATGCGGCGCATATTGCAGCTGCCGCCCGTGAACTGTATGGAAGAAAGTGATATACTCTGCCTTTATCGCAACGGTGAGCGCCATCAGGCGTTCAACCTTATGATGCGCCGTTACTCCGAGAGCCTCTACTGGCATCTGCGGAGTATGGTGCAGTGCCACGAGGATGCCGACGACCTGCTGCAGAATACCTGGCTGCGCGTCTGGAATTCGCTGGATACGTTTCGTGCCGAGTCGAGGCTCTATACCTGGCTCTACCGCATAGCGACCAACGAGGCCATTACGTTCCTCAACCGCAGCCGCCAGCGTGCGATGATTTCGCTGAGCAGCTATACGCGCGAGGTTTACAGCAAGATCGCCGAAGATGACAATCTGGGCGCCGACCGCATCCAGCTGGCCCTGCAGCACGCCATAGCCAAGCTTCCGCCCCGCCAGAAGGCGGTATTTACGATGCGTTATTATGATGAGATGCCTTACGAAGATATGGCCGAAATCCTCGAAGTCTCGGCAAGTTCGCTCAAGGCGTCATATCATCACGCGCGCGAAAAGGTCGAGCAGAGCATGAAAAACGAGCTTGACAGATAAAATTATCATTCGGATTTAAACTTTTCACACAAAGGAGCGTCTAACTAAGCGATGAAAAACATTGGTGACATACTTGATGATAAGAAAATGAGGACCCGTCCGTTCTCCGTGCCCGAGGGTTACTTCGAGACGGTGGAAGCGCGCGTGCACGATCGTATTGAAGCTTCGCAGCGCCGACCTTCTCTCGTGGCGATTCTCCGCCCGGCGGTACTGATGGCCTGCATGTTCCTTATCATAGGCGGCATCGGCTACGGCACGTTGAAGCTGACCGGTTCGCTCGACGCGAGGGACCGTGCCGCAGAGCAGCTCGAAGCAAACCTTAGGGGCTTGGAATTCACTGACGAAGAGGCGGCCACCTTCCTGGAGACCGAACTTTCGCCCGCAGCATTCGAAGAGATGCTCGCAGTAGCTTACCAGTATTAAAATTCATGAGGATGAAAAGGTTAATAACAATGGTAGCGATGCTGCTGATGGTTTGCAGCGCCGCAAATGCACAGAATCCGCGCGGACATCGCGGTCAGCGTCCGGATCGGGAGCGTAAGGAGATGACGGCCGAAGACCGTCAGAAGGTTGCCGAAGCGATGGCTGCCGAGAAGAAGGAGTTCATAGGCAAGAAGGTGCAGCTCACGGACGAAGAGGCAGAACGTTTCTGGCCGCTCTATGATCTTATGCAGGAGGAGCTTCAGGAGGCCCACAAGGCCGAAATGAAAGCCACTCGTGCGCTTTACCCCAAGAAGGATGAGACCTTTACCGATGAGGAGGCCACCCGCAGGGTAAATGATTATATCGCCTCACTTTCGCTCGGCGACGAGGTAGTGACGCGCTATGATGCACAGCTCCGCGCTATCCTGCCTATCCGTAAAGTCGCGGCCTATTATGCTGCCGAGGCACAGTTCCGCAAGAAAATGGCTGAGCATATGACCCGTCGCGACGGGAAGGGCGAAGGTCGCGGACCGGCTCCGGAGCGTCGCAGCGGCCGTGGTTTCGGCCCGGACGGTGAACCCGCCGGCTGGGTGGATTAAGATCCGTAAGGCAGACTAAAGAAAAAGGGTGGCCACTCGTGATGGTCACCCTTTTTCGTCTAAAGCTGTCTAGAGCATCTTGGCTACGCCCTTGAGGGCATCGAAGATCGGTCCGTCGTGCAGGGCGGCCGGCGTCCCTTCGTCTCCGCCTTCGCGGATGCCCTGCACCAGAGGGATCTGGCCGAGCAGCGGCAGATTGTACTTGCGGCACATTTCGGCGCAGCCGTCGTGTCCGAAGATGTAGTAGCGGTTGTCTGGCAGCTCTTCCGGGGTAAACCAGGACATATTCTCCAGAATGCCGAAGATATGCTTGTCAATCTGTGGATTGCGGAACATATTGACGCCCTTCTCGACATCTGCCAGAGCCACGGCCTGCGGCGTGCTGACGATGATGGCGCCCGTCAGTGGAATGTCGTTGACAAGCGAAATGTGAATGTCTCCCGTTCCCGGAGGCATATCGATAAACAGATAGTCGAGCTTGCCCCAGGCCGTTTGCAGCACGATCTGCTTGAGAGCCGTGGAGGCCATCGGGCCGCGCCAGATCAGCGCCTGTTCTGGTGCCGCGAAATAGCCGATGGACATCCATTTGACACCGTATTTGACCACTGGGACGAACACTTCCTTGCAGGTCGGTTCGATCTCGCGGTCCTCGGGCCAGGGAGTGCCTTCGGCATCATAAACTTCCACGCGTGGCATCGTGCCCTCGGTCCCGGTCATCTTGGGGACGGAGGGACCGTACACATCTGCATCCGCCAGGCCGACTTTGTATCCGAGGCGGGCCATCGTGATGGCGAGATTGACCGCGACGGTGGATTTGCCTACGCCGCCCTTGCCGGAGGCTACGGCTATTATCTTATCTACGCCCTGAAGCAGCTCCTGGTCGAAATGAATGACCGGCGCCTGCTTTTTGGGTTTGGGAGGATTGGGGTTGTAAGGCCCCCTGAATTCGTTCGGATCCATTGTAAAGCTTATTTGGAGATGCTAAAATAGCAAATTTTCTTCTTCCGGAAGCCATTTGAAGCTCTTTCGGTGTTCGGGCGAAGGACCGGACCGGCGGATGGCTTCGCGATGCTCCGGCGTGGGATAGCCCATATTGCGGTCCCAGCCATACTGTGGATACTGCAGGGCAAGGCGTCGCATATACTCGTCCCGCCACGTTTTGGCGAGCACCGATGCCGCCGCTACTGCGGCAAACCTTGCATCTCCCTTTACCACGCAGCGGTGCGGTACGGCTACGCCCTCGGGCGTCGTATATGGATTGAACCGGTTGCCGTCAACCAGGATCAGGCCGGGCCTTACCGGGGCGCCACTGGCGTCCCGCAGGCCGTCCAGCGATCGCCGCATTCCGAGAAGCGAAGCGTTGAGGATGTTGATACGGTCTATCTCCTGCGCCGAAACGGGAGTCACGCACCAGGCCAGGGCCTCGCGCTGGATGATCCCGCGCAGCAGTTCGCGGTCCTGCTCCTTCATCTGCTTGCTGTCATTGAGCAGGGGATGGTAGAATCCTTCCGGAAGTATCACCGCGGCGGCGAATACCGGTCCCGCAAGCGGTCCGCGTCCGGCCTCGTCGCACCCGGCGACCATCAGCGGCAGCGGGGTATCGGGGCTCAGAAGACTGTCGAGGGCCGCATCCGTATCATCGAGCAGCTCGTCCAGCGCCCAGATTTCGGAGATTCCGGCCTTGCGGAGCAATTTGGCAGGCAGGGCCTGCCTGCGGCAGATGCAGACGAGCCTCAGATGGCGCGAGCGGCAGAGGGCTGCAATCCGGCCGAGGGTGCCATTTCCGATAGTCTCATTATCCAGATTTTCGCAGGTCGAAATCACGGTGATATCGGTCCCCGCCGGCATTTCGAGGGCGGCGAAAGCGCCCTCTTCCATCACCTGCACCTCCAGGCGCGAAGCGTCCCGGCCCCCGGTCGCATAGCGGCGCAGAGCCTCCTTCAGCGCAGTTTCTACCCTGTCGGCCTGCCAACAGGCCCCGAGCGGCCCGGAAATGATGATGCACATCCTTTTCACTCCACAAATATGGGTATTATTTCGCAATTTGCGAAAGTCAATTAAAAACTTTACATTTGTACGATTTGCCAACAAGAAATAGACAAATAATACTATAACAAAATGAAAACCTACACAACTGAAAGCATCCGCAACATCGTCCTGCTTGGAGGTACCCGCAGCGGTAAGACCACTCTTGCCGAAGCTATGCTCTACGAAGGCAAGGTTATCGACCGTCGCGGCACCATCGAAGGCAAGAACACTGTTTCGGACAACACCGAAGTAGAACAGCTCTATCAGCGTTCCATCTATTCCACTCCGCTCTACGCAGAGTTCATGGACCATAAGCTCAACATCGTGGACGCACCTGGCGCAGACGATTTCATCGGCGGACTCATCTCCGGCATGAAGGTCTGCGACGCAGGTATTATGCTCGTCAACGCACAGCAGGGTGTCGAGGTCGGCACCGAGATCCACGGCCGTTACGCAGAGCAGAGCCATTTCCCCGTAGTCCTCGCAGTCAACCAGCTCGATACCGAGAAGACCAACTGGGACAACACCCTCGACAGCCTGCACAAGGCATTCGGCAGCAAGCCGGTCGTATTCCAGTACCCTGTCAATCCGGGTATCGGTTTCGACGCGTTCATCGACGTCCTCAAGATGAAGATGTACAAGTTCAAGGATGATAACGGCACCCGCGAGATCGTGGACATTCCCGACGGCGAGAAGGGTAAGGCCGAGGAGATGCGCGCAGCCCTGATGGAGATGGCTGCAGAGAACGACGAGGAGCTGATGGAGAAGTTCTTCGACGCCGGCGAGCTTTCAGAGGAAGAGATGCACAAGGGTATCAATATCGGTTTTGTCAACGGTCAGATCTATCCTGTCTTCTGCCTCTCGGCAAAGAAGGACATCGGCGTCAAGCGTCTGATGGAGTTCATGATCGAGGTCGCTCCCAAGCCGAAAGAGGACCCTGCCGGCCCGCTCTCGCTCTTCGTTTACAAGACCTCGGTCGAGCAGCACCTGGGCGACGTCTCCTACTTCAAGGTGATGTCCGGCAAGCTGCCCGAGTCGCAGGATGTGGTCAACCCTGAGAACGGTTCCAAGGAGCGTATCACCGCCCTCTACGCCGTCGCAGGCAAGAAGAAGGAGAAGGTTACCGAGCTTTGCGCAGGCGACCTCGGATGTACGGTCAAGCTGAAGGCTGTCAAGACCGACCAGACCCTCAACCAGCCCGGTTACGATGCAGTCGTGCCGCCGATCAAGTTCCCCAGCTCCAAGTACCGCACCGCAGTCAAGGCTTCCGACGAGAAGGACGAGGAGAAGCTGGGCGAGGCTCTCAACCGCCTTGCAGCAGAGGATCCGACCCTCATCATCGAGTACTCCAAGGAGCTCAAGCAGACCATCATCAACGGTCAGGGCGAGCAGCACATCAATATCCTCAAGTGGCACATCAACAACGACAACAAGATCAACATCGAGCTCTTCGCTCCGAAGATCCCGTACCGCGAGACCATCACCAAGGTGGCTAACGCAATGTACCGTCACAAGAAGCAGTCCGGCGGTGCCGGCCAGTTCGGTGAGGTCCACCTGATCGTCGAGCCTATCGTCGAGGGTGTCGATACCACCGCCAAGTTCAAGATCGACGGCAAGGAGACCCAGCTCAACATCAAGGCCAAGGAAGAGTTCGCTCTGCCCTGGGGCGGCAAGTGGGAGTTCTACAACTGCGTCGTCGGCGGTGCCATTGACGCAAGCTTTATGCCCGCTATCAAGAAGGGTATCACCCAGCGCCTTGAGGAAGGTCCTCTGACCGGTTCCTACGCACGCGACATCCGCGTCTTCGTCTATGACGGTAAGATGCACCCGGTCGATTCGAAGGAAATCGCCTTCATCATCGCGGGTCGTAACGCATTCCGTGAGGCCTTCAAGAACGCATCCCCGAAGATCCTCGAGCCTATCTATATGGTCGAGGTCATGGTCCCTGCAGACTGTATGGGTGATGTGATGAGCGATATCCAGAACCGCCGCGGCATGATCGAGGGTATGAACTCCGAGAAGGGCTTCCAGATCCTCCGCGCACGCGTTCCTCTGGCTGAGCTTTACAAGTACTCGACGACCCTGAGCTCCCTGACCTCCGGCCGCGCTACCTTCACGCAGGAATTCATCGAATACCAGCAGGTACCGGCAGACGTCCAGGACAAGCTGCTCAAGGCATACGAGGCAGAGCAGCAGGAGGAGGACTAATCTCCGCCCTTCGGATGATCCGGGCTACTCATATAGACAAATCCTTCGGGGCCCTCAGGGTCCTGAAGGATATTTGTTTTACGGCCGAACAGGGCGAGGTCGTAAGTATCGTCGGCGCCAGCGGTGCCGGCAAATCCACCCTGCTGCAGATTCTGGGCTCCCTTTCGCGCCCGGATGCGGGACGGGTGGAGATCGACGGCACGGATATCTATTCCCTGTCGGAAAAGGCGCTTGCTTCGTTCCGCAACCGCCGTATCGGGTTCGTTTTCCAGTTTCACAACCTGCTGCCGGAGTTTACGGCGCTGGAGAACGTGATGATTCCGGCCCTGATTGCCCGCCGCCCGCAGCGTGAAGCCGAGGCAGCGGCGCGAGAACTGCTTGCAGAGATGGGGCTTGAGGCGCGTCTGCGCCACAAACCTTCGGAGCTCAGCGGAGGCGAGCAGCAGCGCGTGGCGGTGGCCCGTGCTCTCATCAACAAGCCTGCGGTGCTATTCGCGGATGAGCCTTCTGGCAATCTGGACAGCAACACCAAGCGCGACCTGCATCAGCTGTTTTTCGACCTGCGTGCCCGTCACGGCATCACGATAGTCGTGGTGACCCACGACCGCGAGCTGGCAGGTATGTCCGACCGCATCCTGGAGATGAAGGATGGACAGTTTCTGCTTTAGAGAGTTTTCCCTGCAGCAGGATTGCTGCGCAATGAAAGTCGGGACTGACGGCGTCCTTCTGGGGGCCTGGGTCTCGACGCCCGCGCGTGCCGATGCGCGTATTCTGGACGTAGGTACCGGAAGCGGGCTGATAGCCCTTATGCTGGCCCAGCGGTGCCCGCAGGCGGTTATTACGGGTATCGATATTGACGGGCCCTCGGCCGGACAGGCCGCCGCCAATTTCGCCTCATCCCCGTGGGGCTCTCGCCTGAAGGCGCTTCACTCTGATTTTCTCTCATTTGAAGATGCCGAAGGATTTGACCTGATTGTTTCCAATCCGCCGTTTTTCAGCGGTACGCTGCAGTCGCCCCAGGCGCGTCGCCGCACAGCACGTCACAGCGATACGCTCCCGCACCGTGAGATGATCGCCGCAGCGAAACGGCTTTTGCGTCCTGCAGGCGTCCTTGCGGTCGTACTGCCGGTCGAAGAAGGGGCCGGTTACAGGATGGAGGCATTCAGCGCAGGCCTGCCGCTGCGCCGCATCTGCCGCGTCAGCACTATCGAAGGACAGGAGCCGCGGCGCGTACTGATGGAGTTCAGCGCCTCGGGCGGAAGGCTCACGGAGGAATATCTCTCCATCGAGGGCCTCGGCGGACGCAGCGAGGCATACCGCCGGCTGACGCAGGATTTTTACTTGTAAGTGATTATATGGTACAAAAAAGGGTGGCCCTGAGGGTCACCCTTTCTTGTGGTTCAATCCGGCTTAGAGAAACTTGATGAACTCGACGTCATTGGCTTCGCGAGCCTTCAGGTTTTCGTTCTTCTCGGCCTTCTCGAGGAGAGCCTTGGCATTCTCGTTGTCACCCTGGCGGGCAGCGACGATAGCCTTCAGATAGCTGCACAGAGGGCAGTTGTGGCTTTCGAGGATCGAGCTTGCCTTTGCAAGGTCGCCGGTGAGGATGTTGGCAAGAGCCGCGATGGGGCGCTTGCTGTCGCTCAGCTTGGCAGCAGCTTCGTTGTAATGGCCGTTGAGGATATCGACCACGGCTGCGTTCTCCTTGTTGCCGGCCTCTGCGAAGAGCTTGCCTGCTGCATTGACATCACCCTTCTTGAGAGCGATGATACCCTTGACGTTCTTGACATCCTTGCTGTCCTGGTCGTCAAGTGCTGCGAGATGCTTCTCAGCTGCGGCGAGGTCACCCTTCTTGGCGAGAATGACGGCTGCATTGTAGTGTGCGCGGTCGCTGTCGAACTTCTTGACTGCCTGCTCGTAGATAGCCAGCTTGGCGTCATTGTCCTTGACCAGGGTAGCTGCACGGAGGAGAGCCTCTTCGTCAAGTGCGTCGATGTTGTTGTTGACCAGCTCGGTCAGCTCTTCGGGAGTGTAGTTGGTGTACTCGATGTTGGTGATGAAGCGTGCACGGCGCAGCTCAGGGAGAATCTGGTCGGCCAGAGACTTATAGACCTGAGACATATTGCGGATCTCGCGCTCGCGGACGTTGGGGTCGCTGTACATCGAGAGGACGCGCAGGATGAGGTCCTTGTCCTGGATGTCAGAGTTGCTGACCAGCTCCTGGAAGCCTTCCCAGTCCTCACCGATGCTGCGGGAGGTGACTGCGCCCTTTTCGAGCTTCTTGGTGACCTTGTCCAGTGCCTTAGTAGCGCTCTTTTCGCGGTTTGCGGAGAGCTTGTTGTTGTGAGCGACATCACCTTCGGGAGATGCATAGGCTACGATCTCGGTGCCGGTGATGGCGCGGCGGCTGTCTTCGGCGAGCGATGCGAGGAGTGCCTGATATTCCTTGATATCTTCGCTGCGGAGCTGCGAATTACGGACGTCTGCGCTGTTGATCAGGTAGAGGATCTGAGCCTCTGCCGTCTCGTTGATGACGCTCTGGTAGTTGTCCTGTGCGAAATCAACAGCGGGGCCGTTCTTCTCAAAAATGAAGGAAGCGAGCATATAGGTGGTGTTGACACCGTCAGCGACCTTGATATCAGCGGGATATTCATACTCCTTGCCATTGCAGAGGACCTTTGCGCGAAGTACCATCTCCGAACGCTCCATACCGGGAACGAAGTTGAAATGGACATTTTCGCGGACCGTGGTCTCTTCTTTCTTGGAGATGACCTTGTAGTTGTCCTTTACCTTCTCGCCCTGATAGTGGAAAGGCTCGCCGGCTACCTCACCGCCGTGATAGAGGATGACCGGGGTGACTTCGAGGATAGCCTTCGGCTGGAAATACTTACCAGGGAACGTGACCTCGATGGTTGCGTCGATACTGCCGGCAACTGCTTCGAGTACTTCAGGAGTGCATTTGATGGAGATCTGCTCTGCAGCTTCAGCCATCTTGGCAGGATTGTCGCAGGAAGCGAACATCAGTGCGGATGCGGCGATCAAAAGGAGGTTTGCAAAAATCTTTTTCATGTCGAAAATGGTATTTAAAACAAAATCAATATCTTATCGAAGCCATTTCAGGCCTCATCATTATGCAAATGTAATAACAATTTGTTAAAATTTCTAACTTTGCAAATATGAAAATTGAACAGATAAAGCAAAGATTCGATATAATCGGAAATTCACAGGGTCTTGACCGCGCGCTCGAGACGGCCGTTTCCGTGGCGGGCACTGACCTTTCGGTCCTCGTGACGGGCGAGAGCGGCGTCGGCAAGGAGGTTATTCCGAAGATTATCCATAGCGAAAGTCCCCGCCGCCACGGGGTTTATATCGCCGTCAACTGCGGCGCGATTCCCGAAGGCACGATAGATTCGGAGCTTTTCGGACACGAGAAAGGCTCGTTCACCGGAGCTACGGAGATGCGCAAGGGTTATTTCGAAGAGGCCGACGGCGGCACGCTGTTCCTCGACGAGGTTGCCGAGCTGCCCCTTTCGACGCAGGTGCGCCTGCTGCGCGTGCTCCAGACGGGCGAGTTTATCAAGGTCGGTTCGTCCAAGGTGCAGAAGACCAACGTGCGCGTCATTGCCGCCACGAATATCGACCTGCGCCGCGCCATCGCTTCGGGGCGTTTCCGCGAGGACCTGTATTATCGTCTCAATACGGTTCCCGTCACCATTCCGCCGCTTCGCGAGCGCAAGGAGGATATCTTCCTGCTCTTCCGCAAGTTTGCGCTGGATTTTGCGGACCGCTACAAGATGCCGGTCATCCGGCTCGACAAGGATGCTCAGCAGGTGCTTCAGGATTATCGCTGGCCGGGCAACGTGCGCCAGCTCAAGAGCGTCGCCGAGCAGATTTCGATCCTCGAGCAGGAGCGGCTGGTAAGCGCCGCAACCCTGCGCCGGTATCTGCCGCAGGAGGATCTGCATCACCTTCCGGTCAAGATGGGCGAGGGTCAGCAGGATGCGGATTACCAGGCTGACCGCGACCTGATTTTCAAGATTCTCTTCCAGCTTACCCAGGAGGTCAATACTCTTTCGGAGAAGGTGGCCTCGCTGACCGATGCTTCGCCGGCCGCGGCCCCTTCCCACGCGATCATCATCAGTCCGGAGGATGTCCATACCTCGGGCGCCGAGACCGTTACTGTCGAAGAGGGTGGTCGCGGCGAGGATGCGCCGGTTGCTTCTGCAGGCGTTGTTGAGGCTACTGACAGCCTTTCCCTGCAGCATCTGGGCGAGGATCTGATCCGCAAGGCGCTTGCCAAATACAACGGCCGCCGCAAGGATGCCGCCCGCGAACTTGGCATTTCCGAGCGGACGCTTTACCGTAAGATCAAGGATTTGGGGATTTAGATATGGCAAAGAGATTCATAGTGTTTTTGGGTGTTCTGGCTGCCTCGGCGATGATGCTCGGCGGCTGCTGGTTCTATTCGTTCAGCGGGACCTCGATCCAGCCGGACGTGAAGACCATCTGCATCGAGCCGGTGGTCAATAATGCCCCGAAGGTCAATCCTACGCTTGCCAACCAGCTTCACGAGGCGATGTGCGACAAGTACAAGAAGCTTACGAGTCTGGAGCAGGTGGAGGAGAGCGGCGACTTGTATGTGCTGGCTACGATCGAGTCTTATCAGGTCTCGGCGACTGCCGTTACTGCCGATGAAGTCGCGGCGATGAACCGTCTCACCATTACGGTGAAAGTCAAGTTTGTCAATGAAAAGTATCCCGAGGACAACTTTGAGAAGAGTTTTGCCGGATACGAGGATTATGATTCCAATAATTCCCTGGATGCTGTCGAGGCGCAGCTTTGTGACACGATCATAGATAAGATCGTCGAGGATATTTTCAACGCTACGGTAGCCAACTGGTAAGATGGATTTGCGGCAGATGGATGAAGCGTCACTGAGTCAGCTTCTGGCTGATTGTCCGTGGTTTACCGCAGCCCGGACGGAGCTTTTGCGCCGCCGCGGGTCTGATGTTTCGCTTCGCTCCGCCCTGCTTGCCACGGAGGGGATTTTCCTGCCGCGGGGCAGTGCCCTTCGCCGTCAGTGGGCGCTTGAGCGGGCCTGCCGTGACTCTGTGGGGGCTTCTGCGGCTGCTCGTCCGGGAGGGGATTATTTCAGCGAAAGCGATGTCGATGCGGCAGACGGGGGCGCAGAGGCGTTTGACAGTATCGCCCGGTCGCTTCGCGAGCGATTTGCTTCCCTGCGCGAAGAGGAGAACGCAGCTTCCGGCGCGGTTGCGGAGAGTGAAACGCTGGCCCGGATCTATGCACTTCAGGGGCTTAATGACAAAGCAATAGCGGTTTATGAAAAACTAATTTTGTTATATCCCGAAAAAAGTGCTTACTTTGCACTCCTTATCGAAGAGATTAGAAACAAAACACAATAATTATGCACGCAGCTTATATCGTAATTTCGATTATCATCGTGATAGCAAGCATCCTTCTGACCCTCGTGGTTCTCGTTCAGAACTCCAAGGGCGGCGGACTTGCAGCTAACTTTGCAGCAGGCAACCAGACTTTCGGCGTCCGCCAGACGGCCGACTTCCTCGAGAAGATGACCTGGGGCCTTGCCGTCACGATTCTCGTCCTTTGCGTTGTGGCTACCTTCGTTATCCCCAAGACTTCCGCCCGTCACAGCAATGTCCGCGAGCAGGTTGTCAATCAAGCAGAGCAGCCCGCCGAGGGTGCTCCCGTCCTTCCCGAAGGTACTTTTGACGCATCGCGGCCTGACGCAGCACCCGCGAACTAATCTCCGGGTGAAAGCTTTTTGTTTGCCGGCCGCCTTGTAGGTGGCCGGTTTTTTTGTGTCGGGTTTGCTTTGTGCCAAGCCCCGCTTTGTAGTCGAGACGGGCGATCAGAATCTGTAGCCCAGGCCGAGGCGGCCGCCGACGTAGTTAAGGCCGAGGCCAAGTTCGATCAGGCCGAAAAGGTTACGTCCGAACTCGAAACCGATGGGGTTGAGCTGGGCGCTGTAGATGAAGTCAAGGCTCTCCCCGACGGAAAGGAGTACGCCGGCCTCGAGGGAGCCGTAGAGTTTGTAGGCGGGGCGTGCCAGATAGTTGACGCGGCCTACGGCGTTAATAGGGATGAAGGTGAGGAAAGTCGAGGAATGGATTACGTGGGTGTCCTTGTCCACGACGTTCCAGACGCATCCCGTGTAACCTGTGCTCAGGCCGGCCGACCAGCGGGAATTGAAATTATGAAGGACATCGATGGCGAAATAGGGCGGAAGCTTGATATCGAGTGTCTCGTTGTTGGATTCATTGAGACTGATGGCCAGACCCCCGATGACGGCTCCGAAAAACGAAGCTACCGTAGGTACCGTCGGCAGAATCCCCGCAGAGCCCCTCACGGTCCATTTCTGTTCAACAGGTTCCTGCGCGAATACCGGCACGGTCATCACCGCCAGAAGAATTATGACAAGCAATTTTTTCATCTCTAAAAGGTTTAGTTTTCTCCAAAGATATAAAAATTGCAATTCATCATAAAATCGGAATATGCTGCAGGGGCCTCAGGATGCAAAGCGGGCACGAAAATGGTTCCTTTCGTGCCCGCTTTGTTCGCCTCGATAAGAGGGTTTATGCTGGATTGAACCTTGCTTTGGGCTGCTTGAAAGCACTACCTTAAGCATTGATGAGATTGCCGCAAGGATCAACTATTCCGACTCCACCACCTTCGGGCGCTTCTTCTTCAGGATGAAAGGTGTCACGCCCAGGGAGTACAGGAAGAGTTTGTAGGATTTAAGGTTTCTGGTTAGGAGAGTGACCCAAAAGTGACTGACTATAACAGAATAATGCTAACTTTGATAGTTAGATAAATCAGAATTTACCCCACTTATTATGCAGAAAGAATACAAAACAGAAGACCTGACCATTATCTGGAAACCGGAACTGTGTCAACACGTCGGCACCTGTGTAAGGATGCTCCCAAAAGTTTACAACCCCCTTGAGCGTCCCTGGTGCAAACCCGAGAACGCCACCAAGGAAGAGTTGATAGCCCAGATTGACGCCTGCCCGTCCAAGGCCCTCACCTACATATTGAACAAGTAATGGAAATCACCCATAAGAACAATTCGGAGAACGGTTTCTTTCTGGCGGAAGAAGACGGGAAACGGATGGGATACATCTCCTATGAGTGGGCCGACGGGCCGGTATTTGCCATACTGCACACAGTTGTGGAAGAAGAATTCCAGAGGCATGGAGTGGCCAGGGCATTGCTCACAGCTGCCGTTAATTATGCCCGCGAGAACGGGTTCAAAATCTATCCCGTGTGTTCGTATGTTGTGAAGCAGTTCGCGAAGCCGGAGTACGATGATGTGAATTCCGAGCTTTCCCGAAGAACTCCGTAGGCGAGTATTAAAGATTTGTCCCGCCGTGCCCACGCGCTGATTTTGCCTTGGCGCCTAACTTACGGATACACTGCGAGATAATGAAAGTGCTACCCCCTCTCAGAAGGGGTAGCACTTTCAGTTGTTGAATGATTTTCAGCCGATTAAGTGCCAAGGCGCTCACCCTGAATCTGCATCTGCAGCCGTATCCCAACTACTCAGTCGGAGGTTGAGGAAGATGAAGAAACTTATAAACCTGCCGGAAAGAGGCGCCTGTCAGGTAAACCAATGCATTCGCATTCAGGCGCCGCTTGTCCTCCGGCAACGACAGGACTTTCCTGAAACTGTCTTTTCCGAACATTTTTTCCACAGCAGACAGCAGGCTGTAGTAAATCTTGTCGGAACCCGGAGAGAAATCTTCCTTGATGTCATATTCGCTCCCCGTGTTGGATCTGAACGAAAGGAGCATCATCGGATAACTCTCATAGTAGGAGACCAATGTTTTATAGTCAATAAATTGATAGCGGAGGACAATTCTATCGATCAACTGCTTCTTCTCCTCTTCATTCATATCTCTGGTCATTCCTGCAAGAATGACTCCGTTCAAGGGTTTTGAATGGCGGAAACAGTATTCGAGTTCTGCTACTGCCCGACGGAATACCCGACGGCAAGTCGCCAGGTTTGTCGGAGCGGAGAAAGGATTCCGGGAGGCCGCGTAAGCGAGATAATTCCATCTGTAATCCGCTGCGTATGGGCAGAGTTTCTTTTCAACGGGATTGTTGTAAAGGTACGCAATCGCAGTGCGAATTTTCTTGGCGCCCACCTTTTCCGCCATTCCAAACGGATGGTCAAACAGGACGCCCGACGTTCCGTATTGACGGTGAAAATAATCCGTGTATCTGGAACTGTAGAACTGAACGAATCGTTCTGCCCTTTTTCTGTCACACGCCCCGATGAGCAGGTGAACATGGTCCGGCATCTGGCAGAGTCCGAGGCCCCGGATGCCGTATTTTCCGGCCGCGACGGAGATGATGGTGTAGAAAACGATGTAGTCCCTTGCGTAATAAAACAAGAGTAATCCGTCAACGGTTCTTTGGTAGAGGTGGAAGACAGCCTTGCTGTCAAAAGATAATCGTCCCTTCATAGCCTTCAGTCACTTTTTGCAAAGATACTTTTTCTGTTGAATGTGTCAAAGATTTTTTAAAAGAGACCCCCGGTTGTTGCTCAGACCACTGATAGCGGGACGGTCGATTTTTGCTTTGGCGCTTAACTGACGGATACACTGCGAGATGATGAAAGTGCTACCCCCTCTCAGAAGGGGTAGCACTTTCAGCTATCGGTTGACATTCAGGTAGTTAAGTGCCAAAGACCAATCAGGGGACAACCCGGGAGGGAGACCCCAAAGGCTCGCCAAAAAAAGTAACAACCTCAATGAAAAAGCGGGGTGAGGCGTTATTGGGCAAGAAACAAAAGCAACCCCTGTTAACCAATGAGTTAGCAGGGGTTTAGTGTACCCGGAGCCGGGGTCGAACCGGCACAGCCTCGCGGCCACTGGTGTTTGAGACCAGCGCGTCTACCGATTCCGCCATCCGGGCTCTTTGCCGGGCGCAAAAGTAAGTAAATTTTCGCATAGCACCAAAATACCCGAGGGCCGGAGAGCCAAAATGCCGCAGAGCGCACTGCGGCCGATACTGTTTAAAAGTTGTTAATTACTCTGCGAAGAAGGGCTGAAAAAAACCGTTTACACCACACTATCTTTGTTATCCCGAAAGCGAAACCAAGCCTTCGGGATATGCCCGGGGGCGTTTTTTTGCCCCGAAGACACACCTAAACTATCTTAAATACAGTCTATTATGGAAAACGCAGAGCTCTATATTATCAAGCGCGACGGGAAGAAAGCTCAATTCGATATCGACAAGATCAAAAACGCCATCCGCAAGGCATTTCTCGCTTCGGGAAGCTTCGCTACGGAGGAGATTATCACCAGTATTCTCAGCCGCGTGAGCATCACCAACGGTATGTCGGTCGAGGAGATCCAGAACCAGGTCGAGCTTTCGCTGATGATAGAGCGCTACTATTCCGTAGCAAAGGCTTACATGCTCTACCGTCAGCAGCACAGCGAGGACCGCGAGACCCGCGACCGCCTCAACTTCCTGCTTGACTATTGCTCCGCGTCCAACGCCGCTACCGGAAGCAAGTACGACGCCAACGCCAACATCGAGAAGAAGAACATCGCCACGCTCATCGGCGAGCTGCCCAAAGCCGGATTCATCCGTCTCAACCGCCGCCTGCTCACCGACCGCATCAAGGAAATGTTCGGCCGTGAAGTCTCCGACAAGTACCTTGACCTGCTCAAGAAGCACTTCATCTACAAGAACGACGAGACCTCGCTGGCCAACTATTGCGCAAGCATCACGATGTATCCCTGGCTGCTGAACGGTACGCTGCCCATCGGTGGCAATTCCACCGCCCCGACCAACCTCAAGTCATTCTGCGGAGGCTTCGCAAACCTCGTCTTCATCGTCTCCAGTATGCTCAGCGGCGCCTGCGCTACTCCCGAGTTCCTGATGTACATGAACTATTTCATCGAAAAGGAATACGGTCCCGAGTACTACCTCCACGCGAATGACATCGTCGATCTGTCACTCAAGCAGCGCACCATCGACAAGGTCATCACCGATTGCTTCGAGCAGATCGTCTATACGATCAACCAGCCTACCGGAGCCCGCAACTTCCAGGCAGTGTTCTGGAACATCTCCTATTACGACCGCTACTACTTCGAGAGCATCTTCGGCGAGTTCGTATTCCCCGACGGCAGCAAGCCGCACTGGGATTCACTCAACTGGCTGCAGCGCAGGTTCATGAAGTGGTTCAACCGCGAGCGCACGAAGACCATCCTGACGTTCCCCGTCGAGACGATGGCCCTGCTGACCGAAAATGGCGACGCCAAGGATCCCGAGTATGCGGACCTTACGGCCGAGATGTACAGCGAAGGACATTCGTTCTTCACCTACATGAGCGACAACGCCGATTCGCTGGCAAGCTGCTGCCGTCTGCGCAATGAGATCCAGGACAACGGTTTCAGCTATACGCTCGGAGCGGGCGGTGTCTCCACGGGCAGCAAGAGCGTGCTGACCATCAACCTGAACCGCTGCGTCCAGTACGCATCCAACAACGGCATTCCCTACCTGCAGTTCGTCGAAGAGGTCATCGATCTGATCCACAAGGTCCAGATCGCCTACAACGAGAACCTCAAGAACCTCTGCGACAAGGGCATGCTCCCGCTCTTCGATTCCGGGTTCATCAACCTGGGCCGCCAGTACCTGACCGTAGGCGTCAACGGTCTGGTCGAGGCTGCCGAGTTCCTGGGCCTCAAGATCAACGACAATCCTGCATACCTCAAGTTCGTGCAGGATATCCTGGGCACGGTCGAGCGCTACAACAAGAAGTACCGCACGAAGGACCTGATGTTCAACTGCGAGATGATCCCTGCGGAGAACGTAGGCGTCAAGCACGCGAAGTGGGACCGCGAGGACGGATATTTCGTACCGCGCGACTGCTACAACAGCTACTTCTACATCGTAGAGGACGACTCGCTCAACATCCTCGACAAGTTCCGCCTGCACGGCCGCAACTACATCGAGCACCTGACCGGCGGCAGCGCCCTGCATATGAACCTCGAAGAGCATCTGAGCAAGGAGCAGTACCGCCACCTGCTGAAGGTCGCAGCAAAGGAGGGTTGCAACTACTTCACGTTCAACATCCCCAACACCATCTGCAACGACTGCGGCCACATCGACAAGCGCTATCTCGGCGAATGCCCCAAGTGCCACAGCCACAACGTGGATTACGCAACGCGTATCATCGGTTACATGAAGCGGGTTAGCTGCTTCTCGATGCCCCGCCAGGCAGAAGCATCCCGCCGCTACTACAGTAAAGCTTCGTCCCTGAAGGATGTTTAAGTTTCACAACTTCGACATCGTATTTCAGGAGATTCCGGACGAGACGACGCTTGCCATCAACATTACGGGATGTCCCTTCCGGTGCGAAGGTTGTCACAGCCCCCATCTTCGCCAAGACACAGGAGAGCCTCTTGATCAGGAGGCCCTCCGTGCGATATGGGAGCGCTATGGCCAGGGGGTGACCTGCGTCTGCCTGATGGGCGGGGACGCGGACCCGGCCGAGGTCCAGCGGCTGTCGATATTCATTCGCAGCGAATTTGGCGTCCGCACCGGCTGGTATTCCGGCGCGGACGAGATATCGCCCCTGATTGACGTGCGCAATTTCGATTACATCAAAATCGGCGGATTCCGCCGCGATAAGGGAGGCCTCAAGCACGAGACCACCAATCAGCGCCTCTACGCCGTCCGCCCCGACGGTACGCTGCACGATATGACGCCCCTCTTCCATCGAAAGAGGGTGTTCGAGTAATCAGCAAAGATTTACGGAACAGGGTCGTAACCGCTGCCTCCGAATGGATGGCAGCGCAGGATGCGGCGCAGTGCGAGCCAGCCGCCCTTGATCGGCCCGTAGCGGCGCAGCGCCTCGAGCGCATATTGCGAACAGGTCGGCGTGTAGCGGCAGCTCGGCGGCAGAAGAGGCGAAATGAAAAGCTGATAGAAACGCACCAGAGCTATCAGCGGCCAGGCCAGAATGCGCCTGATCCGTTGCCAGAGACTGACTCGGGACGGGTTTGGGCTGTCAGAGGCTTTCATCGGCGGCAGTAGCTTCGGACGTTGAGGCCGCCGCAATCAATCGGCAGAGGCTTTCTTCGATCCTCTGGAATGAATGCTCCTCGTGAGCCGTGTAGATAAATGCGATATCCATCCCACCGCAGCCATCAGCGGCAAACTGATCCTTGTGCAGGCGGAATGCCTCGCGGATGCGGCGCTTGAGCAGATTGCGCTTGACGGCGCGCTTGAAATACCGCTTGGGCACGCTGACCAGGATGCGCAGGCCCGGGCGGCCCTCCGTAGGCAGATAGCACATCCTCAGCGGGAACTGCGACAGCGAGCGCCCTTTCATGAAAAGGACATCGATATCCTTCTTGCTGCGAAGGATTTCACTTTTTGGAAGAGTCGCAGGCATGCGGAAATGATGTTATTCGGCCAGAATCTTGCCCAATGCCACTGCAATCGAAGGGATGCCCGGGGCCGGAGCCTCGATGGCGATGTCGATATTCTCGGCCTTGAGGGCCTTGGCCGTGGTGGGGCCGTAAGATACGAACCGGGTATCGCCCTGGGCGAACTCGGGGAAGTTGACCTTCAGCGAGCGCACGTCCGAAGGGCTGTAGAAGGCAATGATGCCGTACTTGCTGATATCCAGGCCCGACAGGTCGCTGTGGACTGTCTTGACGAATACCGCTGGAGCGTGGACGAGCTTGTGGTTGACGAAAAGCTTGTCCGTCTCGGGCTTGAGGCCGTCAGTGCAGGCAATGAGGAACTTCTCGCCCTTGTGCTTGGCCGTTATGCAGTCGAGGATGGACGGAATGGTACCTGTGCCGAAGAAAATCTTGCGTTTGCGATAGACGATATACTTCTGCAGGTAGAGCGCGATAGCCTCGCTCTGGCAGAAATACTTCATCGTCTCGGGGACCGTGATGCGAAGCTCCGAGCAGATATGGAAGAATGAATCTACCGCCACGCGCGAGAAAAATACGATGGCCGTATGATCCAGAATATTTATGTGCTGGCCGCGAAACTCCTTGAGAGTTATAGGCTCTACGCGAAAAAACGGCTTGAAATCAATCTCTGCGCCGTACTTGCGTATGAGTTCCGAATACGGCGAATTGCCGGAAGGAGGAGCAGGCTGAGCAATTAATATCTTTTTGTTATCCATCAGATCAGGTTAAAAATATTTTGAGAATGACCGCAACCGGCAAACATTCAAGGGCGCAAAGATATAAAAAGATAAAAACTTTTGAAAATCCGAGAGATACTTTCATCCTTGCGGCGGTAACCCAATAGGGTATAAGACAGATTGCTGCGGACAGAATAAGCCAGATGCCGGGGAGTGTCGGGATAGCCGAAGGGAATATCCAGACGAGCAGCAGGGCCGGCAGCGAGAGGATCATCATCATTAGCGAAGCCGCCCGGTGCAGGAAAATGATATCGCGCGCGCCGTAGATGCGGTGAAGGTTGCCATAAATATAGATGGCGACAGGATGATAGAGGAGATAGGCCGCTACCAGTCCGAGCGTTGCATAATAAGACAGGTGGCTCGCCCCGCACCTTACCAGTATGTAGGAATAGAGTGGAGCCAGTATGACGGTCGCGGTAAGGGCCGAAGACCGGTAGCTGAGATCCGAAAAAACGGCATTGCGCCGGACGGAGGAAGTCAGTATCAGCACGGAACCGCCGATGGCCTGCAGTACCTGGCGGTGCAGCAATATGATGGCCAGCAGCGCCAGAATGGCGATGATGACCGGGATGCCGTTGTCCACGGCAGCCACCGCCCGTCCCGGTATCTGGCTCAGTGCAGATTCACTGCCCGACCAAAGATCCTGTATGGTACTTTCTTCAAACATCAATTGCCCCGTTTGGCTTTGTATCCTTCATCCTGAAGCAGGGTGACAATGCGGTCGCGAAAGTCCCCCTGAATGAGTATCTCGCCGTCCTTGGCGCTGCCGCCGACGCCGCATCGGCCTTTGAGCATCCGCGCCAGTGCGATGAGGTCTTCATCCGTGCCGACAAAACCAGTAACCAGCGTAACCTGTTTGCCGGCACGACCTTTGCGGTCGATGGCGACCGTCAGCCGCTGCTTCTCCGGAGGAAGCGTAACCTCCTGAGGCTCATCGGCTTTGTCGTAAGCAAAATCCGGATTGGTCGAATAGACCACTCCGAGGCGGCTTTTCCAATCGTTGGACGGTTTCATCTGCGGGAATGTGTTTGTGCAAAGTTAAGAAACTTTTCGTTGCCCGTTTCAAAACCGCTTCTAACAAAAAAAACATATCTTTGTATTTCATACTTTACGCCAGATATCGCCTATGGATAAGAAACTCTTCACGCGTACCAACCGCATAATCTCGATAGTCATCCTGGCCCTTTCGTCGGTGGTCTATCTGTCCACGATAGAGCCTACGGCCAGCTTCTGGGATTGCGGCGAGTTTATTGCCTCATCATACAAGCTTGAAGTCGGTCACCCGCCGGGAAACCCGTCCTTCAACATTTTCGCGCGCATTTTTACGCTCTTTACCGACAAGGACCATGCCGCCGTCGCGGTCAATGCGATGAGCGCGCTCTGCTCGGCGCTGACCATTTTCTTCCTCTACCTGACCATCGTCCATTTCGGCCGCAGGCTCAACGAAAAACGCGGCCGGATGATGACGCGCGGCTCGGCCATAGGCATTTTCGGCGCCGGAGTGGTGGGTTCGCTGGCATACTGCTTCTCCGACACGTTCTGGTTTTCGGCGGTCGAAGGCGAGGTCTACGCGATGTCCTCGCTCTTTACGGCCGTGGTCATCTGGGCTGCGCTCAAATGGGAGGAGGGCTACGGTCACCCATACAATAACCGCTGGCTGGTGCTCATCAGCTTCCTGATGGGTATTTCGATAGGCGTACACCTGCTCAACCTGCTCGCCATCCCGGGCATCGTGTTCATCATCTACTACAAGATGAACAAGGACAAGAAGCTCAATTTCTGGAAGTTGCTGGGTGTGCTGGCCATTTCCGGCGTTATCCTGGGCGTTATCCTCTTCGGTATCATACCCAATGTCCCGAAGTTCCTGGCATTTATCGACCGCCTGTTCGTCAACGGCCTCGGTGCTCCGTTCAATACCGGCACGGCATTGATGATGATCATCATCCTCGCGGCCTGCTTCTTCGGCCTGAGGGCGTTCCGCAAGAAGGAGAAAGCGCTGGCGCACACGATTTTGCTGAGCTTTACGACTATCCTGATCGGTTATTCGCTCTTCGCCGTGACCATCATTCGCGCGAGCACCAACACCCCTACCAACGAGTATCAGCCCGACAACCCGTACACCCTCGTGCGCTATATCAACCGCGAGCAGTACGGCAGTACGCCGATACTTTTCGGCCAGGCATATACCTCGCCCTATGAGGTCGATTATGTGACTTACTACACGCCGCTGGATGGCAAATACTACAAGGCTGAAAACATCGTGCCCCGCTATCCTTCGGAGGTCAAGATGCTCTTCCCGCGGATGTGGTACGTGCGCGACGACCGCGACCGTGCGCTCTATGAGTCTTACTGCACGCACGGGATGACGCGCAAGACGGCCACGATTTATGGCGAAAAACGGTCCGTGCAGATGCCGAAGATGATCGACAACCTCGCGTTCTTCTTCGACTATCAGCTCAATTATATGTATATCCGCTACTTTATGTGGAATTTTGCCGGAAGGCAGAATGACTTCCACGGCCAGACGCCGGCCGACAAATGGTCCGGCAACTGGGAGTGCGGTATCGACTTCCTGGACAAGGCCCGCCTCGGCGACCAGTCCAACGCTCCGGACATCCTGGCCCACAACAAGGCCAAGAACCACTATTTCCTGCTGCCGCTGATCCTCGGCCTGATAGGACTTTTCTTCCAGATGAAGCACGATGAGCGCAACAGCTGGGTGACCGGACTGCTGTTCCTGCTGACAGGTTTCGCCATCATCATCTACCTCAACCAGAACCCTTACCAGGTACGCGAACGCGACTATGCGTACGCGGGTTCATTCTATATGTTCTGCGTGTGGATAGGCCTAGGCGTGATGGCGCTGCAATCCCTGCTGGAGAAGATTTCCGGCAAGGAAGGCCGCGTGGTATCGGCTGGCCTCGCAGTCGCTCTTGGCCTTGTCGTGCCCGTCCTGATGGGCTGCCAGAACTGGGATGACCACGACCGCAGCGGCCGTACCACGGCCCGCGATATGGCCTACAACAGCCTTATCGGCCTGGGCGAGAACGCGCTTATCATCACTCACGGAGACAACGATACATTCCCTCTGTGGTACATTCAGGAAGTCGAAGGCGTGCGCACCGACGTGCGTATCGTCAATACTTCGCTGCTCGGCACGGACTGGTATATCGACCAGATGCGCCGCCGCCAGTATGAGTCCGACCCGCTGCCCATTACCATCGACCGGGTGCAGTACCTCTACGGCACCAACGACTTCCCGTACGTGTATAATGTCATAGACCGTCCGGTGCTGGCATCCGAAGCCATAGACATTTTCCGCAACCCGAAGTATAAGCTGAAGGATGGCAAGACCGATTTTATCCCCGCGACCAAGATCAGAGTTCCGGTCAACAAGGAGAATGTCCGCAAGTACGGTATCGTGCCCGAAAAGGATATGGACAAGGTCGTCGATTACCTGGAGCTCAGCATCGACGTGGAGCGTATCAGCAAGGTTGACCTTATCATCCTCGATATCCTCGCGCATTACGACTGGGACCGCCCGATATATTCGGTCATTCAGAACGCCGACGTCCATCTGGGACTTGAAAACTGGATGGAGTACTGCGGATTCTGCTACAAGCTGGTCCCGATCCGTTCGGAGCGCAAGGACAGCTATATGGATCCCGACTATCTGTATGACATGCTGATGAACAACTGGAGGCTGGACTGCTTCGCTTCGAAGGATGTCTATTATGACTATCAGAATGTCTATACGTTCTCTTCGGTGATTCCCATCCGCGATATTTTCGTCACAACGGCCCGCAAGCTTCTCGAACGGGGCGACCGCGAGAAGGCCCTGCAGCTGGTCGACCGTGCGGTGGAGATAATGCCGCAGGAATATTTCCCCTACAGCCTGTCCTGGCTGCGCTCTATCAACGAGATTGCGGTCATCCACCTTGCAGAGCTGTATTTCGATGCCGGCGAACCCGAGAAGGGATACGCCCTGGCCGAGAAGATCATCAATGAGCTGATCGTCACGGCAAGCTATTTCAGCAGTCAGGGTCCCGGCGGGAAGTCTCTCGATGTCAAGAATATGGAAGATGCGGCTTCGCTCTTCTTCTACGTGCTTGCCATCCTGCGTGACAACGGCTACGGGGATCAGGCTGAAATGCTGACTGCCAAGCTCTACGCTGCGATAGACAGGAGTTAACGGCCGCGGGTCCGGGATTATTCCTGGACGCCTCCGGCAAGATCAAGAATCTCGGCAGTAATCTTTTGCTGCCGGGATTTGTTGTATTGGAGGGTGAGTTCGGCAAGGAGATCTTCGCCGTTGTCGGTTGCGGCCTGCATGGCCACGGTGCGGGCGGCGTGCTCGGAAGCATTGCTGTCCAGAAGTGCGGTGTAAACGGCCAGGCGGAGCGCCTTTGGCACGAGATCCTCGAGAACCTTCTGGGCCGTAGGCTCGATGATATAATGCAATCCGCCGTCCTGCCGTCCTTCGCCGCCCATCGTGGAAGGATTGAACGGAAGCAGGGTTTCGGCCACGGGGACCTGTTTGCCCGCCGAGACGAAGTGGGTATAGACCAGCACCACGCGGTCGCATCGTCCGGCGTTGTAATCATCCAGCGCCTCCTGCGCCAGAGCGGTGGCCTCGCGGTACGAAGGCTTTTCGGCCAGCGACATATAGTCGGCGCCGGAAGCGAATCCCGCCTTGCGAAGGGCATCGGCCATCTTGCGTCCGATACCGGTTATCTGGACCTGGGCCTCGCCAAATGAACGAGCCGTCTCCAGCGTGAGGCGTATCACGTTGGCGTTGAATGCGCCGCACAGGGATGAATTGGAGGCGAATGCCAGTATCCTGACGTTTTTGACCTCCCGCTCCTGCGCCCAGTTGCCCAGGGAAACCCCATCGGCCGCAAGCAGGTCACCGAGTATCGAATGAATCTGCCTTTGATATGGCCGCATCCCCTCAATGACGCTCTGGGCGCGGCGCAGTTTGGCCGAGGCCACGAGCTTCATCGCCGAAGTAATCTTCAGCGTGCTCTGTACCGAGTTGATGCGGTTTTTGGTCTCCTTGAGGGTGGGCATAACGGCGATTTACATTCCTGATATGACTTCTGCGGCGACTTTTTCGATCGCGGCGCCGATGCTATCATCCATTTTGCCGGCCGAAAGAGGCTCCAGCACGTCGTGGACGTGATCGACGCGGATGCGGTTGAGGAACAGGTCCTGGAACTCGAGAACGCGGCTGACGGGAATATCGCGCATCAGCGCGTGCGTGCCGCAGTAGAGGATGGCCACCTGTTCGGCCACGGGCATAGGGCTGTATTGCGGTTGGATGAGCAGCTGGTTGTTCTTGCGGCCCTTGTCCAGCGCCATTTCGGTAACTTTATCCAGATCCGAAGAGAACTTCGAAAATGCCTCCAGCTCACCGTATTGCGCCTGGTCGATCTTGAGCGTGCCGGCCACCTTCTTCATCGGCTTGACCTGGGCGCTGCCGCCGACTCGCGAGACGGAAATACCGACATTCACGGCCGGGCGGATGCCCTGATTGAACAGCGCCGATTCGAGGTAGATCTGACCGTCGGTAATGGAGATGACGTTGGTCGGAATGTATGCCGAGACATCGCCCGCCTGCGTTTCGATGAGCGGCAGAGCCGTCAGGGAACCGCCGCCGCGCACCTTTGAGCGCAGTGCTTCGGGCAGGTCGTTCATCTGCTCGGCAACCTCCTGCTGGTCGATAATCTTGGCCGCACGCTCCAGCAGGCGGGAATGCAGGTAGAAGATATCGCCCGGATAAGCCTCGCGGCCCGAAGGACGGCGGAGGATGAGGGAGACTTCGCGGTATGCCACGGCCTGTTTCGAGAGGTCGTCATAGACCACCAGCGCGTGGCGTCCCGTGTCGCGGAAGTATTCGCCGATGGCGGCGCCTGCAAACGGGGCGTAATACTGCATTGCGGCGGGATCAGCTGCGGTGGCGGCCACGACGGTCGTGTAATCCATCGCTCCGTGTTCGCGCAGGGTCTTGACGATGGAAGCCACCGTACTGCCCTTCTGTCCGATTGCCACATAAATACAGTACACGGGGTCGCCCTTGAGGAAGTTCTCCCGCTGGTTGATGATCGTGTCTATGGCGATTGCGGTCTTGCCTGTCTGGCGGTCGCCGATGATCAGTTCGCGCTGTCCGCGTCCGATAGGAATCATAGCGTCGATAGCCTTCAGGCCTGTCTGCAGGGGCTGGGTGACCGGCTGGCGGAAAATGACACCCGGAGCCTTGCGCTCCAGCGGCATGTCCGTCAGCTCGCCTTCGACCGGGCCCAGGCCGTCCAGGGGCGTACCGAGAGGATCGACGACGCGGCCAACGAGGCTTTCACCGACTCCGATGGAGGCGATGCGGCCCGTGCGGCGCACAATCATTCCTTCCTTTATGGGGTCCGTAGGCCCCATCAGCACTGCTCCCACATTGTCCGGCTCGAGGTTCATCACGACCGCACGGATGCCGCCGCAGTCCAGCAGTTCGCCCGCTTCGGCCTTGTCAAGGCCGTAAATGCGGACCACGCCGTCGCTGACCTGCAGCACCTTGCCGATCTCCTCAAACTGGAAATCGTCTTTCATCTCGCGGAGCTGGCTCAGCAGTACCTCGGAGATTTCACTGGGTTTGATCGAATTTGCCATAAATTACACGATTCTTCTGTTGATTTGGTTGAATTGCGCACGTATGCGCTCAAGACTGCTGCTGACGCTGGTATCGATGATATGGTCGTCGATGTCGAAAATGAATCCGCCAATCAGGTCCGGATCCACCTCCACGGCGATATGCGCATCATCTCCGGTCTGCTTGCGGACAAGTTTACGCAGGCGCTCGAGAAGGGCTTCATCAGGCTGCACCGCGATATGCAGGTGAGCGTTGCGAAGCCCGATGGCCCGGCGGTACTGGTCCGTGAAATTGCGGAGGATTTCCTCCAGCATATCGATACGGTCGTGGTCGGCGAGCAGCCGGAGGAAGCGGTCCAGCGCATTTTCCATCCCTTCGGGGAAGGCTTTGTGCAGAAGGGCTATCTTCTCACGGGATGAAACTATGTCGCGCGAGGCGATCATTCGCTTCAGCTCGGGCACGGAGGCCATAATCCCGGCCAGCGTTTCGGCCTGGGCGCAGACCTGTTCGCCGCGGCCGCACTCCAGGACATATCTGACCAGAGCGCGGGCGTACCGTGTCCTTATGAGGCTTTCGTTCATGAATCGATGCGTGCGTGCGTAGCTTCAGTCACCATTTTATCCAGAAATTCCTGCTGCTCGGAATCCTTCGATAGGTCCTTGCGCAGGATCTGCTCTGCCACCTGAACCGAGATCAAAGCCACCTCACGACGGATGTCGGTGAGGGCCGTTTCCTTCTCCGCAGCGATCTGGGCGCGGGCTTCCGAGAGGATCTGCGAGGCCTCTTCGCGAGCCCTTTCCCTCGCTTCGGAGATAATCTTGTTCTTGGTTTCTCCGGCTTCCTTGATGATCAGGGCCTGCTCGCGGCGTGCGGCTTCCAGTATCTGGCGCTGCTCGGCGGCGGTCTCGTTCATCCGGATCTCTATCTGGCGTGCGTTCTCGAGCGACTTCTCGATCTTCTCGCTGCGCTTGTTCACCATCTTGGTAATGACGGGGAAGCCAAACTTTGCAAGGATAAAGAAGACGGCGCCGAAAATGACGGCCATCCAGAAAAACAGGCCGAAGTCAGGTGTTATCAGGGACATACGGCGAGGTTAGAAGATCGACAGCAGACAGACGATGACGGCGAAAAGGCAGACACCCTCGATGAGTGCGCCGATAATGATGGCGGTAGTACGGATGTCACCGGCAGCTTCGGGCTGTCGTGCGGTAGCGTCCATGACGGAAGTACCGAGTTTGCTGATTCCACGTCCTGCAGCCAGCGCAACGATAGCGGCTGCGATTGCGCCGCCGACCTTTGTCAGGAATGCCAGATCTACGGCGAGAATCATTGTAGAGAGTAACATAACTATTAATTTTTAATGGGTTTGCGGTTGATGTTGTTTACGGCCCTGGTGCGCCATTCCGATAAACAGCGCCGAGAGCATCGTGAATACGTATGCCTGTATGAATGCGACGAGCAGTTCGAGCACGTCGAGGAATACTCCGAAAAGTGCCGCCACCACCGTCAGGGAGCCGTTGATGACGGGGCCCATCTTTGCCGTCAGGAATATGACGCTGACAGCGCTCAGGAGCATTATGTGGCCCGCCAGCATATTGGCGAAGAGTCGGACCATCAGCGAGAAAGGCTTGGTGATGGTGCCAAGGATTTCGATGACGGGCATGATCGGGATGGCCTTGAGGAAAACCGGCACGTCCGGCCAGAAGATATCCTTATAGTAATGCCTGTCCCCGAGCAGGTTGACCATACCGAAGGTAAAGAGCGCCAGAACCATCGTAACGGCGATATTGCCAGTTATGTTGGCTCCGCCGGGGAAGAAAGGCACGATGCCCATCAGATTATTGATGAGTATAAAGAAGAACACCGTCAGAAGATAGGGCGAGAACTTCTCGTGCTCCGGTCCCACGGCATCTTTGATAAGGTCGTCATTGATCATCACGATAACCGGCTCCAGAAGGGCCGCAAGGCCGGTCGGCTTCTCCGTCAGCGCATCGTGCTTCTTATACCAGCGGGCGCAGGCGAGGATAAGCACGACGAGCAGGATGCCGTCGAACAGTAGTCCCGTGACGTTTTTGGTCATCGAAATGTCAATCGGCCGCCGGCCGTTCGAGGCATTTATGAGCTTGCCGTCCTCGTTGAGGGTGTAGCCGTTCTCCTCCATATGGTTGGAAAGGAATACCTTCAGACCGCCGTCGATGACGATGCAGGGCAGCGGGATGGAAACCTCCCGTCCGTTGATATGGGTTATCTCCCATTCATAGCTGTCGCCGATATGCCCGAATATGAAATGCTTCATATCCAGCTTTTCCTGTGCCATAGCCTGCACCGGAACAATCAGTAGCAATATGAGCAGCAGACGTTTCATTCGGCTTCGGCGCAGATGGTTACTATGTTGTCGCGGACCTGGACGATGCCGCTGCCCAGCGGGAACTCCTTCAGCTCGCCGTCTGTCTGGCGGACGCGGACGCTCCCGCGCTCAAGCAGCGAAATGATGGGCGCGTGCATCGGCAGGATCTCGAACGGGCAGAGAGCGCCGGGCAGGAATACCGCGGACGCCTGCCCCTGATAGAGGCTGGCCTCCGATGTTAGAATCCTGACCGAAAGGGCTTTCTCTGCCATAGAGCTTTATTTGGCGCGTGAAAGGATCTCTTCGCCCTTGCGGATGGCGTCTTCGATGGTACCGACGTTGAGGAAGGCCTGCTCAGGCAGGTAATCGACCTCGCCGTCGAGAATCATCTTGAATCCGTGAATGGTATCTTCGATGCTCACCATCACGCCCTCTACGCCGGTAAACTGCTCGGCAACGTGGAACGGTTGCGAGAGGAATCTCTGTACGCGGCGGGCGCGGTTGACGGTGGTCTTGTCTTCGTCGGAAAGTTCGTCCATACCCAGGATGGCGATGATGTCCTGCAGCTCCTGGTTGCGCTGGAGAATCTGCTTGACGCGCTGTGCCGTGCGGTAATGCTCCTCGCCCACGATATTTGGATCGAGGATGCGCGAGGTGGATTCGAGGGGATCCACCGCAGGGTAAATGCCGAGCGCCGTGATCTTGCGGCTCAGCACCGTGGTGGCGTCCAGATGGGAGAATGTCGTGGCCGGAGCCGGGTCGGTAAGGTCGTCGGCCGGCACGTAAACCGCCTGCACGGATGTGATGGAGCCGTTTTTGGTGGAAGTGATACGCTCCTGCATCTGGCCCATTTCCGTAGCAAGAGTGGGCTGATAACCGACAGCCGAAGGCATTCGGCCCAGAAGTGCTGAAACCTCCGAACCTGCCTGCGTGAAGCGGAATATATTGTCGATGAAGAACAGGATGTCACGCGGACCGCTGCCAGAGTCGCTGTCGCGGAATGATTCGGCGAGAGTAAGACCGCTCAGCGCGACGCTCGAACGTGCTCCCGGCGGCTCGTTCATCTGTCCGAAGACCATCGAAACCTGGGATTTGCGAAGCTCTTCCGGATCCACGAGCGAAAGGTCCCAGCGGCCTTCTTCCATCGCCTTGTTGAACGCCTCGCCGTAGCGGATGACGTTGGACTCGATCATCTCGCGCAGCAGGTCGTTGCCCTCGCGGGTACGCTCGCCCACGCCGGCAAATATCGAGAAGCCGTTGTGCGCCTTGGCGATATTGTTGATCAGCTCCTTAATAAGCACGGTCTTGCCTACGCCGGCGCCGCCGAAAAGGCCGATCTTGCCGCCTTTGAGGTACGGTTCCAGCAGGTCAATGACCTTGATGCCGGTGAAAAGCACCTCCTGCGACGTTGTAAGGTCTTCGAATTTGGGCGCCTCGCGGTGGATGGGAAGCGTTTCGCTCCGGTCCAGATCCCCCAGTCCGTCGATCGTATCGCCGGTGACATTCATCACGCGGCCGCGGATGCGGGCTCCGACGGGCATTGAAATGGCGCTTCCGGTATTGGTGGCTTCGATGCCGCGGCTCAGGCCGTCGGTGGAGTCCATCGCCACGCAGCGGACGGTATCTTCGCCGATGTGCTGCTGGACCTCGATTATGAGTTTGCGGCCGTCGGGACGCTTGACCTCAAGGGCGTCATGGATCTTGGGGAGAAGGCCTGCCTCCTCCGTCGAAGAAATGTCGAAATGAACATCGACCACCGGACCCACGACCTGAACTATCTTGCCGGTTCTTTGTGACATTATAGTTTTATTTAGTAGCGGTTATTCTTATTCGGCGCCTCCGAACTGGTCGAAAATCTTTTCCTGCAACTCAGGAGGCATGAACTTGGTCAGGGTGCGGAGGGTATTTTTGGGATAATCGGTAAACCGGAGCAGTATCAGTCCGTCGAGGCAGTTGCCGAAATCCGGATCGACATTGCAGCAGATAAGCTTTGCCGAGCACTTGAAGTACTTTGAAACCAGCACCGGGATGTAATATTTGTTGTCCGAGAGGATGCCCATCAGCTTGTTGAAGGCATCCAGGTCATTGATGCCCGTGAGCAGGTCGTCGGGATTGACGAGCAGGTAGTCGGGCTTGAAGGGAGTGGTGGGTGAAGCGATCTTTTCGTTATCGCCGATGGGGTGCACCTTCTCCAGGAAATACACTATAAGGCTCTTGTAGAAGTCCGGAAGGGCATTGGAGATGCTTACCGGGCCGTAATAGAAGTCCAGATGAGGCATATAACCCGCAGCGCAGCCAAGACCGGAAAGCAGCAGCTTGAACGACAGCACTTCCCTCTGATATTTCTCCTGAATGAACGTGCGGCCGAGCTCCATGCAGCGGCCCAGGATCTTTTCAGCTCCGGGTTTGAACTTGAACAGGCTTGCGGTATAGAAGCCGCCGATGCCGCCGTGCTGCTCCATTATCTCCCGTCCGTCGCCAAGGCGGTAGGAGCCGGCGATCTCCTGATTTTCAATGTGCCAAAGTATCAGGTGATAGAAGTAAGTATCGTAGATGTCCGTGTCGAGCGGCTTGCCGGTGCCTTCACCGACGGCCCTGAACGTAGTCTCGCGAAGCCGGCCAAGCTCGTGCAGCGTAGCGGGAAGCTGGTCTATCTTGGTCAGATATGCACGGTAACCGCCGTTTTCGAAGAGGATCCGGTCGGAAATGGACTCCATTTCGCGGATGATATCCTGGCGGGGCACAGGCTCTGCGACAGGCTCCATCTTCTGGCCGGGAGCGGAAACGTCCATCTGCGGCAGGCAGCTGACCTGGAGGGCATATACTCGGCTGCGCAGGTAGCGGCCGAGAACGCCTGTATCCTCGAACTGTCCGATCGTCTCCGCCGTGATGGGCTGTCCGATGCGGACCTGGACCGTCCTGCCGCGCTTGTTGAAGAGCTCGTGGATCAGGCGGACGGTGCGCAGACGGGGATGAATCTTGCCCAGGAAGTGGAAGTTGCGCGAATTGGTGCCATCGAAATAGATGGGGATGACGGGCAGGCCGCTTTTGGCGATGATCTTGATGATATTGTCAGCCCAGGGCTTGTCTTCGATCAGCGGCTTGTCGCCGAGCGCGGTGCGGTTCTTTTTCTTCTGGTAGGTAGCGACTTCTCCTGCCGGGAAAAATCCGAGCGCGCCGCCCTTTGAGATGTGCGAAAGGGCCATCCGGATACCGGAGAGGCTCTTGGCCTTTGCCACGTCGGAAATGGGATTGACGGGCATAAAGCTCTCCTTGAGGCCGGGAATCAGCGATAGCAGAAAGTTGGTCAGGATGCGATAATCGCTTCGCTTGCCACCAACTACGGCGCTGAGGATCAGGCCGTCGATGGCGCCGAAATGGTGGTTGGAGATGGTTATGAATCCTCCTTCGGCGGGGATGCGGTCCACCTGTCCTTCGGGAATCTCATATTTGACACCGATCTCTTCGAGCACGCGCTCCGAATAAGCCGGTCCTGAGTAATCTTTATATTTGTTCTGAATCCTGTTGGCTTCGTCTATTTCCAGGACTTTGATGATCAAGCCTGCCAAAAAACGCCCGAAAGGGCCTTTTATCTTCATTGCCGACTGCAAATCCGATTTATTGAGTACCTTTGTCTTGTCTTCCATAGACACCTTGGTTTAGGTTTATTACGCAAATATAGAAAAAAATACGGATGGACATCCGAGAAAAGATAGCACAATTGCCGCATCAGCCGGGCGTTTATCGGTTTTTTGACCAGACCGGGACCATAATCTATGTCGGCAAGGCGAAAGATCTCATCAAGCGCGTCTCGCAGTATATGCGGCCGGCGGACCAGCTGGACCGCAAGACAAACGCGCTTGTAGCCCATATCGCGGATGTGCAATATACCGTAGTCGAAACTGAGGAAGACGCCCTGCTGCTCGAAAACAATCTTATCAAGCAGCTCCAGCCGCACTACAATATCCTGCTCAAGGACGACAAGACCTATCCGTGGATTTGCGTCAGCGACGAGCCGTTTCCGAGGATTTTCCTGACGCGCCGCTACCGTCGCGACGGTTCGCGCTACTACGGGCCGTATGCTTCGGTGCAGCACGCGCACCGGCTTCTGGATATGATAGCAAATATCTGGAAGATACGCACCTGCCGCCACGCACTTACACCGGAGGCCATCACCGCCGGCCGCATCCGCCCCTGCCTCGAATTCCAGATCCGTCGCTGTGCGGCGCCTTGTGCCGGACGGCAGAGCCGCGAGGAGTATGACCGCCAGATCGCAGAGATCCACAGCCTGCTGAGCGGCCGCGTACGCAGCCTTATCTCGGATGCCCGCGCCCGGATGGAGGAGGCTGCGGCCGACCTGCGGTTCGAGGAAGCCGCCGCGTGGCAGTCGAGGATGCGTTTTCTGGAGATGCATCACAACCGCGAGAAGGTCGTGGGACACGGACTGCTCGATATGGAGACATACAGCCTGCTGAAGGAAAAGCGGCTGCCGCGCCAGGTGACCAACGCCCGCAAAGGCGTCGATCAGCTGCAGAAGGACCTGGGTATGGCGGTCCGTCCGGACCACATCGAGTGTTTCGACAATTCGAATATCCAGGGTACCGACCCCGTGGCTTCGTGCGTCGTCTTCAAAGTGGGCGTGCCGAGCCGCAAGGATTACCGCCATTTCAATATCAAGACAGTCATAGGTGCCGACGATTTCGCCTCGATGAAGGAGGTGGTCAACCGCCGTTATTCGCGGCTTCTGGCCGAGGGTCAGCCGCTTCCGCAGCTCGTTGTGATCGACGGCGGCAAAGGCCAGCTGCACAATGCGTATGACGCCCTCTGCGAGCTTGGCCTTACAGACCGCATCAAGGTCGTGGGACTTGCCAAGCGGATGGAGGAGGTGCTTGTGCCGGGTGACCCACATCCGCTTTTCCTGGACAAGAATTCCTCGTCGCTGAGGATCCTGATGCATATCCGGGACGAGGCGCACCGCTTCGGTATCACGCATCACCGCAACCGGCGCAGCAAACGGCAGGTGGCATCCGAGCTGAGGGCCATCCGCGGCGTCGGCGAAAAGAGCGAGACGGCCCTCCTGCGCCGTTTCAAAAGCGTAGCCCGGATCCGCCAGGCCAGCGAAGCTGAGATAGCCGAAGTGGTCGGAAAGGCCCTTGCGACCCGGATCCTGATGGTGCTGCAGGCGCCGCAAACAGATAATGATACAAACGATGGAAAAGAATAATACATCTGAAGAAAAATTCAACCGCATTTTCAACGTCACGCTGATGCTGCTGATGGCGGCCGTGATCCTATTTATCACCGTCACCAATTACACCCGCGCCGGGGATCTTCGCGACCGCCTGCTGCTGCTTGCAGCCGCCGGAGCCTCGCTCTGCGGCGTGGCTTCGACCATCCTCTCGGCCAATGCGCGTATAGCCAATTTCTTTTTCGGCATAATAAACGTCGTCATTTACGGTGCGGTATGTTTCTTCAAGGGCAATTACGGCAGCGGCGCGATCAATCTGCTGTATTTCCTGCCGATGCAGTTCATCGGACTCATCAGCTGGCGTCGTCGCGGAGGCGGCGGCAAGAAGCAGGTCAATGCGCGCAGGCTTGACGGCGAGGGGCGGCTGCTGTATTCGCTGCTGTTTCTGGCCGGAACGGTCGCGGCCTATTTCATTCTATGTATTGTCAAGGCCGATGAGGGAATGACAGTCGCGGAGGTATTTCTATCGCCACAGGGCAGCCTTCGAACGCTGCGCTGGGTGATCGTGGTGGACGCCATCGCCACGGTTGGCAACTTTATCGGACAGTATCTGCTCTCCACGGCCCGGATGGAGCAGTGGATTTTTTGGATAGCGGTCAATGTATCTTCGGTGATAATGTGGACCCTGACGGCGCTCGCCGACGTCGAAGCCGGCGTCAACGCTTCGCTTGCCGCAGTCTATGTCGCCAAGTACTTCTTCTACCTGATAAATGCCGTCAACGGCCTTCGGATCTGGCTTAAGCTCAGTCGAAAATAAGTTCGTAGTCGATGATGCGCTGATCGAGCGAGGCGCGCAGCAGGCGGACGCGGACCCGGTCGCCCAGGCGGAATACGCGGCCCGTACCCTTGCCTACGGTGCGGTAATTCTCGGCATCGAAAACCAGATAGTCCTCTTTTACGTCGCGTATCGAGACCATTCCTTCGATCTTCGTAGGTTCGATCTCGACATATATGCCCCAGGTCGTAAGGCCCGATATCGTGCCTTCGAAAACTTCGCCTTCGCGGCCCTTGAGGAACTCGACCATCTTGTAGCGGATGCTGCTTCGTTCGGCCTCGGTGGCCAGCTGCTCGCGCTGTGACGCATAGAGGCAGCATTCTTCGTAATACTCCTTGTCCTGCGAAGCGGCCCCGTCCATATACATCGCCAACAGGCGGTGCACCATCATATCCGGATAACGCCGGATGGGCGAGGTGAAATGCGTATAGTAGTCGAATGCCAGTCCGTAGTGGCCGATATTGTCGGTCGTGTAGCAGGCACGCGCCATCGAGCGAAGCGCCATCATCTTGACGGCATCCTCTTCCGGGGCGTTCTTGACCTCGCCGATAAGGGTGTTGAGGCTCTTTGCGGCCTTCTTCGGATTGGCGGTATCGCCCAGACGGCGCCCGAAATTGGCGGCGAATCCGCGCAGCTCTTCGAGCTTTATGGGGTTGGGATTGTCGTGAACACGATAGACGAAAGTCGGATTCTTCGCCTTGCAGCGCAGGGTGACGTATTCGGCCACGCTGCGGTTGGCAAGAAGCATAAACTCCTCGATGAGGCGGTTGCTGTTCTTCTCGACGACCTGCACCACGTCCAGAGGGCGGCCCTTTTCATCGACTATGACCTTCATCTCGGGCCGGTTGAAGTCTATCGCGCCTTTGGCGAAACGCTTCTTGCGCAGGGCGACGGCCATATCGTTGAGCAGTCGAAGCTCTTCGTTAAGCGGCCCTTCGCCTGTCTCTATGATCTGCTGCGCCTGGTCGTAATCCAGACGGTGGTCGGAATTGATAATCGTGCGTCCGAACCACTGTCGGTGCACTTTTGCGGTCTCGTCCATTTCGAAAACCGCCGAAAAACACAGCTTGTCTTCGCCCGGTCGCAGGGAGCAGAGCCTGTTGCTGAGCTTTTCGGGCAGCATCGGGATCGTCCGGTCCACCAGATATACTGAAGTGCCTCTGTTGTAGGCCTCTTCATCGATACGTCCGCCCTGCTTGACATACCACGTCACATCAGCGATATGCACGCCGACCTCGTAGCGTCCGCCGTCCAGCTTGCGGATGGAGATGGCATCGTCGAAGTCCTTTGCATCGGCGGGGTCTATCGTGAAGGTCAGTACCTGACGGAAATCTTTCCGCCCGGCGATATCTTTATCTGTAATCTTCGAAGGAATGCGCGAAGCGGCCCGTTCGACCGCCTCCTCAAATCTGTAGGGCAGCTGGAATTCGGTCAGGATGGCGTGCATCTCTGTGTCATTGTCGCCGGGGCGGCCAAGCACGTCTACGATCGTGCCGATGGGCTCGGGAGTGCCTTTGGGCCAGGAGCTTACCAGGACGGCGACCTTCATCCCGTCGGTGGCTTTCAGGCCTCCGAATACCGGCAGGTCAGATGCCTTGGCGATGTCCACGCGCACGTCGTAGGGCATCACGCGGCTTTCGACCATCACCCAGGCCTTGTCTCCGCGGACGATCAGCGTGCCTATGTGCGGCCTTTTGGAGCGCTCTATGACGGAGAGGACCTCGCCTTCGATGCGTCCGCTCTCAGGGCGGCGGCTGGAATAGACGGCGACTTTCACCCTATCGCCGTTGAGAGCCCCGCGCATCCGCCGGTTCTGGACGAAAATGCTATCCTCCAGCTCCGGTACGTTGATGAATCCAATGCCGTCGCGGTTGAGGTTGACGATGCCTTCGTAAGTCTGGGCTATCTTCGGCCCGGAATGCTTGCGGCGGCCGCCCTTCGTGCTTTTGCCGCGACTGTTCTCCACGCCCTTTGAGGAACCTCCTTTTTTCTTAGACTTCCTGCCCATATTTTGTATATTTGCTGCTCTTAAGTTGTAAAAACATACAAAAATACATAAAAAATGAAGAAACGGGTCTTACTGATGATTCTCGATGGTTGGGGGGAAGGTCGCCAGGACCATTCCAACGCCATTTTTACGGCCGGTACTCCAAATATTGACGCACTTCGCTCGCGCTATCCTCATTCCCACGTTTCCGCGTGCGGAGAGGATGTCGGACTGCCAGACGGGCAGATGGGCAATTCGGAGGTGGGACACCTCAATATCGGAGCCGGCCGCGTCGTCTATCAGGATCTGGTGAAGATCAACCGCGCCTGCCGCGAGCACGCGCTGCTGCAGAATGATGAGATCCGCCGTTGCTTCGAATATGTCCGCGACAGCGGCCGCCGCCTGCATTTCCTGGGCCTTTGCTCGCACGGCGGAGTCCACAGTTCGCTCGCGCATCTCGAAGAGTTCCTCGCCGAAGCGGCGCGTTTCGGCCTCAGGGACGTTTTCGTGCACTGCCTGATGGACGGCCGCGATACCGATCCGCACAGCGGCAAGGGGTTCGTGGCAGAGCTGGAGGAGCATATGGCGCAGACCACCGGCCGTATCGCTTCGCTCTGCGGACGGTTCTATACTATGGACCGCGACAAGCGCTGGGACAGGATCAAGGCCGGTTATGACCTGCTGGTGAGCGGCATCGGTACTGTCGCGACCTCTGCAATAGATGCGCTGGAGGCCTCTTATGCCGAAGGCGTTACGGACGAATTCGTTTGCCCCACGGTGATTGTCGGCGCCGACCGTCAGCCTCTGGCCTGCATCGAAGAGGGCGACGCCGTGATTTTCTTCAATTTCCGCAACGACCGCGCCCGCGAGATAACTACCGTCCTCACGCAGAAGGACATGCCGCAGGAGGGGATGCACACGCTTCCGCTCTATTTCTGCTGCCTGACTCCGTATGACGATACATTTACCGGCCTGCATATCCTTTTTGACAAGGAAAATGTGCCGCAGACCATCGGCGAGGTGGTCGCGCAGGCGGGACTGAAGCAGCTTCGCATCGCCGAGACGGAGAAATACGCGCACGTGACGTTCTTCTTCAACGGCGGCCGCGAGCAGGTTTTCCCGGGCGAAAGCCGGATCCTGGTCCATTCACCGAAGGTGGCGACCTATGACCTGCAGCCGAAGATGAGCGCGCCAGAGGTCAAGGACAAGCTTATCGCCGCGCTCGACAGCCGGGAGTTCGATATGATAATCCTCAACTTCGCAAACGGCGATATGGTGGGCCATACCGGAGTCTATGATGCTATCGTGGAGGCCGTGCGCTATATCGACAGTGCAGTCGGCGAGGTGGTCGAGGCTGCCCGCCGCGACGGCTATACGGTGATAATAACGGCTGATCACGGCAATGCTGATTATGCTGTCAATGAGGACGGCTCGCCCAATACGGCGCATTCACTCAACAAGGTCCAGTTCGTCGTGGTGGATGATGACGTGCGTGGCGTGCGCGACGGCCGCCTGTGCGATATCGCCCCGACGATGCTCGACCTTATGGGCATCCCGCAACCGCAGTGTATGACCGGGGTGTCGCTTATTGACAATCAGGACGGTAAATGATCTACGGGGGAGACAAAAAAAAGAAGGCCGACCCATAAGCAATGAATCAAGCCTCCTCCCGTGTACTAAAACCTAAACCACTTATAAGATGCATCTGCGTTGCAATTCGTTGCATCGCGACGGTAAAAATTTTAATATTTTTCTTTCTGCCCCGTTTTGGTTAACTTTGGCGTTTTGAAATGGCAAGAAAAGAAGATATACTTGAAGAGGTGGCCGGCGCCGAATACGAACACGGTTTCGAGACGCAGCTGGACCAGGAATTTATTCCCAAAGGCCTCAACGAAGACATTATACGGCTGATTTCAGCCAAGAAACAGGAGCCTCAGTGGCTGCTTGAATTCCGCCTGGACGCATTTCGCAAGTGGCAGAAGATGAAGCTGCCTACCTGGGCGCACCTCGATATCCCGGAGATCGATTTCCAGGATATCATCTACTATGCCGCCCCCAAAAAGCGCGGCGGAGCACAGGAGATGGACCCCGAGCTGGAGAAGACCTTCGACAAGCTCGGCATTCCCCTCCACGAGCGCAATGTCCTGAGCGGAGCGGCGGTAGATGCCGTATTTGACTCGGTTTCGGTCAAGACCACGTACCGCGAAAGTCTTGCGGAGAAGGGCATCATATTCTGCTCATTCTCCGAAGCGGTCCGCGACTATCCCGACCTGGTCCGCAAGTACCTCGCGAGCGTAGTGCCGGCCGCGGACAACTTCTACTCCGCACTCAACTCCGCGGTATTCAGCGACGGCTCGTTCTGCTATATCCCCAAGGGCGTCCGCTGCCCGATGGAGCTCTCGAGCTATTTCCGCATCAATGCCAAGGGCACCGGACAGTTCGAAAGGACGCTGATAGTGGCGGACGAAGGCTCGTATCTCAGCTATCTGGAAGGCTGCACCGCCCCGATGCGCGACGAGTCGCAGCTTCACGCGGCTGTGGTCGAGATCGTGGTTGAAAAGGACGCCGAAGTCAAGTACAGCACCGTCCAGAACTGGTATCCCGGCGATGCGCAGGGCCGTGGCGGTATCTACAATTTCGTCACCAAGCGCGGTATCTGCAAGGGTGACCGCAGCAAGCTTTTCTGGACGCAGGTCGAAACGGGCAGCGCCATCACCTGGAAGTACCCGAGCACGATACTCAAGGGCGATGATTCTGTTTCGGAGTTCTACTCGGTGGCCGTCACCAACAACTACCAGCAGGCTGATACCGGCACGAAGATGATCCACATCGGCCGCAATACCCGCAGCCGCATCATAAGCAAGGGCATCTCCGCCGGTTACAGCCAGAACAGCTATCGCGGCCTGGTGAAGGTCCTGCCCAAGGCTGACGGGGCGCGCAACTATTCGCAGTGCGATTCGCTCCTGCTCGGAGACAAATGCGGTGCGCACACCTTCCCGGTCATCGAGAGCGACAATCTCACGGCCGTCCTTGAGCACGAGGCGACGACCTCCAAGATCAACGAAGACCAGCTCTTCTATTGCCGCCAGAGGGGTATCAGCGAAGAGGATGCGGTCGGTCTTATCATCAACGGTTACGCAAAGGAAGTCCTCAACAAGCTTCCGATGGAGTTTGCAGTCGAGGCGCAGAAACTGCTTCAGGTTTCACTCGAAGGCAGCGTAGGATAATCAAGGGCAGGATATGATGGGACAACTACTTTCGGTTTTCGGACTGGACAACGTGCTTTTCACGCTGGGCGGCAGCAGCGTAAGCCTTATCGAGATGCTGAGCGTCCTGCTTGGACTTACCTGCGTTTTCCTTGCCGGCCGCGGCAAGGTGCTCAACTTCTGGTTCGGATATGTCTATAACATATCGCTGTTCCTGCTCTTCTGGCAGAAGCATCTCTATTTCAGTATGATGCTCCAGCCCATATCGCTCATAATCAACTTCGTGGGCCATTACCGCTGGACACATCCCTCGAAGGAGGAGGCGGACAGTCACAACCAGCTGAAGATAACGCGTCTGGGTGCGCCCATAACCGCACTTTACGTGATACTGGTAACGCTGCTCGCGCTGCTGCTGGGCTGGGCGATGACGCAGGTCAGTATATTCTGGCCGGAAAAATTTCCGCCGGCGACACAGCCTTACCTTGACGCATTCGTCACGGTCACCATCCTTACGGCGCAGTACCTTTCGGCCCAGAAAAAGTTCGAATGCTGGGTGGCCTGGCTCATCGTCAATACGACAAATATCATACTCTATATACTTGCAGGACTTGTGTTTATGCCGATTGTCAGCGCCTGCTACCTGGTACTTGCATTCTTCGGCATAGCCTCCTGGCGCAAAATAATGAAAGAACAATAGACCATGCTCATCATCAAAGACCTTCACGCCTCGGTGGGCGATAAAGAGATTCTCAAAGGGATCAACCTCGAAATAAATGCCGGCGAAGTACACGCCATAATGGGGCCCAACGGCTCCGGCAAGAGCACCCTGGCATCAGTGCTGGCGGGCCGCGACACTTTTACGGTCACAAGCGGCAGTATGCAGTTCAAAGGCGAGGACCTGCTTCCGCTTTCGCCGGAAGAGCGCGCCTGGAAGGGCATCTTCCTGGGATTCCAGTATCCCATCGAGATTCCCGGCGTTTCGAATGTCAATTTCATCAAGGCCGCAGTCAACGAGCATCGCAAGCGCAAGGGCCTTCCGGCTCTCTCGGCAGCCGAATTCCTGAAGCTGATGCGTGAGAAAATGGCCATCGTCGAGATGGACAGCAGCTTCTCGGGACGCGGCGTCAATGTCGGATTCTCCGGAGGCGAAAAGAAGCGCAACGAGATATTCCATATGGCAATGCTGGAGCCGGATCTGGCAATCCTTGACGAGACGGACTCCGGTCTGGACGTGGATGCGCTGCGCATAGTGGCCACCGGCGTCAACCAGATGCGCACGGCCAACAATGCGACGGTAGTCATCACGCACTATCAGCGCCTGCTGGACTATATCGTGCCCGACTTCATCCACGTGCTCTATCAGGGCCGCATCATCAAGACCGCCGGAAAAGAACTGGCGCTCGAGATCGAGAAGAAGGGTTATGACTGGATAATCAATGCACAGTGATGGAAGAGAATTTCATATACGCTCCGTCGGTCACCTCCGGTGAATTCCGCTGCCGCGTCCCTCTGAAGGGCGCACGGCAGCAGTTCATCGTCAACGGTTCGGTGCAGGGCGGGGCTTCGCCTTTCACGCTGGAGGTGCCCGAAGGCTGCCTGCGCGATGAGATGCTGCAGCTGATTTCGGTCCGCAACGCGGATAATACCGCGCCGCTTTCAACCCGCCAGATATACCGCTTCGGGAAGCATAGCTCCGGCCGCATCCTGCAGTGCTTCCACACATTTACGATGGATTCCTTCGAGACCGAGGACCGGGTTGAGATCCGGCTCGAAGAGGGTGCCGCGGCGGAGTTTTTCATTCTCCAGAACGAGCATAACAAAGCCTCGCACCGCACTTTTTATGATATTTCTCTGGCCAGGGACGCTTCGCTCAATATGGTCTTCGTCTCGCTGCACGGCGGACGGATCGAGAACAACCTGAAAGTCGATCTGTGCGGCGAACACGGCTCCTGCGACCTTGGCGGCCTCTATCTGACTGACGGCAAGCAGACGATGATCAACAATGTCGAACTCGAGCACTACGTCCCCGAATGCCGCAGCAATCAGGTTTTCAAGGGCATTCTGGACGATGAAGGAGTGGCCAGGTTCTACGGCCGGGTAAAGGTTGACCGCGATGCGCAGAAGACCGAAGCGATGCAGGCCAACCATAACATCATCATTTCCGATAAGGCACGCGCCTACAGCAAGCCGCAGCTTGAAATCTATGCAGATGATGTCAAATGCAGCCACGGATCGACGCTCGGCCGGCTTGACGAAGAAGAGATATTCTATATGAGGACACGCGGCATCCCCGAGGGCGAGGCACGGATTATGCAACAGATGGCCTTCGCCTGGGAGGTACTGCAGCGCATTTCCAGCGAAGAACTTCGCGATAGGATGCAGAGCCTTGTGGAAAAACGCCTCCGCGGCGAATTCAACAACTGCCGCAATTGCAGCAAGAATTGCTGTTGATGAGAAGAAGAAGCACGTCAATATTGTTCCGCGCGTTTTTCGCGCTTGCCTTTGCGCTTATCTGCACAAAAGGCGCAGCGCAGTATTTCACGGAAGGGGCTGAGCCGTCCTCCGTGCGCTGGAGCAAGATCGACGGGCGCAATTATTCGGTCATTTACCCTCTGGGAATGGATTCCCTGGCAAGGGTGTACCTCTTCGAATTCGAAAAATCTCGTCCTGCGGCGCAGCATTCCTACAGCGTGCCGCTGCTGCGTATGCCTATCGTCCTGCACCCTTATGCCGTGGACGGTGAATCCACCGTAGCCTGGGGCCCGCGCCGCATAGAGGTATTTACCACCCCCAGGGCGACCGGAGGCCTGCCGCAGGAGCACGCGGAGCAGGTTGCCGTCAGCGGCAATTTCCTGCTGGGCTATATGTCGCACTACGATACGGAGGTTTTTCGCGGTCTGGAATATCCTTTCGGCCAGCAGTCAATCGCGCTGGGCGTTGGATTTTATCCTTCGGTCTGGCAGGCCCTGGGCAACGCCGACCTGCACCTGACGGAAATGACCCACGGCGGTCCGGGCCGCAGCGCCGAATACCTGATGTTCTACCGGGCGGCGTTCCTGCTCGGTGACGTCCGCACCTACGATGACTGGCATTATGGCTCCTATCAGCGCTACGTGCCGCCGAAGAGGTCTTTCGGCTATATGGTCACCAACAATATGCGGTTCTATTCGGACAACTATACCGCCATCGAAGATGCCCTCAATACCCAGATAAGCCAGTGGTACGACATCTTCGGCGTTTGGAACCGAAGCTTCCTGGAGGCCTCGGGCAAGACCGTCCGCAAGCACTGGCGCTATATAACCGCATACAATACGACGCTCTGGTCGGAAGAATACAACCGCCGCGCCCCGTACAATCATCCCGATAAGCTGCTGCTTCGCGAGGAGCCGCTTTATACCGAGTTTCGCGACCTGCTGCCGGTCAGTGGCGGCTTCATAGCTACCAAACGGGGCATGCAGTACCCCGTTCAGCTGGTACAGATTACATCTGATGGCCGCCAGAAGCGTTTGCAGGCATTTTCTGAGAAGGCCTCCCGCATAACAAGTGACGGCGAAGGCCGGCTTTACTGGTCGGAGCAGGTGCCGGATCCCCGATGGGAGCTGCGCAGCTATTCGATCATCCGCTCGCGCGATCCCCAGTCCGGGAAAGTCCGCGACCTGACGAGCCGCACGCGCCTGTTCAACCCTGTTCCCACGCCCGACGGCAAGAGCATTTATGCCGCGCATTATGATGCGGATGCAATTTTTGCCATCGTGCGGCTGGATGCCCATAGCGGCGAAATCATTTCGCGCAGCGAGACTCCGTGCCGCTCGCAGGTGACCGAAATGGCCATTTATGGCGACCGCCTCTACGCCCTGGCCATAACCGGCGGCGGAATGGGCCTTTTCAGCCGCGCTCTGGAGGACGAGAGCGACCCCTGGCGGCAGGAGATCGCTCCGCAAAGGAGCAAGATGCAGCAGATAAGCGCCTGCGCCGAAGGTCTCTGCCTTACGGGCGAATGGGATGGCGTATGCGAGCCATATCTCTATACGCCCGGGGACGGTAAGCTGCAGCGGATAGCGAATGTGCCCTTCGGAGGATTCTATCCGAGCCTTTCGGCCGAAGGTCTGTATCTTACGGATTATGACAATCTGGGCGCACATCCCTCATTCATATCAAGGGATTCGCTGCAGATGCAGCAAAAGGATCCGGCAGAGGTCTTCGACGACCATCTGGCAACTCGCGCAGCCGCACAGTACCACGAAAATCAGCTGCAATGGACCGATACCGGACTTGCGCTGCTGCGTTCTGAGATCGATACTCTCGAGGTCAAGCCCTACGGCAAGGCTGCGCACGGCATCCATATCCACAGCTGGGCGCCTCTCTATCCGCATATCGACCGCATCAATCCGCTCACCGTCGAAAGTGCGCTGCATCTGGTGAGCCCCGGCTTCTATCTGCTTTCGCAGAATACGCTCGGCACCCTTACGATGCAGGCTGGTTATGCCTACGACAATTATTGGACTGAAGACGGCCGCCGCCGGCATACGGGCCATCTTGACGTGCAGTACAGCGGGCTTTATCCCGTCATCGAGGCCGGCGTGGATTTCAATGAGTTTCTCACCTCCACGGGACGCTCTTCCCTTCGCGGACACGCCCGGGTCTATATCCCGTGGAACCTGAGCCGGGGCGGCTGGACGCAGAATCTGGTTCCTTCGGTAGAATACAGCTTTACCAACGAAGCCCGTCACGATATTACCGCCGCCCTGTCGTTTTCCAGGACGCTGGAGCGCACCAAGAGACAACTCAGCCCACGCCTGGGCCTGGCATTTGACGCCCGTCTGCGTTCCACGTTCGAGCCCGAGGGCGACAATATGATGGCATTTGCCCGCGGCACTTTCTATCTGCCCGGCATCATTACGGACCACAATATCAAGCTCGCAGGTACCTGGCAGCATATGCTTCGCGACGGCGGGCACCGCAGCCTGGAGCGGATGGGATTTACGCCCCGGGGATTCGAAGGTCGCCTGTTCGACAACCTGACTTATGCCGGAGCCTCGCTCGACTATGGTGTGTTCGTATGGGGCGGCGACCTCTGCTGGCCCTGGCTGTTCTATCTCAAACGCCTGCAGGTTATCCCGTTCGCCGATTTCGCCTGGGCGTACAAGTCCCCCGCCGACAGTCCTCTGCCCGGAATGCGCGAGAGCGGGCCGGGCAGTATGGGCCTGCCCTGCAATCAGTTCTTCTCCGTGGGAGCCGACCTGCTTGTCGGACTTCACCTGCTTCGCATCGGCAGCGAAATCAACATAGGCGTGCGTTACGCGCACACCTCGGACGGATGGGATAAATTCAGTCTGATTTTCGGCAATAACTTGAAATAGAAAGGCCGATTTTTTCTTACTTTTGTAGGAAACTTCCTGATTATGCACATCGGTATCGCAGGTAATATCGGCAGCGGCAAGACTACGCTCACGCGTATGCTTTCACAGCACTATGGCTGGACTCCCAAATACGAGGCAGTAACGTACAATCCGTATCTGGAGGATTACTACAAGGACATCCCCCGCTGGAGCTTCAATCTCGAAGTTTATTTCCTCACGCAGCGCCTCAAGGACGTGATGAATATCGCCGCAAGCGAAGAGACCATTATCCAGGACCGCACCATCTTCGAGGGCGTGCACGTGTTCGTGGCCAACAACTACGATATGGGCAACCTTTCCAAGCGCGATTTCGACGCTTATATGGAGCTCTTCGAGGTGGTTATTCAGACGGTCAAGCTGCCGGACCTGCTCATCTACCTGAAGTGTTCCATCCCCAATCTGGTCTCGCATATCCAGAAACGCGGCCGCGATTACGAGCAGTCCATCAGCCTGGAGTACCTCTCGGGCCTTAACGACCGCTATGAGAAGTTCATCTCGGAGTACAAGGGCGACATCATCACCATCGATACGGACGGTCTGGATTTCGAGAACAATCCGGAAGATTTCGCCCGCATCACGGACAGGATAGACGCGCGTCTCTTCGGCCTTTTCTGATCCTTCCGCTTTCTTGCAAGTTTGTTGATAAAATCCTTTGGCCGCACGGGGATTTTTAGGTAACTTGCAACTCCTAAACCGCCTGTTTTATGTCTTTCGTACATCTGCACGTCCACACCCAGTATTCGATTCTCGACGGTTTCTCCGCCATTCCCAAGCTGTTTGCCCGTGCGCGGGAGCTCGATATGCCCGCCATAGCCATTACGGATCACGGCAATATGTACGGCGTCAAGGAGTTTCTCAAAGTGGCCTTCAGCGACGCCAATCTCGGCCCTGACAAGAAGCCGCTCGTCAAGCCGATCATCGGATGCGAGATTTATGTGGCCAAGGCGGAGGATCACCGTATCAAGGATATGGAGCACAGGGGGTATTATCACCTTACCCTGCTTGCCAAGAATTACGAAGGCTACCTCAACCTTATGAAGATTGTCTCCCTGGGACACATCGAGGGCAAGTATTTCGACAAGCCGAGGGTTTCCCACGCCATCGTAGAGAAGTATGCGTCCAACCTCATCTGCTGCTCGGCCTGCCTGGCGGGTGAGATTCCGCGCCTGATCGTGGCCGGAAACATGCAGGGCGCCGAAGAGGCGGTCAAGTGGCACAAGAAGGTCTTCGGGGAGGATTACTATTTCGAGGTGATGCTGCACAAGACCGAGGTCCCCGGCCTTTCACTGGAGGTCTATGAGAAGCAGCAGATAGTCAACGAAGGCATTTTCGCCCTTTCGCAGAAGTACGGCGTCAAGGTGGTCGCGACCAATGACGTCCACTTCATCAACCGTGAGGACGGCCCGGCGCACGACCGTCTCATCTGTCTTACGACCAATGCCGACATCGACGACCCCAAGCGTATGCGCTATACCCAGCAGGAGTATCTCAAGAGCGAGGAGGAGATGCGCGCGTTGTTTCCCGGGCGTGACGATGTCATCGAAAATACCCTCGAAGTAGCCTCCAAGGTGCAGGCATACAAGATCGACCGCGGACACGTGCTGCCCAAGTTCGATATTCCGCAGCAGTTCCGCGACCGGCGGGACGAGTATCTCGAGCGTTACGCGGAGGTCATCGAGGCGGGCCGCTACACCATAAGCTACGAGGAGGTTCGCCACGAGGACGGTTCGGTGGAGAAGGTCGAGCACAAGACTCCCCGCGGGGACGAGTTCGACCTGTCTGTCGCATATCTCTGCTACCTCTGCTACGAAGGCGCCCGCTGGCGTTACGGCGACATACTCAACGAGGAGCAGATGGAGCGCATCGATTTCGAGCTCAAGACCATAGCCAGGATGGGATTCCCGGATTACTTCCTGATCGTCCAGGATTTCATCGCCGCTTCGCGTGCGATGGGCGTCAAGGTCGGTCCGGGCCGAGGTTCGGCCGCCGGCAGCGTGGTCGCATACTGCCTGAAGATAACCAATCTCGATCCGCTCAAGTATTCGCTGCTGTTCGAGCGATTCCTCAATCCGGACCGTATATCGATGCCTGATATTGATATCGATTTCGATGACGAGGGGCGTTACAAGGCGCTCAAATATATCGAGGACAAGTACGGCAAAGACCATATTTCGCACGTCATCACATTCGGTACGATGGCGGGCCGCAGTTCCATCAAGGACGTGGCGCGCATCAGCCACCTGCCTCTGGACGAGTCCGCAAGACTTGCCAAGCTGGTGCCGGAAAGAGCCATCACTATGCGCGAGACGAAGGAGGAGCCGTTCAATCCCGAACGGGATATCCTCAAGGATGGCTTCAAGATCATCCATAAGGACGGGCAGACCTTCCAGCGGGGCGTTGAGGATGTCGATTACAAGGCCACGCTCCCCAACTGCATCAAATATGTTCCCGAATTCCGCGAGCAGTACGAGAACGGCCGCCCCGAAGTCAGGGAAGTCCTCAAATATGCGGTCCAGCTCGAGGACAGTATCCGCCAGACCGGCGTCCACGCGTGCGCGATGATCATCGGCAGCGGCAACCTGATGGACTATATTCCGATAGCCATAGCCAACGATAAGCAGACCAAGGAAGAGGTATGGGTTTCGCAGTACGACGGCCACTATATCGAGGAGGTCGGTATGCTCAAGATGGACTTCCTGGGCCTGCGCACCCTCTCCATCATCAAGGAGTGCCTTTCCAATATCCGCAAGCGTCACGGCCTGGACATCGATATCGAAGCCATCCCGATAGACGACAAGGCCACTTATGCGCTTTACAGCCGCGGCGATACCACCAATATCTTCCAGTTTGAATCCCAGGGTATGAAGGAGTGGCTGCAGAAGCTGCATCCCGAGCGTTTCGAAGACCTTATCGCAATGAACGCGCTCTACCGCCCCGGTCCGATGGACTACATCCCTTCATTCGTGGCCCGCAAGCAGGGGCAGGAAAAGATCGAGTACGACCTTCCGGAGATGGAGGAGTACCTGCGCGAGACTTACGGCGTGACGGTCTATCAGGAGCAGGTGATGCTTCTCTCGCGCCGTCTGGCCGGATTTACCCGCGGCGAGGCGGATATGCTCCGCAAGGCGATGGGCAAGAAGCAGAAGGATACGCTGATGAAGCTCAAGGACAAGTTTTTCGCCGGAGGCGAGAAAAACGGCCATCCTGACAAGATGCTCAAGAAGATCTGGGGCGACTGGGAGAAATTTGCGCAGTATGCGTTCAACAAATCGCACTCCACCTGCTATGCGTGGGTCAGCTACCAGACCGCCTGGCTCAAGGCGCACTATCCTTCCGAATATCTTGCTGCCTGCCTAAGCTGCAACCTCAACGACATCGTCGAGATAGAGAAGATAATGGATGACTGCCGCCGCCACAATATCCGCGTGCTCAGCCCCGATATCAATGAGAGCGACGTGACCTTCACGGTCAACAAGCAGGGCAATATCCGTTTCGGAATGGGCGGCATCAAGGGCGTGGGACGCAATGTGATAGAGGCCATCATCGCGGAGCGCGACAAGAACGAGCCGTTTACCGACGTGTTCGATTTCGCGGAGCGCGTTCCCACGATCGTGCTCAACCGCAAGATGGTCGAGTGTCTGGTATATGCCGGCGCATTCGACTCGATGCCGGATGTCAAGACGCGTGCGGCATTCTTCGCCACCACCGACCGCGAAGCTTCGTTTATCGATTCGCTGCTGCGCTACGGATACAAGATCCAGAATGACGCCGTAGCCTCGATGCCTTCGCTATTTGGTGGAATGGAGGAGGTCCGTCCCGTCCGGCCGGTGATTCCCGAGGTCGAGCAGGTCGATGAGCTGGAGTATCTCAAGTGCGAGAAGGAGCTTGTGGGAATGTATATCTCGCGTCATCCGCTGGACCGGTTCCGCATAGAGATGGACAATTTTACCGACTGCTCGGTAGGTGAGCTCTCCGCCATCGAGGCCGAGGCGCAGACCAGCAAGGAGCTGCAGGGCAAGACGCTGTTTGTCGCGGGCCTTGTGACCAAGGTCGAGAAGGGCTATACCCGCAAGAACACCCAGATGGCCAGCATCTATGTCGAGGACTATCGCGGAAGCCACCGCTTCTCGTTCTTCGGTAAGGATTACGAGAAGTATCTGCCGTATATGGAGGTCAATATGCCGGTATTCATCAAGTGCCAGATCCGTCCCAGATTCCAGAAGAAGGAGGACGAGGGCTCTTCTTCCGCAGGATTTGAGCTGCGCGTTATGGGTATGACGCTGCTTTCCAATACCAAAGACTCGTTCGTGGATTCGCTGGAGCTGTTCGTGCCCCTGGCTCAGATCGATTCGGGATTTACCCGCCGGCTGCTAAAGGCCTCAAAGCACAGCAAAGGCAATACCCAGCTGCTCATTACGGTCCAGTTCCAGGCCGAGGGCCGCAGCGAGAACGTTACGATGTTCTCCAAGAAGAATCGGGTGGATCCGTGTGATGACCTCTTCTCGTTCCTGGATGCATCCGGAGTCGGTTACAAGATGCACCTGACGGACAAGGCCAAGTGGCTGCTCAGTTAAAGACGGCGTGAAGTACGTCCAGCGACTTGATCTGTGGCTGGATGCCCCAGTGCCAGGACAGGTAGCGGATCATAAGATCCGCGAAGCTGCGGCGCGTGGTTGAGGCGAGCCTCAGCGCCATAAACTCGGCCGGCTGCAGGCTCAGGCTCTGGTGCAGCAGCAGCGAATGGGCTTCTGAAAACAGATCCGTCGCGTCGCGCCACGGCCCCGCTTCGACAAATCTCGCCGCCTGCGGGTCGAACAGCGGTCTTTCCGGCGAATAATTATCCTCGGGCCGGAATCCGGTGCGCACTGCCAGTCCCGTCAGGAACCACAGGTGGAAATTGGCCGCGCCCTCATCCAGCGCATCCAGCATCACGATAGCATCTTCCAGCCAGTCGAAAAGCTGCGTATCGGCATCCGATTCGTGGATGCTGCGGTAGAGGATTTCGCTAATGAAGAGCGCAATGCTGCTCTTTACGATATCCGTGCGCAGGCTGGCCAGAGTGCGGCAGGGGGTGTATTCCCGAAGATATGGCAGACTCCCCGCCGTAGAAGTCACGGTCACGGCCTGATGCACCGAAAGAGGATGCAGCAGGGCAGTCGCGGATGCATTGCGCCCGCGCCCCGCCCCCTTCAGGAACAGGCTCGTCCGTCCGCAGTCCCGGTCGATGGCGTGTACGATCAGTCCGCTCTCGCCATACTTGGTCAGGTGCAGGACGATTATCCGTGATGTTGCGACAAGTGGCATACGAGTTGCTTCATAGCTTTTCCACGATGGGAAAGAGTATTTTTGACATCAAGGGAAAGTTCGGACATCGTGCAGTCAAACCCTTCGGGGATAAATACCGGATCATAGCCGAACCCCTCCTGGCAGACAGGCGACAGACCTATGCGTCCTTCGCAGACCCCGTCAAATGCAGCGACCTGTCCGTCAGTGATAAGCGTGACGACGCAGCGAAACCGCGCCGTGCGCTTCTCCATACTTATGCCTTCCATCTCCCTGAGCAGCTTTTCGATATTGCGCGCACTGCTGCGCGGCTCTCCGGCATAGCGGGCGGAATACACGCCCGGAGCGCCTCCGAGGGCATCAACCTCCAACCCGGTATCATCCGAAAAACACGGCAGGTGGAATCGGTCCCATACAAACTGTGCCTTCTGGAGGGAATTGGCGGCAAGGGTGTCGCCGGTTTCGGGGATATCTTCATCAAGTCCGAGGTCCTGAGGCAGGAGGATCTGGTACGAAGGCCCGAAAATCCGGCTTACTTCGGCCAGTTTATGGCGGTTGGCGGATGCGAAAATCAGTTTCATATAAGGTCGTGCAAAAGCCGTTACAGAGTAACAAAGTTAACAATTGGTCGGCTTTTTCAATAATATTTTTTACATTTGCAAGCTTATATAAAAAGTAATATGAGGATAGTCAGGTTCATATCGGCGGCAATAGCCGCACTGATAATCGGTACGTCGGCGCATGCCCAGTCCAGTGATTTCAATCTGGGCCGGAACCTCGACATTCAGTATTCGATTCTCAAGAGCCTGTCGGCGTCCTACGTCGATTCGCTTGATTTCAACAAGATTATACCGGCGGGCATTTCAGCTATGCTGTCTTCGCTCGATCCCTATACCACGTACATCCCCGAGAGCGCCGAAGAGGACTTCGAACTGATGACCACCGGTGCCTACGGCGGCATCGGTGCCATCATCCGCAAGTCGGTCGATGGCGGTGTCATCATTGACGAGCCCTACGAAGGTTCCCCTGCCGCAAAGGCGGGCCTGGAGCCGGGCGATACGATCTGGGAGGTTGACGGCCGCACCGTAGTGGGCGAGACCTCCGAGCAGGCCACCTCCCGTATGAAGGGTATGCCCGGCACGGATGTGGTTTTCCACGTGGTCAAGGCGCGTACGGGCGATACGGTAGATATCCGCGTCAAGCGCGAGCGCATCCACGTATCCGATATTGCCTGCAGCGGAATGCTGCGCGATTCGATAGGGCTTATCTGCGTTTCCGGTTTTACCGACAAGATGAGCGAGGATTTCCGCAAGGCGTTCATCGCACTGCGTGAGCGCGGCGCAAAGCGACTGGTCATAGACCTTCGCGGTAACGGAGGAGGACTGATGGATGAGGCTGTGAAGCTGCTCTCCCTGTTCGTACCCAAGGGGACGATGGTAGTATCTTCCCGTGGCCGCGAAGAGCGTATGAACAGCCAGCTCTATACCGAGACCGAGCCCCTCGATACCGAGATGCCCATCCTGGTGATGGTCAACAGCCAGACGGCATCCTCTTCGGAGATCGTGACCGGAGCGCTGCAGGATCTTGACCGCGCCGTGGTGGCCGGCGGACGCACTTTCGGCAAGGGCCTGATACAGTCCGTGGTAGAGACTCCCTATGACGGCCGACTGAAGCTCACCACGGGCAAATATTACACGCCCAGCGGACGCTGCCTGCAGGCCATCGATTACAGCCATCGCAACGAAGACGGCAGTGTGGGCACGATCCCCGATTCGCTGCGCCACAATTTCACCACCCTCCACGGCCGCACGGTGCAGGATGGCGGCGGCATTACGCCTGACATCAAGGTCGAAGCCCGCGAATACAGCCGTCCCGTGGTGGCGCTCTATTATTCGCAGATACCGCAGCAATATGCGATAGAATATTACCGTACGCACAACGAGATAGCTCCGGCAGAGCAGTTTGCCCTGAGCGACGACGAATACGAAGAGTTCGTACGGTGGGCAGCCGTGCGCGATTTTGATTTCCGCAGCAGCGCCGAGACGCTTATCGCCCAGCTTCGCAAGGCGATCGAAGCCGACGGCCTGCAGGAGAGCTATGGCGGCGACGTCGAAGAGCTTGCATCGCGTTTCAAGCTGGACAAGGTCACGCTCCTGCACCTTCTCAAGGACGATATCCGTCCCCTGATCGAGCAGGAGATAATCTCACGTTATTATTACTCCGCCGCAGGCAATTGGTTCGCCATCAAGACAGACGAGCAGCTATCAAAGGCACTGGACCGCTGGCTTGCGGGCGAAGTCACACTTATACCGGACAATAATCAAAACAAATAATTATCCTCAACTTTATGAAAAAACAAGACTACAGGACGCCGGATGTAACCTGCATTACAGTAGGCTTCCAGAAACTTATCGCTTCTTCGTATTCTGACGGCGGCGATGGTTTCGAAACAAGCTGGGGCGAATTCGAACGTTTTACAAATCAAAAGTAAGAAGTACTGCGATGAAGAAAGTATTGATCTCAATGGCTTTGCTGCTCGCAGTGCTGAGCGGCTGCCAAAATGCCGGAAAAGATTTGGAAAAACTGATCGATTCCCAGAAATATACAATTTTCGTTTCACTGGATGAAGATGCCGCCAAGACTACGCTTGACGCGGGCGGTTTCATCACCCGCTGGGATGACGGTGACCAGATAGGTGTCTATTCTGGCAATACCGGTACCCAGGGCCTCTTTACGCTGGTTGGAGAGTCAGCAGGCTCGACCGACGGTGTCTTCAAGGGTTCCCTCTCGGGTGCTCCCCAGTATGCGTATTATCCCTATAGCTCTACTGCCGGCACCAATGCCAAGGCTGTGGCGCTCAACCTTCCCGCCGCGCAGACCCAGCCGGTCGGCGGCCAGCCTGATATGACTCTCGACGTCAAGTCCGGTGTCGTCATCTCGGGGGGCAGCGCAACTTCGGGATATCAGTTCAATTTCAGCCAGAGGCTTGTCCTCCTGCACTTTGTCTTCACGCCCAACGCTGCTCTCAGCGGCGATGTGCTCAGTTCCATCAGTATGGAAGTATCGGGCAAGGTCCTGGCAGGTGATTATACCCTGGATGTTACCAACGGTGCAGCCGTTCCGGCATTCGCATCGGGCGGCGCTTCCAAGGTTACCCTCGAGTTTGCTTCGCCCGTAACCCTCTCTTCCGGTACTCCGGTCGAGGCCTGGATGTTTGTCGCGCCGACCGTTGCATCGGGCGATGCCATCACCATCAAGGCTAACACGGACAACCATCAGGTGCTGGTCAATGTCAATGCTTCCAAGGCTTATTCGACGGGCTATCGCTACAATATGCCCATCGACGTGGCAGCCCTTGTTGCCGCAGGCAAGGCAAGCGTCATCGACTCTACGCCTACTTCGACGTGGTATGACGTGGTATCAGAGTGGGGCGTATATGATATTTCCGGTGCGTCTCCCGTGGCGGTCCACTCATACGTGGAGTTCCAGGACCAGTATTTGGTGCAGTCCACGGCTTCCTCGTTTACCTTCGGTATCCAGAGCGTACTGCGCGGATATGTCAGCGATATCACCCTCGGTACGGCAATTATCCCGGGAGTCGGAAAGAGCGTGAACGTCACCTACTATCGCGTGAACGACAGCGGCGCTTCGACTACAACGCACAGCTGTACGATAGTCAAGGCCGATGGCAACCGTCTGTGGATCGAGGCGACGGACGACAACCTTGGTTTCATCATCAACAAAATAGCTGAATAGGTAGAGGGGTATGAAGAAGATAGTGATTTTAATAGCCGCACTGGCTATTACAGCTACGGCTTTTGCAGGTCCGGTGGACGTTAATCGCGCAGAAGGCGTTGCATCCTCGTTCTTCCGTGCCAATGCCACCAAGTCAGCCTCGCCGCGCCTGGTATGGACCGGTTCGGTCGATATGACGCGCGCCGGCGTCGAGGCTCCCGCACTGTATGTCTTCGAAGAGGAAGAAAGCGGATTCGTGGTCGTCTCCGGTGATGACGTGGCAGTTCCCGTTCTCGGTTATTCTTTGAACGGCAAGTTCGTTACCGAAGGTATGCCAGACAATATCCGCGCGTGGTTCGAGAGCTATGAGCGGCAGATCGCCTATATGCGCGAAAAGGGTATAAAGCAGGATTCCGAGACAGCAAAGCAGTGGGAACGCTTCACCTCCGGCAAGAATATCCGTATGGCAACGCCGGTCGTTACTCTCAATACTCCCCTCTGGGATCAGGGTGCGCCATACAACAACCTTTGCGACAAAGTCGCAGGCCAGAGCTCCCGTCCTTATACCGGTTGTGTGGCAACGGCAACGGCAGAGGTGATGTATCACCACAAGTATCCCACCAAGGGCCACGGCACGCTTCCCAGTTATTCGTACAAGCTCGGCTCCAAGACTGTCAACATTTCCGGTTACGAGCTCACCGAGACCTACAAATGGGACAAGATGCGCACCAATTATAACGGCAGCTACAGTGAAGAGGAAGGCGCCGCCGTGGCAAGGCTGATGCGCGATGTCGGCGTAATGGTCCAGATGGAATACTCCAATCAGGGCTCAGGCGCGATGAGCGAGGCCATCGGTGCAGGTCTGATCAATTATATGGGTTATGACTCCTGCATCCATATCGTATATCGCGACGAAATCCGTGATTCGGAATGGAATACCCTGCTTATGAACGACCTGAACAACGATATGCCCGTCGTTATGGGCGCTTCCAACTCATCCGGAAGCAACGGTCACGAATTTGTCGTGGACGGTTATGACAGCGACGGCAAGTTCTATGTCAACTGGGGCTGGAGCGGCAGCGACAACGGATTTTTCGAAATGTCTGCCTTCCGCTCAGGCAGCTCCAGCGATGATGACTTCAGCTACTATCAGGATGCAACCTTCGGCATCAAGCCCGCCACTTCGGAAGGCTATCCCGTAGGCGATCTCTACATCCTCGGTTATAGCTTCGGCGGAGAGACCTATTATGGCGTAAAGGTGGTTTCCGGCTCGACCGAAGTCGGCCAGGATTTCAAGTTCGGCTGCACTTACCTCTATCCTTCCGGCAATATCGATTTCACCGCCCTGTATGCCGCAGCCGTCGTAGATGCAAATGACAATGTCAAGGAGCTTGTCTCTGACGTCTATCAGGACAGTTTCGAACTCGGATACCTGTACGGCCTGAACGATGGTTACGAACTCGACTGCAGGATTACGCAGCAGCCGCTTCCCGGCGACCGCCTGACCATCGTCTATGGCAGCTGGGGTGAAAAGTGGCGTCCGTGTATTGTCGAGACTTATTATGTCAGCTCGACCAAGGGTGCAGTTTACTTCTACGAACGTCCTATGATCTATTGTCCCAAGGAGACTTATCAGGCAGGTGAATTGTTTGACCTGCAGATTGTCAACCTTGAGAGCGATCCCTACAGTGTCACCTGGTCCTTGGACGGCGAGTCGGTAAGCGGTTCGTATGTCAAGCTTACCAGCGGCGAGCATACCGTCAAGGCGGTCGTCAAGGCCTCCAGTTCTGACAAGTATCCGAAGACTCTTATTCAGAAAATCACAGTACTCTAAAAATGAAACGCAAGGCTATAATCCTCCTCATATTAATGACGGCGTATCTTCCCCTGAGGGCCGATATCATCAGCCCGAGGGATGCGCAGGCATTGGCCGACAGTTATTTCGGCGGCCTGACCAAGGCTGCCGGCGCCACTCTTGTCTGGAGCGGCGGAGTCGAGACCAAGGGCCCCTATGCACCGGCATACTATGTATTCAACGGTTCGGAAGGGGGATTTGTGGTCATTGCGGGGGATGACCGCGCACGGCCCATTCTTGCCTGGAGCGACGAGGGTTCGTTCGAGGTAGTCGGGATGCCCGACCAGGTCAGGTGCTGGTTTGACGAATATGCCGACCAGATATCGGCCGTACAGGAAAGCACGGCGGAGGCGGATGCCGAAACGGCCCGTCTGTGGGATGATCTTCGCAGCGGTGTTATCCGCCGCGCGACGACCATCGTCAATCTCAATACGGCCACCTGGAACCAGGGCGCTCCCTACAACCGTTACTGCCCTACGATCGGCGGTAAGGCTACGATGACGGGATGTGTCGCTACGGCCCTTTCGGAGCTGATGTACTTCTATAAGTACCCCGCAAAGGGCCACGGTACACTTCCAGATTACAGCTATACCAAGGACGGCGTCACCTACAATCAGCCCGGCCACGAGCTGACGGCCGTGTATGACTGGGACAATATGCTGCCTTCATACAAGAACGTCTCTTACACCGATGCGCAGGCAAATGCCGTCGCTCGTCTGATGTTTGACGTGGGTGTTATGGTTGAGGCCACTTACGGTACTTCATCTACCGGCGCATCCACGATTGACGGCGCCCGCGGCTTGATCAAGAACTTTGATTATGACTCGTCAGCGACGCACTATGCCCGCGCCGGCCATACCGAGTCGGAGTGGTTCCAGCGGATCAAGGAATCGCTTGACAAGAGTCACCCGATCGCCTATACGGGGTACAATCCAACTACCGGCGGCGGCCACGCATTCCTGGCTGACGGTTATGATTCCGACGAACGTGTCCGTTTCAACTGGGGCTGGGGCGGCAGCAACAATGGATTTTACTATCTTTCTGCATTGAAGCCTTCATCGTCCCACAATTACAACGGCAAGCAGTCGGCCAATTTCGACCTCAAGCCCGATGCAGGCGGCCGTTCGGCAATGACCTTCTCGCTGTATTACACATCATCCACGGAAGGTCTCTCGCAGAGCGGCAGTACCGACGACCTTGAGAAGGGTGATAAGATTACTATCAAGTTCAGCCCTTTCAATACCAGCTATTTCACGAAGAAAGCGTATTTCCGGGTATGGATGGCCGATTACTGGTACACTCCCAAGTATTATACGACCAATTATTATCCCAATACATTCTCTTCGCGTACGTATGCCAATTATACCAGCAACGTCAATCCCGAGATCAAGCAGGTGCCTGCATTCGGAGACCGCATAGCCGTGTATTATGCAGCTGTCGGATCCACCGATCCGTCGGATTATACGCCGATGATACTTAAGAATAACGGCGACTACGTTGATTTGTTCAATCCTTACATTCCGGCGTATGACCATCCGATGATCCACGTCCAGAAAGAATATAAGGCAGGACAGTACATAGATTTCTATATCGACAATACCCGCACCGTGCCCGACGATATGGAGGTGACGTGGTATGTCAACGGCAAAGAGGTGACCGATTCACGCGTCAAGTTCCCTGCCGGCAAGCATACCATCAAGGCCGAATGTACCATAGACGGCGTTACGACCACTTATGTACAGAGGGTACAGGTACAGTAGGGATTACTGATACAGATAAACGCGGTCTCCGCGATGGGGCCGCTCGACAAGGGGGATGCTGCAGACATCTCCCTTTTTTGCTTCCTGTACCTGATGGTCGGTGCGGATTTCCTTTACGTCGCACTCCATCACTCCTGTGGTGGAGCCGGTTATGAGCAGGTGGTCGCCCAAGCGGAAGCCTCCGGTCTCGACTGTTATCTCAGCTACGCCCAGGCGTGAATACCAGTTGGTGATGCGTCCGATATAGGTCTTGGTACGGGTGGCGCGGTTGCCATAGACTTCACTCCACTCGCCCAGCAGTGCGCCCTGATAATAACCATCCCAGAATCCGCGGTTGAATACCGTCTCGAGCCTCGTGTAGAGCTCCGAGGCTTTCTGTTCGCTGAATGTCCCCGCCTCGATGGCATCTGCGGCCTCGCGGTATGCCTGAGTCACGGTCTTGACATATTCGGCGCTGCGGGCGCGGCCCTCGATCTTGAAGACGGTGCTGCCTGCGGCGGCCATCTTGTCCAGGAAACGGACAGTGCAGAGGTCCTTGGGAGACATTATATACTGGTTGTCAATCTTGAGCTGCATCCCGGTCTCGATATCCTTCACCTCATAGGCGCGGCGGCATAGCTGGAAGCACTCGCCCCGGTTGGCCGAAGCGTTGTACTGATGCAGGGAAAGGTAGCATTTGCCGGAAATGGCCATACAGAGGGCGCCGTGGCAGAACATTTCTATCTGCACGTTGCGGCCCGAGGGGCCTTTTATGCCTTCCGCTTCGATGGTGCGCGAGATCTCGGCGACCTGCTCGAGGCGCAGTTCGCGCGCCAGCACGACCACGTCCGCCCATTGCGCGTAGAATCGCAGGCTTTCGACATTGGAAATGCTCAGCTGCGTGGAGATATGCACCTCCATCCCGATGCTGCGCGCATATAGGATGGCGGCCATATCGGAAGCGATGACGGCATCCACTCCGGCGCGGCGGGCCTCGTCGAGAGTCTCCCGCATCGGGGCGAGATCCTCTCCGTAAAGTACGATATTGAGCGTCAGATACGTCCGCACGCCCGCCTTGCGGCAGATGCGGCAGACTTGAGAGAGATCTTCGATTGCGAAATTATTGGCCGAATGGGAGCGCATATTGAGGCGGCCCACTCCGAAATATACGGAGTCCGCTCCGCCCTGGATGGCGGCCTGCAGGCATTCAAAATTGCCCGCCGGGGCCATTATTTCAAACCGGCTATTTTTCACGGTGCAACATTTGATCCGCAAGGATGACCATACGTTCGCGGCCCTCCGGGCTCAGACGGGCTTCGTCAAGCGCCTCCAGAGCCTTGGCGTAACAAGCCATAATGGCCTTGTCGGCGCCTTCGCGGACACCGAGGCTGATGTAGAGATTGCGGACTCCTTCGATCTTCTCCTCGCGGTGGCTTTCATCCAGCTTCAGAAGGTCTGCAAGCTTCTTCTTTTCTGATTCAGATGCGCGGCGCTGGCATTCTACCAGCAGCCAGGTCTTCTTGTTGTTGACGATATCGCCTCCGATGGGCTTGCCGAAGATTTTTTCGTCGCCGAAAGTGTCCAGATAGTCATCTGCGATCTGGAATCCCAGTCCGGCCTGCATGCCGTACCGGGCGAGTGCATCGACAGTGTCGCAGGGGATCTCAGCCAGCAGCGCGCCCATCTTGACGGCTCCGGAGATCAGCACGCCTGTCTTGAGGGCGATCATCTCCATATATTCATCCATCGTAATCACGGCCTGGTCCTCGAAATCCATATCCAGCTGCTGTCCTTCGCAGACCTTGAGAGAGATTTCGTTGAAGAGCTTCAAGGCGTCTCCGACAAGATGCGAGGGCGCTCCTGCCAGATACTGGTAGGCCAGGATGTTCATCGCATCGCCGCTGAGGATGGCATTGTTGGTGCCATAGAGCGCATATACCGTGGGCTGGCCGCGACGGGTGGGCGAGTTGTCCATAATATCGTCGTGGATGAGCGTAAACTGGTGGAACGTCTCGAGCGCCAGCGCCGGGAAGATGATACGGTCATCGATGCGGTCGTTGAACAGGTTGTACGTGGTCACACAGAGGCGCGGACGCAGATGCTTGCCGCCAAGCCCCAGCATATAGCCTACCGGGCGGTAGAGGTTCTGCGGTTCGCGGTCGAACGACTGGCTCCGGAGGGCTTTCTCCACGATGCCGTCGATAATATCCTGGGAATACATTGTTACTGCACTTTATCTGCGCAAAGATAATCTATTTTGTGGAAATTATTATCTTTGCCGGGATATGAAACAACACGGAACAGCGACTGTAGTCAAGCATACGGGAAGCCATTACCTGCTGTCGGAACTTCCACGCTGGGAGATGATTCCCGCGGTGATAAAGGGACGCGTACGGCTCGATGCCTCGCAGGCCACCAATCCCGTCGCAGTCGGGGACCGTGTCGAATATGTCATCGACTGGGACGCTCCCGAGCCGATGGGGACCATCGAACGGATCCTGCCCCGCACCAATTGCATCGTCCGCCGTTCGGTCAATCTCTCGCGCCAGTCGCACGTCATCGCCGCCAATCTCGACCGGGTGTTCCTGGTTATCACGGTGGCCCTGCCTGAGATCAAACCGGCCTTTGTGGACCGGTTCCTGATCACCTGCGAGGCATATCAGGTGCATCCGGTGATAGTCATCAACAAGACTGACATCTACGATGAGTACCAGCGGGCCGAATGTCGCTACTGGGAGGATATCTACTCCCGCGCAGGATATCAGGTGCTGACCGTTTCAGCCCTTACTGGCGAAGGCATCGATGCGATCCGGGATATGTGCCGCGACAAGGTTTCGCTGTTTTCGGGCGTCTCGGGAGTCGGCAAGAGTTCCCTCATATCGGCTCTTGATCCCACTCTCACGGTACGTACCGGCGAGATATCCATTTCCAACCGCCAGGGCAGGCATACCACAACATTCTACGAGATGCACCCTCTCTCGGGAGGCGGATTCCTGATAGACACTCCGGGCATTCGCGGCTTCGGCCTGGTGGACATCGAACCCGAGGAGTTGAGCACGTATTTCCCGGAGATGCTCCGGGTTATGGACCGCTGCCGCTTCAAGCCCTGTACACATACACACGAGCCTGGATGCGCCGTCAAGGAGGCGGTGGATTCGGGCGAAATATCCGCTGAGCGGTACAATTCGTACCTCGGAATGCTCGAGGAGGAGACCAAGTACCGATGAGCAGCGCACGCGCCATAAACCGTCAGATCCTGGGTCTTGCAGGCCCGAGCATTCTCGCCAACATCACGGTCCCGCTTGTGGGTATCGTCGATCTGGCGATTTCCGGCCATCTGGGAGATGCGGTGAGCATCGGCGGCATCGCAATCGGCTCGATGCTCTTCGACCTGCTCTACTGGAATATGGGCTTCCTGCGCGTGGGAACGGGCGGCATAACTGCCCAGGCATTTGGCCGCAAGGACTGGAAATGCGCCGCCGAGACCTTTATGCAGGGTATAATGACGGCAATGGCGGTGGCCTTTATCTGCCTGCTGATACAGTGGCTCTACATCAAGGTGGCATTTATGCTCATCGAGTGTACGCCAGAGGTCGCGGCCATTGCCAAGGATTACTTCTTTATCCGCATCTGGGCGGTTCCCGCCACTCTTTCGCTGTTCGTATTCAAGGGCTGGTTTATCGGGATGCAGAATACCGTCTATGCGATGGTGGTGGATATCTGGGTCAACGTGGTCAATATGATAGCCAGCTGGCTGCTGGCCTTCCATACGCCGATGGGCATCAACGGCGTGGCTGCCGGAACGCTCATCGCCCAGTGGAGCGGCCTGATCCTGGCTTCGGTCCTGATAACGGCCCGCTACCGGGCCATCCTGCGGCTTGCCAGCATACGTCAGAGCGCCCGGTGGGCCAAGATACGTTCATTCTTCTCGATCAATATAGACCTTTTCATCCGCTCCATATCACTGCTGGTGGTCTATACCGGATTTACCGCGCTTGCGGCCCGCTTCGGAGATACCCAGCTTGCCGTCAGTTCGGTGATGATGAAGCTGCTGCTGCTCTATTCGTACTTTGTTGACGGATTTGCCTACGCGGGCGAGGCCCTTACCGGCCGCTATATCGGAGCGCAGGAAAAGGATAACCTTAAGGCAACCATACGCTGGAACTTTGTCTGGTGCATGGCCATAGCCATTGTCTCGACCGCCCTCTATGCCGTCCTGCCCCGCTGGATGATAGGTATCATCACGGACAATGCGGAAGTCATCGAGGCCTGCGGGCCGTTCCTCTTCTGGCTGCTGCTGATGCCGGTTATGAGCTGCATCGCATTTACCTGGGACGGGATCTATATCGGCGCGACGGCTTCGCGCGCACTTCGCAACTGCACGATCGGTTCGGCGGTGGTATTCCTGCTGCTATACTGGGCGACGGCCGGCCGTTTCGGGGTGCAGTCCATCTACATAGGTTATTTCGGACATCTGGTATTCCGCTCGATCTATCAGACGGTCGTTTACCGGAAGATAATTCTAAGCCGCGTACCGTAAATATGAGAAGACTCCTGCTGATATTCGCGATGGTGGCGGCCTGCCTGACGGAAATGCAGGCCCAGAATGCCGATTATATGCGCTACCGGGATTCGGCGCAAGCTTCTTCGCTGCTCTACCGGGGCCGCAAGCCGCTCGCGTACAAGTTTCAGTTCAACGGCACATATTACTGGGATACGCCGGATTATTACGCAGGCTGCGTGCGTTACAATCACAAGGATTACTGGTGCGATGCCATCAATATCGACGCCGCGCGCCAGCAGGTGCTGGTCATAGAGCCGCAGAAGGGCGCGCAGGTTATGCTCAACCGCGACTATGTCGAACAGCTGAAGATGGACGGCAGGCAGTTCATCAACGCCGCATTCCTTGCGCCCGAGGTGCTGCCCGAGGGTTATTACGAGGTGATTTTCGAGGGGAAGGCGCGCATCCTCAAGCATATCGTCAAGCGTCTTGAGACTGTCACCAACGAGCGTCTGCTGGATACCGGAGAGAAGGGCACGGCTGTCCTCAACAACGTATATGAGGTCTATCTGCCGATAGTCACCTTCTATTATCAGGGGCAGGATGGCGCCATAACCCAGATCCGCCGCCGAAGCGACCTGCTGAAGCACTACAGGGAGCACCGCAGCGCCCTGAAGAAGATCATCCGCGCCGAAGAGACCGAATACAGCATCGGCCTCGAGGAGTTCATACTCATCGTAATGCGTTATGTAGAATACGGAGAATGAGTCGTCTGCGCCATATAATCCTCTGCGCCTTCATTCTGGCACTGCTCTCTCCGGCCGCAGCCGCACAGAGTCTTCGCGGCGTCTCCAAGGCCGACGCGATGGAGGTGGTGCAGTATCTGCGCGATTCGCTGCATCTGGAGGTTTATGCCGTCAGGGACACGACCGACAAGGCCTCCTATACGATCCGTAGCGAGGGTCAGGCATTTATAGACGAGGCATTTGCGCAGCTTCGCGAGCACCGTTATTCGGTCAATATGATGGACGGCCGCTACTTTATCTACCGTGGTCAGGATATAGTCACGGATCTGCCGGCAGGCTATTTTGCGCCGCAGGCGGCTCCCGCCGAAAAGATCGCAATGGAGGAAGAGACGGTCGTTACGGGATTTGAAAACAAGATATACGAGATAGGCGAGCCCACCGCCCGCCGCAGCGGCAAGGCAACGGTGCGCGGTATCGTGCGGGATGCTTCGACCGGCGAGGCTTTGGCCGGCGTCGCGGTCTATGACGAGAAGGGCGCCTTCGCGCAGACAGATGCCTTCGGCGCATACAAGATAATTCTGCCGATCGGTGACAATATCCTTAAGTTCAGCGGCTTTTCGATGGAAGACAAGCAGTATCACCTGCGCGTCTATGACGACGGTGCGATAGATGTGATGATGAAGGAGCAGGTCGTGGCCCTGGCTGGCGCCGTCGTTACGGCCGAAAGTATGCGTCAGCACCGTTCGACGCGAATGGGTATCGAGACGGTCCGTATCTCGGCCATCAAGAACGTGCCGGTCACATTTGGCGAAAGCGATGCTCTCAAAGTGGTGATGACCCTGCCCGGCGTCAAGTCGGTGGGCGAGATTTCCAGCGGCTTCAACGTGCGCGGCGGATCCACCGACCAGAACCTCATCCTGTTCAACAACGGCACCATCTACAATCCCACGCATATGTTCGGCCTGCTCTCGGCATTCAACTCAGATGTCATCAGCGACGTTGAGCTTTACAAGAGCTCGGTGCCCGTCGAATACGGCGGCCGCATATCTTCGGTGCTGGAGGTCCGCAGCCGCGACGGCAACAGCAAGAAGGTGACGGGCTCGCTCGGCCTGGGTCTGCTGACCAGCCGGGCCCATCTCGAAGGCCCGCTTGGCAGCGAAAATACCACTTTCATCCTGGGAGCCCGCACGACCTACAGCGACTGGATGCTTTCGCTGCTGCCCAAAAACAGCGCATACAGTGACGGTAACGCCCATTTCCACGATATCAATGCCGGAATAAGCCAGCGCATCGGACGCAATCATTCGCTTCACGCGTATGCTTATTATTCGTACGACCGTTTTGCCTTCAGCGGGGATACGACCTATCGCTATGCGGACCTGAACGTGTCGCTCAAATGGCGCGCTCAGTTCTCTGACCGCACTTCCGCAGTCACGGTCGCAGGTTACGACGATTATGATTATCAGACGGAGGAAAAGGGCAATGCCGCTTCGGCCTTCACGCTGGCCTCGGGCATCCGCCAGTTCTTCGCCCGCACGACGTTCAAGACCCTGCTGAGCGACCGCCACACCATCACCTACGGCGCTGGGACGGTGCGTTATGACCTGCAGCCCGGAGCCTGCACGCCCTTAGGTGATTCATCGCTCGTGGCGCCCCGTTTCCTTACGCGCGAGCGTGCCTGGGAGAGCGCGGCTTACTTCAGCGACGAATGGAAAGCGACGGACGCCCTCTCGCTTGAGGCTGGCATACGCTACTCCAACTATATCTCGCTTACAGGCGGACGGAAGATGTATCACGCGCCGGAATTCCGCCTCAGCGGCAAATATTCCCTCGGCGAGACGACCACCATCAAGGCCGGATTCAACACGATGCACCAGTATATCCACAAGATTTCCAACAGCATCAACATTTCGCCCAACGATACCTGGAAGCTCAGCGACGCTTCCGTCCGGCCGCAGAGCGGGTGGCAGGCAGCCGCCGGATGGTATTCGACCGTTGCCGGCGGGCAGGTGGACCTTTCGGCCGAGATATACTACAAGCACGTGCGGGATTTCGTGGATTTCAGGAGTGGAGCAGTGCTCGAAATGAATGACAATCTTGCCGCCGAACTGGTGCCGACCTACGGACGTTCGTACGGCATCGAGCTGATGGCCCGCAAGAATCTCGGCCAGCTCAACGGCTGGGTCTCCTATACCTACAGCCGGGCGATGCAGCGCGAGATGGAGGATCGCGGCGTGGAGACTATCAACGGCGGTCGCTGGTACAACGCTTCATACGACAAGCCGCACGATTTCAAGCTCGTGGCCAACTATAAGTTTACGCACCGCTACAGCGTTTCTGCCAACCTTGACTATTCGACCGGCCGGCCGGTTACCATTCCTGTAGGCAAATACTATTACGGCGGATCGTACCGCCTGCTCTACTCGGACCGCAACAGCTACCGCATCCCGGATTATTTCCGACTCGATCTGGCGATGATCATCGAGCCGGGCCACAACCTGAAGCAGTTCGCGCATATGTCGGTGACTTTCGGCGTGTACAATGTCACCGGCCGCCGCAACGCCTATTCGGTATTCTACCGGACGGAGGGCGACACTGTCCAAAGCTATATGATGAGCGTTTTCGCAACGCCCATTCCCTATATCAACCTTAACCTGAAGCTGCGATGAGAAGTCTCGTTCATAGCCTGCGTATGATTGTGGCAACGGCTTTCGCCGCGGCCTTGGCCTTCTCGTGCGTCTATCCGTTCGATGCGAAGGTTGAGGGCGGCGGAGGAATCATTTCCATCGAAGGCGATATCCTCGCCGGAGACTGGACCACGGTGCTGGTGACCGGCTCCCAGGCACTTGCTACGACCGATCTGCCGCCGCTGATAGATGCGACGGTCTATGTAGAGAGCCGCAATGGCCAGCGCAAAAATGCAGTCAGGGTCGAGGCCGGTACCGGCGATTTTGCGGAGCACGCATATTACCTGATAGACACAAGGAAACTTGACGTCTCGCAGCAGTGCCGTCTTGTGGTTGTGATCGAGGGGACGACCTATGCCTGCGACTGGCAGGATATCCGCCGGACCTCGCAGGTTGACAGCCTCTCGTATCAGATCGCCGAAGACAGGGAGTGGATGGATATATGCGTCTCGGCTCACGGAGAGGCCGACGGCGGGTATTATCGCTGGATAGGCCGCGAGGTATATGAGTACAAGGCCGATTTCCAGGCTACGGTGTATTTTGATCCCGCTGCGGATTCGGTGACGTATTTCGCCGACGGCGCCAATTACTACTATTGCTGGATGCGCCGCAGCGCTCCTGATATAATGACCGCATCGACTCTGCAGATGGAGGAGGACCGCCTGATCGGCTACCCCGTGATGAGCATCAACTGCCGTGATGAACGCATCTCTTACTATTACAATATCTGCTTGATCCAGGAGTCCATTTCCGAAGATGCCTGGCGCTACTGGAACAATATAGCGCGCAACTCTTCGGAGGTCGGCGGCCTGTTCTCTCCCCAGCCTTCTGAGATCCGGGGCAATATCCACAACCTGCAGGATACCACGGAGTATGTCATAGGCTATATCAGCGCTTCGCAGGTTTCCTCGGCGCAGATTATGATCCCCAATCACGCCACGCAGTTCTATGTGGCTCCGGACGGATTCCCCGAAGTGCCAAAGCTTGTCCGCCGAAATGAGTGGCGCAAGTATTATTATGATCTGGACTGGTGGCCCTACAGGATGTATTTCCCTCCAGATCCAGATGGCGGAGAGGAGCCTGACCCGAGCGAAGAGCCGGATGACGGCTCGGGAGTGGCCGAATATACCTGGCTGCCGCACCGTTGCGTGGATTGCCGCACCAAGGGCGGGACGAAGCGCAAACCGGCCGAATGGCCCACAATAGAGATTTGATATGCGACGGGTGATTACGATAATAGCATTACTTCTGCTGGCAATGGCGCATTCGCACGCCGCTGGGCCCGTGACAGAGCGTACATATATCGTCACGGATCGGGATATCTATCTCTCCGGCGAAGAGATGGGCTGCTCGGCTTTCTGTCTGGATGCCTCGACGATGCGGCCCAGCACCGTGAGCAGCGTGGCCTACGTCGAGCTGCACAGCGCCGAAGGGCTTGCCCTTACCGCGAAGATCGGCCTGATTGACGGGCGCGGAGCAGGGTTTATCTCCCTGCCAAAGAATCTGCCTACGGGCAGTTACTCCCTTATAGCCTATACTTCGCTCAATAAGAACGAGGAGGGCTACGACTGGAATGGCATCTGCCCCAGGACCATTTCGGTGTACAATACCCGCACGCGGGAGCGTGTCAATGGCGGCGTGAGTGTCGTCGAAGACCTTCTGCAGGCGGCCGTCGCACCTTCGCCTTCTTCGTCTTCACTTCAGGTGGAGTATCCTTCGCAGGCTGCCGCAGGCGCAATTGTTCCGCTTGAGCTGATGCTTGCCGAAGGTGGGTCGCTTTCTGTCTCGGTTTTCCGCGAGGATGCCATTCCGCATCGCGACAATCCCACCATAGCGGCGTTTCTCGATGCTCTTGCAGGTACCGCGGCTTCTGCCACTGCCGCCGCATCGTTTATGCCGGATTATGACGGGGAGGTGATCCGCGCCCGGGTTAAGGGCATTGCGCCGGAAATGGTAGCGCAGCTGGCGGGGCACACGGCATTTATTGCCGCCCCGGGCAATAAATCGGACGTCTATTATGCCACCCTGGACAGCCTGGGGCAGGCAGTATTCTATACAGGCAATATTCTCGGCCGCAAGGAGCTCATAAGCGAGATCGAGGATATCGACTCGACTTACGCCTGCCATCTGGAGATAGCGTCGCCATTCGTTTCTCCTGCCATCGCCGCTCCCGCTCCGCTCGTGCTGCATCCCTCGCTGGCCGCCGACCTCCAGTCGCGTTCGGCCGCGATGCAGGTCGCAAGCCGGTTTGCTTCCGATACGCTTTACGAATGGCTTCCGGTGCGCGACAATCTTCTTTTCAACGAAGACGGCCGCATCACCTACCGTCTGGATGATTATACCCGTTTCCCGCTGATGCGGGAGGTGTTCGTGGAGTTCATACCCGAAATCCGCGCCCGTATGCTAGGCGGCCGCCGCGATATCCAGGTGCGCCTACGGGAAAATGATATCGATTCGCGGTTCTCCGAAGGCAGTTCGCTCATAATGCTTGACGGCGTGCCGGTCCCGGATCACGACAAGATATACAATTATGACCCGCTGCTGGTCGAATCCATCAATATCTATCCGTTCCGCCACGTGGTGGGGCCGAAGCAGTTTGACGGCATCGTCAATTTCGTGACATACAAGCGCAACCTGCCCTCGATGCGTTTCAGCGGCAATGTGCGCGTGATTGATTTCCAGGGAGTGCTCTATCCTGCAGCCAGTACCGGGCTGGAAGTTTCCGGGCTGTATCCGGATTACCGGCAGACGGCGCTCTGGCATCCGCTGGTGGAGATGGCTCCCGGCCGCGGCACCCATCTGGAGTTCCACGCTCCTCTGCGCCCCGGAAGATATTCCATCGTGGTCGAAGGTATTACTTCGGACGGACGGCCCGTATATTGCCGCCGGCAGATTGACATCGTAATGCAATAGTTTTTTTATATTTGCACCTATGCGAAGGCTTCTGCTGATATTGTTGTCGTTGATTCCGCTTGTGGCGCAGGCGCAGGACGATTACGGCCTGTATATGCAGGAAGCAGGAGAGGCCTCTCTTCTGTGGCGCGGCCGCATCGATACGGGATATGATTTCCTGTACAACGGCACGCCTTACTGGGAGTCCCCGGATTTCCGCAGCGGTGTGATCGGCTACAACGGCCGGGATTACGCAGGTGTGAATCTCAATATCGACGCTTACGCCAATCAGGTGCTCGTCCGTCCCCAGTCCCAGCATCAGGCGATGCTGCTCAACCGCGATGAGGTGGAGTATCTGCTTATCGGGCAGCACAAGTTCATCTATCCGCGCCGCACGTACGGCCAGGCGATACCCGAAGGCTTCTGCGAAGTGCTTTTCGACGGTCGCGCGAAGCTGCTGATGCAGGTGACCAAGACGCTCCGGGAGGACCCTGAAGGACGCCGCCGCAGCGAGGCCGGATATGATGGCCAGTATCATTACGGCATTGCGAATATTTTCATCCGGGAGGTGCGGTATTACTATGTTTCCGCATCGGGTGAGGTAAAGCAGTTGCGCCGCCGCGGGGATATCCTCAAGTTCTACAAAGACCGCCGCAAGGATATCCGCAGGCACGTCTCGGCGCTTGAAACTGGCCGGTATTTCGATCTCGGGCAGTATGCGCTCTGCGTGCTGCAATATGTGGAGGAGGGCAGATGAGGCGGATTCTGACAGTGCTCTTCCTGCTTCTGGTGACGGTCTCGGCATTTGCCGCGCCCCCGCGCAAGAAGACCGAGGTGTGCCCCGGCGTCTCAAAGGTGGAGATAGATTCGCTCCTGACCTATATGCGCGGCCATTTCGGCGTGCCCGTATATTGGGTGCACGAGGGCGAAGACCGCCGCCTCTATACGGTCTATGAAGGGGAGAAAGAGCCGTTTATGGAAGAGGCGTTCCGCCAGCTGCGCGAAAACGGCTATCGCATCAGCCAGTATAAGGACCTCTACATCGTGCTTTACGGCCGCACGCTGGTAACTTCGCTTCCGGTCGGATTTTTCGAAAACCGGCAGGAGACTGCGGCCGCCGAAGCCACGTCCGACATTTTCGGCGAAAACGAACTGCAGGCGACATTTGCCAACAAGATATACGAGATAGGCGAAAGGGGAGCCCGCACTTCGGGCAAGGCCTCCGTCCGCGGATATGTCCGCGACGCGGCGACCGGCGAGCCGCTGGCCGGCATTTCGGTATATGACGACCGCGGTACTGCTTATGCGCAGACCGACGCCTCGGGTTTCTACAAGATATCGCTGCCGGTGGGAGACAATACCCTCTGCTACGACGGCTGGTCGATGGAGGAAGGCCGCTATATGCTGAAAGTCTGGGATGACGGCAATTTCGACGTGCAGATGAAGGAACGCGTGCTGACGCTCACGGGCGCCGTCGTTACGGCCGAGAGCATGGCCCGTCACCGTAATTCCAAGATGGGCATCGAAAGCGTCCGCATCTCTGCCATAAAGAACGTTCCGGCGGTATTTGGCGAAGCCGATGTGCTGAAAGTGCTGCTCACGCTGCCGGGCGTCAAGTCGGTAGGCGAGGTTTCCAACGGCTTCAACGTCCGCGGCGGCTCGTCCGACCAGAACCTGATCCTGTTCAACAACGGCACCATCTACAATCCGAGCCATATGTTCGGCCTGATGTCGGTATTCAATCCCGATGTGGTAAGCGATATCGAGCTGTATAAGAGTTCGATCCCCGTCGAATACGGCGGCCGCATATCCTCGGTGCTCGAAGTCCGGTCGCGTGAAGGCAACGGCAAGAAGATTTCCGGCTCGCTCGGCGTGGGCCTGCTGACCAGCCGCCTGCACCTCGAGGGGCCGATAGGCAGTGAGAATACCACATTCATCATCGGTGCCCGCACCACTTACAGCGACTGGATGCTCCGCCTGCGGCCCAACGACCTGATCGAAGGCATCGTTCCGCCGGACATCCAGTACACCGACGGAAGTGCATCGTTCCACGACCTGAACGTCGGCCTTACGCATAAGTTCGGTCGCAACCATTCCCTGCACGCATACGGCTATATCTCCCGCGATAAATTCGGCTTCAGCAACGATACCTCCTACCGCTACGACAACCTGAACCTTTCGGTCAAGTGGCGCAGCAATTTCGAGGGCGGCCGGTCGATGGTAATCGCGGCCGGATATGACCGATACGGCTACCGCGTGGATGATACGTTCAATGCCGCCGCGGCCTATACTTATCGGACGCAGATTAGCCAGCCGTTCGCCAAGGTGACCATCAAGTCGCCGCTCAGCGAATCGCATACGCTGACCTATGGCGGCTCGGGCGTGCTCTACCAGCTGCAGCCCGGCGCGCGCCATCCGCTCGGCGAGGAGTCAATAGTCGAGGACCGTTCGCTCGCACTGGAACGCGGTCTGGAAGCCGCAGCCTACCTCAGCGACGAATGGAAGATCACCCGGAAATTCTCTGTCGATGCCGGATTGCGCTATGTGCTGTACGGCTCTCTCGGCGACAAGAGCTTCTATCACGCCCCCGAGGTCCGGCTTTCGGCCAAGATGTCCTTCACGCCGCGTTTCTCGTGGAAGGCGGGATTCAATACGATGCACCAGTACATCCACAAGATTTCCAACAGCATCAACATATCGCCTACCGATACTTGGAAGCTCGCCGACGGCCGTCTTGCCCCGCAGGATGGCTGGCAGGCCGCAACCGGACTGTACCTGACGGCGGGCAAGAACCCGATCGATTTCTCGGTTGAGGTCTATTACAAGAGAGTCAACAATTTCGTGGATTATCTGCCCGGCGCCCGCCTTGCGATGAATGAGAATCTCGCTGATGAACTTGTCCCGACCGAGTGCCGCGCCTACGGCGTGGAATGGATGATGCGCCGCACGCTCGGCAAGCTAAACGGCTGGATATCATATACCTGGTCGCGTTCGATGCAGCGCGAGATGGGCAACCGCGGCAAGATGGACATCAACCGTGGGGAGTGGTATTCGACCTCGTATGACAAGCCGCACGAGCTCAAGGCAGTACTGAACTACAAGATAACGCACCGGTACAGTTTTTCGGCCAACGTGGATTATTCGACGGGACGTCCCGTAACACTGCCCATCGGCACCTACGAGTATGCCGGAGGTACCCGCCTGGTGTATTCCGACCGCAACGCATACCGTATTCCGGATTATTTCCGGCTGGATCTTGCGATGGTCGTGGAGCCGGGCCACAATCTCCGCCAGAAGGCGCACCTTTCCTTTACGATGGGCGTGTACAATGTCACCGGACGGCACAATGCCTATTCGGTATATTACGATATCAACAGCAGGGGTGTCATCAAGGGACATATGATGAGCGTCTTTGCATATCCGATACCCTATATCAATCTCAATCTTGATTTCTGATGAAGCCCAAGCAGATCATATTATCCCTTCTGGCCGCCTCCCTGACGGTCTTCGGCTGTGTATATGATTACGAGCCTGAGCTGCCGGATATCCAGGATTCTTTCCTGGTCGTAGAGGGTGACATCTTTGCCGGGATGCAGTCGGTTTTCAGGATTGGCCGTTCGATGAATATAGGACAGGAGAGTAACGGTGATTATTATACAACAAGCATCGGGACCCGGTGGATGGAATCGAGTCTGTGGGATGTATATGTCGAAGCTGAGGATGGTACCATATACCCTTCGTGGTATGTAATTCCCGGTAATATATTGAATCCGCCTGTTGTACCCCGGCCCGGGGATTCGCTGGACAGGGTTTTGACCGAAATGGCCCTGGACAGTTACAGCCGCGCAATAGATACCCGCGATCTGAATCCTGACGTACGCTGCCGCCTGCGCATCGAGTATTACACTTACGAATGGGCGGATTGGGAAGTATTGGCGGATTGGGAAGTATTGAAGAGAGATACGCTCCGCTATGCTTCCGAGTGGCTGGAGGTGCAGCGGACTTCGCATCTTGACAGCGTCACTACGATGATTGACGAAGACCTGAAGACGATGCATTTCAATATCAATACTTCCGGGGAGTCTTCATCGCGTTATTATCGCTGGTTTGCCCGCGAGAGCTGGGAATACACAGCCCAGCTTTACGCGCAGTATTATTATAATCCTTCCACCAATGAAGTCCTGGCCTACCAGGACGGTGAGAATACCTATTACTGCTGGAATACCGGGACGCAGGGTTCGATAATGACTGCAAGCAGCGAAGGCCTTGCGGAGGACCGTCTGAGCCAGTATGAACTGTACGGTCTGGACAATACTTCGCAGAAAATCGCCTATCTCTACTGCGTCGATATGATACAGGAGTCACTCTCCGCTGATGCCTGGAGATATTGGAAAGCGATGAAATCCAATACGACCGATGTCGGAGGCCTGTTCTCTCCGCAGCCTTCGGAATGTTACGGCAATATCTTCAGTCTCGATGATGAGACCGAAATAGTGCTCGGCTACGTCAATGCCTCCACGGTATCCATCTGCCGCAGGTTCGTAAGCGGCGATGGATTCTACCGCAAGACCCCGGTTACCGATATATCATCAATACCAATGCCGGTCGATTGGCGCCGTTATTACTACGGGTTCGATTACAGGCCTTATGTCCCCACTGACAGGGGGGATGATACCTCGGATCCGTTTATCTATTATGAATGGATGCCGCGCCGCTGCGTGGACTGTCAGATGAGGGGCGGCAACAAGAACAAACCATCCTACTGGCCCAATGACCACAAATAGTATGAGACGTATCTTATCCATATTGCTTTGTATGATATGCCTGGCAGAAGTTTCGGGAGCCAGGACCGTCGAGCGCGCCTACGTGGTTACGGACAAGGATGTCTATGTGACCGGCGACCGGATCTGGTGCTCTGCCTTCTGCCTCGATGTCACCCGCGGGCAGCTTTCATCAGTCAGCAGCGTGCTCTATCTGGAGCTTCACGACGGCACGAAGATGCTCCAGGGCGCGAAGATTGCACTGCTTGACGGGCGAGGCTGCGGATATATGAATATCCCTTCCAATCTGCCTACTGGCAATTACCGGCTTGTGGCCTATACGTCGCAGAACCGCTCCGAAACCGCTTACGATTATAACGGCATCGCCGCGCGCACCATATCCATTTTCAATCCTTTCAGTCGCGAAAGAGGCCTGGCTGTGGCTGTTTCCCCTGAGGAATATAAGTCCGTACCGGCTCCCTACGTCGATGACGCGCCGGTCAAGGTTGAGGTGCCACGGCAGGCCGCACCTTCTTCTTCGGTGCAGATCGGCCTTGCTTCGGCCGGCGCCGCTTCGGTTTGCGTCTCGGTATTTCGCGAGGAAGGTATCGCGCATAATGCCAATCCCACCATTGCGGATTTCATTTCCTCCGCCGCAACGCTAGGCGGCAGGCATTTCAAGCCTGATGTAATACCGGATTATGAAGGCGAGATCGTTCGAGCGCAGATCGTCGGCGCAGATCCTTCGCGCCGTGGCGAATGGGTTGGCAAGACGGCCATAATCTCTGCGCCCGGCAACCGCTCGGACATATATATGTCAATGATAGACGAAGACGGCTCGGTCGCATTCTATACCAACAATATCTACGGCGACAAGGATCTGGTATGCGAGTTGGTGGCGGCGGATTCGACCCTCAAGGGGCATCTGGAGCTCTTCAGCCCGTTTACCGCGACCGGTGTCGAGGCTCCGCTTCCGCTTCAGCTCTGCTCCACGGTAGCTTCTTCGCTTGCCGAAATGGCCGCTGCCGTGCAGATCGAACGCAATTTCAGCGCCGATACGCTGTATGAATATATGCCGGTGCGCAACAACCTGCTCTTCGACGATTCGGGCAGCATCCTCTACCGTCTGGACGACTACAGGCGTTTTCCGACCTTTGCGGAGGTATTTACCGAATACCTCTTCGAGATTCGCGCGCGCGAAGGCGGCCGCCGTCTCCAGGTGGGGCGTCGCGGCAGCCACGGCAACAAAGTCCTGTTCCGCAACCGCGAGTCGCTCTTCCTGCTGGACGGGGTGCCGGTCACGGACCAGAGCCTCATCTACAACTATGATCCGCAGCTGGTCGAGACGATCCGCATCTTCCCTGAGTCGTTCAAGATAGGCCCCGAGTATTATGACGGGATAGTGGATTTCACCACCTACAAGCATAATCTGCCTTCGATGAAGTTCGGGGACCGGGTGCGCGTGCTCAAGTTCCGCGGCGTCAGCTATCCTGCTGCATATACCGGCGCCTCGCTGCCGGATGCTTCGCTCTGGCCGGATTTCCGTCGCACGGTGTACTGGCATCCGATGATAGAGCTGCCTGCGGGTGAGGCCGCGACCATCGATGTCCGGCTTCCCGGCGCGGCCGGGGATTATACCGTTGTGGTCGAAGGCATCACTTCGGACGGACGGCCCATATATGCAAGAAGTGCATTTTCTGTGCGCTGAGAGGCATATTTGTCAAAAACTTGTTTGTAAATCCCGAAAAAAGGATTACCTTTGCGTTCCGCAAAAAATGCGGAATATTATTTAATTATAAGATTATTAACCATTTATGCCGACAATTCAACAATTAGTTCGCAAAGGACGCGAGGTTATCGTCGAGAAGAGCAAATCTCGCGCGTTGGATGCTTGCCCTCAGAGGCGCGGTGTGTGCGTGCGTGTCTATACCACCACGCCTAAAAAGCCTAACTCCGCTATGCGTAAGGTAGCGCGTGTTAAGCTCACCAACCAGAAAGAGGTCAACGCATACATCCCGGGCGAAGGGCATAACCTCCAGGAACACAGCATCGTGCTGGTTCGCGGCGGTCGTGTCAAGGACCTTCCGGGTGTTCGCTACCACATTCTTCGCGGTGCTTTGGATACGGCTGGCGTAGAGGGCAGGACCCAGTCCCGTTCGCTTTACGGAGCCAAGAGGCCGAAAGCAGCCAAGAAGAAGTAACCACTTAATTTTCACTTAATTCCCAACAAAAATGAGAAAAACGAAGCCTAAAAAGAGGATTCTACTTCCTGATCCTAAGTTTCACGATGTCGAGGTTACCCGTTTCGTGAACAATCTTATGTTGCAGGGGAAGAAGAGTATCGCTTATTCTATTTTTTACGATGCCATTGATATGGTAGGCGAGAAGATGAAGGATTCTGACGAGGCTCCTCTCCAGATTTGGAAAAAAGCATTGGAAAACGTGACTCCGCAGGTCGAGGTCAAGAGCCGCAGAGTCGGTGGTGCGAACTTCCAGGTTCCTATAGAGGTGCGTCCGGAACGTAAAGTCTCTCTCTCAATGAAGAATATGATACTCTACGCCCGCAAGCGCGCCGGCCATTCAATGGCTGAAAAATTGGCAGCAGAAATCATAGCCGCATACAACAGCGAAGGTGCGGCATTCAAGAGAAAAGAGGAAATGCACAGGATGGCAGAGGCCAACAAGGCGTTTGCACACTTCCGCATCTAATCCTAACAAACGAGGGGAATGGCAAGAGATCTCAAATACACGCGGAATATCGGTATCATGGCTCATATTGATGCCGGTAAGACCACCACGTCGGAGCGAATCCTTTACTATACGGGCAAGACCCACAAGATAGGCGAGGTGCACGACGGCGCCGCTACCATGGACTGGATGGTCCAGGAGCAGGAGCGTGGTATTACCATCACGAGCGCGGCTACCACTGCGTTCTGGCATTATGACGGCCAGCAGTACCAGATCAACCTTATCGATACTCCGGGTCACGTGGATTTCACGGTCGAGGTGGAGCGTTCGCTCCGTGTTCTTGACGGTACGGTCGCGACGTTCTGCGCCGTCGGCCGCGTTCAGCCCCAGTCCGAGACCGTTTGGCGCCAGGCCGACAAATATCGCGTCCCCAAGATTGCGTATGTCAACAAGATGGACCGCACGGGCGCCGACTTCCTCGCAGTGATCGAAGAGATTCACGCGAAGCTCGGTGCAAATGCAGTCCCGATCTGTCTCCCGATCGGTGCCGAAGACAAGTTCGAAGGCATCGTTGACCTGATTTCCAAGAAAGCATACTACTATGATGCGACGAGCAAGGACCTCGTCAATTTCGAAGAGCGTCCGATTCCCGCCGATATGGTAGATGAAGTCGAGGAGTGGCGCGGCCGTCTGGTCGAGTCAGTCGCAGAGTACAACGATACGATTCTGGAGAAGTTCTTCGAGGATCCTGATTCGATTACGGAGCAGGAGATTATCGACGCGCTGCGCAAGGCGACCATCGATATGGCCGTCGTTCCCGCGTGCTGCGGTTCTTCCTTCAAGAACAAGGGCGTCCAGTTCCTTCTGGATGCAGTCATACGCTATCTTCCTTCGCCGCTCGACAAGGGCAGCGTCAAAGGGACGGATGTCCGTACCGGCGCTGAGATTGAGCGCAAGCCGTCGGCCAGCGAGCCGTTCTGCGCTCTTGTCTTCAAGATTGCAACAGATCCTTTCGTGGGTCGTCTTGCTTTCCTCAGGGCTTATTCGGGACGCCTCGATGCAGGTTCGTATGTGCTCAACACACGCACCGGCAAGAAAGAGCGCGTCGCCCGGCTTTACCAGATGCACTCCAACAAGCAGAACGCCATCGACTTTGTCGAGGCCGGCGATATCTGCGCGGCTGTCGGATTCAAGGAGCTCCGCACGGGTGATACCATCTGTGCAGAAAACGCTCCCACCATCCTGGAGTCGATCACCTTCCCCGATCCTGTGATCGGTCTGGCGGTCGAGCCCAAGACGCAGGCGGATCTCGACAAGCTCGGAGTGGCTCTGGGCAAGTTGGCCGAAGAGGACCCTACATTCACAGTTCAGTCCAACGCCGAGACCGGTCAGACGATCATCAGCGGTATGGGTGAGCTGCATCTCGATATCATCGTCGACCGTCTCCGCCGCGAGTTTGGCGTAGAGATCAACCAGGGCGCTCCCCAGGTCAACTACAAGGAGGCCATTACACGGAGCACCCAGCATCGCGAGGTCTTCAAGAAGCAGACCGGCGGCCGTGGTAAGTTTGCGGATATTATCGTCGAGATCGGTCCTGCGGACGAGGGCGTAACAGGCCTTCAGTTCCTGGACGAGGTCAAGGGCGGCAATATTCCCCGCGAATTTATCCCCGCTGTCGAGAAGGGCTTCAAGTCCGCAATGGCAAACGGTGTTCTCGCAGGTTACGAAGTCACTTCACTCAAGGTCCGCCTGCTGGATGGTTCGTTCCACCCGGTGGATTCCGATCAGCTCTCGTTCGAGATTTGCGCCCGTATGGCGTTCCGCCACGCCCTTGGCAAGTGCGGTCCGGTCCTTATGGAGCCTATAATGTCTCTCGAGGTTGTCACTCCTGAGGATTATATGGGTGATGTGGTCGGTGACCTGAACCGCCGCCGCGGTCAGATTGTCGATATGGACAGCAAGGGCAATGCCCGCATCGTCAAGGCCAAGGTTCCCCTTTCGGAGCAGTTCGGTTATGTGACGATTCTGCGTACGATCACTTCCGGCCGTGCGACCAGTTCGATGGAGTTCTCGCATTATGCTGAGGTTCCTTCCAACATCGCACAGGAAGTTATCAGCAAGCAGGGCCGCCGTGTGCAGTCGGATGATGACGAATAAAGAAATACAAAAGTCAACTATAATGAGTCAGAAAATCAGAATTAAACTCAAATCTTACGATCACGCACTGGTGGACAAGTCCGCCGATAAGATCGTGAAAACTGTGAAGAGCACGGGCGCTGTGGTCAGCGGTCCGATTCCCCTTCCCACTGACAAGAAGATCTTTACGGTCAACCGTTCGACCTTCGTCAACAAGAAGGCTCGTGAGCAGTTCGAGCTCAACTCTTTCCGCCGTCTGCTGGATATCTACAGCTCGACGCCGAAGACTGTCGATGCACTGATGAAGCTTGAGCTTCCCAGTGGTGTCGAGGTTGAGATCAAAGTATAGTTTCGTCGGGGCCCGGCCCCGGTGAATCAGGTCCCTTAGCTCAGTTGGTTAGAGCATCTGACTCATAATCAGAGGGTCGCAGGATCATGCCCTGCAGGGACCACGCAAATAGCCGCACGTGCGTTGATGCCGTGCGGCTATTGTGGTTTTAAGATCGTGGTTTTACGGTGCGATAAAAGGATCGACTATGGTGCCGGGAAGCGAAAGGGGATCCGTTAGTGCGGCTTGCCGTTCCATACGGACGAAGACCAGGCTGTGAATGCCCGCGGCGAGACAAAGTTCGTCTCTGTCAGTGCCGATGCCGGAGGCACTGCCGAGTAGTAAGGGCAAATTCGTACTTAAATTCGTTTACAAACAAAAACCAAGTGAGCGATTCCGTTCACTTGGTTTTTTGTTAACTGCGGGTTGCAAAATTTTAAAAAAAATGTGCGGTTTAAATAAAGATTATTTTGTAACAGGCATAAATAGGTAATAATATGATACAAAATGCCCTCCAAGGCGGTTTTATTTGGTTTCGAGAGGATTAATTCGTACATTTACGCGGATAATTTTGTACTTTTCTTGATATGAAAAACATTAGGAAGTCCTTTTTCGGAGTGATGCCTTTCATCTTGAAAAGCTGCATGGCTTTAACACTCATACTCTTGCTGGGTGTGAGCGCAGCGGCCCAGACAGCCAATCAGGCATCAGCCGGGAAAGTCAAGATTACCGGTACGGTCAAGGATGAGATGGGAGAACCGTTCCCGTTCGTCGATGTGGTCGTTGTCGGTACGACCCTGGGTACCACCACCGATGCCAAGGGCCACTATGAGATTACGGTGGACAGTAAGGCAACGCTGGCATTCAGCTTCCTCGGTTATGAGACGAAGAATGTGCCGGTCGGAAAGCGGCAGGTGATTGACGTCAATATGACGCTTGAAGCGACGATGATCGAGGAGACGGTCGTCATCGCATTCGGCGAGCAGAAGAAGTCAGCGATGTCATCTGCAATTTCCACCGTCAAGGCAGATGATATCGTCAAATCTCCGGTCTCCAATATTTCTAACGCGGTCGCGGGACGTATCCCCGGTCTGGTTACGATGCAGGCCAGCGGACAGCCCGGTGCCGATGAGTCAACGATGTATATCCGCGGCGCAGGTACCTGGAACGATGCAGAGCCTCTGTACGTCATCGACGGCGTGGAGAGCAACCAGTCACAGTTCCTCCGCCTCGACCCTTCCGAGATTGAGAGCTTCTCGATCCTCAAGGATGCGGCTGCAACGGCTGTGTATGGTTCGAAGTCGGCGAACGGTGTCATTCTCGTCACTACCAAGCGCGGTCAGGAAGGCCGTCCTTCGGTATCTTTCTCGAGTTCGCTCACCCTCAACACCCCGACGCGTTATCCTCAGTACCTGAACTCCTACGAGAGCTTGCTTCTCTACAACGAAGCCCTGATGAATGATGGCCAGGAGCCGATTTACGACGAGGCCACTCTGGAGCACTACCGCATTCAGGACGACCCTTACCGTTATCCTGACACTGACTGGTACAGCATCATGATGAAGAAGTTCTCGACGCAGACCAACAACTCGCTGAGCATCCGTGGCGGTACAAAGAGCGTCAAGTACTACGTTTCCGGTACTTATATGTACCAGGAAGGTCAGCTCAAGACCACTCAGGGGCGTATCTATGACCCTAAGTTCGGTTACCAGCGCTACACCTTCCGTTCCAACGTGGACGTCTCGCTGACCAAGGCCCTCACGGTTTCACTCGATATCAGCGGTGGTATGACGGATAAGTCCCAGCCGTATGAGAACACGGATATCTTCCAGTATATGAACCGTATCCCTTCGTGGGTGATGCCTGCGCTCAACCCCGACGGCTCATATGCCGGTACGACCGACTTCCCTGCAGCCAACCCTCTGTATCTGCTCAATACCCGTGGTTCGTACCGCGCAAAGAACAATACGATCAAGTCCTCCCTCAAGGTTTCATATGACTTCAGCCAGTGGATCAAAGGCCTGACGGTTTCACTCCGTATGGCTTACGACTCCAACTTCGGCAACTATGGTCAGTGGACCGAGACCCAGTCGACATATCAGCTTATCTCCGAAGCCGGCCGCGATGACCGCTATCAGGCTTTCCTCGAGCCGGTCTTCTATTCCACCTCCGATGGTTCGATCTCCTCTACGCGCAAGGCGTACGGCGAGGCCATCATCAACTGGAAGGGCCAGATCGGCAACCACAACCTGAGCGCAACGGCCATCGGCAACCTCTCCGACTATCGTACAGGTACTTCCATTCCGTACAAGTCGGTCAGCTTCATCGGCCGTTTCAATTATGCATACAAGGATATCTATCACGTAGAGGCCAATGCAGCATACCGAGGCAGTGAGAACTTCGCTCCCGGCCGCCGTTTCGGTCTCTTCCCTTCGATTTCCCTTGGCTGGAACGTACACAACGAGTCATTCCTCAAGAACAATCAGACTATCACGCGCCTGAAGGTGCGTCTCTCCTATGGTCTGACCGGTAATGACTATGCAAATACCCGATTCATCTACAAGGAAGGCAAGTGGACCACCGGTTCGACCGACTATTCATATTTCGGCCAGGATGCCGGCAACTCCAACGGTTATACCACCGAGCCGTCCATCGCCAATCCTCTGGCAACCTGGGAAAAGGCATACCAGACCAATATCGGTTTCGATATTACCCTCTGGAAGAAGCTCAACTTCACGATGGACCGCTTCCTGGAGAACCGCAGCGACATCCTTATGACCCCCAACTCCATCCCGGGCGTCATCGGTATCGGATTCTCCGATATGAACATCGGTAAGACCAAGAAGAACGGCTGGGAAGTGGATCTGAGCTTCCGTGACAATATCACCAAGGATCTCTCTTACAATCTGCGCGGCAACTTCACCTACGTCCACAACGAAGTCGTATTCAAGGACGAGGCTGCAAGCATGCTGGAGTGGCAGAAAGAGGAAGGCCGCGCCATCGGACAACAGTTCGGTTATATGGTCCTCGGCTTCTTCAAGGATCAGGAAGATATTGACAACTGTCCTGTGCAGCAGGTCGGTACCACGCCGATCCCCGGTGACTTGAAGTATCTTGACTACAACGGCGACGGTGTTGTCAATGAGTACGATAAGGTCCCCATCGGTTACTCCAAGATACCTGAAATCGTTTATGGTTTCTCCGGTGGACTCGACTATAAGGGCTTCAGTCTGGATATCCACTTCCAGGGTGCCGCTCACAGCAGCGTGTTCATTTCCAACTACCTGATGTATGAGTTCTACAACCGCGGCCGCGTCCAGTCTATCCATCAGGGACGCTGGACTCCGGAAACAGCCGATACGGCTACATATCCCGCACTTCACATCGGCGGTACGAGCCAGAATCACAACAAGAACTCGTTCTTCCTCAAGGACAACCCCTACCTCCGTCTGAAGAACGTGGAGCTGTCCTATACGTTCAAGACCCGCAAGGATGCCATCATCAAGGGCGCGCGCGTACACGTGAGCGGCGTCAATCTGGTTACCTGGGACAAACTGAAAGTTGTTGACCCTGAGACCCCGACCGGTTCGACCGGCGCGGTCTATCCGCAGACAATGGGTATCAGCTTCGGTGTCAATCTTAAGTTCTAAGGAGGATTGATTATGAAAAAGATAATTCGATATTCCATTGCAGCGGTTGTATTCGCCTTTATGGCACTGACAACCATTTCTTGCGAAAAGTTCCTGGACCAGGCTCCGAGCAGCGAGCAGGATAAGGAATACATCTTCCAGGATTATCTGCGCGCTCAGCGTTATCTGGACATGATGTACTATTATATGCCGCGTATTCAGGCCAACTACAAGTTCGATGAATACTACGGCTTCCTCGAGAGTGCGACCGATATGTCGGAGTACACCGCATCCTATGGCGCTACCAACCGTTCCTTCAACGTAGGTAACTGGAAAGCTACTGCCGCCGATACCGAAGTCTCCGATGTATGGTATCGCTGCTACAAGCAGATCCGCCGCGCCTGGATGTTCCTCGACAACGTTGACAACTTCAATAATGAACCCACCGGCCGCAAGCCGCTGATGAAGGGCGAGTGCCATTTTATGCTGGCTTACTTCTATTTCGAGCTGGCAAAGCGTTACGGCGGCGTTCCGCTGGTCAAGGCGGTCCTTGACCTCGAATCCGATTATAAGATTCCGCGTGCATCGTTCGACGAGACCATCTCATTCATCCAGAGTGAGCTCGATCTGGCAGAATCACTGCTGCCCGACTGGTGGTCCGATGAAGGATCGTGGGAAGATTATGGTCGCGCTACCAAGACCTGGTGCAAGGCTCTGCGCAGCCGCGTTACTCTGCTCGCAGCAAGCCCCCTGCACAATCCCAACGGTGATGCAGCCAAGTGGAAGGCAGCCGCAGATGCGGCAAAGGATTGCCTCGATTACTGCGAAGCACAGGGTTTCCACAAGCTTACCACCGACTGGCAGAACCTCTTCCTCCGCAAGACCCCTTCGCAGAATCCCGAGCTGATCGTCTTCAAGCGTGCAGGCACCTATGCTACCAACTTCAACACGCGAATGATCAACTACGAGCAGGCGACTCCCGGTGACATGTTCTGGGGTTACGGCAGCAACTCGCCGACACAGAACTTCGTGGACCGCTTCCCCGTCATCAAGTATGACGCTTCTGGCAATGTCACTGGTGTCGAGGATTTCGACTGGAACAACCCCGACCACGTAGCCAATATGTATAAGAACCGCGACCCGCGTTTCTATTACACCGTGCTCTACAACGGCCGTATGTGGATCAACCGTGCCATCGAGACCTGGCGTGACGGCAGCACCTACGGTGCCGACCGCGATCCGAAGAATCACCTCTACTCGCGCACGGGTTATTACCTTCGCAAGTACTGGGGCCGCGAATGCAAGAACAAGAACAACCCCGGCGGTTGCAAAACTTATCCGTTCTACATCCGTCTGGCCGAGATATACTTCAACTATGCCGAGGCGATGAATGAGCTTTACGGTCCGGATAACGGCAATGGCGGACTCTCCGCAATCGAGGCTATCAATACCGTCCGCGCCCGCCTCATCTGCCCGCCCAACAACAAGATCCAGAACAACCAGTCAGACCCGTACTACTATGTCCTGGTCGAGCGTACGGAGAATCCTGATTTCCCCGTGCTCCCCGAAGGTCTTCCCGGTCTGCCTGCAGGTATGACGAAGGATCAGGCACGCGACAAGATCCAGAACGAGCGTATCATCGAGTTCGCGTTCGAAGATCAGTACTTCTATGATATTCTCCGCTGGAAGCGCGGACCCGAGCTGATCGGTGGCGCTATCTACGGCGTTGACATCGTCAAGTCCGGCTCCACTTACTCCTACAATCGCATCAAGATCGAGGACCGTATTTTCGACGCCGGCCGTATGTATCTTTATCCGATTCCGCAGGATGAAGTCTATAACCTTGGTATAGAACAGAACCCCGGATGGTAATAAAGGAGATCAATGCTATGAAAATGAATGCTTTAAAATATATTACGCTGTTTTTCGCCCTTCTGCTTTGCGTTGAGTCCGTCTCTTTCGCGCAGGGCAAGAAGAAAGACGAAAACAAGCCGGTTACCATCTATGGTAATGTCGTGAGCGAGAAGGGTTATCCCCTTATGGGCGTCCTTGTTACCGTCCAGGATACCTTTATTGATACGGTTACCGACGAGAACGGTGATTTCGAGATTACCGTTCCTTCGCTCGGATCGGTCCTCGCATTCAATACAGACTATTTCTACGAGTATCTCCAGACAATCAATTCCGACGGCTTCCTCCGCATCGTGATGAAGGAGGCGCCGGCAGGTCTGGGTACCCGCGAGAATGTCAACCTTCCTTACCGCACCGCCAAGAAACGTGAGGTTTCCGCTTCCCTGTGGACCATCACCGACGAAGACTTGGCAAAGAGTAAGGTGACATCCCTCGGTAATGCTCTTTCGGGCCGCGTGCTCGGTATGACTTCCCGCCAGCTGGCAGGTGCCCCGGGTTATGATGAGGCTACCTTCGTCATCCGCGGTATCCGTACCCTTGACGGCGGATGCTCCAATACCAGTTCGGTGTACGGCGATCCTACGCCGCTTATCATCGTGGACGGTTTCGAGCGTAACTTCGCTGAGCTCAACGCAGATGAGATTGAGTCGTTCTCCATCCTCAAGGATGCGGCTGCTACGGCAATCTACGGTCTTCGCGGCGCAAACGGTGTCATCCTGGTCAATACCAAGCACGGTGATACCAACAAGCGTACGATCGATGTCAAGTACAACGAAGGTATGCTGATGCCTACCGATTGTTTCCCTGACTATGTTGATTCGTACACTTATGCTACCTGGTACAACGAGGCGATGGTCAATGACGGCCTGACACCTATCTATACTGAGAAAGACCTTGAGCTCTATCAGAATCACCAGAGTCCGCTGACTCACCCTGACGTGAACTTCTACGACGAGCTCTTCAAGTCGTTCACCTCGCAGCGCAACGCTTCCATCGCAATGCGCGGCGGTAACCAGGTCGCACGTTACTTCGTCCTCGCCGGTTATACTTATCAGGGCGGTCTGCTCAAGTATGAGGATTTCAATCCGGCATTCTCGACCAAGACCAACTATGCCAAGTATAACCTCCGTTCCAACATTGATATCAACCTTACCGACTGGCTGACATTTACCGGTATGATTGCAGGCCGTATCGAGGAGCGCAAGAGGCCTTCGGCGGACTTTACCGCATCCGAGGCAGGAACGGTGATGAACGAGATCAAGAACCCGGCGAATGCATATCCGATGTACTTCTACGGTATCGATCCTACCCTCAACCAGGAAGTCCTGATGATCGGCGGTAACTCTGTCTATCAGAACAACCCCTTCGGCCTTATCACCGAGGGCGGTTACTACGAGCAGACCCGCCGCTACTACCAGTTCACCGGCAAGCTCGTAGCCGACTTTACCAAGTTTGGCGTAAAGGGTCTGAGCCTCGAGGCTTCAGGTCACCTGGACGGATACAATTCATACTCGGTCACCCATTCCCGTACCTTCCAGGTATGGCAGTACTCGAAGGACGACACCGGAGCTGACGTTTACCGTTCATTCAAGACCCCTACGTCCCTGACGGCATCGGGCGCTTATGGTGTGACGCGTTATTACGGCGGGGACGTTGAGCTCAAATACGACCGTTCTTTCGGCAACCACAACGTGGATGCGATGCTCTTCAGCAACTGGCAGCTTACCCAGACCCTTAAGAACAACTCCCCTGACTACCGTTATCATACTTTCGGTTTCTGGGGTGCTTACTCATATAAGAATAAATACTACGTTGACGTTACGGCAGCAGTTTCCGGCAGCGATAAGTTCTACTTCACGAACAACCCGCGCCAGCTGTATCCGGCAGTCGGTCTGTCCTGGGTCATCTCAGGCGAGAACTTCATGAGCAAGGCAAAGGCTGTCAATTACCTGAAACTCCGTGCCACCGCAGGTATTTCCGGTAACAACCTCTACGAGTTTACCGATATCAACGGCAACGATGAGCGTTATCCCGCCCGTGCACGTTACTGGACCGGCAGCGGCTATATGTATTACGGAACGACGCTCGCCACTGTCACGCACGTCCGTGAAGGCCGTGTCCCCAACCCGGAAGTCACGGTCGAAAAGGCGGCAATGTACAACCTGGCTCTCGAAGGAAGTATGTTCAACCACAAGCTGGACTTCGACCTCGAGATCTGGCACGAGAAGCGCTATGACGCCTATACCGCGGCAAAGGCTACCTATCCCAACGTCCTGGGTTCCCTGGAAGACCGTCTTCCCATCGGTAACGCCGGTATAGTCCGCAGCCAGGGTATCGAGCTGTCCCTCAAGTGGAGCGACAAGATAGGCGACTTCAAATATTCCATCCTGGCAATCGGTTCCTACAATGACAACAAGATTCTTGCGATGGGAGAGGGTCCGCGCGACTTCGAAAACCTCGTCGAGACCGGCCGCCGCACCCGTATGGACTTCGGTTTCAAGTGCCTCGGTTTCTTCAAGGACTGGGATGACGTGCACAACAGCCCCGAGCAGTTGCTCGGTACTTACGGCCCCGGCGACCTCAAGTACGCCGACCTCAACGGTGACGGTGTCATCGATTCCAACGACCGTACGGCGATCGGAGAGGGCCGCGACCCGCGTGCAGTATATGCGATGAACCTCAACTTCAACTACAAGGGCTGGGGCGTCGACTTCCTCCTCCAGGGTACCGGTTATATGTCCAACTGGTTCAATACCTCGATGAATGCTTTCCACGCATTCTATGACAACGGTACCGCACAGTACTATATGAAGGACCGCTGCCAGCTTGATGCAGACGGCAACGTTATCAACTACGATACCGCAACCTATCCCAAATTCACCACCGGTGCGGGCAACGCCAACAACGTGACATGCTCCGATTTCTGGATGGTCAGTTCGACTTATCTCCGACTCAAGAATATCGAGATCAGCTACACCCTTCCCGACCGCTGGCTCAAAGGTATAGCGCTGGACAAGGCGAAAGTTTACCTCAACGCCTACAATCCACTCACATTCTCGTACATGAGTAAGTATCACGCTGACGCAGAGGATGCGTGGGCAGGTTCATACCGCTACCCGCAGACCAAGCTGTACAGCATCGGTGTCGATTTAACATTCTAAGAAGCGTATGAAAAAGTTTATTATAGCTGTTTTGATCAGCCTTTCGGTTTTGTCGCTTTCTTCCTGCAAGCGTGACTTCCTGGAGCCGTGGCCGCCGGATGCAGCCCGCGGCTCAGAGGATGTCTGGGGATTTTACAAGTATGCAAAGGGAATCCTTGAAGGTATCCCCGTGGACCATTTGCCCGCACCGCGTGTCTGCGATGTCTATGGCAGCTACGGTATGCTGGGTTGCGCGACTGACGAGATGGAGCACTCGCTCCCTACGGCAGGTGTCCAGAAGTTTACCAACGGTGTCTGGAATCCTGCAAACATCCCTACGATTTACTATCGTACTTCGTATATCGGCATTACCAGTCGCAGTCCCTATTACAATTCCTGCATGGCAATCCGTAAAGCGAACCTGTTCCTTGCCAATGTCGACAATTCGGTCCTCATCGACGACCTGAATGACCCTACGCGCCGTTATGACCGCACGTGGTGGAAGGGCCAGGCTTATTTCTACCGTGCATTCTTCGCATTCGACATGCTGAGCAAGTATGGTCCCTACGTAATCTCGACCAAGGTCGAAGAGGTCAACGACGAACTCTTCCGCGGCCGTAACACGATGGACGAGTGCGTGGCCCAGATCATCAAGGACTGTGACAGCGCAATCGACTCGCTGCCCGCACTCTGGGATGAAGACAACTGGGGCCGTCCCAATTCGATGGCCGCTGCAGCCCTCAAATCCCGCGTGCTGCTCTACTATGCTTCTCCCCTTTATCAGGGCGATTTCAAGAACTTCGGTCTGGCAAAGGGTGAGATCGGCGACCGCAACCGCTGGATTGCAGCTGCGGATGCCGCACGCGAGGCCATCGACCTCAACGAGTTCTATGACCTGGCTGCCGTCACCAACTTCAGCCGTCCTTATTCGGCTTCCGGTACCTATGGTTACGAGATCAGCCTGAAGACCGGTACGGACAACGTCGAGCTTATCTGGAGCACCATCCAGACGACCAGCGGTTCGATCTACAACGAAGTCTATAACCTCCCCGCAGGTGTTGACGGTTGCTACGGTTACAACAACCCGACCCAGAACTTCGTCGATATGTTCGAGTATCTCGAAGGCGGCAAGGCAGTCCCGTTCGACTGGAACAACCCTACGCACGTCGCCAATATGTACGCCAACAACAAGCGCGACCCCCGCTTCTACAGCTCGGTCCTCTACAATGGCTACACCTGGGGCGAGTCCTCTTCGAAAGCCTATACGATCGATGTCTATGACGCAGTCGAAGGTCACAATACCTACGGCGTCCACCGCGATCCCAGCCTCAAGAATTCCACCAAGACCGGTTACTACTACCGCAAGTTCCTGTCCGAGAAGGTCTATTCGTACAAGTCCGGTAACTATACCTCCGCAAAGCGCGGCCGTATCCTGTTCCGTATGGCAGAGCTGGTGCTCAACTACGCAGAGGCCCTCAACGAGGCGTACGGTCCGTACGAACCCGATCCGAAGGGCGGTATCCGTCCTCTGATGGAACTGGAAGAGCCGCTTGAGAGCGCAGCAGATATGATCAACCTTATCCGCCGCCGCGTCAATATGCCCGCCATTTCCGGCAATCTCACCCAGGAGCAGATGCGCGAAGTTATCCACCACGAGCGTGCCATCGAACTCTGCTTCGAGGGTCACCGCTTCTACGACCTGCGCCGCTGGAAGGAAGGTGACAAGCTCGGTGAGCCTATCTACGGTGTGCGTGTCATCCCTACGGCGTGGAACGCAAGCGGCAAGCCTACCAAGTTCGAGTATGTCCGCGAGAAGGTCGAAGACCGCGTCTGGCGCGACTGTATGTACTGGTGGCCGATACCTTATACCGAGTACGTCAAGTATGAGGATCACGAAGCATTCTATCAGAACCCCGGTTGGGAATAATATCTTTCAGCTATGAAAAAGTATTTATTTACCGCACTGATTGCCATTTCAGCCCTTACGGCCATTTCCTGCGAGAAGGCCGAGGAAAGATGGGCTGACAACAAGGACGCGTATATCTATCTCCCCCAGCACGGGTACACATCAAATATTGTCTGGGACTACGAGGGTGGCACATTTATGTCATCTCTGGGCGTATATGCTTCGGGCCTTCGTCCGGAGTACCGCAAGGAGGAGATCAAAGTCGGCTTTACCGTTGACCAGACCCTCATCGATGCTTACAATGCAGATGAGACCCAGCAGTATGCCGGAATGCTGGAGAAGCTTCCTGACAATTGCTATACCATTATCGGTACCGGCGTCATCATTCCCGAAGGCGAAAACCTCGCCCAGATTCCGGTGGAATTCAATACCGCTGCCATCCGCGCTGCCGCGCTGGATCCCGCGAAGCTGTATGTCATTCCCGTCAAGCTGACCTCCACATCCAAGTATGTGCTCAATCCTGACGAGGAGCTCAATTCGGCCCTCTACGGTATCGTTTTCCAGGAGCCTACCTTCTATTTCAAGGCAAACGAATACGGCACTTCGCTCAACAGCGCCAAGGTCTATGCCAGGATAAAGAAGGGCACAACGGAGATGGAAGGCTCGTTTGACGGCACTTACAAGATTGCTTCATACGGTGTTCCTGACGGCGAATATACCATCAATATCGCCTATGATCCCGAGGCCATGAAGCCTGCATACAAGGATTCTACCATCCTTCCGCAGGAGGTTGTGACATTTGACAGCCAGATAGTCTATAAGAACAACCACGATTTCCCGTTGCTGAACGTCCATATCGACGCTTCCCAGCTCGAATTCCGCAAGACATACGTCCTTCCCCTTACAATGACTTCGACTTCGGCCTATGCTCCCAACGCGGATAAATCCTCGCTGTTCCTCAAGGTCGAACTTAAGAACATATACGAGAAGACTTATGCGAGCACGATGGTCGTCGATGCCGAAATGACAAGCCGTTCCCAGGCTTATGCGGCCAAAAAGTCGCCTGTAAGCTATGAAGCGGATATAGTAGAGCTTCAGATCGCCACCAACAATACCATTGCGGGTGCGGCTGCTACTGCGGCTTCCTCAACCACATACAACAACAAGTATATGCGCCTGAGGATTATCGAAGGAGATGACATCCGTCACAATAAGGTCGAGTACATCCTTGTCACCGACAAGGGCACGCGCAACAACTCTCCGGCTACGCTGGAGGCTGACCCCGACGCTGAGAGCTACTACGATTATATGGCGGAGCAGTTCGTCCTCAACTATCGCTGGAAGCACGTCGCCAAGAAGGAGACAACCTTCGTCAAGGTGACCGAGATCATCCAGGCCAACTAAGACCTGAAGGGTTATATACTTAAGACCGGCAGGAATCATTTCCCGCCGGTCTTTTTATTGCCATAAATTTATCGGCTTATACGTATGAGGACAGGCAGATGGTCGCTGAATCCGTCCTGGAACGAGTGGCCGTTGAAGGCCCTGCGGGGATGGCCCTTGTGCAGCATAAACGGCCGGCGGAATATCTCTCCGTAGTGGTCCTTGTCGCACTTGACGATATGCAGGCCGTGCTTTTCCTGCAGGCTGTCGATCATATTGGCGCTTACGATGATATTGTCGTAGAGTACCCAGCGGTTGCCATAGACGCTCGTGCCCTTGCCTTCGTCCAGCAGTTGCCAGAACGGATTGAAGTATTCGTCCGGAGGGATCGAATGGATGTTGCGCCCTGCGCGAAGCAGCTCGGCGAGCGACTCGTCGCGGGGAGAATCGTTCATATCGCCCATAATGATGATTTTGGCATCGGGATAGGTCTTGCGCATCTCCAGTGCGTGGTCGCGGACCGTTTCGGCGCCTGCGCGGCGAAATCCCGCCGAGGCGTTGACTCCTCCGCGCCGGGAAAGGAAATGGCAGACATATACGATGACAGTCTCGCCATCGAGCGTTCCCCAGGCCGCGAGGATGTCACGCCCGATGTAGGGCCGCCCGCTGCGGAGCACAAGTTTCACGGGCTCGCTGCCCAGCAGTTTGAACTTATCGCTGCGGTAGAGCAGGCCGCAGTCCACCCCGCGGGCGTCGTTCGATTCGTAGTGGACATACTTGTAATGGCTGCCCGAAAACCTTTTGCGGCCAGTCAGGGCCTTGAGCACCGATCCGTTCTCGACTTCCGAAAGGCCGGCGAGTACCGGAAAGCCGCCGTGGGCGTCCGATATGGCCGAGAAAACCTGGCTCAGATTATCCAGCCTGCGGTTATACTTGTCTATCGTCCAGCGGGCTTCTCCGGTGGGCGTAAAGGCATTATAACTCCTCGTCGGGTCGTCCAGCGTATCGTAGAGGTTCTCTACGTTCCAGAACATTATCGTGTATGCCATAGCCGCAAATTTAACAATTTTTGCTACCTTGCGGGACTTATTTGCAACAAAGTTGTTGCGCAGTGCATCTTATTAAATGATGAGAAGACTTTTGACAGGTTTAATGCTGCTTTTCGCGACAGCCGGATATTCGTATGCCCGGCTGCATACCGGTTTGATACTCTCGTATGATTCGCACAACAAGCTCCGCTATGGCGCTGAGCTGCAGTATTATCATACGCCTTCGGCATCGTCTTTTTATCTGGGTGCATCAGCTTTCACGAGCGGCAGCGCCATCGCTCAGGTGCGTTACACCAGGATTCTCCCGGCGCTGGGGATGGACCTGTCCGTCAAGGGCGGATATTTCCGCGAGAAAGGAGAGTTTTTCTACGGCTTCAACGGATACGATACAGACGCGTCGGCAGTCTATAATGACGATTATTACAGGCTTAACCGCAATACGGCAAATGTGTCCGTGGATTTGGGCGGGCCCATCTGGCGCGACCTGCGTTGGACGGTGGGATACGAGTTCCGCTATCTGCAGACGGGACGTTTCACCGGCAAGGATGGCGATATACCGACTCTCTACGATATGCTCGTCGCTGACGGGACGATCCTTGCAGAGGATGCTGCCGGCGGCCGCATAAGTATGCTTCGCGCAGGCTTGAGCCTCGATTTGCGCAATGATGAAGATTATACTACCTCAGGCGTACGGGCTGATGCGGAGTTCCGCTATGCGCCCGCATTCCTGGGTACGAGCCACGAGTTCCTCGGTTACCGGGGACTGTTTTCGCACTGGCTGCCGCTGGTCTCGGACCGCCTGGTGCTGGCGTATCGCCTGCAGGCCGAAGGTTTTGTCAATGATCCTGCATTCTACGCGCTTCCCTACGATGACATACTCTCGTCGGGGCGCGTTCGCGGTATCCTTCGCAACCGTATCCAGGGCCGCAGCGTAGCGTTTTTCAATTCGGAACTCAGGTTTGAGGCGCTTCGTCTCCCGCTGGGGTCCGACCATTTCCGCCTTGTAGCGTGCGGCATCTTCGACGGCGGCCGCGTGCTTGTCCCCTTTGCAGCGCAGTCCTTCACCAATGAGAAGATGCACCTTTCGGCTGGCGCGGGCATCCACGTCCATCTTCCCGGATCGACGGTCCTCACGCTCGAATACGTCAAGCCGTTCCGTACCGAAGACAGCAGGCGCAATTCCGGCCGCGGCATATTTTATGTTCATACGGGAGTGTTTTTCTAGAAACAAGACAATCTATATATGAGACGTGCTTTCTTGGCAATAGTGATAATCCTGCTTTCAGCAGCGGCCTTTACCGGATGCGACAACGGCTACCGGGAAAGGATCGATGAGCTGACGGCCAGGGTGGATTCGCTGGAAGCCCGGTGCAGCCGCTATAACGCCATCCTGAATTCCATCAAGACGATGGCCCAGGCCGTACAGGAAAAGGATATGGTGACCGGGACGAGCCTGCTGAAGGATGCTTCGGGCAAGACCATCGGTTACCGCATATTCTTCCTGCATCACGAGCCTATTTCGCTCTACAACGGCACGGCAGGCTCGGTGCCCTATGTCGGCTCGGTCAAGGGCTCTGACGGCATTTATTATTGGACCGTGAGTTATAACGGCGGCGAGGCGGTTCTTCTCAAGGATACCAACGGCAATCCCGTCCCCTGTATGGGACAGGTTCCCTATATCACCATCCGCAACAAGTCGTGGTACATCACCTATGACGGTGTGACTTATCAGGAGCTCGGCCCTGCTTCGGGCGAGGATGCGGATGCGATGTTCAAGAGTTTTATAGTCGGATCTGAAACGGTCCGCGTCATAATGAGCAACGGCACCGTCTATGAGTGGCCGCTGTTTGCCGTCTATTCCACCTTGCGCACGCAGCTGGAACAGATCAACGCCAATGTGGAAGCGCAGGCGGTGCTGATTCGCGCCATGGCCGCGAAATGGGTCAGCATCACGGATGTTTCGGTGGTCGTGGACGGCAGTGACACCCTCTCGACCCACATAGAGCTCTCCAACGGAGACAAATGCGACATATACAGCGTCCGCCAGAGCAACGTGCCTGTCATTACGCTCCTTCTGGACGAGGCTGACGGCCGTTACTACTGGGCCATGGCTTACGGAGACCAGACTCCCCAGTGGATCAGGGACGCCTCCGGCAAGCGTATCCAGGCCGTTGGCGACGAGGCTTCCACTCCCGTCATAGGGATGATGAAGGATGAAGAAGACGGCCATTATTACTGGACGATCCAGATCGGTGATGCCGATCCGGTATTCATATACGACGAAAACGGCAGCGGCGAGCGGGTGCTTGCGATCCTGGATGCTACGGGAGCCATTTTCGCGGACGTGGACCTGTCCGATCCGGCGTGGGTTACCGTCAGTATGATTTCAGGCGAGACGTACCGTATCCCGCGTATTTTCACCGTAGAGATGACTACCGACATCGAGATGGCTCCGCTCTCATCCATTGCACTGCCTTATAAGGTCTATGGAGACGAGGAGCGCATGACGACCATTTCGGCTATGACGCAGGATGGGTTCACCGTGCATTACAGCAAGGCCGCAGTCATCATCGATTCGCCCGCCGAATTTACTTCGACCTCGGGCCAGGTGCTGCTGGTATTTGATATCTGCAATACCGGTACGCGCATAGTTCTCAAAACCATAAATATCCGGCCGTTATGAAAAAGATGAAGAGATTTTTCCGGATATTTGCGCTTCTGCTGACTCTCACCCTGGCCGGCGGATGCCTCGACCGGTTCGACAGCGAGCTGACGATGATCGAGCGCCGCATCCGGACGCTCGAGGAGTACGTCGGCACATACAATGCTACGCTCGAAGGATTGCGCGTCATAGTCGAGAATATTTTAGAGAAAAGCGATTTCGTACAGGATGTCAAGCCGGTCTTCGATTCCGAGGGCGAGATAATCTCTTATGAGATTACGTTCGAGAAGAGCGGTACGATCACCCTTTCCAACGGTACGGACGGCGATACTCCCGTGCTTTGCTTCAAGCAGGGAGAGGACGGACTTTTCTACTGGGCCGTATCCTACGACGGTGGAGAGGGAGATTTCATTGTTTTGCCCGACACGGGCCAGAAAGTTGCCGCTACGGCTATTTCCCCGCGCGTCAAGATCGAGGAGGGCAACTGGTACGTCTCCTACAACGAAGGCCGCGACTGGGTATATCTCGGTCCCGCTACCGGCAAGTCCGGTACGTCCTTCGTCTCGGACATCACGACGGAGAATGGTTATGTCAAGATAACTTTCCTTGACGGATTCCAGGTCAATCTACCTACGGCGGATATGTACCGTCAGATAGTGTCCGACAAGGAGAATGCCAACAGCAATCTGGAGTCTCTCAAGTCGCTCTACGACATTTACAATGCGATGGTCTATGCCAAGTCGATTTCGCCCATCTATTCGGGCGGAAAGGTCATTGGCTACCGTCTGTATTTCTCTGACGGCCGTACCCTGGCTTTCTACAACGGCACCAACCGCTCGATGCCCCAGATTACGGCGGCGGAAGACGGGGATGCCCTCTATTGGAAAGTCACCGATCCCGAAAGCGGCACCTCGCAGTGGCTGACCGTAGATGGCGAGAAAGTCCGCGCTGATGCTCCCCAGGTCTTCGTGCCCCGTATAGGTCTGGAGCGCGACGAGGACAATATCTACTATTGGACGGTGAGCTATGACGGAGGTGAGACCTACCAGTGGCTGACCGTTGACGGAGAGAAGGTCATGGCGCAGCCCGACGTTCCCGCCAATCCGGTTTCGGCCGTGACCGAGTACGGTTCGCGCTATTACCAGATTACGGTCAACGGCGAGTCGGTCCTCATCCCCAGATTCCCCGGTTTTACCATAAGCATCGAATCCTCCGTAATGATGGTGGCGGGCGAGACCGTTTCGCTCAACTACTACATAGCAGAGGCCGACGAGCATACTCAGATACTTCCGGTGGCTCAGGACGGTTTTACAGCCTGGATTCAGGCAGAAAACTACAGCCGCGGAAAGCTGGTCATAACGGCTCCTTCGACATTTATCGGAGGCACCTCGCGCATTACTCTTCTTGTCTCGGACGGGGCAGGCACGTTGAATTCCACTATAATCACCATCGGCTATGGCAAGTAAGATATACAGATACATCAGCCGTATGGCGGCGGCAGTGATTCTTGCCACCACGGTGGCCTGCACCTCGTCGATCGAGTCCGAGCTTGCAGCGCTTACCGCGCGTATTTCCAATCTGGAGACACAAGTCTCGGCGATCAATGACGGCATAACCAGTCTCAACACTCTGGTCAAGGCCCTTCAGGGTAATGACTACATCCGCAGCGTACAGCCCACTTCCGCAGGGTGTGTCGTCGTTTTCCAGAGCGGTACTGTCATAACTCTCAAGAGCGCCGCCGACGGAGCTACGCCTGTTATGGGTATCCGTTATGATTCCGCGCTGGGATATTACTGCTGGACGGTCAAGATGGGCTCGGCTCAGCCGACCTGGCTGCTTGACAGCTACGGCCGCAAGGTTACGGCGGAGACCATCGTTCCGATGCTCCGCATTTTCGAGGGCTTCTGGCAGGTGACTTATGACAATGGAGCCCACTGGACAACGCTTTTCGAGGCGATCGGTCCTGAGGGTACTTCATTCTTCCGCGACATAGATATGTCGGATCCCTACTACGTGCGATTTACTCTCACCAACGGCACCATAGTTACCGTCCCTACGCAGAAGGGATTCGAGGAGCTTATGGATCTGTGCGACGAGATCAACGGCAATATAGGCTCATATTCCTCGATAATGACCGATGCATCCTTTGGATTGTTCCTGGCAAGATGCACCGAGATCGTTGAGGACGGCGAGGTTGTCGGATACCGTATCCAGATGGGTGACGGTAGGATTTTCACCATCCGTAACGGCCGTGACGTGACAAAGAGCGTCGATATCGGCATCGCTGCGGACAGCGAGAGCGGAGAGCTCTTCTGGACGGTGCGCTACGGAGATGATGTCGAGGCGACGTGGCTTCTGGTCGATGGAGAGCGCGTCCCGGCTTCACCGCTTGACCGTCAGCCGACCGTAGGTATCCGTCAGGAGGAGGGAGTGTTCTATTTCACCATCGGAATGACCGGCAGTGACCAGTGGACGTGGATGAGGGATGCCGAGGGCAACCGCATCAAGGCTCAGGCCGAGGTTCAGTTCAATTTCTTCGAATCAGCCGAGGTGGATGCGGATTTCGTGACCCTGACGCTTCTCGATGGCAGCAAGCTTTCGCTTAGGCGTACATCCGAGCGCAGACTTGATTTCGAAGTGCCCCAGTCGGACGGATTCTATGGAGATTCGATATTCCGCTATTCGGTCGTTGTCAGCGAAGAGTTGGCGTCAAGGACCGCTCCCTATGCCGATTATCAGCAGTACGCGGCTTCCCTGGATCTTGCCTTTAGGGCAATGATGATGGAGAACGGTACTGTGGCCGTCGAGGCTGATCCGGCATTTACCGTCGAGACGCTCTCCTATGATGAGGCTACGGGCACGGGACGCTACCGTTACACCTGCACATATTCGCTGCTCTTCCATACGGCAAAGAAGATTGCGGTGCCCGGTCAGACGCGCGTCGCGCTCTTCCTCTCTTGGGGTGAGTTCAATTCGATGAAGGTCTGGACAGTCGAAAACCGCGAACTGGATCCCGTACCGGTGCCCGGCGAAGACCCCGATCCGATTTTCGATCCCGAATAATCCGGCTTACAGATGATTATTGCAATCCGCCGCGCTTGCGGATGCGCTTATCGCGTGCCTTCTTCTCGCGCCCGTAGGGCGATTTTAGGTAGCGGGCCCACTGCTTTTCGGTAAATACCTTCTGGTATGTGGAATCCAGCCGGGCGTACCACTTGTCATAGACGGCGTCGTAGGATTCGGCCGAATTGGCGCCGCCTCGCCTGACCGCCTTGACTTCCTCTATCATCCTGGGATATACCTCCTGCAGCTCGACCTCGATCTGGTATGCCTGGTGATCATCCAGATCCAGGTATTTGATCAGGTACTCCGCAACGGTGGCGGCCATCTCCTCCGGGGTCTGCGTTTCGGCTGTGTTGTTCTGCGCACCGAGACGGGAGGCCGAAACGGTCAGCAGAAGTACTATCGCAAGGCTGTTGAGGCGAATTTTCATCATTGCGCTTTATATGGTTGCATTGCAAAGATAGCTATTTTTGTTATCTTCGTACGTCAAAACCAAACACGGTATTATGAAGCATCTCACCCGAATCTCATTGTGCCTGCTCCTTCTTGCAGTCGCAATGCCCCGCACCGAAGCCTGCACCAATATCATCATCACCCGTGGAGCGTCCACGGACGGTTCGTGTATGGTCAGCTATGCCGCTGACTCGCACGTTCTCTATGGAGAGCTGTATTTCCATCCTTCACGCGACTGGGCGCCCGGCTCGATGCTCTCGGTCTATGACTGGGACAGCGGCGTATATCGCGGCGAGATCGCCCAGGTTGCGCATACCTGGCAGACTGTGGGCAATATCAACGAGCATCAGCTGATCATCGGCGAGACGACCTTCGGCGGCCGCGAGGAGCTGGCCGACCCCTCCGGCGTGATGGATTACGGCTCGCTGATCTATATCACCCTGCAGCGTGCGCGTACGGCCCGCGAGGCTATCCATACGATGGATGCGCTGCTACAGAAATACGGCTATCCGAGCGAAGGCGAGTCTTTCTCCATCGCCGATACCGAAGAATGCTGGATTATGGAGGTCGTTGGCAAGGGCACGATAGAGAAGGGTGCCGTATGGGTGGCGATCCGCATTCCCGACGGCTATATCTGCGCTCACGCAAATCAGAGCCGCATCGACCGTTTCCCGCTGGATGATCCTGACAACTGCCTCTATTCCAAGGATGTGATCTCTTTCGCCCGCAAGGCCGGCTATTTCGACGGCAAGGACGAGGAGTTCAGTTTCTGCGATACATATTGCCCGGCCGATTTCGGCGGTCTTCGCGCCTGCGAGGCCCGCGTCTGGTCGGCTTTCAACCTGCTGGCCGGCAGCGGATTCGATGCTGACAAGTATCTGGATTTCGCCCTCGGCCACAATTTGACCAACAAGATGCCGCTCTACGTCAAGCCGGATGAGAAGATTTCCGTCCTGGACGTAGCCGCCGTGATGCGTGACCATTTCGAGGGGACCGCACTGGACTTCTCGAACGATATCGGAGCAGGTCCGCACCACCTGCCGTACCGCTGGCGCCCGATGCGCTGGTCAGTAGATGGCGAGCATTATGTCTTTGAGCGTTCGATCGCCACCCAGCAGACCGGTTTCTGGTTCGTGGCCCAGGCCCGCGGATGGCTGCCCGATGAGGTAGGCGCAGTTACCTGGTTCGGCGTTGACGATGCCGCAACATCGGCACTCACGCCTATCTACGCGAGTGTCCAGTCGGTTCCGGAGTGTTTTTCCGAAGGCAATGGCGATATGATGACCTACAGCCCGACTTCCGCCTTCTGGCTGTTCAACCGCGTCGCGCATTTCGCATATCTGCTCTATGACCGCGTCGCGCCCGAGATCCGTACGCATATCGACCGCTACGAGGCCGACAATCTGCGCCTGCTGAAGGAGCAGGATGAAAAGTTCGTCCGTATGATAGACAGCGGCAACGAGGCCTATGCCTTCGACGCGATGACCGAATGGTGCTCAGCCCGTACCAAGCTGCTCTGCGAGGAATGGAATGATCTGAGCAATTATCTGCTGGTCAAATATATGGACGGCAATGTCAAGCACCAGGCCGAGGACGGTTCATTCCTGGACAACGGCTCGGGCCGTGGCATTCCCCGCAACCCTAAGCATCCGGAATTCCCGGAGCGCTGGCTGCGCGCCATCGTCAATGACCACGGAGAGGTGGTCAAGGTGCACCACAAATAACTTTGGCTACTGGTCTGTCTGATCTCCCTCGCCCTTCTGGAATATGTGAAGGGTGCGGGAGATGGTCTCCGAACGGAAAACAATCCCTATATTGCGGTCGCTGCCGGTGTTGGCCTTGACCCGGACGGTCATCACCGCGCTGCCTTCGCCGTCCTCGGGGCTGAATGAGAACCAGTCGGTACGGCTCGCATCATCGTCCCTGTACCAGATGACGTTGGTATTGACCGAGACCATCTGGCTGTCAGCCTGGGCGTTGAAATACAGCGTATCGGGACTCAGCGTAAGCTCCGGAAGGACATAGTGCTCGCATCCGGCGAACTGCATCACCGTAAATGTCAGGACTGCTGCGGCAACGGGAAGTATAATCCTTTTCTTCATAAAAAACTCTTGCGGCTTCAAAGTTAGAAAAAAAACAGTACTTTTGCAGTATGATCAATCGCAGTCACATAATCCTCGCTGCTTTAGTGCTGCTGGTTTCGGCCTGCACCACCACGGTAACGCCTACCATCAAGGTCCAGCCCGCCAGTTCACAGATGGACTTCCACGGCGGACAGACCACCGTATATGTCAGTTCAAACACCTTCTGGACTGCTTCGTGCGAAGTCGAAGGCGTCACCGTAGAGCCTGCATCGGGTTTTATGTCCGGCATCGAGCCGGTGGTCATTACCATCCCCGAGAGCACTTCGGCCGTTACCCAGACCATCCGCGTCTCTTTCGTTGCACAGGAGGAGGGAGGCACCTCCAAGTCCTCCGGCAAGCATTGGGTTACTCTGGCTTCCCGTCCCTGGATCGGATTTGCCGAAGATTCCGCTACCATCCCCGCGGAGGGTGGCGGCATCCGCGTCCGCATCGAGGCTTCCCGTCCGTGGAAGGTAGCCTCCAGCAGCATCTCCCAGGCTGAGGTGACTCCGGCTGCGGCAGATGGCACGACCATTCTCTCGGTTTCGCTGCCGCGCAACGATACCGGCGCCGCACGCGTGCTGACGCTTACCTGCGCACTGCAGGAGGACGCATCGGTCAAGGCTGTATTTACCGTCAGCCAGCCGGCCCTCTAATCCTATTCGACAAATCCTATCGTAGCCACGCTGACGCGAAATGCTTCCATCAGCGGATGCACTGCCGCGCTTATGGTGGCGCCGGAGGTCATCACGTCGTCCGCTACCAGAATGTTGCGGATACCCCTCGAGGCAAGATGCCGCGCGCTCTCAAGGTCGGCTTCGAATGCCCCGGCCACGTTGCGGCGTTTCTCTTCGCCCGAAAGCTGCGTCTGCGTGTGCGTGTTGCGACTGCGCCGCAGCAGTCCTGTGACTACGGGCAGTCCTCCGAGTCCTTCGGCGATGCCGCTAGCGATCTTTTCGGCCTGGTTGTAGCCGCGACGGAGGCGTCGCAGCGGATGAAGCGGTACGGGCACTACGGCCTGGATGGAGCAGAAACGCCCCGAAGCGGCCATCTTGCGGCCGAGGCTGAGCCCGAGACGGTGGCCCAGCTCAGGCCTGCCGCCGTATTTGACCTGATGGACGAGCGAAGCATAGCCGCCTTCGTACCGGTAGAAGAACAGCGAAGCGGCGCTTTCGATGCCCGCATATCTCCAAATCCGCCTCTCGGCGGGATTCTCATCCCAGTCCCAGAATCTTGTATAAGGCACGTCGAGCAGACAGGTGCCGCAGATAGAATCTTCCCCTACATCCAATTTCCCGCCGCATACGACGCACTCCCGGGGGAATAGAAGATCGGACAGTGCGCCCCAGGCGGGACCAACCCCACATTTCATACGGACAAAAATAGCAAAATTCAAAACACTTTCTTACTTTTGCAGCAGTATGCTCGAACTGCTGGAGATAAGATTTGTCGACGTGATCGACGTGCTGCTCGTAGGTCTGCTCATCTACGGGCTTTTCCGTGCGTTGAGGGGCACCTCGGCGCTCAATATCTTCCTCGTCATCCTGGCCCTGTATATAGCCTGGATCATATTCAAGGCACTGGATATGAGACTCATCTCATTTGTCCTGGGACAGGTGCTCGGAGGCGGGGTGATAGTCATCCTGATCATTTTCCAGCAGGATGTGCGGCGCTTCCTGCTCAATATCGGCAATCGCATAACCCCCGTGCTCAAGCGCAGTTTCCTTGGCCGGATCCTGCGTACCGGGCACAAAGATGCCATAAGCTTCGCGGTCCTGGAGGAGATAACCGCCGCCTGCAAGCATATGTCCGAGAAAAAGACCGGTGCGCTGATAGTGCTGACGCACGAAAATACGCTCACGGACTATATCGAGACCGGCGACGAGGTGGATGCAGTCATCAGCCGCCGTATGATAGAGAGTATATTTTTCAAGAATGCACCGCTGCACGACGGCGCGGTGATAATGTCACAGTCAAGGATAATCGCTGCGCGCTGCACCCTTCCGATGTCCGACAACGCCGGCCTTCCCGCACATTACGGGATGCGCCATAAGGCGGCCCTGGGCATTTCGGAGGTCTCCGACGCCCTTGCGGTGGTCGTCTCGGAGGAGACCGGCGAAATATGGATTGCCGACAATGGCCGCTACAAATCCATTTCCAGTATCACCGAGCTGCGCAGGGCAATAGAAGATTCATACAAGTAGTGGACCTCGAACGTAAAATCGGATTTGACCGTATCCGCCTTTCGGTGAGGGATCGCTGCGCCACGGACTATGCGCGAAAGCGCGTGGACGAGGAAGTTATGGCCACAGATGCGCAGGAGATCCTCTCCCGCCTGCGTCCCGTGGATGAAATGCGCCTCATCTGCCTGTTCGAAGATTCATTCCCCACGGCCGGTTATGTGGATGCACGTCCGTTCCTCAAGCCGCTCGAAGCGCCTTCGACATGGATTGACCTGCCTTCGCTGGTACGTCTCCGCACTGCGATGGATACGCTGCGGCTGGTGCTTGGCTTCTTTGACAAGTGCAAGGATGACCTGTATCCTTCGCTTCGGGCCCTGGCCGAAGGCATAATCTATTATCCGGAGGTGAGCCGCCGCATATCCCTGATTCTGGGGCGGGACAATGAGGTCCGCGACTCGGCTTCCCCGACCCTGCAGGCTCTGCGCCGTTCGCTCCGCGAAAAGGACGGGGTGATAGCAAAGCGCATCGAGAGTATTCTGCGCAGCGCACGTGCCGAAGGCATCATCGATGAGGAAGCTGCCGCTTCGGTCCGCGACGGCCGTATGCTGATTCCGGTTCCGGTCGCCAACAAGAAAAAGATTCCAGGACTCGTGTATGACTCTTCGTCCAGCGGCAAAACGGCCTTCGTAGAGCCTCTGGAGATCATCGAGCTCGAAAACCAGATCCGGGAGCTCCAATTCGAAGAGCAGCGCGAGATACAGCGCATCCTCTTCGAGTTCAGCGAATTCCTGCGCCCCTACCTGCCGGAGCTCATTGCCGCGTCGGACTTCCTTGGCGAGCTGGATTTTATTCACGCCAAAGCCGTCACGGGAGTGGAGATGAAAGCCGGAATGCCGATTCTCTCGACCACCGGCGAGCTGATCCTGCGCAAGGCGCGCCATCCGCTGCTCGAAGCGTCGCTTCGTCGCGAAGGCAAGGAGATAGTGCCCCTGACGCTGACGCTCAACCGCAGCAAGCGCATACTTCTGATCTCAGGCCCCAACGCCGGCGGCAAGTCCGTTTGCCTCAAGACGGTCGGCCTGCTGCAGTATATGTTCCAGTGGGGATTGCTGATTCCCACCTCCGAGATTTCCGAGATGCTGGTTTTCGACCGCATTTTCATCGATATAGGCGATAACCAGTCCATCGAAAACGACCTGAGCACCTACAGTTCGCATCTGTCCAACCTCAAGGAGATGCTCGAGGGCGTGAGCGAGCATTCGCTGGTGCTTATCGACGAATTCGGCAGCGGCACGGAGCCGGCGGCAGGCGGTGCGATAGCCGAAGCCGTCCTGGCCGAACTGGATCGGATGAAGGTCTATGGGGTGATCACGACCCATTACACCAACCTCAAGATGTACGCCGCCGGCAATACCGGTGTTGCCAACGGCGCGATGCTGTTTGACGCAGCCGCGATCCGGCCTTTGTTCAAGCTCGAACAGGGCCTGCCGGGCAATTCATTTGCTTTTGAGCTGGCACGGCAGATAGGCCTGAGCGAGGTTGTGGTGCGTTCAGCTGAGGAGCGGGCCGGCAAGGATTTCGTCAATATCGAGCGCAACCTGCGCAAGATCGCGCGCAACCGCAAGGCTCTCGACGAGAAGCTGGCCCATATCAAGGCCACCGACCGCACCCTGGAGACCCTGACGGACCGCTATCAGAAGGAGCTGGGCGAGATAAAGGCTCTCAAGAAGGAGATCCTCGACGGGGCCCGCCGCGAGGCTTCTCAGATCCTCGATGAGGCCAACAAGAGGGTGGAGCAGACCATCCGCGACATCCGCGAGGCCCAGGCTGAGAAGGAAAAGACGCGCGAGATCCGCCGCGGCCTGAAGGAATTTCGCGAAAAGGTGGAAAGCGTCGATACCGCCGAAACAGACCGCAAGATAGAGGAAAAGATGGCCCGCATAGTCGCCCGCAAGGAGCGTGAGGCCGAGCGGCGCCGCCGTCGCGGGGAGGAAAAACCCGCCGACAAGCCGGTCAAGGCTGCCGCCGAGAATGAAAACCGTCCGCTGCAGGTCGGCGACAAGGTGCTCCTCAAGGACAGCGGATTCGTAGGAGAGATCGTCCGCATTTCGGCCAAGACCATTTCAGTATCCGTCGGCAGCGTCATAAGCCGTGTCGTACCTGCCAAAGTGGAGCGGGTGAGCGAGAACCGCTATCGCGAGCAGGTGCGTGCAAGCCGCCCTGCGCAGCAGAGTTTCGACAATACCTCGCTCTCGCGCCGCCGTCTGGAGTTCTCACCCTCGATAGACGTGCGCGGCGAGAGGCTTGCCGATGCCATGGAGACCGTGGTACGGTTTATCGACGATGCCCTGATGCTCGGTATGGGGCAGGTCAAGATCCTGCACGGCAAGGGTACTGGCGCCCTTCGCGAAGAGATCCGCCGCTATCTGCGCACCGTTCCGGGCGTGGCTTCAGTCCGCGACGAGGCCCTCGAAATGGGCGGCGCGGGCATTACTGTGGTCGATTTCCAGCTCTGATTATTTACCGTAGGAACTCCTTCCGGCAAAGGTCGGTGCAGTCCAGTTTTTCCCAGCCGAAGAACTGAATCCTGCGGCGGACTTCCTTACCGTCGCGTATCAGGGTCACTTCCTGCTCATAAGGCTCGCGCCCGAAATGGCCGTAGGCCGCGGTAGGCAGGTAGATCGGATTGGTCAGGCCGTATCGGCGGATGATGGCCGCCGGACGCAGGTCGAACAGCTCCCGGATGCGGGCTGCAATCTGTCCGTCGGACATACTGCTGTGGGATGTGCCGAAAGTATTGACGAAAACGCTTACCGGGCTGGCGACGCCGATGGCATAGGCCAGCTGGAGCATAAAGCGGTCCGCGACGCCTGCCGCGACCATATTCTTGGCGATATGGCGGGCTGCGTATGCCGCGCTGCGGTCAACCTTGCTCGGGTCCTTGCCAGAAAATGCGCCGCCGCCGTGGCCTGAATTGCCGCCGTAGGTATCCACGATGACCTTGCGTCCCGTAAGGCCGGTATCGCCGTGAGGTCCGCCGATGACAAACTTGCCGGTCGGATTGACGTGCAGTATGTAGTCACCCTTGAAAAGGGCTGCGGTGCGTGCGGGTAGCTTTTGCAGCAGGCGGGGCAGAAGGATGGCACGGACATCAGCCTCGATGCGGTCGCGTTCCACATCCTCGTCGTGCTGGGTTGAGAGCACTATGGTATGGATACGGACGGGGGTGCCGTCGTCCTCGTACTCTATGGTAAACTGGCTTTTGGCATCCGGACGCAGGTACGGCATCGGAGATGGGGTTTCCCTGCGGATGAGAGCCAGCTCCTGCAGCAGCAGGTGGGAGAGCATCAGCGCCAGGGGCATATACTGCTCGGTCTCGTTGCAGGCGTAGCCGAACATTATGCCCTGGTCGCCTGCGCCCTGCTCCAGCAGGGTTTCGCGGTTGACACCCCGGGCAATATCGGCACTCTGCTCGTGAAGGGCTGATAGCACCGAGCACGACTCGGCGTCGAAACGGTACTCGCCCTTGTTGTAGCCTATGCGGCGGATGGTGCGGCGGGCGACATTCTGGATATCAACCCACGCATCGCGCGAACTGACTTCGCCGCCTATGAGGACCAGGCCCGTGGTGACGAATGTCTCGCAGGCCACGTGGGCGTTCTCGTCCTGGCGGAGGAAATCATCAAGTATGGCGTCTGAAATCTGGTCGGCCACCTTGTCCGGGTGTCCTTCCGAAACGGATTCTGAGGTAAAGAGATACATAGCCTTATAAAAAATCAAATCTTCCGCGGCGGAGGATTTGACGTTCTTATAAGCCCCGTCCGGGGCAGGCTCGTTTTAGCGTTTTTTTATAGTGGTAGCAAGCAGTCAAATCCATCCACTGGGACTGCAAAGATACGAAGAAAAACGATACCTCAAAACAAAAGGAGAGAAAAAGAAAATTATTGTTTTTTTCCTTTTGCAATGATGTTAAATTGAACTATATTTGTCCCGATATACTGTAATATGTAAGGAAAATCAAACCTTTCAATCCTTATACAATACTTATGAACAAATTTTTCAAATCCGTTTTGGTGATGCTGGTAATTCTCATCTCCGGCATCTCTGCAAACGCTCAGGTCACCACCGCTTCAATGAACGGTAAGGTCTCTGATGACGAAGGCGGCGTTCCGGGTGTCGCGGTTATCGCTACACACACGCCTTCAGGTACGTCCTATTACGCAGTGACCAACGCTGAAGGTTACTACTCGATCCCGGGTATGCGCAGCGGCGGTCCCTACGAGGTCAAGTTCCAGATGCTCGGTTACGAGACTGTGCTCTACCAGGACATTACACTGCAGCTTGGTCACGCTTTCGTCCTTGACATCAGGATGGCTCCTTCCGCAGAGCAGCTTGAAAAGGTTGTTGTCGTAGCTGACGCCGCTTCCCGGTTCAACTCCGAGAAGACCGGTGCCGCCACCAACATCAACAACAGCCAGATCACTTCCCTGCCTACGGTCAGCCGCAATCTTACCGACCTCACGAGGCTTTCTCCCTACGGAGGTAACGGTATGACCTTTATGGGTGCGGACGACCGCTCTTCCAACTTCACCATCGACGGTGCGAACTTCAATAACAACTTCGGTCTCTCCGGCGACCTTCCGGGCGGCGGCAACCCTGTCTCCCTCGACGCTATCGAGGAGGTCCAGGTGGTCATCAGCCCCTATGACGTCCGTCAGACCAACTTCATCGGCGGTGGCGTCAACGCTATCACCAAGTCCGGTACCAACACTTTCCGCGGAAGCGCTTATGTCTATCACCGCAACGAGTTTATGCGCGGCAACACTGTCGCGGGTCTCGAGCTCGGCGACCGCGCTGAAGACCGTACCACCACCTATGGTATGACCCTCGGCGGCCCCATCATCAAGAACAAGCTCTTCTTCTTCGTCAACTTCGAGTACATTCCGCACCCGGAGGTTACCTCTTACTGGAGGCCTTCGACCGACGGTGTCGCAGATCCTGCCCTCAACATTTCCCGCGTGACCGTCGCCGATATGGAGAAGGTCAGCAATTATGTCAGGGAAAAGTACGGATATGAGACCGGCGCTTACCAGAACTTCCTCGGCGACGAAAGCAACATCAAGGCTCTCGCCCGCATCGACTGGAATATCACGGACAAGCACCACCTTGCACTCCGTTACAACTACACCGTTTCGCGCGAATGCAACTATACCAACAGGACATCATCCGACTGCTTCCTGCGTACTACTGAGGACCGCCTCGGCCAGTATTCGATGTCGTTTGCCAATTCGTTCTACAATCTGAACAATCTGGTCCACTCCTTCTCCTTCGATCTGAACAGCAAGATCTCGGACAATATGGCGAACCAGTTCCTGGCAACCTTCTCCAAGCTCGATACCACCCGCGATACTCCTTCGAAGTACTTCCCGTTCATCGATATCCTTGACGGCACGGGTACTGTCACTCCGTATATGTCCCTCGGTTACGAGCTCTTCACCTGGAAGAACGGCTACCACAACAACGTGTTCAACCTCAAGGATGACTTCACGATGTATATGGGCGCCCACAAGCTCACCGCGGGTCTTGCATATGAGTACCAGATGGCGGACAACTCCTACCTCCGCAACGGTACGGGTTACTATCGTTACAATTCTCTCGAAGACTTCCTCACGGGCGCTACTCCCGAGACCGTCTGCTTCACCTACGGTTACGATAACCTGATGCGTGACGATCCGGCAAGCCGCGTAATGTACCACAAGGCAAGCCTCTATGCACAGGATGACTGGAATGTCACCGACAACTTTATGCTCACCGCAGGTCTGCGTATCGACGACTTCTTCTTCGACAACAGCAACATCATTACAAACAATGCTGTTTACGAGCTCGAATATCCTGATGCAAACGGCAATATCCGCCATATCGATACCGGCAAGTGGCCCAAGCCCACTCCGCTCTTCTCACCCCGTCTCGGCTTTACCTGGGATGTCCTGGGCAACAATTTCCTGAAGGTTCGCGGCGGTACCGGTATCTTCACCGGCCGTATTCCTCTGGTGTTCCTCACCAATATGCCTTCCAACTCTTCGATGAACCAGTATAACGGTATCATCAGCACCCAGTACAACAGCGAGGGTGAGGTCGTCAGTGCAAATCCCAACCTTGAGGCATTCAAGGGCGACCTGATCACCGATTATGAAGAGATGCGTGCAAAGTGGGCCGAGCTCGGTTATCCTCAGACCATTTCTGCAGAGGACGGCAAGATTCCTTCCAAGCTCGCGGCAGTTGATCCCAACTTCAAGATGCCTCAGGTCTGGAAGACCTCTCTCGCAGTTGACTATTCACTTCCCACTTCGTTCCCCTTCACCATCACCGTTGAGGGTATGTTCAACAAGAACATCAACGCCTCCACGATGGAAGACTGGAATATGATCCCTGTCAACGGTTTCGCCCGCTTCAACGGCGTTGACAACCGTCCGGTCTATCCGAAGAATTTCAAGTACACCGGCTCGCCCGCTTACGTGCTGACCAATACCGACAAGGGTTATACCTGGTCCGGCAACGTCACCGTCAACGTGCGTCCTGTCCAGGGCCTCTCCTTTATGGCTGCTTATACCCACGTCGTAGCGAAGGAGCTCACCTCCCTCCCCGGCTCGGACCCTGCATCCATCTTCAACTATGTCCCGACGGTTATGGGCCCGAACTACACCACGGTTCACCTCTCACAGAACAATACTCCTGACCGCGTAGTGGCATCGCTCACTCACGATGACCGCAGCGGCAACCACTTCAGCTTCATCTATGAGGCTTGGCGCGGTGGTTACAACTACTCCTATATGCTGACCAACGACATGAACGGTGACAACTACAAGTACGACTCTCTCTTCATCCCTACCGATGAGCAGGTCGCTTCCGGAGAGTTCCGTTTCGTCTCCGACGACGATCGTGACCGCTTCATGGATTTCGTACACAACGATGCTTACCTGAGCAAGAACCAGGGCAAATATGCAGAAGGCTATGCAGTCTACAATCCCTGGGTCCACAGACTCGATTTCAGCTACAAGCACGACTTCACCGTCAAGGTTGGCAAGAGCACAAATACTCTCCAGCTCAGCATGGATATCAAGAACCTGCTCAACTTCTTCAACAACAACTGGGGTGTGAGCAAGTATATGAATCCGGAACTCAACTCCGGCCGTATCCTCCAGTACGAAGGCGTGGATGCACAGGGTTATCCTACCTTCTCCACTCCCGAGGCTGTCAGCGGCACCACCCAGACCTGGGTCAACAACACTAACGTAGGTCAGTGCTGGTACGCTTCCATCGGTATCAAGTATATGTTCAACTAATCCGAAAACACAGCGTTATGAAATTAAGATATTTTGTATCGGCACTTGTTCTCTGTCTCGGTATCGCAGTCTCCTGCGACGATAAAATGCCCAATCTTTCCTCCGAGGTAGAATTTGAGAAGTCCTTTGTCTCCATTGATGTCAATGGAGGTACCACTCAGGCTAAGTTTACCGCACACGGCGCATGGCAGATCGACGAGGGCTCTCTCGGCGACTGGCTCACCGCCACTCCTCTCTCCGGCAGCGAAGGCGAGGCTACCGTCACCTTCTCCGCCGAGAAGACCAAGGCCACCCGCACTGCCGAGGTGAAGTTCCTCTGCAACAACAAGACCCAGTATCTCAATCTCGTCCAGTATGCACAGAAGACCGATCCCGTAGTAATTACGGTCGCCGAGGCGCTTGCTGCCATCAAGGCTATCGACAAGGGTGACGGCCAGAGCTATTATCTGGACGGCGAATACTGTGTCAAGGGTATTGTCTGCAAGATTGTCGAGATCAGCGCCCAGTACGGCAATGCTACTTTTTATATCTCCGATGACGGCAAGTTCGCCGCAGACAAGGCACTCCAGATCTACCGCGGCTCCTGGCTCAACGGCAAGCCGTTCACCACGGGTAAGGAATTCGCTCTTGGCGACGAAATGACCGTCAAGGGTGAGCTGATGAGCTACAAGGGCACCCCCGAGACGGTTGAAAAGACCGCTTCGGTAGTCGCTTACAAGAAGTCCCTCATCTCCGTGACTCCCGCATCGTTCGATGTTCCCAAGGATGAGACCACCGTTGTTGCAAAGGTGGTTTACTCCGGCGCTTCCATCGAGTTCACTTCCGACGCTTCGTGGCTTACGGTTTCCAGCATGAACAAGGTTGCCGACACCACGCTGGTCAGCATCGTCGCAGCCGAGAATACCGCAGATGCCCGCACGGGCGTGATCACCCTCAAATCTGCATCCGGCAAGGATGCTTCTTCGGTTACGGTCACCATCAACCAGGCAGCCGGCTTCGCTGCATTCCCTCTTCCGTACGAGGAGTCCTTCCTCGGTACTACGGGCGGCTGGGAGATTGTAAATGTCATCCCTGTTGAAGGTGTCGAGAGTATCTGGGTAAACGATGCCAAGTACGGCATGAAGGCTACCGCAACTGCCAAGGTTACCTCCAAGGCGGAGATCATCAGCCCCAACATCGACCTTTCCGGCGTTTCATCCGCAGTCCTCAGCTTCGAGCACGTACAGCGCTTTGCCGCAAATGTCAACCAGGAGCTCAAGCTCTTCGTGAGCAAGGACAACGGTGAGAACTGGGAAGAGCTTTTGATCCCTGTCTATTCACCCGGCAACAACTGGAACTTTGTCGGTTCGGGTGACATCAGCCTCAAGAAGTTTGCAGGCAACCTCATCCAGATCAAGTTCCAGTACAACTCCAACGCTAATGCATACGCAACCTGGGAGATCAAGAACCTCAAGGTCGTCGAAGCCGAGCCCGTTATCACCACGATAGCAGGTATCATCGACAACACAGTGGCGGCAGAATCTGAGTTTACCGCGCATCTGACCGATGCCGTGGTAAGCTACGTCAACGGCGGCAGCGCATTCATCGAGGATGCTACCGGCGGTGTCCAGCTCTACCTGAGCGGCCACACTTTCAAGGCCGGCATGAAGATCAACGGCAAGGTTACCGGTAAGGTCAAGCTCTACAACGGCTATGCAGAGCTCACCGGCCTGGATGCTTCTGAGGCTACGGTTACCGAAGGCGAGGCTCCCGCTCCGAAGGTTATGCCTCTGGAGACCCTGCTCGACTGCTACCTGCGTTGGCAGAACTGCCAGGTCATGCTCGAAGAGGTAACTTTCGAGACCCCTCTTACCACGAGCAACCGCAACGGCAAGATCACCCAGGGTATGTACTCCATCGCAGCATACGCCCAGGTCAAGAATACTATCGAAATGTCCGGTACCGGCAACCTGATCTGCTGGCCTACGCGTTACAACGCTAACCTTCAGGTAGGTGTCTGGAGCAACGATCATTTCGCTACAAAGTAATTCGGCCATCAGCCGAAATTGTGGAGGCCGGTTCTCTTAAGAGCCGGCCTCTTCTTTTTTGTTGTATATTTGTAGATATGAAAAAGGCGCGTCTTGTGATTCTGCTGCTCGGCTGGCTGATGATGGCCGGCACGGCTGCGGCGCAGGTAGGAGTTTCCTCCTGCCGCGGTTTTGTGTCGGACGATCTCGGCACCCTTGGTGGTGTTCAGGTTGAGGCCTGCCTGCAGGGGAGTTCCCTCCGCTGGACTACCCTTACCGACCAGAGCGGAGCTTATCATTTCGATGCCCTTCCGGCGGGAGAGTACAGCCTAACCTTCCGGATGTTCGGATATGAGACGCTTCGCGCCGAAGGGCTGGACGTGCTTCCGGGCTCTACGCTGCAGCAGGATGTGATGCTCGAGATAGCCTTCGATATGAATGAGAAGATAGTGCCCCTCGAGGTCGTATCTGCATCCCTTTCGCCGGGCCTTGATACGAGACTCTCAGGGGCGCGCGTGCAGACATTGCCTGCATTTGGCCGCACTTTGGCCGATATCGCGGCATATTCTCCTTATATGTCACCTTCCGCCGGTCTTGCCGGTGCAGACCCCCGTCATACGGCCTGGTCGCTCGGGGGAGCCCCTCTGGGCGCCGCGCAGGCCATGGTTCCGGTATCTGCCGTTTCGGCGCTTCAGGTATCCGTAGCTCCCTATGATGTGCGCAATGACGGCTTTACCGGGGGCGCCGTAGATGCCGCGCTGCGCCGTGGAGACGACACTCTGCGCGCCGCAGCTTATGCAGGATACCGTTTCCGCCTGGGCGGAGATGACGCGATGCGCGACCTTGGACTTACCGTAGGCGGCCCGATCCTGCGCAGTAAGCTGCATTTCTTTGCGGCAGCGGACCTTGTGTCGGCCACGGGTGCGGCCAGCGATCCCGCTTCGCGCCTTTCGCTTCTTACGCGCCTGGATGCAGCCCTGCATCCGGGGCAGAGCCTCTCGCTAACGGCGCTTTACGGCTCCGACGCCCCCGTCGGCACTACGGCGCTTGTCTCGCTTCGCTCGCTCAACCGCCTGACATCCTGGCTTGACAACGATTTTCAGGCCTCATATACCGGCAATACGCGTGTTTACGGCCTGCAGCGGCGGGAAGGGTTGCTCAGCTTCAAAGAGTCCCTTTCGGCCGAATATGGCGCATTCGGGGCCACACTGGCGGCGGATTACGAGTATAACTCGGGCCGTTTTGAGGACGGTGGCGCGACGGCCGCCGTGGCATACAGCCGTATAGGCGGAGCATTGCAGGCATCCTGGCATCCTTCACAGGCGCTTTCACTGACAGCCGGGCTGCGTATCGAGGGCATCCTGACGGATGCGGGCGGACTCAAGGCCGCGCCTTCGCTGCTCACATACCGTGACCTCAATGGCCGTGAGAAGCCCTATGCCACTTCGCACTGGCCTGCGACCGGAGTGCAGGTGATGCCCCGCGCGGAAGTCCGCTGGCAGGCGCATCAAGACCTGCTCCTGCGTGCCGGGACCGGCATATTCACTTCTCGTCCGCTTACCGGTTACTGGGCTGCAATGCCGCTATTTGTCGCTCAGAGTGGCGGAGATTTCTCCGGCGGGGGACTGCGCATCCTTTCGCAGACCATCGCTCCTCCGCAGGTGCTCAAGACATCGCTCGGCGCGGATTACAGCGTCCCGGTTGCACTGCCGCTTACCATTTCGGCCGAATGCCTCTGGCAGAAAAACATTTCGGACTGGACGATCTACCGTACCTCGGCCGTGGCGGATCCTTCGATAGATGCGCTCTGCCTTGCCACGACGGGCATCGGACATACGCTCAGCGGCCATATTGCCGCATCCATCCGTCCGATGGAGGGCATCGAGGCCAGCGCCGGATATGTCTATACCCACGCAAAGTCCTGCGGGACGCTGACCGCCGAGACCTGGGAGCAGTGCTGGATGGCCTTCCTGCCTTTGGAGGACCGCACCTTCCCGCAGGCGGGTGATGCGCCATTTGCCGTTCGCAATCATCTATATCTCTCGGCTTCGGCCTTTATCCCGGTGGGACCGGTGGCCGGCCGCGGCCTTCACGCCGACATTCTGGCAGGTATCTATACCCCGGCCGACCTGCCTGCGGCAGCCTGCGCCCAGGTGCGCCTCGCGCAGGATATCGCGTTTCGCACGGGAGAGCTGCGGCACGACCTGCGCATCGGAGTTGAGTCATTTACATTGCTCGCCCCGGGCGAATCAGTACCCCTGAGGCAGGATTTCCGCCTGCTGATAGAGTATTTGTTTGACTGATGGGATTGTGCGGGACAATTTCAATTCTTTTTTATTACATTTGTAGATTAAGTTGCAAGGTAGATGAGTGGGAGGAAAGATACGGGAAAGGTAGGCGAGGAGATGGCGTTGGAATGGCTGTCAGGACGCGGATATGTGCTGCGTGAGCGCAACTGGCGCTCGCATCACGAGGAAGTGGACCTGATAATGGAGTCGGAGCGCTGGCTTCATATAGTGGAGGTCAAGACATTGACCGAGCCGGCCCCGATAGAGCCCCAGCAGCAGGTTGACCGCCGCAAGATGCGGCATCTGGCCCGCGCCGCGGCTGCTTACGTAGGGAGCAGGGGCATTACGAAGGAGGTCCATTTCGACATCGTCTCAGTGCTTATCGGTGCGGACGGAGCCCGCATAGAGTATATTCCCGAGGCCTTCTACCCGATATTCGTGTAACTTCAACATATATTGGAATGAATAAGAATCACTACTGTATCATAATGGCGGGTGGATCCGGCACAAGGTTCTGGCCCGTCAGCCGGGCAGCCCGGCCGAAGCAGTTTATCGATATCCTTGATTTGGGAAAGACATTCATCCGAATGACTTTCAACCGTTTCGCCCAGATAGTGCCGGTGTCCAACATATATGTTGTCACTTCGGCCGCTTACGGCGACCTGACGCGCAGCCAGCTGCCCCAGATTCCTGAGGAGAACATCATCCTCGAGCCGCTGAAGCGCAATACGGCCCCCTGCGTAGCATACGCCACTTACAAGATATACGCGCAAAATCCCGACGCCGTCATCGTGGTAACTCCTGCGGATCACCTGATTCAGGGAGAGAAGGAGTTCACGGCCGCGGTCAGCGCCGCGCTGCGTTATGCCGAAAAGCACGATATCCTGGGCACCATCGGCGTGGCTCCCACACGTCCCGATACCAATTACGGCTACATCCAGGTCAATCCCCGGCGGGCCGAGAATTTCGAAGGCCAGAGGGTCTATCCTGTCAAGACATTCACCGAAAAGCCCAACGAAGATCTTGCGAAGGTCTTCATCGAGACGGGCGAGTTCTTCTGGAATTCGGGTATGTTCATCTGGAACGCCCGCACCATCAAGGCGGAGCTTGAGACGCATATACCCGAGATTGCCGATCTGTTCAGGGATTATGCTTCATTTATGGGCAAGCCTGAGGAGAAGGAGTGCATAGCACGCATCTACCGCGACTGTCCTTCGATCTCGATAGACTATGCCGTGATGGAGAAGACCTCGAAGGCACGTGCGTTCCGCGCCGTGTTCGACTGGTCGGATATCGGTACCTGGACCTCCGTTTACGAACATTCCTCCGACAAGGATGAGGATGGCAACATCTTCAAGGCGGGCGACCTGATAGCGGGCGATGTCCGCCGAAGCGTCATAAAGGAGACCAACGAAGGCAAGCTCGTGGTGGTCCGCGGCCTGGAGGATTATATGGTCGTGGATATGGAGGACGTGCTGATGATATGCCCGCTCAAGGATTCGGTTATCAAGGAGATAGTGGCCGACCTTTCGGTGATGGACAAGACAAGATTTCTGTAGAAATATACGAATATGATTGATCAGAACAAGATAGATGAAATGATGGCGCAGCTTCGCGAGATGAAAGCTGCCCGCGAGCAGGACCTGGAGGAGATGCGTATCAAATGGCTCGGCCGCAAGGGCGAGATAACCCGCCTTTTCGACGAGTTCCGCCAGCTTACTCCGGAGGAGAAACGCACTCTCGGTCAGAAGCTCAACGAATTGAAAGTCAATGCAACCCGTAAGATAGAAGAGCTGCGCGAATCGCTCAACCAGATAGTTGACGGCGGCAAGGCGTCATTCGACCTTACCAAGCCCGGCGATATGGTGGAGCTTGGCAGCCGCCATCCCATCTCGGTGACGCGCGAGGAGATTCTCTCCATTTTCCGCAAGTTCGGCTATTCGGTGGCCGAGGGACCGGAGATCGAGGATGACTGGCACGTTTTCGGCGCGCTCAATTTCCCGCCGGAGCACCCCGCCCGCGATATGCAGGACACGTTTTTCGTTTCACCGGGAGGTGAAAATCCCATCCTGCTGCGCACGCACACCTCGTCCGTACAGGTGCGTACGATGGAAAGCCAGAGTCTTCCGATCCGCGTCGTCTGCCCGGGCCGCGTCTTCCGCAACGAGGCCATCAGCGCCCGCGCGCACTGCATTTTCCATCAGGTAGAGGGACTCTACATCGACAAGAACGTCTCTTTCGCTGACCTCAAGCAGGCCATCCTGCTCTTCGCCCAGGAGATGTTCGGCGCCGATACCCGGATCCGTATGCGTCCCTCGTATTTCCCCTTCACCGAGCCGTCGGCGGAGGTGGACGTGAGCTGCAATATATGTCACGGCGAAGGCTGCAATATCTGCAAGAATACCGGCTGGCTGGAGATTCTGGGCTGCGGTATGGTCGATCCTGCTGTGCTTGAGGCCAACGGCATCGACAGCAAGGTCTATAGCGGCTTCGCGTTCGGTATGGGTATCGAGCGCATCGCGATGCTCAAATGGCAGGTCAAGGACCTGAGGCATTATTTCGAGAACGACCTGCGCTTCCTGCGCGAGTTCGAGACGGTTATTTGATACGAAATCTAATCATAAAAGCATACAACTATGTACATCGTTGGCAGTTACACACTTGCAGTAATTCTCTGCTTTATCACGATGCTCTGCTGGGGCTCCTGGGGCAACACTCAGAAGCTCGCTGCCAAGAGCTGGCGTTATGAACTTTTCTACTGGGACTATGTCATCGGTATCGTCCTCTTTTCGCTGCTGCTGGCCTTTACCGCCGGCAGTATTGGTGCTGAGGGGCGTCCGTTCCTGCAGGACCTCGCACAGGTCAGCTGGTCAAGCGTCGGCTGGGTAGCGTTGGGGGCAGTGGTTTTCAATGTCTCCAACATTATGCTCTCGGCTTCCGTTTCGCTTGCAGGTATGGCAGTCGCATTCCCTCTGGGCGTCGGTATCGCCCTGGTGATGGGTGTGCTCAACAATCTGCTGCTGCACCCTGTCGAAGGTCAGAATGACCTCCTGCTCTGGATCGGCGTGGTGCTGGTCGTGCTGGCAGTCGTGGTCAACGGCATCGCTTCCGGAAAAGTCTCCGACACAGATCGTGACAAGTCGCAGAACCGCAAGGGTATCATCCTGGCCGTCCTGGCCGGTATCATCATGTCGTTCTTCTCCGCACTTGTTTACAACGGCGTGGACCTCGACAACTTCGCAGCTCCGGCCGCAGGCAAGATGACACCGTACACGGCAATGGTCATTTTCGCTCTTGGTATGTTCCTGAGCAATTTCTGCATCAATACCATCGTGATGAAGAAGCCCTTCGTCGGCGAGCCTGTCACCTACAAGCAGTATTTTGCAGGCAACTTCAAGACTCACCTCGTGGGTGTCCTCGGCGGTGGCATCTGGGCTCTCGGTACATCCCTCAACTATATCTGTGCAGGTACTGCCGGTGCGGCGGTGTCCTATGCCCTGGGTCAGGGCGCTCCTATGGTGGCTGCCATCTGGGGCGTCTTCATCTGGAAGGAGTTCAAGGGTGCACCCAAGAAGGTTTACGGGCTGCTTGCACTTATGTTCGCCCTGTTCGTCGCAGGTCTTGCCTGCGTAGTGATGGCGGGTCAATAATATCTTGATTTATGAAAAGATTCTTACTGATTCTGGCCGTCATTCTGTTCGGCTGGAACGGCTTTGCACAGACGGTGGTCATCAAGGGTACGGTCAGTGACGAGAACGGCGACTCTCTGCCCAGCGCAACGCTGCTTGCGGGCGGTGATTATGCCATTACGGACCTTAACGGCCATTTCTCCCTCAAGACCAAGACCGGAGCTACCGTTGTCGTATCATATCTGGGTTACGAAGACTATATATTCACAGCCGCTGGCAATATCAGCCCTCTGGATATCAAGATGAAGCCCTCGCAGGCCCTGATGCTTGAGGAGACCGTCGTCATCGGTTACGGTACCACCACCAAGAAGGAGACGACCGGTAGCGTGGCCACCCTCAAGGCCGAAAATCTCGACCTGGGTTCGTTCAACAACGCCGGTGCGATGCTTCAGGGCAAGGTGGCGGGTCTTACCGTCGTCAATCCCGACGGCGGCGACCCCAATGCCTCGTATCAGTTCCTGCTTCGCGGTACCAATACCCTCAAGGCCGGCCAGGGCCCGCTGATCATCATCGACGGCGTGGCTGATGCCGATATCCGCAATATCAACTTCCAGGAAATCGAATCCGTGGACGTCCTCAAGGATGGTTCGGCTGCTGCAATCTACGGTACCCGCGGTACCAACGGCGTGATCATCATCACCACCCGCCGGGCCCACAGCGGTACTACGAGTGTCGAATACGACGGCCAGGTTTCGGTCCAGGCCGTCCAGTCGCGCGCAATGCCGATGACCGCGGAGGAGTTTGAATACACCATCCGCAATTATGCTCCCGCAAAGGCCGGTTCGCTCTACGGTGACGATACCGACTGGTTCAAGGAGATAACCCGCACCCCGATTAGCCACAAGCACAGCCTTGCAATTTCCGGCGGCAGCGAGCAGTTCTCCCACCGCAGCGTTATCAACGTCGAGCAGAACGAAGGTCTGCAGAAAGGCAACAATGCCTCGAAGTATCTGGTCAAGACCAATATCGTCCAGCACGCGCTGGAGGGCTGGCTGGATCTGGACTTCCACCTGAGCTATGTCAAGCGCGTCGCCAATCCCGCCAACTACGGTGCATTCCGCCAGGCGTTCTTCCACAATCCTACGGAGCCTATCTACGACGAGACAGCTACTATGTACGGAGGTTATTTCACCCTGCCCGAATCCGACTACCAGAATCCCGTGGCGATGATAGGCGAGCGTTTCGCTACCAGCGAGACCAGCACCGTCACGGCAAGCGGCCGCGCTACCCTCAATATCAAGCCCATCCCCGGCCTGAAGTGGGACAACTTCCTGAGCTACAATGATGAGAAGTACTTCAGCAATGAGTACAAGACATCTTTCTATCCGGGCAGCGTCGGCAAGGGCGGCGTGGCATACTCTTCGGCCAATTCTTATGACAATCTGCAGTGGGAGAGCACTCTCCAGTACAGCCGGATGTTCGGAGACCATTCCCTCCAGGCCATCCTCGGCTATACCTGGCAGAAGCAGATGAACTGGTCCAGCAGTATGGAGAACTACGGTTTCGATTCGGACTTCTACAAGGCCAACAATATGGGCATCGGTTCGGCTCTCAAGCAGGGTCTTGCCGAGATGTCTACCAACCGTTCCTCCAACCGCTACATCGCATTCTTCGGCCGCGTGCTCTGGAACTATCAGGAGCGCTATCTGGCTTCGGTTTCACTGCGCCGCGACGGTTCGACCCGCTTCGGCAAGGACCACAAGTGGGGCTGGTTCCCCGCAGCGAGCCTCGGCTGGCGCATCAGCCAGGAAGGATTTATGAAGGATATCGACTGGATCAGCGAGCTCAAGCTCCGCGCCGGTATCGGCGTGACGGGCAACCAGGACTTTTCCAACTACAAGTCCCTGATGCTGATGTCCACCAGTACGAGCTTCTACTACAACGGCGAGTGGATCAATTCCTACGCTCCGGCTTCAAACGCCAATCCCGACCTGCGCTGGGAGCGCAAGACCGAGTACAACGTGGGTGTCGATTTCTCCCTGCTCGGCGGCCGTATCGGCGGTACGCTGGATTACTACTACCGCCTGACCACGGACCTGCTCTACGAATACAACGTTCCCGTTCCCCCGTACGATTACAAGACGCTCTTTACCAACGTCGGATCGATCAGCAATATGGGTGTCGAGCTTTCGCTCTACGCAACGCCCGTCAAGACCCGCGATATGGTATGGACCGTCAATCTGGTGGCTGCGCACAACCGCAACAAGCTCATTTCATTTACCAATGACGAGTTCCAGAATCAGGATTACGAGATTGGCTGGATCGCAACTCCCGTCGGAGCTTACGTGCAGCGTCTTATCGAAGGCGAGAGCCTCGGTTCGTTCTACGCGCCCCGTTGGGATTATACGGATCCCGTGACCGGCCGTGACGTGCTCAAGGATGAATTTGCCGGCAAGGTGCCCGTGGCAAAATGGAGCCGCATCGGCAGCGCTTATCCGGACGCAACGCTCGGTATGACCAATACCGTCCGCTACCACCAATGGACCTTCGGCCTTACGCTGCGCGGCGCAATCGGAGGCAAGGTATTCAACTCCTACCGCGCAACCTACGAGAATCTGCAGCAGATCGGTCTGCGCAACATTCTCTCTTCGTGGCTGGACGATACCACCTATACCGGAGAAATCCGTTATTCGGACAAGTATATCGAGGATGCGACCTACCTGAAGCTGGACAACATCTCGGTTAGCTACGACCTGCCTTACCACAACCGATACCTGCATTCGGCAAAGGTCTTCGTGACCGGCCAGAACCTGCTGTGCCTTACCGGTTACAAGGGCGTCGATCCTGAAGTGAGCCTCACCGGCCTTACCCCCGGTATCGAAAGTACGAGCTACTATCCCCGTACGATGACTTTCTCCCTTGGTGTAAATATGTCATTCTAAACACTCTGCGGTATGAAAAAGTTATTATTCACGATGATTCTCGGCGCAGTTGCGCTCTCATCCTGCACCAATCTGGACGAGGAGATTTTCTCCAAGATTTCCAAAGAGAACTTCTTCACCACCGAAGAGCAGTTTGTCAAATATTCGGCCCGTGCCTACTCTTCACTGCAGCACTGGGGCACCGAAAAGAGCCTCTGGACATTCGTTATCCAGAATACCAATGAAGTCTGCGTCCCGGTCAATCCAAACGGAGGCTGGTGGGATGACGGCCGTTACAATGACGTCCACGTACACAACATCCCTTCGAGCAACCGTCTCCTCGAGATGGCGTGGGAATACTGGACCAACGGCGTTACCGCCTGCAACGACGTGCTTGATATGTTTGACAGCGTCGATAAGGATTTCGCCGCCAAGGACCGCGTGGTAGCGGAGATCAAGGTCCTGCGTGCGTACTATTACCTGTGTGGCATCGACAACTGGGGCAGCGTCCCTTATTCTATCTCCAAGAAGGAGAAGGGCTATCCCGAGAAGAAGGACCGCGCATTTATGTTCAATTTCATCGAGTCGGAGATCAAGAACAATATCGAGTTCCTGCAGGTCGAACCGACCGGCGAATACTACGGACGCATCACCCGCGGCGCGGCTGAAGCCATTCTGGCCAAGCTCTACCTCAACGCCGCAAAGTGGATAGGCAAGCCGATGTGGAAGGAGGCCGAAGAGGTCTGCGACGCCATAATCAAGCGCGGCCACTATCGTCTGGCAGATACCTACAAGGACAATTTCAAAGTCTATAACGAGTTCTCGCCCGAGCAGATTTTCGCAATCCCCTACAGCACGGTCTATACCACGAGCGACCACAACGCGTTCATCATCTATATGTCAACCCTGCCTGCAGACCTTTGCGAGCCGCTTGGCATCAAGGCATCTGCCTGGGACGGCCTCTGCGGCGAGCCTGACTTCCTGGCAAGCTACGAGGAAGGCGATACCCGCAAGAAGGATACCTGGCTCTACGGACAGATCTATGACAAGGACGGCAACCCGGTCGAGTACGCTCCCGGCGTACCCTACGTCATCGATCCCTATATGCCTGAGAGCGTTTATGGCAAGGATGCCCGCCGCATGGCACTGCAGGGCGCCCGTATCGCCAAGTGGGATTACCAGACCGACGGTCGCCTTACCGGTGGCCAGGTCGGTATGGACAACGATTTCTTCCTGATCCGCTACGCCGACGTGGTGCTGATGTACGTCGAGGCCCTGGTTCGCCAGAACCGTACGGCCGAGGCTGTCGCAGTCCCCGATTTCCAGCGCATCCGCACCCGCGCAGGTCTTCAGCCTTTCACGGCGGGCGAACTTACGCTCGATGCTCTCTACTGGGAGCGTGCGCACGAGCTGGCCATCGAAGGCTGGCAGCGCCAGGATATGATCCGTTTCGACAAATATCTCGAAGCCTGGTGGGCAAAGCCGGCGAAGGAAGTCTCGGCACTGACTCTTCCTTATCCCAAGTCCGCCGTTGCGGCTAACCCCAACCTCAAATAGTATGAAAAGAATTTTCCCGATACTGCTCCTCGCGCTGCTGGCGCTCTCCTGCACCCCCTCTAAGAAGGAGATAACCCGCACCCAGCTTAAGGATAAGATCGCCGGGGCCTGGATAGGCCAGCTGGTCGGCAATATCTACGGCCTGGAGTACGAAAACAAGTTCGTTGACGAGCCCGGCGAGGGTCCCTTCGTCTTCAACAAGGCCATCCGCAAGATGGAGGCCGTGGACGGCGCGTTCTCGGATGACGATACCGACGTCGAGTACCTCTATCTGCTTATGATGGAAGACAAGGGCGTCAATCCCACCTACGAGATGATCCGTGACCGCTGGATGTATCATATCCGCGACCGCGTGTGGCTTGCCAACCGCGCCGCGCTGGGCCTGATGCATTACGGCTTCACGCCGCCGCTGACCGGCAGCAAGGAGTATAACCCGCACTGGTTCCAGATCGACCCGCAGCTCATCAATGAGATATGGGCCTATACGGCGCCGGGTATGCCGGACTATGCGGCCGGCGTTTCCGACTGGGTGGCCCGAGTCACCTCCGACGACTGGGCTGCTTCGCCCACGGTGGTTTACGGCGCGATGTACAGCGAGGCGTTCTTCGAGAGCGATATTCCTACGCTGGTCCGCCACGCAAAGGAATATCTGCCCAGGAAAGACCGTTTCCGCGCCATCATCGACGAGTGTCTCGATTTCTGGCAGAAATATCCCGATGACTGGAAAGCTTCGCGAAAGGTCATCGCCGACGAGCTCTATGTCAACGAACCGGACATTACGCGCAGTATCTGGAATGCAGACCTGAATGGAGCGATGGGCATCCTGGCCCTGCTCTACGGTGACGGAGAGATCGAAAAGACGCTCAATATCGGCTGTGCCCTCGGATTTGACTGCGACAACCAGACCGCTACCATCTGCGGTCTGCTGGGCGTAATCAACGGCGTGGAGAGCGTTCCTCTGGACCGCGCAATGCCGTTCGAGCACTGGACCAAGCCGTTCAACGACCGCTATATCAACGTTACGCGTTACGATATGCCCGATGCTTCGATCGAGGATATCATCGAGCGGACGGTGGTCCTTGCCGAGAAGAATATCCTCGAGCGCGGCGGCAGCGTGCGCGAAGAGGACGGAGAGAAGATTTACACGATCAATACCAAGGCACGTTTCGTAGTCCCGGTCGAGGCTGCAAGCAATTTCGAAATGCCGCAGGCATCGGGACGCAATCTTGCGCCCGAGGCAGCCGAAATCCTGGCGCTGACCCGCGAGACAGACCGCGCTACGCTGGATTCGTGCTGGATAACCATCCCCGAGACCTACCGCGCCTACACGGTCGATGTGATCCGTGACGGAGTGGTGGGCGGCCCCGGTTCGGCATTCTATTCGCTCGGCGAAAAGTCCAACGCTCCCAAGCGCGACTATTTCGGCTATCGCTGGGACAAGCCGATAACCACCGATATGGTATCGTTCCACTATGGTCCTCTCGAGGAGTTCGGCGGCTGGTACAGCAATATGCACGTCGAGTATCTTGATGAGAATGGAGAGTGGCAGCCGGTTGAGGCGACCGTTACCCCGGCGCTGCCTTTCTGCGACGAAGTCTTCTTCCAGCCACACAACGCAGAGTTCGTATTTACCTTTCCCAAGGTGACCACGACCGCGATCCGGGTTATCGGCGACGATGCAATCCTCATCCACTGGAACAAATACACCAAGGATGTAAGTTCGTTTATATCCGTGACAGAAGTTCAGGTATATGAAGCACAGTAGAATATTTGCCCTTGCGCTGCTTTTGCTCACGGCCTGCTCCGCCCCCAAGGCCCCGCAGAGCGTGACTTTGACGCGCGAGCAGCTGATGGACAAGATTCGCGGCGGCTGGGCCGGCCAGACCATAGGAGTCGTGTACGGCGCGCCTACCGAGTTCAAGTTCACCGGCACGCTGATTCCCGACAGCCAGCCCATCAGCTGGGGCGAGGGATATGTCAAGTACTGGTGGGACCGCAAGCCCGGCCTGTTTGACGATGTTTACAACGACCTTACGTTTGCCGAGGCTTTCGAGCAGCTTGGCCTGGATGCGACGTCGGAGCAGCTGGGAATGCGTTTCGCGTATGCTCCATACCATCTTGCCCACGCCAATCAGGCAGGACGCTACAATATCCGCCAGGGCATAATGCCGCCCGCTTCCGGCAACTGGATGAACAATCCGCACGCGGATGACCTAGATTTCCAGATCGAGGCTGACTTCGTGGGCCTGATGTCTCCCGGTATGCTTCCGCAGGCGCTTGACATCGCTTCGCGCGTCGGCCATATAATGAACAGCGGCGACGGCTTCTACGGCGGCGCATTCGTCTCGGGCCTCTACAGCGCGGCATTTATCGAGAGCGATCCCGCCCGCATCGTGGATATGGCACTGGAGGGCATTCCGCAGGAAAGTACGTTCTGGCAGTGCGTCAATGACGTGAGAATATTCCACAAGAAATATCCCAACGACTGGAAGCAGGCGTGGTTTGAGATTCTCAAGCGCTGGGGCTCCGATACCGGCTGCCCGAAGGGCGTGTTCCTGAGCTTCGACATCGATGCCAAGCTCAATTCGGCCTACGTGGCAATGGGCCTGCTCTACGGCGGCGGCGATTTCGGCCGTTCGATAGAGATCGCGACCCGCTGCGGCCAGGATTCGGACTGCAATCCGGCTACCGTCGGCGGCGTGCTGGGCGTGGTGCTGGGCCTCGATGCCCTTCCGGATTTCTGGAAAAAGCCCGTGATGGACATCTGGGATCTGGATTTTGAAGGTACCGACGTTTCGCTTGCCAAGGGCTCCGAGTATTCATTCAATCAGGCCCTCAAGCTCATTGAGCTCAACGGCGGGCAGGTGGACGAGGAGCAGGTCACTATCCCCGTCAAGCCCGTCGAGGTGCTTCCCCTGGAGCAGAATTTCGTCAACACATATCCGATCTACCGCGACCAGAAGGACGACTGGATGAGCGATACATACGAGTTTGACTTTATCGGCAACGGATTTGTCATCTGGGGCAATCTCGTCTGCCTGCGAGGCATCAGCGCAGATTACGCGGCCCGCGTCAGCAAGAAGCACGTGGGCAGCGAAGTATTTGCCCTTGCCGAAGAGAATGACGACTACGTCGCGCAGATCGAAGTCTGGATAGACGGCTCGCTCGACCAGGTGTCGCTCCTTCCGATGAAGGGCACCTCGCGCAAACTGGAGCCCGCCTGGAAATACTGCATGGAGCAGGGCCGCCACAACGTGAAGATGATCTGGCGCAATCCCCGTCCTGATACGTACCTGCTCCGCATCAATGCGATCCAGTATTACGGCGACAGTCCTGTGAATGATCCTTACTATCACAATTGACGATGAAAAGATTTATCATACCCCTGATGCTGCTTCTGACGGCCTGCACCTCCACGCCGAAGGTCCCTTACGGCGAGAGGATCACGATGGACGATGCCACGCTGATGGACAAGATCCGCGGCGGCTGGTACGGCCAGACCATCGGTTGCACCTACGGCGGGCCCACCGAGTTCAAGTACAAGGGCGGAATCATTATGGAAGAGATTCCCATCCCCTGGTACGATGATTATATCTACGATACGTTCATCGAGGATCCGGGCCTCTACGACGATGTCTATATGGACCTGACGTTCCTCGAGACGATGCTGCTCTACGGCGTTGACGCGCCTGCGCAGAAGTATGCCGAGGCATTCGCAAATGCTGATTTCAAGCTCTGGCACGCCAACCAGGCGGCCCGCTACAACATCCTCAACGGCCGCGGCGCACCCGAGTCCGGCTATTGGATGTACAATCCGCACGCGGATGATATCGATTTCCAGATCGAGGCCGATTTCATCGGAATGCTCTATCCCGGACAGATGAACCGGGCCAGCGAGCTGAGCGACCGCATCGGTCACATAATGAACTACGGCGACGGCTGGTACGGTGGCGTCTATATCGGCGCGATGTACTGCCTCGCGTATGTTTGCGACGATATCCCGACGATCGTGACAGAGGCTCTGAAGACAATTCCCGAAGGGACCAAGTTCCATTCCACCATCTCGGATGTCATCAAGTACTGGAAGCGGTACCCCGACGACTGGAAGCAGTGCTGGTTTGAGGTTACCAACCGTCACGCCAACGATATAGGATGCCCCGAGGGCGTCTGGAACGGCTTCGATATCGATGCTACTATCAATTCGGCATTCGTGGTCATCGGCCTGCTCTACGGCGGGGGCGATCTCTACCGAACGATGGATATCTCGACGCGCTGCGGCAATGATTCGGACTGCAATCCCGCCTCGGCTGCGGGCATCCTGGGTGTCATCTACGGTTATGATGCACTTCCCGATGAATGGAAGCGCGGAGCCGAGCGGATCAAGGATATTCCGTTCCCCTATACCAGCCTGTGCCTGGAAGACGTATGCGCTTCGAACTTTGACCTTGTCAAAAAAATAGCCTCAACGTGCGACAATACCGATGCGGATTGCATCTATATAGATGTAGAGTCACCGGTTGCAGTGCGATACGAACAGAGCTTCGAAGGTATCGTGCCCGTTGAGAAGAGGGTGCTCAAGAAGGCCTTTACGGGCAGCCTGGACCTCTCTTTCAAGGGCAACGGTATCGTTGTCGAAGGCAGCGTGCGCAAGACGGGCCACGCCGACGACAGCTATGTCGCGGATGTGGTGGCATTGCTGGACGGTGTTGAAGTAGAGCATTTTAAGATGCCGATTGATTATATAACCCGAAAATACGAGATATTCTCCAAGTATTGTTTTGACAGCGGAGAGCACGTCCTTACGCTGAGGCTCAACAACCCTCATCCGGACTATGAGCTCTACGCTTCCGAAATGGTTGTCTATGACAATGAATAAGCATTCATTACTGATTATCTGCACCCTGATGGTGCTTTCCTGGTCCGCAAGCGGCTGCGGCTCCAGGGTGCTTCCCGATGTGGATCCGGTTCCGCTTCCGCGTTACAATACTGGCATACAGTTCGCGAGCAAGGTGATCAACACCACGGTCACCTACGACATAATGATCCCCAGGGATTACAATGATAATCCCGACAGGCGATATCCGGTGGTTTACTGCCTGCACGGTTACGGCGATGACAACACCTCCTGGAACGGCAAGTATATGGCCTGCCAGGGCAAGATCACAGCACTGGAGGATGACGGCCTGGAGCCGATGATATATGTCTTTCCCGGTGGCTGGAAGACCTACTGGTGCGACCGTTACGACGGTACGTTCCCCTATATGACGATGCTGGCGACCGAGCTCGTGCCGCTGATCGACGCCACCTACCGTACCATCGCCGACCGCGGCCACCGTGCCATTACGGGCTATTCGATGGGCGGTTTCGGAGCGATGGTCACAGCGATGAAGCATCCGGAGCTCTTCTCGATGAGCGCCCCGCTCTCGATGTCATTCCGCACCGACGAGCAGTATATGAGCGAGTCCCAGAGCGGCTGGGACAACCAGTGGGGCAAGGTTTTCGGCGGAGTTGGCACGACCGGCCAGGCCCGCCTGACCGATTATTACAAGGCTCACTGCCCTCTGCATCAGTTTACCGCTGAAAATAAGGACAAGTATTCTTCAGTTCACTGGTTCGTGACCTGCGGCGACGATGAGCAGCAGTTGCTTTTCGCAAATGATGACCTGCACGTGCTGATGCGTGACAACGGCTATGCGCACGAATACCGCGTAGGCAACGGCGGCCACTCGACGTCCTACTGGCGTGCCGCACTTGAGGAGATCCTGCCCTGGTTCTCGGCCCTGATGGCCGGAGAGACCTCGTGGCAGCGTAATCTCAAGCCCGTGGACGTGCCGCAGGACTGCACTTTCGATTCGGAAGGCGTATTTATGTCGGCGGGCTATATTGCCGCAGGCAAAAAGGGCGGAACGGGACTCTTCATCGCCTACGAGGGTATGGATGAGAGCTGGATACGCGACGCGATGGCCATCATCCAGCGCGGGATGGACAACAAGAAGATCGTCCTGATGCCCTGCGACCTTTCGAAGCGCAGCCTCTCCGAGTGGGTGAGCTACTATAAGGACATTTATCCGGTCGATGCCATACAGGCCCTTGCCATCGGCAGAGCCGGTACGGAGGCTCTTCGCAAGCAGTCGCTCTTCTCGGTGCTTTATTTCGAGGATGCTGTTATTGACGGCGAGATCACGGTCTCGAGCGACCGCAGCTACTATATCGGAGAATCTGACGATGGAGCAGCCTACGCCACCGCAAATGCGCTCTACAAGGCCTGCAAGCGCGGCGGCGTGAGCTTCGAATACCGCTGCCGCAACCATCTCGACGATGCGCGCGAGAACTTCCTTTGTGGAATAGAATATATCAAATCTAATTTATACAATTTCTAACAACCTATCTATTAACCTTTTTAATCAGTTTTACACGATGAAAAAGCTTTTTTATGCAATTGCAATGCTGGCAGTTGTCTGCCTGAGCGGTTGCGAAGAACCTGAGGTTAAAATTCAGAAGCGCCTCATTATGTGCGGTGACGAGTGGGACAAGTATGCTTTCTCCTACAATGCTGACGGCAAGCTGGCAATGGTCAACCGTAACGAAGGCGAGCGTACCTGGACATTCACCTGGACTGGCAACGAGGCTACCGCCAAGTATGTCAAGGATGGTGAGGAGAAGGGCAACTGGACTTTCAAGCTTGGTGCAAACGGTTTCCTCTCCGAGCAGGCAAACGAGTATGGTGACACCTGGGGTTTCACCTATGACCAGGAAGGCTACCTGACACAGATTGTCCGCAAAGACCGTGATGCAGTCAAGGCTAACTGCGTATGGCAGAACGGCAACCTCGTCAAGTGGTCCCGTATCAAGGATTCAGGCGAAGAGTGGAAGATCCAGAGTTTCCTCGATGAGGACAACATCGCAGGTATCTTCCCGGATGCTACCGACAAGGCAGATGTTCCCCGTTGGATGTTCGAGGTCGGCATGTGCGGCAAGCCCTCTGCAAAGCTTCTCGACCAGGCAACCTGGGAGGGCAGCGGCGCGATCGCAGTCCACACCTACGTAAAGGACGCTGACGGTTTTGTCATCAAGGTCAGCAAGGTGTATGACGGCGGTGATCCGGAGATCTACGAGTACTCCTGGCAGCCTGCCAACTAATCACATTCCTTAACGGAGATTTGATATATCCGGTCCCGGTTCTCGGGGCCGGATTTTTTTTGTATTCCCTTCTATTTATTGTACATTTGTAAGTTACTCGTCAGGTAGAAACAATACTCTTTAGATATGAAAAAACTCTTTGTAATCCTGGCCTTTGCGGCTATAGTTATGACTTCTTGCAACCGGACCAATCCGTTCCTTACAGACTGGAACACACCTTACGGCATTCCGCCGTTCGAGCAGATACGCTATTCTGATTATGAACCCGCAGTGAGGGAGGGTATTGCGCGGCAGAATGCCGAGATCGATGCCATCGTCGCCAATCCTGCGGAGCCTGATTTCGACAATGTGATCGCCGCTTTCGACCGCAGCGGACTTCTCCTGGACAAGGTGGCAGCCGTGCTGGACAATCTTTCCGGCTCGATGAGCACTCCTGAGATGATCAATATTGTCGATATCATCACCCCTCTGGAGACGGAGCATTACAGCAATATCTATATGAACGCCGACCTTTTCGAGAAGGTCAAGGCCGTCTATGACAAGCGTGGCGAATTGTCCCTTACCCGCGAGCAGGAGTGCGTTCTGGATAAGATTTACGAGCGCTTCATCAACAACGGTGTCGGACTGGACGAGGAGGGACAGGCCCGCCTGCGTGAGATCAACCAGCAGCTTGCCGCCCTTACGCTCCGTTTCGGCAACAATCTCCTTGCGGAGAACAATAACTTCCAGGAGCGTTTTGGCGTCAGCGTTTCGGAGTATGAGGCCACGATGGCTGCCACCGAGGACCGCGAGCTGCGCCGCCAGATGTTCGAGGCTTATTCGACGCGCTGCAACCACGGCGACGATTTCGACAACAAGCAGGTGCTGCTTGATATTCTCCGCCTCAAGATCGAGGAGGCCAACCTGCTCGGCTATGAGACCCCCGCAGCCCATATCCTCCACGACAAGATGGCGCACGACCCCGCAACGGTAGATGAATTCCTCGCAGGTATTTTCAAATATGCTGTCAAGCGCGCGAAGGAGGAGGTCTATGATATGCAGAAGGTGATGGACCGCGACATTGCGGCAGGTAAGCTTGAGGCCGGCTCCAAGATCGAGCCCTGGGACTGGTTCTACTATGCAGAGAAAGTCCGCAAGGAGAAGTATGATCTCGACGAGAGCGAGGTGATGGCTTATTTCCAGATGGAAAAGGTCCGCGAAGGCGTATTTGCCACCGCATCGAAGCTCTACGGCCTGCAGTTCGAGCCGATTGCGGATGCTCCGAAGTATCATCCCGAGATGGAGGCGTTCCGCGTCTCGGATGCTGACGGCTCGCTCATCGGCGTCATCCTCACGGACTATTATCCGCGCGATACCAAACGCGGCGGCGCGTGGATGAGCAATTTCCGCGAGCAGTGGTGCCAGGACGGCGAGAATATCCGCCCCATCATCGTCAATGTCGGCAATTTCAACCGTCCCACTGCTGATCGTCCGGCGCTGCTTTCGATTGACAATGTCGAGACTATGTTCCACGAGTTCGGTCACGCCCTTCACGGCCTGCTGAGCCAGTGCAACTATATCACCGTCAGCGGTACGGCCGTTTCCCGCGATTTCGTCGAGCTGCCTTCGCAGATCAACGAGAACTGGGCTTTCTGCAAGGAGGTCCTGCAGGGCTATGCAAAGCATTACCAGACGGGCGAGGTGATTCCCGACGAGCTGGTTGACAAGATTATCGCCGCAGGCAATTTCAATCAGGGCTTCGCTACCACAGAGCTTGCAGCCGCTTCGATCCTCGATATGCGTTGGCACGAGCTCAAGTCGGTCGACGGTATCGACGTGGAGCAGTTTGAGGCGCAGGCCTGCCGCGAGATGGGTCTTATCGACGAGATTATCCCGCGTTACCGCACGACTTATTTCGCGCACATCTTCAAGAGCGGCTACAGCGCAGGCTATTACAGCTATCTGTGGGCCGAGGTGCTTGACAAGGATGCATTCGAGCTGTTCAAGCAGAACGGTATTTTCGACCAGGCAACGGCTACCTCATTCCGCAAGAACATCCTCGAGCGCGGTGCGAGCGAAGATCCGATGGTGCTCTACCGCAATTTCCGCGGTGCAAATCCCGACAGCGAGGTGCTTCTGCGCGCCCGCGGACTTAAGTAATTCAGGTTAAAAATGGCTTCATTCGTCATAGAAGGCGGCCACCGGCTTTCGGGTGAGATTACCCCGCAGGGGGCAAAGAACGAGGCGCTGCAGATTCTCTGCGCCACGATTCTCACCCGCGAGCGCGTAGTGGTCCACAATATCCCCGATATCGCCGATATCAACAATCTCATCTCGCTGCTCTCGGATGCCGGCGTGGGCGTCGAGCGGCTTTCGCACGATACGTATGCATTCTGCGCAGCGGGGCTTAATGTCGATTATTTCCGCAGCCGCGAATATCTGCGCCGCAATGAGGCTCTGCGCGGCTCGGTGATGCTCGTCGGCCCGATGCTGGCGCGCTTCGGCTGGATGCTGACCTCCAAGCCGGGCGGTGACAAGATCGGCCGCCGCCGTCTGGATACGCATTTCGAGGGTATGTCCCGTCTGGGCGCGCATCTGTCGTATGACCGCGAGACCTCGACTTATGAGCTGACGGTCCCCGGCGGCAGGCTCAAGGGCTGCGATATGCTGCTGGACGAGGCTTCCGTTACCGGTACGGCAAATATCATAATGGCTGCTGTGCTTGCCGAGGGCAGGACTACCATCTACAATGCGGCCTGCGAGCCGTATGTGCAGCAGTTGTGCCACCTGCTCAATGCGATGGGAGCGCATATCAGCGGCATCGCGTCCAATTATCTGACGATCGAGGGCGTGAGCGAGCTTCACGGTGCCGGGCATACCATCCTGCCGGATATGATCGAGGTGGGTTCGTTTATCGGCCTGGCGGCGATGACGCGCAGCGAGTTGACCATCAGGAATGTCTCGTACCGCAATCTGGGCATCATCCCGGAGAGTTTCCGCCGACTGGGTATCCGCCTGGAGCAGCGCGGGGATGATATCTTCGTGCCTTCGCAGGATGAATATTGCATCGATACGTTCCTTGACGGGTCGATAATGACCGTCGCGGATGCTCCCTGGCCGGGCCTGACGCCTGACCTGCTGAGTGTCCTGCTGGTGGTCGCAACGCAGTGCAAGGGCTGCGTGCTGATACACCAGAAGATGTTTGAGAGCCGCTTGTTTTTCGTTGACAAGCTGATAGATATGGGTGCGCAGATTATTCTCTGTGACCCGCACCGGGCCGTTGTCGTGGGCCACAATCATTCGCGTGACCTTCGCGGCCGGGCAATGTCTTCGCCTGATATCCGTGCCGGTATTGCACTGCTGATCGCAGCGATGGGTGCCGTGGGGACGAGCCGCATAAGCAACGTGGAGCAGATTGACCGCGGCTATGAGCGTATAGAGGAGCGTCTGCGTGCTCTCGGCGCCGTGATACACAGGGAGGACTGATATGGCTCTTCGCATTGAGAACAATTATCCGCTCAAGGCGCACAACAGCTTCGGCTTGGATGTGCTGGCGGATCGTTTCGTAGAGTATTCGACAGAGGATGAACTTCGTGAGGCACTGAATCTTGCTTCCGGCTGGGACGGGCCGCTGCTGCATATTGGCGCCGGCTGCAACCTGCTCTTCTGCGGTGACTATCACGGGACCGTGCTGCACAGCGCGAACCGTTCTTTTGAGGTGCTTGAGAAGGCAGGAGATACGGTGCTGGTGCGTGCCGGATCGGGCCTTGACTGGGATTCGTTTGTCCTGCAGTGCCTCGAAAACGGCTTTTTCGGGCTGGAAAATCTCTCCGGCATCCCGGGTGAAACGGGTTCTTCGGCCGTGCAGAATATCGGTGCCTACGGTGTCGAGGTGTGCGAGCGCATAGAGCGTGTCGAGGTCCTGGATGTGGAAAGCGGCCAGAAGCGGGTTTTTGCGGCGGATGAGTGTGCCTACGGCTACCGCGACAGCATTTTCAAGCGTCCGGATCACAAGCATTTTATAGTGCTGGCCGTGTGCTATCGGCTTTCGACGGTTTTTGAGCCAGTGCTGACTTATGCGCCGCTTTCGAGGATGAGTCCCGACGGCCTTACGGCAATGGATATCCGTGCCGAAGTTCTTTCGCTGCGCAGCTCCAAGCTGCCTGATCCGGCCGTGCTGGGCAATGCGGGAAGCTTTTTTATGAATCCAGTCGTGCCGCTATCGAAGGCTCGCGCACTGGCTGCTGAGTACCCTGATATACCGCAGTATCCTGCAACGGACGGTTTCGTGAAGCTGTCGGCAGCCTGGATGATCGACCGCTGCGGATGGAAGGGGCGCACGATGGGGCAGGCCGGGGTGTATGAACGTCAGCCGCTCGTGCTGGTCAACCTGGGCGGCGCGACCGGCGAGGAAGTCCTGTCGCTGGCCCACGCGGTTATCGACTCGGTGTACGACAAGTTTGGCGTTTATCTCCGTCCGGAAGTAAACGCGATACATTCGTGACAAAAAAATTTGGGAAATAAAAAAATATAGTTACCTTTGCAGTCCCAATCGCGGAAATAGCTCAGTTGGTAGAGCACGACCTTGCCAAGGTCGGGGTCGCGAGTTCGAGTCTCGTTTTCCGCTCACGAAATGGATGGCATTCGCCATCCATTTTTTTTGTGAGCGGAAAACGAGACTGTCTGACCTATACCGGGGGCAGGCCCCCGGAGCCCCCCGGCTACGCCGCCGCTCCCGCGTGACCCGGAGTCACGCTCCGCTACCCCGCTGAGGCGGGTTTGTTATCCGAAGGATGGCTGATGCCATCCTTTTTTCGTTTGGGGCGGAAAACGAGACTATTTGTTTTATACCGGGGGCAAGCCCCCGGAACCCTCCGGCTACGGCCTTGTTACAAGAACAAAAAAGGCAGCCGGAAAGCTGCCTTTTTTTGTATCCAGTGAAAAGTGATTATTCGGGTATGGTGGCGGAGACGCGGTAGATGTTGCCGCGCTCGAGGGTGTAGTCAGAGGTGAAGACTCTGGTGCCCGGAGCGGAGTAGGCGTCGTCCACGTAGATGCTGAAGTTCCATTTGGTGCCCGCCTTGATCGGCGCAAATAAATGGTTGGCAAAGTAGAGTGTCACCTGGCCGCTCTCGGGGATTATGATATCCGAATAAAGATATGCTTCATCTTTATAGCTTCCACCTGCTCCCGTGATGTGATTGATGGGGATATTTACAAATTCCCAGGAAGAGGAACGGGCGAAATCTTCCGTATTATCCTCGCTGTCAAAAGCCTCGATTTTCAGTATCTGCAGCTGTTTGCCCTTGTAGGCATCAGGCACGGTGAGATGAATCTTCAGGACGGTCATCTCGTTGGACAGAGATGCGGTCAGAATATTGTTCTTGATATCCGTATCATCGGCGATACCCGACATCACGCAATAATTGTGAAGATGCGAGGCATCATCGTCAGCCACCTGTCGCAGGGGCTCCGCGCTGCCGTCGTCAAAGTAATAGTAGCCTACGTGGGTGTGCTCCAGGGTACTTAACATATTTCCCTTGTAATCCTTGTACGGCGCCGTGCTGTAAATGCCAGGTTCGACTTCCTGGAGCGCCGGGTAGAGGACCATAATGCCGGAGAAATCTTCCGGTCCCGTGAAAGTGCCGGTAAACTTGGCCGTGGTGCGCCCTGCCTCGCCGGTTGAGGTAAAGTTGTCGATGCTTGCGAGTTTGTTGTCACCACTACTGAAGGAAACGACGGAAATAGTCTCTTCGGCCTCCCAGAAGGTCTTCAGGACATTCCCGTCAGGCGTATAAGTGACCCTGGTATCATCGCCGATGCTTGCCAGCAGAGTCATCTGCACGCCTTCATTTTCCGGTACGGTATTGTTATTCTTCTGGCAGGAAATAGCCAGAGTGGCAGCAAAAGCTGCAAAAATCATAAACTTTCTCATAGCTGAAATCCTCCTCCCGCATTGAATAAAAGATCCAGATCGCCGCCGTCCCCGAAGTCCGGGGCGGGAAGGCCGCTCTGCGCGATAAGCGATCCTGCGGCCAGAGATATCGCAACGCACTCAGGCGCCGAGTATGTTTCTCTCTTAGTCATAAGATTATACAATATACGTTGCAAAACTACAAAAAAAACCAAAATGGCTTTTCATTATCAGAAAAAAACAGTACTTTTGAGGCTAAGAGTTTAGTTACAAATGATTAAATCTATGAAGAAAGTTTTTTTGTTCGCAGTCGCTGCGACTATCATGGTCGCCGCTGTAAGTTGCAAGAGCAACGATTCCAAGAATTCTGAGGCTGAGCAGACTGCTACCGAGGTTGTTACGGATGAGGCAACCCCCGCAGACGATGCAGCTCCGGTTGACAATCCCGACGGTACAGGCCCTCTGGGCACTGAAGCTACAGGTCCCCTCGGCACCGAAGGCACAGGCCCGCTCAACTAATTGGAACCGATACCAGGCAATATAAGACCATCCGGACTCGCACAGAGTCCGGATTTTTTATCGGCCCGCGAGCCGGATAAACTTGCTCAGTTCGGCGAAAACCACTATATTTGCAGGGTTAAGAAACTTCAAATCAATACTGATATGGCTGGAAATAACGGCTCCTTACGCGTTATCAAGAAAGATATCGATTTCATTGTCGATGATTTTGTAGAGAATTGCATAATGCTGGCTTGGATGCGCCGCGACAAGAATGTCGTGGATGAGGTCAATGTCCTTATGGATGAGGCTTACGACCTCGGTGAAGACCTTCGCGGCCGCGTCAACCAGGCTCCCCGCATCGCAAAGGGCGAGTCCAGAAAAGAGCACTCAGCGGCAGTCAAGGCACACTTCAAGGCTCTTGGAGACGATATGCTCAAGGGTTTTGACGGCCTCTTCGACCGCCTTTCCGAAGTAGCAAAGAAGTAGTTGCCCAAGCGACGGACAGCGGTAAATGTGAATCTGGAAGTGCCCGGCGGCGCTTCCCGGATTCTTCTGCACTGTTGTTGCGCGCCCTGCAGCGGGGCGATCGTAGAGGCTCTGGCAGGCGCCGGCATCGAACCGGTGCTGTTTTTCAGCAACTCCAATATAACACCACAGTCGGAGTATGTGCTTCGCCGCTCGGAGGTGATGCGCTATGCTGCGCTGTTCGGCCTGCAGGTAGTGGACGACGAGTATGACCACGACGGCTGGCTGGGGGCTGTGCGGGGACTTGAGGACGAACCGGAACGCGGCGCACGCTGCCTGGCCTGCTTCCGTTTCCGCCTGCGGCGTGCGGCCCGCTATGCGGCAGAGCACCGGCTTTCGGTGCTTGCCACTACGCTGGCATCTTCGCGTTGGAAGGATCTTTCGCAGGTAGATGAGGCCGGAAGGGACGCCTGCGCCGAGGTCAGTTCGGCCGCTGACGGCCCGAAGGTGCTCTGGTGGGGACAGAACTGGCGCAAGGGCGGTCTGCAGCCCCGTCGCGACGAGATTATCCGCGAGCAGGGCTTCTACAATCAGGCATACTGCGGATGTGAATTTTGCAAATAACTTAAAATCACATCGTTGCCGTGTTTTTGCGGAGCTTGTTATGTGTGTCGGAAAAATTTCTTATATTTGCGCTTTAACCTATTAACCACTCTGATATTCTTTAATATCCATTCATATATGAAGAAAACTTACTTGACACCCGCAATGGACGAAGCAGGGATGATGGTCGGACGCATCATCTGCCAGAGCGGCAATTCGGGTAACACCGAAGATTTTGGAAAGGGAACAGGATTCTCGTTCGACCTGTTCGAAGGTTTCAAGCCATTCTAAGGAGGGAAGCATCATGAAGAAGATTTTAATGGCAATCGTAGCCGTAGCGTCGGTGATGCTTACGGCTTGTACTGTAGATCAGCCTCAGGCTCCCGTCAACGGCGGCAAGGCTACCTACAAGGTTATTATTGATGATGCTACCAAGACTACCCTCAATCTGGACGGTGAAGTCTACAAGCTCTCCTGGGTTGTCGGTGACAACATCGCAGTCACTGACGGCTCGAGCACCGCTATCTATACTGTTGCTCAAGCACAGGGCGGCGAAGCGACTATCGTCTATGCAAGTGGCGACGAGCCCACGGGTATGGCTACCGCTTACTATCCGGCAAGCATCCTTGACGGCAAGCTCCCTTACGAGCAGCGCTATCTTGAGGCTCTCGGCGATGTTTTCGAGTCCCCGATGGTCGGCGTCGTTGACGGCACCACCATCACTTTCAAGAATCTCTGCGGTGTAATCAAGTTCAGCGTCACCTCATCCCAGACCGATGTCAAGCTCACCAGCCTCCAGCTTACGGCTGACCAGCCTATGTCCGGCGCTTTCGTGGTTGACGATGCCGCTACGGGTACCTGCCACCTCACCGGCGCTACCGGCACTACGATGGATGTTCCCAACATCGAGCTCGGTACAACTCCCGCCAATTTCTATTTCCTCGTGGCTCCCGCTACCTACACCAACCTCAAGATCACTGCCAAGGCATTTGACGGCCGCAGCCAGGTCCTCAAGATGAAGGCTGACGCTTCTCTTACGGTTGAGCGTTCGATGGTCCACGAAGGCCACATCGAGCTTAACAACTTCATCGAGCCTGCAAGCGGCACGGCTCTCCTCCCTCCGGGACAGGAATTCATCACCGCTATCAAGCAGCTCGCGGATCCCGATGCAGTTTACAACTCTGACGTTTTCATCACCCGCATCTCGCTCAACGTAAACGAGCCCTCGACCGAAGGTGTTATCGTTTCCGATATGTTCTCAGAGGTTCCCATCTACGCAGTTTACGATGAGGCGACCGGCCACCTGGATATCAACACCGCAGCTGCAGAGATCTGCACCGGCGAGGAAGCATCCTATATGTTCTCCTATCTGTTCCAGTGCGAAGCTATCGACAACCTGAGCGTGCTCAATACGTCGGCTGCTACCACGATGTTCTCAATGTTCAACAACTACACCGATGACAGCCTTGTCAACGAGAAGATCTGTATGACTTCCCTGGATGTGAGCCACCTGAACACAGAGAACGTTACGGTCTTCACCAATATGTTCAACAACTGCCGTATGCTCACCTCTCTCGACCTCTCGTCGTTCAATACTTCCAACGCACAGAACATGCAGTATATGTTCTCACGTTGCGAGAGCCTTGAATCGCTTGACCTGAGCAACTTCGACACCCAGAACGTCGTCAACTTCAACTATTTCGTCAGCCGCTGCCTCAACCTGACTTCGGTCGACGTCTCATCGTTCAACACCTCTGCGGCAACGACGATGACCTATATGTTCAGCAACTGCTGGTCTCTGACCTCACTCGATGTCTCCAACTTCGACGTATCTGCAGTAGAGGCTGACGGTCTGAAGTATATGTTCAACCACTGCGAGTCGCTGACTTCGATCGATGTGAGCAACTTCAACCTCGAGAACGCTACTTCCCTGTCATACTTCATGGCATATATGTACTCCCTCGAGAGCCTTGATATGAGCGGCCTTGATACCTACAATATCACCGATATGCAGCGTATCTTCGCTTTCCAGACCGGTCGTACGTACATCAAGCTGGGCGGCAAGTTCACCACTGAAAACTGCACCACCCTGTACGCAATGTTCAACCAGAACGACTCGATGGTAGAGTTCTGCGCAGATGATCTCGAGACTTCATCCTGCGAGCAGTTCCTCTATATGTTCTCCAACTGCGACGTTCTCCAGAAGCTGGATCTGACCAATATCGACCTTGCATCTGCAACGAGCCTTAACTATATGTTCACCGGTGACCCGAACCTTACCGAGCTCCGCGTCGGCGAGAACTTCGTCCACAGCAAGAAGCCTACGAACTTCTTCGGCGGTAGTACCCTCGGTCCTGGTGAGCGTACCGCGTCCAACCCCGGTATCCTGACCATCTACTGCGATCAGGACCAGGCTGACTGGTTTGCTACCACCCTCCTTCGTTACCTGTACTGGGGTTACTATGGTGAGACCACGAGCACGGCAGTCATCGACGGTTGCCCGAGGATTACGATTATCTTCAAGGATCGTGACACGGGTGCAGAACTCGGTGTTGACTGGCCGGCTCCGAAATCTTAACTACGGTCATATCCTTTAGGATAACATTTTACAGATGCGGGTTCCTTCCGGGGCCCGCATCTTATTTTTGGGCCTTATATATTGGGATATTTCTTATATTTGTACGATATATCCTAACTGTGCGCTAATGAAAAGGCTGCTGATACTGGCGATGGCGATGATGACTCTTGCATCCTGCAACTGGGTGGAGGACCTGTTGCGCTATAACCCTGATCCAAAGGTGGCGTCGGTCGGGGCCAACGTGCTTCGCCGAAGCGAGCTGGAACGGCTGATTCCCGACGGAATAACGGCCGAAGACAGTATCCGGATGGCCCAGAGATATATCCATACCTGGGCTTTGGGCTGCCTGATGGAGGAGCGTGCCGGCGACTATCTGCCCAAGGAAGAGAGAAATGTCGCGCGCGAGGTCGAAGAGTTCCGCCGCAACCTGCTCGGCTTCCGTTACGAAAAGCTCTATGTCGAGAGTTATCTTGATACGGCTGTGACCGTGGAAGAGGCTTCCGCATACTACGAGGAGCACAGGAGCGACTATCTGCTGCCGGAGACTCTCGTAAAGGCACGCGTCATCAGTATTTCGAAGAAATCTCCGTATTACGATATGATCCGCTCGGAATATTGTGTCACCGAGCCCGAAGACGTGCGCATTCTCGAAGACGCCTGCGCCACCTCGGCCGATTCGTACGAAGATTTCTCCGGGCGCTGGATAACCCTGCAGCAGCTTTCGGATTATCTTGGCATAACGCTCGAAGCGTGCCGCAAGGATATCGTGGCCCGTGATGCGTGCGAGACGGATATCTCCGGGCGCCATTACCTGATATGCATTACCGGACGGGTGGATAAAGGCTCACCCGCCCCGCTCGAATATGTCTATGAATCGGTTTCCGATATCATCGTCGGCCGGAGAAAGCAGCAGTTGCTTTTGACTTTGGAACAAGAGTTGTTTGATGAGGGCCTTGAGAAAGGCACCTTAAAGATTTATACGAATGAAAAATAGTATCGTTACGCTTTGCATCCTCGCCCTGCTGTCGGTCTCATTCCCCGTGGGCGCACAGAAATACGACGGTGTCGTCGAAAAGTCGGTCGCAGTCGTGGGCAACGACGTCATAATGCTCTCCCAGATTGAATCCGAGGCGCAGATGATGCGTATGCGCGGTCTGCAGGTGGACAAGAACATCCGCTGCGATATTCTCGAGCAGCTGCTCGTCGCAAAGCTCTTCTACGTCCAGGCGCAGCTCGACTCTCTGACCGTCAGCGACGCCAATGTCGAGGCCGCTCTCGAGAACCGTATGAACGAAGTATATTCTTCGCTTGGCGGCGAAAAGCAGACGGAGGAGTATTTCAACAAGCCCATCCACAAGCTCCGTCAGGAATGGAAGGAGGCCCTTACCGAGCAGTCCCTCATCCAGGAAATGCAACGCAATGTCACGGGCAATACGCCACGCCTTACGCCCCACGACGTGAGGGAGTTCTACGAGAGCACCCCGAAGGAGGACCTGCCGATAGTCTCGACCAAGTACCGTTTCCGCCAGGTGGCGCTCTATCCCGACCGCGAGGCGGCAAATCTCGCCGTCAAGGAGAAGCTGATTTCGCTGCGCGAGCGAATCCTCGCCGGAGAGAAATTCGCGACCCTGGCGCGCCTCTATTCGCAGGATCCCGGCAGTATGACCAAGGGCGGCGAGCTCGGAATGATGTCAAAGAACGTCTTCTGGCCCCAGTTCTCCGATGCGGCGATGTCCCTCAAGGTGGGGCAGGTTTCGCAGGTCGTCGAGACTCCCGACGGATTCCATATCATACAGATGATCGAGAAAGAGGGCGATATGTTTAACGCCCGCCACATCCTGATCAAGCCTTCCTACGGCAGTGAGGACCGCAAGGCGGCGTTCAGCCGGCTCGACAGCATCCGCACGGCCGTTATAGACAGCAGCATCACATTCTCCGATGCGGCAAAGTACTATTCGCAGGACCGTTCGACGGCTACGGCCGGCGGCCTTATGGCGGACACATACACCGGCTCGTCCTACTTCGAAAAGGACCAGCTCAAGCCGATGGACTATGCCGTACTCAAGGATATGAAGGTAGGCGACATCTCGGAGCCTTTCGAGTCGCTTGACAACGAGGGCCGCAACGGCAACACGATCTACAAGATCATCTATCTGGAGAAGATCATCCCTTCACATACGGCCACCATCGAGGAAGACTACAATGATCTGCTGCAGGAATTGCAGCAGCAGAAGGCCCACAAGGCCATCGAAGAGTTCATCCTGTCCAAGCAGAAGACGACTCATATCAGGGTGGACGAGATGTTCAGGGGTTGCCCCTTCGAATATTCCGGCTGGTTCAAATAACAGGCAATGAAAAACACGCGAATCCTCGTAACCGTCCTTTCGGCGGCAGTGCTGCTGACCGGTACGCTTGCCTCAGGCAACCGTAACCGGAAGGAGGATTCGTACGTGCGGCTTGTGAGCGCCGAAGAGGCGCGCCAGTATGTCCAGTGGGGCACCAACTACCGCAAGGTCAAGGGCGACGCCCGCTTTTTCCACAACAACACCTATCTGCTATGCGACTCGGCGCTCTGGAACGTGGATTCGCATTACATTGAGGCCTACGGCAACGTCCGCATCATCCAGGACCGTACGCAGCTGCGCAGCGAAAATCTCTACTACGACATAGACGAGAATACGGCCCGCTTTACCGGCGGCGTCGTGGAGCTGGAGGACAAGGACGGCAACCGCCTGCGCACCCGCCGTCTCGAATACAATACCCGGGACAGCGTGGCGACTTTCTTCAACGGCGCGGCGCTGATGAGCCCTGACGGCAAGGTGATCGAGAGCCTCAAGGGCCATTATGATGCGAAAGTTTCGACTTTTACCTTCGAAAAGGAGGTTGAGATATATATGGATTCCATCTTTATGAAGATGGATAACGTGGTCTATCTGGCCAATGAAGACAAGGCGGTCTTCGGCACCAATACCCGTACCTGGCGAGGCAACGGTTTCGTATCGTCGCAGGGCGGTTCGTATTCGCGGCCAGACAGCGTGCTCAGCTATCGCAATGAGGTCTATATGTTCGATCCGGACTACGAGGCCTGGGCTGAGGAAGTGGATTACAGGATGCGCGAGGGCCAGATCGAGATGCGCGAGCAGGTGAAGGTGCTCGATACGGCGGACAAGATGATAATCCTGGCCAACTGCGCCCTGTACGAGCAGGATTCGTCGCGCGCAACGCTTTCGCGCAATCCGGCAGTGGTCTATTTCGGAGAGAATGAGAACCACGAAGTGGATACGGTATATGTCGGCGCCGATACGCTGCAGTATTTCACCGTCTATAAGTGCGATTACACGCAGAAGGAGCTGGATGATGCCGCCAAGCACCGCGAAGACCTGATGTTCGACGCTATCACCACGCTTCGCGAAAAACAGGCCGAGGCCCGTGCCAAGAAGTACGAGGATGATATGCGCGCCGCCGGCAAATTGCCGCCGCTTGGCTCTGCCGCCGATTCGCTGGCCAGGGCGCAGGCGCTTGCGGACAGCCTTGCCGCGCTCGGGCTCACTCCGGGAGCGGACAGCACCGGGGTCGTGCCCGCCCCGCCCACTGGGGACTCTACGGGAGTACGTCCTGTTGCCGCGGGAGACTCCACCGCGAGCGGCCTTCCGGATAAGGCCGCAAAACCCGGTACCATTCCCGACGCAGGCCTTGGCAGGACCATTGACAAGACCAACGAAGATAATCTCGTAGCAGAGCCGGGCAATAACGCTGACGGCGGCAATACCGACGAGACCGGCAAGACGGCGGCGACGGACAGCACGAGCGTGACGCCGCCGGATTCGACCGTCCTGCGCCGCCTTCGCGCCTGGAACAATGTCAAGCTCTACCGCAAAGACACCCAGGCGGCCTGCGACTCGCTCGAATTTACCGAACTGGACTCGATCGCCGTCCTTTACGGCCGCCCGATACTCTGGAACGCGGTCCGCAACCAGCTTACCTCCGAGACTATGCACCTGCTGCTCAAAGACGGACAGCTGCACCGCGCTTCGATGCTCACCGACGCGCGCATCACCTCCCGTCAGGACGAGCAGTATTTCAATCAGATAAAGAGCACGGAGATGCTCAGCTATTTCCGTGACAACGACCTGTACCGGTTTGACGCCCTGGGCGGCGTCACAGCCATCTTCTATATGGTCTCACACGACCGCGTGGCAAATGTCAATCTCAAGGAAGCCAAGCAGATGACGGCCATCATCAAGGACGGGACGGCGCGCAGGCTCTTCTATCTCGAAGAGACCAAGAGCGATGCCTATCCGGTGCTGGAGCTGGCCGCCGACCGCCACCGCCTGAAGGGGTTCGAGTGGCGTGCCGAAGAGCGGCCCGAATCCCCGGAGGACATTACTTCGATGTCCCTGCCCGAAAGCTGGCGCGACCAGGGCCTTGACGATACGCTTCCCCGCTACCGCGAGACCAACCGCTATTTTGACGGCTATATGAAGGAGATATGCCAGAAGCTTCTGCCTTCAACCACTCACCGCGCTTCGCCGCAGCCCAAGGCTCATAAGAAGCACCCTGTGCGAAACGTTCCTCACGATGAAGAAGAAGTCCCAGTAATTATTAATGATGAAACAGACATGGTACCGGAATTAGTCAATGATCAGGAAGTTCCCGAAGTCCTGAGTTACCCCACGCCGATGGGCGAATTGCTTGTCCGACCGCTGGGCCACGCATCCATCCTGATGGAGGTTGCCGGCAAGCGCATCTACGTCGATCCGTACGGCGAAAAGACCGATTTCTCGACATTCGAGCCGGCAGATCTCGTACTGATAACCCACAGCCACTACGATCACTATGATCCGCAGGTGCTGGATATGCTCGTGACCGAAGGGACCGTTATAGTGGCTCCCGCCGATATCGAATATGAACAGGGAGTCTGCCATCACATGGCCAACGGCGAAGGCTGGGTATATGAAGGCATAGGTATCCGCGCGGTTCCGGCATACAATGTCGAGCACGTGCGCGAAGACGGACAGCTGTTCCATCCCGAAGGATTCGGCAACGGCTATGTGCTGGATCTTGCGGGATTCAGAATTTATATAGCGGGCGATACCGAGCCGATTCCGGAGATGGATGAACTCGCGGATGTCATCGACATTGCATTCCTGCCCAAGAACCTGCCCTACACGATGTCCGACGAGCAGTTCGTCGAGGCGGCCAACCGCCTGCGGCCGAAGCACCTCATACCGTATCATTTCTTCGAGATAGACAATGATGCGCTGAGGCGTATGATCGACCCTGCAATACACGTGGTAAGAAGATAACAATTAGTTAAACCTAATAACAAATATGAAACGCGAAATCAAATTTTCCCTCATTTACAGGGATATGTGGCAGTCCTCCGGTAAATACACGCCGAGAGTGGACCAACTTCTGGAGATAGCTCCCGTCATCATCGATATGGGATGCTTTGACCGTGTAGAGACCAATGGCGGCGCCTTCGAACAGGTCAACCTCCTCTACGGGCAGAACCCCAACGTGGCAGTCCGTCAGTGGGTGGCGCCCTTCAAGAAGGCCGGCATCCAGACCCATATGCTCGAGCGCGGTCTCAACGGTCTGCGTATGAATCCGGTCCCCGAGGATGTCCGCTACCTGATGTTCAAGGTCAAGAAGGCGCAGGGCGTCGATATCGCCCGTTCATTCTGCGGCCTCAACGACCACCGCAACCTCAAGGCTTCCGTCATAGGCGCCAAGCAGGCAGGAATGATTTCGCAGGCTTCGCTGAGTATCACCTATTCGCCGGTCCATACGGTCGAATACTATATGGACGTGGTTGACCATCTGGTAGAGTACGGTTGCGACGAGATCTGCCTCAAGGATATGGCGGGTATCGGCCGTCCGGTATACCTTGGCCGCCTGGTCAAGGCCATCAAGGACAAGTATCCGCACATCATCGTGCAGTATCACGGCCACTCCGGTCCCGGTTTCTCGGCAGCCTCGATGCTGGAGGTGGCGCGCGCAGGCGCGGACGTGCTTGACGCAGCCATCGAGCCGCTCTCCTGGGGCAAGATCCATCCGGACGTGATAACCCTTCGCGAGATGATGCTCGACGCAGGATTTGCCGTCAAGGATATCAATATGGACGCATATATGGAGGCCCGTTCCCTTACCCAGAAGTTCATCGACGACTTCCTGGGTTACTTCATCGAGCCTACCAACCATTTCTGCTCGTCGCTGCTCATCGGATGCGGTCTTCCCGGCGGTATGATGGGTTCGATGATGTCGGACCTCAAGGGCTTCCACAACGCCATCAATATGTCATTGCGCAATCAGGGCAAGCCCGAACTGACTCTCGACCAGCTTGTGGTCAAGCTCTTCGAGGAGGTCGAGTATGTATGGCCGCGCCTGGGCTACCCGCCGTTGGTGACTCCGTTCAGCCAGTACACCAAGAATACCGCCCTGATGAACCTTATGCACACCCTCAAGGGCGAGGAGCGCTGGAAGACCATCGATCCCGATACGATGAACATGATTCTGGGCAAGACCGGCCGTCTGCCCGGTCCTCTTGCTCCGGAGATCGTCCAGATTGTCAAGGACAAGGGCCTCGAATTCTATACCGGCAACCCTCAGGACGCATATCCCGACGAACTTCCGAAGTTTATCAAGATGATGGAAGAGGAAGGCTGGGACCGCGGCCAGGACGACGAGGAGCTCTTCGAGTTTGCAATGCACGAGCGTCAGTACCGCGACTACAAGAGCGGCGTCGCAGAGAAGCGTTTCAATGATGCCCTCGAGGCCGAAAAGGAAAAGGCGGGCGCACCGAAGATCGTGGTCCGTCCCGTCGTCGAGGTGCCCAAGTTCGATGCCGAAGGCTATATGGAGAAGCATCCCGATGCTCATCCGATCCAATCCACCGCAGCCGGCCAGCTGATATGGCACGTGGATCCCGCCCAGGAATCCGTCGCACCGGCAATCGGTACTCCCGTTACTGAAGGCCAGACTATCTGCCACGTACAGGCATATTACGGTCTGGAGCCGATAAAGGCGCTCTTCAACGGTAAAATCGCTTCGATCAACGCCCGCCACGGCGATAAGGTCGCCAAGGGCGAGGTGATTGGTTTTATTGAGTAATAACTTAAAACGATGCAAGTGATGGATGCACGTATCAGGCAGGCCTACGCGCCGCCGCAATGTGAAACCTATCCGATCAGGGAAGGCGAGACGCTCTGTACCAGCTCTTTCCCCGGAATCGGTGATTTTGACCCCATTTTATGGTAGGAGGAAGCAGCTATGAGATACAGATTTATCATTTCAGCCATTCTGCTCTCCGCCATTATTGCGGCCTGCACCCCGCAGGAGCAGTTCCCTGCCAATACTACATCCGGCACTTATATCCGCGTTTCGCGCAGCCAGCTGACCAAAGTCTCGCTCACCCAGGAGGAGGACTATACCCTCATCGCACGCTGGGATGAGGCGGACAGCATAGCCGTCATCTACCGCGACGCGACTGACGCACTCGTCTGCGAGAAATTCCTCATCGATCCCGCAACCATCAGCGGAGACGGCAAATGGGCGGTTTTCTCGTGCCTGGAAAGCGGCATCCCGGCCCTTGCCGAAGCGACTTCATTTACCATCCTCTATCCTTATACAGATGTTCTGGAGGGCGATAGTTATACGCTTGGCATCGATGCCCAGAGCGGTGCTCTGACAGATCTCGGCCGTTGCGACGTGATGTCTTATACCGGCACTGCGACCGCCCTGCCTACGGATATCACCCTCGCCCAGCATTGCGTGATACTTCAATTCCCTGCGGGTACGATGACCGCAATGGGCGTGACAGACACTGACGCGACCCTGCAGCTGATCCATCTTGACGGGCAGGCGCAGATGCGCACGGCATTCTTCGCAGACGGCCGCGAGGCTGTTACCGGAGGCGGGACGGATACCGTCACAGTCAGCGGAGTGGCCCTGGATGAAGGCCGTCTGGTCAATGATCTCTTCATCGCATTCGGTCAGGATACCACCGACCGCACGCAGCAATTCAAGCTGAAGGTTGTTTCGCTCGAAAAAGAGTATGATCTGACGCTTCCCCTGCGCTCGTTCGACAAAGGCCGTCTGTATGTGGTACAGACAGCCCTGGAGCCGGTTCCCGGAGAGTACATCGTATTTGCCGATCCGCAGGTCGGCGAGATATGCATCGCAGCCGGATGGGACACCAACGGTGACGGTCACATCCAGCAGGCCGAGGCCGAAGCCGTGACCGATTCACAGCTGGGACAGGTATTTATGGGCTCGAAGATCGAAAGCTTCGACGAGTTCAAGTATTTCACAGGGATCACGACGCTGCAGGGCAGGGCGTTCAGCAACTGCAGTACTCTGGTCCGCATCACCCTGCCGACGAGCCTTACAAGGATGGAATATCAGGCATTTGCCTCCTGCGCATCGCTGCCCTCCATTATTCTGCCGCCCGAGGTGGAATCTACCGGTTCGGCCGCATTTGCCGGCTGCAAGGCTCTGCGCAGCCTGACTGTCCGCAGCACCTCTTTCACCCCGGGAGAAGCGGCATTTGCAGATTGCCCCGCTCTTGAGGAGTTGAAGACCAACGATACGTCTCTCAGGATTCTGGATCACTTCTTCCTCATCGACAAGGACTCGAAGGTGACGGTCAACAGTTTCATGTCAGACTCTCTGACTCTCACGATACCCGAGGGTATCACGGATATCGGATTTGACGCCTTCAACCGCGCCAAGTCGCTCCGGAGGGTGGTGTTCCCCTCATCGATAGCTTCATTCGGACGCTATGCCTTCAACGGCTCCAAGAGTCTGGATACGCTCAAGTTTATGGGTTATACCGCTCCCAAGATTGACGGCACCTCATTCCCTGAGCCGTATCCTACGATGATATACGTGCCTTACGGGGCGAAGGATGCGTTCTCCGCAGTGTTCGACTGGAGCGGCTCGCAGGTCCTGCATCAGGCCCTGCTGCCCGCCGGTCCTTCGTTCAATTCGGCCATCAAGAAGCTCTCTGATCCTACGGCGCTCGTCTCCACGATGGATACGCTTGTCCGCCGCATAGTTATGCGCAAGGATGATTTTGCGACAGAGGGGACGGATATCTCGGCCGAAGGGTCCGAGATTCCGGTGTATGCTTCATTTGATGCGTCCTCCGGTGTCCTGAGTCTTACCACCCCAGCATCCGAAATCTGCACGGGGCAGGATGCTTCGCAGATGTTCGCGTTGTTCAATTGCCTGGAGGGTTTCGACGGCCTTACTGCGCTCAATACCTCCGAGGCCGTGACGATGGAGGCGATGTTCAACCAGTATGGCACGGATTCGCTCCGTCAGGCCCTGACCGCGATCGACCTGAGCGGCTTCAATACGGCCAAGGTGACCAATTTCCGCAGTATGTTCAATACCTGCCGGAAGCTGCAGACGCTTGATCTGAGTTCGTTCGATACCGGCAGCGCGCTCAACTTCATAATGATGTTCGCCCGCTGCTTCGATCTCAAGTCGGTGAATCTGAGCTCTTTCAATACCGCTTCGGCAGCTTCGCTCTACTGTATGTTCTACCAGTGCGAGAGTCTGGAGGCAGTGGACCTGAGCTCCTTCAATACGGCTTCGGTGACGGATATGTCATATATGTTCTCATATTGCCGCAGTCTGAAGACGCTCGATCTGAGCTCTTTCAATACGGCCAATGTGACGACGATGGACAATATGTTCGCCCACAATACGTCCCGTACTTCGCTCAAGCTCGGCACGGGCTTCAATACCGCGGCGGTCAAGACGATGCGCGGTATGTTCCAGTACAATGACCGGATGGAGTCTTTCGCCCACTCGTTCGACCTCTCGTCCTGCACCTCCCTGGCGTATATGTTTGCGGGCTGCGCAACGCTCTCGAGCGTAGATCTGACGGGACTCAACCCTTCGCAGGTCAAGACGATGGACTGTATGTTCTATCACGTGCCGATGCTTACCGACATCAAGCTTAACGGCAATTTCCTCCGGCCGGACGCCACGACGGTGTGGATGTTCTGCAATGCGGACGACGAAGCGCCGCTGAGGACCTCGTCGGGTGTCAGCTCACTCATCATCCGCACTACGCAGGATGTTGCCAACTGGCTGGTGCAGGGTGACCTGCGCTGGATCAACAGCGGCTATCGCCAGAGCACGGCGACACCGGTTGGGTTCCGCGACATCGTCACGGGCACAGACCTGACGGTGACCTGGAGACCCGACTAAAGCCCGGTCTGCTTTACAGAGGTGAAATATCCGAGCGCAGGAACTCGGTATATTCGTCGATCTCACGCATTCTTGCAGGGATTCGGATGCCCTGCGGGCAATGCGGCGTGCAGTGTCCGCAGCCGATGCACTGATCTGCCTGACGCAGGCGGTCGATGCTGCGGTCATAGCCCACGAGGAACTTGCGGCGTGCCTTGCGGTATTCCTTCGATCCCCGGTCGCGGTTGACCGCACCTTCATTGACGCACTTGTTGTAATGGGCGAAAATGCCGGGAATGTCGAGTCCGTAGGGGCACGGCATGCAGTACTGGCAGGCGGTGCACATTATGATGGGGAAGGAATCGAATTCTTCGGCCACTTCATTTTCCAGCCAGGCGACCTCTTCGTCCGTCAGCGGTTTGAGCGGGGCGAAGCTGCTCAGGTTGTCAACGAGATTTTCCATATAGGTCATACCGCTCAGCACCGTCATCACGTTGGGATAGGTGCCGCAGTAGCGGAATGCCCACGAAGCGATGCTGCGCGAAGGTTCGCGGCTCAGCATTTCGGTCGTCAGGTGGTCGTTGAGGCTGGCCAGCTGGCCTCCGAGCAGAGGCTCCATTATGACTACGGGGATGCCAAGCGCGGTCAGGCGCTCATACATATACGAAGCGTCCGACTGTGGACGGCGGTTCTTGCTGTCGCTGTGATGCTTCCAGTCCACGTAGTTCATCTGTATCTGGACGAAATCCCAGTGCACCTTGTCGTGATATGAGAGGAAATAGTCGAATCCGTCATCCTGTCCGTGGAACGAGAATCCCAGGTGGCGGATGCGGCCCGCCTCGCGTTCCTTCATCAGGAAGTCGAGCATTCCGTTTTCGATAAAACGCTTGTCAAATACCTCCTGTGCCGTAAGGTCGCGGCGCGTACCGCCGATGGTGTGCAGCAGGTAATAGTCGATATAATCGACCTTCAGCCGCTTGAATGACTGGCGGTACATATCCATCGCCGCCTTGCGCGAATAGTCATTCGTATTGGTCATCTTGGTGGCGATGTAGTACGAATCGCGCGGATGGCGCTGCAGCGCGTTGGCTGTGGCTTCCTCGGAGAGGCCCTGAAGGTATCGCGGAGCCGTGTCGAAGTAATTGACTCCGTGCGCCAGGGCGTAATCGACCAGCTGGTTGACAGCCTCCTGGTCGATAATGTCCTCGCCTTTTTCGTTCTTAATCATCGGCCAGCGCATACAGCCGTAGCCAAGCAGGGATACGCGGTCTCCCTTGCCGGAGGTGCGATAAGTCATACCGCCCTGCTGCTCACCTTCTTCTGCGAAAGGATTTTTGGCGCCAAGTGCGGTTGCCGTGGCCAGGGTTGCGGCGGTGCCGCCCAGAGTCTTCAGAAACTGGCGGCGGTTTATGTTGTGCAGTAGCTTTTCCATACGTTGAGTCTCCTAGATCTGGTTGTGAATGAGATGGCCTTCTACATATATTGCGGGATAGGGCCTTGCGGGGCAATGGTATTCGCAGGAGCCGCAGCCTATGCAGAGCTCGGTATTGACGGCCGGAATCTTCTTATCCATCGGCCCGTCGACCATCGTGATGGCTCCGGTGGGGCAGTGGCGCGAGCAGTTGCCGCAGCTCTGTCCCTGGCTTGCGGGCAGGCAGTTGTCGGGAATGACTACGGCGTGACCTATGCGGATCGAAGTCTTTTCTTCTACGGTAACGGGCTTGATCGCGCCTGCGGGGCAGACCTGCGAGCAGCGGTTGCAGCTTGTGCGGCAGAATCCCTTCTCGAAGTTCATCTCGGGCTGCATCAGAGTATCAAGCGATGTAGAGGGGGAGAGGACTCCGAAGGGACATTCGGTCACGCAGAGCTGGCAGGCGACGCAGCTGCTGCTGAAATGCCTGAGGCTCTGGGCGCCTGCAGGCTTGAGTGGCACTTCGCGACGGGGTTTCTTCTTGTCCTGGAGTGCCGCAAGTCCGCCGTCGGCATCCTTCTTCTGTGCCTTGAGCGTTACCGCACCGGCGGCCAGCAGGGCCCCGGTAATGAATGCGCGGCGTCCTCCGTCGGCCGAAGAATCGCCCGCCTCGTCATTTGCGGCCGGTTCCGGCCTGGTCTTGCAGCTCTTGCAGGGCGCGGCGGCGATGCTGATGGCCCCGTGCGTGCAGTTGTCAATGCAGTCCATACACATCACGCAGCGGCTGTAGTCGATGCTGTGCTCCTTCGGATTGATGCAGGAAGATTTGCAGCCGCGGGCGCAAATGCCGCAGGAAATACACTTGGATTCGTTGATTACGGGCTTGAAAATGGCGAAACGCGAAAGCAGGCCGAGTACCGTGCCCACGGGGCAGACGGTGTTGCACCAGAGGCGTCCGCCGATTCGCGCGAAAGCGAATATGACGACGAAGCTGACGGCCGCCACGATCAATGTCGGCAGGCTGCGCACGGCCACCTGTACGGGGTAGAACGTTACGCTGCCGCTATGCTCTGAAATCGCAGCCAGAAGGTTGTTGCACCAGCCGTAGAGGGGAGCGAAAAGCTCGCTCATTATGCGGCCGAATGCGCCGTAGGGGGCTATCAGCGCGGCGATTGATGTGAAGCCGAGGATAATCAGAAGGATGAAAACGCCCAGGATGCCGTAGCGCACTATCGGTAGCTCCTTTTTATAGGAGAAACGGTTGCGGTGCTTCCGGCTTCCGGGGGCGGATATGATGTCCTGCAAAATGCCAAGAGGGCAGATGACAGAGCAATAGACGCGCCCGAAAAGGAGAGTGACAAGTACAAGGGCGATGATGACCAGAAGATTGAGCGCCAGAACGGCCTCCAGGGCCTGTATGCCGGCGAGGAAACTGAATTTGGGCGACCATGCTCCGGTGAAGTCCAGGAACAGCAGACTTATACAGACAAACACGACTGCTGCCAGTACGATACGGATTTTTCTTAGCATTTGGCGGGGGATTAATCGGTTATGTTTCACACAAATTTATAGTTAATTGATTTTTATTGCAAAATTTTTCATATCTTTGACTTTGCTAAACTTTGGCTAATTGTGTGTCATTGAGGACATTAATAAATTTTAACATTATAAAACATGAAGAAAATCAGCAAATTGTTGGCAGCCGTCACACTCGGACTCGTTGCAACATTCACTGCCGTTGCCAATCCTTTCAAGATTTGCAATGACAATGTAGAGATGAAGATTGTCAGCCTCGTTCCCTCGACTGACGGTAAGTGCCTGCTCGTAGATTATCAGTTCACTGTCAATCCGGCAGCTGTCGAGGAGTGCGGTACTCTTCTGCTTACTCCCGTTATCAAGAAGGACCCCAACAAGCACCTCATCGAAGTTATCGCAGTCAACGCTCCCGGCCGTACCGGTCTTGAAAAGTGGCTCGAGAATAAGATCTATGGTGTCTGCGATCCCAACTACGTACGCGTTTTCACCCTCAAGGAAGGCGAGAACCTGGTCATCAAGACCCAGCGCCACATCCCTTACGAGGAGTGGATGGACGGTGCACGCCTGATGGTCACCTCCCAGATGGCTACCTATTCGCCCAACTGCATCAACGGATGCCCTGGCGAGGAGGATATCTGCGAAGTTCCTTTCTATGAGGAGCCCCTCCAGATCAACCCCGAGTTCGTCGAGGTCAAGCCTGACATCGAGACCGGTGACGTCCACAAGCTCCAGACCCGCCTCTACTATCCGGTCAACGTGACCCGCAGCGTTGAGAGCTATATGGAGAACAAGGAAGCCCTCAAGATTATGACGACCATCGACGAAGGCAACTTCGAGGTTCTCGAGGTCGCAGTCGAAGGCTGGGCATCTCCCGAATCCCCTGTCATCTACAACCAGGGTCTTGCAGACAAGCGCGCCGCTACCGTCAAGGACATCATCGCCAAGAAGTACGGTTTCGGTGACGAGATCTTCCAGACTGTTGGCCGCGGTGAGTACTGGGCAAATGCCGAGGAGTTCATCAACAGCACCGACGTCAAGGTAGTTGCAGACAACCGCGAGGCTCTGCTCGACGCACTCAAGATCGAAGACCTCGACGCACGTGAGGCAGCTATCCGCAAGGTCGCAGGCGGCAAGACTTACAAGGCTATCTTCGACAACACCTACGCTCGCAGCCGTTTCGCTGACTGCGTCATCTCCTACAAGATGCGCAGCTATGCAGTCGAGGACATCCTGGCTCTCTACAATGTTGATCCGATGAACATCGGTCCTGCAGAGTACGCTATCCTGGTCGCCAACGGCGCAGGTGACGAGATTCTCAACCAGGGTCTCGGCCTGTATCCGGACAGCGAGGCACTCAACGCATTCGCAGCTGAGCGCGCACTTGCAGACTTCAACGTCGCAAAGGCTATCGAGCACTACAAGAAGGCCGGCACCACCGAAGAGGTTATGAACAACCTCGGTGCTTGCTACCTCCTGGTCGGTGACGCAGACGCTGCAGAGGCTTGCTTCGCAAAGGCCGGCAACCTGCCTGCTCTCGACAAGAACTACGAGGAGCTCGACAAGGTCCGCATCAACAACAAGTACTTCCCCAAGTAGTATTTGAGGACCTGATGGACAATTGAAAGACCGGCCGGAACAGGCCGGTCTTCATTTGCCCGGGTGGTGAAATCGGTAGACACGCGGGACTTAAAATCCCGTGGCCAGGAATGGCCGTACGGGTTCGATTCCCGTCCCGGGCACCTCTTTTACCTGTCTATATATCAGTATCGATACGTCCGGCGTCCTCCCAATCGAGGACGCTGATTGTTATATCTGTAGGCGAGATATTGACCTGAAGGTGAATGTCCGCGAGCCAGGCGGCATTGAAGTCGTATCCTGCGCGCTCCAGATAGAGGCCCATAGGGACTGTGATGCCTTCTTCCGAAAAGTCTTCACTTCCTTTCACTTTCAGGATGATGCCTGCATCTTTCTGCCGCGGCATCCGGAAGGTCAGTTCGCCGTCCGCCGTGCGATCTTTCAGCCCGTAGGAGAATGTACCCTCCAGGGGTTCCATGCTGCAGGCATCAAATCCTGCGACCGTTCCCACGGCCTGGAAGAGCAGATCGTCCGGTGCGGCGCCAGAGACGGCCTTGCCGTCCGTATCGGTAGCGATGACCGAGATATAGACAGTAGAGAATTGCTTGTATAGATCCAACTCTACGCGGGCCTCCTCACCCCGCGTATCCACTACTGCACGGCACGCGTAGAGGGAATCCGCCTGCTGTCCTAAAGCGATAAAGGCCTTTCCTTCCGTAATGCGCCTCGGCTCGGGGAGAAGGGTGCCGATGAGCTGTACTCCTCTGCGTGGAACGGTCTTTTCCATGATTGACGGACACGTCGGGATCAGATATGCATCCGAGGCGATGTATTTGCCCTGACAGATGCAGTCTATGCTGACCATACCACTTGTCATGTCGCGGAAAGGTTCGCTGCTGAGTATATGTTGCAAATCCACCTGCAGCAGGCACGGACAGTCAGTCCGGTCTTCCTTGACGGAGCAGGCCGCAGCCGCGGCAAGGAGTGCCAAAACAGTAAGAAAGGCCTTGTTTTTCATTGCGCCGGTTTAAATATTTTCTACGATATCTTCGTCGTATATCCAATTGGTCATGCCGATCTCGAGCTCTGCGGCGCCTTTTACCACCGGAATGTCAGGATCATCCGAGCCGACTCCGACGATGTTCAGATAGACATCATACTGCTGGTTGGGCTGCAGGTCAGGCATGGTGATGGGATAGAAGTACTGCTTTCCTCCGATTGTGGCGGCCACCACGAGTCGCGTCTGGCGAGGGGTAAAGTTCGGCGTGAAGCCTGTGGTATCGCTTTCGCTCTGGTTGGGATAGCAGTAGAAAGTATGTACCTGGCGGTTGTAATTCTTCTTTGTGACAATCTTGTTGCCGGTATAAGCTCCGAAGGTGAGATCCGGTGCCGTAGCAAGGTAATCTACGCCATCGATGATATGCGTCGAATCCTGCGGAGTCTCGTCAGCGCGGCCCATCTTGTTGTACCACGCGGTGTCGATGGCCTGTCCGCCCAGGGTGCGCAGGCTCGAAACGTTGACAAGCATCGCATAGTCAAGGGTGATATCGCCAAGACCCGTGGCGAGGTCATTATAGATATGCTTGAGGTTGATTTTGGAGCAGATATGCGAGAGAATCACTTCACATTCATTGTTGACGCCCGGCTCGATATTGACCTCGTCCGATCCGATCATGCAGAATCCGAAATAACCCTTTTGATAATCGGCGAGGTCGGCCTTGTAAGCCAGAATGTCGTCGATTGTCTTTGCCGCTCCGATATTGGGACCGTTGGCTACAACCCACAGGGTCCTGTGGCCGGCTTTGATGTCCATTGTAAATGATTCACTGGTACCGGGATAGAAGATGCCGTATTTTTCCACTGTCCCGTCATCGAAAAGGGAGATGACCTCCAGTTTCTTGATGCTCGTTTCGGAGGCCGTCTTGTTGACTCCGGCCTTGGTTGACAGTTCGTCATTCCGGATTTTGATGGAGACTGTCCCGTAACCTTCAGGAAGTTGATTGATTTGAGTCTTGTTGCAGGAGCAGAGAGTCGCTGCGGCCAGGGCGATAATGCCGGCAAAAAACAGTTTTTTCATTGATTTTTTGTATAAAAAGTTAATAAATAAGGGTCGAAATCTCAGGATCCAGATTGCCCCGATGCACGTAGGCGGGATCTTGCAGGCAGGCCTGCCGGTAACAATCCAGCGCTTTGGGCTTGTTTCCGTTACGGGAATAGATCAGGGCGAGCATATAGTTGACGCGGGCCGACGGTTCCATCTTGCCGAGCAGTTCGAGGGCCGAAAGATCCTTTCCCGAGGCGCAGAAGGCCACGGCCGTGTTATAGTCGCCGTAAGGTCGCAGGATTGAAGCCGCACGCTGGTAGTCGCGCTCTTTGAGGGCCTGCAGCCCGCTGCGGTAAACGGTGTCCGGCACGGTGGTCTGTATCGTGTCCTGTACCATTCCCCGCCGGTGCAGATGGAAGTCGAATCGGACCGTACGCAGTCGCGGATAGAGTTCCTGCCGGATATAGGCATAGCTGCGGTTGCGTTTCATCAGCGCTTCGCGCAAATCTTCATCGTCCGCGCCGCGGCAGGCGAAATACGCCGCCCGGTCAACTTCTGTCAATGAAGAGTCAAAGCGGACGAGACTGTCCAGACCCGTCCAGTTTTCGGCCAGAGTGCGAATACTGAAGGGAATCTCGTCCGCAGAGCGACTCTTTTCGGGTATGCTGTCTGCATCGGCCAGGCCGATCACGATGGGAGCCTCGCGGCGAATGCTGTCGGCCCAAAAGCGCATCAGGCTTTCGAAGTAGCGGCAGACGCTTTCCCCGCGCTTGCGGGACAGATGTGAGTTGTATGTGAAGGCCCCTTCGGGGGAGGCCGATGCTGTTACCAGTATCGAATCTATCACCAGCTCGCGGCTCTCGAGCAGTTGCCTCAGGTTCTGGCTGATGCGGATCAGTTCGACCTGATTGCCGGCCACTTCGCTGCGAAGGTCATATCTTGCCGGCTCAAATGCCAGGGTGTAGGTGGCTTCGAGGCATACCTGGCGGCTGATTATCTGCGTCAGATATCGTTCGCGCTCTTCGGCCAGCGTGCTCAGGGATGAGATATAGAATGTGAGCGGTTCGGATGCCGGGATGTGGTAACACTCCTTTTCCTGCTCGAACAGGGCGCCTTCGAGCGTAACGCCGACTTTGCGCAGCGCAGGACTTGTGTCAAGCGTCAGCGAATAGTCGTAGCTGAAGCTGTCCGTGTGCCGGATAACCGTATCCAGATGCAGCCCTTCGCTGCGGATGGGAACTTTCACGAGCCGGGCGAAAACCTTGTCGCGGTTCTCTATCCGGTGCCGGTTGTAGCGGATTATCCATTCGTTGGTATAGTGTTTCAGGGCTTCTTCGCCCGTTATGCCGAAGGCGGATGCAAATCGTTCGTCGGAAACGTATGTCGTATCGTTGCGCATTGCATACAGTTCGGGTATATTGCGGCTGATGAACCGGTCCAGCTGGTGGCGGAGCACGAAATACAGCGAGTCCCGGGTCAGCGAGCGCAGGTATCGTTCATACTGCTGGTAACCGCGCAGTTGCGCTTTGCGGTAATCCTGCCCGGTGATGTAAATCTCTTCGAGCGGCACATTCCCGTCGGGAAGCTGCAGTACGGGCGAGAACCTCAGCTGCCAGCGGCTGTCAAGCAGGTCGGAAGGCACATTGATGCGGAATGCGATATGGACTTTGCCGTGCCGCTCTGCCACGTGCCGGAAACGGGCCGTAACGGTCGCAGCCTGGATGACGTCGCTGGCGATCATATCTCCGCTTTCATCGTCCCTTACGGCATTCATCACAAATACGCCGCTCTCGTCCAATTCCTGCGTCAGGATGGTATCACGTTCCGTGGCAATCGTCTCTGCGGCTATTCCGGCAGGGTCGCGTCGATCCGCAGCGGCTGCCTCGGGCAGCATCAGTTCGGCTGATGTCGCACGGCGCGCAAGCTGCGTCAGTCTCGAAGGAGTGCAGGCTGCAGCCGAAAGGGCAAGAATCATTATGATGAGTGTTCTGCGCATTGGTTAGAAGATATAGACGATGGATGCCTGGATTTCGTGAGGTTCGATGAATGCGGCGGTGCCCCGTTCGATGACGCGGCCGCAATGCGGGCAGGAATACTTGGTAAAGCTTCGTCCTCCGCCCCACAGCCCGGCTCCAAGGTCGAGATTGAAATGTTTGCCAAGCATCCAGGCATACCCGGCAGAGAAGCCCCCTCCGAAGGCGTCGCCTTCCTCGGCCCAGGTCATGCGGGTGGTATGCCGGCTGTATTCTTCGTAGCGGGCTTTCAGGCCGAGCCACCATCCCGAATGTGCATTCCAGGCCCAGTAACGGACTCCGGCCGCAGCTCCGCGGCATTTGTTGAAATGAGCATCCTCCTGAGCAGTGTTCTCCCACGGGTTGTACCGTCCGGAGGCGTTGAATGTGAAGTGCCGGTCGAAGGCCCAGGAGACTTCCGCGTTGACTGTCCCCATGGAGCAGTCCAGGACGTTGGTGGATACCGAGAGCGTCTGTGCCGCCGCCGGGATAATCGTTGCCAGGCAGAGAAAGGCTATGGTCAGTGGCAGTTTTTTCATTGTGGTCAGGGTAGTATGTGAAGAAAACAGGTATCGCTTTTTGCATGGTCTGCGGTGCTGATGACGACGCTGGATTCGCAGTGCTCCGGGTCATACTCGCCGCAAATGATGATCAGCATATTTCCATTAAGCAGGAATTTAAGTCCGCAGTTGTCGAAGTCCGGGCCCTTGCTGATCAGGTAGTCGATTCCGGGCGGGTTTAATTCCCACAGGAGGGAAACAGAGTCGTATTGTCTGAGAAAGAACTGTCTGCTGCTGAATCTCACGCTTCTCTTGTCGTTGACATATCCGCGCGAAACCTTCCAGGATTCGGCCAGGCGGGCCGCCGAATCGCTCAGGTTGAGCGTCAGCTGATGCCGGCTTCCGCGTTCTATATTGAAGTCGGTGCAGTTGTCGCGCCCGAGGAAACATCTGTAACGCAGGTCATATATGTCGCACCAGGGCGAACTATAGTCTCCGGTCACTTCCAGGTAGGTGCACAGCTCTCCGCCTCCGATATTTTCCGGGACTTTGTTCCACGGATTGCGGTTGTATGGCAGGAGCCGACCCTGAAGGTTTTCCGGGACTACGCAGGAGATGGTATCTCCGCGGTTGAGGGCAGCGGCTGCATCCGGATACTCATAACCGATATGCGATACGCTGTCGGCAGTCCAGCTGCCGAATGCCGGGAGCCGCAAGGCGGCCTGGCGCAGAGCTACTCCGGTAACGGAAAAACTGCCTCTGAGCCCGCTGCTATTGATGCTGATGCGATAGTCGGAGTACATCGGGTACATTTTCAGTGATGTCCACCTGGTTCCGGGAGTAACCTCCGTAAAGCCGCTCATCGGCAGGTAATCCCGGGGTACGGCTCCTTCAGGCCAACGGTATGAACTGCTGAATGCTTCGTCAAGCGTAGCCGGCAGGGGGATCGAATCTCCCCAGTCGGCAAAGGCTACGATAGTATAGGACTGCCGCTTGTTGAGCTGGTCGAAACTGAAATGTGACGAGGTGCCGCTTCCTTCGGCTACCAGGTTGCCGTAGTGGTTATAGGCCATGATCCTGAACGGGCTGTCAAAGAAATCATGTCTGGGATATGCTTTTGTCGCGATCGCCCCGTCCTGGTCCTGCAAAGGAGAGGAAAGCATTGTTACGATAAGGCTGTTGTCGCCAGTTGCTTCGTCCACGGGATCGGTGCAGGCGGTCATCATCGCGAAGGTGATAAGGAGTGCGGCAATCTTCGCCGCCGTTTCTTTTCGTTTCATCGTCTGAGGCGTTTGGGACGGCAAATGTAATGCGGCCCGGGAGGGTTTGTAACGCCTCTCAAAAAGCGGTTGGAAGGTTAGCCGATTAACGAAAAAAGTCGCCCGAAGGCGGCTTTAATGCAGCTTTTGAACCCAAAAAAACGGAACTTGGGATACAAAAAATGCGGAAAGCAAAAAACCGAAAGGTCCTGATTCCGCAAAAGATGCCTAAAGCTGAATAATGGCGGCCGAACTGTCTGTCCTGCCGAAATTTTGACATATAATAAAAATGTAATATATTTGTATTTTACAATAATAAACATTCGGACTCCGCGTGAGACCGTACTAAAACACTAAACACTATGGAAGAAGTAGTAGAAAAAGTCAAGAAGATCATCGTAGACAAGCTTGGTGTAGATCCTACGGAAGTTACCGAGGACGCAAGTTTTACCAATGATCTGAGGGCAGATTCCCTTGACACCGTCGAGCTGATCATGGCTTTCGAGGAGGAATTCAAGATTGATATCCCCGACGAAGCAGCCGAGAAGATTTCCACGGTTAAGGATGCCATCGATTTCATCCAGTCTGCCATAACAGCCTAATCAGACTTTTATACCTGCCGGAACGCAATGACACGAAGACGCATAGTTATAACGGGTCTGGGTACCATCAATCCCCTTGGGGACAACGTTGCCACTTTCTTTGACAACCTTGACAAGGGCGTGAGCGGTGCGGCGCCCATCACTCTTTTCGATGCGACTCTCTTCAAGACGCGTTTCGCATGCCAGGTTCCGCATTTCGATCCTTCCAATTACGGTTTCGATCGAAAGGAAGCCCGCAAGACCGACCGGTTCGCCCTGTTCTCCACGATAGCGGCGGACCAGGCGGTTGCGGACAGCGGACTTGACTTCGAGAGTGAAGACCGTGACCGTATAGGTGTCATCGTAGCTTCCGGAGTCGGCGGCCTTGAGACTATGTATCAGGAGATACAGGCCTATACCCCGGGTGAGGCGCCCCGTTTCAGCCCGCTTCTTGCTCCCAAGCTCATCACCAATATCGCTTCGGGCCTCATTTCCATAAAGTACGGCCTGCACGGACCGGGTTATGCAGTATCTTCGGCCTGCGCTTCGGCGGCCCACGCCTGCATAACGGCGGCCCTGTTCATCCGCAGCGGTATCTCAGACATCATTATCACCGGTGCTTCCGAAGCACCCATCACGCCTCCCGGTATCGGCGGTTTCAATTCGATGCACGCACTCTCGGTCAACAATGACGAGTACGCCAGCGCTTCGCGTCCTTTCGATGCTACGCGCGATGGTTTCGTCCTTGGCGAGGGAGCAGGCATCCTGGTGTTCGAGGAGTACGAGCACGCCGTCCGCCGCGGTGCAAAGATCTACGCGGAGCTGGCAGGTTTCGGCCTCTCCTGTGACGGATACCATCTTACGGCGCCCGATCCCACAGGTGCATACGCCGCACTGTCGATGTCTTCGGCGCTTAAGGACGCCGGCCTGACACCTGCGGATGTCGATTATATCAATGTCCACGGCACTTCGACCCGCCTGGGCGACGTCGCGGAGCTCAATGCCATCAAGACAGTTATGGGCGATGCGGCATACAAGACGAGTATCAGCTCCACCAAGTCGATGACCGGTCACCTGCTCGGTTCGGCCGGCGCGATCGAGGCTCTGGCGTGCATCCACGCCATCGGCAGCGGCATCATTCCGCCCACGATCAACTTCGCCAACGAGGATCCCGAGATCGATTACAAGCTCGACCTGACCCTCAACAAGCCTCGCAGCCGCAAGGTCGGTGTTGCGATGAGCAACAATTTCGGCTTCGGCGGGCAGAACGCCACACTTGTTTTCAAAGCAATCTAATCAGCACCCGAAAGGGTGTTTTTTATTTTCCATAAAATGAAGAAGATTATATTATCCGCAATCCTTCTGACTGCGTCAGTCTATGGTTTTGCCTGCACCAACCTCATCGTTACGCGCGGAGCTTCCGCAGACGGTTCGGTGATGGTGACCGATGCGGCCGATTCGTTTACCCGCTACGGCTGCCTTGCCTTCATTCCGGCGGCGAACCACCGCAAGGGCGAGATGCGTCCCGTAATCCAGTGGGGCAGTGACTCCAAGGGCGCGTTCCGTCTCAACGGATATGTCCCCGAGGTGCCTCACACCTACAATGTAGTAGGCAATATGAACGAGTATCAGGTCGTGGTGGGCGAGACCACCTGGAACGGTGTCGATGTCAAGCACGACGAGGCTGATATCGTGGATTACGGCTCGGCGATGTGGATTGCCATCCAGCGCAGCCGCACGGCCCGCGAAGCGATAGAGACCATAGCCCGTATCACGGATGAGTACGGTTACAGTTCGACCGGCGAGTCCATTTCGGTTGCAGACCCCAACGAGGCCTGGATTATGGAAGTTTTTCCCCGCAAGCCCAAGTACGTTGACGGCGTCAATGTCAACAAGGGTCTGGTCTATGTGGCCATCCGCATTCCTGACGGACACATCTGCGCTCACGCCAACTGCGCCCGCATCACCACTTTCCCCAAGGATGATCCCGAGAACTGCCTCTATTCGCCGGACGTGGTGCAGAATGCCCGCGATCTGGGCCTCTACGAAGGCAGCGACGAGGATTTCAGCTTCACCGATGCGTATTGCCCGCTGACCTACTCGATGCTCCGGGCCTGCGAACTTCGCGTCTGGAGCTTCTTCAACCGTTTCGGCGCAGTCGATATGAATCAGTATCTCGATTTCGTTACGGCCGAAGATCCGACTCACCGTATGCCGCTTTCGGTGCCCGTGAAGCAGAAGATTTCCGTTCTGGACCTGGCCGAAATGATGCGTGACCACTACGAAGGCACGCCGTTCGATATGCGCGAGGGCATTGCAGCCGGTCCTTCGGCCATCCCTTATCGCTGGCGCGAGGCCAATTTCGAGGTTGACAGCGTCAAATACCGTCACGAACGTCCGATTGCAGTGCAGCAGACCGGTTTCTGGTTCGTAAGCCAGAGCCGCGGATGGCTGCCTGACGAGGTGGGCGGCATCCTCTGGTTTGCTGTGGACGATGCCGGAACGGCCCCGCTGACTCCGGTTTACACCTGCTCGACGAAGATTTCGCAGCATTATGCTTTCGGCAACGGCAGTATGGTCGAGTATTCCCCGACTTCGATGTTCTGGCTGGTCAACCGTGTCGCCCATTTCGCATATTACCGTTATGACCCGGTGGGAGTCGAAGTCCGCGACGTGATCCGCCGGCACGAGGCCGATATGGTCGAGAAAGTGGCCGAGATGGACCGCGAAGCCGTCGTGCTCTGCGCCCGTTCGCCCCGCAAGGCCGTCAAGAAGCTTACGGATTTCTCCGTAAAGGAGGCAGATGCCCTCTTCGACAAGTGGGAGAGCCTCGACAAATACCTGCTTATCAAATATATGGACGGCGCCACGAAGCGCCAGCTGCCTGACGGGACGTTCGAGACCCACTCGCACTCCAACTGGGTGCCCCTCTCGCCCCGTTCGGGAGATTCAAAAGAAATCTACCGTCGCGCCATAATCAGCGAAACGGGTGATTTCTTCGCAGTAAAGAAGGTGAAATAGACCCCTTCCGGCTATCGCAGCACCGTGTAGGTGATGTGAAGCTTGGGATGACGCAGCGCCCGGGTGCCGTTCAGACGGCCCTGGGCGTAATTTTTAGTATCCGCGTAATAATAAGTGGTACTGGTCTCGGTCGGGTCGTATCCGTAGTAATAATAGTAGTAGTACGAATAGTAGCTCGACGAAGCGGACGATGTCGTAGTGGTGTATGAGGTCGTGGACATCATATAGATATCGTAGTCGGCGGGCACTTCGTCCACTTTCTTGCGGATGAGGTTCTGCAGGTAGAGAGCTACGTCCGGCCGGTAGAGGCTCAGGCTGCGATTGATGCTGCCGTTGTCGTAGGAGCTGTTGTAGATCTCGGATATCGGGGTATAGACGGTATATCCCGATCCGGATGCGCGCAGGTGCGGATAGAGGCTCGTGGGATAATAGCTCAGCTGGTCCGGATCGCCCGTGTATTCGAACGGGAATTCCATCGTTGCGTGGGTGACGAGCACGTTTTCGTGGTTGAGCCCGTCGCGCTGCAGCCAGAGATCAAGAGCCTGCCGCAGCCTGGTGCCGTTGATGTAAGGCTTGACGCCGTTGTATCCCTGATAGAGCAGGACATCCGTCGCATCGTCGCATTCGTCATCCTTCCTTCCGGCTTCGATCGAGAGCAAGCTTTTGCTCGCTCCGAGCGAGAAATACACCGTAGTATCGCGGCGGATGCCGGCATCGTTGGTCGAAGTGAATTGCATCGTGGCGTAGCTGCCGCTCAAGTCGAAATGATTGATGCGGCCTCCGACACAGCCTTCATCCTGCCTGTCGCAGGCGATATAGATGCCGTGGAACTTCTCGAGGAAGAGCGCAGTGCTGTCGAGGGCCGTAGTATCTATCTCGAAGAGCTGGCTGCCGAATGCTTCGGTAAAGCGAAGGACGGTCGTATCACCCATAAACAGGCAGGTGCCTGAATTGACCTGCTGGCTGCCGTAGTCCCCGGGACGGATGGAGTTGCAGTACATATCGGTGCTGTCCAGCTGGCGGTTGAGCTGATAGACGTAGAAGTTCTGCGGAATGTGCTTCTGGTCGTCTTGCATCGTGAAAGTGGATGAAGGAGCCAGCGAGACATACATCGACTTGAACACGGGGTTGACGCCCCAGCGGATGGAGTCGTAGAGCGGAGTAATGGTAAGCGCCGTGCCGATATGTACGCCTCCGAACTCTTCGGTGTACATCGAGCCTACGACGGCCGAGTATGACGACGAGGTCTGGAGGCTGTCGGCCAGCTTGAGACCTACCGGAATGTCAATATCCACTGTACGTATAAGGATGTCCTCTTCGTCCGGGACGTACTGTCCGCCAAGCGAATAATCCGTATAAACGCAGCCGCCTGCAAGCAGTCCAAGTGCGGCGATGATGGTGGCTGCAATATAATGTCTAACGTGCATTTGTCGCGAGAATCTTGTCGTAAAATTCATTGTAGCGGTTGAAGTAAGATGTATCTCCGTCTGCTGCGGGCATAAACGGAAGGACGGGGACGTTGCGGCCCGCGACCGCTTCTGCGAGTGCGGGATCAAGCGCCTGTTCGCCTTCGATGATGCCGTCGGCATACTGAATCGCCATCTTGGCAAGATTGATGCCATTGGCAGTTTCAAGGCAGGTTACATCTTTCCTTCTTATGTTGCTGCTGATGATCTTGTCCTTCAGGTCGGGACTGAACTCCATCGCGAGGTGGTCGTTGTAGAGGGAGACGACGACCTTGGTGTCATCGAACAGCGGATCGGTATGGTACAGCTTCTTGAGGAAGAGGGGCAGGGGATGGGACATCCAGCCGATGCAATGGATCAGGTCCGGCTTCCAGCGCAGCTTCTTGACGGTCTCGAGGATGCCGCGCACGAAAAACAGCGAGCGTTCGCCGTTGTCGGCGAAATAATTGCCCTCAGCGTCGGCAAAAGTCGCCCGGCGCTGGAAGAAATCCTCATTGTCAATGAAATAGACCTGCATTCGCGCATTGGCGACCGACGCCACCTTGATCACCAGCGGGAGATCGACCTCGCCCAGGACTATATTCATACCGGAGAGGCGGATGACTTCGTGAAGCTGGTTGCGACGCTCGTTGATGCACCCGTAGCGGGGCATAAATGCGCGGATCTCGCGTCCGCACTCCTGGATACCCTGGGGCAGATATCGGCCGATAGTCGATATCGTGCTTGCGGGCAGATACGGAGTGATTTCCGAACTGACAAATAATATTCGCTTAAGCTGTTCCATAAGAGCAATAGTACCGATAAGTTCCTACAAAGATAATAAAAATTTGATTACCTTTGGCCTCGTTAACCGGTATGTCTAAAAAAGAGAAGAATATTATCCGCAGAAGGCTGGTCCGTTCGTATGTCGCATCGGTCGTCAGCATCGCGCTCGTACTGACTCTTGCGGGCGCCATTGCCCTGTTCTGGGCCGCTGCAGGCGGGGTTGCCTCGTATTTCAAGGAGAATATGACGGTCTCGGTTATCTTCCGCGCAGAAGTTGAGGAAGATGCGGCCCGCGCCTATACGGAGCGTCTGGCCTCGCGCGAGGATGTCAAGGATGCCCGGTTCGTTTCCCGCGAGGAGGGTGAAAACGAACTCAAGCAGCTGCTTGGAGAGGATTTTCTTTCGGTCTTCGAGACTACCCCGGTGCCGCTTTCGGCTGATATCCATCTCGCGTCGGATGCGGTCAGCAGCGAGTCGCTCTCTGCCCTGCGCGCCGAGCTGGAGAAGGATCCGATCGTGGGTGAGGTCTCCTACCAGGAGTCGCTGGTGGAGGCTCTCAATGCCAACCTGACGCGCGTATCGATAGTACTCTCGGCGGTCGTGGTGGTGCTTCTGATTATTTCTTCCGCACTGATTACCAATACCGTCCGGCTCAACCTTCACGCGCGCCGCTTCACCATCCTGACGATGCGGCAGGTCGGGGCGCGGGATTCGTTCATACGCCGTCCTTTTATGCGTCAGGCGATGCTGCAGGGCGCCGTTTCGGGATTTGTGGCGGCACTTGTGCTCCTGGCCGGCATTATGTATATCAAGAACGGCCATCCGCTGGTCTATGCGATGCTTTCGATCGAAAGGCTGGTTCCGGTGCTTGCGCTGCTCATCCCCACGGGTATGCTGGTATGCTATATTTCGGCTTTCAGGGTGGTGACGCGCATCATCCACGCCGACAAAGATGAATTTTATTATTAAACAAGCAGATATGAGCAATTTTTCACTTCCTCCGAAGAACGTCCGTTTTATCCTCATCGGCCTTCTGGTAATGGTGGCTGGATATATCCTTATGATAGGACCTGCGCAGACCGATCCCGATGTCTTCAACGAGGCGATGTTTGATTTCCGTCGGATCGTTGCTTCGCCCGTTCTGGTAGTGCTTGGAATAGTGATTATCATAGTTTCCATCATGCGCACTCCGCGCAAGGAAGAGGAGGAATAGCGAATGAGCTGGTTTGAGGCCATTATCCTCGGTCTGGTACAGGGACTTACAGAGTTCCTGCCGGTCAGCAGCAGCGGCCACCTGACCATTGCCAAACATCTCTTCGGCATCGAGACCGGAGACCTTACCTTCGAGATTCTGGTGCACGCGGCAACGGTGCTTGCGACGATCGTAGTCTTCCGCCGCGAGATTCTCAAATTGCTGCAGGATCTGTTCCGGTTCCGCTGGAACGATGGTACCCGCTATATCGCGATGATCTGCGTATCGATGATCCCGGTGCTCATCGTCGGGCTCCTCCTCAAAGATAAGGTTGAGGCCGTCTTCGGAAGCGGCCTTGCCGTGGTAGGCGTCTGCCTGATCGTGACCGCCGGCCTGCTGATGCTCAGCGAGCGTCTTGCCGCACGCAGGCAGAAGGAGGGGGAGATGAATTTCAAGACCGCCGCGTGGATGGGTCTTGCCCAGGCCGTAGCCGTCCTTCCAGGCCTTTCCCGTTCGGGCAGCACCATCGCTACCGGCCTGATGTGCGGTACCAAGCGCTCCGAGGTGGCTCAGTTCTCATTTCTGATGGTGCTCGTGCCGATCCTCGGCGAGGCCTTCCTGGATCTTGTGGGCGGTGAAATGGCCGTCAGCTCCGGCATCGGCGCCCTGCCGCTCATCCTCGGTTTCCTGTCGGCTTTCGTTTCCGGCATTTTCGCCTGCAAGGTGATGGTTGCCCTCGTCCGTCGCGCCAAGTTGGGGTGGTTCGCCCTCTACTGCAGCATAGTCGGTCTGGCCTGTCTGATCAGCCTGCTCTTTTAGTATGGAAAAGGCCGCAGGTGGATATTATTTCGTTGCAGACGTGCATCTTGGGGCCGGACCTGACGCGGCCCTGCGTGAGCGCCTGTTCGTGGACTACCTGCGTGAGCTGCCCGAAGACGCAGAGGCACTGTATATTCTGGGCGACCTGTTTGACTTCTGGGCCGAATACCGGGATGTGGCTCCGCGCGGCTTCGTGCGCGTGCTCGGCGCTCTTGCAGCCCTCTCCGACCGTGGCGTGAAGCTGGTTTTCTATCCCGGCAATCACGACTGGTGGCTCAAGGGCTATCTGGAGGGCGAGCTTCGAATGCGCGTGGTGCAGGCGCGTTATGCCGTCGAGCAGATCGGCGCGTTTAAGGTCTGCATCGGCCACGGTGACGGGGTGGGCAGGCGCAGCTTTAGGGAGCGGCTGATCTACCGGATGTTCCGTTCTCGTGTGCTGATTGCCCTGCTGCGTTCGCTTCACCCGCGCCTGGTGTACGGATTTGCGCGGCGATGGTCTTCATCGAGCCGCCGCCACCACCAGTCCTGCCAGTGGGAAGGGCAGTCGCCTATTATCGGCTTCGCACGCGAATATGCGTGCGACCATAAGGTGGACGCGTTCATTTTCGGCCACGATCACAGGGAGGGAAAGGTGTTGCTGGATGACGGTACGCCCGTCTATTTGCTCGGAGACTGGGCGAAATCCCAGTCGGGCTTGAATTTCTCAGGGAAATAAAGTTTCGGCCTCGGCTTGCCGAAAATCGTAAAGTAGAGCCGGTCGAACAAGCCGGCATTCCATACCGTGACCAGCTCTTCGAGGTCGCGGTCTTCGCCGAAACGGTCGTAAGGCTGCTTCAGATTGCCTTTGTACAGCCTTGCCACGCCCTGCCAGAAGGCTGCGGTGGGGCCGTCCAGATATCGTTTGAGGATGTAGTAGGGAGTCTGGCCGACTTCCCGGTCTATCAGCCGGATCATCATCAGTCCCTGCTGCAGCGTCAGGCCGCGGAAGATGGGTTCGAATTCGCGGAGCAGCTCGTTCTTGAGGCTTGCCAGATAGCGGTCCTGCTGACGGCGTGTGTAATTGTCGGCGATGAACAGGCTGTCGGTTTCACGGATGGTCTTTGCGATGCACAGGGCGTACGGGTATGCCTTGCTGAAATTGTGCACGCGCATATAGTATTTGCGCCATTCGCGCCGGCTGGTCTTCTTGTCGGGCCGCACTACCGCAGGCCGGATGTTGTCCAGGAAAATGGTGTCGCCCTGATGAATCACGTATGGCAATATGGCAGGCTCGTTCTTGGTCCGCTGCCCGTGGCAGGGGACTGCGATAAGCGCTGCAAGCAGGCACAAGAATATGCAGAGGCGGCTTTTTTTCATCATTTTAACTCCGCCGGCAAAGGTAATAAGAAAAATTAGTTAACTTAGCGAGGTTTTTAACGAAAGTAAAATTATCTCACGATATGTTAAATCTTACAACTTTCACGCCGTGGCAGTTGTTCTGCGATGCCGGCATAATCTTCGGCCTGCTGCTTATCGGTAAGCTCTGCAGGGCAAAAATCAAGGCAATTCAATCTCTTTTCATACCACCGTCCCTGATAGCGGGCGTGCTGGCGCTGGCATTCGGCCCCAACGGCTTGGGCTGGCTACCGCTCTCCAACAATCTGGGCACTTACTCCGCGATCCTGATCGCAGTTGTCTTCGCAGCCCTGCCTCTCGCATCTCCTACCCTGAAGATGAAGGAGATAGGCTCGAAGCTCGGCCCGATGTGGGCCTATTCCCAGTTCGGAATGTTCTTCCAGTGGGCGGCCATCGGCCTTATCGGTATCCTGGTGCTCACGCCGCTCTTCGGAGTGGCAGAGCCCTTCGGCATAATGTGCCCTGTCGGATTCTACGGCGGTCACGGCACTGCTGCGGCAATGGCGACCGAGTTCGGTTCCGGTTTCCCCGAGGAGGCGGCCCGCAGCCTTGGTATGACCACGGCTACCGTAGGCGTAGTGCTGGGCGTGATTTTCGGCGTGATGATCATCAAGATAGCCACCCGCGGGCACCAGACCAACTATGTCACCGATTTCGCGGAGCTTCCCAACGAATTGCGCAGCGGCCTCATCCCCGAGGAGAAGCGTGACGGGCTTGGCCAGGCGACGGTCTCTTCGATTTCCATCGACCATTATGCAATGCACCTTGGCATCGTCATTTTCGCGGCGTACTGCGGTTACCTGCTGAGCGACGTGCTGCTCAAGGGCACGCTGAAAGTCAGTGGCGTTCCGGTGTTCCTCACCGCATACGTGGTCGGAATGATATTCAAGGTGCTTCTGGACGCCACCAAGGCGAGCCGTTTCGTGGAGCAGCGTACCATCAGCAGTATCAGCGGTACCTCGACCGACCTGCTGGTGACCTGCGGCGTGGGTGCGATCAATCTCAAGGTCGTGACTGACAACTGGCTCCCGCTGGTAGTGCTTTTGGTCATCGGTATCCTCGTGACGGTATTTATGTGCTTCTATTTTGCACGCAAGCTTTACCGTCAGGACTGGTTCGAGAAGGCTATCTTCGCCTGGGGCTGGTGGACCGGTACGATGGCCATCGGCATCGCGCTGCTGCGTATCGTGGATCCGAAGAACGAGAGCCACGCCCTGGACAACTACGCGATGGCATTCCTGCCCTGCGCTCCGATAGAGATCCTGCTCATCTGGTCCGTGCCCGTGGCATACAAGGGCGGCTGGCTGCTCTGGCTGTGCGTCGGATACCTTGTCCTGTCGCTGCTTATCCTGCTGCTGGCCAAGCTGCTCGGGTGGTGGATACCTTCATCCGAGCTGAAGGCTTCGAAAAAGGCTTAGCGTTTTGTCGAAAAGTGCAGAAAATGCGGTTCGATTGAACTCGGCAACCATTTGAAAATAGTCACTTTAGGTGGCTATTTTTTTTGTCGAAAATATCGAAAAAAGTCTCGAAAAAGTTTGTTATTTCGATTAAAGTAACTATCTTTGCATCCCTTATCTTGTGCCGTGAAGTGGCCAAGGTATTGGTAATGAACGACTTAGTATTATTTTAAAAGTAATAGAGAGATGTTACAACCGAAAAAAACCAAATTTAGAAGGCAGCAGAAAGGCCGCATGAAGGGTCTCGCACAGAGAGGAAACCAGCTGGCCTTTGGAAGCTTTGGTATCAAAACCACTGAAAGCTGCTGGCTGACCGGTCAACAGATCGAGGCTGCCCGTCAGGCAGTCGTGCGTCATATGAAGCGTGAAGGTCAGCTCTGGATCCGCATCTTCCCCGACAAGCCGTATACGAAGAAGCCGGCTGAAGTCCGTATGGGTAAAGGTAAAGGTAATCCCGAGGGCTTCGTCGCTCCCGTAACTCCCGGCCGCATGCTGATAGAGATCGAGGGTGTTCCCTTCGACGTAGCTAAGGAAGCACTGCGCCTCGGTGCACAGAAACTCCCTGTCATCACAAAGTTCGTGGTCAGAAGGGACTATGTTGTTGAATAATCAAAACCTGTAAGTGATGAAAACAGCTGAAATCAGGGGAATGTCCCTCACGGACCTGCGCGAGCGCATCGAGACCGAGAAGATGAATCTCAACCGCATGAAGATGAATCATGTGATCTCCCCGCTTGAGGATACGTCCAAGATCAAGAAGGCAAAGAACGACATCGCCCGTATGATGACGGTCCTTGCGGAGAAAGAAAAACAGAATTAAAAACAATTGTCATAATGGAAAGAAATCTTCGTAAAGAGAGAATAGGGGTTGTCACCAGCAACAAGATGGACAAGTCCATCGTGGTTGCAGTCAAGACCAAGGAGAAGCACCCCATTTACGGAAAGTTCGTCAACAAGACGACCAAGTTCGTCGCTCAGGATGACAAGAACGAGTGCAGCGAGGGTGATACCGTCCGCATTATGGAAACCCGTCCACTGAGCAAGACCAAGCGTTGGAGATTAGTAGAAATCGTAGAAAAAGTTAAGTAAAATGATACAGCAAGAATCACGTTTGATGGTAGCGGACAACAGCGGTGCTAAGGAAGTCCTTTGCATCCGCGTCCTCGGCGGTACCCGCCGCCGCTACGCAGGCGTTGGCGACAAGATTGTCGTCGCCGTCAAGAGCGCCATTCCCGGAGGCAACACCAAGAAGGGTTCCGTCTCCAATGCAGTCGTCGTCCGTACGAAGAAGGAAATCCGTCGTCCCGATGGTTCCTACATTCGTTTCGATGACAATGCCTGCGTGCTGCTGACCAAGACCGACGAGGTCGTTGGTACCCGTATCTTCGGCCCTGTCGCCAGGGAGCTCCGCGAAAATTACATGAAAATTGTCTCACTTGCCCCCGAGGTACTTTAAGGAGGAAGAAATATGGCAAAGTTACACATTAAGAAGGGCGATATGGTCTATGTCAACGCCGGCAACGACAAGGGCAAGACCGGTCGCGTACTTTCGGTGGACACGGAAAAGAGCCGTGCCGTCGTAGAGGGTGTCAATATTATCACCAAGCATACCAAACCCAACTCTAAGAACCCTCAGGGTGGTATCGTGAAACAGGAAGCAGGCGTGCACATTTCCAATCTGCAGGTAGTCGATCCCGTCAAGGGCGGCGCTACCAAGATCGGCCGTCGTCTCAATGACAAGGGCAAGCTCGTACGCTACGCTAAAAAATCAGGAGAGGAGATTAAATAATGGCAAAGGAAAAGAAAGCTGAGGCTCCCAAGGGGCCCACGATGGAGCAAATAGGATACGTTCCTTCTCTCCAGAAGAAGTATAAGGAAGAAATCATCGACAAGCTGACCAAGGAATTCGGCTACACCACCGTGATGCAGGTTCCCAAGCTCGTCAAGATTACCATCAATGAAGGTGTAGGCAGCGCTACCCAGGACAAGAAGCTTGTCGAGGTTGCACAGCAGGAGCTTACCACCATCACCGGACAGAAGGCTGTCCAGACCACTTCCCGCAAGGATATCTCCAACTTCAAACTCCGCAAGGGCATGCCCATCGGAGCAAAGGTTACCCTCCGTTCGGCCAAGATGTACGAGTTCCTCGAGCGTCTGATCGCCATCGCCCTGCCGCGTATCCGCGACTTCAAGGGTATCAGCGAGAACTTTGACGGCCGCGGCAACTACACCCTCGGTGTCAAGGAGCAGATCATCTTCCCCGAGATCGACATCGACAAGATCACCAAGGTCATGGGTATGGAGATCACCTTCGTTACCACCGCAGCTACGGACAAAGAGGCTTACGCACTCCTCCGCGAATTCGGTTTACCTTTCAAAAACATAAAGCACAACTAATATGGCAAAGGAATCAATGAAGGCCCGCGAAGTTAAGCGCGCCAAGTTATGCGCCAAGTATGCCGAGAAGCGCAAGACGTTGCGCGAAGCAGGCGAGTGGATGGCTCTCGACAAGCTGCCGAAGAATGCATCTCCCGTCCGCCAGCACAACCGCTGCTCGATCACCGGCCGTCCGAAGGGCTATATGCGTCAGTTCGGTATCAGCCGTATCCAGTTCCGCGAGATGGCTTCCAAGGGTCTGATCCCCGGCGTTAAGAAGGCAAGCTGGTAATACCTATTTATAATATAAACCAAGTTGGATATCGGGCACCTCAGGTGTCGAATCAACACAAAAAACAAAAACAATGACTGATCCAATTGCAGATTTTCTTACGAGAATCAGGAATGCATACCTCGCAGGTCACAAGACCGTTGAGGCTCCTGCATCCAAGATGAAGGTGGAGATCACGCGCATCCTCCACGAGAAGGGCTACATCCTCGCTTACAAGGTAGTCGAGGGTACCCCCGTCAACACCATCAAGATTGCGCTCAAGTATCATCCCGAGACGAAGAAGGCGGCTATCAAGAAGATCGGACGCATCTCCACTCCCGGTCTGCGTCAGTACACCGACGTGGCTTCAATGCCCCGCATCCTGAACGGCCTGGGTATCGCCATCCTCTCCACCTCCAAGGGCATCATCACCGACAAGGAAGCTCGCGAGCTGAACGTCGGCGGCGAATTGCTCTGCTATGTTTACTAACAGTTAACGATTAAAAAACTACAATAATGTCTAGAATTGGAAAATTACCTGTACACCTGCCCGCAGGCGTTACCGTTACAGTCGGTAACGACAATGTGGTAAAGGTTAAAGGCCCGCTCGGAGAACTGTGCCAGAAAGTGGATTCTGACATCAAAGTTTCCGTAGAGGGAGCGACAGTAACGGTAACCCGCCCTACAGACAATCCACGTCATCGTTCCATGCACGGACTTTATCGCGCACTCATCCACAATATGGTAGTGGGCGTTTCCGAAGGTTTCACCACCCGCCAGGAACTCGTCGGTGTCGGTTACCGCGTTGAGGTCAACGGTCAGATCGTGACCCTCACCCTCGGTTATTCACACGATATCCAGTTCGAACTCCCCAAGGAAGTCAAGGGCGAGGCCGAGCCGGTCAAGAAGGGTCAGAACCCTGTGTTAGTCCTCAAGAGCCACGACAAGCAGCTCCTCGGAATGGTCGCTGCCAAGGTTCGTTCACTGCGTAAGCCTGAACCGTACAAGGGTAAGGGTATCAAGTTCGTCGGTGAGCAGCTTCGTCGCAAAGCCGGTAAGTCGGCAGGTGCTAAATAATAGGAGATAAAGTTATGGCATTGACAAAACAAGAAAGAAGACAGAGAGTTCACTTCCGCATCCGCAAGGTTGTCAACGGTACGCCCGAAAGGCCGCGCCTGGTTGTGTTCCGCAGCAATAAGCAGATCTACGCACAGGTCGTCGACGACACCAAGGGCGTAACACTCGCATCTGCTTCCTCCAATGACAAGCTCCTCAAAGAGCAGTGCGCCGGCAAGAACGGTTGCGAGGCTGCAGCCGTAGTCGGCAAGGCTATCGCAGAGCGCGCAATGGCCAAGGGTATCGAGACCGTGGCATTCGACCGCGGCGGTTACCTCTATCACGGAAGAGTTAAAAGTTTGGCAGACGCTGCCCGTGAGGGTGGCCTTAAATTCTAAGAGCTATGGCAGATATCAATGTAAAGAAAGTCAAGACCACCGATCTCGAACTTAAGGACCGGCTGGTTGCTGTCCAGCGTGTGACCAAGGTCACCAAGGGCGGTCGTCACTTTTCCTTCGCAGCCATCGTCGTAGTGGGCGATGAGAAGGGTGTTGTCGGCTATGGCCTCGGAAAAGCCAACGAAGTCACGACAGCCATCTCCAAGGGCATCGAAGATGCAAAGAAGAACCTTATCAAGATTCCTCTGAGCAAGACCACCATTCCTCACGAGCAGTCCGCAAAATTCGGCGGCGCCCGCGTATTTATGAAGCCCGCGGCTCCCGGTACCGGTGTAAAGGCCGGCGGTGCAATGCGTGCAGTTTTCGAGTCTGTCGGTATTTCCGACGTGCTGGCAAAGAGCAAGGGTTCATCCAACCCTCACAACCTTGTCAAGGCTACCATCGCAGCTCTTGCAGAGATGCGTGACGCTTACACGGTTGCAGGCCTCCGCGGTATCCCGATGGAAAAAGTCTTTAACGGTTAAGGAGGTTCGCATCATGGCAAAAGTTAAAGTAACACAGATTAAGAGCCGCAGCGGCGCAACCAAGCGTCAGATTGCCAATCTCTATTCCCTCGGTATCCACCGCATGCACCAGACCGTAGAGGTCGAGGTTACCCCGGTGACCAAAGGTATGATCGAAAAGGTCCTCCACCTTGTCCAGGTTGAGGAAGTAAAGTAAAGGAGGAACTACAATGAATTTGCATAATCTCAAACCTGCAGAAGGTTCTACCAGAACAGTAAAGAGAGTTGGCCGTGGTCCCGGTTCGGGTCTCGGCAAGACCGCCGGACGAGGCAGCAATGGTGCCAAGAGCCGTTCCGGTTATGCCAAGAAGCTTGGTTTCGAAGGTGGTCAGATGCCTATCCAGCGCCGCCTTCCCAAGTTCGGCTTCAAGAATCCGACCCGCGTTGAGTTCAAGGCCGTCAACCTCTCTGTCCTTCAGACTATCAGCGAGAAGGCCGGTATCACCGCCATCGATCCCGATGTGCTGATCCAGGCCGGCTACGTTTCCAAGAACGACGCTGTGAAGATTCTGGCCAAGGGCGAACTCACTGCAAAACTCGACGTCACGGCAGATGCATTCTCCGCTGCCGCAGCAAAGAAGATCGTGGAGCTTGGTGGTACAGTAACCATTATCTAAAAGCATTATGAAGCGTTTTTTCCAAACAATAGCCAATATTTTCAAGATTGAAGATCTTCGCAAGAGAATCCTCTATACCTTGGCATTGGTTGCTGTCTACCGTCTCGGCAGCTACATCGTGCTTCCGGGTATCGACGCTTCTCAGCTTGCTTCACTTCAGGCTAAGTCTTCCGAAGGCCTCGTCGGACTGCTCAACATGTTCTCCGGCGGTGCGTTCGGTAATGCTTCGATCTTCGCACTGGGCGTTATGCCTTACATCTCGGCATCCATCGTCATCCAGCTTCTGGGTGTGATGTTCCCGTTCTTCCAGCGCCTCCAGCGTGAGGGCGAGAGCGGCCGCCGCAAGATGAATCAATATACTCGTTACCTGACGATCCTGATCCTCGCAATCCAGGGCCCGGCTTATATGGCCAGCCTGCACTCCACTCTCCCGCCGGAGGCATTCGTCTCCAGCATCACCGGAGGTTGGTACAACATCTTTGCGACCCTCATCCTGATCGGCGGTACGATGTTCGTTATGTGGTTAGGTGAAAGAATTACAGACCGCGGCATTGGTAATGGTATTTCCCTGATCATTATGATCGGTATCCTCGCACGTCTTCCGATGGCGCTGTGGCTCGAGATCACTGAGAAGGTCAACCAGACCAACGGTGGCTTCCTTATGCTTATCGTTGAGCTCGTCGTCCTCTTCTTCGTATTCATCGCTACGATCGCCCTCGTCCAGGCAGTGCGCAAGATTCCGGTACAGTATGCCAAGCGCATTGTAGGCAACAAGCAGTATGGCGGTGCGCGCCAGTACATTCCGCTCAAGGTGAACGCTGCCGGCGTCATGCCGATCATCTTCGCCCAGGCGCTGATGGTGCTCCCGATGATGTTCTCCAACATCAATGCTGCAAAGGGCCTTGCTGCTGCTTTCAACAACACTACAGGTTTCTGGTATAACTTCGTCTTCGCCATTATGGTGATCCTATTCACGTACTTCTACACCGCTATTACCGTGAACCCCACCAATATGGCCGAAGAAATGAAGAAGAACGGCGGTTTCATTCCCGGCTGCAAGCCCGGCAAGAAAACTGCGGATTATATCGATTCCATCATGTCACGCATCACGCTGCCCGGGTCAATATTCCTGGCTCTGGTCGCGATCCTGCCGGCATTTGCACGTATGCTCGGTGTCAACAACCAGTTTGCAAGCTTCTACGGCGGCACTTCACTGCTGATTCTCGTAGGCGTCATCCTGGATACGCTCCAGCATATCGAAAGTCACTTGCTTATGCGTCACTATGACGGACTTATGAAGGCTGGACGCCTCAAAGGCCGCTCAGGTATGTAAGCTAAAACTCAGAAGATGATAAAACTCAGAACCGAAGAAGAGATCTCCCTGCTGCGCGAGAATGCCCAGATGGTGTCAAAGACACTGGCTGAGGTGGGCCGCCATATAGCTCCCGGTATCACGACCAAGGAATTGGACGTGATCGCCGAGAAGTATATCAGGGGTATGGGCGCAGAGCCCGGCTTCCTTGGTTACGGTGGATTCCCTTATACGCTCTGTATCTCGGTCAACGATACGGTCGTGCACGGTTTCCCTTCCGACTACAAACTGAAAGAAGGCGATATCGTGTCGGTCGATTGCGGAACGCGTTACAGAGGGTATTACGGGGACAGCGCCTATACATTTGCCGTAGGCCGCATCAGTGAAGAGGACCGTGCGCTTCTCGAAGCGACCAAGACTTCACTCTACCGCGGCATCGGCAAGGCAGTCCCCGGCGGACGCGTGGGCGATATAGGAGATGCAGTGCAGTCCTATGTCGAAAGCCTCGGATACTCTGTCGTAAGAGAGTTGGTCGGACACGGCATCGGTGCAAATATGCACGAGAGCCCGGAAGTTCCGAATTACGGCAGGAAGGGACACGGCGTCAAGCTGCGCGAAGGCATGGTCATCTGCATCGAGCCGATGGTCAATGCAGGCGTGAAGGACGTTTATCTGGCCGATAACGGCTGGGGCGTCCTGACCGCCGACGGACGCAAGTCCGCCCACTTCGAGCTGACGGTCGCCATCCGCCGTCCGGTCCCCGAAGTTCTGTCAACTTTTGAATACATCGAGAAAAATCAACAATAGTCAGACAAACAAGACATTTATGCCGAAACAGTCATCAATCGAAAAAGAAGGTACCATCATCGAGGCCCTGTCCAATGCGATGTTCCGCGTTGAGCTTGACAACGGGCACGTGATAATCGCCCACATATCGGGCAAGATGCGTATGCATTACATCCGCATCCTTCCCGGTGACAAGGTGCGCGTAGAAATGTCTCCGTATGACCTGACTAAAGGTCGGATTTCCTTCAGATACAAATAAAAAAACATACACAAATGAAAGTAAAAGCATCCATCAAAAAGCGCAGTGAGGATTGTAAGTTCGTCAAGCGCAAAGGCCGTCTTTATGTTATCTGCAAGAAAAACCCCAAGTTCAAGATGCGCCAGGGATAATTTTTAAACTGTAAAGAACAAAAAAGCAATAATAAATTATGGCACGTATAGCCGGTGTTGATTTACCCAACAACAAACGTGGAGTTATAGGTCTGACCTATATCTTCGGTATCGGTCGCAGCAGCGCCAGCAAGATCCTCGCTGAGCTCGGCATTGACGAGAACATCAAGGTCAAGGACTGGTCTGACGATCAGGTTACTGCAATCCGCAGCAAGATTGCAAACGAATACAAGATCGAGGGCGAACTTCGTTCCTCCGTTCAGCTCAACATCAAGCGTCTGATGGATATCGGCTGCTATCGCGGTATCCGTCACCGTCTCGGCCTCCCTGTCCGCGGTCAGAGCACCAAGAACAATGCCCGCACGCGCAAGGGTCGCAAGAAGACTGTCGCTAACAAGAAGAAAGCAACTAAATAAGGCTTAGATTATGGCAAAGAAAACTACAACAAGCAAAAAGAGAGTTGTCAAGGTTGACGCCTATGGTCAGGCTCATATTTCGTCGACTTTCAACAATGTCATCGTTACCCTGACCAACAGTACCGGTCAGGTCATCAGCTGGTCTTCTGCCGGCAAGATGGGTTTCCGCGGTTCGAAGAAGAACACTCCGTACGCAGCCCAGGTCGCCGCACAGGATTGCGCAAAGGTCGCTTACGACCTCGGTCTGCGCAAGATCAAGGCTTATGTCAAGGGTCCCGGTTCAGGCCGTGAATCTGCCATCCGCGCTCTCAACGGCGCAGGTATCGAGATCACCGAGATCATCGACGTGACCCCGATTCCTCACAACGGTTGCCGCCCCAAGGGCCGTCGCCGCGTCTAATTTTTCGTCTAACTTAAAAGTATTCGGATTATGGCAAGATATACAGGGCCCACAACCAAAATAGCCCGCAAATTCGGGGAACCGATCTACGGCCCCGACAAGTATTTCGAAAAGAAGAACTATCCTCCGGGACAGCACGGCCTTGCAAAGAAGCGCAAGAAGACTTCTGAGTACGGCATCCAGCTCGCCGAGAAGCAGAAGGTGAAGTACACCTACGGCCTGCTCGAGCGTCAGTTCCGCAACCTCTATGCAAAGGCAAACAGGATGAAGGGCCGCACCGGCGAAAACCTCATCCTCCTGCTTGAGACCCGCATTGACAACCTCGTTTACCGCCTCGGTATCGCTCCTACGCGTGCAGCTGCACGTCAGCTGGTATCGCACTGCCACATCACCCTCAACGGTGAAGTCTGCAACGTGCCTTCCGCACAGGTCCGCCCTGGTGACATCGTCGGTGTCCGCGAGCGTTCCAAGAGCCTCGAGGTTGTCCAGAACAGCCTTGCTTCCGCACCCGCCAAGTGCTCCTGGCTCGAGTGGGATGGCGCAAAGTTCGTCGGCAAGCTGACGACCATGCCCGTCCGCGAAGAGATTCCTGAGACCATCAACGAGCAGCTGATCGTCGAGTTGTACTCCAAGTAACGGCTGATTTTTTGCAACACACTGATAACTAAAAAAACAACAATATGGCAATTTTAGCATTTCAGAAACCGGACAAGGTCATAATGCTCGAATCTTCCGATACTTTCGGACGCTTTGAATTCCGCCCCCTGGAGCCTGGTTACGGTACGACGATCGGTAACGCCCTTCGTCGCATCCTCCTCTCCTCTTTGGAAGGTTTTGCCATCACCTCAATCAGAATCGACGGCGTAAGCCACGAATTCGACACCATCCCCGGTGTCATTGAGAGTGTCGTGGACATCATCCTCAATCTCAAGAAGATCCGTCTCAAGAGAATGATCGATGACGTTGACGGCGAGGTGGTAAACGTTACTGTCGGTGGGAAGCAGGAATTCACGGCCGAGGATATCTCGAAGGCACTGTCCTCTTTCAAGGTGCTCAATCCCGAACTTCACATCTGCTCGATGGAGCCTTCCGTTGAGATCAAGATGGAAGTCCGTATCGGCAAGGGACGCGGTTACGTTCCCTCCGAGGAGAACAAGGTCGAGAATGCGCCGGTCGATACCATCGCAATCGACTCGATCTTCACTCCTATCCGCAATGTCAACTACATCGTCGAGGACTGCCGTGTCGATCAGAAGACCGACTATGACAAGCTCACGATTGAGATTGAGACCGACGGATCGATTCACCCGAAAGAGGCCCTCAATGAGGCTGCAAAGATCCTGATTTATCATTTCATGCTCTTCTCCGACGAGAAGATATCTCTGGAGACCGCACCCGAGAGTGAGACCAAGGAGCTTGACGAAGAGTCACTTCGCATGCGCCATATGCTTCTCACCAAGCTTTCGGATATGGAGCTTTCGGTACGCGCTCTCAACTGCCTCAAGGCCGCCCAGATCGAGACGTTCGCCGACCTGGTTTCGCACCAGCGCAGCGAACTGATGAAGTTCCGCAACTTCGGCAAGAAGTCGCTGAGCGAGATCGACGCCCTTGTAGACCGTCTGAGACTCAACTTCGGTATGGATATCAGCAAGTATAACATCGAATCTAAAGAAAAATAATTATGAGACACAATAAGGCAATCAACCACCTGGGTCGCAAGAGCGGTCACCGTAAGGCCATGCTGGCCAATATGGCGTCTTCCCTGATTCTTCACAAGCGCATTGAGACGACCGTCGAAAAGGCCAAGGCTCTGAAGGATTACGTCGAACCGCTGATTACCAAGTCGAAAGAGGATACCACTCACTCCCGTCGTATCGTCTTCAGCTATCTGAAGCAGAAAGAGGCCGTCAGTGAGCTGTTCCGCGTAGTCGCTCCGAAGATCGCTGACCGTCCGGGCGGATACACCCGCATCCTCAAGACCGGTTTCCGCGTCGGTGATGCAGCCGATATGGCTATTATGGAACTCGTCGACTTCAGCGATGCTGCAGTCGCTCCCGCAAAGGCTGAGGCTCCCAAGAAGAGCACCCGCCGCAGCGGTGGCGCCAAGAAGGCTGCAGAGCCCAAGGCAGAGGGCGAAGCTGCTCCTGCTGCAAAGAAGGCTCCCGCAAAGAAGACTGCTGCCAAGAAGGACACTGCAAAGGTTTCGACCAAGGCAGCTGCTCCTGCCAAGAAGGTCGCGGCTCCCCGTAAGACCGGCGGCAAATAACAGCCTCCTCCTCTTACTTAAAATCCGGCTCCCCGATTGTGGGGAGCCGGATTTTTATTATGTTCGACAAATCACTGCCGGAAAGAGTCCGGCAGTGAAGATGTGTTATCAGTATTCCAGGACGGGACGGATGCTGCGGCCGTAGAAGCGGTAGCCGGTGTTGGTGCCGATACCGCCGGGACCGAGGTAGAAATAGGTCACGTCGTTGGGACTGGTCTGTACCAGTGAGGATGACCAGTAATACCCGACGTTGTTGCCATTGACCAGCGAAGAGCCCGACATTGAGCCGGCGACGGGGAAGAACAGGCTGTTGCCGTTGACAAGGTATGTCACCCGCCATCCGTAGTTAGCGCCAATCGTAGTCCACTCCCAGGTGTAATGTGCCTTGTCCTTCCGGGTATCGGCCAGTTCGGTGATCTCTGCTCCTGAAGGCATGCGCCACTTGCCGCCGAACTTGGAATGGACCACGTCATCTTCGGGATCCAGCTGGGTCTTGCCGTCATTATAGCCCATATAACCGAAATTTGAGATGTTGCAGTACTTGGTAAGGGTCGATTCATAGCCCATGCACCAGATGTAGGTAGTCCAGTTGTAAGTGGTCTTAAGCTCGGTCTCGCCCCACGCATAATAATCGCCGAAGTCTTCGATGTTGGTGGCCCCCAGGTTGCATTCAGCCCATTTGACGCTGAGGCCGAATTCGACGGCTTTGACACCTATATCATCCTGATAGACGGGGCGGATGCTGCGGCCGATGTAACGCGTTCCTTCAGTGGCGCTCGCGTCGGTTGAGGTGAGCATAAGCAGGCCGGCCTTTTCGGGATAATCCGTGTCACGGGTGGAAGACCAGTAGAAGCCACTCTCTCCGACAGAGAAGGGGCTGGTGCCGGTAACACCTCCCGGAAGCGGGAAGAAAATACGGTTGCCGTTGACCAGGTACTTGACCATCCAGCCGGCGGGATCTTCGTTCCATGTCCAGCTGTAATTGGGATTGGTCCGGGTTGCCAGCAGTTCGTTGATCTCACTACGGGTAGGAAGTCTCCAGTGCTCGCCCAGAGCATTGTATGCTGCATCATCGTCCAGCGCCAGGGTGATCTTGTTGTCCGTGGAGGTGTACTTGGTCAGGGCGTCTGCGCCAGTGCCCCACGCGTAGGTCGTCCAGCTGAAATCTGTCTTGGTTGCGGTCTCGCCCCAGGCGAAGAATGCGCCGCCGTCGAGAGCCGAGGTCGCGCCCAGGTTGTTGGTGCACCACTTGACGCTCAGACCCATATCTACGGGTGAATCCATAAGCCACTCGAAGGTCACGCCATCATCGATATTCTCTATGGAGCGGAATACGCCGCGACTGAAGATGATGGGGTTTGAAGTGCTGCGCTCGGCATATTCGGAAGCCCTCTTGAAGGTGACTTTGAAGCCGCTCGCCAGTGTCTGGGGCAGGGTGACTATATAATAGGTCTTGCCCGTCTCGAACATACCGCCGTCAGGAGCCGTCAGGGTCACTGATGAGCGTCCATCGGTGATCTGCTGGACGACCGGCAGGTTTCCATCGAATACAGCCTTGAATGTGCCCGCAATCGCCTCGCCGCCGGCGCTCTCGAAGGTGATGCTTCGGATACCTTCGTTGACGAGGGTAAAGCAGAGTCCGCTTGTGACATTGTAGAAGGCAACGTCAAAGTTGGTGGACTTTCCGAGTGTGATGAAAGTGTTCTTGGCGAAGCTGCCGACGCGGCCCGTCTGCTTGTCCTCCAATGTGGTGGTGACCGATGCGCCGTCGGACTGGGCGTCATCCCTGTAGGGATAGAGGGCCCAGATGGCGTTGCTGCCGCCGATGGTGCCTTCGGTAGTGCCGATGGCTACGGGGAACGTGCCTTCGAATCGCGCTACGTCGGCCAGAGTGGTGTTTTGCGAAGTGAGTTTGCCGGAATTGCCGTTGCAGAAGATCTTGATCTGCTCGCCGCTCTCCCAGTAGAGGTGGGTGCCGCCGTCGATGACGGTGGTACGGGTATCTGCCGCTCCTTCGTTATATGCGTTGATTACGACTTTCGATCCTGCAGGGATGACCTCTACGGGCTCGACGGAGCAGGCCGTAAACGCGAACAGCAGTGCTGTAAGGAGTATATATTGCTTTTTCATATTCTTTGCCATTTTACCAATTATTCCATTTTTCATAACCTATATCCTCGTTGCCTCCGGCATCCGGACTTGCGCAAATGATCCTTCCGGAGTTGGTAGTCACCGTCTCCACAAGAGGCGGCGAATATGGCATCTTGCAGGTGGAAATAATGTCTGTAATCATCGTGTATGTGGTGTTTGTTAGAACAGTCCGTGCAACTGGGCCTCGATCTTGTCGCAGATGGCGCTGAAATCGGCCGGGTTTTCCTGGAATTTGAGATTGTTCACATCGACTATCAGGAGCTTGCCGTCCTTGTAGCTCTCGATCCACGCTTCGTAGCGCTCGTTGAGGCCCTTGAGGTAGTCGAGGCGGATGCTGCTCTCATATTCGCGGCCGCGCTTCTGGATGTTGGCTACCAGATTGGGGATGGAGCTGCGAAGGTAGATGAGCAGGTCGGGTGCCTGGACCAGCGAGACCATCAGGGAGAAAAGTGAAGAGTAGTTCTCGAAGTCGCGGGTGGCCATCAGCCCCATATCGTGGAGATTGGGGGCGAAAATGCAGGCATCTTCGTAGATGCTTCGGTCCTGGACGATGATCTTGTCGCTCTTGCGAATCTCAACCACGTCGAGGAAACGCTTGTTGAGGAAGTAGATCTGGATGTTGAATGACCAACGCTCCATATCATTGTAAAAATCCGACAGATAGGGATTGTATTCGACCGATTCGAACTTCGGCGTCCAGCCGAAATGTTCGGTGATCATGCGGGTGAGTGTCGTCTTGCCGCTTCCGATATTGCCTGCGATAGCTATATGCATAGTTAGACCAGTTTGTTAATCGAACAAATGTACAAAAACAATTTCGATAAATCATTATTTTTTGGTATTGACCTTATCATCCCGTCGGGGTAACTTTGTACCCTCAAAAGTAAGTATGGATGAGACTGTCTGAGCTTCATACAGGAGAGAAAGGAATTATTGTCAAGGTGCTCGGCCACGGCGGCTTCCGCAAGCGCATCATCGAGATGGGCTTCATCAAAGGACATTCGATCGAGGTGCTGCTCAATGCGCCGCTGCAGGACCCGGTCAAGTACCGCGTGCTGGGATATGAGGTCTCGCTCCGCCGCCGCGAAGCGGAGATGATAGAGGTCGTGCCATATACCGATGAGGCCAGCCGCCGGATGTCTTCCGATGCAGAGGATCTGCCGGGTTTCGAGGCTACGGAGAACGACCATTCTTCGGATCCTTCGTTCAAGGCTGAGCGCCGCATTATCAATGTCGCCATCGTCGGCAATCCCAATTGCGGCAAGACGTCTCTCTTCAATTTCGCCAGCGGCGCGCACGAACGCGTCGGCAATTACAGCGGCGTGACTGTGGACGCGAAGGAGGGCAGGGCCACTTACGGCGATTATATCCTCAATCTGGTCGATCTGCCGGGCACGTATTCGCTTTCGGCCTACAGCCCGGAGGAGCTCTATGTCCGCCGGCATATCGTCGAGAAGACGCCGGATATCATCATCAACGTCATAGATTCGTCCAATCTGGAGCGCAATCTCTACCTTACCACGCAGCTGGTGGATATGCACCTGCGTATCGTCGGGGCGCTCAATATGTACGACGAGCTGGAGCGCCGCGGGGACAGTCTGGACTGCGACCGTCTGGGCGAGCTGTTCGGCATACCGATGGTACCGACCTCGTTCCGCACGGGCCGTGGGGTACAGGATCTCTTTGCGGCGATTGTCAGGCTCTACGAGGGTACGGAGGACGAGGATGCGCATTACCGCCATATCCATATCAATTACGGTCACGAGATGGAGGATGGTATTTCGGCCATCTGGGCCCTGCTGCGAGATTCCGGGCTGCGGGCGCGCTATTCGCTGCGATATCTGGCCGTAAAGCTTTTGGAGGGCGATACCGAGATTCACAAGCTGATTGAAGGGCTGCCGCAGGCTGCCGCGATAGACGAGGAGGTCTCCCACGTGGCGGCGCGCGTGCGCGAGGAGTCCAAGACTGACCTCGAGACGGCCATAATGGATGCCAAGTACGGTTTTATCCACGGCGCATTGAAGGAGGCCGGTTACCGGATGGGCGACAACCACGGGCTTTACCGTTTCACGCATAAGCTTGACGCCATCCTGACGCACAAGTATTTCGGTTTCCCGATTTTCTTCGCGCTGCTACTGCTGATGTTCGAGGTGACATTTGCCGTAGGCCAATACCCGATGGACTGGCTGGAGGCGGGTTTCGCCGCGCTGGGCTCGCTGCTTGGCAATGTATTGCCCGAAGGGCCGGTCCGCGACCTGCTGGTTGACGGCGTGGTGGGGGGCGTAGGCAGCGTGATGGTCTTCCTGCCGCAGATACTGATTCTCTACGCGTTTATCTCCTTTATGGAGGATTCGGGATATATGGCGCGCGCGGCATTCATTATGGACAAGCCGATGCACAAGATGGGCCTGCACGGCAAATCTTTCATTCCGCTGGTGATGGGTTTCGGCTGCAACGTGCCGGCAATTATGTCCACGCGTATGATCGAGAGCCGTCGTTCGCGCCTTATCACGATGCTCGTGATGCCGTTTATGTCGTGCAGCGCCCGCCTGCCGATATATATTATGATCGTGGGGACGTTTTTCGCTGTCAAATACCAGAGTCTCGTGATGATCGGCCTGTATGTGGCTGGCATCGTAACGGCCGTTGTCGTAAGCCGCATCCTGAGCCGTTTCGTGCTGCGCGGGGATGATACTCCCTTCGTGATGGAGCTGCCGCCGTACCGTTGCCCTACGGGCAAGGCTATCTTCCGCCATACCTGGGAGAAGGGCCGCCAGTATCTTCAGAAGATGGGTACGATCATCCTGGCCGCCAGCGTGATTGTCTGGGCTCTCGGGTATTTCCCGCACGATGACAGTCTCAGTGTCAAAGAGCAGCAGGAGCAGAGCTGCATCGGCCGTCTCGGACATATAGTTGAGCCGGTATTCCGCCCGCAGGGCTTCAACTGGAAGCTGGATGTCTCGCTGCTTGCGGGTGTCGGGGCCAAGGAGATTGTCGCATCTACCATCGGAGTCCTCTATAGCGACGATGCCGCCCGCGAGGCCCTTACGGCCCGCGAGGATGCGCCCGATGCCGGAGATCTTACCGGTGGGGAGAGACTTCGCGCCGCGATGGAAGCCGACGGCATTACGCCGCTGACGGCTATTTGCTATCTGCTTTTCGTGCTGCTGTATTTCCCGTGCATTGCGACGGTTACGGCTATCAGGAACGAGACCGGCAAGCATAAATGGGCCATCATCGCAGCTCTCTATACCACTGCTCTGGCCTGGGTCGTAAGTGCGCTGGTCTATCAGATAGGGAGTCTCTTCTGATATGCTGCAGTACATCATCATAGCGGTCCTTGTGCTCGCGGCGGCGGCATATCTTATCTACCGTGTTTCGCGCGGCAGGCGGGGTGGCTGCTCCTGCAATGGCGGGGGTTCGTCAGCTTCCTGCGACGATTCGTGCTCCGGATGTCCCTTTGCAGGGCGCAGCGGCTGCTGCAAGCGGTAAGTTTTTGTTATATTTGCAGGACTAAGAGTCTTTGCAAGTGGAATTCAAATTTTTTTATTTCAATCCCATCCGTGAATGTACCTGGCTCGTCTGGGATGAGGGACTGCATTGTGCCATCATCGATCCCGGTTGTGCGTCGGGTCGGGAATTCGAGCGTCTTGAGCAATTTGTCACCGAAACGGGCCTCAAACCGGAGGCAATCTGGCTCACGCACGCGCATTTCGATCATATCCTTGGCCTTGATGCCGTTCGCGGCAAGTGGAATACTCCGGTCTGGATGCATCGCGAGGAGGTACAGCAGCTTCCGATGGCGCGCCGGATGGCGGCCTGGATGGATCTGCAGCTCGAGGAGCCGAAGGGCCCTTTCAATCTTCTGGAAGGAGGGGAGATGCTTCATCTGGGCAAGGCTGTCTTTCAGGTGATCCATACGCCGGGCCATACTTCGGGCTGTGTATGTTATTACAACGAAGACTCCGGTCTGCTGTTTTCCGGCGACACTATCTTCGAGGGCAGTATTGGCCGCACAGACCTTCCGACCGGTGATGCCAATGCCATCCTCGACTCTGTCCGCACCCGCCTGCTCTGCCTCCCCGACAGCACCCGGATCCTCCCCGGCCACGGATACCCCACCACCATCGGTCGCGAAAAGGTCGATAACCTGTTTTTGAGACCGTAGATGTAAAAGTACGATATATTGTACTTTGATATTTGTTTTTCTATTATAATTGCATATCTTTGTGCCAATAGTTTATTATATTGGACTTATGGATATTGCGCAAGTTATAAAAAGGCGGAGAAAAACGCTTGCTATTTCACAACAGGACTTGGCTGAAATAGCCGGAATCGGTTTGGCAACCCTTAAGGATATAGAGCGAGGTAAAGGAAACCCGTCGTTGGCCACAGTTTCCAAAATAATGGATGTCCTCGGGATGGAGATCATATTCAAAGTTCGTCAGACAGTATAATTCCATCAACAATGAGACAACTCGAGGTATATGTCAATAATATGAAGGCTGGTTTACTGGTTGAGAATCAGCCGGGGGAGAGCTATTCTTTCAGGTACGATCCGGAATACCTGTCGTCTGACGCTCCTTCCATATCCGTTTCCTTATCCAAGAGGAAGGATGTTTACGAATCTTCAGTTTTATTTCCCTTCTTCGCAAATATGCTTCCAGAAGGATCCAACCGCAAAGTGATTTGCAGAGCGAACAGAATCGATGAAAAGGATTTGTTCGGGTTGCTTTCAGCTATGGCGGGACGGGATTTTATAGGAGGAGTTCACGTCAGATTGTCATCCATATGAAAGAGATTGCACATTGCCCTTCCTGTCTTGAGAATGGTTTCGCCACGTATAGCGCGAAGGCTGTCAAAACTCTATTTGACGGCCATACGGTGAGTCATATGTTGGATTTCGATTTTGACTCTCTCAATGACAGGCCGGATATTGGAGATGCCATGCGAAGGATATCAGTATCGGGTGTTCAGGAGAAGTTTCCGGCCGTCATAGATGGTAACCGCATAAGGATAGCCGGAGAAGGCGAGCAGTCTACTTACATTTTGAAGCCTGGGCCCTGGGATGAGACTCTTCGCGAGAGGAAGCAGATACCTGCCAATGAGAATCTGACTATGCAGATTGCGTCGCAGGTATATGGAATACAGACAGCCGCAAACGGGATTTGCTTTACCCCCAAAGGCCAGATGGTATATGTTACCCGGCGATTTGATGTCCTGACGGATGGCTCAAAGCTGCTTATGGAAGATTTCGCGTCGTTGGTCGGGAGGAATGAGCAGAATGATGGACAAAATTTTAAATATTCCGGTTGCTACGAAGATATAGCTGCAGTTATCCGGGATACAGTCCCGGCGTGGAAGGTCGATATGGAAAGATTCTTTGAGCTAGTGGTGTTCAACTACATTTATGCCAATGGAGATGACCACTTGAAGAATTTTTCCCTTATCCTTCAGGGACAGGATTACCGTCTTGCCCCGGCATATGATCTTCTTAATACCGCTTTACACGTTCGCGGCGATGATTTTGGTCTTGATGGAGGGCTTTCTCCCAATATTGCAAAAAGTGATGTCTATGTCCAGACCGGACATCCCTGTCGCCTGGACTTTGAGCGTTTCGGGGCACGCATCGGTCTGGTGAAAGCCCGTGCGGACAGGATACTTGACAAGTATATGCAATTGCCCGATACTGCCATAAGACTTTGCCAATGCAGTTTTCTGAACGACAAGATGAGACGACACTATCTGAGAACTGTCAGTGAGCGAATAGCAAGGTTCAAGAGAGTCTCTGACAAGAGTCGGCTAATTTATTGAAAATCAGAATATTATCAAAACGTATTTATAAATAGCTGATAATCAGCATATTGAGTTATATGTAAGATATTTATTTTGTCTTACTATAAAATCGGCCCCAGAATGCGCTGTTGGGCCGATTTTATTTTTCCTCTGTAAGATATTTCCCTGCCTGATTATGCAATACCCCAAACAAAAGGTCGTAAATTTGTCCCTTGAAACTATTGGCTGCAAAGTCTATTCAGGATCGTAGATAGTTGAATAATTGGAGTTTTAATGAATAATCAGTACCTTTAGAACATTTGGAGAAAACATACTTCTTCTACAATATGAAACATAAGAAAACAGTTTTCATCGTGTTGGCAGTCATTTGTCTGGTTGCTGCGGGGGGCTGCCGTAAGCTGTATAATCCCGATGAAGATAATAAGATATTTACGGCAACATTTGAAGTAACAAATAATCTTGGTCAAGATATTGTCTATAGGCATACCTATCATAGTTTTATGCGTGAATATCACTATGTTACAGGGCCTTTTACCATAGAATGTTTCATAGGTTCCGGCGAAACAGAAGAAGTGGGACTTTCATATTGGAAATATCTTCGATTTGATGCCACAGATCCGAAATATGTTTTCGAACAGATATACATAGGCGACGTAAAGGAAGATTCCAAGATAGAAATCATATCCGCCTCCAGCGGAGCTGTGCTTGCTACGTGGACGCCGCGTGGGAAAGCATCAAAAAAGAATCTGTATCATTACAAGAAGTGGTCCTGCACTAAGGAACAGTACGAAGATGATACGAATATATACACAGTGTTTAAATGGAGTAGTACGCTCAATAAAACGGATTTGCAATGAAAAAAATAACAATCATATTAGTTTGTGCGTCACTCTTTTTTATGGAGGGTTGCACCATTATCATCCGTCCGTGGGATTATGAGAGAACATACCTTTGTCATTTCATAATAAGGAATAACAGCAGCCAACGTATCCGTATCACCCCGGGTTATTATTATCGGGAATCCTGGTATTGGATGGAGCCCGGAGAAACTTGGGAGGATTATGCGAAAACGGCACCGCAGTATCCCAGCCAGCTCGGCTTAAGTGACACATTTTTACCGGCTCCTCTTTGTGATCCATTCTACATATATGACGAAAGCGAAAATATCCTGGTCCAGTGGTCATCCAAGGATTCTTCGGATTTTGACAGGAGCATTTTCAATCTTCAGAATTGGGAATTGATATTTAATCCCAAACCTCAGGATTATTACGAGGAATATCCTACACCAGTCTGGGAATTCGTCATTACTGATGAAATGCTTCATAAAGGCGATAGCCTTTAATAGTTTCCCAAATGGTACTAGTAAAGTCTATTTCCGGCAGTCGGATGATTTCTTGTCTGATCAATCTGCTTCTAAATAGTTCTGGGGATACGTTCCGTACTACGTATAGCGTTTTTATTTGCTGAAGAAATTCTGCCAACATAGAACTCGCTGATTTTTAGCGAGTTTTTATTTGCTGAGGAAATCCCGGTTTACAACTTAGTCCGTCTCGTCCATTCCGCATGTTCCACTCCATCTATGGAGCGAAATATGCAGACCGGATGGGACACGGTGTGTTTTCCAATAAGCCAATCGTGTGCCCTTTGATGGAATAGAAAGTTCCTTTGCCACGGATACCCCACCACTATCGGTCGCGAAAAGGTCGATAACCTGTTTTTGAGCCCATGACCCCTTTCATGGTTAGAGTGGAGGAGGATGCGGCGTGTTTTCAATGAGCAAGTGACGCATTTCGGAAATATGTCCGTTTATAAGGTAGATAATAGACATGAGATGCCGTTTGCTAAATCTGTGTAACTTTATAAGTTCAAACAAAGACGTGAGTGTATAAAGAACTGGACGAGCAGGCGCTGGCCAGATGCTGCTTGCAGCGAGACAGAAAAGCGGAAGATGAACTGTATAGAAGATATGCAGGGAAGGTGAATGCGCTCTGCAGGCGATACTTGGGGAATGAGGAAGATGCCAAGGATCTGATGCTGGAAACGCTCAACCATGCGCTCGACAGAATTGATACTTATAAATACACTGGGAAGGGGTCTCTGTATGGATGGATTAGCCGAATCGCTATAAACAAGGCCATTGACCAGATTAGAAAGGAGCGATGGCGAAATGTTTCCCTTGATTTTTTGGCATGGGACAATATTCCGGAGCCTACCGAGGAAGAGATTGTGTCGATACCGAAAGAGAAACTGAGGGAATGGATAAGCGAATTGACCTATATGAGAAGGGCCGTTTTCAATATGTACTGTATCGACGGCTACTCTCATCAAGAGATTGCCAGGATGCTGGGAATCACTGAGACGGGGTCCACAAGTATACTTGCAAAGGCAAGGAAACAATTGAAAGACAAAATTAAACGTTATTTGAAAGACCAAGACCAATGAGGAAGTGGGAAGATATAGTCAAGGATAAGATGGAAGAGTTTGACGAGGCTCTCCCTGAAAGGGTCTTTGCTGAGTTTCACGCCATCCGCAATGGAGCAGCGCCCTCCTCCTCCAAGCGGTTTCCGCTGGTGTGGGTGCTTGTCCCTACCGTTGCTGCATTGGTGGCAGTCGTTTTGTTCCTCCGCAAGCCTTCAACCCCAGACAGTGGCATCCGAATCATTCGGCTACCGGTACAGCCTATTGCAGCTGTCAGTGATTCCTCGGAAAAAGTTGAGATCATTCAGGCTCAGCCTCTTATGGCCAAGGCCGTCATTCCGAAGATAATCAGGCCTTCCGATTCTTGCTCACAAAAACCGGAAACCATCGAGATATTTGAGCCGGAAGAAGAAACAGTTATTTCAAGCGCGCAGAAAGAGAACAATCAAACCGTGCCTGATACGGTTAAGACATCAGAGACCAAAGAAGAAAAGACTGTCATCCCCAAAAATATCGGCACCAAGCCCGTAAAAATAAAAATTGCTCATGCCGCTGGCGTTATTTCCGGAGGTGGCCTGCTGGCTGTCATTACAAAGGAGCTTCTCTCTTCAGGAACTATTCCCTTTGTAGCAGCAAGAGCATATGATCCTCCGTACGGAGCGGTAGTTATTGAACCGGAGCCACAAAAGGATAAACCGACAGGAAGATATACGCATTACTTCCCATTTAAGGGAGGATTATCAATCGGGGTTCCCGTTGCAGAGAGATTAAAGGTAACAACTGGCCTTCAATACAGTATGTATCAATCCAGTTTCACTTATACACTTTCTGGAGAGAAAAAGCAGATCGCGCATTATCTCGGATTCCCGGTTCGGTTAGACTGGACGCTGGCAAACAACAGATGGCTGGATATTTATTTGGGTGGCGGCATAGAAGGGGATTATTGTATAGGAGCAACGCTTGCGGGTGAAAGTATCCATCGGGATGGCTTCAGTCTCTCTCTCATTGGTGTTGGAGGCATTCAATTCAATATCACAAAGCGCATTGGCTTTTTCGTAGAACCAGAGCTAAGTTGGATGATTCCGTCAGAGAGCAGAGTGCTTGAAACCTATCGTAGCGACTATCCGTTAATGTTCTCTGCGGCAACCGGGCTGAGAATCAATCTTGGTAAATAAAATATTTTGAAAATGAAACACTTCGCTATTATTTCGGTTATGACGGCCATAATTATTGGAAGCGTCTCATGTGAAAAGATTGGAGGGGATAACCCCAAGAACAATCCTTACAAAAAACTTGAACTGACTACCAGATCGGCTGAAATTGCCAGGCAGGGCAATGACTTCGCATTCTCCTTTATTGACAGGGTGAATGATGCAACGCCGGAAAATTACATCATCTCGCCGCTTAGCATGCAGTTCTTGCTGGGAATGATTCTGAATGGCGCCCAGGGCCAGACTGCCGATGAAATCTGCAGCGTACTGGGTTACGGATCCGGCGAGGTGGATGCTGTCAACGAATACTGCCAGTCCATGCTACAGCAACTTCCCAATATGGACAAGAAAACCAAACTTGCCATTGCTAATTCCATTGTCGTAAACCAGAAGTATACCTTGCTGAACAGCTACAAGGAAACTGTAGTCAAATACTATGATGCGGAAGTAGCAAATATGGATTTCAGTGACAATGCCGGTACCACGAAGAGGATCAACAAGTGGTGTTCGGACCACACGAACGGCCTGATTCCCGAAATCATCAAGAGCGTAGATCCTAATATGCTCGCATACTTGATGAATGCAATGTACTTCAAGAGCCAGTGGGGGCAGAAATTCCCCAAAGGAAACACTTCCAGTGAGACATTTACAGCCTGGGACGGAACAAAGACAAGCGTGCCGATGATGAAGAATGAAAAGAGTTTCTTCTATCAGGATAATGATGTCTTGCGCGCTGTCCGCCTTCCGTATGGTAATGGTGTCTATTCAATGATGGTTATTCTTCCCGTCGAGGGAAAGACGCTCGCCGATGTGACGAATTATTTGAATAGCAAGAAGTGGGAAGGCTTTGTTTCCAGTATGGTCTCCTGCCACGTTGACCTGTGGCTTCCCAAGTTTGAAACCAGATTCCACATCGAATTGAATGAAATCCTCTCCGCGATGGGTATGCCATCTGCCTTTGACATCATCAAGGCTGACTTCAAGGCTATGTCCGATAACGCCCTATGCCTTGGTATTGTTCAGCAGGATGCCGTCATCAAGGTTGATGAGGAAGGAACCGAGGCAGCGGCCGTCTCCAGTACAAATAAGATTGAAGCAGCAGCCCCCGGAGCCCATATCGTATTCCATGCCGACCATCCTTTCCTCTACTTCATCACTGAAACAAGCACGGGAGCAATCCTCTTTGCCGGCAAATACAGCGGAAAATGAAACTGATAATGATCACTGACAGCAGACTCGTAGATAATTGAATAATTGGAGTTTAATGAATAATAAGTATCTATACTAGTAACTATGAAAAAAGTATTTTTCATTCTCTTGGGTTTATTGTTTGCCATTTGCTCTTGCGTCAAGGAGAGTGGCACGTTTGATGTCCAGAATAACGTTGATCAAGACGATCAAATTATATTTGTGGATCCATATCGGGTAACTATGGATGATCTATTCGAGTATCTTTCTATAACAAATACAGCAAAAACAAAAGGGGATGCAGCGGTTAAATCTATAAAGCCCATCAAACACGACAATGATACTGTAATGTATTTTATTGAACGAAATAAAGGCTGGGAGATTATCTCTGCCGATAAGCGCGCTGGAGTTGTTATGGCGTATAGTAATACAGGAACGGAATCACTAGAAGATTTACTGTCTAATCCTAATATAAATGCCTGGTTATCGATTCGAGCGAATATGATATCCTTGATAAGGGAGACTAACCTTGTTGATGAGAATGATAATACGGAACAGTGGGAATGTTTGTTAAAAGATATCAAACATAAGGCCCAGACCAAGACAATTATTGATGGACAACCGGGATGGAAAAGGATAGGGAGTACTTGGAGTTTAGTAGATTCAAGTAGCTGCCCACATCAAATTGAAACAAAATGGGGGCAGGGGTATCCATGGAATACTTGCGTTCCATATTCAGGCGTAAATCATTATTATCGTTGTTATAATGGTTGCGGCCCGGTTGCATTTGGCCAAATGTTGCACTGGATGCATTCAAAGTATGGAGTTCCTAATTATTCTTATACTAGTGCTTCTTGCTCGGGTTATAGTAATCGTTATGGACATAACTATAGTTTTGTTTTTTCTGATAGTTCTTCGACTGCTTGGGCGATAATGGCTAAACATTATAATGATCTTAATCGTAGTACAAATTTTGTCGCTTTTTTATTGGCAAAACTTGGGCAAATATTGAATGCAGCATATAATATTAACGGTCTAGAATATCCGAAAGAGTCGATGGACGGTACATCCATAAATATTAATACGGTTACGCTAAATAAAGTGTCATCATATTTTGGTATTAATTATGATGTTGACTCTTACAATGATGCAACAATTCTTTCGAACATCATGAACTATTCAAAGCCTTCGATGATAATTGTTGGTTCTACACTCGATACTATTGCTCATGTGTGGATTGTAGATGGGTATAAATATGACCGAATACAGATAGATAAGTATTATATTTATGACCCAAATAATACGTATGATCCTGAGTCATTGATTGAAGAGGAGGAAGAAGAGTCAGGGGAGGAATACAGCTATGGTATTGTGCATATTCCAGAAGGATATGATTTTCAAATAATAACCGAGTATCATAGTAACTATTATTACCTCATGAATTGGGGATATAACGGAATCGGAGATAATGCTTTTTATGCGGCTGAAAGCGATTGGTTTTATGATGATTTATACTATGATAATCGATTAGTAATGATAACAAATTTTAATATTTAGCCATGAAGTCTTTTAATTATTTTTTCGGGGTCATATTCTTATTGATGACCGTGGCCGGATGTAGTAAATTTGAAGGGACGAGTGACTATCAAAAGGTTAAAGACGGTTTACCTGAGGAATATGTCTGCTTTTATACTGTTGGAGATGAATATGGCGGAAATAATACTGAGGCTATTTCCTGCGATCCAAGTCAGGTGAAAGATTTCCTCGTTTCCTTCCAAAAAGGAATGAGCCGCAAATCATTCTTGTGCACCATAAGAAGAGGGAAAGTCAAGCGAATGGTGCGTCAGTTCCCAGAAGGGCATATGCGGGCCTATATAAATCCAAATGTGAGTAAATGGTTTTTTTATGAAGATGGCACAGTGAGGATTGAGTATTACAATCGTATTGAGCATGAAACCTCAGAGTATTCGTATGATTATTCCATTACCGCAGAAGGCATACTGACGATTGGAAATCGTAAAATGAAACTGATAAAGTTCACAGACGAACGGCTTGTCGTCGATGATATGTCGAGTGAAGTTGTTGAGTGCAATCCGCTCAAACTCGAGGCTTGGATGCGCTACGCTTTTGAAAAGTAATACCGATTTTCTGTCCAAAAAACCACAGAGGTTATCCTGCGTTTAAAGGCGACAGTTGAATGTCCAGAAGATATATCATAGGATTCTTTGCGGCATTTGTGCTTTTGACTTGTCTGGCTTCTTGCGGGAACCGGCGTACGGCTGCGCTGCTCAGAGATGTCGAATCCTATATCCAGGCGCGGCCGGACAGCGCATTGGCGACCCTGCTCGACATACCGGCAGCAGATCTTGCCACACCAAAGCTCAAAGCTGACTATTCCTTGCTTTACGCGATGGCTCTGGATAAATGCTGGATCGATACCACCGATGTAGAAGTGGTTATGCCGGCCGTCCGATATTACTCAGACCGCAAACCATTGCAGAATCGTGCAAAGCCATATTATTATCTGGGGCGCATACAGTTCAACGGTCGTGATTATGAGAAAGCCATCGTGTCATTCACCCGTGCAGACGAGTATTCGGCAGACATGGCGGAGCCCCGCTTCAAAGCATTGTTATACCAGGCATTAAGTCTTACGTATAACTGCTGTAAATCATATGAAGAGGCCCTTGCATATGCCGACAGCTCTTACCGGTATGGCCTTATTGCCGCTGATACGATGCTTGCCAATTCTTCGCTGTATTCTGTTGCAGCCTGTCTGAACAACCTCAAGCGGTATGACGAGGCCGATTCAATATACAGGCTGGTATTGTCGGATGTGCCACTCTACCCCAAAGCGAGACTTGAAGCAATGGCGGATTATGCGCTACTTCTGACAAATATGAAGCGGTATGACGAAGCTGTGGGGCTATTTGAGGGGGTAATCGGTCAAAAAAAAAGTTTAGGACATCTGAATCAGTGGGGCGCTTATGCCTTTTGTCTTGACCGTACTGGCCGGAAGGAACGCGCTGATGCTATTTTCCGCAGTCTTGAGAAGACGGGTAAGCAGGACAACTATTCGTATCTGGCTTGGAAAAGTCATGTCGATGCGGCGCGAAGTGATTATGAAGAGGCCTATGAACTGATTTCCAGAGCCCTGGATGAGCAGAAAAAGAACGTCAATATCGTGGTGAAGCAGTCCGCGATCAAGGCGCAGAGAGATTACTATCAAGCTCAGGAGGAACTTGCAAAGCAGGGGGAGGCACTTCAAAGTAGAGTAAATGTCCTTCTTGTTGCCCTGATCGTGTTGCTTGCAATAACGGGAGCTGTCGTCTTTTTTCGGTATCGTGACAGGATGGAGATGCGGGCAAGTCGGGAACGCGAGACGCTTGAGCGGGAAGCAGAGGCAGTTCGGCAGCAGCTTGCCGTAATAGAGCAGGACAATACTGACCGGCTTTCCAATCTGCGAAAAGAGTATGTTCTCAAGTATCAAGAGCACTTTCGTGAACTTGGCAGGCTGTATGAATGCTACATACAGGCAAATGGAAGCCGGTCTGCATCCAGCAGTATGCTTTCCGCGGTCAAGGCCCTTGCCGCTGATATTGAGTCGGATGTGCAGGGCGGCCTTCAGTTTGAATCAAGGATTGATGATCAGATGGATGGCATAATGGCTCGTTTTCGCCGCGATTTTCCTGATTTGACTCAATCGGATTATCAGCTTATGCGATATACGATAGCCGGATTTGACGCAACCACCATCTCCATCCTTACAGGACAGCCATCTATGTCTGCCATCTACACACGCAAATCACGCCTGAAGCAGGCGATAATCAACTCAACCGCCGCGGACAGAGATGAATATCTGCTGTTTTTCTCTTAGATAATAATCTGGACACCAGTCTGGTATTTGTCATTACTGGCGAAATGCTTCTCAAAGGCGATAGTCTTTAATAGTTTCCAAACTCTTTAGTATATTTGTTCCCGAATAGGTGGCAGATGCTGATGGATTCGGGAAAAATCACAATCAGGGGTGCACGCGAGCACAACCTCAAGAATATCGACCTCGATATACCGCGCGGCCGTCTGGTTGTCGTTACCGGACTGAGCGGCAGCGGCAAGTCGTCGCTGGCGTTCGATACGATATTTGCCGAAGGCCAGCGCCGCTATATGGAGACGCTCTCGTCATATGCGCGGCAGTATATCGGCATCCTCGCGCGGCCCCGGGTCGAAGACATCAAAGGCCTTAGTCCGATAATCGCCATCGAGCAGAAGACCGTAGGCCGCAATCCGCGTTCGACCGTCGGTACGATGACGGAGATATATGACTTCCTGCGCCTGCTCTACGCAAGGGCTTCCAAGGCATATTCGCCTCAGACGGGGAGCGAAATGGTCCGCTATACCGATGCACAGATCGTGGACCTGATCCTCTCGCATCACGCAGGACAGCGCATCCTGCTCCTTGCTCCGCTGGTCAGCGGGCGCAAGGGCCACTACAAAGAGCTATTCGAGCAGCTTGTCCGCAAGGGCTATACGCAGGTCCGCATAGACGGGACGATCTGCGCCCTGGCCGAAGTCCGGCCGCTGGACCGATACAAGGTACACTTCATCGAGCTGGTGATAGACAAGCTCGTCCCCTCGGCCGATGACGTGCGCCGCATCCGCGAATCGGTGACCACCGCCCTCACGCAGGGCAAAGGCTCGATGATGCTCCTTCCTGCGGACGGAGGCGAGCCCGTTTACCTGAGCCGCAACCTGGTCTGCCCGGATACGGGGCTTTCGCTCAATCCGCCGGAGCCGTTTACCTTCTCGTTCAATTCGCCGCAAGGCGCCTGCCCGTCCTGCCGCGGACTTGGCATCATAACGGACGTGGATATGGACAGGATTATTCCTGACCGCAGCAAATCCATCGCCAAGGGCGGCATCGCCTCGATAGGCGAGGCCCGCCAGACATCTACTTTCGAATTTATCGAAGCCATCCTGCGCCGTTATGGCTGCAATCTGCATACGCCCATAGCCGATATTCCCGAAGAGGCGATGGGCAAGATACTCTACGGCTCCAATGACCTCTTCCACGTAGGCAGCGGAGCCACCGGGCAGCTGTCCATCTTCCCCGGAGTGCTTTCGGACATTACCCCGACGGGCGACGAGAGCGACCGTGAGCTTTTGCGCAAAGATATGTACATAGCCGAGACCGTCTGCCCGGAGTGCGGCGGGACGCGGCTCAAACGCGAGGCTCTCTGTTTCAAGATAGACGGGCTGAACATCGCCCAGGTGGCCGCAATGGACATAGGCGACCTCTACAAATGGATATCCACGCTCAATGACCGTCTCGACCCGCGGCAGCGCCAGATAGCGGAAGACATTCTCAAGGAGCTTCGCGAACGGATCCGTTTCCTGGTGGACGTGGGGCTGGACTATCTGAGCCTGGCGCGCTCGACCCGTTCGCTCAGCGGCGGAGAGAGCCAGCGCATCCGCATCGCAACCCAGATCGGCAGCCGCCTGGTCGAGGTGCTCTACATACTTGACGAGCCCAGCATCGGCCTGCACCAGAGGGACAATATCAAGCTTATAAAATCCCTGCAGAACCTGCGTGACGAAGGCAACTCGGTGATGGTCGTGGAGCACGACCGCGAGATAATGCTACGCTCGGACTGGCTTGTGGATCTCGGCCCCGGCGCCGGCGAGCACGGCGGTCACGTGCTCTACAACGGAAGCCCCGCTGATATGGCGGCGAGCAAGACGCCCAGCGCTACGCTGGACTATCTGCTCGGGCGCAACAGCATCCCCGTGCCGCAGTCGCGCCGCAAGGGCAACGGGAAGTTCATAACGCTTCGCGGCGCCCGCGGCAATAATCTGCGGGACGTCACGCTCCGGCTTCCGCTCGGAATGCTGGTCGGAGTCAGCGGAGTCAGCGGCAGCGGCAAATCCTCCCTCATCAACGAGACGCTGATGCCGGCCGTCAGCAACCGCCTCTACCGTTCGCATTATCCAATACTGCCATTTGATACCATAGAGGGTCTGGAACATATCGACAAGCTGATAGAAGTGGACCAGAGCCCCATCGGACGCACGCCCCGCAGCAATCCGGCCACTTATACGGATATGTTCAAGGACATCCGCCAGCTGTTCGCGGAGACTCCGGACGCAAAGGTTCGCGGCCTCTCCTCGCGGCAGTTCTCATTCAATGTCAAGGGCGGCCGCTGCGAAGCCTGCAAGGGCGCCGGCGTACAGGCTATCGAGATGCATTTCCTGCCCACGGCCTATGTGACCTGCCGGGAATGCGGCGGCAAACGCTACAAGAGCGACATCCTCTCGGTGCGATACAAGGGGCTAAATATCAACGAGGTGCTGGAGATGACCGTCTCGAGGGCCCTGGAGTTCTTCGCGCCTGTGCCGTGGATCGCCTCGAAACTGCGTGCCCTGGAGGATGTGGGCCTGGGATATCTCACGCTCGGACAGCAGTCCACCACGCTCAGCGGAGGCGAAAGCCAGCGTCTCAAGCTTTCGGCGGAGCTATCGCGCCGGGATACGGGCAATACCCTGTACCTGCTCGACGAGCCGACCACCGGCCTGCATTTCGAAGATATCAAAATCCTGATAGGAGTGCTGCAGCAGCTGGTTGACCGGGGCAATACGGTAGTCATAATCGAGCACAACACGGATATACTCAAGAGCGTCGATTATCTTATCGATATGGGACCCGAAGGCGGCGCCGGAGGGGGCACGGTTATTGCTGCCGGAACGCCCGAAGAAGTGGCCGCGAACCCTGATTCTTATACTGGACAATATTTAAAAGACGAACTATAATGGACCTTACGAAAGAAGAACTGATCGAACGCGTGGTGAATGAAAGGAGCGTCGCCGCAATCAATGACGCCCTGATAGGTGGAGCCGGACGCGAGATCATACAGTATTCCGAGACATTTCACGCACGCCAGCTGACGAGCATCGCAGACCAGATAGCTTCCAACGTGGACTGCCGGCTGGCCGTGATCGCCGGACCGTCAAGCAGCGGCAAGACCACCACATCCAAGCGCCTTGCCGTACATCTGCATCTGCTCGGCCTGCGCCCGGTTGTCCTCAATATGGACAATTACTTCCGCAATAGGGAGGATACCCCGCGCGACGAGAACGGCAATTATGACTTCGAGAGCCTCGGAGCAATGGATGTCGAACTGCTCAACAAGCAGCTCCGGCAGCTTCTGGCGGGAGAAGAGGTCGAGATTCCGACATTTGACTTCAATGTGGGCAAGCGCAAATATGAAGGCAACCGCCTGAAGGTCTCGAAGGGCAGCGTCATCATTATGGAAGGCATCCACGGGCTCAATCCCGAACTCACGCCAGACATCCCCAAGGAAGAAATGTTCACCATTTATGCCTCCATCATCCATTCGCTGTCCATCGACGATGCCAATGATACGACCTATGACACGCGCCTGCTACGCCGAATGGTGCGCGACCAGCAATTCCGCGCACACCGACCCGAGGATACCATTATGCGCTGGGCAAGCGTCCGCGCAGGCGAAAAGCGCAACATAATCCCGTTTATGCGCCACGCAGATGCCTATTTTGACTCAGGCCTGATATATGAGCTGCCGCTGCTCAAGAGCTACACGGACAACCTGCTGCGCAGCGTTCCCGCGGATTCGCCGGCATTTGGCACGGCACAGCGCCTGCTGAGTTTCATTATGCGCCGCGTCACGGCCCTTACGCCCAAGGAAGTCTCGTTTATCGCTACGGACTCCATAGTGCGTGAGTTTATCGGCGGTTCGTGCTTCAGATACTAAGTCTATGAGAAGTATTACAATCGCCGGTACCGAAGGGTTGCAAAAAGCCGCGCGGGAGTTTCTCGAAGCGGTCGGGGACAACCGCATCATCGCCTTCTACGGGCAGATGGGCGCAGGCAAGACGACCTTCATCACGGCGCTCTGCCGGGAGCTGGGCGTGAGCGAGACGGTGACCAGTCCGACATTTACCATAGTCAACGAATATCTTGACGGCGGTGGCGAAAGTGTATTCCATTTCGATTTCTACCGCATCAAGCGGCTTGCCGAGGCAGTTGACATAGGCCTGTTCGAATACTTTGACAGCGGCTGTTTCTGCCTTATGGAGTGGCCCGAGATGATCGAAGAGCTGCTGCCCGAAGAGACACTCAAGGTGCAGATCCTCGTTGAGGATGAAAAAACAAGAATGCTGGTCTTCTGACCGGCATTCTTGTTATGGTGGTGTGTGATGGATGTGTCTTATAGACGGAAGCGGAGACCGGCTTCGAATCGGATCTGTGTCGGCTCTGCGGTGCGGATGCTGAGCGGCTGCGGGTGAGTGCTGTTCTCGATGTAGTACACGAGGCTCGGATCCAGATAGATGCCCAGCCGGGGTACGAACCAGTACTCTACGCCGATACCGGCCATAACCGAATACTGCAATCCGTCCACATCCTCGTGATCCACGTGGCTCCCGTACACGTAACGGGACGAGAGGCACTTCTCGGCCATACCTCCGATGCTTGCATAGGCTGCAAAACGCTTCGAATGCAGGAAATCGAACGAGACATTGACAGGGACTCCGAGGTAGTGGAGCTGATTGTAAGTGTTGGTGAACAGCTCTCCCCTGACTGTCGCTTCATACTTGCTGACCAGATAGGAGTAGGTGAGTCCGGTACCGACGGACAGGCGGTCCGTGATGGGGAACTTCACCTGCAGACCCACTGATATGGGCAGGTAGAAGGTAGGATCGGATACTGCCATAGGGAAACTGCCTCCTGCCTGGCTCCCGTCCTGGGAACTGGCGTGTGACGGCTGACCGGCAATATTGAATGCTCCGGTGGTGTTGTTGGAAGTAATGTCGGAGGCCAGGGCTATGACAGGATGGAAACCGCTGCCTGCCTTGCGTGCGTTCGACTCTTCCTCACGGAGGATGGCATCCCAGTCGATGGTGCGGGTATCGTCCTCCTTGGTATATGTATCAGGTGTGTGTGTCTTGTCGGTGGCAGGGGTGACGGTCTCAGCCGCAGCAACCTGCTCTGAAGGAGTCTGAGCCGTGGTCCCGCTCTGGCGGGCCGTGGCGTCGTGATCCTGGGTGAGGGTAGTGGATGCGGATGCATCTGCCAGTGCGCAGGTCTGACTTGCGGCCGACTTGATGACGGTCACGGGCCTGACGTCTGTCGTCACGCTCTCCGTGGTCACTTCCGTCGCGCACTCGGGTACGGTAACTGCCTCCGTGGAGGCCACAAGAGTGCTCTGGTCCACGACCACGCCATCCTGTGAAGGATGCTTCGTGACGAGCAGCACTACTGCTACCGATGCGGCTACGGCCAAGGCGGCCACCGCGCTCCGGCGGACGACGCGGAATGTCGCCCTGCGGTCCAGCTTTCGCTCAAGTGCGGCCCACGAGCCCTCTTCCAGAGGCATCTCGAAGCCGTCCAGTCTCTCCCTCAATAAGCTGTCAAATTCTTTATCGGTCATATTACTAATTATAATTTTTCCAATCTTTCCCTGAGCCACAGGCGCCCCCGGTTCAGCTGCGAACGGGATGTGCCTTCGGAAATGCCCAGTATCTCAGCAATCTCCGCGTGCGAATAACCTTCGATCGCGTAGAGGTTGAATACCGAACGGAATCCTGCGGGCATCGCCGCTATCAGGTCCATGATCTGCTTGGCGCTCAACTGCTCCATCGTACCGTAGCGCTCAGGACCGATATCGGCCGCAGGGACTTCCGTGATATCCTCCGAATACCTGAGTACGTCGTTCTTGCGGATGTACATCAGGGATGCATTGACAAATATGCGCCGCATCCATCCTTCGAAGGATCCCTCACCCCTGTAGCTCCCAATATTGTCAAAAACTGTCAGAAACGCCTCTTGCAGGATGTCTCTGGCATTTTCCTTGCTACCTGCGTAGCGGACGCAAACGGCCAGCATTTTCGGTGCATAAGCCTCGTAGAGCGCACGCTGCGCACTACGGTCCTTGCGGACGCACCCTTCTATCAGCTCCGCTTCGGAAATGCCGGTGTTAGGTTTTTGCATCTTCGGATAGCACTATATAGATGCAAATTTAATATAAAATGTTGCACCTTGCCGACGTTAAAAAACCCGAAAACGCGAAAGTTTTATAATTTTGTCAAACCTACTGAAATGAAGCCGATGCAGATGTCTTTTATCCGCCGATTATTATCCGTTTCTATCCTTCTTATATCCCTGGCGCTCAGGCCGGCCGGGGCGCAGAGCCCGACATTCATCGATGCCCTGCGTGCATCCGAGGAAGGCCGCACCGCCGAGGCGGTGGCCCTTTTCGAAAAGGAGCTGGAGCAGTCGCCCGACAACGATGCCGCATATATGTATCTGGCCGTCAATCTGATGGCTCTCGACAATCCGGATTATGACCGTGTTGAGGCGCTGCTACGGCGGGCGGTGGAGCTTTCGCCGGACAACTACTGGTACACATATACGCTGGCCAATTTCTACGCATTCAAGGATGAGCCCGAGATGTGCGCCAGGTTGTACGAGGAGTTGCTAAGCCGCAATCCGGGCAAGCGGGCCCTCTATTTCGACCTGGCCAATACCTATATGGTACTGGGCGATATGGACAAGGCTCTCGAGGCGATGGACCGCATCGAGGCCCGTATGGGCCGCAATGAGCTGATCTGCCTGACCAAGATGGATCTGCTCACGCGCAAGCACGGGGGAGACCGCACAGAGGCGTACAGGATGCTGGAGGAGTATTACAGGGACGTGCAGACGCCGCGGCTTGCCACGATGCTCGGCGACTATTGCCAGGAGAACTATCAGGACCAGAAGGCTATCGACTATTATTCGCAGGCCATCGCGATGGATGCGGACTATTATATGGCTTATTACGGCCGAGCCAATACCTACCGCGGGTTGCGTCAGTACGAGCCGTTTTTCAGCGACCTGATCCGCTTTATGTCCGACGGGGACCTGGATCCCAAGCCGAAGGCGGAGTATCTCACCCTGATTTCGGAGAATCCGCAGTTTATGACCACATTCCGGCCGGAGATGGATTCGCTGGCCATCGCGCTGCTGCAGGCGCATCCTGCCGATACGACCATCCACAACGGCGTGGGGATCTATTATTACCGCACGGAGCGGCCGTATCTTGCCATCGAGCTTTCCAGGCAGAATACCGTCAACTACCCCGACAGCTATACGCTCGGATTCGACTATCTGCTGCTGCTGTACTATAGCAATGCGTACGATGCGGCGATTGACGAGGCTACGCGCCTTTTCAGGGGCTGGCCCGAGGATACCGATCCCCTGCTGGTGCGGGCCAATATTTTCGCACGCAAGGGCGAAAACCGTTCTGCGATCGAGGATTACGAGCTGATAGTTTCACGTTCGCCACGGGACAGCGCGACCATCGTGTCGGCCTATCCGCCGCTGGGCGACCTCTATCATCAGGAAGGGCAGAACAAAAAGGCATACAAGTGCTACGAGAAGGTGCTCAAGGTCAATCCCGACCACACCCTGACGCTCAACAACTATGCATATTTCCTTTCGCTCGAAGGCAAAAATCTGCGCAAGGCGAAGGAGATGAGCCGCAAGACCATTCTGGCGGAGCCTGACAACCCCACTTATATCGATACCTATGCGTGGATCCTGCATCTGATGGGGGATGATCCCGAGGCAAAGCTGCATTTCAAGCACGCGATGCTCTACGGCGGCAAGGAGAGTGCCGTGATACTCGACCATTATGCCGATGTGCTCTACGCCCTTGGCGAATATGACCTCGCCTTTATCTACTGGGAGCAGGCGGCTGCGCTCGACAGTACGCTCGGCATCGCCGACAAAATCAAAACCCGCAAGGCGGAACGAAGGTAGATGCGTCGTTTGCTCATAGCGCTGATCATTGTGTGCCAGGCATTTTCGCTTGGCGCGCAGGACGTCTCGACGCAGCAGGAGCGCAAACGCAGGATCGAGGAGGAGATAACATTCATCGACGGCCAGCTCCGTCAGATCAGCGGCCGGCAGAAGGCCAACCAGAAGTCGCTGGTGCTCATTCAGAGCAAGGTGGCTTCGCGCAGGAGCCTGATCCGTTCGCTGGATGAGGAGATCGCGCAGAAAGACCGCCAGATCCGGATCTGCCAGAGCGAGCTGGACAGCCTGCAGGCGAGCATCGACACGCTGCAGGGCTATTTCACTCGGCTGATATACCGTACCTACAAGAACCGCAGCAACAAGGTCTGGTTTATGTACGTGCTCGCGAGCGAGGATATTGGACAGGGCTGGCGCAGATTGTCGTACCTGAAGAGCCTTTCGCAGCGGGTCAACAGCCAGGCGGCGGCCATAATCGAGCGCCGAGCCGAGGCCGAGGCCCTGAAAGAACGCCTCGTGCGCGAAAGGGATGAGGCCCGTCAGCTGAAGGCTTCGCGCGAAGGGGAGTACCGCAAGCTCGTGGCGGAGGAAAAGGAGTCCAAGAAGGTCGCAAAGGAGCTCGAGAAAAGCAAATCATCATACAAGAAAGAGCTTGAAAAGAAGCGCCGCGAGGTAAATGCCCTCAACAAGGAGATCGAGCGGCTGGTGCGCGAGGCGCAGAAAGCGGCCGCAAAGCAGGGCAAGGGGCGCCAGGCTCCGGATGCCGATCCGGTGCTTTCGGGCGAATTCTCGCGCAACAAGGGCCGCCTGCCGTGGCCCGTCCGTCCCGGCGTGATAACCGAATCCTACGGCGTCCACTACCATCCCGTTTACAAGAACCTCAAGCTTCCGGACAACAACGGCGTCACCATTTCCACGACGCTGCGCAACGAAGTCAAATGCGTATTTGACGGCGTCGTCAGCCAGATTATCGTGATGCCCGGCTATCACTATTGCGTGCTGGTGCAGCACGGCGAATATTATACTTTCTACTGCAAGATAGGGAAGGTGTCGGTCCGCAGCGGCGAGAAAGTCTCCGCCGGCAGTACGCTCGGCACGCTGGAGGTCGAGGACGGCAGTTCGTCGCTGCATTTCCAGATATGGAAGGGCACCCAGAAACAGAATCCGGAAAACTGGCTTGCAAGATAGCAGAACCGTTTTTTGGGTTAAAAAGATTAAAAAAAGCGTCAGAACGGAATATAATCTGACGCTCTTTTTTTTACCTTTGGTTGAAATAATTAAGGGATAAGTGTTTACACAATAACCTAAAATACACAGATATGCGTAAAATCCTTTTTCTGACAGCTATCATGCTGTTGACGGTCTCTTCGGCATTCGCACAGAAGAACGTCAAGTACAACCAGTACGGTGTGGCCGTATCATCCGATGTGCTCGATGTCGAGTCGCAGGACGGTTTCCTGGTCATCGCATCGCCCAACAGCGGCTACAAGATCTGGTTTGACAACCGTGCCCAGGTTGATGTGGGTGCATTCTTCGGAGCACCCGATTTCGCCGATCCTATCGGCAATGGCGCGAGCATCCGTCGCGCCCGTTTCGCCATCAAGGCGCAGGTGGACGAAAATTGGTATGGTGAGTTCGATATGGACCTTGCAAACGGTCTAGTAGAGCTCAAGGACGCAATCGTCCGCTATACCGGAATTCCGAACCTCGAGCTGCAGGTCGGTAACTTCAAGGAAAACTTCTCGATGCAGCGCAACACCTCCTCCCGTTACCTCCAGTTCATCGAGCGTCCTATGGTCTGCTCGGCTCTGGCACCTTCGCGCCATCTCGGCTTCAATGCAAAGTATGACAATCCCTGGCTCTGGGTTTCCGCAGGTATCTTCGGCCAGGAAGTAGCAGGTGAAGAGGAATGGACCAACGTCGCCGACAACAACAAGGACTTCGGCCGCGGTATCAGTTTTCTCAATTTGACCGGTTTTTCGGCAACCAGCAAGATCGTCTTCCGTCCTCTCTGCAAGCTTGAAAATGCAGGCCTGCACATCGGCGCGGCTCATTCATTCCGCACCACCAAGACGAGCATGGCGACCGGCGAATGGGGCACCTATCGTGCAAGCGCACGCAACTCCACCAGCATAAACCGCAAGAAGTATCTGGACACCAACAACCTCAAGGATTACGACTTCAACCACCTCTGGACCGTAGAGCTCGCAGGTCACGTGGGCGGCTTCCGCGTCGAGGGTGCCTATATGGCTGATCAGGTCCACTTTAAGGATACTGAGCTGACCAACCATTTCGACGGCTGGTATGTGCAGTGCGGTTACCTGCTCTTCGGCGGCAAGCAGCGCTATGATGCAAAGGGTGCAAAGTACACCCGCGCAGAGCGTGGACGCAAGTGGGGCGACCTCGAGCTTTGCGCCCGTTATGAGTACTGCAACCTCAACGATACCCGCGACAATGCGAAGGAGAAGGTTTACGGCGGTTCGGCAGAGGCTTACACAGTAGGTCTCAACTGGTGGGTCACCAACAATGTCCGTATGCAGCTCAACTATCAGTTCAACAACAACGACCGTTATGCAAACGGCAAGGGCAAGCTCAACGTCGGTTACGACGTGGACGGCAACCCCACGAAGGATTACACCAAGGTAGTCGCTCCCGACGGCAAGGCCGGTGTTGATTACAATATGGTAGCACTCCGTTTTGAAGTTGATTTCTAATAAGTAAAAGGATACGATTATGAAAAAGATACTTGCTATCTCAGTTTTGGCGCTCCTCTCTCTTACAGGATGCGTGAAGGATGAAATGTTCAAGGGTCCTTCCAAGATAGAAAGCGTGGTCTTCTCTCCCGAAGCTCCCACATCCGTTACTCCCGTTGAGGTCACGGCTACGGTTTCCGGACTCCAGGCCATCACAACGGCTACTCTCAGGTACGGCAACGCAGCCCTTCCGATGACTCCGGACAACAGCGGCAGGATGTTCAAGGCGACCATTCCCGCACAGCCTGACGGCACGGAGATAACATTCAACGTAACGGTTGTCAATGAGGCCGGTTTCACCACCGAGTCCGACAACTACTCATACAAGGTCGGCGACCCGGCAACTGACTGGAGCAAGCTCAAGCTCAACGAGGTTTACGGTGCAGGCGCAGATAATGAGAAGTTCTTCGAGCTCTACAACGGCAGCGATTTCCCCATCAAGCTTACCGGCGTTACCATCAGCAAGGATGAGGCTAACTGCTGGACCGGCATCGACGGCGAGGTCGTTCCTGCAAAGGGTTACTTCGCTATCATCGGCGGCAAGGGCACGACTCCGCGCGGATTCTCGAGCGGTTTCTCGTCCAAGAAGAGCGTTATCGTAGAGCTCTTTGACATCAAGGGCAACCGTATCGACTACTTCCAGAGGGGCGAGAAGGGCTCCGACGGCCAGTGGGGTGCAAGCCTCCCGAATGTCACCGATTCGTGGCAGCGCATTCCCGACGGCACCGGCAGCTGGAAGATCGCGGCTCCCACGGCCAATGCCAAGAATGCTTCTACGGGTACCGAAGATCCTGATGTCAAATAATTAATCGCGATTATTATGGCAGAACTTAAGATTGGCGAGGAATCGAAGCCCCGCTTCGAATTCCGCAGCTTCGGCCAGTGCTTCTGCGAGGCCCACAAGCGTATGGCCCGTCTTTCCGTCCCAGTCCCCGAGAAGGTATGGGAGCGCGAGAGCGACGAGATCTACATCATCTCGGCCAAGAACGATATCAACAATACCAAGATCCGTAACGGCAAGATGGACATCAAGACCTATGTCCAGACGGTGGACGGCTTCGAGCAGTGGAACCCCCTGATGAAGGGCGAATTCCCCATTTCGCGCGAAGTGCTCGAGAAGGAAGTCTTTCCCGCATTCATGGTCGAGATGCCCAAGCTGACCAAGGACACCTACACCTACGAGGAGTTTATCGCTATGGTCAAGGCCAATCCTGATCTTGCAGCCGTCCGCGTGCACAAGCAGCGTTTCGGCTATATGGTCAACAACACCATCTGCGAGGTCGGCAACGTCCTGATCAACGGTGCGAAGGTGGTGACCATCAATTCCGAATCCACGGAGATCGAGGATATCAAGAAGACCGTCGCCGACTGTGGTCTTGAGGGCGTTGAGAATATCAACTACCTGCAGGCTATCAAGCGCGTCATCGGTATGAGTGACAAACCTTTAGCAAACGAATAAGCCATGGCACAGGAGATCGAAAAGAAATTCTTGGTCAAGGGAGATTTCAAGCCCGAGGCATTCAAGGCTACCCGCATTACGCAGGGCTACCTTTGCAGCGTTCCCGAAAGGACCGTCCGCATTCGCGTCAAGGGTGACAAAGGTTTTATCACGGTCAAGGGTATAGGCAACGCTTCCGGTGCAGCCCGTTTCGAGTGGGAGAAAGAGATTCCCGTCGATGAGGTGCGTGCACTGCTCGACCTTGCGGAGCCCGGCGTGATCGACAAGACCCGCTACCTGGTCAAGAACACCGATGGCAAGCATACCTGGGAAGTCGATGAGTTTTACGGAGACAATGACGGCCTGACCGTCGCCGAAGTGGAACTCGCTGACGAAAACGAACCTTTCGACAAGCCCGCCTGGCTTGGAGAGGAGGTTACGGGCGATCCCAAGTACTTCAATTCGATGTTGATGAAGAATCCCTACAAGAATTGGAAATAGTATTCCTTTAACCCGGGATGGCGGGATTTCCCCCGCCATCCCTTTGTTTTGGCATTATGGCAATGGATAACAAGACTGTCGCGGCGGAATATGATCCGCTGGACATGAATAATTATAAAATCGAAAAATTGCCCAAGATGCAGAAATCCAAATTCGAGATTTGGATGGCGCGTCTGGGAGGCCCTCTGGCCATTATCGCATTCGTATGGATCGGCTGGTTCTGCCATATCGGGTTTATCGACAATCTCGATACCGGTACGCTGGCGGCCACGGCGCAGAAGCGGCTTGACGCCCTCGGCCTCGATGCATTTATCCGTGCCAATTATGCTATGCTGGCTGTTTTCGTTGCCAGCCTGATATTGTGGATGACCGAGGCCATCCCCAATTACCTGACTTCGCTGCTGCTGATCCTCGGCGTGGTCCTTTTCAACGTCACCACGCATAAGGAGGCCCTTGCGCAGCTCGGCCACCCGGTGATGTGGCTCAATATCCTGAGCTTCATACTCGCCTCGATGCTGGTCAAGACCCGTTTTGCGAAGCGTCTGGCCCTGGCTTTCGTCATCCGGTTCGGCCGCAGCGCGAAGAGCGTGCTCTGGAGTTTCCTGCTGATCAACCTGATACTGTCGGCATTTATTTCGGCCACGACGGTCAAGGCGACCATAATGCTCCCGATATTTATGGTCATCTGCGCCATCTACGGCGCCTCGAACGGCCAGCGCAATAATTTCGGCCGCAACCTGGTGATACAGAATCTTTTCCAGGTCAATATAGGCGCCAATGCATTCTACACCGGCAGCGGGGCGCACCTGCTGGCCATTTCACTGATCGCGGGCTTCCTCGGCTCGTGCAGTTTCGGCTATAAGGAGTGGCTGGTTTCGGTCGGTCCGATGAGCGTTATCATCCTGGTGGTGGGCCTTCTGATGGGTATGTACGTGTTCTTCCCGATGAAGAAGGAGGAGCGTAAGCCTCAGATTGAAGGCGGTATCGACCGCCTGAAGGAGGAGCTGTCGGCGATGGGCAAGATGTCCGCCTCGGAGTGGAAGGCAGTGGGCATTTTCGTGCTCGTTCTGGTGCTCTGGGTTACCAAGGGTACGTTCCACAATATAGACGAGACCATCGTGGCGCTGATAGGCGCCTGCCTCGCCCTGCTTCCGGGTATCGGCGTGGTCAAGTGGAATGACGTGGACATCCCCTGGCACCTGATGCTTTTCTCGGCCGGCGCTTATACTCTCGGCAGCGGCTTGAATGCCACCGACCTTCCCAATACGATGGTCAATGCGGCATTTGACTCGATGGGTATCACCGCCGATACGCCGTTCTGGGTGCTCTATGTGATCCTGACCTTCCTGATGATGTATTCGGGTCTGGTCTTCCAGAGCAAGACTATCCGCACGATGGTCTTCGTACCTATCGCCCTGGGCGTGGAGTCGCGTTTCCATTTCCCGCCGATGAGTATTTCCCTGCCGGTGGCAATGCTTATAGAGCACTGCTACGTGCTGCCTTTCAACAGCAAGCCGGCGGCACTTCTCTACAATACCAATCAGTACAGCCAGACGGATGCCTTCAAGTTCGGTATCACGATGATGACATTCTCCTGGATTCTGATCCTTATCTTCGGCCAGACTCTCCTGAAGTGGCTCAATATCACTCCGGGACTTTTCTGATTTTGCCGCAAGGGTTATAAGTCCACGAGACTCTTCCGGTCAAGGCTCCTGTACTGGAAGGCCTCTGCCAGATGCTGCAGGCCGATATCGGTGCTTGCAGCAAGGTCGGCTATGGTCCGTGACAGCTTCAGGATACGGCTGAATGCGCGCGCCGACAGGTTGAGGCGGACGATTGCCGCTTCGAGGAAATCCGTTTCGCTGCTGCCCAGTTTGCAGATCTTGCGGATCATTGTCGCATTCATCTGCGCATTGGTGAAAATGCCCGTCCCCTCGAATCGCTTCTGCTGAATCCTGCGCGCTTCCAGCACGCGCGCGGCTATGTCCGCGCTGCATTCCCTGTCCCCGCCTTTGACAAGGTCCGTAGCCGGTACCGATTCGACGAAAATATGCATGTCAATGCGGTCCATCATCGGTCCGGATACCTTGCCCATATATTTCTCGACCTGGCTCGGGGTGCACTGGCAGCGCCCGGTGCCGTCCCCGCGATAGCCGCAGGGGCAGGGATTCATCGATGCTATGAGCATAAATGAGGATGGAAACGTGCAGCGGTAGCGCGCCCTGGAGATCGTCACGTGCCCGTCTTCGACAGGCTGGCGCAGGGCATCGAGCGACGAGCGTCCGAACTGCACCATCTCGTCTAGATAGAGCACCCCGTTGTGTGCGAGCGATATTTCGCCGGGCGAAATGCGGGCTCCTCCGCCGATCAGGGCAACGAGGCTGGCGCTGTGATGCGGAGCGCGGAACGGTCGGCGCGTCATAAGGCCGATGCTGCCCGTATCGACTCCTGCAACGGAGTATATCTTGCTGGTCTCGATGGACTCTTCGCGTCCCATCGGAGGCAGGATCGAGGGCAGGCAGCTCGCCATCAACGATTTGCCGCTGCCCGGCGGCCCGATCAGGATGAGATTGTGCCCTCCTGCGGCGGCGATCTCCATACCGCGGCGGGCGGCTTTCTGTCCCTTGACCTCCATGAAATCTACCGGTTGCGGGCCGGCAGGTTGCTCTTTATGGCTGCGCGAGAGGCCTTCGGCCGTCACACGCAGGTGGCTTACGTCCCTCTGCCCGCCGAGGATGTCCAGCACGTCCGCGAGCGTCGATACGCCATAGAGCGTAAGGCCTTTGAGGTCTGCGGCCTGAGGCGCATCTTCTGCCGGTACGATGCATCCTCCGAATCCGCATTCGATCGCGTGCGAGGCTATGGGCAGCACGCCCCGGCACCTGCGGATGCGTCCGTCCAGCGCGAGTTCGCCAAGCAGGATGAATTCTCCGCAGCGGGGCAGGAAGGCCTGTTCGGATGCTGCAAGCAGCGAAATGGCGATGGCCAGGTCATACGACGAGCCTTCCTTTCGCAGGTCCGCGGGCGCCAGGTTGAGGACGATGCGGCGCCCCGGGATGCGGAATCCGTAGCTCAGCAGGGCGGTGGTGACGCGAAGCAGGCTTTCGCGCACGGCCACGTCCGGCAGTCCCACCAGATGTATCCCGATGCCGGGCGAGATGTCCGCCTCCACGGCCACCGTGACCGCCTCTATGCCTATGCACGTGGCGCAAAATGTCTTGACGATCATAGTCTTTTTTTGCGGCAAATATAATCCGCCGCCGAAGGCTTTGATCGCTACGGCAAAAAGCGGATGAAAGAAAAACCGATTCCCGGCAAAATCGCCGGAAATCGGTTTTACTTTCGATGCAGAACGGATCTGCGTCAGAGGCCTTTTCAGTCGTTGTTCATCTCCGTGATATCGGTCTGCTCGCGCTTGGAGCTGCCAAGCAGCCATTCGCTGAAATAATCTGCCAGACGCCAGAAGAAATACTCGTTCATCGAGCCGAAGCCGTGTCTCTGGCCGGGGAGAATGAGCATATCGAAGCGCTTGTTGGCCTTGATCAGGGCATCGACCACGCGGATCGAATTGCCAGGGTGTACGTTGTCGTCGATGTCGCCGTGAACCAGCATCAGGTGGCCCTTAAGGTTGCGTGCCAGATCCTGATTCTTGTCGATGCTGTACTTGAACGTAGTGTCGCCCGCCGCCGTAATCTCTTCGAGCACTCCGTGATGCTGCTCGCTCCACCAGCGGTTGTACATACTGTTGTCGTGGTTGCCGGCGCAGGAGACCGCTACCTTGAAGAAATCGGGATACTTGAGGATGGCCGCCGTGGACATAAAGCCGCCGCCGCTGTGGCCGTGGATGCCGACGCGGGTCGCATCGATCCACGGATAGCGTGAAGCAAGCTGCTGGATGGCATATTTCTGGTCTTCCAGACCATAATCGCGGAGGTTGCCGTAGCCGAAGTTGTGGTACCACTTGGAACGGTTGGGGTGACCGCCGCGGTTGCCGACCGTGATGACGATAAAGCCGATCTGTGCGAGGCGGTCCTTGCGCAGGAATCCGCTGCTCCAGGCTTCTGAATTGCCCTCGACCTGCGGACCGGGATATACGTAATCGATGATAGGGTACTTCTTGTTGGGGTCGAAATCGAAGGGCTTGTACATATAGCCGTAGAGGTCGGTTATGCCGTCGGCAGCCTTGACCTTGAACGGGGTGGGGAACTGGTATCCGGCTGCGAGGAGCAGCGAGAAGTCAGCCTCCTCCAGGTCGAGGACCTTGCGTCCGTTCTGGTCGTACAGATCGACCCGGGGTGCGCAGTCCACGCGCGAATAAGTCGTGACGAAGTATTTGGCGTCATCGCTGAAACTGTTGACCGTAGCGTTGCAGGGGTCTTCTCCGGCTCTCTTAATGCCGTCAATGCGCCTGAGGCCGCTGCCGTCAAATCCGACGCGATAGACGTGGCCGTTGTAAGGATTCTCATCCTTGTCCACGCCCATTGCGAGGAAGAATACCGTGCGTGTCTTTTCGTCCACTGCAAGGATATCCTCGACGTGGAATGCGCCGCCGGCCACGACATTCTTGAGCGTGCCCTCTGCGCCGTAGCGATAGATGTTAGCCCAGCCGTTGCGCTCGCTCCACCAGAAGAACTCACCGCCGTCCGCGGTAAAGCGGGGCTGGCGGGATTCGACGTAAGTGTTGAGGCGTTCCTCGACGATCGTTACGGCCTTTTCCTGGTCAAGGTCGATCCTGCAGAGGTCGAGACGCTTCTGGTCGCGGCTCTGGCGGGTGATATAGAACCTGTCGTTGTCGCCGAGCCAGATGATCTTGCGGTAATCGTCATAGACGTCACGGTTCTTGGCGGGTGCGCCGAGGATATCGACGGACTGATCCTTGAATGCTGCGATATCGTAGGTCCTGGAACTCCAGTCGCCTGTGTCGAACACATACAGTTGGGAGGTGGGGCCGGGCTCGCCGGGCATCTGGTACTTGTATGTCTCGAGGGTCGGACGGGGAGAGGTCACGGAATTGATGACCCAGAGCTCCTTGACGGCGTGCATATCGATCTTGAAGGTGGCGAAATGGCGGGAGTCGGGAGCCCAGTAGCCTGTGGCGTGATAACGCGAGGTCGAATCCTTGAACTTGGGGCCGCGATAGTCGCTGCCGGCATAGTAGAAGTCGGAATTGCCGTCTTCGGTGATGCGGTGATCGACGACGGTAGAATCCTTATCGTCCTCCATCAGCTTGCGGATGTCCTCGATGTCCATCCAGTAGAGGTCGTAATTCTTGCAATAGACGGCTTTCGTGCCGTCGGGAGAGATGGATGCCCAGGCAGGGTAATCCTTCTTCTCTTCATTCTCGGTGACATCCTTGAGCTTATGTGTCGCAAGGTCATATTCGAAACGGAAAATCTTGTTTTCCTTCTCTTTCTTGGCAGGCTTGTTCGATTTATCCTTTTCCTCGCCATTTACCTCTTCCTTGTCCTTTTTCTTGTCTTTCTTCTCCACTTTCTCGGTGCTCTTTATCTCGAAGGTGAATGTCTTGTCATCTACGAGCTTGAGCTTGGCGATGGGGATGTGCTTTGCGTCGAAGGGGTCTTTGACAATCTCGGTGAGCTGCATAGCGAGGCTCTCCATATCAAAAATCGGCTGGCGGGTGCCCTTTGTCGCGTCAACGACGTAATATTGGGTGCCTTCGGAGTCTTTCCACTGATACCAGAAGCGGTCCGAATCGCGGAACCAGTTGGGCCTTACGGCCAGCGAGAAGACCATGTTGGAGACTTTCTTTGCCGTAAACTGCTCGGCAAGTTCATAGTTGGGCTCGGTAACGGGCTTTTCCTGGGCGAAAACAAGCCCTGCTGCCAGTAATCCGAGACAGAGTGTCAGGAGTTTTTTCATATCGGTTTAGTGAATAGTTGTCTGAACCTCAAAGATAGGATTTTTTATTAACTTTGGATGCACATAGCAAGCAAATGGAACTCTTTTATTCGCGCGATATAGCCTCAGGCGGACGGATGCTGGACAGTCAGGAGTCCGCGCACTGCATCAGGGTGCTCCGGCACCGCGAGGGGGATCAGATTAGCATCGTTGACGGAGCGGGCTGCCTCTACCGCTGCCGCATCCTTAAGGCCGATCCGGCAGGCCTTCAGTTCGAAGTGCTTGAGGTGGTCGAGGGTTACGGTTCGCATCCCTACCATCTTCACATGGCAGTCGCCCCGCCCAAAAATCCCGAACGTTTCGAGTGGTTTGCCGCCAAGGCCACGGAGATAGGCGTGGATGAGATTACCCCGCTCTTCGGAGACTATTCGGAGCGCCGCGTCTTCAAGGGCGACCGCATAGAGCGGCTGATCGTATCCTCGGCAAAGCAGTCGCACAAGGCTGCGCTTCCCCTGCTGCATCCCGCGATCGGTGTCCGCGATTTCCTCTCCTCGGTGCGCGGCGGAGGCCGTTTTATCTGCTACTGCGGCGATACGGCGGATCTGGGCGCGGCCAAGATCCCGCTGACCGAGGCGCTCTGCGACAGTCAGCGCGACATTACGGTGATGATAGGTCCCGAAGGTGATTTTTCGCACGACGAGATAGCGCTTGCAGTGAGCCTCGGCTGGCAGATAGTTTCGCTGGGAGAGAGCCGCCTTCGCATCGAGACCGCAGCTCTGGTTGCAACCTCGGCCGTATACCTCAAATTTGTCTGATTTTCTGTTGCCCGACGGTTGTCAATAACGCGCCAAATTATTATATTTGCGCGTTATGTTAGTGTGCCTAAATGGACTCATATTATTCTAATCAATAGTTCAAAACCTATGAAAAAATCAACCAGCGGCGAATACATAGCGCCCTCAGTCTATGTAGTGAATGTCGATTCGGAGCACTGCCTCGCATCGTCCACGGAGCCTTCAGGTTCCACCCCGGGCATGTTTGATATGGCAGGTGACTGGGGCGACAATTCATTTAAGTTCTAGGAGGACCGCAGATGAAAAAGATTCTTGTTTCAATGGCCCTCCTGGCAGTCGTTTTCAGCTGTTCGGTGATGCCCGACGAGGGGACTCTCCCCGTAGATAACACCGTCGGACTCCAGAGGCTCGTTGCTTCGACGGCTGATGCTACCAAGGTCAACATCGGTACGGATGACAATGTCACGTTCTTCCATCTCTGGGAGAAGGGTGACGAGATTTCCGTCTTCGACGGTGCGACCAATCTTCTCTACACGCTTGACGGTGACGGCGGCTCGACGGACGGTACGTTCCTCGGCCCCGAGACCAGCTCGCCCACTCTCTATGCAGTCTATCCTTATAGCGACAAGACTACCATCGACACCAAGACCAGGACTTTCCGCGTGGAATATCCCGCTATGCAGCACGGTGTGGCAGGTTCCTATGATCCTTCATCCAATGTGATGATCGGTCTTGGCACCAACGGCAAGATTTCGTTCTCCAACGCTGCAAGTTACGTTCAGGTCAACCTCGTGAGCAAGGAGAAGATTCTCTTCCGCAGCCTTGACGTCCTGGCCAAGAACGGCGAGCCCATCAGCGGCAGCGCAGACGTCGTCCTCGACAAGAAGGCAAAACCCGTTACTACGATGTATATCGGCGGCAACAAGATAACCGTCGCCTTTGACGAAGAGATCTATATCGACGAGGATCATCCTCTGACATTCTACGTAGCTCTCCCGCCTGTATTTATCTCCGGCGGTCTGGAGTTCATCCTCCGCGGTAAGGAAGGTACATATATGGCAAAGAGCAGCTCTTCGGCTACTCTGGAGCGCAATACCGTCCTCAAGCTCCCCGAGCTTGCATTTGCTCCCATCCTGGCAGACACCCTGACCACCGGCAAGGAGTTCAATGCAGCGGTCAAGTCTCTGATCAATACGGGCAGCACTTATTCCAGCGAAGACAATACCATCAAGAACATCGTCTTCGAAGGCGGTGTGGCTCCCGTGCCTTCCGCCAACAGCGTTGACGTCAGTGCATCCGGCGACGGTTCCGTCCTGGCTTTCTGGGATGAGGCTTCCTCCACGGTCACCGTCCGTACGCTTGCTGCAGAGCTTTTCCTCAATGAGGATCCCTCTTACATGTTCTATAAGTTCTATGCCGTCGAGTCCATCGAGAATCTCTCGATGCTCAACTCTTCGATCGCAACGACGCTTTATTGCTTCTTCTTCCATTGCGACGCACTCAAGAGTGTCGATCTGAGCTGGATGAAGACCCCCAACGTTACCTCGATGTACGGTATGTTCGAGTGGTGTGCAGCGATCGAGGAGCTTGATTTCTCGATGATGAATGTCCAGAATGTCGAGTCGCTCTCATACTGCTTCGCATACATGTCGGGCCTGAAGTACATCAAGCTCGGTGATTTCAACCCCGTCAGCGCAAAGTGGGCAATGAATATGTTCCGCGGCTGCACCAGCCTTGAGACTATCGACGTCAAGTACTGGTATTTCAATACCGCTTGGGACTTCAAGGGTATGTTCTCGCAGTGCAAGTCCCTCACTTCCTTCAGTCTGGACGGATTCTACGCAGCAAAGGCCAACTACGTTGACTCAATGTTCCGCGGTTGCTCGGCCCTCGAGTCCTTCAGCTTCGGCAATACATTTGCTCCGACCAACCTGGTCACTTCCAAGCATATGTTCGCAGAATGCGATGCTCTTCCCGAGATAGACCTTACCGGTATGCCCGGCAGCCGTCTGACCAATACCGACAATATGTTCCGCGGCTGTACGGCACTTGAGAAGATCACGATCCCCGACGGATTCTTCAGTTCTCGTGATACGATGATGCGTTCGTTCTTCTACAACTGCTCGTCCCTGAAGGATGTCAACGTTGACTTCTCGAAGCAGAATACCTCCGGCGTCAAGAATTTCGCATATATGTTCTACGGTTGTACGAGCCTGCCCAAGCTCGACCTGAGCGGCATCGATACCAAGGCTGCTACGAACATGGCTTATATGTTCTACAATTGCGGTACTCCGGAACTCACGCTCGATCTCGGTTCGTTCAATACCTCCAAGGTGACCTCGATGACATATATGTTTGCAAATTGCAAGGCAAGCGAGCTGGTCCTTTATTCGTTCGATGTAAAGAACGTTACGAACCTCTCGTATATGTTCAACGGCTGCGTCAACCTCACCGATCTTGACGTGAGTATGTTCATCCCGCAGTCAGCCACCACTCTCACATATATGTTCGCTAATTGCACCAATCTCGAGAACATCAATATGGGCAATGTCTTCACGGCCGAGAGTGCTACCACGCTCGCATATATGTTTGCCAATGACGCAGCCCTCAAGTCGGTGGATATGAGCAAGGTTCACCCGATAGCGGCTACCACTCTGCTCGGTTTGTTCTATGGATGCAGCTCTCTGGAAAGTGTCGATCTCGGCAATTTCAAGACGCCTTCGGCAACCACGCTTGAAGGTATGTTCTACAAGTGCTCGAGCCTCAAGTCGGTTGATATGAGTGATTTCGAGACGCCGAAGGTGACCTCTGTCAAGTCTATGTTCTATGGTTGCTCGGCTCTCGAGTCCCTCGATTTCACAGCATTCAATCTGAGCAAGGTTACGGATATGTCATATCTGGCTGCTTCCTGCTCCGCTCTGAAGAGTGTCGATCTTGGCGGTGACGGCTGCAACACGGCTGCACTGACCAACCTCAACTACTTCCTCAACGGTGACACCAGCCTTCGCACGCTGAGGCTCAACAAGAAATTCCGTTGCCAGAAGATTACCGGCACCAACATTCCTGCAATGCCTGCATACGATGCTCCGACGGTCGAAGATCCGCTCGTCATTTACTGCCGCGCAGAGATGGCCCAGCGCCTCATCCAGCAGTTCGCACAGGTTGTCCCGGGTGTAAATGCACGCACGTTCGTGTTCTACTCCATCTACGACAACAATGTCGATCTGACGCTGAGCCAGGAGATTCCCAATGTCACTACAGCCTGCACGGTTACCGATGACGCAGAGGTCAAGGACCCTACGGCCGGCACAAGCGGCACCGACGTCAACAATTACAACGCAGATGATGACTGGACAATCGCAAGCTAAAGCAAGGAGGAAATGATTATGAAAAATACTTATAAGATTCTGATGCTGGCCGTCCTTCTGGGCGCGTTCGGCTTGATTTCCGCTTGCCAGTCCACTGACGTTGACAAGATCAAGGTGGTGGATACCAGTTATGTCGGCAAGCCTGTCCAGTTCTCCCTCAACAGCGAGATGGAGATTGAGACCAGGACCGTATATACCGGTGACGGTGAGTTTGTAGGCAGCAAGCTTGTCAAGGAGCGTATCGACTGGGTCGTAGGTGATATGATCCGCGTCTATTGCGCCAACACCCATACCCAGGGTGACCCCGACAAGCACTATGCAGATTATCTGGTGAAGGAAGTAGTACAGGATGAGGCGACCGTTTCGACCGCTGTCCTTGTTCCCACCGTCGAGGAGGACTTCCTCGTCTGGGATCTTGCTCCCGAATACGACTTCTATGCCGTCTATCCTTCGCCCGCAGCCAATGAGGGAGTTGTTTTCAATCCCGAGAAGGGCGTTGTCTCCGCATCTCTCCAGGCTGAGCAGACTCTGACGGCCCGCAGCAGCAATGCGATGGACTATCAGCCGGATATGAATACGTCCTATATGGTTGCCAACAACAAGGTCATCTATGATCCCCGCAACTTCCAGGTGGATCTCTCTTTCCAGCCGGTGGTGACTCCGTTCGAGTTCGTGGTCGGCCGCGGCGACAATGAGAAGATAGCCATCTCCTCTTTCACACTGACTTCTCTCGGTGATGAGAACCTCACGGGTGAATTTACCGTTCCTTATGCTACTTGCGCAAAGCCTTCCACCTATACGATGTCGGCTGAAGGAAGCAAGGTTATCAAGACCAAGTTCGTCTCGGCGAGCGGTTCGGGTATGAGTGCGATCGTGGTGGGCGAGACCCCTCTGCGTTTCACGCTCCTGACTCTTCCCCAGGCCTACAAGAACGGTATTCAGGTCGAGTTCAAGACCACTACCGGTTCGACCTGCACGATGACGCTCAAGCAGTCCGGTGAGACTATGCAGTTTGAGGCCTGCGCAAAGTCGCTTGTCTCCCTCAATATGCCTCACGATGATTCGCCTGAGGCTGAGGTCGGCGGTGTCCTCTACAAGACGCTTGGCGAAGCACTGGCAGTTGCACAGGCTTCTGCTTCCGACTGCGTGGTCAAGCTTTACCGCGGTTGCGAGGCAATGGATACCCTCGTATTCTCCGGAGCTGACGGCGCAGGTGCAGTGACGCTGGACCTCAATGGCAAGACGCTCGCTACGGCTTATCCTATCCGCGTACGCGAGGGTCGTAAGCTGACTATTACCGACAGCTCGAGCGACAATCCCGTCCTGCAGGGTGCAATCAACTTTGTCTATGACAAGGGTCAGTCCATATTGGTAACGGATGCTACGGTCAATATCGAGGGAGGTAATATCAATACCCTCAGCGAGACAGCTTCGTACTATAGCGTTTATTATACCGGGACATCTACAGGTGCAATCAGCGGCGGTGTTATCACCAACAAGAACTATACGGCTCTGTACGTTGCTCCGAATTCATCGCTTGATGTTAATGGTACAGCATCTGTCTATGGTAATGTCAATTACACTATCTACAACAACGGCGTACTCAGGGTTTCCGGCAGCCCGCTGATCCATTCGACCGGTTATAACGCTACGTATATCCGTGCAGCCATTTACTCTGTTTCCGGTTCGAAGACATATATTACCGGTACGCCCAGGATTGTTTCCACCAAGTCATACGGTATATATGCCAACGGTCTGGTTTTCGACATGGATATGAACGGTTCCGTCGAATCGCTCAATCACGGTATCTATATTACCGGCGGTAACGAGGCGAATATCAAGGGTGGTTTTACCGTTACAACCAATACCGGTCGTTGTATCTACGTCACCGGCAGCACGCCGGCCCATATTTCGGGCAACTTTACCGCGACCAGTACGGGATCGCAGGCTTCGTTCTTCACGGGCGGCGCCATTGTCGATCTCTCCGGCGACTTCACTATGAATGCCGATGAGTCTGCTGCATTCTGGAATTACAACGCAACTGTAACCATCAACGGAGGACACTTCATCTCCAAGAGTTCGAATGCCTTCTACAACTCTAATAACAGCAGCACCTCCAACAAGCCTACTACCCACGTCTATGGCGGTACTTTCGAGACTCTTGAAGGTACTTCATATGTCATTGTCGCCAGCGGTACTACCACCACTCTCAACATCCACGGTGGTAACTTCCGTTCAGCTACCAAGAGTCTCGTTAGTCCTACCTTCTCTGGTGCATTGAATATCGATGGCGGTAACTTCAATGTAGGCGTTGTCGCAGCGGCGGCACCGGATTATGTCAATGTGCTCAACACCGATCCTGATACGAGGGATGACTATCCGTTCACCCTTGCCAAGAAGACGGATGTCGGTTACGTGGCCAATGTTACGGCAGGCTCATACACGGCTCCTCACGGTACGATGGCCTCCGCGATGGAGGATTCGCGCACCTGGTCTGCTGATATCAAGGCTTCGAAGATTGACCTTGTCAGTGATGTTACATCCACTTCTACTCTTGCAATCCAGAGTGGCAACAAGTATATGGTCACCCTTGATATGAAGGGTTACAAGCTGAGCTCCAATGCTACTCCCGCAGTTCTTGCAAGTTCAGATTTGACCATCCAGGATACCTCGACCGACGCTGACGGCGAGATCACCACTACCGGTTCGGACGCTCTGATCGTTACGGGCGGTACGACTACCGTCACTTCCGTTACCCTGGTTGGTTCAAATGCTGCCGTGAATGTCGGCGGCGGTGCTCTCGTAGCATCCAGCGGATATTATTACGGTGGTACTGCGGATGTGACAGTTTCTTCGGGCAGCGCAACCCTGACAGGCGGCTTCTACAAGAATGAGCCTGCATCGACGCTGATCGGTGAAGGTTGCAAGTCAAAGGAAGAAGCCGTGACTTACGGAGGCCGTGACTATGCTTGGAAGGTTATCGTTGACAAGCCGGTCATCCACGTTGACGGTGTCAATTATGTCAGTATGGCTGAAGCAGAGGCAGCAGTCAAGGCATACACCGGAACGGCGGAGGTCATCAATGTCGTTCTGTACGATGATGTAGCATTCACTGCGCAGGTCACCTTTGCCGGTGCACCCAAGCCGATTGTTCTCGACCTTAACGGTCATACCCTTTCGACCACTCTGCAGCAGGCCATCTCTATCTCTACCGGTGTTAACCTTACCATTACCGACTCGGCAACGACCAAGGGTAAGTACACCAGCTCGGAGACCCAGATGGTCCGTACTGCCGGCACTTCCACCTTTACGGCAACGAATTGCGTGATCGAGTGTACCAAGGACAAGAGCGCTGCTTGGAACAACGATCCTATATACTATATTATTGGTAGTAGTGTTGTGAATTTCAACAATGCAAAGACCGTCGCTACCCGTCAGGTGACCTGTATGTATCAGAACAATACATCGACTACGGTCAATATCACTGATTCTGAATTCACCTCTGGCGCCGAATCGGGACAATATGGTTATTACGGCCTCGTCGTCAATGCAGGCAAGATGAATTTCAATTCGGGCAGTATCTATATCAACGCTGAATCTACCCAGCAGTACAGCGCAGTCCATAGTGCCGGTACGAACGCAAACATCAGCATCAACGGAGGTTACTTCTTCAGCAACGGTACCCGCGTTCTGAGCCGTTCGAATGGTAGTATTACGCTCAATGCTTGCTATGTTAACCAGGAGCCGTCAACGGGAGTTAAGTATGGTACCGGCAAGTCTCTCGTGAGCACGGTTGTTACCCATACCCACGCAACAACAGGTGATGTCCTTACCTATACCTACGTGGTAGAATAAGATCATCGCTTCACACTAACTCAAGGCGGCCCCGCATAAGGGCCGCCTTTGTTGTGGGAGGCAGTCGGATTTGCCCGACCACAGTCTCTTGACCGCTTTTCTTATCGGCCTTGGTATCGAAACAACCGCTGGAACAGCGCAGCATTGGCCCAAACAATCGGCATCGGCTTAAATCATTCTATCATTTTTGTCACAGGTGGATGCAGTAGTGTACGCAAGGGGAGAAATCAAAAATTGCGTATTATTGTGTTACGTTTCCGGAGTTCATGTGTTATATAAGTCTGTCGGATGCGGGAACGGCGGAGGATATCCTGCAGGACAGCTTCGTCCGGCTCTGGCGACGACAGTACCCGCTTAAGTCTGAGAAAGAAGCCGAGGCGTTGCTGAATAAGACAGTCCGGAATGCAAGCCTGAATGAAAGAAGAAGGGAACGGACGGTACCTCTGGAAATCGATTATCCAGATGACAGACCAGATACGACAGAGAAAGAAAAGGCTTACGCCGAAATGGAACGAAAGATACAGTCAGAATTAACAGCAACCCAACAATACATACTGAAGGAGAAGATGCAACTCTCCCGCGCCCGCAAAACACTTAGAAACGCACTGAAAGATGACAGATAAAGAGAAATACACAGCCCTGATGCAGCGCTACTGGGAGGCGGAGACCACTCCGGAAGAGGAGCGGGAACTGGCAAGGTATGCGGCAAGGGTAGACGATCCGGACTTCGAGGAAATCCGGGGCGTGCTCGGTTACCTGTCCATCGGCAGGGAGAAGAAAGCCCGTCGGGCAAGGACCGTACGGATGTACTCGTTTGCTGTCGTGGCGGCAAGCATAGTTGCGGTCGTTGCCATCGGCTTGAATATAAAAACAACGGAAACCGGCCATCAAGATGAACTTTGCGTCCGCTATTCATATGGCGAGTTTTCAAATAATAATGAGCAAATAATGTCTTCTGTAGAGTCCTCGCTTGCCGAGTTCTTTGCAGGGAGCTCGATTGCTGATAATAACCTTAGAGAAATGTTCCAGCGATGAAAAGGATATTGTTATGCATAATGGCTCTGCTTTTGATTGCCTGCACTGCCTGGGCCCAGAGGGGCTTGAACTGCTATCCTGTCTTTAGAGGGAAGGTGGTACCTGCGAAGCGGATGGTAGTGACGGAAGTGCGCGGCGGGAGCATGGCCACCTATAAACTGGATTATTACCATAGCGTACAATTTCAGGTGGATGGGGCAACGGCAATGAAAGTGGCCGAACTCATCCTGGCCGATGCCGATGCCGCCGAATCTGCCGAAACGGAAAAGACCGGGGAACTCCTGACATATGCCTTGATACAACCGACGCC